>NZ_LROZ01000003.1 GCF_001549985.1 Myroides odoratus | reverse complement strand
TAAACCAAGCTTCTCCTTTTATTCTAATGAGATACTTATGACTTAAAAAACCTGCTAAAAATGGAATTCCTAAATAAATAAGCACACTTTGTATAACATCGCTCATCTTAATTGAAATAGCATAATCAGCAAATCCAAAATAAGAAGGTAATACGTTGATAAAAAGCCAAACAAAGAAGCTATAAAACAGCACCTGGAAAACACTATTTAATGCAATCAGTAAGGCTGCATATTCTCGATTACCTTTTGCTAAATCATTCCATACAATCACCATGGCAATACATCTGGCTAAACCAATAAGGATCAACCCTACCATATAATCAGGCTCATCACGCATGAAAATAATAGCCAGAACAAACATTAAAACAGGTCCTACAATCCAGTTTAAGAAAAGAGATAAACCTAAGACTTTTTTATCCCTAAAAGCCAATGGTAATAGATTATAATCAACCTTTGCCAGTGGAGGATACATCATGATGATTAATCCTATAGCTAACGGAATATTGGTCGTTCCAATAGACAGTTTATCCATCACATTAGAAACACTTGGAAATACATTTCCAATCAAAACACCAATCCCCATCGCCAAGAAAATCCAAAGGGTTAAGTATCGATCTAAAAATTTCATTCTAACTTGCATAACTTACTTTTTAATTTGTGATACGATGTAAAACATTTCACTTGCAATTTCAAGGCTTCGATTAAAATATCCTACTTGCTGGTTTTCCGTTCCATCAAATACCTTCGGATCCTCAAATGTAATAGGGATTCTGCGCTCAGCACCTGCTATAAAAGGACAGCCCTCATCCACCTGTGAACAAGTCATTACCGCTGCAAAATCACTACTTGGATTAAAAGCGGCATCGTACTTCTTAGAAAAACCAATAATAGGAACTTCATTATCCCCATACTTTATCGCATAAATAGGATTTTCTCCTTCTGCAATTTTAAATACATCAAGCCCTTGTTCTTTCAGAACTGTAGCAACCATGGGATACATAGCTGTTTGTTCGGTTCCTCCTGAATAACAAGTAACATTTGGAATACCATAGTAACTAGCCGCTACTTGCATCCAAATCTGAGTCAAATGACTTCTTCTTGAATTATGTGTACAGATAAAATTGATTCGAATTGGAGATTTTGAATCAACCTTAGCTTGAATGTATGCCAGTAAAGGAGCTAAAACTTCTTTTCTATGATTAGTTATCACTCTTGATTCAAGCATAATACTAATTGTAGTTGATAATGTTTTATACATCTTTTACCTTTTTTAAGATTAACAACATCCAGCGTTAGAATCGCAACAACTAGTTTGATTTACCTGATCACTTGGTGTAATTCCACAAGCATCTTCAGCTAAACAAGCAGTCAATGTATTTTTTAATAGAAAGTGAGTTCCATTAAATTCTAAGAAATACTTTCCTATTGTTTCTTTACCTTGAACTTCTACTTCAATATCCGCATCAACAATACCTAATTTTGTTTCTGATAATCGAATAATATTAAGCAATTTACCAGCTTTTAAACGGTGCTGATAATCATCTGCATTCCACAATTGAAAGCTTACTTTAACCTCTTCTCTTATTGTTCCTCCGCAGTCGATAAATTTCTTTGTCACTTGACCTACTTCTGTTACATGGAAGTGTTCTGCTACAAACGTCCCATCTTCAAATTGAAAATCTACTCGATCTAATTTTTCTAACACTACTTTTACTTCTGATAATTTCATATTTTATCTGTTTTAAATTATTTTAATATCGTAATATCACGATGATGTTGAATAAAAAATATTAACAGCAATCCTTTGATTGTATTTTTTGAGCGAAGAAGAATTCAAACTCCTTGAAGAATTCATTCCAAGCTACATTGTCAATACAATAACAAACGGATTTACCCTCAATAGTCCCTTTTATAAGTCCACTATTTTTAAGCTCTTTTAAGTGCTGAGAAATAGTGGCTTGAGCTAATCCAAGTTCTTCTACCAAATCATTGCAAATACAAGCATCTTGATTGATAATATACTGAAGAATGGCAAGTCTTGCTGGATGCCCTAAAACCTTAAACATAAGCGACAATCTATTCTTTTTATCACTAAATAATTCTGATTTTGTTACTCCCATTGTTTTATACTTAAATATACATCGCAATATTACGATGTATATTTAAACTGACAAAGTGTTTTTTATATTATTTTAAAACAATCGCGCATTGAATAATCCATTAAAAAATAGATTACTAGTAGTTTTAAAGGCATACTAAAATAGAAAATTTGTTATACACCTTTAACTCTCCAATAAAACCTACTACAGCTCCAATAGCATAACTAAGTGTAGTGGTTAAATCAAAATAAGAAGTGACTATCTGGATTTCTTATTTTATCTTAGCTAAATACATGGAATAATCAAACCTTAGAAACTATTTATCGAATTAAATACAATGAAAAAAAAGATTGTTCTTATAGGGGGTACAGGCCAAATAGGCTATGCGATCACTAATTTTTTTGTACAGCGAAATTGGGAAGTCTATCTTTTGTGTAGAAGTAAATACTCTTTCGATTCTTTTCTTTCACTACTAGAGAAAGAATCACTTGCGTTTATACCTAATATAAAACCTATATATGGCAGAAAAGAAGATGACAATACCTTAATCCAAATCGCTAGTATACAACCAGCTCTACTTGTTGATTTACTTGCCTTTACAGCAAAAGACGCGAAGCAAATACTCTCTATTCAAAAACACATTGGTCAATATATTGTTCTTTCTTCTTCAAGCGTATATAAAGATAGTAGTGGTAGAACTTTAGATGAAGCTAGTGTAACTGGGTTTCCAGATTTTCCTTTGCCAATAAAAGAAGATACCCCTACAGTGCAAGCAGGTGATACCACCTACTCTACACATAAAATAGCGATGGAGGAATACTTTTTAAAACACAGTAATAAACCCGTTACTATTTTACGCCCGTGTGCGATATATGGCATTTGTTCTCATCATCCCAGAGAGTGGTGGTTTGTCAAAAGAGTACTAGATAAAAGACCTTATATACCACTAAAGTTTAAGGGAGAAAGCACTTTTCATACCTCATCCACACAGAATATAGCCAAGGTAATATGGGCCTGTATTGGAAATAAAGCATATCAAATAGTAAACGTGGCAGATCAGTCTATCTTAACGGTAAAGGAAATAGGAGAATTCATTGCCGATCAATTAGCTTATAGAGCTGAGTTTGTTACTTATCCTGCTATTGAATCTAGCGATCTTTTTATCGGTTTTAGCCCTTGGTCAGTAGCAGCTCCTTTTACCTTAGATACAAGCTATAGTGAGCAACTATTACATCATGTTGGATTAGAACTCGGCAGTTATCAAGAAGATAGCAAAGCTTATATTCAATGGCTCTCTCGCTTTAGTACTGAGAATTGGGAGACCCATTTTCCTCAATTAGCCGCTTATCCCTTTAAGCAATTTGATTATGAGAAAGAAGACTTAGTATTATCCAAATGAATGAATCAAAAAAATGAATAACCCATCTTTACCGCTTCAAGTTACCCAAACCACAGCATTTCTTATCGATACTTTAGGGGAAACTCTTCAAGGGATTTACCTCTATGGCTCTTATGTACTAGGAGGATTAAAACCCAAAAGTGACCTTGATCTTTTCGTTATTGTTAATCAAGCTTTATCTCCAGAAATTAAAAGAATCCTCATAGAACAATTACTCGTATTATCAGGAGAAATTGACAATAATCAAGGGAAGCGATATATGGAAGTGACCATTATCAACCAATCAGAATTAAGGAAGTTAGCATTTCCCTTACACAGAGAGTTTCAGTATGGGGAGTGGTTAAGAGAAGAATATAGCAATGGGTATATCCCTGAGAATGTAAAGGATGAAGATCTTACTATCTTACTTAGAAAAGTACGGTTAAATAGCATAACCTTATATGGAAAAGGAGCTATTGAGGTACTCCCTATTATCTCAGATATGGTGTTTAAAAAAGCAATTTTAGCCTCATTACCCAACATAATCAATGAAATAGAAGACGACGAGGTGAATGTGATCCTTACCCTTTGTAGAATGTATTATTCTGTTCAAACGGGTGAAGTAATCTCAAAAGACAAAGCAGTTGATTATATACTACCTATTGCACCTGATGAGTTTACGCCTTTACTTGCTCAGGCTAAAGCTGTTTATTTAGGAGTAAATAAGAGTCCTCTAAATACAGATGTAGCTGTATTACATCAGTTTGCTGATTTTATACTAACACGAATTAAATAAGCTTTTCTAAAGAATTGGACTTGCTAACTTAGTCTGAACAAAGAGTTAAACATAAAAACTTATCTTTGACTTATGAAAAGAATTAGAAAGACTTACGATAGTGCTTTTAAGAAGCAAGCCGTTGAATAGGATTGGAATCGTTTGATTCTAAAATAAAAACCCTATTAAATAGTTGATTTTGAAGAAGAAGAAAAGGATTTTGCGTTTTATCAATATGCTGTCAATGTATAGGCCACTTATTCACTCTCTAGTTCTTTGTCAATTGTCCACTGGATTTTGGCTTCAAATTCAATTTGGACTAGATTCTCTTTTTTATCAAAAAAAGTCAAAGCACTGTCATAATGAAAACCAATACTGAATTTGTCATTTATTGGTGTTAAGTCAAAGGTGAAACAATTAGAACCGATTGGAACATTACAATCTTTACCTTTAAATTGGCCTTTAAAATGAAACCAGCCTCCATAATGATGAAGCCCATCATCTTGTCGACAGTAATGACAAATTACACTTTCTTTTTTATAATCAACTCCAATCTCAGTTAGTAATTTTTTAATTTCTTCAGGATAAATTGTTTCTCTGCTGTTTACAAAATTTTTACAGTCATTACAATCACAACCTTCAGGACTACCACTAGGGACTTTGTCGTACGTCATTTTTGTCAATTCCTTGTCAACAATGAATTCCCATGCTCTGAATTTTACTATTGTCATTTCTTTGCGTGTTCTGTTATGATAGCTCTGCAAAGCAGTGGGGATTAAAAATAAAAGTTTTAATTCAGCACTACTTAGAGCAAGAACCAATTAATTGAATAAATTTATAAAAAAGGAAATATAATTACTTTTTGCGGAATAGAATGCCGATTATTTAAATTTTAGCCTTACCCCATCATTACGCCAAACCCTTGCTACATGACGTTTTTTATATTTATAGTTTCAGTATGGTCATGATATTCCAGCAAATAATGTTCATCCCATTGCATAAACTTATCACAAGTAAATTCTAATGTGTTATTTGACCAATTTTTAAATTCAATGAAATCCATTTCGATTGGGCTTTCAATTAGCCTTTTATTTTTTATGCTCGAAGTGATTTTTTCGATATTCATATAATCAGCAATTAAATAGGTATCAAAATAGAAAGTCTAGTAAATGTATGAAACACAATTACTATTTCTACAGCTAAGAGGAATCGTAATTAATAGTGGTGTTGGCTCGAAGTAACTCTAGATCAATTCAATTAAAAACAAGGTTTATAACCCTTTTTTTCCTTCTAACCAATATCCTTGAAAACAGATTCTTCCTGCTTTTTTAGCTTTTAAGGTTTTTCTTATTTGCTGTATACTATTGACATTACCCGTGAGAATAAAATTGGCGTTTACCCAATTCGGATCTTGAAAAAATGACAAGCTTTCAATCCAGGTAGACTCTTTAAATGCATTGGTTTTTGGTACGAGGGTATAGTTTTCTAATCCCAAGTTTTGTGGAACTTCCAGATTAGAAGCATTTAATTCAAAATAAAAATGAAAACGATGTTTGTTTTGTTTGAAAAGAGGCAATAAGAAACAAGCCAATCCCAAAGAGGTTTCATCACCAAAAAACAGTTGTTGTTCGACAAAAGATTCATAGAGTTTCTTACCTCGGGGCAGCGTAATGAATAGTTCATCGCCAACTTGCAAAGTAGCTAGAAGATCACTTCCAACACCGTGACCGTGAAGATTAAAAATCATGTCAAACGTGCTCTCCTCTAGATTATAAGCCGCTACGGTGTAATTTCTAAATTCAGTATCATTGATTCGAATTACATTCGCATAACCTGCTTGAAAATTCCATTTGGAGATATCTCCTTTAAATCGAATTTGTTTAATAGCTGTACTTAAATAGGTTACTTCTATAATCTTCATATTGGGACGTAGTGCATTTCCAAAAATACTACTCACCCATTTTGGTAAGGTTGAAATCATGATATTACGTTGTTTATTCGCTCTTTATTTTATAAAAGCAAAACAACAACAGATTCCTTTTTTAGCCAATACCAAACAAATGTAAGTATTGGACTATTCGCTGTTTTTATTTCGAAAAGCTACAGCACTTACGCCTACTACCTTTTTAAACAAGCGGGTAAAATACGGATAATCTTCATACCCTAAGGCAAAGGCAATCTCCTTTACGGTTTGATTGGAATAGCGAAGCATGCGTTTGGCTTGTAGAACAATACGCTGTTGAATATGGTAAGAAACCGGGTGTCCAGTTGTGTTTTTTATGCATTCGTTTAAATAGGCAACAGATAAATTTTGCTGCTCCGCATAATATGTTGGACTTTTATGTTGTTCAAATTGTTCTTCTAATTTGGCTTTAAAGGCTTTGGTTACAATCTCGTAACGAGAAGATTTAATCTCTTGTTTTATCTTCTTAAAATAAGCCGAAAGTACCAAACCTATAAAGGCATTACACCCATGTTGTAAAAAAGAAAAATAGAATTTCTCATTTTTGTGTTCAGCAAATTGAGTACACAATCGTAAAGTGTCTACTAAAAGCAATACATCTTGTGCTTCTACTTGTAAGGGAATAAGTGGAATATTATCCTGTAAAACAGACAGATAGTTTTCTTGTATATGTTCTGTATCGATAGCCAAAAAGTGAATTCTAGCCTCATGAAAGGAAAGTAAATGGTGAACTTGCCCCGGATGAATATAAATAATAGTTCCTTGTTGAAGCGTATAGCGTACAAAATCAACTTCAATACAAGCCTCTCCATGCTCTAATACAATAAAAAAATGATGGTCATCCCGATGGGGTTGAACGATACCTTCGTTAGTCGCTTCCAGCGCTGCATTTAATTCTTGCAGTTCTTCTGTTGAAGCAGTACCCAAGTGAATTCCTTCAAAAAAAGCATGGGAGATAGGATTTAAGGGAATGTGGTTGGTTCTTTTGGACATGGTTCGTGTATTCAAATGGAGTACTAAGGTATAACTTTTGTATAATGAAAGTTATGTTGTTAGAACGAGCGTAATCATTCTTTGATTACTATCTATAACAAACGAAGTGATCCGATCGCTTCCTGTAGGAAATTATTTCCTTTTAACTAAATCTACTTTTATCCTACTCCTTACGATACTCATTAGGTGTCATTCCTGTATTCTTCTTAAAAAAACGACTAAATAACGTAGGTTCTGCAAAGTTTAATTCAGCCGCAATTTCTTTGCTTGTTAAGCTTGTTGTTTTTAACAGCGATTTACTATACAAGATTACCATCTCGCTTATCCAATAAGAGAGGGTGTGCTTAGTTACCGTTCTAATCACGGTAGATAGGTGCTGAGGAGTTACGCATAATTGATCTGCATAGAATTGAAGAGAGCGCTCTGCTTTAAAGTGCTTATATAACAAGGCAAAGAAAAGCTTGGTTAGGTACTCATAACGCGACTCAGCCTTGGTATTCTTACTCGCATGTACATAAACACCTTGAATTTCTAAAAGCAAGGCACTAAATAAATGCGTCTGTACCTCAGCAATTGGGTGCGCTGAATAATGATACTTACTTGTCGTTTGATAAAGGTCCCCTAATAATTCCAATTGTGTGTCATCCAAATCAATAACATATTGTTGCCTGAGTGTTTCTAATAACGTTGTCTTAAAAAGAGAAACAGATGTCGTTATAAAATCAAAAGAAAACAGTAAAGAATGGATTTCTATATCCTCAGAAACCGTTATAGGATAAACAATAGCATTAGGTACCAAACTTATCAAACTGCCTCTTTGAATTGTGTGCTCTACCAAATCCACTTTTATCTTAGCATGAATAAGCAAATGCATACAATTGATTGATTATTAATTGTATGCATTTTGTTTTTTTATCAAATCCCACACATTTCCACAGAAATTTACAGATAGTTTTGAATTGTTCGAACATCACAAAATCGTATAATTTAAAAACTAAAACTATGTATTTAAATCAGTTAAAAGAAAAGCCAGTTTGGCAAATGACAGGAGAAGAACTTTTACAGTTATTACAAACAGTATCTATAAAAGAGTTTAAAGAGCTTAATTCTCCACAAGAAACGCAACAATCCACAAAGCGTTATGTTTACGGAATACGTGGTATAGCAGACCTATTTGGGTGCAGTATTACTACTGCTAATAAAATTAAGAAAGAAGGTCATATAAAAAAAGCGATTATCCAAAGAGGTAGAAAAATTATAGTCGATGCTGACTTAGCATTGGAACTATTCGCTAAAAAATAAAAGGGACAACTTCCGCAAATCGTCCCTTAATCTCTGATTAATATATAACTCAATCCTTATCGTGTAAAGATAAGGATTATTAAAACACAAGTAAATATGAGCTTAGATATACCCTATATCCGAGTAGGAACTGCTTACTTTAAAATCATCGAAAAACCTTTGATATCAGGCGATAAAGTTAAAGTAATGGTGCGTTGGACTCGTGAAACGATTATATCAGATCACGGGAAGTCCTACTTAGAGAACGTCTTAAAATTAGATGGCTTTTGTTGTATTCCAGACCATCTTAATTATCAACCAATCGTAGAAAATTTTTTTAATACTTATAACGAATTAAATATGAAACCAATAGAAGAAAACTTTAGCCTAACTGAATTAGAACAATTGATTCCAAACTCACTACACTTTGTAAAACACATATTTGGAAGTGAACAGTATGAATATGGTTTGGACTATCTAAAGCTATTGTATGAGAAGCCAACGCAAACCTTACCAATATTGTGTCTTGTTAGTAAAGAACGTGCGACAGGAAAAAGCTCTTTTATCAAATGGCTTAAAAATATCTTTGGACTAAATATGACTTATATCAAAGGAGATTCTTTTGGCTCTCAATTTAACGCTGATTGGGCAAGTATGTTATTAGTTGCCATAGATGAAGTATTCTTTGATAAGAAAGAGATTACAGAGCGTTTAAAGTACCTTTCTACCACTGATAAAGACAAAGTTGAAGCAAAGGGAAAAGATAGGCAAGAAATAGAGTTTTTTGCCAAGTTTATTCTTTGCTCTAATAATGAAGATGATTTTATTCAGATAGACGAAGAAGAAATACGTTTTTGGATTCGAAAGATTAAACCTATTGAAGTAGAAGACGTTCACTTTATCAAGAAGCTCACAAGTGAAGTTCCTTACTTTATTAAATACTTACTTCTACGACCTTATTACACTACGCAACAAACCCGAATGTGGTTTACACCTAAACAGATACTTACAGCTTCTCTTTTAAAGCTAATTAGTAAAAACAAAATAGAGGTTTCGCTTTTAGAACTTTTAAACCTGTGCTTTGAAAAGATTGACGAGGATGAAATTTGCTTAGCTCCTAATGATTTACTCTTGTTATTGCGTAAGACAAATCCTAAACTAATTATATCTGCTAGTGAAATAAGAAAAACTTTAAAGAAATGGGATTTTGCCCCTCAAAACAACACAAAATCATATCAAGGAATAGAGCTTTTATCTCACGGAGAATTTGTTAAAATAGAACGTAGAGGACGTTATTACATCATTAAAAAAGATTTATTCTATAAAATATTTGATGCAATGATGCAAGAATAGACTAAGTCATTGTTTAATAATAAGTTACACTGAATCAAAGTTTGCATCAAACTAAAAATACGTCAAGTTTGATGCAAGAGTGATGCAAGAAACAAAATGAGTTTGATGCAGTGATGCAAGAGTGATGCAGAGTATTTTATTGAACTACAATTGATTAACACCTTTCTGCATCATTGCATCAAAAAAAACAGATTTTTAACCCGACTATTTTAAAACGTATGAATTGTGAATTAGCTAAACAAATTAGCCTAACAGGCTTACTTAAAAAGTTAGGTTACAGTCCAACAAAAACGACGAGAATTGATTGGTGGTATTTAAGTCCCTTTAGAACAGAGAAAACAGCATCATTTAAAGTGAATATTGATAAGAATGTGTTTTATGACCACGCAGAGGGATTTGGAGGAACAACGCTTGATTTTGTGATGAAGTACAATAATTGTGATATTAAATCAGCTTTAGAATTACTTAAAAACGATTCTTTTTCTTTTCATCAGCCAATTATTGTGAGTTCTAACATTATTCAAGAACCAATATATACAATTCGAGCGATTAAGCCACTAACGCACCCAAACTTGATACAATATGTCAACGAGCGTAATCTTAGCCTTAAAATGGCTCAAAATTATTGTAAAGAGGTGCATTATACCCTAAACAACAAATCGTATTACGCTGTTGGTTTTCAAAATGAGTTAGGAGGTTTTGAACTAAGAAACAAGTATGTAAAAATGTGTCTTGGGAAAAAGGCAGTGACCTACTTTGATAACAAAAGTACAAATATTGTCTTGTTTGAATCTTGGAGTGATTATATAAGCTTTTTAACCCTTTATTCAAATGCAGAAAAGCAATATGATTTTTTGATTCTTAATTCTGTATCAATGCTGAATAATACAATAATTAAAACACCAAATAATTATTTGTACAAATGTACAAATGGGGAATTGTATAAATGTATCAATGTACAAATGGATAAAAGTATCAATAATGCTTTGTACAAAGAATTAAAGTATGAAAGAATTATTTGTTGTTTCGACAATGATAAAGCTGGAGATAATGCAACTCTAAAAGTTGTACAGGCGTATCAAAACGCTTTTGATGGACGCAAAATGTACGAGAATCACAAAGACTTGAATGATTATTTACTAACTATTAACCGCAATGATTTGACGTGAGAATTATCGAGATGTGTCTTTGTCCTTACAAATTGGAAATTTGACAGCCAAAGATCACTCGTTTTTCTCCCGAAGGTCGCAAAATGGGTAAGACGATGAAAAAAACAAAGAAGATAGAATTTAGAGTTACTCTTACAGAAGCTCTAATCATAAAAAACAAAGCAGAAAAAGTGGGTTGTAGTGTTTCGGAATACATCCGAAATATAGCTCTTGACTATTCTTTAGCCTATAAATTAACTCCTGAAGAAGTAGAAGTTTACAAACTGCTCAACAAATACGCTGATAATTTTAGGCGAATAAGCAACCTTTTTAAACTTGGTGATACAACAGGAGTTAAAGAGCATACCATTGAAACTGCCAATCTAATTCGGACTCACTTACAAAAACTGCTGTAATTATGATAGCTAAAGCAAAATCTTGTGTTGGTGGCACAGCATTATTCAATTACGTAATTGATTCTAAAAAAGGATATGAACTCTTGAGAAACAATCTTTCGGGGGAAACTCCGAAAGATATGTTTCAAACGATGCAGATATTACAAAATCAAAACAGCAGATGTAAAAACAACACAATATCGGCTGTTATATCTCCAACTATTGCAGATAGTCAAAAAATGAGTGATAGAGATTTACGAGCATTAGCGGTTGAGTTTTTACTCGGTTTACAAATCGATCCTATCAAAGCTCAATATATTGCTTTTGTTCATACAGAAAAAGAGCACAAGCATATTCACATCATCGCCAATCGCATAGATGAAAACGGAAAAGCTTTAAAGGATAATTACATTGGTTTTGAAGCTCAAAGGGTAGCTCACGAAATAGCACTTAAATACGGATGGACTTCTATAAGGCAAGAAAACGAGAACAAGATGCAAAGAGCTAACAACACTAATTTAATTGCTAAAAATACTATTAAAACAGCTCACAGAGAGGTTTTAAAGCAGAAGCCAAAAGATTTACAACAATACATTCGCTTAATGCTGGAAAAAGAGATTGAGGTTAAGCCTACCATTAATAAACAGGGGAATATTCAAGGGTATCGGTTTATTCATTTGCCAACAGGTACAAACCTAAAAGCAAGTGAAGTAGACCGAAATATGAAGCTTAATGACTTATTTAAAAATACAATAAGTACAGAGCCTAAGGATGAAGTTGAAAAATTTTTTATCAATCAAGAAAGATTCGAACCTCAAATGCAAAATTGGAAAACAGATACATCTGTTTTATTTAGTCTGCTATCAGCTTTTCAGTATGGCTGTAACGACGAAGATGATGAACAGAAAAAACGAAAACGAAGAACATTAAAAAGATAAATGATGGCAAAGAACCAACCTAAGCTGACAGATATAACTGAATTATTACTTCAGCAAGTCATACAATTAGAACACACGATAAAACAAAGCAAAAAAACTCATTTAGAAACAATCAAAGAATTGAGCAATATCAAAGTAACAGTAAATGTTGCGGAACTCCGACAGATAGAAAAAGAACAACGACAACGATTACAGGATGACTTCAAACAATTTAATCGAGAGATAACAAAAAATAATGAGGAGCTTTTAAAAGTTCATAAGGGTGTTAGTTCTAAAAGGTTGTTGTACTTGATTGTCTTAAATATCTTTTTACTTTTAACAACAGGATTTTCTATGTATTTAGCTGTTAAGAATACTATTGAGAAGTCAGAATGTGAGCAATTAATAAATGAAAGAGAACAGTTAATAAAACAAGTTAAAAGAGTAATTGTATATCCGTTTTTAATCATAATCCTGTAATGTTCGCTATTACTAGCCTATCGAAGAGGTGTTCGCCAAAATATCTCCTATTGAGTTTGTAAACGAACTCATTGAGTATAAAACTGTAGGTTTATATGGAAATAGAGAAGTGATACGTAAGTATATAGAAAATCAAGGTAAGCCAGTCAAAGATTATGAGAAAGTATATTTTGGTCAGCTTACTTTGTTTTAACAATACCTCGTGGGCTTGCCTCGAGGTAGTTTATTTAGTTTATAGAAGGTTCCTTAATTGGAGCCTTTTTCATAGTTTGATTAAAATTTCGCACAACGAGAAACGCATTTGCGAAGTGGCGGATTAATTGAACGGAAAGTTCAATCAATCCAAAACGTAGCCGATGTGTTTCACAAAAGCTAACTTAACGAAAAAAGCTGAATGTGAACACATTCGGCGGATAAAAAAAACCGACTTTTCTTTTTAGCACAAAACCCGCCATTTTGCCAATGCGATGTTAGCTGTAGTTTTTTATCTCTTTTTTTATAATTTGTATTAATTTATACTTGTAGAAAAAAGAAAATGAAATTCCGATTAACGTAAAAATGATATCCCATTTATCACAAATTTTTGATGCAGAAAAAAAAGGAAAAAATTCTTCGGAGATTAAAATTAACAATACAATAAGCATAAAAAAATTTATGTATTGATTTGTTTTCTTTAATTTTTCTATTGTTTTAACTTTATAAAAATCCATGAAGAAAGCAAAAGATATTCCAATTGCAACAGTTAGATTTGGAATCGAACCTATCAAAATTACAAGAAATGAATTTTCAAAATTCATTGTTCTTAGATATGATTTAGTTAGAATATATAAAAAGAACATTAATATTATAGAAAAGATTGTAATAATTTTGGATTTACTTTTCGTCATTTTTAAAATTACAGCTAACGGTTCGGCGGCTTTGCGAAGTGGCGGGAAATCGAAGACGAAAGTTTCGATTTAGACGACACGTAGCAAAAGCCAATTTCTATTTGCTAAATTAAGAAAAAAAGCCAATAAAATTGGCTTTTGCGGATTACGAAGCAGAAACTTTCAATTTAGACTTAACCTCGCCATTTTGCAAAACCGCTTGTTGTGCGATCGGCATTTTTTTAAATTTCGTCAACTAATTTTGCTTTAACCTTTCTATAAATATCTAAAATTGGGCTGTTATTTATTGTTTCAGAAATATAATCGTTTAAATTAATTATGTCTTTCTCATTGGGGCGGACTAATTGAATTGCAAAATGAGCCCAAGAACCTTTTTGATTAAAAAAGTCGGTTTTAATGTATTCTTTTTCCTTATTATCAAATTCAATAGTTTGTATTCTTTCTTTTTGATTTAATAGCTCATTTTGAAGCTCAATTATGAAAAGTAACTCCCTTTTTTCTGTAAATAACTCTCCAAAGACTATAGTAATCATCAAATTGCCTTGATTTGGACATAGGTAGTACCTAAAATGTTCATTTCTACTTCCATATGGTTCTAATTTTTCATCAATATTTATTCGTGCCTTTTCTACTTCAGATATAACAAATGAAACAAAACTATTTTTTACTTCTGAAATTTGGTTAATTTCTTCTTGATTTCTATAGAAAAATTTTATGATGTCTGTATCCATAGGATTTGTTGTATTAATTACATTTTGATAAAAGTCCTTGAGAAATATTATATACTTTTCATTAGCCGTTGAAAAGTAGTTGGATAAATTAGAAACGACCTTTTGTAGTAGTTCCAAATGTGTTATTCCGATAAAATTTGTATTGATTAGTTTAATTTTAGGTACTTTATGAAGAGATAGAATGACACCTATTTTATTTGTTTGGGAAATTGAATTCCAATAGTCTTCTAAATCATTATTTAAATGATGATAAACTTTGTTTTCTATAATAATTGCTTCATTATTATTTGACAAAAGAATATCAATTCTCCCATTATTGTTAGTTCCAACTTCAGTTTCAATATCGAAAGATGATTTTAGACTGAAATTTAAATCAATATTCTCGTTAATGAGTTCAAGCAGACTGTTTATGAATAAATCATTTAGGTTATGTTCTTCAATCGTATTGAAAAAGAAAGCATAAATATTAGACCAAACATTTTCAAAATGTGGTTGTTTCGAAATCCCCAAAAAAGTGAGAGGTTTCTTTTTTACGATTGGTATTTGATGTTCTTTTAAGAAGTTTTCAAGTATAGAAAGATTATAATTCATTCTCTGTTGATATTATTCCGAATGTTGAGTTATGCTGTCGCACAACGGGAAACGCATTGGCGAAGTGGCGGCTAAATTGGACGAAAAGTTCAATTTAGACGGAACGTAGCCGATGTGTTTTCACAGAAGCTAACTTACGGAAAAAAGCTGAATGTGAAACACATTCGGCGGCAAAGAAAGCACAAAAGTTGAGTTTAGCACTTAACCCGCCATTTTGCCAATGCGATGTTGTGTGCAGTTTTTATCGCTCCGTATTCTTCCAGTGCATTTTAAACTCTTTTTCTCCAGTAGGTTTATCAATTGTTTCCGCTACAACCTTAAATCCTTTTGCTTTATAAAAATTTACACTTTTTTGGTTTTTCTGATAAACATTTAAAGTTAGTTCAGTACGTAATTCTTTAGCATAATTCAAAAGCAAGCTTCCAGTTCCTTTGCCTTGCTGTTCTTTATCCACAAAAATGGAGGCAATATGATTCTCAATGAGAGCCACAAAGCCCAAAATGTAACCTTCTTTTTCGGCAAGATAAACTTCCGAATTTGGCAGATATTGCTCTTCCATTAATGACTTATTATCAGTCCAATACTTTTCGGGGATAAAATCGTGAGCAATAATTGACATTTTGAGCCAAATTTCCGCTAACTTTTTTATGTCCTTGTGTGTTGCTTTTCTTATCATAGTTATTTTTTCAAAACGAAAATATCACTTTCCTTTCTTTTAAAATTGAGACTTTCGTACAGATGAATTGCCGCATTTCTATGATCTTCGGTAAATAACAGCACTTCGGTAAAATACTCTTCATCGGCAATTGCCAGAAGTTTTTCAATTAATTTCCGTCCGATGCCCATTCCACGGTAATTCTCACTCACTACCACATCTTCTATCCAGCCTTTTTTTCCTGAAATCACACTATAATTTGCCATTGAGGCAATGCCCACAACTTTATCTGCTATAAAGCAAGCTATTAGCACTATCTGATTGTTTTGATGTAAAATTTCATCGAAATTCAGTGGTCTTTTATTCGGGCTGAGCTGTTTGAAAAGGGCATAGATTTGATTCTGAATGATTAGATTTTTGCCTGTTTCCTTATCTAATATTTTTATTTCCATTACTTCGTTTCATTTAAATGTATAACGGCATTTTGCTGATAATCTTCTGTCAGATTTAATGTTTTCCCCAATTTTTGAGAAGCGTTTACAAAAGCGATAAATGTACATAATTCCGAAATTTCCTTGTCGGAAAAATATTTGCGGAGCATCATAAAATGGGCTTCGGATATAGAATGATGGTCTTTGCAAAACAATTCTGCGAAAGCTACTGCTATTGAAGTTTTCATTTGCGATACGTCAAAATCGGGCTTTCCTCCCTTTACCATACAGTATTCACAACCGTTTTCAAAAGCCATTGCCCTGCGAATTTGTTCCAGCAGATTATTGTCCAGCGATGTGTCGTTCCATACAGTTTCTTCCAGTGCATTCCACTTTTTAAGGATTTCAGGATTATGCCCAATCAGTTTTTGAAATGCGGTATTTCCGTTTAAGGAGAATTTAATTCTTGTCATTGCTTCAGATATTTATAATTTCAAAATTCGACATTTTAACTGCACTTCAAAAATTGATTTAATGATTATTTTAACTAATTTTGGTGGATTTAATTTTATAAATACATTTATACGATGAAAATAATTTTAGACGAATATGATTATAAGATCCTTCAAATCCTAACCGAAAATGCTCGGCTGAGTTATGCTGAAATTGGAAGAAAAATTTCTCTCTCACAATCTGCCACAAAAGAACGGGTTATAAATTTAGTGGATAATGGCGTGATAAAAGGGTTTGACGTGGCAATAGACCACACAAAGTTAGGGTATGGATTGAAAGTACTCATTAGTATGAAATTCAAAAATGATGAGTTCAAGCAGTTTACCGCCAATCTGCATCAATTCCACGAGATTCTTTCCTGCAAAAGAATAACAGGCGAATATTGCCTGATGATGGAATGCGTATTGAAAGATAGTTCACATCTTGAAAATCTTATTGACAGGCTTATTCCGTATGGAATTCCCACGACTGCGGTACAGCTTTCTGAAGTAAGTGTGAGTAAAGTTCTGAGGTGATTTTATATCAAAATTTCATATAAGAAGTATCGCTTAATCTTTTGATGATGCGTTTGCCTGTATGGGTTTGATGTAAAAAAGAAACACCACCGCTTACTCCATATAAATCAATGGTGTTGAGCATTTCCACATTCAAACCCAGCCACATTACATTAAAAACGCTTAACGAGTCTCCGTGTGAAACGATGATGATATTTTCCTCGTCATTGTTCGAAATTTCCTCATAAAATGGATACAACCGTTGCCAGACATCATACCTCGATTCTGCGTCGCTAAAACATTTGTCGTAAATGGTTTTCTCTTCTTTTTCGATATTTTCTTTGAGCCATTGCACCGATTTTCCGATAGCTTTTCCAAGACTTCTTTCTTTCAAAGCATCTGTAAATTTCGGAGTTGCGTTTAGTTTATTTCCAATGATTTCTGACGTTTGTTTTGTTCTTTTAAGTGTTGATGAATAGATGAAAAATTCCTTGCCCTGAATTTCGGGTATTAAATTGCGGGCAATCTTTTCTGCTTCGTGAATTCCTTTCTCTGATAGTTCCCAATCTGTCCACGAACCAATCATTCCATTTGTATGATGGACTGATTCGGGGTGTTGAATTGTAATTATGTTTTTCTTTAAAGTCATTTATTTCAGGACGATACATTTTGTAAAATTGCACACAACGGGAAACGCATTGGCGAAGGAGCGGAAAAGGAAGCTAGAAGTTTCGGTTTTGCACGAACGTAGCCAATGATGTGAGCCGTTGGCTAAATTAAGTAAAAAAAGCCAATACTCACAGCATTGGCGGTATAAAATGTATAGACGTTCAACGTAGCCGTTACTCCGCTCTTTTGCCAAACTGCTTGTTATACGAAATTATAATGTTGAAATTCCTAAATGCTTTCAAATGCCTATTAAATAAGGATTTATGATTTTTACAAATGCATATTAAAGCACAAAAAAGCAAGTAAATACTTGTTTTGTTGTACTAAATGTTGTACTAAATGTTGTACCTTAGAATCACGATGCATCGCTTTGAAACAATTGATTTACATATGGTTTCATTGTTTTGCACCCGATTCAAAAAGTAGTACAACAATTCTAAATCCCGAAACTTATGGCTTCAATCAAATTAGTACTTCGTACACAGCAGGAAGACGGAACAGGTCAAAGTCCTATCCATATCCGTTTGATAAAAGACCGAAAAGCAAAGTTTGTCACTACTGGAGTTAAGGCAAAGGCAAGTGAATGGGATGATGAAAAACAACGTCTGAAAAAGAATTATCCGAACAGTGCCAGGATGAATGCTTTCTTAACTCAGAAAGTAGCTGATGTACAGGCTCAGGTTGCCGATGTGGAGCGTACTCGTAAATCTGTTTCTGCACGAAAACTAAAAGAAGCCATCAAAGGAAAAGAAGATCCTAACTTCTTTAATTATTGCGACAGACGTTTAGAGAAAATCAAATCTATTGTTTCTTATCGTACTGCGGATATTTACAACATCTACATCAAGAAATTTGAAAAGTTTATTGGTCACAGGGATTTTTACTTTTCGGATATCAATACTACACTAGTGGGCGATTATGCCAATTACTGTAAAAAGACCCTGAAGAACGGAAACACTACTACGCATATGTCTTTGAAAATCCTTCGGATATTCTATAACGATGCAATGAAAGAAGAGCTGATACCTTATGCCGTTTCTCCGTTTGAGAAAGTCAAAATTCCAAAAAGCAATGTAGAACGTCAGTACCTCAACAAGCAACAATTGGAAGATTTAGAAAACCTGGTTTTAAGCCAGAAGCCTCACGCTGTCGTTTATAGGGATATGTTTTTGTTCAGCGTGTATGCAGGTGGTTTGCGAATTAGTGATGTGCTGTTACTACAATGGAAAAGCTATAATGAAGAAACGAAAAAAATTACCAAAGTCATTCAGAAAACACAGAAACAACATACTTTCAAGATAGGAACAAAAGCCGTTGAAATCATCAATAAGTATAAACCAAAGAACTCAAATCCTGATGCTTTTATATTCCCGGTATTAGAAAACCCTGAGAGAATATTTGGCGATGAACAATTCAAGAGTTTAAAGCTTCGGGGTAAAATCCGTTTGGGTGATGTACATCTGGACAAAATGGGAGAAGAAATCAAATTGCCTTTCAAACTTCATTTTCATTTGAGCCGTCATACTTTTGCTACTAATGCTTTAAACAATGGTATGCGTATCGAGTATGTTTCCAAGTTACTTGACCATTCCTCTATCCGACAAACACAGGTATATGCTAAGATCGTGAGTAAAGAGTTAGATAATGCGGTAGATAATTTTATTTTTTAAAAAATAAAATTTAGACAGATTTGTCTATCTATTAATATTTCATTTATCTTTGCTGATGCAAAAGGATGCAAAATGAAAAATATAGATGCAAAGAGTTTTTTACCTAATCTGGCATTTGTTTGTCTAGGGTTAATCTGGGGAAGTAATTTTCTCTATATGAAATTGGCAACGCAGTATATAAATCCGATACAAGTTGTTTTTCTACGTGTTGTACTAGCAGTGTTTCCAATCATACTATTCGGATTTGTAAAAGGATCATTTAAAAAAGAGCACCTAAAATATTGGTATCATTTTATAATAATGTCCTTACTGGCAGCTGTCGTTTACTACTATTGCTTTGTAGTAGGATCGCATTTATTATACTCAGGTATTGCCGGTGCATTAAGTGGTTCATCTCCTTTATTTTCTTTTGTATTAGCTGCGATATTTCTAAATGAAGAGAAAGTAAGTCTTAGGAAAATTATCGGATTAATACTTGGCTTTTTAGGAGTAATAATTCTGGCAAAACCTTTTGATGCAAGCATTACGGATACTACTTGGCAAGGGATTTTGTATATGATAATAGGATCGATAAGTCTAGGAGCATCATTTATTTATGCAAAAAAAATTGTTAGTCCATTAAAGATTTCGGGTTTGGCATTGACAGCTTATCAACTTATAGGTGCTACAGCCATTCTATGCCTTATAACGCCCTACGATGGTATTACTAATATTTTCAATAATACAGAAGCAACACTAGGACTCGTTGTAGGACTTAGCTTGTTAGGTACAGGTTTAGCATTTCTTATCTATTATTTTATCATCGATAAATTAGGAGCTGTAAAGGCAGCTTCCGTAACCTATATTCCTCCTATTGTAGCTTTAATCATAGGAGCTTTTATTGGAGGAGAGCCTATCATTTTTTCAGATATTATGGGGGCTTTAATTATTCTTTTGGGTGTATATATATTAAAAAAATAAAGCATGAAATCATCAAACAATGTAAGAGAAAACATTCTGAGTACAGCAGCTGATTTGTTTTACAAACAAGGTTATAACTCTACAGGAATCAATCAAATTATTGATGAAGCAGATATTGCAAGAGGTTCACTGTATAATCATTTCAAATCAAAAAACGAATTGTTCTATGCTTACTTAGAAGAAACCAATGAGCGTTGGTTTGAGCAATTATACAGTTACATTAAAAAAATAAAACATCCTAAAGATAGAATTTTAGGCTTGTTTGATTTTCGAATTAAAAGACAGACACAGAGCAGTTTCGGAGGATGTCCTTTTATTAAAGCCAATGCTGAAGTACCTCAAGATGACAAGAAAGCATTTGAAATCATTGATAAAAATAAAATGAAATTCAGGGATTACATTTTGGAACTGCTAAATGATATCACGCTTCAAAATGACCTGTTTACAAAAGAAGAATTGGCAGATACCATTTATATGCTAGCTGAGGGAGCTACTGTTACAGCAAGTTTTCAGAAAAGCAAAGAAATGATTGGTAGAGCTAAAGATATTGTTGACAGACTAATCTGATTTTAAACAGCAATACAGATCAACTCTCTCTAAGATATATAACAACTAATAGAAATTTAAAAATGACTTATAATTTCAAAAATTACTACTCAGTAGGGGCACATCCCAACATTCTAAAAAGCCTAGTAGATACTAATCTTATTCCGCAATTGGGATATGGAGATGATGACTACTCCATAGAAGCAAAAGATTTGCTGAAAGAAAAAATTAAAAATCCTAAAGCTGAAATTTTCTTTCTGTCCGGAGGTACACAAACTAATCTGATTGCTATATCTTTCTTCTAAGGGTTCACGAAGCGGTAATAAGTGCAAAGACAGGACATAAAGTTATTACGTATCCGCCCTATGAAGTACGTGTTTGATTACTGAATAATATTTTTAAAGTTCTGGGAATACAGAAATATATTATTTAAAATATACCAAAAGGTATATTATTTATATATTTGCACTAGATTACATTACTTTAATATCTAGAAACCATGTCAAAGGCAGAAAGAACAAGGGAATTTATAATTCAGAAATCGGCACCTTTATTTAATATGAAAGGTTACGAAAACACGTCCTTGTCCGATATACAGCAAGTTACTAAGTTGACAAAAGGAGCTATTTATGGTAATTTTTCAGACAAAAATGAATTAGCGGCTGCCTCTTTCGAGTATAGTTGTTCTCAAATTACAGAACGAATAAAGGCGATATTAGCTAACTCATCAACTGCAACAGAAGGTTTGATTGCTTATGGAAATTACTATGTTGAAAAATGGGAAACTGTTTTCAATAAAGGTGGCTGCCCTATGCTTAATGCTGCGGTTGAAGCCGATGATAGTTTAGATTATTTAAGAGAAAATGTTCGCAGAAGTGTAAAACGATTTATTGATTTACTTACCTCAACTATTGAAAAAGGGAAATCTGCAAATGAGTTTTCAAAAGATGTAAATGCCGAAGAATATGCTACTCTAATTTTTAGCATTGTGGAAGGCAATATATTGTTAGCAAAAACAATGAATGATCCCAAATATTTTCAGCTTGCAGTAAACAGAATAAAAAAAATTGCTGAAACTGAATTGAAGGTATAAAATTTTTTTTGACCAATAATATACCAAACGGTATAATTTAATATAATTAAGTATGAAAGAAGTATTCATAGTATCGGCTAAAAGAACTCCTATAGGTGGTTTATTAGGAAGCTTGTCCGAATATTCAGCAACTCAATTGGGTGCTATAACAATTCAAAATACTTACGAAAGTATTTCTCTAAATCCTGAATGGATTGATAGTGTATATATGGGAAATGTGTTGAGTGCCGGCATTGGTCAATCACCTGCAAGACAATCTTCAATATTTTCAAAAATTCCCAACACTAAAGATGCCACAACTATCAATAAAGTATGCTCATCTGGGATGAAAGCAACAATTTTGGGCGCACAACAAATCCAAATTGGCGTTGACGAAATAGTGGTTACAGGAGGTATGGAAAGTATGAGTAATGTTCCGCATTATGCATATTTACGCAAAGGGACAAAACTTGGAGATTTGAACTTCACTGATGGTATGATTAAAGATGGACTGTGGGATGTTTACAACGATTTTCATATGGGAAGTGCAGCAGAATTAGGAGTTAAGAAATATGGACTCACGCGTGAACAATTAGATAATTACGCATTACAGTCTTATAAAAAAGCACAAGAAGCTACTGAACAAGGTAAATTCAAATCTGAAATTGTCCCAATACAGATTAGAAAAAATGCAGAAAATATAATTGTGGACAAGGATGAAGATATTTACAAACTTGTTCCTGAAAAAGTTTCCTTATTAAAACCTGCATTTGAAACTAACGGAAACTTAACCGCAGCTAATTCAAGTAATTTAAATGATGGTGCAGCAGTTCTGTTACTCGCATCCAAAGAAGCTGTTAATAAATATAACCTTAAGCCTTTAGCAAAAATTGTTTCATACGCCGATGCAGCCCAAGCACCGGAATGGTTCACAACATCTCCCAGTTTAGCAATTTCAAAAGCTTTGAAACAAGCGAATTTGTCGCTAACTGACGTAGATTTTTTCGAAATAAATGAGGCTTATGCATCCGTTATCCTTTCTAATCAACAAATTTTAGATTTTGATTTAAATAAAGTTAATGTGTATGGAGGTGCAGTTGCATTAGGACATCCTATTGGGGCAAGTGGAGCAAGGATTATTGTAACACTCTTAAATGTATTACAACAAGAAAAAGGCAAATATGGCGTCGCAGCTATCTGTAATGGTGGTGGTGGATCATCTGCTATCGTCATAGAGAATATGAATTTTAATTAAA
The DNA here is from genome assembly GCF_001549985.1 of Myroides odoratus. GTDB lineage: Bacteria > Bacteroidota > Bacteroidia > Flavobacteriales > Flavobacteriaceae > Flavobacterium > Flavobacterium odoratum_A. Next base: position 263,802 of record NZ_LROZ01000003.1, on the reverse strand, counting down.
GACAGATATGAATACAGACAGAAAGCGAGCTTATGAATGGGAAAATCCTTTAGAAACCGTTGAAATTGCAAAAGAAATTTCAGGATTAGAGCTCTTAAATAGAATATTAAACGGAGAACTTCCAGCACCACCTATTGCAAAAACTTTAGATTTTCATCCTTCAAAAGTTGAAGAAGGAAAAGTTTTGTTTGAATTTACACCTTACGAATTCCATTATAATCCGATAGGAAGTGTGCATGGCGGGGTAATTTCTACCGTATTAGATACTGCGATGGGCTGTGCTGTTCACTCTGTTCTACCACGAAATGTTGCATATACCACTTTAGAATTAAAAGTAAATTTTATCAAATCTGTTAACCTTAAAAGTGGAAAAATGTACGCTGAAGGTCGGTTAATTCATTTGGGAAGAACTACTGCATTAGTAGAAGCTGACCTTCGAAATGAAAATGGGACTTTATATGCACATGCCGTATCAACTTGCATGATATTAAATAACAAGTAAATATAGAATTATGAAGAATACAAAGACAATTTGCTTTTTATTAAGCCTTAGTGTTTCCTTATTAAGCATCGGATTTACAAACAATTTAAACGCTCAAACAAAAACGACTGTGAAACAAATCGAATACGAAACAAAAACCATCAAAGTAAATGACGATGATTTTGCATATAGAATAGTAGAAAACAACAGTAACACAAATATTCCGATTATTTTATTGAACCATACACGTGGAAATCTTGATAATTGGGATCCTGCTTTAATTAATAAATTAGCATCAGAACGCACTGTAATCATCTTTAATAATAGAGGTGTCGCAAGTTCCAGTGGACAAACCCCTGAAAGTTTTGCACAAATGGCAGAAGATGCTTTTCAATTCATAAAAGCACTTAAATATGAAAAAGTTGATATACTTGGTTTTTCAATAGGTGGTTGTGTTGCTCAAGAATTATTAATGCAACACCAAGATATTGTTCGAAAAGCAGTCATTGCCGGATCTGCACCTTTGGGAGCTAGAAGTATTAATAAACGTGATCCAGAAATTGCAGCTTTGGTTCAAAGAGCCTCATCCTTAGGATTGAAAGAATTTCAAGCACTCTTTTTTAATGCTTCTGATAACAGCCGTAAGTTGGGCGAAGATTTTTGGAATCGCAAAGCCGAGAGTAAATATCCTAAAGATTTTGAAGTTGGAACTGAATCAGCTAAAGCACAAGCTATCGCACGTGAAAATTGGGGAAATGGCGAGTTAATCGTTTCTGATTATAAAAAGATAACCACTCCAATCTTAGTTACGGGAGGAAAAACAGACGTCCAAATGCCTGTCCAAAATTCGATGGAATTATTTAATCTATTACCAAACGCCCAGCTTATTTTATATCCTGATGCAGGACACGGTTTCCTTTTTCAATATTATGACCTTTTTGGTGGAGATGTAAATAGATTTTTGAACTCAAAATAATTATTTTAAATGGAACAGCATTCAAACAAGTGGTTGCAACACTTTATTTTACTGGTCGGTCCATTGCTTACAGTGATCGATATTTTCATCGTGAATATTGCTGTTCCATCTATACAGCAAGACCTCTCTGCAACCGATGCCCAAATGGAAATGATTATCGTTTTTTATCTTTTGGGATATGCTTCTTTTCAGGTATTGGGTAGCCGATCAGGTGATATATACGGACGTAAGAAGATATTCCTGTGGGGAATGTTCTTCTTTGTTGTCACTTCTTGTATATGTGGTTTTGCGAACAGCGCAACAACAATTATTATTGCTCGATTTTTTCAGGGAATCAGTGGTGCATTTATGCAATCACAAGCTCTTGCATATTTACAGGAACTATTTCCGGAAACAAAAGAAAGAACCAAAGCCGTTGGATATCTCGGTATTACATTAGGAATCGCCTCGTTGATTGGACAGTTTTTAGGAGGATATCTTTCAGAATTAGATACATTTATTTCTGGTTGGCGATTCATCTTTTTTATTAATCTTCCAATTGGAATTGCTGCACTAATTGCAGCGAAAAAACATCTACAGAATACCAAATTAAATGCTGAAGAAAAATTAGATTTTTCCGGTGTTGTTATGTTTACACTGGCTCTTGGATCTTTCATCTATCCGTTAACGGAAGGTCGAGAGTTAGGATATCCACTTTGGAGTTTTGTCATGCTTTTTTCTTCATTGGCACTATTTATCTACTTTATAGTAGATCAAAAGAAAAAATTGAAACTAGGCAGATATCCATTAATGGACGTACGCTTGTTTAAGATAATGGATTATAATTTGGGGTTGGTTCTTGTTACATTTTACTTTATGATGCATACCTCATATTACCTATTGTCTACGATTTATTTGCAAAATGGTTTGCATTTGACACCATTTGAGACTGGGAAATATTTTGTTGCCTCAGGGGTTTTATTCATGGCAGCTTCATTTCTTTCGGTTAGGCTTGTCAATAAATATGGGAAAAAACCGATACAATTGAGCGCTGTACTAATGATTTTCGTTTATGTGTTACAGCTATATTACTTTAATCAACAGCCAAGTGATTTAATTCTGTTAACTATAATTCCGCTACAAGGATTCTGCGGTGGTTTAATTTTGCCAAGCCTCATAAACTTGACATTAAAGAATGTTCCACCTCAGTTTATTGGTATCGCATCAGGTACTTATAATACGATTCAACAGGTCGCTTCCTCAATGGGAATTTGCTTTATTGCAGGATTATTCTTTAATATAGTTCAATCAACTCAGGATTATGTTTCTGCATTTCATTATAGCTTATATGCAGGCATTGCGTGTCTTATAGTAACCTTTATTGTTTTGTATTTTATTCAGGATATAAAACGTCACAAAACTTCAAAGGATGGCTAAGGTTTTAACAACTTACCTGGATAAAGGAAATTTTCCTTATAAGGAAGCATTGGTCTTGCAACAAAGTATCAGACAGGATATTGTCGAGCGTAAAATGCAAAAAATTGATACTTCGAAAAGCAATGTATTAATTTTATGCGAACACGATCCAATATTAACCTTTGGAAGTTCGGCCAAAGAAAGTGATTTACTGATTCCAAGAGATAAACTGTCAGATGTAGGTTTATCTTATACTAATATAAAACGCGGTGGATCAATAACATTTCATGGAACTGGGCAAATAGTAGGCTATCCTGTGCTAGACCTTGAAAACTTTAAAACCGATGTTAGATGGTATATACGGAGTTTGGCAGAGGTAATAATTCACACTTTAAAAGAATATGGAATTGACGGCTATTACGATGTCGATTTTCCCGGAATATGGATCAATGATTACACCACTGGAGTCAAAAAGAAAATCTGTGCATTTGGTGTTCATTTATCTCGCTGGGTGACCAATCATGGTTTTGCTTTTAACATAAACAACTCCCTTGATTATTATCAATATTTTGTGCCTTGTGGGATTAATGAACCTAACCGAACAGTCACTACTCTATAGAGTAGCAAATGGGAAGAACAGTAGATATAGAGGAAATCAAGAAAATACTTTTGTCAAATTTTTCGATAGTATTTTCCACAGAACTAGTAAAATAACAAACGTATGAAAAGAATAGTAATTACGGGGCTTGGAGCATTAACGCCCCTTGGAAATAACGTTGATGATTTTTGGAAATCACTTATAAATGGAGTTAGCGGAACTAATCTCATTACCAAATTTGACACTTCGAAATTCAAAACAAGGTTTGCTTGTGAACTCAAGGGTTTTGACCCATTAAATCACATTGAAAAAGCAGAAGCAAGAAAGTACGACTTATTTACACAGTATGCTTTAGTTTCTGTAGAAGAAGCCGTAAACAATGCCAATATCAATTTTGAAACATTGAACAAGAATCGTATCGGTGTTATTTGGGGATCGGGAAATGGTGGCATTGGCACTTTCCAACAACAGGTGATGGAGTTTGCAACAGGTGACGGCACACCTCGTTTTAATCCATTTTTTATACCGAAAATGATCGTTGATATTGCTTCAGGTGTCATTTCTATAAAGTATGGTTTAAGGGGAATAAATTTCACAACTGTTTCGGCTTGCGCAACTTCTAATACTGCAATTATCGATGCTTTTAACTACATCCGTTGGGGAAAAGCCGATATGATGATTACAGGTGGTTCTGAAGCTCCAATTAACGAAAGTAGTATTGGAGGTTTTAATGCTTCAAGAGCATTGTCTACTTTAAATGATAATCCACAAATCGCATCTCGTCCGTTTGATATAAACAGAGATGGTTTTGTAATGGGAGAAGGCGCAGGTGCTATTATATTAGAAGAATATGAACACGCAATAAAACGTAATGCTCCAATCATTGCAGAAATTGTTGGTGGCGGTATGGCTGCGGATGCATATCATCTTACAGGAACACATCCTGAAGGTGAAGGTGCGTATTTAGGTATGTTAGCCGCTTTAGAAGATGCTAATATTTCTGCTGATGATATCGATTATCTGAATACACACGCTACCTCAACACCTCAAGGAGATTTAAGCGAGTTAAAAGCGGTAGAACGAGTTTTTGGAACGAAAAACAAACTAAACATTAGCGCAACTAAATCAATGACGGGACACTTATTAGGCGCAGCTGGAGCAATCGAAGCAATTGCCTGCATTTTGTCTGTGAAAGAGGATATCGTTCCGCCAACAATTAATTCAGTAGATATTGAACCGGAATTTAAAGATGTTTTTAACCTTACGTTGAATACTGCACAAAAAAGACGTGTAAACTACTCAATGAGCAACACCTTTGGATTTGGTGGACATATTGCGACTACTATTTTTAAAAAATACGAATAAATTTTTATGCCCCATAATCATCAAATAAAGCATGTTGTTCAATTCCCTGAACAAACGGCTGTTCTACAAGAACAGTCCGAAAATGCTTTATTTGATATTTTGATTGAAGACATCACAGATAACATTGCTTACTGTCAAAAATTGATAAGTAAAATCTTTAAATTACCTTATGCAAAACTACCTGATTTTTTTTCACACCATTGTGATTTTATTGAAGACCCAATAAAATGGCTCAACAAATTCGAGAAGCTAATTTCAGAAAACGAAGAAATCTTTGTAAATGCTACAATGCGTGGCCGAATGATGAAATGCTACACCATTATCGAGCGTAAAAGAAAAGAATTAGAACTAATTCGTAATCGACATATAAAACGAAAACCACCGATGCAGTACATTAATGCCGAATGTGAGGAACGATATTTTTCATTCAGAGAAGTAAAAAGTAAAGTAAACGGTATGGAAGATTACACCGAAAAGATAATGTTTTTGACCAATGAGAAGTTCGATTACGAACAGGCAAGTATAGATTTCATCAATCCTAAATTACCCGATTATTCAGACCAATGTCAAAAGGAGATAGACCAGATACAGCATTTAATTCGTTTAACCGATGAATTTTCTAAGCAACAAATGAGAAAAAATGCGGAGGGCATTCCGTTCAATAAACTAAAAATCAACTGCAACATCAATCGGCTCGTTGATATATTTTACCAGTTACACAGAGAGTTATTTGTAAACGGTAAACCCATTCTGGATGGCAATATCAATGATTTTGTTGCAGTAATCGTAAACTCTTTCGTAGATAAAAACGGACAGGAATTAAGTCCCGAAACTATCAAAACCGTTATCACACCTTCTAAATCCGATAAACGCCCCAAACCGCATAAGCGGATAGATATTGATAAATTACTGTAAATAAATTTTATCCCGAAAGGCCATTTCGGGATTTTTTGACTTTGTACCGTTGCAGTCCTTTGCTTTCATAATCTTAAAAATTAAAAAAAATGGAAGCAGTAATTTTAAGCAAAGACCAATACACCGAATTGGTAGCAAGATTGGACGAAATCGCAACACGTCTTAATGCAAAGAACGAACCAAAAAAGGACACCTTTTTAGACAATCAGGAGTTTTTACAACTGATGAAAATTAGTAAGCGTACAGCCCAAACGTGGCGGGACGAGGGACGTATTTCATTCTCACAAGTCGGCAATAAAATTTACTACAAATTGTCAGACGTTGAAAAACTGTTGCAGGAACATTACAATAAATCATTTGCTAAAAAATAGCATTGATAAAGGTTTCTCAACAATAAAAAACGTTTGATTATGGTAGTAAGTATATTTAAAAACTTCAATGAAGTGGTAGAAAATGCCAAAATAGTTGAAGTATTGAACGACATCAAAACAGGTAAGTACATCAATGAATAAAGCTCCATTTATTACAATGCTCTCTAAAAGCCTTAGTTTGATGTAACCTTCGTTTATAATAACCTGATCTTCTTTGATACTTACTTTTATACTGTTTTTGTGAGTTTGCGCTTTACGCTCCCCTTCAGCGGTATAAAAGGTTTGATTCAAGTGAGGATTAACAGGAAAGAAATCCTGTAAATTCATCGGTTTTACAAGTGAGGATACAATTTCTTTGCTTGTTTTATCTATCACAGTTATAGACTGTTTCTTACTTGGGATTGTTTTGACACTTGTAGTTTGATTTACTGGTACTGATACATTTGAAGTTTGACCACCTGGTAAATACTTAGCTGCCATCTGAAAAGACTTTTCCATAAGCTCTAATTGATTGCCCATGGTAAGAACAGTTGGAGTATCTTTTTGTTCTAATTGCTTTTCTAACTCTTCGATGGATATCCTAATGAAATCCGGACAATTAGTTAAGCAGCTTTATTAATATTTATTATTTGATCAAACTCATTGATTGTCTGGTAGTTTAAGTAGGAGTGTCTACGTTTTTTATTGTACCAGAGTTCTATATATTCAAAGACTTTAGCCTCCATTTGCTTTGTATTTTGTTGTAAATTTCCATAAATCATCTCCACTTTTAGGGATTTAAAGAAGCTTTCCGCTACGGCGTTATCCCAACAATTAGCCTTCCTACTCATGCTTCTAACAACATTAAAGGACTCTAAATAGTTAGCATATTTGTAGTTAGCATATTGTACTCCTTGGTCAGAATGGAAAATTAATCCGTCTTCAAAAGATCTGTTCTTTTTAGCCATTTTAAAGGCTGCTAAAGTGGTGTTGTCCGTTGACATATCTTTACTCAGACTCCATCCAATCACCTTTCTATCGAATAAATCTATTATTGTAGTTAGATAAATAAACCCTTCTTTTACAGCGATATAAGTAATGTCGGATACCCAAGCTTTCCCTGGTTTGGTTTGTGTAAATTCTCTATCTAAGATATTATCAACTACTAAATAATTGTGGTCAGAATCTGTGGTAATTCTATATCGTCGAGCTACTTTACTACGTAATCCTAACTCTTTCATGTACTTAGCTACTGTTGGCTTAGACACTTTATAACCTCGTGCGTTCAGTTCTATTGTAAGTCGAGGACTACCATAACGCTGTTTAAACTCGAAGTAAACTTCTGTAATAACTCGTTTTAGATCTGCTTTGGCTTGTTTGCTTTTATTAACAGGAGACCGTTTCCAATGATAATAACCACTTCTACTTACCTCTAAAACCTTACACATAATCCCAATCGGAAATTCATGTTCATGATTAAATATGAACAGGTAAATCATTTGCCGGTCTTTGAGAAAATGCCGATTGCTTTTTTTAATATTTCATGTTCTAATTCAACAGCTGCTAACTTCTTTTCTAACTCTTTTATTCTTTCTTGTTCTGGTGTAAGCTTTTGTTTACCATTGCCTGGAAAACTACCATCTCCAAACTCTTGAGCCTCTTTACACCATTTATATAACAAGGTGGCTCGAATTCCAAGTTCACGAGCTAATTCTGATTTGTTTGTTCTTTCCTTAGCCAGTTCAACGGCTTGCTTCTTAAAAGCTGAGTCGTAAGTCTTTCTAATTCTTTTCATAAGTCAAAGATAAGTTTTTATGCTTAACTCTTTGTCCAGACTAAGTTAGCAAGTCCAATTTGAGATTATCCAAAAAAAGCGGTTATGTGTATGCAGTAAAAGAATTGACTTGGGAAGAAGTGGACAACCAAAACAGAGAAAAAGAGCCACCACCCGAACCACCCAAACCGCCAGAGCAAACAGGCTTACCGTTCTGAATTTCTAAAAGTTGCAAAATGCACCTTTTTTCATTCGTTGGAATGGATAAGTAAGATAACCTTTTTTCGGCAAAAAGATTTTTCATTTTTTATCTGCGATAAAAAACGAGCCAAAACAAAACTATTGAGTGCAAACAGAAACCTGCGGTTTACTGTTTTGCACCAATACAGCCCGATAAATCAGTTTTTTTATTCCTGCGGAATAAAAAAATATTCTTTTGCTGAATTTTAGTTATCCTACTTATCCCTTTATTTTGCTTTGAATTGCATTACTATAATAACAGTATGAAATGAACAAAAAATGTTCATTTAAAAACGCTTCGCATTTTTAATTTCATTCGGTGCATTCTGCACCTCATTACATTTGTTTAGGTGGATAAGTAAGATAACCTTTTTCGGGCAAAAAGATTTTTTATTTTTTATCTGCGATAAAAAACAAGCCAAAACCAACCTAAATAACGCAAACAGAAACCTGCGGTTTACTGTTTTGCGTTCAATAATCCCGATAAATCGGTTTTTATATTTCTGCGAAATACAAAAAAATCTTTTTGGCAAAAGTTACTTATCCTACTTATCCTATTAATTGAACGTAAAGCGAAGCAACTTTATTTATAACTTGTATTTTTACTGCTTTAATAATGCTAAAAATCAAAGCCTAAAAATAACGCTTGTTGATATTTAGAAATTGAATGTCAGATACAGTTGAAACTTTATAACCTTCGTCTTTTCCGACTGTTTTTGGTGTTGTATGTTTTAATAATTCAGGAGTTAACTTTCCAGTAATATTTCTCATTGACGGGCGTGGTTTAAATATTGCCTATAACGTTTCGGGGCTTGGCGTCAGTGGCGGAAATTGAAGCGAAAAGTTTCAATTTAGCGACACGGTAGGCAAAAGCCAATTCATTGAATAAATTTAAGAAAAAAGTCAATGTAATTGGCTTTTTGCGACATAGAAAGCCGAAACTTTCAATTAATCACTTAACCCGCCATTGCGCCAAACCCATGTTAGGTGCAGTACTATTTTTTTACTTTTTGTGTAATTTCATCTCCGAAAACATTTTCAATGATTTTAGATTCTGGTAAACACTTCCAATCATCAAAGTCTATTTTTAAATTTTTATTCTTTTTAATTTCGAATTGATTTTCTTTTTTAACTAAGAAATCAAAATTCACATCGTTACTAATAATTTGAATTAATTTAAAAGTGGTTTTAAGTATTGAAGTAGCAATTTCTTGATCAACTGCTTTTCCTTCATGTACTAATTTATTTCGAGCTTTTCGAGCTTCGCTTAAATTCTTTAATATGTCTTCAGTCAATATTTTAGATTGAAAGAGAATTTCTTGTTTTATGCTTGCAGTCCAAGTTCTACTATCATCTTTCATTGATTTTTTTCTGTTAGGAATGTCTTCAAATGGATGAAATATTGCATTTGATAAGAACTTATAATGCCATAAATAATCTATAATTTGCTCAACAGTAATCCATAAGTTAGATAATACTAAATCCCAATTTTTATATCTAAATTCTGTTATTCCACGAAGTAGAAATTTTGGTGTAAGATTAGGTATTTTTTGAAGTATTAAATTACCACTTATTAGTTTTTCTTTTAATTCTTTGACTCTAACAATTCTAGGATTTGATAATTGAATAGTATCCATATTACTAGCTACTAACATTCTAATTTTTGAATGTGTTTGAGAAATCGAACTTTCACCTAAGTTAGTTGGCCAAATAGCCCATTTCTCATGCAAATTTCCGGTTACTATATCTTTATGGTCAATACCTTCGATATTAAACCCTGCAAAAAGAAGTTTTACAAACAAATCACAAAAAAAATTAAGTGCAGATTCTTTAGAAGGAAAATTTTCATTTCTGGGAATTGCGATTGCTCCATCGTAGCAAATTAGTGCAGGTAGCTCACAATTTGGGATATCAATCTTAGTAACAATTCTTATTAAATTTCCACTACTGTAAGATACATTATTTATTTCTTCTAATTTAACTTCCCAAGGATTTTCGTCGTCAGGAACAACAAAAGTAAAAGGATGAAGAAAAGCAACCCAACAAGGATTTTTAATAATATTTTCTAACTCTGTTTCTGTCATTGGATCTGGTTTGGAAGTATTGCACCTAACGGGCCGCGTATTGGCGATAGTGGCGGATTAGAAAGCCAAAACTTTCAATCTTGCACTAAGCTAAGCAACAGCCTTTTATTATTTTCTAAATTTATGAAAAAAGGAAATATAAAAGGCTGTTGCGACAAAAAAAGGGGAAACATTCAATTTCTCCCTTAAACCGCCATTTCGCCAATACGATGTTACCTGCAGTACTTTTATTCATATTTTATTGCAATTACTTCAGCAATTCTTCTGATTAAATATAAGTATGGAATAAGTTGATGGCTATTATTTTCAGTTGGTAAAATGACTTTATTTTCACGACTTTCTCTTATATGTACTAATACATTTCTAATTTTATCAATACGATCTACAATATTTTTAAGTATGTCTTTAGAAGGATTTTCTGCTTCTTCTTCATTTTTGATTAAAGAGGATAAAACAAAACCACCATCAAAATTTATATCTTTTGAAAAATAGCTAGCATTAGATTTTATTTCAATTTTAATATTGTCATATTCACAGTAATCTAAAATCAATTTCTCAAGTTTTTGTTTATCATCATTGCTTTTGAAATAATTTTTAAATTCCTCTATAATTTGTCGACTGTAATGTGAAGAGTTACTTAAAACATCCGGGTTTTTGACAACATTATTTAATTTTCTTTTTAACTCTTCATTTAAATGATAATATGAGCAATACTCCAAAATTTGATAATAGAAAATATATTTCAATCTAATGTTTGTAGTATCGGTTGCAACATGTAATAAATCTAATATAACAGGTTCAATTTTTCTGGCACTTATAATTTCAGGAAAATTTTGTGAATCTGTATGACATGGTAATGAAAAATCTTCTTTTTCTTCAGAAGGATTAAATACAATAATATGAGGAGATTTTCTATCGAAATATTTCATATAGAAATTAAGATGTTTTGCTAATTTCTTAAAATCATAATTAATTTTAGAAAAATCACCTTTTATGAAAAAGTTAATAGGCTCTTTATCTTCAAAAAACTTCTTTAATCCATCACTTTGATTATTTTTATAAAAATCGTAGAAAACTCGAAGGTTTCTGTAATTAGTGTCACTTGCAATGTCATTTGCTCTGAAACCAGATGCAAACAATTTTACAGAATCACTTGGTTCATTGAAAAAAGCTTCGAATTCATTTCCTTCAAAATGAAATTTAAAATTTCTTTTAATAATATCTTCATCTTTAGATAACACTGTAAAAATAAACTCTAGAAGATTTTTGTCTTTGTGGTATATTCCAGAGAACTCATTTAATATTTGTGTGTGTTCTATAGAATTAAAATCTTGGTTGTTTGAATATCTGCAGATAAAAGTTTCATCATTCCATAAATTTTCAAGATTGATATTATCTGTTTCTTCTTTAATAACGATTTCCTTATTTATCGTCTTAAATTGCTGTAGAGATTTATCCATAAAGTTATATTAGTATTGCAGGTAACATTGTTTTTTCACGAAACAAAACACAGTGTAGTTTCGTAAAACAACACCTATGTGCGTATTTCGTTAAATTTGCTACTAATATAATTAGTTTTTTGTAAATTAGATAATTAGTGAGTTGTTTTTTGTGGATAGCGAAATAAAATAAGTTAAATTATTTTTATTTAAGTATGGATAGCGAAACAATATTAAAAACCTTACACGACCGATTGCAACTGCAACGATATGCCAATAATGCCAATAATACCATTAAGTCGTATTGTGGTTATGCACAATTATTTTTAGAGTATATGAATAAATATCATACACTCAATGAAATACCTCTTGCAGAGATTGAAGCTTTTATTAATGAAAAAGTACTTAAAGACAACATTAGCGCATCTTATCAAAGCTCTTTAGTAGGAGCAATTAAGAAAGTTTATGAGTTAGTTAATAATCAACAGATAGAGTTAAACTATTTATATCCTAAACGAAAATCAACTCAATTACCTACTTTTTTTTCTCAAGAAGAGGTGAGGAAGCTATTAAGTGCTACCGACAATCTAAAACATAAAGCAATTCTTACCACTATTTACAGTTGTGGATTGCGCTTAAGCGAATTAATAAATCTTCAACTAACCGATGTAAAATCAGACAGTGATTTACTTTTAATACAACAAAGCAAAGGAAATAAAGACAGGTTGGTGGCTTTGCCTGATAAGCTATTAATTTTACTGAGGGAATATTATATTGCATACAAACCAAAAGTGTTTTTATTTGAATGCGCTAATAATACAAAATATAGCGAAAGAAGTGTTCAGTTAGTTTTAAAAAAGCCAATGAAAAAAGCCAATACTACAACCAAAGGCAGTGTGCATACTTTACGGCACTCATACGCTACACATTTAATAAAAAGTGGAATAGATATTCGGGTTGTGCAAGAATTATTAGGCCATAGTGATATTAGAACAACTATGATTTACACTCACATTACAGATGTTGATAAAAAATCAACTCCAAGCCCTTTAGATTTTTTGTAAAATAAAACACCCAATTTCACATTTTTGGGTGTAAAATTGGGTGTTTATGCTTTAACTGATTTAGTATCAGTGTTTATTGCGGAGAAAGAGGGATTCGAACCCCCGGACCTGTTACAGTCAACAGTTTTCAAGACTGCCGCAATCGACCACTCTGCCATTTCTCCAGTAGTCTGCTTTACTTCTGTATTGCGAGTGCAAATATAGCGCATTTACTGACTTTGACAAACAATAATGCAATAATTTTTACTCTTTTTATCACGTAAAAACGTAAGTATTTTAGAACAAAACAATTACATCCTAAAAAAAATAGCACTTCTTTATGCTAAGAAGTGCTATTTGATATGAATCATATACTATACTACGCGTATACTCTCTTTTTAGCTGTTGCCCATAAGTAAACCCCTGCAAGGATAAAGGGAATACTCAACCATTGTCCTGTTGATAATAAACCTAAAGTAGATTCAAATCCACCTTGGCTCTCCTTCACAAATTCTACAACGAAGCGAACCATCCAAAGCAACACCAAGAATACCCCAAAGATGTATCCTCCGTATTTGCGAACGTCCGTTTTCCAGTACATAAAATACAGAATCAAGAATACAATAACATATCCAAATGCTTCATATAGCTGTGTGGGATGCTTTGGTAAAACCGCGGCTAAAGCCTCCGCAAACTGGGGGTTATGTTGAATCGCCTCATAAGCGGCATTGTGGTTATTTATTCCCGTAATTTCCATCGCTTGACGTGGACTATAGGTATCGCGAATAAAGCGAATTCCCATTGCATTTGTCGTTTCGTGTCCAACAATCTCTGAATTGAAAAAGTTTCCTAAACGCACAAAAATCCCTCCTAACGTTACAGGGATAACTACGCGGTCTAAAATCCATAGAATTGGCTTATGAATCACATTTTTGCTGTAGAAATACATCGTTAAGATAATTCCTATTGCAGCACCATGACTCGCTAAACCGCTAAATCCAACAATTTCAAATTTGGGTGAAAAGCGAACAGGTAAGATAATCTCAAGTAAATGATCTTTAAAATAATCCCAATCATAGAAAAATACGTGTCCTAAACGCGCCCCTATCAAAGTGGCCAACACGGTATATATGAATAGCTTATCCAATTTATCCACACTTAATCCTTCGCGGTCGTATATTTTTTTCATTACGAACCAACCTAAACCAAATGCCACTACAAACATCAAGCTGTAGTAACGCAATTGCATAAAACCTAAATCAAAACCTTCCGAAGGATTCCAAATCATACTATTCGAATTTGTTATATTAGTACTGCGGCATTCCGCCTTTGTCAATACGTAAAAATAGAAAAATTATTTAACAATCAAGGGTAAAAAAACATTAAGGTACCGGATCATATCCTTTCCCGCCCCAAGGACCACAACTGGCAATTCGCTTCATCGCCAACCATCCCCCTTTAAATAGGCCGTGTTTCTTCAAGGCATCAATTGTATAATGCGAGCACGTGGGCGTATAGCGACAAGTAGGTGGAAAAAACGGTGAAATCCCCCCTTGGTAAAAGCGCACCAATAAAATAAAAGGTGCAATGAGTATCTTTCGCAACATAAGCAATGAGAATAAGAAAAAAAAGCTATAGAATCACTCCTATAGCTTTTATGAGGTTATAAAGAAAAGGATGTACCTTCTTTGCCATCTTTTAATTGAATATCTAGCTTCGCTAATTCATCGCGAATGTGATCCGACATCGCGAAATCTTTATTCGCTCTGGCTTCATTGCGCATTTGAATTAACATGCTTACAACGCCTTCTAACTTATCGTTATTAGCTGCCATGATGTTTGTTGATTCTAATCCCAACACATCAAATACAAACGCGTGTAACAGCGAAATAAACAAGGCTAAATCTTCTGCACTAATTTGCTCTTTTCCTTCTTTGATTACGTTGACTAAACGCACCCCTTCAAAAAGATGAGCAATTAAAATCGGACTATTGAAGTCGTCGTTCATTGCGTCATAACACTGTTGTCTCCATCCTTGAATATCTACCGTAGATTGAGCAGAAACAGGCAATTCACTGCTGTGTTTTACCGCTTCCATCAAGCGATTGAATCCACGTTCAGAAGCTAAGATAGCCTCATCAGAGAAGTCCAATACACTTCGATAGTGTGCTTGTAACATAAAGAAACGAACAACTGCAGGAGCAAATGCTTTACTCAAAATAGCGTTTTCTCCAGAGAACAACTCATTTGGTAAAATATTGTTTCCTGTAGATTTTGCCATTTTCTTGCCGTTTAACGTCAACATATTAGCATGCATCCAAACATTTACAGGTGTATTACCTGTGCATGCTTCATTTTGAGCAATTTCACACTCATGGTGAGGGAATTTTAAATCCATTCCTCCCCCGTGAATATCGAAGTGATTCCCCAAATATTTGGTACTCATTGCTGTACACTCTAAGTGCCAACCTGGGAATCCATCTCCCCATGGAGAAGGCCAACGCATGATATGTTCAGACTCTGCATTTTTCCAAAGCGCAAAATCCAATGGATTGCGTTTATCCGATTGACCATCTAAATCTCGTGTATTCGAGAGTAGATCCTCAATCTTGCGTCCACTTAAAATACCGTAGTGGTGTTCTTTGTTGTATTTCTCTACATCAAAATAAACAGATCCATTTACTTCATAAGCAAAACCATTGTCAATAATTCCTTGAATAATAGCAATTTGCTCAATGATATGTCCTGTTGCTGTAGGTTCAATACTCGGCGGTAAGTTGTTGAATTGTTTCAGGATATTGTGGAAATTCACCGTGTATTTCTGTACGATTTCCATCGGTTCAATTTGCTCAATACGCGCGCGTTTTGCAATTTTATCCTCTCCTTCATCCGCATCGTCAACCATATGCCCCACATCCGTAATATTACGCACATAACGCACTTGATATCCTAAATGTTTCAAATAGCGGAATACCAAGTCAAAAGAGATAAAAGTTCTACAGTTTCCCAAATGCACATAGTTGTAAACCGTTGGTCCACAAACGTACATTCCGACTTTTCCATTGTGAATCGGTACGAAAACTTCCTTTTCTCCCGAAAGAGAGTTGTAAACTTTTAATTGTTGCTCTTGATATAATGCCATAGTTCTGATTTAATAAGGGATACTAGAATGTAGTATCTAATTTAATATAATCTAAGAATTCTTTTCTTACACTTTCTTCTTTAAAACGTCCACCGAACTCAGCCGTAACTGTACTACTTTCGATGTCTTTAATTCCGCGAGAATTTACACATAAATGCTTTGCATCCATAACACAAGCAACATCTTCTGTATTCAATACGCGTTTTAATTCATTTACGATTTGAATCGTCAAACGCTCTTGTACTTGTGGTCTCTTTGCATAAAAATCCACAATACGATTCATTTTAGATAAACCAACCACCGTACCATTTGAAATATACGCTACGTGTGCACGTCCAACGATTGGCAATAAATGGTGCTCACAAGTAGAATAAACCACAATGTTTTTTTCTACTAGCATTTCGTTGTACTTGTACTTATTATCAAACGTAGAAGAACTTGGTTTTTTTGCTGGATTTAACCCACCAAAAATTTCTTTCACAAACATTTTTGCTACACGATTTGGCGTTCCTTTTAAACTGTCATCAGTTAAATCTAACCCTAGTGTATTTAAAATATTTTCAACGTCTTTTTTAATTAACTCTATCTTTTCTTCGTCTGTGCGATCAAACGCATCACTTCTTAATGGAGTCGCATCGCTAGAAGCAATGTGGTTATCTCCCATATCGTCATGAAATTTTTCGTCTAAACTCATTATCTAGATTTTAATACGGTTTTAGTTTTAAAATAAACGCAAATATAAGTAATAAAACTAACATTTTAGTAGGTAAAATACTTTAATTAATACTGCAACCCGCTCATTAAATCCTTGAAAAAACAACGCATGTATACGTGCAATGGGTCAAACTGAGACGATGAGGCGATGAGGCGATGAGACGATGAGGCGAGGAACAAACCTCACAAAAAACAAACCTCACAAAATACAAACGTTGAGTAACAGATGCGATGCTTCCTCCGTCAGCAGGACATACGGAGCAGATTGACTAATTGGAATAACTAGGTGCAGTAACAAATAGCGTATTTCCTTTAATCGATAAATCTTACGACTTCACAAAGAGCAAAAAACAAACCTCACAAAAAGCAAACGTTGAGTAACAGATGCGATGCTTCCTGCGTCAGCATGACATACGGAGCAGATTGACTAATTGGAATAAGTAGGCGCAGTAATAAATAGCGTATTTCCTTTAATCGATAAATCTTACGACTTCACAAAAAGCAAAAAAACAAACCTCACAAAGAGCAAACCTCACAAAGCTCCACTAATTACCATACAATTAACTAAAAAAAGCAGATTTTATTAATAATTATCCGTATTTTTACACAAAAATTTTTAGTTACTATGAGAAAAACATTTTTAATTGCGAGTTTAGTAGGTATGTTTGCTTTTGCAAGTTGTCAAGAGAAAAAAGACCAACAAGAAGGAACTGTTCAAGAAACAAGCGTAGAAGAAACGACGAATCAAACAGAAACAACGGAAACAAAAGAAACACAAAACATTGTAACCATGTATGTAGGGCCTAAACAAGTAGATTGTACAGGGGTTGGACCTATGAAATGTTTACAGGTAAGAGAAACAGAAGATGGAGAATGGACGTTATTCTATTCCTCAATTCAAGGTTTTAAATACGAAGAAGGGTATAACTACACGTTAGAAGTACGCAAAGAAGACGTACCAAACCCTCCTGCTGATGCACCTTCTATTCGCTATATCTTAGTGAAAGAAATTTCAAAAACAAAAGCATAATCAAACGATTCAATACAAAAAAGAGCACTTTAGGTGCTCTTTTTTTGTATGAATTCTAATTATATTCTTTTATATACAGTTTGTGTTCCAAGAGTGGATGATCTACAGGAACCAACGGATGATTAAAATTTTTGACATACGTCATGCCACTTTTGATCATCACCTGTTCTGAAGCCTTATTTGACAAAGTAGTAAAAGCATATACGCGATCCAAATTCAATTGCCCCTTCGCGAAATCAAGACAAGCCTTAGCCCCTTCTGTGGCATAGCCTTTATTCCAAAATTCAGGCAATAAACGCCAAAGCACTTCTACTGCTGGAGCAAAATCTACCTCAAAAGTAAAGGTATTCAATCCAATAAAACCAATAAATTGTTGCGTCGCCTTCTCCTCTACGGCAAATGCTCCAAATCCATTCGCTTCTATCTTGCGCATCATATTTTGCATGATTTCCGTTGATTCCTCAGGCTTTTTCATTTCAAGAAAATAGCGCATCACTTCTGGATCACTATTCAAGCGAATAAAAGCCTCTAAATCCTCTTGCTTGTACTGTCTGAGTATTAATCGTTCCGTTTCTAAGTATACCATTGTCTTGTTATTTAAACAGCAAAAAGAGATTGGATTGCTCCAATCTCTTCAAACCAAAAATCTATAAAAAACAAATTTAACTATTTCGTTGAATTTTCTTATTGCTGTAGCGCTTTTTTAACTGCAGGAGCTACTTTAGTTCCCAACAATTCAATGGATTTCATCATGGTTTGATGATCAGGTGCCCCTAAGTCCATATGCATCAACCAACGGGTTAACCCAAACATCTCTTGGTGGTACAAAATCTTATCAATCACTTGATTGGCATCTCCAATAAACAAAGCTCCATCTCTACTTCTACCGCCTTCATATTGCTCAAAGGTATACGGTTGCCATCCTCTTGATGCACCAATGCGATCCATTTGTCCTTTGTACAAATCAAAATACTCTTTAGCCAATTGATTGCCATTTACCCCAACCAAACCATGGGAATGGGTTGCAATCTGCATGGTTTTAGGATCATGTCCTGCAGCCAAGTATTCTGCTTTATAATAATCAAAGAAAGGTTTGTACTGCTCTGGCATTCCACCAATAATGGCAAATACCAAAGGCAAGCCTAATTTAGCAGCACGCAATACCGATTCTGGTGTTCCTCCTGCTGCAATCCAAACATCCAACGGTTTTTCTGCACGTGGAAATACTTGTTGGGCTTGTAACGAAGCGCGATGTTTTCCAGTCCAGGTTAACGGCTCTTCCGTAGCATTAATATTCAATAAGAGATTTAATTTCTCTGTAAATAACTCATTATAGTCATCCAAATTATAACCAAACAGTGGAAATGACTCAATAAAACTACCGCGTCCAACCGTAATTTCAGCTCGTCCTTTCGACAATAAATCAAGGGTTGAGAACGATTGATAAACGCGAACGGGATCATTCGAGCTCAAAACAGTTACCGCACTTGTTAGTTTGATTTTTTCTGTAACACTAGCCGCTGCTGCTAAAATAATATCAGGAGCCGAAACGGCGTAATCCGGGCGGTGGTGTTCTCCTATTCCAAACACGTCAAGTCCGACCTGATCCATGAGTTTGATTTCTTCAATTAATTCGTTTAAACGTTGTTGTGGAGCTTGATAAGTATTCGTTTGTTTATTCAAACGCAAATCTCCAAACATACTGATTCCTATTTCCATAACTTCTTGTTTTTTAGTATATTATAAAATTACAACATCTAAACCGATAAAGCGCTTAACCTACATTAAGTTCACTCCACAAAAAAACCTTCTACCGCAGTGGTTAGAAGGTTTTGTTCCTTATTCTTATTCGATCGGATCGTTTGTTTTATCATTTGTTGGATCTGCTTCAGCATCCCCTACTTGATTTTGTTTTTCTTTTGGATCTACAATACGGAGATTCGACTCATCCTTGGGTTTTCGCAAACTCCAAATCACCAATCCCAATCCCACAATCATAAAGGGAATGCTCAAAATTTGCCCCATATTCAAGGCCATCTCGTCCTCAAAAGCAACCTGATTTTCTTTAAAATACTCCAATACAAAACGAGCAGTAAACATGAGAATCAAGAAAAGACCAAAAAGCAAGCCCTTGTAACGGCTGTATTTCTTTTGGTATAAACGATACAAGAGGATGGTAACAGCTAAATAAGCGAACGCTTCGTATAATTGGGTTGGATGTCTTGAAATAGAATCATCACGTAAAAAAATAATGCCAAAAATAGAATCTGTTGGTTTACCGTAAATTTCAGAATTCATAAAATTCCCAAAGCGAATAAATGCGCCTGTGATAGGGATTGCAATCACCAAGCGATCCAAGAGTTGTAATAAGTTCGTTTTATATCTTTTACAAAACAAAGCTAAGCTCAACAATACACCAATTGCCCCTCCATGACTCGCTAAGCCCATAAAGCCAACAAAATGATAACTACCTTCTACTTTGGCAATAGGTAAAATAATTTCTAAGGGATGTTGTGAATAATAGGCAAAATCATAAAACAAACAATGCCCTAATCGAGCCCCAACTACAGTACCTATCACAATATAAATCAAAAGTTTATCTAGATATTGAATTCCGATTTGCTCTCGCTTAAAAATTCGCTTCATGAATTGATAGCTCAAAATCATACCTATAGCGAATAATACACCATAATAGCGAACAGCAAAATCCCCTATTCTAAAAATCTCTGGATCTACGTTCCACGTAGCTAAACTTATATTCATATATTTTCTTTTGTCTCTACTTTTTACTCAAGTTTCCAAAAGTAGAGGAATTGAAAAGAAAAACAGAAAACTTAACATTTTTTTGTAAGGTGATAAGAGGGTGAGGTGGTGAGGTGGTGAGATGATGAGCAAACCTCACAAAGAGTTTTTTTGCCTTTTCGTTTTTTTGCCTTTTCGTTTTTTTGCAAGAGGCTTTTTTACAGCAATCTACTTTAATCGATACATCTTACAACTTCACAAAGAGCAAACCTCACAAAGAGTTTTTTTGCATTTTCGTTTTTTTGCAAGAGGCTTTTTTGCAGCAATCTGCTTTAATCGATACATCTTACGACTTCACAAAGAGCAAACCTCACAAAGAGTTTTTTTGCCTTTTCGTTTTTTTGCAAGAGGCTTTTTTGCAGCCATCTACTTTAATCGATACATCTTACGACTTCACAAAGAGCAAACCTCACAAAGAGTTTTTTTGCCTTTTCGTTTTTTACAAGAGGCTTTTTTGCAGCCATCTACTTTAATCGATACATCTTACGACTTCACAAAAAACCGTTCACTGTCAACCGTCAACCGTTAACCGCAAACTGTTAACCGTTAACCTCATGCTGCAACACATACACTTGCTTATACTTTTCTTTACGGGATTTACGAGGGTGAAAAACAATTCCGATTTTAGTATCTGAGATTGGGCTAATTGAAGAAACAGCCAAATCATTAGTCTCTAGATTTAGCACCTCTTGAGACAGTAGGTTTTTATACCCGCTTTTATTTTTGTTGTAGACCAATTCGACTAAACTATCGTTGCGTACAACTAACCAGCCATTCCCGTGTTCCGTGGTAAACTGGATGGCACTTGTTTCCGCATTAAGGTGTTGAGGATGCCAAGTACCGAAGAATTCATCTCCTAAATTATACAATTCAGCATAAAGACAATTGCCTTCTTCATCAATTTCTACCAAGCCAATTTCTCCATTTTCCTCACATAACAAATAAGATTTATGGTCAAAAGACAAGCTCAAGGCTTCATGTACAAAAGGAAAATCAAAATCTAACACACGACTGCGGATTTCTTGTCCACTTTCGTTAATTTGGCGGTGTAACCAGCCTGATTCTACTTCAGTAATCAGGTGTATTTCATTATTTTGTACGCATACCTTATTGCCTTTAGGCATAGGGACTGTTATCTGCTTGCATCCTACAATAGCGTGTTCATTAAAAGTCAAACAAGTCATAATATCTTGTTTACTTTCTTTCCAGATATCCACTTCATAAAAAATAGTGGATGCTTTTGTACAACCGACAAAACGCCCCGCTAAATCCTTATCAAAGCAAAACTGTTCTACTGTATTTCGCTTGAAAATAGGTAGAATTTGTCGAGATTCACTTTCATCTTTATCCCCTACTACAGCCACGTAATTTGCAGCTAATGGATTTAAAAACAACGTAGGTAAAACACCTTCTGATTCGACAATCTCTCTTTTATTTCCTTCTTCATCAATCAAGGTATACACCAATTCAAAAGCAGAAGCATCTTCTGCATCTGTTGATACATAGTTTGCTACTAATAACCCTTTTTTAGCCCAACAACTTCCCATCGCTTGAATAGCAAAAGGTACTTCTATTGTTGTGATTAATCCAAATGATGTTTTTTCATTCATAAAGCAATATTATTAGCAGTTAAACGTAGGTACAAAGGTAAAAAAACTTAGCAGACAAAGGAATGCCTGGCCTCCTTTTTTGTCCACTAAGTCTTTTCTTTCAATTATTACTACTTATTCTTCTGTTTATGCACGTAAATCTGCTAATTCTGCATGTCGATCAAACATGGCTTTAGCAAATGGGCATAAAGGCATTACTTTCACTCCCTTTGCTCTTGCGAATGGTACAACACCCTCTTGGAGCAATTTTTGTCCAACTCCCTGACCTTTAAATGCTTCATCTACATGCGTTGCATCAACGATAATCATTGAGGTTCCTGCAACGCTATACGTCATCTCTCCTGCTTTTTTACCGTCAATCCAAGCGGTAAAAGCACCTTTACTATCATTTTGTTCGTGTTTTATTTCCATTATTTCTTACTTATTTAGGGTTGTTTCAATTATTACATTACCGGTTATGATTCGATGTACCGGGCATCTTTCTGCAATCGCTAATAATCTTTTCTCTTGTGCCTCATCCAAAGAAGCACCAGTAAACGATATTTCGCGCTTAAAATTAGCTACTTGATTGGGCTTATCATCTTCCATTTCCACTTGTACGATAATCTCCCCTACCTCCCATTTCTTCATGTTGATGTACATACGCAACGTTGCAGCTGTACACGTAGCTAAAGAAGAAGCCAACAATTCAAATGGATTCAATCCGGTATCTCCACCACCTAAATCGACTGGTTCATCACTGATGATACTGTTTTTTCCTGCTTTTACTTCTGTTTGATATAAGGTACTGCATAATGTAGCTATTACTTTTACTTCCATTTTTTTCTTGCTGATTTAACTCGTTTTATTTCTAAAATTCTTCATTCCTTCTGGGAAAGGAACATAACTCTTATCATCTCCTTCAATAAGAGGGAAAGCCTCATAATTTTGGTCAATCCAATCTTGTTTTGCTTTTTCTAGACGTTCTACATCATGCGAAACAAAGTTCCAAAGAATGTAGCGTTCTTCAGGTAAGGGATCTCCTCCAAAAATATAAACGGTAGTATTAGGAGCCATCTCAAATTCACACAATGTACTATCATTGGCAATTAAGATGTTCTTATTTCCATAGGTATGTTCCCCGCTTGTTACTTCTCCTTCGAGAATATACAGGGCTGCTTCTCCAAATAAACCTGCACCAATATTGATTTTTGCTGCATCTTTGGATTTAATTTCAATATAATATAAAGGGCTGTGTACAGGAACAGGAGATTCATAACCTAAAGCTTTTCCGGCGATCAACTTATAGTCTACTCCATTTTCTTGCCAACTAGGCAAGTCCTTTGCTTCGATATGAACAAATGAAGGTTCGATTTCCTCTAATTCTTTGGGTAGAGCAATCCAAATTTGCAAGCCATGCATAACCATATCTGGTCTGTCTTGGCGTACATTAACTGGCATGCGTTCTGAGTGAACAACCCCACGTCCTGCTGTCATCCAATTGACTGCACCAGGTGTAATTTCAACATGGCTACCAAGGCTATCTCTATGCATGATAGAACCTTCAAATAAATAGGTTAACGTGGATAAGCCAATATGCGGATGAGGGTCAACATCTAAATTATCATGTTCTTTTACTGCTGCTGGACCCATGTGGTCAATAAAGGCAAAGGGACCTACGGTTCTCTTTTGACGGAAAGGCAATAGTCTTCCAACTAGAAAATTACCAATACTTGCCGCTCTTTCTTCAATAACTAAATCTACATTTGACATAATTTGCGTGGTTTTTATACGTTTATTTTTCTTTGAAGTAAAAATACATTCCTTTTTTCACCTCAACACTTAATCTACCTTAAGTATCCTTCTAAAATACGCCAAATAACCCAACTATGCCAATTAATCCTGTTAACTTCTTGTGAAGTCGCGAGAATCCCCTCTACTTGCCACGCAATTTCAACTTATAAATCAGCTCTAAACTAAGTAAATGATTGTTTACGTGACCTTTAGGTGCACTTACACGATATAAAGAGGGTTTATAACTCAATCCAACATGAAAATTTTTCGCCACTTCAAAATTAACTGCCGCTAGTAATCCTACCGTATTGTGGCTACTCACCTTAATATCCTCTCGATTATATCCATTTTCGCTAATATCTTCTCTATTTTGGTTGCGCCCCCAAAAAACACCATAACCTAAATTTAAACGGTTAATTTGATGAAAATTAGCTACTTTAATGGTATAAGCATATAACAAAAAATCTTCTAAAATAGGTAAAAGCATAAATGAAGTATATCCTCCAGCCCCAATTGAAAGATAACTATTAGCCCCATAATAATAAAGAAACCCTACTTCTCCTCCTCCATTTCCAAGAGCTTCTTGTTTTTGTTCTCGAAGCACGCCGGGAATATCAAAAGACATATAATTAAACGGTGTAAATGTTCCATAAAAATAGATATCGCCTTTTTTCGTGTTTGGTTTATAGTTAATATATTTATTTCTGTGTTTTAACATTTGCTCCTCTTGAATTATAGGCATTCCATCTGCCATCATCGGATCCAAATAAACAGTACGCGGGTATTCAAATCGCCTGTGATTCGTTAAGTCTACAGCATAATTGACTGGAGCGAATACAAGTCCAGTTAAATTTAAAGCGAGAAATTTATTGTCTAAATGGGCTTTGATGGTATAATTTAAATCCGTTGAATCGGTAACCATAACGACCTTCAAATCTTCTTTTGAACGTGCTAAATTAAGTTGAACAGGCAACTCGTAAATAGAGTCCTTCACCTTTATTTTTTCTAGATTTTTACTGGAATAAAAGTAAATCAGACGAGAATCTTCATTCAGCACTGTTGCACAAGAGGTTAGCAACAGCAAGGCTAAAAGTAGTAAGGTGCACTTCATTGGTTTTGTTTTTTTGTTAAATTTAACCAAATATAAATACAAACCAAATAAAAAAAGACCGTGTAAATTGCTACAGATTCTCCCCAAAACGGCTTTATCTTTTCGCTGAAAAACCCGTATCTTAGGGGTTTTAATTTGATTTCCATTTAAAATGTATAATAATTTACTTGACACCCCTATTGAATACTTGAAAGGCGTTGGACCTCAACGCGGTGATTTACTCAAAAAAGAGTTGGGTATTTTTAAATACAGTGATTTGCTGCATCTCTATCCCAATCGTTATATTGATCGCACGCGTTATTACAAGGTGAATGAACTTTCAACCACGTTAGCAGAAGTACAATTAGTAGGTAAAATTATTCACCTCAAAACGGTTGAACAAAAACGAGGCAAGCGATTAGTAGCTACGTTTACGGATGGCACTGGTCAATTGGAACTTGTGTGGTTTCAAGGATTTAAATGGATACAAGAAAATTTAAAGCTCAATACTCCCTATGTTATTTTCGGTAAACTCAACCATTTTAACTATGTGTATTCCATGCCCCATCCAGAAATGGAAACAGTAGAAGAACACAAAAACAATATCGCCTCAAGTATGCAAGCGGTGTATCCTTCTACGGAGAAACTTGGCGCTAGAATATCCAATAAGGCGATGAATAAATTAATGCACCAATTGGTTCAAGAAACTCACCCGCTCTTTCGCGATTCTTTACCCGAAGATTTTCGCACTCGATTGGGATTAATGCCAATGAATCAGGCTATGGTGAATATTCACTTCCCTAAAAATCCAGATGAATTAAACAAAGCGCAATTTCGTTTGAAATTTGAAGAATTATTCTACATTCAAATGCAATTGTTGATTAAAAATATTGCGCGTAAAGGAAAAATTCAAGGTTTTCCTTTTACACAAGTAGGTGAATATTTCAATACGTTTTACAACCATCACCTTCCTTTTCCATTAACCAATGCCCAAAAAAGGGTAATTAAAGAAATTCGCAATGACGTAGGGGCACCAGCTCAAATGAATCGCTTATTACAGGGAGATGTGGGATCAGGAAAAACTATTGTAGCATTTATCAGTACATTGTTTGCTTTAGACAATGGCTTTCAAGCTTGTATTGTTGCTCCAACGGAAATCTTAGCAACACAGCATTTTATTGGTATTTCTGAATTAGCCGCTCCCTTGGGGATTCAGGTAAAATTACTCACTGGATCAACTAAAACAGCCGAACGACGAGTAATTCATCACGATTTAGAAGAAGGTAGTCTACAGATACTTATTGGTACACATGCGCTATTTGAAGACAAAGTAATCTTTAAAAACTTAGGGCTAGCTATTATTGATGAGCAGCATCGTTTTGGAGTGGAGCAACGTTCCAAACTTTGGAAGAAAAATACAATTCCCCCGCATATTTTAGTCATGACAGCTACGCCTATTCCGCGAACTTTAGCTATGAGCTTATACGGAGATTTGGATATATCTGTAATTGACGAATTGCCACCAGGTCGTAAACCCATTCAAACCATGCATTATTTTGAAGGAAAACGCTTGGCTGTTTGGCATTTTATCAAACAAGAAATAGCAAAAGGTAGACAAGTGTATATTGTCTATCCTCTTATTGAGGAAAGTGAAACCTTAGATTACAAAAACTTAATGGAAGGATATGAGGGAATTTCGAGAGATTTTCCTCTTCCTCAATACAGCGTAAGCATTGTTCACGGGCAAATGACTCCTGCAGAAAAAGACAAAGAAATGGATCGTTTTGCTCGAGGCGAAACCAATATCATGGTTGCCACCACAGTTATCGAAGTTGGGGTGAATGTACCCAATGCCTCAGTCATGATTATTGAAAGTGCCGAGCGTTTCGGTTTATCTCAATTACACCAGTTGAGAGGTCGAGTTGGTCGAGGAGCCGAACAGAGTTTTTGTATTCTTATGACAGGAGATAAATTGAGTAACGACAGTAAAATACGCATGGAAACCATGTGTCGTACCAACGATGGTTTTGAGATTTCAGAGGTAGACTTAAAACTTCGCGGTCCAGGGAATATTATGGGTACACAACAAAGTGGTACCCTACCCCTCAAAATTGCAGATATTGTACAAGATCAAGAAATTTTGCACTACGCAAGACACCAGGCGATCCAACTACTCAAAGAAGATCCAACCTTGGAACAACCCAATCACGCGAAGATCAAAGAGAAATTAAACCGATTGAATCAAAGCACTAGCATCTGGAATTACATCAGCTAGCTTTTTGTACTAAAAAATGAGGCTATCTGCAATGAACCAAAAACATTACAGACAACCTCACTTACCCCAAACTACAACCTATCAAACGCACCACCAACCTTATGACTGAACAACTCTTACAACATTATAAACTCTTCCTCACGATGCTCGATATTTGATAATTGGCTACTGCTCTTTGAACTAAATGTTCATTCAATTGTTGTTGTTTTTCCATAAGATAACCACCATCTTCATTTTCAGAAACTTGAAACTGTTCTACTTTTCGATTCGGAGATAAAACGGTTAAAATATTATTTTCCAAATACCCTAAATTCTGATAGGTAGCTATAAATGCTCGCTCTTGGTACTGTTTTTTGTAAATATCTTGGCCATAAAAACGAGAATCATACGAAAAATGCAGCAAACCAAGTAATGTTGGCATCACATCAATTTGAGAAACCAATCGCTTTTCTTCTTTCGGTTCAATGAATCCAGGGGCATAGATCATAGCTGGAATATGGTAGCGTTCTAGGGGCAAACTTGCTTTTCCCGCACTAGACGCACAGTGATCCGCAATCACAACAAAAACAGTGTCTTTAAACCAAGGTTTTGTTTTCGCTTGTTCGATAAATTTACCTATGGCGTAATCCGTATATTTAACTCCGCCATCTCGAGATTGTGAATCCCCATCAATCGTAATCTTACCAGCTGGATACGTATAAGGTCTATGATTGCTTACTGTCATGATATGGCTGAAAAAAGGCTGTCCTTTTTCACTATTGGCATCAAACGTTTTCAAGGCCTTATCAAACATATCCTCATCACAAACCCCCCAAATATTACTAAATGTAATTTCATTGGGTTTTAAATCACTTTTATCAATAATCTCATAGTGATTTCCTCCAAAAAAGGTCTTCATATTGTCAAAATAGCTATCTCCACCATATAAATATTGCACTTGATACCCTTGATTTTTCAACACGTTACCCAACGAGAATAAATCCGCATTGTCCTCTTGTTTTACTAAGCTCTCACCCGCACTAGGTGGTCGAGATAGTGTTACCGCCTCTAATCCTCTAACAGTGCGATTTCCCACTGCAAATAAGTTATCAAACACTAAACTTTCTTTAGCTAACTCATCTAAATAGGGCGTAATTTGATCGGTATTTCCATAGCGCTCCATAAATGAAGCACTTAAACTCTCCACTGTAATTAAAACAATATTTTTCTTCTGTACAGGTAAGGAATCTACAATGTGTTTTATATTTTCAACGCCTTTGCTATTGTACATCGTATTAACAATCGCTTGCGCTTGCTTTTCATCTAATTTTTTGTAAAAATGATTGTAGTCCAAACGGCTACTTCTAAACGCTTGATAAAACTTATACCCACCATTGGCTTGTAGTTCATTGTAATAGACATTATCTGTGGCTTGGAACTTCGTGGTATAGTTCAGAATTCCGACACATCCCATACTCAATAAACAATACCCTAGTACTGCACTCATCTTTTGTTTCGTTTCCATCGGTTGTTCAAATGCAGCACGAGCACCTTTTGTTATCCAATACGTCAATAAACCTGCTACTATCACAACGCCAATCAAAATCGTTTTTATCGGATATGATTCAGCGATATTCCCAACAACTTCATTGGTATAAATCAAATAATCAACTGCAATAAAATTATAACGCACCCCAAATTCATCCCAAAACAAATACTCCCCTAGGGCTATAAATTGAACAAATACAACAGCGTAAATAAAGATAATACTATTGTAAACCACATAGCTCCAAGCACTTCTAATTTTGGGTATAAAAAGACGCAAACCAAAACTCAGCGTTTTATACAAGAAAAAACCTTGAGCAATTGTTGGAACAACACTTCCATACTCGTGAAATATAGTAGTAAAGAATAACACGTAACCAAGTAACAAAGCGTAGCATCCAAAAATGAGATACCCCCAAGGTTTTTTATATTTAAAATGGGAAACACCCACTAATTGTATCCCCACGAACAAGCAGACAATTAACGTCAAACTAACATCATTAATCATACCTAGAAAACTCAATTTAAAGAGCGACAGCATCGTCAAATCTTCTCTTACTTGAAAAGCCAAAACCATTCGAAGTAAGAAACCAATAACGACTGCAAGGCCAATTAAACGCTTAGCAGTGTATCCTAGTAAGTCAAAACAAGAGGTTGCGGATGTATTTCTCCAGCGATTTACATGCATCATACGACAAGTAATTTTAAATTTAGTTGTACATTTAATTCATTCTATTCGTTAGAATTGATTCACAAAAGGAAGAATTCATTTTGTAGAAAATTTGAATTTTAGAAAAATTTCACTTTTTTAATCAAAAAGTAGCACAAAATCCGAAATTCAAAATTTCTATAAATTTGCATTCTACCTTTGTTTCAAATTCATTCCTTATGAAGCTATTACTTGTTGAAGATGAACGCGAACTATCCCATAACATAGTTCAATTTTTAGAGGCTAATTATGTATGCGAACAAGCTTTTACATTTCGAGAAGCCTTGGATAAATTGAAATTGTATACCTACGATTGTATTTTATTGGATTTGGGATTGCCTGGAGGTGATGGTCTTCTACTACTTGAAGAAATTAAAAAATCACACATCGACAGTTCCATTCTCATTATCTCTGCTCGCAATGCCTTAGAAGATAAAATTCAAGGACTTGAACTGGGAGCAGATGATTATTTAGCTAAGCCTTTTGCTTTGCCTGAATTAAGCATCCGTATTCACGCTCAATTGAGACGTCGATTAGCTACTGCTACGAATGATTTAATCTCTGGTAATGTGACAATTAACTTATTAAGTAAACAAGTAACAATAAATAAAACCCCTGTTTTGTTGACTAAATCGGAATATGCATTACTTTTATTTCTCATTGGCAATAAAAAAAGAGTAGTTTCAAAAAATGCGATTGCGGAACACCTATCTGGAGATATGGCTGATATGCTAGACAATCAGAACTTTGTTTATGCTCATATCAAAAATGTAAAAGCAAAACTACAGGATCATCAATGCGATTGTACAATAAAAACGATATACGGAATTGGTTATCAATGGATCGAAGAATGAAAAGCTTATTAAGTACTTACCAACGCTATTTTATACTTTATACTAGTCTCTTGTTGATTGGTTGTGCTCCCTTATTTTATTGGGTGATGGAGTTTTGCTATGCAGAAGATTTAGATGAATTGATTGAATATCGCACACATGATTTTACTCAAAATCAACTGACTGAACTCGGGAAGCAAGACATCAACATTTGGAATAAATACAATTACGATTTACAGATTATCCCCCATGATACCTCTATCCTTGTCAATGAGCCCCAATTGATTTCTTTTTTCAATCCAGCAGAAGGCTATGAAGTAGGATATCGAACCTTATACACGTCTATTACCATTGAAAATCAGCCCTATCTCCTACTTTCGAGAATTGCCATGGTTGAACCAGGTGATTTACTCCATACCTTACTGTATGAATATGGATTAATCGTATTGATTTTCTTTTTATCCATTGTATTAATTCAAAAATTATTAGCCAAAAAACTGTGGTTTCCTTTTTATCAAACATTGAATCAAATTGAGCATTACAACTTAGAAAAAGGCAATGTACCTGTGTTTAAACCAACTGAAACACTAGAGTTCAATCGATTAAACAAAAACCTACAACACCTCATTGAAAATAACTTGGCCGTTTTCAAACAACAACGCGTATTTATAGACAATGCCTCCCATGAGTTACAAACGCCTTTGGCCGTTTTTCGCTCTCAATTGGACTTACTTTTACAAGATACAGATCTCACGCAAAAACAAATGCACTTAGTACAGTCTCTATACAATGTTTCCTCTCGTTTCAATCGACTAAACAAAAACCTTTTGTTATTAGCGAAAATTGAAAACAATCAATTTCAACAGTTTCAACAAATCAACCTTGCAGAATTACTCGCTACACAGTGGAGTTTTTTCGAAGAACTAGCGACTGAAAAAGAAATTCAAATTACCCAAACACTTGATGCAACAATCAATGTAAGAGGAATCTACTTCCTGCTTGAATCGCTATTTAGCAATTTATTGTCCAATGCGATTAAATACTGTCCTATGAAAGGAAGTATTCACCTCAACTTAGATGCTACTGGTGTTCAACTCTCTAATACAGGAGACACGGCTTTAGATCCTGAACGTATTTTCTTGCGTTTTAATCGAGCAACAGAAGAGAAAAATGGAACGGGATTAGGCTTAGCAATCGTCAGTGAAATTGTCAAATTACATCAATGGTCCATCCAGTATACCTATACGTCTAACCGCCATTGTTTTACTATCCTATTTGCGAAAAACAAACCTGAATCTTTACACAAACACTAGCTTTGAAACGATAATCTTTTATTAAAAAATCAAATGTAGGCGTATAATTCATTACTTTTATCATATTAAATCTTAATAAAAAAAGTTTAGTATGAAAAAAGTAATGGGATTTTTAATTGTTTTTTTAAGTTTAACTACAGCAAGTATGGCGCAAAAAGTAGATGTATCTGTTTTTCCAAAGCCAGAAAAAGGGTACAAACAAATGGTTATTGAAGTCCCTCATTCTGCTCAAGATGGCAATAAAAAGATTGAATTTCGAGTAGGAAAAATGATGGAAGTAGATGGTTGTAACAACTATAGTTTAATGGGAACTTTAGAGAAAAAGGACTTACAAGGTTGGGGGTATGACTACTATGTATTTAAAAGCAAAGGGGATGCAGTATCAACATTGATGGGATGTCCTGATATGCCAAAAAGACATTTATTTGTAGCTGCGCAACCCGAAACAACGCGTTACAATGGAAGAATGCCGATTGTAATTTACGTACCTGAAGAGTATGAAGTAAAGTTTAAAATCTTTACTGCAGATCAAGATGAATACGAAGCACAAGAAATTCGCGTTAAAAAATAAGACAACAACCTAATGTGGTTCTATATAAACGGAGTAAAAGCTATCTTTTACTCCGTTTTTTTTATCTATTCCATTCTTATCTAATACGTTATTTGTTTTCATTAATCAAAATAGGTGAAATAAAAATAAATAGTACATTTGCCCTGTCTTACGAATTAACATAAACCCTGTTGAATACAGTTGTGATTTAAGGATAAATGCTTACTTTAGAGACATTATTCCCTAGCGACAAGAAAGAGACAACCAAAAACAGGCCATGCATTTGAGATAGAACCGAATAATAAGAAGAACAATTCAGCTCCACAAGAAGATGAATTGGAACTAACAGACAAAGACTTTGTAATGAAAATTCGCACTCGACTATCCCTCCAATTCTTAGGTCTATTCACCATCTTACTTTCTATTGTACTAATTGCTATCTATTTTGTGATAGCAAATCATTGGCAAAAAAACTTCTTCAAACAACTGGAGGATCGAGCGTATATTGTTGGACACAACTATTTAGCTGAAGACAATTTTACATATGCGGAATTTCAAGAAGTATTGCGGAAATTTCCTCGTACACTACCCAAAGAACAAATTCGTATTTATACCCTTGATTTTAATCCTATTTTCATTGCAGAAAATGAATTAAAATGGGACAAGAATGTGCTACAAGCAGTCGTAGATGACAATAAAGTGTGGTTCAAACAGGGAGATGAATACGTTTTCGGTGTATTGTACAAAGATAATTCAGGGGATTATATCGTCATGGCTAAGGCTGTTGATCAAACGGGATTAGATGCTTTAAAACAGTTGCGTTCGATCATGTTGATCAGCTTATTGATTGCCCTTTTGATTACCTTTATGCTCTCTCGTTTATTTGCTGAATCGTTTCTACACCCCATTAAAAAAATCATTCATCACGTTCAATCTAGAAATGTAGACACCCTAGCAGAACCAATTTCTATTGCTGAAATGTCCAAGGACGAAATCCGTACGTTAAGTGAAGCCATCAATACCTTATTTGAGCGTTTGCACGAATCCTTTGAAAGTCAAAAAGCCTTTGTTGCTCATGCCTCTCATGAGCTCAAAACACCTATTGCAGCTGTTTTGGGTACAGCAGAAATTACGTTAACCCAAGAACGAGAACCCGAAGCATACCAACAAGCGTTACAATCCATTATTCAGGATACGATTTATACAGATCAAATTATCAATAACTTGCTAACAATCGCCAAATTAGATCAAATAAACTACAACTTATCTCCGATTGATTTTGAAACATTTTGGTGGCAAACCATTGACAACTTAATGTTGCACCACAAAGAATTGAAATTGAATTTTGTGGTAAAAACAACCGAAGAATTACACAAATTACACCTTAAAGGGAATCAACAACTCTTAAGTTTAGCCCTCTCTAATGTCATTCTAAATGCGGATAAGTTTTCTTTTAATCAAACTGTAGACCTTATTTTAGATAGCAACAGTACGGCTATTATTATTCAAGTTAAAGATGCAGGAATTGGTATAAAAGCAGAAGACCTTGAGAAATTAACCTTGCCTTTCTATCGCTCATCGAATGCTTTCCCTATTCAGGGAACTGGATTAGGTCTGTCGCTGGCCTTTAAAATTATAAATATTCATGGCGGGCATTTAACTATTGAATCACAACTAGATCAATACACAACCGTAACCATTCAATTACCCAAAGCATAAAGTAAAACAACATATTTATTTTTCATGATTTACAAAAAAAGATTAGCCCCTTACTTTTTCCTCTTGTTTATTGTGTCACTTCTTACTAGTAGCTGTCAAACCAAACAAACCAAGCACAAAACGGATATAGATAACCTCTATGCTTTTAAGCGTACACCTGCACAAAAAGACAGTATTTCAAAAAAGCATGAAACAGCTGTTAAGGCTTTCTTTGCCTCCGAAGATCAACCGCAAGAAGAGCTTGATCAATTGATTAATGACATGCGTTGGAGCAGCAATCAGCCTGTTTTTTTTTCACTCATTAATCTAGCGACGGAACGAGCAAAAAAGGAAAAAGATTTCTCTCGCTTGGCAAAAGTATATGAAGATGTAGCTGTATTTTATCACGACAATCAACAATTGGACAGCGTATATGCCTATTACCTAAAAGCAGAGAAATTCTATGGTAAAACAGGTGATAGCTTAGCTTTAGCAGAAAACATCTACTACCAAGCGCGCTTGCTTTTTGAGGTTGGTTTTGTCAACGAATCTGAAAACAAGCTATACCAAGCCTTAAAAATACTAGAAAAGACACCAAATCATCCCATTCACATCGAGTCCAATCAGCTCAAAACCTTTTATATTACGGATATTACCAAGCATCCAGAGGCTTTACAGACCTTATTGGATACCTATAAAATATTGAAAAAAGACGAAGGAAAATACGAGATATTACCTGAGAAAACCTACAATCTAGCGATGTCTAACTTATTGGGTAACCTTGGTATCTTTTACCAAGAGCTCGGTCAATTGAATCAAGCTGAATCCTATACGTTAGAAGCCCTTCGCTACTACAAGAAAAGTAAAGCAGCAGAACAATTATATGCTCACTTAAATACAACCTACTACAATATTCGTTATGAACAAGGCAAAGAGGACGATATCATTGAACATTTGACGCATTCCTATGCTATTTATACCCGACTCAATCACCCATTCTACGCTATTGAAGCCTGCCATGAAATCGCACAGAAGTACAAAGATTTCAACCAACCCGAAAAAGCTTTAATGTGGTTGAATAAAGCCTATGACTTAGCCGATGAACATCATTTTTATAAATTAAAGAAATACGCTGTACAAGAGCTTCTATTCTTTTATTCTGATCAACCCTCTACCAAATTAATTCAAGAGTTAGTAGATTTAACCAATCTCTTAGAAAATACACAGGTTGAAACGAAAGGAAGATTTGCAAAAATTGAATACAATTCTTTTCTTCTTGAACAAGAAAACGAAACACTAAAACAAAAAATTTACCTTTTATACCTCAGTGCCCTTGTGGTTATTGGCAGTTTAGTCTTTTTTCTAATTTGGTTTCGATTGAAATCAAAAAACAGAGAATTAGCACATACCAATAGTCAAAAATCAAAAAACGAACAGATTTTAAACTTGTTGATTGAGAATAATACCATCGAACATGTAACAACACTAAAAGAGCGCAATCGCATTGCGAAAGACCTCCATGACGGGGTCATTAACAGCATATTTACCTTGCGCTTTAACACTCAATTACTCGAAATTCCCAACAAGAATTTAAAAGAAATGCTAGTAAATGAATTGATATACTTGGAAAACAAAATCCGCGATATTTCTCATTCCTTTGCGCAGACAAGTATTTTTAGAAATAAATCGTTTGAAAACTTATTAATTGAATTGGTTCACAAACAATCAAATAAAGACAAAACTAATTTCTCCATTACATTAGAAGATAATGTAAGACTCGATCAGCTATCGACCTTACAGAAAATAAACATCTATCAAATTATTCAAGAAGCGCTTCAAAATGTCAATAAACACGCCCAAGCGAGTACCTGCAAATTGAGGATATACACAAATGATACACATCTTATTTTTGAAGTAAAGGACAATGGCTCAGGGATGAAAAAAACAACCCATCGCGGGATTGGTTTAAGCAATATGACGGAACGCGCAGCTATCATTCAAGCTGAATTAAAGATTCAATCCCATCTACAAGAAGGAATGGCAATCGTCTTATTTTTAAACTACTAATGATCGAATATCTCTTTGATCTGTAGGAATCGTAAGACATTCTATGACTCTGGCATCAGCGGCAATTCTAAGACCTGTTAACCCATAGCCATAATAAGCTCCAGTATCAATATTCCACGAATCAGAATCAGGCGTGTATTGCGCTTGATTCGATTTCAAAGGGGTATGTCCGTGTATTTGCAGTTTTCCTAGAGCCTTCAATGGTTTTCTATTCCACAATACACTGTCATCTTCTGCCTCTAAAAAAGGATGTTCCGTTTCAGTAATACCTGCATGTGTCACTATAAAATGAGTCGTTTCATAGCATAAAGGACGCTCTACAAGCCAAGGTAAAATCGCTTGATGTTCAATGCCTTTTTGTGCAAATTGCACTAAGGTTTCCTCCCCTCCTTGACGCGTCCAATTTTCATTGCTACCCTCTAGTATATATTGAATCAGCTCCGCTTCGTGATTGCCTTTGAGAATAATACAATTGTCATAGGCTTGAGTTAATGCCATAGCTTTTAAAACAACTTCAGCACTATACTGCCCTCGATCTATTAAATCACCAACTAAAATCAACGTTTCCTCTTCCCTCTTCCAATGCGTCAAGAGTTGATTAAACGTATAATAACACCCGTGAATATCACCAACAATCAAGTAATTCATTTTATATTCTCTTTTTCACTTAGTAACTTACTCGAAGTATGGATTAAAAAACGTGTAAGGCAATATGCGCACATGCTTCAGCATCTGCTAACGCATGATGGTGATTATCTAATCTAAAACCCAAATATTCTGATACGGTATTGAGCTTGTGATTGGGCAATGTAGGAAATACTTGCTTTGATTTTCGAAATGTACAATAGAATGGATTTTGATGAATGGGTAGGTTATAACTCGCCAGTACCGCTTTCAAACAGCTTTGATCAAATGCACTGTTATGCGCCACCAAAGGTAAATCTTTGATACGCATACGTAAATATTCCCATATTTCAGGGAATTCTTCTGCTCGGGCGGTATCACTTTCCGTTAATCCGTGCACTTTTGTATTCCAATAGCTATAAAAGTTAGGAGTAGGTTTGATTAACTCGTAATACTTATCGACGATTTGTCTGTTCTCAACAAAGACTAACCCAATACTACAGACACTACTTCTATGTTGATTGGCTGTTTCAAAATCTAAAGCAACAAAAGAATTCATTTTCACTTCACTTGGTTTCTCCACAAAGGTAGGATTTTTGTACGGCATCCTTTATTTTTTATAGGGGATTTTTATAGCTTGTGCCTATCCTTTTGTATCCCATCATTTTATTGCTATTCATACACAAAAAAAGCCTTCTATTCTGAGAATAGAAGGCAAAAAAGCAAATCTCATGTATTGTTTAATACTGAGCGATTAAATAATTAATGAGGTCTGTTGTTGTAACAATTCCTACCAAAGCTTTGTTTTTATCCACCACTGGTAACGAGTGGAATTGTTGTTCAACTAATAATTCGGCTACTTCTTTTATCGTTACATCATCGTCAACTACAACGGGATCAACCGTCATAATATCTTCTAATTTATAAGCGTCATAAATCGCATTGATTGCTTCTACATCCATATTAGCAGTGCTATACCCAATTTTTAAAATATCATTACTCGATATAATGCCCACCAACTGCTCCCCTTCTACAACAGGAATATGTCGGATATTATAATCGGTAAATAATTGATTGACTTCACTAATTTTTTTGGTCGTAGGTACTGCAATTAATACCTTGGTCATGATTTGCGAAATGGGTACTCTTTGTTTCATAGTCTTCTTATTTTCTAGGATAAAGTTCCTCCTATAAAAATTGTAAAAACATGATACTTAACAGCTTTATCTCTCTTTTTTTTTCGTAACTTCTAGTGTTGTACTTGTTCCATCAAGTTTGGCTACTAAAGAGTAGAGGGATTCACACCAAAGCGTTGTTTAAAGGCATGTGAAAAGTGAGACAACGTTTCAAATCCAACCTCAACATACACCTCTTTTACCTTCATTTTTTTATATTCCAACAAGTAATACGCTTCTTCCAATCGTTTATTAACTAACCATTTATTGGGAGAAAGATGAAAAATCTTTTCAAAGTCTCGTTTAAATGTCGCTAAACTCCTTCCGGTAAGAAAAGCGAATTCAACTAAAGGAATATTAAAGCGAAAATGCGTATTCATATAATTTTCTAAATCGACTTTTCCTGGTTGTACAAAATGAAACAAGGTAGCAGCTAAATTGGGATTGTGATGCAAGAGCAAATAAATCAATTCTCGCTTTTTGAGATCAATCAGGTTTTGATCCTTAATTTGATGAGCAAACCACCCTTTTAAAGCAGTAAAATAATCCTGTAACAAATCATCCTGCTCTAAGCGGATAAGATTAGCCCCTGTTTTCTTTTCTGCTTTATAACCTTGATTGAAAGCAACTTCTTGTAAAATAGCATCGTCCAACACCACAGAAATAGCTTGAAAAGCTTCTCCTTTATACGGGTATTTAACGAATCGGATGAGGGTATTTTTCCGGTATACAATTAGATCTCCTTTTCGGTAGTAGTATTTTGTTTGCCCATCAAATGCTTCTAATTCGCCTGAAATTAAAAAAGAAACGCCATGCTGCTTCATGAGTTGTTCGCCAGATTTTTTACTCTGTGTATAACAAGCGAATTGAATACCAAATAAGTCCATTGATTGTACCATAAGCAAACTAGTTTTTCCACCAATACGTTGGCTGGGTGTGCATAGCATCTAAATTAACATTTTCTCCAATTTGAGGAGTCAGCAAAGGCATCTTTTCTTTTAAACTCGCTACAGCTATGCGTTCCAAAGGCTCATTCCAAGCGTGGTTGGCCAATACAAACTTAGCCGAATGAACGGGAAATAAAACACGAGCTTGCAAATCTTTAGCGGCTTGAACAACCTCTTCCGGCATCATGTGGATGTACTTCCAACTCTTATCGTATTGCCCATTTTCTAAAATTGCTAAATCAAAAGGACCAAACTGCTCTCCTATTTTTTTAAAATGAGTATCATACCCACTATCACCACCAATGAAAATCTTTTTGTTTGCTGTTTCTAATACAAAAGACGTCCACAGCGTATTCGCTGAAAAAATACTTCGTCCTGAAAAGTGACGAGCAGGTGTTAGCGTTACCTTAAACCCAGTATCCAATACTATTTCCTCCCACCAATCTTTTTCAATAAGTTGTTGAGGGGAATATCCCCAATACTCCAAATGCTCACCTACTCCCAACCCACAAACAACCTGTTTTACTTTCGTTTTCAAGGCTTTTAAGGTCTCATAATCCATATGGTCATAGTGATCATGGGTAAGGAATAATACATCAATAACAGGCAATTCAGCGACTGTAGTAATATCAGTTCCTTTAAATGCTTTTGTCCCGCCTGGTATAGGAGAAGCACTACCACTCAACACAGGATCCACCAAAATAAATTTACCTTCTAGCTGCATCAAATAAGACGAATGACCAAACCAAACTAATTGGGGTTGATCTCCTTTCAATGCCTTCCAGTCAATAACCTGAGTCGGAATTTGATTTAAAGGTTTAGTCTCCGTTGATTTTGCAAAGAAATAATCGTACAGTGCTGTCGTTATAGATTGAGTTAATTGAGGGGTATGACTTTGATTTTGGAATTTCCCTTGACTGTAATTTACAGATTCTTTAATTCGTTGTAAACGCCCTCCTGATGGACGTTTACCAAACTTTGGATGCATCATATATAAACTGGTTAGTACACATAATCCAACAAAAAAGTATCCGATTCTTTTGGCGTATTTCTTTTTATTTTTCACTTTTTTTATTGGATTTAAATTGAAGTAAAAATAGTGGTAAAACTACAATACGACTTCCCTCAAAAGCTCAAATTCGATTGCTTGAAACGCTCATTTTGTTATTTTTATCTTAGCAGAAAAGGTTATAAAGAAGCCTTATATTGAAATTTTCAATAAAAGTGAAAACCAAGTTTATATTGAGTTGAAACGCATCACCTCATGCTCAAACAAAGAATAAACGGTATATTTGCAAAAAAACAAATCGTATGGAAGCTTCAAAAGATCCTTTACACGGAAAAAAACTCGTAGATATTCTTGAAGAATTAGTCGACTACTATCAAGGTTTTGAAGGTTTAGGCAAGCAAATTAATATCCGCTGTTTCACCCATGATCCAAGTATTAATTCTGCTTTAAAATTCTTGAGAAAAACACCGTGGGCAAGAGAAAAAACGGAAAGTTTATATGTGTATGTCTTACGTCAAAAAGCAAAGAAAGGCAACTTATAAACAGCTCGTATTGTATTCGTTAGGATACAATTTCGAGCAATTCTACTTCAAACCTCAACGTACTATAAGGTCCGATTTGTTTGCTGATGTGCTCTTCTTTATACGCATATTCAGGTGGAGTAACCATACTAAATTTTGTTCCAATTGGCAGTAAAGGAACGACTTCTTGATAGGCTTTAATTAATTTTTGCAATACAAACGTACTTGGTTGACCTCGGTCAAACGAGCTGTCAAACACCTCTCCTTTCGCATTGGTCCCCTGATAGTGACAAACGATTTTATCTGTAAGTGTAGGTTTCTCTCCTGTTCCTAAAGTCAAGATTTTATAAGCAATTCCCGAGGGTAAAACGACCACCCCTTCGCCTTGAGCAAAAGTGGCTAAAAATTGTGCTCCTTCCTCTTTGTTTGTTTGCTCTAACTGTTCTTTTCTCTTTTTTAATAATTCCGCTACACTCATAATTCATCGTTTATACTAGAACAAAAATACTTTTTCCAGTTCAATCGCACAAATCCATTATTCCTCATCAAGTTCTTGATAGGTATGCAACTGCCAAATATTTAAATTATCAATCGCCCTTGTACAGCCTACATACCACTCAAAAGGAGTAAACTGATCGGGTTTATCGACAATAAGAATGACGTTTTTACGCTCTAATCCTTTGTATTTTAGTGCTGTTGTATATTGTAATTGGGTTGGTTCAAGAGTCAAATTCGCAGGAGTCAACTCTTCCATTTTTAATTCAGCAATCAAGTCCGCTACATTATTTCTGCGTTGCCAAACTTTACTTTGTACCAAGACAATGACATCTTGTGCTTCCAGAGAAGAATGCGGATCATTAATATTGTCAATCACCGCTTTGATTGCCTCTTTTAATACAGTTACCTCATCAAAAGAACGCAGCTCAATCTCATCATATTCAGCTTGATGTATCGTTATTTCCTCCCATTCTTCTGGTGATTCCTGAATGTGTTCTGCGATTTGGCGAATCTGTGATTTCTGTGCACTTCGCCTTATTTTATGCAATTTGAAATGGGTAAAATAATCTTTCAAAAAGTAGGCATATTCCGTGACATCCCGGCCAAAAAGCGAAAAGCTTTGGTCTAAATCGTACAACAACATCACATTGCCTTGTGTTAATCCTTGCGCATCACCACAAAGTTTATCTATTAAAAGCGCTAGATTTCGATCAAACAAATCTTGAGCTTCGTCGATAATCATATAATCATAATCGGGCAATTGTTCTTGTTGCTCCAAATATTCCATGGTTTCTTGTACTAATTTGGCACATGTCAGGGGTTTTAAATAGTAGACCTCCTTTTCGTTAACATGCGGATGATATTTTGCAATAAATTGTTTGAATGTAATGCAATCAATACGCACATTTCGCTCTTTAAAACGCTGTTGATTATACGCACAAAGTAAAGCATTCCAACACAAGTAAATTCCTTCGCGTTCCACTTGCATCTCAGCATACGCCATTGCCATCGTTGTTTTTCCTGTTCCAGGAGATCCTTCAATCATCAAACGCGGATTTTCGGCTAACGAGTACAAGTA
Source organism: Myroides odoratus (assembly GCF_001549985.1). GTDB lineage: Bacteria > Bacteroidota > Bacteroidia > Flavobacteriales > Flavobacteriaceae > Flavobacterium > Flavobacterium odoratum_A. The sequence goes on along the minus strand of NZ_LROZ01000003.1, from coordinate 222,160 downwards.
ATCTAAGTTTCGCTCTTTAAGCCATTGGAATGAATTTCTTGAAGCAAATACATTGGTATCTTGTACTTTGGGACTAAATGTATTCACAATATAACTCAAATCACTCCTCTTCAGCTTTTTAAATGAAATAGGATGTACACTTTCTAGCTTTTCTTTGGTGTATTTATAGATATGCAGAAGAAAGTGTTCTATGTTTTCATAGTCATTTTTTCGCGTATAATCACTGTAAATCAAATTCTTATCATAGATTGTACTTTCAATGGCTATTTTAGTTGTTGGAAAAGCGACAGCTTCACAAAATTGCACTTGTTTAAAATTTGGAAAAACCTTATTCATTAGGGTGTATTTGTAGCCTTTTACTTGTTCAAAAGGATTTTGAGGCAACCATTTGGTATGATCTCCATCTTTAAAGCAAAAACGCCCTTGATCGATAAAAACATTTCCTCCTTTAACCTCTAACACAATAATACCAAAACGAGAAACGATGATAAAATCGAGTTCTGCATCGGCTTTGGCGCGTTGAATTCGGGTATTATCGTGAAAAGGCAAGCGCAAACTATACCATACATACCAGTCGTGTTCGCTTTTACTCAGCGATTCCACCAAGTCTCCATAAATTAAAAATTCCCCGTAGGGTACTTTATTGCCGTTGATAATCAATTGTTCTAATTCATCAAGAGGATATTCGGGATAAATTTTTAAAGCCATGATGGTGTGTCCTTTAGCATATAGAACTAATGTAGCCTTTTTTCATCAATACTACGCCATCAATCACTAAAAATAAAGAGGAATAAAAAAGAAAACCCGTAGTTTGACAACACAGGCAAACTACGGGTAAAGAATTAAACTATTTACCTAAAATCCAAGCAAATATAAGTGGGGCTACAATGGTAGCATCGGATTCAATGACATAACTTGGCGTATCGACATCGAGTTTTCCCCAAGTTATTTTTTCATTTGGAATACAACCAGAATAAGAACCATACGAAGTTGTAGAATCTGTAATCTGACAGTAATATCTCCATTTTAATACGTTGTCTTTCTCTAAATCTTGTACAAGCATTGGAGCGACACACATGGAGAAATCACCTGCAATACCTCCTCCAATTTGGAAAAATCCGATTCCTTGGTCTATGGCATTTTGTTCGTAGAACTCAGCCAACCAAACCATATATTCAATACCGCTTTTTACGGTTGAGGCTTGTAACTCTCTTTTAATTACATACGAAGCGAAAATATTTCCCATCGTTGAGTCTTCCCATCCCGGAACTACAATGGGCAAATTGCGTTCTGCTGCGGCAAGCATCCACGAGTTCTTAGGGTCAATTTCATACTCTTGCTCTAGTACACCGCTCAACAACAATTTATACATGTACTCATGTGGAAAATAACGCTCTCCTTGTGCTTCTGCATCCTTCCATATTTTTTCAATGTGATGTTGAATCTTGCGGAAAGCTTCCTCTTCTGGAATACAAGTATCCGTTACGCGATTGTATTTATTTTCCAATAATTCCAATTCATCCTGTGGCGTTAAATCGCGGTAATTGGGTATTCTCTTATACTGTGAATGCGCTACTAGATTCATGATATCTTCCTCTAAGTTGGCGCCTGTACAGCTAATAATATCTACTTTACCCTGACGAATCATTTCGGCTAATGAAATACCAAGCTCAGCGGTACTCATTGCACCAGCTAACGAAATCAGCATTTTCCCTCCTGCTGCTAGATGTGCCTCATAACCTTTGGCAGCATCAATCGTTGAAGCAGCATTAAAATGCAAAAAATTTTCTTTTAAAAATTGTGAAACGGGTCCTTTAGTCTGTTCCATTTTACGTTTTTATATTAAGGATTAAAAATTAAAAGCAGGAATACAACAAAGAGTACCAAGTGCATCATTCCCATAATAGGAGTGGTTCGCTTGCCAATAAAAGTCATCAAACTCAACAATAGAGTGATGATAAAAAGCATGGTCTCCGTAGCAGTCATTCCAAACAGCACTGTTTTACCTGTAATCAGTCCGACGATTAACACCGCAGGAATTGTTAGCCCAACAGTGGATACAAATGCACCGTGACACAAGTTAATTGCGCGTTGAAATTCATTGTTTAAAGCAGCTTTAACTGCCGTCATAGATTCTGGAGTAAATACGATAATTGCAATTAAAACTCCCCCTAATAAAGGAGGTAAATTAGCTGCTTTAATACCATAATCTACTACCACAGCCATATTATGGGACAGTAAAACAATAGGCAGAATCATTCCTAGTAAAATAAAGGTACGCACCCAAATCTCATTCTTATTTACGGATACTGCTTCTATAGCTGTAGTCTCTTTTTCTTCTACTTCATGGCGTTTTGTGAACAAAATTTCCATGTTTCCAGCCTTTGGTTGAATATACAAATGCTTGTAGCGTTTCATTTGCAACAACAAGAAAAAACCGTAGAGTACAATCACCAATCCAGCGAGTACCACAGCTTGTGTTGTTGTAAACTGACCTCCACCAGCTCCTTGTATAAAGTTAGGCAGCATCAGTCCAATCCCTCCAAGCATGATAATCATCCCCATATAGGAAAGCGTTCCTTGCGCATTGTATTCTTGTTCTCCAAACTTTAAACCACCTAAAAGGATACACAGTCCAATAACCAAGTTCATAATAATCATCATTACCGAAAAAATCGAGTCTTTCCCGATAGTAGGATTTTCCCCTGGCCCTAACATCACTGCTGCAATCAAGATTACCTCAATGGACACAATAGATAACGTTAGAATCAACGTTCCATAAGGTTCACCTAATTTATGTGCTAGCTCATCGGCTTCTTTCACCACGCCAAATGCTGCACCAATAATAGTAAAAAGTAAAACTAAGAATGTCCCTAATGCAATCATTCCCGTGATGGAATCACCTAAGAAGCTTTGTCCAAAAAGCAGAAATACAATCACAATTAGCCATACAGCTACTAATCGAATTCTAGTTTTAGTCGGAAAAATCTCGGATAATAGTACCTTTTTAGTTGTCATTTTTTTTATTTTTTGAGTTAAAATAACAAGACAAAATTACGGTCCGTGTTCTACATTACATTTATCATAGGATAAATAATGGCGGAAGGAGTTTTTGAATTTTATGAGGTCTTGAAGTTGTGAGATTATGATGTTGTAATGACACTAGGCCAAAAACTCTAAATTTTGGTCAATATTCTAATATTTCATGCATGATTAATTGTACATCTCTTTTGCGCATTTTAATGAGGTAATTGAATGTCTTTGGAGGAAGTCCTAAAAAATAATAATCCATATATCTAAAATAGATATTCTCTTCATTTTTCACATCTGAAACTCCCAACAATGCCTCTATCCGTCTTTTTAGGAATGGTTCATGCGCTAACTGATCTAATTGCTCCATTAATTCCTTACTCTTTTTGATAAAAACTTTACCTTCACTCGTTATTTCATCCGTATTTGTATAAAAAAGATTCTTTTCTTGAGCCAAACTAATAGAATCAAGCCGTTCTAAATAAATAAAATAGAATTCCATATCTTGAATTATAGTGACGTATTTCAACCCTGTTTCTCGTTTTTCCAAACTATCCTTCTTTAGAACAAGACTTTCTTTCAACCACATTATATCTTTTTCTATATCCTTTCCATACATCAACATCATATGATCCAATTGTAAATCATAAGAACTTCCACTGCGTTGACACCCCACACAGAAAGAAAAAAACAAAATTAAACAGCTGATTATTAAAAATTTAAACACTCTCATACCTTTTGTCGTTAACTAATTTATTATTCAATTTTCTTATTTTTTAATCAATCCAAAACCTCTATTGATAAATAGTTAAACCAACAGTATTTATTCCTTGGTATATTTTTGGCTTTGATTGAAATAGCCTATTATCCTTTTCTACATTACTCCAAATTGTATCTTTCAAAATAATAATATGTCGCATATAACTAAAATTTTGAACTAGATTTTCAAATACAGATGTTGTCACAAAATCAAAAATTTCTCCTTTACGTAGTGCTATTTTTTGTCTATCACTCGGGTTTGTAAAACTATTTTTATTTCTAGTATAAGAAATAATGTAAACAACCTCATTCTTATTATTTATAGCTTGAATCAAATAATACTTATTTCGCTTTATCTTATCTAAATAGGTTAATTGTAACGATTCATACTCAATATAATCAGGTATTTCCTGATATTCTCCTATCTTTCTATTTGTTGTACAACTGAAAAGAAATCCTACTACAAGCAAACTAATAACAATCTTTTTCTTTTTCATACTAGTGTATATTTCACAACAAGATAAAGTAAAAATCAGTTACTTATATAAAAACAGAATAAATGAAACCAGACAAGACGCTCTTTTTGGATGGTACCTCTCAAAATACAACGGATTAAAAAAACGATTTAGAATAGTTGTCTCTCAATAAATAAAGTTGAATTGCCAATCAGCCTATATTTATAATCTCTTTCTTACTATATTAGTCATCACATCCTACGATTCACTAACACCTACGAATGAGAACACTTATACTGCTATTTTTTCTATGGGGATCCTTTGCTAGTTGGGGACAATCCAAACAAGAGAAATTAATTGACCAATACCTTACCCAGGGTGCTTATCGTTATCATTATACCCTACAAGGATGGCAAGATCAAATTGACTTAGCCCTTGCGCAAGATTCTACACTTGCTATCCTTTGGCAGAATAAAGCACTTCCGTATTGGAAAACCAAAAAGTACAACTTAGCTGTGGCTTGTTATGATCAGGCCGTACGTTATGATCGAAAAAACTATTTAGGACGAAGAGGATACCTCAAATGTATTTTTCAGCGAGATTATAAAGGAGCTATCCAAGACATGCAGCAAGCAGAGCAAGAATTTGGTTATGACTATCAAAATGATCATTCTTATGCGTTTTATATTGCGTTGTGCCATTTACAACTTAATGCATTTGAAGAGGCTAAAAACACCTTAGAAAAAGATATAAACCGCACCATTCAAAAGCATGGTGAATCTTGGCTGCATCACTTAGATCTCTTTTATATGGGGATTATTTACTATGAACTACGAGAGTATACTCAAGCCCAGTATTACTTGGATAAAGCCTTGATCGAATACCCTAAATTCTCCGATGCTCAGTACTATAAAGGTTTGTGTTTTCTCGCTCAAAACAACAAAACGGAAGCTCGAAATATCCTGCTTCAGGCACAAGAAAATGCCAAACAAGGATATACAATTAATGAAGATGACGCCTATTACGAATCCTATCCTTATCAAGTGAATTGGCATATGGCCCAATGGACCATTCCTCAGGATACACCATAAAAAAACTCTTTCCTACAGGGTGTAGAAAAGAGCTTTTCCTCTTACTAATTCTAGTTTTTATCAGTTAATGGGAACATCCGAATTTCTTATTTTCCAGCTTGTTTTGCGCCTTCAAATACATATATAATTTCTCCTTCTGCCTGTTTAGTCGTGTGAACATCCATCGTTTTTGTATCAGCATGATACCAAAATATACCCGATAGATCCCCTGTGACAGTAGTGATATCGTTGTTGTAATTTCCTTCTACTTTCATTACTTTTTCAGTAACTCGAGAATAGATTTCATCCGATTTTGCTGTTACTTTCACATGTTGTGCATCAACTTTAGTCACATGGATAATTACATCGAAAAATTCATATTTTCCGGTTCCTGTGAAATCATCGTAGACTCTCATTGATCCTTTATATGTTCCAACAGCAGCGTCAATTGATCCTCTTTCTGGTAAATCAATTCCACCATTGTCATCACTTGAACTACAGCTTGTAACAAATGCGCTGGTAGCCATAACAGCTACTGCTGCTAATAAGCTTACTTTTCCTTGGAGTTTTTTCATACTAATTTTTGTTTTTGTTGTGAAAGACAAATTTCTTTATCTTCTACTTTTTCGACAATCATCGCATACCGTGATTTTTTTCTACGGGTTTACCCTGATTTTTATAACCTATTGCGAATATTTTTTTTTTATTCAGATATTTGTTTCCTAATTGCCATCGGATGCCTAAAACGCTATTATCTCTAGTCCTATTAGTCTTGGGTTGGAATACAACCTTTGCTCAGTACTTAATTCCTCTAGATGAGGAACAATACTTGTCGCAAATTAATTCCCAAATCCAAACCCATGGACAAGATACAATTGCACTAAAAAATTACCTCCTCTTAGCGGAATATTGGGCACCGACTGATAGTATTCAAAGTTATAAGGCTCTACAAAAGGTCCTTCAAGCCTCTACTTCTAAACAACTTCACGCAGGTATACTTGCTTATTATCAAGGGATATACTATGCTAATACGGGTAAAAAAGACAAGGCTAAAGAATATTATCTCCAAGCCATAGAGCAACTTAAATCCAAAGCTTATCTAGCAGACATCCGCATCAAAGCCCAATACAGTTACGCCTATCTTCAAATTGAAGAAAAAGGCTATGATATCATGGTCAAAACATTAACTGAAACCTGTATTCCATGGGCCAAAGAAGTGAAAAATAAAGAAGCACTTGCCTATTTTTATACGCAATTAGGACTTGTCTTTATGTCCGTAGCCCAACTGGATACCGCTCAAGAATATCATGATAAAGCTTTAGAAGTACTAAAAGAAATTGAACCCCAAAGCACAGTACACTTAATTACCTACTTGAATTTAGTAAGTAATTATTGCTATAAACCAGATAGTGAATCGGCTAAAATCTACTTGGATCAAGCAACGAAGCTAGTAAGAAAGTTCCCTAATTCTCAACACTATCCCAACTACTACTATCAAGTAGCCATGTACTATACCACTAGGCAAGAATTTAAACAAGCATTAGAAACACTGCATCTTGGGATAGCTTCGGCTAAAAGTAAAAAACAGCTGAGGGTACTCAACATGTTGTATTTCCGTCTGTATAATGTGTACTTGATGCAAAAGGATTACCTCCAGGCCAAAGCGCTATTGGAGCAAATTCTCAAGGAAAATATCATCGTCAAAGAGCCAGTCAACCGCAAAATAACCTATACTCAATTAGCATCGGTTAATGAAGTTCTTCAAGATTTTAAAAGTGCATATGATTGGCAGAAAAAAGCAAGCATCCTAAGTGATAGTTTGCATCAGCAAAAGCTTTTTGAAAAGATGAACCAACTGGAAATTCAGCTTCAAACAGCTGAAAAGCAGCAGGAAATAGACCAATTGGAGCAAGAAAAAAAAGAAAGTGAATTGTTGAATAAAAACAAAAATTTAAAGTTCACTTTACTGATTATTGCCTTTATTTTATGTTTGATTATTGCCTTTTTGGCGTGGATTAACTTCAAAAATCAGAAGAAACTCAACAAACAAATTCGCCTGCGCCATGAAGAGCAACTGCTCCATATTGACAACGAACGCAAATATGAAGCAACGCAAGCCATTTTACAAGGTGAGGAACAAGAAAGACAGCGTATTGCTCAAGATTTACACGATAGTATGGGGGGAATCTTGGCGAATATTCGAATGACGGTTTCGAAAGATGTAACACAGCCAGAATCGAAACAAGATCTGCTAAGCAAATTGGATTATTCCATTGCAGAAATGAGGCGAATCTCTCGTAATTTAATGCCTGAAACACTCAAAAACCTTGGGCTAGAAATAGCACTTCAAGAATTGTGCGAATCCATGAGTCACCCGCATCTTCCTATTCAATTTGAAGCTTATAATATACAAGATGGTCTTGATTTTTCCATACAACTAGCCCTCTATCGCATTACCCAAGAAGCGATTAGCAATGTAATCAAATATGCACATGCTTCTAGTATTATTGTGCAAATCAGTCAAAATGAGGGAGAACTAAGTTTAACCATTGAAGATAATGGAATGGGGTTCAACCAAGAAACGATCACCCATGGCCTAGGTTTAAAAAACATAGCTCATCGCGTCGAACTCATTGAAGGACACTTAGAAATCAACACAGCACCTGGTGAAGGCACCACATTAAACATTACTTGTCATGCATAAAAAAGAACAACTCACCTTAGCGATTGTAGATGATCATCCGATGATAATAGCCGGAATAAAATCCTTATTGAGTGATTCCAATTTTCAAATCTTCTCCTTTACGAAAGGAACGGCTTTGTTGGATTTTATCCAAACCAACCCCGTTGACCTTGTGCTGCTTGACATTATTTTAAGTGATGGAAATGGTTTAGATTTCTGCAAAAGCATCAAACAACAGTATCCTCACATTGTAGTCATAGGGCTAAGCAATCAAACAGAACGCAGTATTATCTTTAAATTTTTAGAACATGGTGCAGCGGGTTACCTGCTCAAAAATGCGGATTCAGAAGAAATTCTCGAAGGCATTGAGCAAGCACTCGAAGGCAAACTAGCACTGAGTAAAGAAGTTCAAGAGATTATGGTTCGACCTACACATACCCACTTTGAGATTCCACGGTTAACCAAAAGAGAACATCAAATACTCTTAGCCATTGCCCAGGGCGATACTTCCGCTATTATCGCACAAAATTTATTTATCTCTCTCGTAACCGTCGAGACCCATCGCAGAAATCTTTTGCAGAAATTCAAGGCTAAAAATATGATTGAATTGGTTAAAATAGCTACCGATCATCATTTAATTTAACCCCATTTTTGCGTTTTTCGCCTAAATTACATTACAAAAAATTCGAGATTCATTACAGTTTTACGTGAACTAATTACAGTAAAGCTCTAAAATAATCTAAATTTTAAATCTTTGCGTTGTATCTTTTAAACACGCAAGCCATGTCTACAACAGTCAATCTAAACTCTATATGGAATTCCAAAACACCTCAAAGGCGTTTTTGGAACTTATTTTTATTTTGGAAATCTCTGCCTAAGAAACAAGCCAAAATACCGACCCCTAAACATATCACCCAAAACTGTAAAGGATTAGAATTGCAGAAAAATAAAATTAAAACCATTCTCTATTCTACTGATTTAGCGTTGATTGAAAATAACGATGCAGATGCGCTATTGGCTGTATATCCTTTCCCCCCTTCCATACAAATTATCAAAACCCTCATCGAATTTTCGAATCGACCTGTTATTTGTGGCATTGGTGGTGGAATGACACAAGGGGAACACGCCATTGAAATAGCTCTTCAGGCTCAAAAATATGGTGCAGCGGCAGTTATCGTTAATCAACCTTTTAAAAATGAAGATATTGTCAAATTGAAACAACAAGTATCGATCCCTATTATTTCGAGTGTATCCACGTTGAATTTTGATTTTGATCAGCGCATACAAGCGGGAGTATCTTGTTTTAACGTTACGGGAGGTCCTAATACAGTGGCAATCGTTGAACATCTACAACGCAACTACCCCGATTTCCCTATTATTTCAACAGGAGGTAAAACCGTCGATTCCTTACACCATATTGTAAATAAGAAAATTAATGCAGTCATCTTAACTCCGCCATCTAATGCAGAACTTTTTCGCTCGATTATGGATACTTATAGGCTGGAATAATGAATACGGAACTATTTACCACTTACTAACAATAAAAAAAGCCAATCCTCCGGATTGGCTTATCTATAATTTATTATGTTCTTTTCAGCTAGTTTCTACAGCAATGCTGCAGCTTTCTGATCTAGAATATATTCAACATGTTCCAATTGCTGTAAGAAAGTAGCAGGAACTGCAGTTGAAATCTCTCCTTTTAAGGCTTTCTGAATAATTTCTGCTTTTCGTTCGCTCAAGGCTAACAGAAAGATTTGTTTAGCTTGAACAATGGTTTGAATACCCATGGTAATCGCTTGTGTAGGTACCTTATCAGCGCCTCCAAAGTCATCTATTGCATCTTCGCGTGTGATAGCATCTAATTGGACCAAGCGCGTTAAAGAATCCTGTAATGATCCTGGTTCATTAAACCCAATATGCCCACTGCGTCCAATACCCAGTAACTGCACATCTAACCCTCCAAAATCAACAATCTTCTTTTCATATAAATCACAAAAGGCTTGTATAGCACTCAATTCTAGCGTTCCATCAGGAATGTGAATCTGATGCGCAGGTATATCAATATGATTAAACAAATTTTGCTTCATAAAGGTAACATAACTCTGTTCCTCTACCGGATGCATAGGATAATATTCATCTAAGTTAAAGGTTACTACATTTTGAAAACTTAGCCCTTCACTTTGATGCAAACGCACCAATTCTCTATATACTCCTTTTGGAGTAGATCCCGTTGCTAATCCCAAAATAGCAAGCTTCCCTTTCTCTTGCTTTGCTTTAATTATTTGAGCAATTTTATCTGCTACGTATGCAGATGCTTCATCTGCATTCGCATATACTTTGATCACTTGTTGTAAAGAATGTTCTAGCACTTTTTTCCTGATTCTTTTATTTGTATATCCCCCAAAAAAAGCAGAAAAACAATGCGAATTCTACTTGCATTGTCCCTTTTATTATGGATTGGATGTACCCTATTACTATTAATTCCATTCGCAGGTAAAGAAGAATCTTCCATCCTTATTTAACCGCCTTTCTTTTTCATGTATCAAAAATACAAAAATTAAAAATAATTAACACATTTTTTTTGCGCAAACCCCTATAAATAGTTAGTTCAACCGAATTAACGAATCAATCCATGACCGTTCATTTTCCATTTTTTACCGTTTACGAACAAAAAAAAAACACCCTACTTGAAGTAGGGTGTTTTTTTTTATAGCTTAAAGCTCGTCATTATGCTTTTTCAGCAACTAATTCTTCTTGAGCTTCTTGGTGTAATCTTTCGATTTCCTCTTTATCTTTTCTAGGCATTGTATCAACTAATACAGGCGTAGCTAAGAATAGAGACGAATAAGTACCTACAATAATACCAATCAACATAGCAAAGATGAATCCGCGGATTGAATCTCCACCAAAGATGAACATAATTAATAATACAAAGATTAAAGTCAATGACGTATTAATTGTTCTTGATAGTGTTGTATTAACTGAATCGTTTACAATCTTATTAAAATCTCCTTTTGTTTTACCAGCGATAAATTCACGTACACGGTCAAATACAATTACAGTATCGTTCATCGAGTAACCAATTACAGTCAAAATAGCTGCAATAAAGTGTTGATCGATTTCCATGTGCCAAGGCATAAACTTGTATGTCAACGAGTAAACTCCCAATACAAAGATTACGTCGTGCGCAACTGATACAATAGCACCTAATGAATATTGCCATTTACGGAATGAAATTACCAAGTAAATGAAGATTGCTACCATTGAACCTAATACAGCCCAATATGCATTTTGTTTTACGTCTTTAGCAACACTTGGTCCAATTTTAGAAGCTTGAATAACTCCATAAACTTTTCCTTCTGTAGCATTAACGAACTCTTCATATGTAATATCTTTTGCATAGTAAGGTTTCAATCCTTTGTATAACAATTCGTTTACTTCTTGATCAACCGTTGCACCTTCTTCTTCTACTTTGTATTTCGTTGTAATTTTCAACTGTTCTTTGTTACCAAAAACTTTAGCTTCAACATTTACTCCGAATACCTCTCCTAATTTTTCACTTACATCATTAGCAGAAACGGCTTTGTCAAACTTCACTTGGAACGTTCTACCTCCAACGAAATCCGTTCCTTCATCAAATCCATTGATAAAGAATGAAGCAAAAGAAACAACAACGATTACAGCTGAAAGACCATAAGTTGCTTTCTTCATTTTCAAGAAATCGAAGTTGAAGTTTGTAAACCAGTTTTTCGTGATATTTGTTGCAAACATTAATGTTCTTCCTGCTTTCACATCTCTATCCATGAAGATACGAGCGATGAAAATAGAAGTAAATAATGAAGTAGCAATACCAATTAATAATGTAGTTGCGAATCCTTTGATTGGTCCTGATCCGAAAGCGAATAAGATAACCCCTGTAAGGATGTGTGTTACGTTAGCATCTACAATTGGACGCATAGCACCATGCCAGCTGTATGATTCTTTGATTGTATCCGCCAAACTCATACCCTTTCGCAAACACTCTTTCGCACGTTCGGAAATAATAATATTCGCATCTACTGCTGTACCCATAGTCAATACGATACCCGCAATACCAGGCAATGTCAATACAGCACCTAAGCTTGCTAAAATACCAAACATGAACAATAAGTTAGCTAATAACGCAATATTTGCGTACCAACCTGCTCTACCATAGTAGAAGGCCATCCATAACCAAACAACGATTAAACCAGCGATTGCAGATAACATACCTGCATCAATAGCTTGTTGTCCTAATGATGGTCCTACAATTTCAGATTGAACGATATCAGCACCTGCAGGTAATTTACCAGCACGTAAGATATTCGCTAAATCTTTTGCATCAGCAACAGAAAAATCACCAGAAATAGATGATCTACCACCAGAGATAGCTCCGTTTGTAACACCTGGAGCAGAATACACCACGTTATCTAAAACGATTGCAATATTCGAACGCTCCGCGAATGCTTTTCCAGTTAATTCTTCCCAGATTTTAGCTCCTTTTGGGCTCATCGTCATACCTACAACTGGACGACCGAAGTTATCGTATTCGTCTTGTGCACCTGTTACAACACTTCCACTTAAAGGAGGAACTCCTTCGCGGTTTGTTTTCAACGCGTATAACTCAACGATATCTGGTGCCTTTTTACTTGGTTTACCCCAAACAAAACGAGCGTATTTTTGATCAGCTGGTAATAAGTTTCTAACGTCTTGACGTTTTAATAAACCATTTACCTTCACTGTATCTTTCGTTTGAACATATCCTAAAATAGGACTTCCTTGCTGTCCACCTCCAACGAATAAGCTGAATAAAGGACCTAATTCTTGCAATTGATCAGTCTCAGTAGAATCAGCTTTGATTCCACCTAATAATGCATCAACATCTGTTTTTGTTGAATCTTGAACTTGTTCAGTTTCTTTTGTTTCAGGTTTAGCCGCTTTTTCCGTTGATTTTAAGTACTCATTAGCAGAAGCTAAGTAATTCCCGATTTCTTCAACTTTATACGTTTCCCAAAACTCTAATTGAGCAGTACTTTGTAAAAGATTCTTGATACGATCTACATCTTTTGCACCTGGCAATTCAACTAAAATACGTCCTGTATCACCAAGCATTTGAATATTGGGTTGTGAAACACCAAATTTGTCAATACGCTCTCTGAATACGCGGTACGCACTCTCAATAGATTCTTTTACTTTTTTGTCTAAGATAGCCTTTACTTGGTTATCTGACATACCTACTGTAATCTCACTTAAATTTCTGTTTGCAAAAATATCTCCAGAAGCTAATTTCACGCTACCTTTTGATTCTTTTTCAAAAGCAGCATAAAACGCATCAAGGTAACTTTGATTACCTTGTCTCATTGCCTCAGCCTCTGCCAATGCTTTATTAAAAACAGCATTTTTCGAATTATTCGCTAATCCTTTAAGGATATCTTTGATTGAGATTTGTAACGTTACGTTAATACCTCCCTCTAAATCTAATCCTTTGTTGATTTGTTTAGCTCTTACTTCATTAAATGTCTGTCCTAAAAAAACTGTTTGATTACCAATAGAGTCTAAATAGTGTAATTCTTTCTCAGAATCCCCGTTAGCAAAAGCTTTCGCTTTGTCCTCATAATGGCCTGTAACAAAGGTGAAAGACAACTGATAAATACTTACCAGAGCAAAAATTATTGCAAAAAATTTAACAAGTCCCTTGTTTTGCATTATTACTAAAAATTAATTAATTATTTTTTTAAAACGAGCAAATATAAAATATGATGCTAGATTAACCAATTCTTTTAGCAAGTTTATCGCTAAAAAAATAAGGATTTCCATTTCTATTTGCTCGACATGTTATAATTATTTTATGAAAGTATATTGTGAAGTTCTTTATTGACCTCCTTAATAGCTTCCGCACTCTTACGAAATTCGTCTTTTTCTTCTTTATTTAAAGTAATATCAACGATTTTTTCAATTCCGTTTTTTCCGATAATACAAGGAACACCAATAAAAATATTTTGTTCTCCATATTCACCTTCTAATAAAGTTGAACAAGGTATTAATTTTTTTCTATCGTGCAAGATACTATCGACTAAATGTGCGACTGCTGCTCCTGGTGCATACCAAGCGGATGTACCTAAAAGCTTCGTCAACGTTGCTCCACCAACCATCGTTTGTTTTACAACTTCTTGTTGATCCGCTTCTGAAAGCAATTGCGTAACAGGAATTCCTTTATACGTCGCTAAACGAATAAGAGGAATCATAGTAGTATCACCATGACCTCCAATAACCATTCCTTCGATATCCGCTACAGGTTTATCTAATTTCTGACTTAAGAAATACTTGAAACGAGCAGAGTCTAAAGCACCTCCCATTCCAATAATTCTATTCTTAGCCAAACCTGATATTTTCAAGGCAGCCAAAGCCATAGTATCCATTGGATTGGTTACAATAACAAAAATCGCATTAGGTGAAACAGTCAATGCGTTTTCCATCACACTTTTCACAATAGCGGTGTTTGTTCCAATTAATTCTTCACGTGTCATCCCCGGTTTTCTTGGAATTCCGGAAGTAATCACAACAACATCACTGTTTACAGTACGGGCATACTGTTTTGTTACCCCTTTGACTACGGTGTCAAATCCTGAGTTAACAGCGCATTGCATGATATCCATCGCTTTACCTTCAGCTAATCCTTCAGCAACATCTACGAGTACTACCTCGCTTGCTATTTGCCTAAATGCGATAACCTCAGCACATGTTGCACCAACGTTACCTGCTCCAATTACAGATACTTTCATAATTAAATGGCTTTTAAAGTTTTCGTTAAACAAAAAAAGGTCAATGCAAATATGCTTGACCTTTTATTTTAGATATTTTTAATTAAGCATCGATTTTCGCGTACGTTGCATTTTTCTCAATAAAATCTCTACGTGGTGGAACTTCATCCCCCATCAACATTGAGAAAACCAAATCGGCTTCTTTCAAATCGTCAATTCTAACTTGTCTTAAGATACGGTGTTCCGGATTCATTGTAGTTTCCCACAATTGTTCTGCGTTCATCTCTCCAAGACCTTTGTATCGTTGTACACTCGATCCATTCCCCATCTCTTCCATTAAATCAATACGCTCCTCATCGCTCCAAGCATAAACTTTACGCTGCCCTTTTTTCACCATATATAACGGTGGTGTTGCGATAAAAACGTGTCCATTTTCAATCAATCCTCTCATATAACGGAAGAAGAAAGTCAAAATAAGCGTTGCAATGTGGCTACCGTCCACGTCGGCATCACACATGATTACTACTTTATGGTAACGCAATTTTTCGAGATTTAAGGCTTTACTATCTTCTTCTGTTCCAATAGTAACCCCTAAAGCAGTAAAGATATTTTTAATCTCCTCACTTTCGAACACTTTGTGTCCCATTGCTTTTTCAACGTTCAAAATTTTTCCACGCAAAGGTAAAATCGCTTGGAAATTACGATCACGTCCTTGTTTGGCAGTTCCACCCGCCGAGTCTCCCTCGACAAGGAATACCTCACATTTCGTTGGATCTTGCTCAGAACAATCTGATAATTTCCCTGGAAGACCTCCTCCAGTCATTACCGTTTTACGCTGAACCATTTCACGTGCTTTTTTCGCAGCATGTCTAGCTTGAGCAGCTAAGATTACTTTTTGCACGATGATTTTTGCGTCATTTGGATTTTCCTCTAGGTAATTCTCCAACATTTCAGCAACAGCCTGGCTCACAGGAGAAACAACCTCTCTATTCCCCAATTTTGTTTTTGTTTGACCTTCAAATTGTGGTTCCATTACCTTCACAGAGATAATAGCTGTCAATCCCTCACGGAAATCGTCTCCACTAATTTCAAACTTCAACTTATCCAACAAACCAGAAGCATCCGCATACTTTTTCAACGTACGAGTTAATCCCATACGGAAACCTTGTAAATGCGTACCTCCTTCGTGTGTATTAATATTATTCACGTAAGAATATATATTCTCCGAATATGTATCATTATATACTAAAGCAACCTCAACTGGAACATCACCTTTATCTGATTCCATCCAGATTACTTCATTGATAATTGGCGTACGGTTTCCATCTAAAAACTTGATAAATTCTTTCAATCCTTCTTTAGAAAAGAAAACTTCGCTTTTCATCTCTCCTTTTTCATTTACCTCACGTGCATCCGTTAAAGTGATGGTCAATCCTTTGTTCAAGAAAGCCAACTCACGTAAACGAGACGCTAAAGTATCATAGGAGTATTCTAATGTTTGTGTAAAAATGGTTGGATCGGGCTTAAACATTACGGTTGTCCCTCTCTTATCCGTTTCACCAATAACTTTTACTGGAAATAAAGCTTTTCCTTTTGAATATTCTTGTTCATAGATTTTTCCATCGCGGTAAACAGTCGCTCTCAACAAATCAGATAACGCATTCACACACGATACTCCTACCCCGTGTAAACCTCCTGATACCTTGTACGAATCTTTATCGAACTTTCCTCCTGCACCAATTTTGGTCATTACTACCTCTAACGCAGATACCCCTTCTTTTTTGTGAATATCAACGGGAATACCACGACCATTATCTTCAACAGAAACAGAGTTGTCCTCGTTAATAATTACATTAATGGTATCACAATGTCCCGCTAATGCCTCATCAATAGAGTTATCTACTACCTCATATACAAGGTGGTGTAATCCGCGCACTCCTACATCTCCAATATACATGGAAGGACGCATTCTTACGTGCTCCATTCCTTCTAGTGCCTGAATACTATCGGCTGAATAATTTCCCTTATTTACTTCTTGGCTCATAATAATTTTCTAAAATAAGTAACGTACAAATATAGCTTTTTTAAAACAATTTATCAACTTCTCCTCTTCTTATCTCAACGTTTTTCGTATTTAATTTAAACATTTCTAACAAAAAGCGGAAGGTCTCAAATTACAATAATATTCTATCTTTTCACAAAAAAGTTCTACTTTATTTTCAATGGCCTGGATTCAAAAAAAAACAGGTATAAACGTTCGCTTACACCTGTTTTTATTTATCAATCTAATTCTTTTTTTACTCTAAAAAGTTAACCGTAAAATCACAATTATTAAAAGAAAATGAATCGTGTAATTTACGTCCCAACAATGCTTTCGCAATGGGTGCATCCATAGAAACACCTAAAACCGACACATCGTCTACGGATACTTTCGGCAAGGCAGCAGCCAAAAATAAATAAACTGTATTGACTTTTACAATGCTTCCAAACTCTACGATATCTGAGTTTTTATTCTCATCTACTCGCTTGACAACCTCTCTTAGATCAAGGCTCTCTTTAATTTTTTTGGCAATATTTTCTTGCTCTAAATGCATCATAGACAAAGCTGTTTCGTGTTTATCCCCTGCTGAGCTTTTTGCATCAGTCTGAGCATCCACGGCTAAATCTTCGACAATACCTCGGAGGGCATCAATCTTATCATCTAATCGCTGTAAAAATGTAGCCTTTAATTCTTGTTTTAGTGTCATTTCTAATTTCTTAAATACCTTATAGGTTCTGTTTTGCTGTTTGAGCAACAAAAGTAGTCCAATAAACTATGAAAAAAAATTAAAAATTGAGAATAAAACGGCTTTAAACTAAAAAAATATGATTTTTAACAATATTTAAGCTGCAATTATTCTCAAAAGTCGAATTTATAGATAGCTCCACCCATTACCTGTATCCCTTGCGACTTAAAGCTTCCCCACTGGTTGTACTTTTCATTCAAGAGATTATTCCCCTTAAGGAAAACAGTCCAATTTTTTGTTGGTCGATATCCTACCTTTACATTCATATCAACATACCCATCCACATTTCGAATATTTTGTTCAGGTGCATAAAACGTCATCGTATCTTCGTTGATAAACAAATCTTTTCGCTCGCCAACATACTGTACATCCATTCCAGCAAACCACTGCTCTGTAAAGTTAATCAACGCATCTGCCCCTACAGTAAACTTAGGTAAGCCCCAAGCTTCTCCTTTGTCTACTTGGTAGTTGTTATACTCTCCACGAATTCCCATCAACAAGGTATTGTCGATATCAAAGCGCAATTCCCCAAATAGATTCAATGTTTCTACTTCATTATACCACACGTCAAACGCATTTCCATACAAATAATTGAATCGATTAGCATTAGAGGCATAAGGCGTAGATACAAACAACGCTTTGTCATTTTCTTTCTTATAAGATGCTTTGATATTATACGAAATGGTGTGATCTAACTTTCCTTTCATCCCCACGTGAAAATCATAGGTTTTATCTGTAGGTAAAAGCATTGCTTCTGGTGATACAAATGGATTTTGATCCACGAAATCTTTAAATGTATTTTGCGTTAAACGTCCATCAATTCCAGCATATGCAATTACAATATTTGGCACTAAGTTATAAGACGCCTTTACTTGGGGATAAAATTTAAAAGTATTATCTGAGTTCCCTCCTACTTTTCCATTGTTGTAGTACAAACCTACTCCTAATTGTACAAAGTAATCATCTCCTTTAAATACAATACTTGGTTCAGCACCAAAAATAAAATGTTGATCACGTCCTTTATACGTATCCATGGTCTCTCTCGTATACTCAAGCAAACCTTCATCATTGGTAATTTTTCTTCGCTTATAGTCTGAACTTACATAATCAACCACTAAGTTTAATTTACCTAAAAAACCTTCATCAAAAGCCGTTTCAATGCTAGGCTTAAAGACAAAGCGATTTTCAGCACGATCAAAATCATCACTAAAGTTGTTGTAATACACATCCACCCCTTTGATTGGCAAATCTTCAAAAGACACTGACCCATCAAAATAGAACGATTTATACTTCTGTTTTGGATTAATGCTCACTACTGTATTTTGAGGAATCATATCCCCCATTTCCTCTTGAGGTAAACCATACCAATTCAACGTTTGATAAGAACCCCCTACCTCAGTATTCCATCCTATTTTCTTTTTCTGTCCAGAAAAATTAATTCCAGCCTTTGTTTTAGAGAAATCATCATCCAACAATAAGTTCTTAATGCCTCCTTGAGAGGAAAAATGGTTCACAAATCCAGCAATATAACTATCCGGATCAATTTGACCACTCAAAAACAACTCCCCATTGATATTAGTATAATTACCAATAGCAAATAATGCATAATTATCAAAACGCTCTAAGTTGCGCTTTGCCTCTACTTTTGCCGCCTCTCCTTTTGTAGGCACAAAGGTAGACGCTACTGGAAAAGAAGTAATCGTATAAACTACCTCTTTCTTTTTACCTTTAACGTCTTCGTCTAAATTAGGCATTTCTCTTACTTTGAATGCCTCTGAAACAGTCGCATCATAACGTCTTACTACATCAACAACTTCTGTTCCTAAATCACTTTTATTTTTATCTTGAGCAACCGCTGTACCAACAAACAATACACTTGATACAAAGGTTAATATTTTTATCTGCTTCATAATTACTTTCTAATTCGATTAAACCTTACTGTACTACAGATGAATTGCGTTTCGCTTCTTGGCTCTTAATGGTGTTCAATTCTTGTTGTGCCTCTGCAACAACATCCGAAAACTCTCCAAAATTCTTAATTACACTATCCAAGATATACGTCGCTTGATACGCATCTTTTAAGCTATAGAAATTTTTCGCCATCAATACTAATCCTTTTGCCCCGTAATACTTATAGGTTGAATAGTCTTTTGCTAATTTTTGAACACTCTCATTAGAAGCATCGAACTTGTTGTCCATGCGCTTAAAGAAAGCATCATAATACAAGGCCTCAGCAGCTAATTCACCTTTGGCAATTTTAGCTACATCTGCATATCCTTTTTTCGCCTTGTCATATTGTTTATTTGCAAAAGCTGTTCTCGCAATAATAATTTGCGCATCACTCTTAACCTTATCGTCTATTTTAGCCATTTTCAATACCTGCTCAGCATAATCCAACGCGTTGGTATAATCTTCTTCCTGATAATACAACTTCATCAAATTCGACTTCGCAAAAACTTTATTTTGTTCTTGAGCCGCCTCGTTTTCCAATCGACTCAACATCAATAAAGCCTGATCGGTATCCTTATCTTTCAAGTATAGTTCAGCCAAACGCGATAAACTCACTTCCACATATTCATTTTTATTGCCCTCAACAACTGCTAAATAATGGGTTTGTGCTTTTTTCGAATTATTTGCTGCAAAATACATTTGTCCTAAATAAAAATGAGCTTGTAATGCTTTTAACCCTTTTGGATAAGTCGCTAAATATTTCTCAAAACCAGCAATTGCAGCTTGCGTATTATTCTGCATATACTGTTTCTCCGCAGACTCATACGTGTCCTTATCCAATTCCAAGTCACTTACACTTACAAATGACAAGCCTTTAGCCCAAGCACCATATTCATCTACCTTTCCTTGATCCACATAAACCAATCGAGCATTTTGTACCGCCTCAATCGCTTCAGCACTAGTTGGATATTTTGCTACCACTTCCTTAAATTTAACCAATGCCTCATCTGGTCTATTCGCATTATAGTGAATTAAACCTTGACGCAATAAGGCTTTAGAAGCATAAGAACTCTTTGGAAAGTTTTTCAACAATTGATCAAAGATAGGGGTTGCTTTTTGTGGTTGTTGCATCACAACATACGTCATTCCTAATTCATACAACGCATTATCCGCTAAGCTTGATTTTGGATAATCTTTAGTAAAAGCAATTAAATCGTCTGCTTTTTTCTGTAAACGATCCACAAATCCATAAGCTATTGCTTTTTGAAAACGCGCATACTCAACATCTACCTTATTAGCTTCAATTACTTTATTATAAGATTCCATAGCAGCCCAATAACTTCCTTCTACAAACTGACTATCTCCCAAGCGAAGGTAAGCATCAACGCGTCTTGCTTCATCTTTTGGCGCAGTGGCTATAAAACTTTGAAATTGCTTCGCTGCATTGCTGTAATCTTTTTGTTTGAAGTAGGTATATCCTAAACCGTAGTTTACATTTTTATATTCATTGGTATTTTTAGCTTGCGGACTACCCAAGAAGCTCACATAAGAAGAAATGGCTTCTGAAAATTTATTCAAGGCATAATTAGATTCTGCTTGCCAATAATAAGCACGTGCTGTAAATACACCATCTTGACGCTCTACTAAAGATTTAGTAAACATAGCTAATGCATCGTCGTACTTGCCTTCAGCAAATAATTCTAATCCGCGATAAAACGTTACCTTTTGATAGGCTTCTTTATTTGCCGTTGTTTTGTTTTTCTCTAAAAGCGTTAAAGCTTCTGAAAAGTTTTTAGCTGAAATATACGAATCAATTAACAATCCTTCCATTTCCTCTTTATAAGGGGAACTTGGATATTTCTCCATGAATCCGCTGATTACCTTTGGTGCACTTTGGTAAGCATTTCCAATATCATAGCTCAGCTTACCATAATTCAGATACGCATCTTCTTGAATACTGGCATCAAAACGCATCTCTGATGCATTTTTAAATGCATTCAAAGCCTGTGTTTTTTTATGGGTATGCAAATAACTTTCTCCTAAATGGTAGTATGCATTTTGAGCAATCGCATTATCTCCATCGATAATTTTATTGAATTGTTCAATTGCTTTTTCATAGTCTTTCGACTTGTAATACGCATATCCCAATTGATAATAATCCGTATTATTCCACTTGCCGTTTTTCCCTTTGTACTCTAATAAGTAAGGAAGGGCTTTATCATATTGTTTGAGGTTAAAGTAACTCTCTCCAATAATCTTTGCAAGCTCTGATTTTTCTTGTGGATTGGATTTATCAATCTGCGATAGACCATCCGTAATAGCTTGTTCAAAATTTCCTGTTTTGAAATTCATATCTGCTTGGAAGTACCCCATTTTCTCTTTGTACTTTTCCTTGCTTTCTACTTTTTCAAACAGCTTTTTCGCATCATCAAAATTATCCGTATCATAAGCAATATACCCTAAATAGTAGGTTGCCTGCTCTCCCCACTCTCCTTTTTGACTTACTTTTTCTAAGTATTTCTTTGCCTCTTTTCTATTCTTCATGTAAAAAGAACTATATCCTTTTTCAAAGAAGAATCGATCCGCTACTTTTTCTGTTTCAATTACATTATCCTTTACTTTAGCTGCATAATGAGCCGCCTTTGCAAACTGACCTCTAGTAAAATAGTAGTCTGTTGCTTCGATATAAGCAATATTCTGTTTCGAACTCGTTGGATAATTGGCCACAAAATCATCAATTTTGTTTTCCGCACCACTCTGATCCAATCGAATGGCACAATTGGCGATATAATACGCACAATCAGCTTCGATTTCTTTATTCTCTGAACTATTTTCTTTCTTTATTTTATCAAACAATAGTTGGGCTGCTAAATACTCTTGTTCATTATACAGCGCTACTGCATGATTAAACGTTGCATAAGGACCTGTATATACAGCTGTTTGCTGTGCATAAAGGCTCATACTCCCCACTAGTGCAGCTATACAAGCCAACCTATTAATTCTACGCATTGATTTTCTATTTATTTTAGTGTCAAATATAACGATTTATACCTTTTTTAAACAGTATAACTCTATATTTTATTGTACAAAACATCAACTAAATCTTAAAATTAGTAGTCAAAATCTAAAAAAAATAGTTTTCACTTTCAACATCCTCTTTTTCAAACACCTCAAAACCAACACACCCCCTATACAATCATAAAAAAAGGAGCGAATATATATTCGCTCCTCCTACTTTATCTCTATTTTTTTCTCCCTGTATGAACAAATAACAATTCGTTCCTTAAAAGGATAATTTTCTTTTTTTCACACTAGTTCAATGCTAGTTGTCCTTACGATTTCAAATTATCGAAATACGCTTTTAGAATCTCTTCTCTAAAATCAGGATGAGCAATTTCAGCCATTGCTGCTACCCTTTGTTTGAGTGTTTTCCCGTACAAATCAGCCACTCCATATTCTGTAACAATATATTGGGCGTGTGCACGTGTTGTAACAACACCTGCTCCTTGACGCAAGAACGGAACAATGCGATTATGTCCTTGATTACTCGTAGAAGCTAACGCGATAATTGCTTTTCCACCCTCACTCAAAGAAGCACCGCGAACAAAATCCATTTGTCCTCCAACACCAGAATACATTCTATGTCCAATAGAATCCGCGCAAATCTGCCCCGTTAAATCCACCTCAATGGCAGAGTTAATCGCCACTACTTTTGGGTTCTTGCGAATAATTGCAGTATCATTTACATAGCTCGATTCTTTCAGCACAATAAAGGGGTTATTATCCACAAAATCATACAGTTTCTTAGATCCAATTAAAAAAGTAGCCAACGCTCTTCCTTTGGCAATTTTCTTTTTCGAACAATCAATCACCCCATTTTGGATTAGATCAATTACACCATCCGAAAACATCTCCGTATGCAGCCCTAAGTTTTTATGGCTATTCAATTGTGCCAAAACAGCATTAGGAATAGAACCAATCCCCATTTGAAGCGTACTTTCATCTTCTATTAAATTAGCAACAAATTTTCCAATTGTCGCTTCTTTTTCCGTAATCACAACTTCTTTAGCCGCATAAATTGGACAATCACAATCTACTGCCAAATCAATTTTTGAACTATGTAAAACACTATCTCCAAATGTACGTGGCATTTGCGGGTTAATTTGTGCAATAACCACTCTTGCTCTTTCCATAGCTGCTACACAAGCTTCGACAGATACCCCAAGAGAACAAAACCCATGCTCATCTGGAGGGGAAACTTGAATTAAAACAACGTCTACTTTGAGTACACCTTTTCGAAACAACAAGGGAACTTCACTTAAAAAAACGGGTGTATAAGACCCATTACCCGCCGCTAAGGTATGGCGTACATTTTTGCCAATAAAGAAAGAATTAACATGAAAGCTTTCTGCTAACGCTGGATCTGCATAAGGCGCTTCTCCTTCTGTGTGAATATGACAAAATTCAACATTGCGCAATTCACTAGCACGATCACTAATAGCCTTGGTTAAAACATTTGGGGTTGCAGCAGCTGCATGTACATAAATTCTATCTCCAGATTGAACAACTTTAGCAGCTTCTTGAGCAGATACATATTTCATAGATTCTTTTTCTTATCAGGTTAATTTTTAGCTTTTTAATTCCGAATACAAATTACTGATTTTTAACAAAGAAAAGAACTGATATTCATCATATCTACCAAAAAAATCAAACTATTACCAAAAAAACAAGAAAAAATGACTTAAACTCAAATATATACAAATTGGAATAAAAACAGTTGCATCTTTCTGAGCAAAAGAAGTGTTTTTTACTTTTTTACCAAGCCCTATATACCTAAAATCCCCAATAATACGCAATCCGAACAAGAGACCGATTAAGAAATACGCCCATTGTCCAAGCGCTAAAAAGCCCAAATTCAGCATTGCACCAGCAAACAAGCAACAAGCCACGAGTAGAGTTCCTGCTTTTCTAGGTTGAAAAACGGGGTTTCCCGTTGACGTAACAGGAATTGCAAATTGAGTTCCCCAAGTACCGCCAACTACCCAAAATACATGTATTCCTCCCAATACAAGAAAGACTACTGCATTCATCCATTGAATACCTTCTATCATCACGTTTAGTTTATTGTGAACGACAAAACTAATACATTGGCAAAAGTGTCACATTCACTTAAGTTAACTCTTCATTTTTATTGATGCGTTTTTTTAATCGAGAGAGTGATTGCGGTTGAATTCCAATATAGCTCGCAATATGCTTCTGTGCTACTACATTCAAAATTTCAGGCTGCTTCATTTGCAAGTAATTGTAGCGCTGTTCAATAGTATAAAAAAGTAAAAAATCAATGCGCTCTTTCGCAGATAAGAAAATAGCATCTGACATCAATCTCCCGATTTTTTGCCAATAAAACGAAGATTCATACAACGCAAACAGCTCTCTTTTTCGAATAAGCAAAACCCTTGTATCCACAAGAGCTTCGATTTCCATTGTAGAAGCTTGACCAGACAACAACCCTTCATAGTGCGTAAAAATATCTTGCGCTAAAGAGAAGGAAAACGAGATATCTTTTCCTTCTGCATCGAGATAAAACATGCGCAAAGCCCCTTCCTCCACTCGACCTACATATTCACATACCTCTCCAATACGCAAGAGAGACTCTCCTTTTTTGAAAGTCCTTTCCAACACAACATCTTTCAACGCTTCTAAAATTTCATCTACCCAAACCGTATTTTTCATCTGTTTTCTATTCCTGTTAGCTCTGCTTTATTTCTTACCTATCAAAGATAAAAACTATTCTATTCCACGCCCTCCTTTCCTCAGCGAATTAGCACGTATCTTTATCGCGCTTCTCTCTTTTTTTACATAAATAAGTAGTATTTTTGCTAGATAATCTCATTGTAACACATGACATCGATTAATACAAAGACTTTACAAGATTTAGAATTTAATACCGTTTTAACGTTCGTTTCCAATCTCTGTGTAACAGAAAGTGGAAAGGAATTGGCCATGGAAATTGTTCCGTACAAAACAAAAGAACAAACCTTACATGCCCTCCAACAAACCTCAGAATATTTAGCTTCTTTCACAAATAACAACGTCATTCCCAATCATTATTTTGAAGGAATCGACTATGAGCTAAAATTCTTAGGCATTGAAGACAGCTTCCTAGAAGTAAGTAGTTTTAAAAAGATATACAACCTTACAGAGACCACAAGTAATTTAATCACCTATTTCAATAAATTCAGTGATTATTACCCACATCTCTCTTCAGATACTGCTACCCTAACTTTAGAAAAGAGCATTTTAAAAGAAATTGAACATGTACTAGATAAATACGGGGAAATTAAAGACAATGCTTCGGTAGATTTATTATCGATTCGCAAGAGCATTAATTTAGTTCGCGGTAAGATCAACCAAAGTTTTGGCTATGCCTTATCCCAATACAACAGTGCGGGGTATCTTGATGATATTAGAGAAACCATTGTGGATAATCGACGTGTATTAGCCGTAATAGCTATGCACCGTCGAAAAGTAAAAGGGAGTGTATTAGGACAATCCAAAACGGGAAGTATTATCTATATTGAACCAGAAGCAACTTTGCATTTCTCAAGAGAGCTCAACAATTTAGAATACGAAGAACGAGAAGAAATCGTTCGCATTTTAAAAACGCTAACCAACAACATTCGTCCATTCCGAACCTTATTGTTGGAGTATACGCAATACTTGAGCTTACTAGATATCACAGCAGGAAAGGCAAAATACGCGTTAAAAATCAACGGCTTACTTCCTGAAATACGCGAAGAAAAGAGCCTTTATTTCAGAGAGGCTTATCACCCTATTTTGTGGTTAAACAACAAAGAAAAGAGAAAGGTCACGCACCCACAAACGATTCAATTGGAACAAGACAGTCGAATCATTGTAATTTCTGGACCAAATGCAGGGGGAAAAAGTATCACGTTAAAAACCGTTGGACTCTTACAACTCATGTTGCAATCGGGCTTGTTGATTCCTGTACATGAACGCAGTCATACGTTTTTATTTGATCGAATCTTAACGGATATTGGTGACAATCAATCTATTGAAAACCATTTAAGCACCTATAGCTATCGATTGAAAAATATGAATTATTTTTTGAAGAAATGTAATTCAAATACCTTATTTTTAATAGATGAATTTGGAACGGGATCTGATCCAGAATTAGGAGGCGCTTTAGCTGAAGTTTTCTTAGAAGAATTCTACGATAGAGAGGCTTATGGAATCATTACCACCCACTATACGAATTTAAAAATCTTAGCGGATCAATTACCAGATGCAACAAATGCGAATATGCTTTTTGATGAAAAATCGCTAGAACCTTTGTACAAATTGAACATTGGTCAAGCAGGTAGTTCATTTACTTTTGAAGTCGCACAAAAAAATGGTATTCCTTTTAGTTTAATCAATCGAGCAAAGAAGAAAGTAGAAACGGAAAAAGTTCGCTTTGACAAAACCATTGCCAATTTACAAAAGGAAAGACACAAACTGGAACGCACCTCTCAAAATCTAAAAGAAGAAGAAACAAAAGCAAGAGAAGAGAGTAAAAAATTAGAGGGCATCAATGCAAAAGTTCAGGATAAGCTGGAACGTTACCAAGAATTATATGATTCTAACCAGCGTTTGGTTTATCTCGGGCAGAAATTAGATGATTTATCAGAAAAATACTTCAACAACAAGAGCAAAAAGACCTTATTTAGTGAATTGCTGAAAGTAGTTGAAATTGAAAACTCCAAGCGCAAAAAAGTCACCCTTCAGGAAAAAAAGAAAAAGGAGACGGAACAAAAGGCTTTACTTCAGGAAGTAGAGAAAAAAGTAGAAGTCATTCGCAAGGAGAAGAAAGAGAAAAAAGAGATTCAAAAACAGCAAGAAGAAAGCAACAAGACGAAATTCCCACTTAAAGTAGGTGATCGTGTTAGAATGCTTGAAGGAAGAGCTGTTGGAACGATTGACAGTATTGAAAAGAAAACCGCTACGGTGAATTATGGTTTCTTTACGTCAAAAGTAAATATAGATCAACTGGAAATGGTAGAGCGTAAAAAATGATAGAAGAACTCCCAAAAAACAAAAAAATTGTTCTTTTTGACGGCGTATGCAACCTATGTGACAATGTAGTCAACAAGGTGATTGCCGCAGATCGACAAGATCAATTCCGATTTACCTCGTTAGATTCGGAACTAGGACAACAAATTCTACAGCAAATTGGTGTAGATCGCGCACAAACAGACAGTATCGTCCTGTATATACCTGGAGAAGCTTATTACGTAAAGTCACAAGCTGCACTGATGATTGCCAAATATCTTGGCGGTTGGTATACGCTATTGACATTTTTTCTCATTTTACCCACCAAATTAGCCGATTCACTTTATGATTATATAGCAAAAAATCGCTACAAATGGTATGGAAAAAAAGATCAATGTATGATTCCCAGTGAGTCAATCCGCAAAAAGTTCTTATAATAATATGAACTTTAGATTTTAAATATTAACACCAAAATTATTTCACTTAAACTAAGGCAATCCGTATATTTGCCTACAATAAAATTATTTTCGAATGCATATTTCATACAATTGGTTAAAGCAATTCATTAAGTTAGACATCACGCCAGAAGAAACATCAGAAATTCTTACGGATTTAGGTCTTGAGGTTGAGGGAATTACTCAATATGAAAGCTTAAAAGGAGGTTTAAGAGGAGTTGTTGTAGGACATGTATTATCTTGCAGTAAACACCCCAATGCAGATAAACTAAATGTTACAAAAGTTGATTTAGGAACGGGGGAACCTGTACAAATCGTTTGTGGTGCTCCAAACGTAGCTGCTGGACAAAAAGTACCAGTTGCAACCATTGGCACAGAGTTGTACGATGCTGAAGGAAATGCATTTCAAATTAAAAAAGGCAAAATTAGAGGAGAAGATAGCTTCGGAATGATTTGTTCTGCTGTTGAATTAGGCATTGGAACAGACGGAAGTGGAATCTTAGTTTTAGATGAGTCTATTGCTCCAGGAACTCCTGCTGCTACAATCTTCAATATTACAACGGATCAAGTTTTTGAAATCGGACTTACACCAAACCGTTCTGATGCAATGAGCCACTGGGGCGTTGCGAGAGATTTGCGTGCAGGTCTTTTACAAAACCCAAAAATAGAAACTCCACACAAAGAATTAATTACACCCGCTGTAAGTAAATTCAAAGTAGAGAGAAGAACACTTAAGATGGATGTAATCGTTGAGGATTACAAAAAAGCACCTCGCTATTGTGGGGTGACCATTTCAGGAATTGAAGTAAAACCTTCTCCAGAATGGTTGCAAAATCGCTTAAAAGCCATTGGTGTTACACCTAAAAACAACATTGTAGACGTCACAAACTACGTATTACACGATTTAGGACAACCCCTACATGCTTTTGACGCAGCTAAAATTAAAGGAAGTAAGGTTATTGTAAAAACAGTAGCTGAAGGAACGAAATTCGTTACTTTGGATGGTGTTGAACGCATATTACATCAAGATGACTTGATGATCTGTGACGAAAATGGACCAATGTGTATCGCTGGTGTATTTGGTGGATTAAAATCGGCCGTTTCAGAAAATACAACCACGATTTTCTTAGAAAGTGCATACTTCAACCCAGTTAGCGTTAGAAAAACAGCAAAAAGACATAGTTTAAATACTGATTCATCTTTCCGTTTTGAAAGAGGAATTGACCCGTCTATTACAGAATACGCATTAAAACATGCAGCGCTATTAATTCAAAGTGTAGCTGGTGGTGAAATTACATCAGACATCGTTGACTTATACCCGAAAAAAGTAGAAGACCATTCGGTATTCTTGAATTTCAACAACATTAACCGCATCTTAGGAGAAGATATCTCTAAAGAAACAATCAAAACGATTTTAGTTTCTCTCGATATCAAAGTTCACAGCATGTCGGATGTTGGATTGGGAATTACAGTACCTGCTTATCGAGCAGATGTAACAAGAGAAATTGACGTTATTGAGGAAATTTTACGTGTGTATGGATACAACAACATTAGCTTCTCTTCAAAACTAAATGCGACAATCTCGAATAGTTCAAGAACAGAAGACCACCGCGTTCAAAATATCATTGCAAATCAATTAGTTGCTCAAGGATTCCACGAAATCATGAACAATTCATTGACTACGCCTGAATATAACAATCTAACAGAAAGCATCAATAAAAGTTATCAAGTAGATATCGTAAACCCATTAAGTGCAGATTTATCAGTGATGAGACAATCGTTACTATTTGGTGGTTTAGAATCTATTTCTTACAATATCAATAGAAAAAACAGCGATTTACGTTTATTTGAATTCGGTAAAACATACCACAAGATGTTGAACAACTTCGAGGAAAATAAACACTTTGCTTTGTTTGTAACAGGTAACAGTACACCTGCTTCGTGGAACTCTCAACAAAAACCAAGTGACTTCTTTGAATTCAAAGGGTATATCTTGAATATTTTAGATCGATTAGGCTTAACGAAGTTCACTACACAGCCAACAGAAAACGACGTGTTTTCAGAAGGAATTACTTATTTTGTAGGTAAAGAGGCTATTGTTGATTTTGGAGTCCTTAAAAAAGCTATAACAAAGCAATTTGACATCAAACAAGAGGTTAGTTACGCAGATTTCAAATGGGATGCAATCTTAAAATTAGTAAGCAGCAAAATCAAATTTACAGAATTGAATAAATTCCCAACAGTAAAAAGAGATTACGCTTTACTATTGGATGAAAAAGTAACCT
This sequence comes from Myroides odoratus, assembly GCF_001549985.1. Taxonomy (GTDB): domain Bacteria; phylum Bacteroidota; class Bacteroidia; order Flavobacteriales; family Flavobacteriaceae; genus Flavobacterium; species Flavobacterium odoratum_A. Next base: position 191,856 of record NZ_LROZ01000003.1, on the reverse strand, counting down.
TCGATGAAATCTTCACTATCGTTAAACAAATAGATAAAGCCATCATTAAAGATGTTACTTTATTTGACGTTTACCAAGGCGATAAGATTGAAGACGGGAAGAAATCCTATGCGATTTCAATCTTAATGGAAGACAGTACTAAAACACTTACTGAAAGCCAGATTGAGAAGATTATGGGTAAAATCCAATACCAATTAGAAAATAATATAGGAGCTCAATTGAGATAATAAAAAAGCGGTCATATGACCGCTTTTTTATTGGTAATGAGAAATGGGAAATAACTATCTTGATCATTTAATCATCACCCATTTCTATTCTCCTCTCTCCAATAAAAAAAGCCACATCAAAAGATGTGGCTTTTTTTATATTTGAATCTAGGATTATCCTAAAACTTCTTTTACTTTTTTCCCGATTTCAGCAGGAGAATCAACAACGTGAATTCCGCACTCACTCATGATTCTTTTCTTAGCTGCAGCTGTATCATCTGCCCCACCTACAATAGCACCAGCGTGTCCCATTGTTCTTCCTTTTGGTGCAGTTTCTCCAGCGATGAATCCGATAACTGGTTTTTTATTTCCGTTTTCTTTAATCCATCTTGCAGCATCAGCTTCTAACTGTCCTCCAATTTCACCAATCATAATGATTGCTTCTGTTTCAGGGTCAGCCATTAATAATTGTACAGCTTCTTTTGTAGTAGTTCCAATGATTGGATCTCCACCAATTCCGATTGCTGTTGTAATACCTAAACCTTCTTTTACTACTTGGTCAGCTGCTTCGTAAGTTAAAGTACCTGATTTAGAAACGATTCCTACAGTTCCTTTTTTGAATACGAAACCTGGCATAATACCAACTTTAGCTTCACCTGGAGTGATAACTCCTGGACAGTTTGGTCCTACTAATCTACAGTCTCTTGTTTGTATGTAGTCATAAGCTTTAATCATATCCGCCACTGGAATACCTTCAGTAATACAAATAATTACTTTGATACCAGCGTCTGCAGCTTCCATAATAGCGTCTGCAGCGAATGCAGGCGGTACAAAAATGATAGATGTATCTGCACCTACTTTTTCAACAGCATCTGATACTGTATTGAATACTGGACGATCTAAATGGCTTGTTCCACCTTTTCCTGGAGTTACACCACCTACAACGTTTGTTCCGTATTCAATCATCTGAGAAGCATGAAAAGTACCTTCGCTTCCAGTAAATCCTTGAACGATTATTTTTGAATCTTTATTTACTAAAACACTCATGATCTTGTTTTTATTTATTTTTAAAACTTACTTCCTACAAAAATAAACAATTCTAATCAGCTTTAAAACTTTTTAGATGCAATCTTCGTTAAATAAGCCTTAACAATTATCGATTAATTCTCTATTCTTTTCCTCTACGTCTAGTTACGCTCTAATCTCTTTAGATCTTCTAAAATAGAAGGTATTTTTTTCATATTTGCCATTTGTTTTAGCTTTTCTCTTGACTCTTCAGCAGGATAACCAAAATAGACTTTTCCTCCTTCTAAGCTCTTTGAAACACCTGATTGTGCTAAAACAACAGCCTTTGTACCAATGGTAATTCCACTTGTCGTACCTACTTGTCCCCAAAGCGTTACTTCATCTTCAATCACTACACATCCTGCAATTCCCGTTTGGGCTGCAATTAAACAGCGTACACCAATAACCGTGTCGTGTCCAATATGTACTTGATTGTCAATTTTAGCCCCTTCTTTGATTGTAGTATCTCCTGTTACCCCGCGGTCGATTGTACAAGCTGCTCCGATACCAACATTATCTTCAATCACGACTCTACCACAAGAAATTAAAGGATCAAATCCTTCAGGTCTCTTTTTATAATAGAATGCATCTGCTCCTAAGATAGTACCAGCGTGAATAACTACGTTATCCCCAATTACTGTACCATCGTAGATGACAACATTCGGATGAATCAAGCAGTTCTTTCCAATCACCACATTGTTTCCAACAAAAGTTCCTGGTTGAATTACTGTTCCCTCTCCAATCACTGCATCTTTTGCTTGCAATTGTGTAGCAGGTTTGAATGGATTAAAATAAGTTGACAACTTATTAAAATCTCTAAATGGATCATCAGAAATCAATAAAGCTTTGCCTTCTGGACATTCCACATCCTTGTTAATTAGGACAATGGTAGCATTGGAATTTAAAGCTTTATCATAGTATTTGGGGTGATCCACAAATACTATTTCTCCTTCTTGTACTACGTGAATTTCATTCATCCCGTACACCGGAAAATCAGCTGATCCGACGAATTTACAACCGATAATTTCGGCTATAGTTTGTAAATCTTGAACTTTTGAAAAACGCATCTTCTCTTCTTAGACTATTTTTAGACTATTTTTAGACTATTCTTTGATACGCTCGATATAAGAACCTGTAGCTGTATCGATTTTAATTTTATCTCCTTCGTTGATAAATAAAGGTACGTTTACAGAAGCTCCTGTTTCAACTGTAGCTGGTTTAGTAGCATTCGTTGCAGTATTTCCTTTTACTCCTGGCTCAGCGTATGTTACTTCTAAAATTACAGAAGCTGGCATATCCACAGCAAGAGGTAAATCTGTTTCAGTATTAATTTGAACCATTACCATTTCTCCTTCTTTCAATAGCTCTGGAGCATCTAAGATGTCTTTTAACAAAGTAATTTGCTCATACGACTCTACGTTCATGAAGTGAAACTGATCTCCTTCTGGGTATAAGTATTGGAATTTATGTGTTTCAACACGTACTGTCTCAATTTTATGACCCGCAGAAAATGTATTTTCTAATACTTTTCCATTTGTCAAACTCTTCATTTTTGTTCTAACAAATGCAGGTCCTTTTCCTGGTTTCACGTGTAAAAATTCTGTGATTTTGTAAATATCGTTATTATGACGAATACACAAACCATTTCTAATATCTGAAGTTGTTGCCATTTTTTAAGTCTTTATTTTATTATTAATACATTCCTGAATATCCACGCATAATTCCTCTTGAACTATTGCGAACAAACATAAGGATTTCATCTCGTTCTGGAGTTGCTTCCATTTCAGTTTCTATAATCTCTAGTGCTTGACTTGTGTTATAGTTCTTTTGAAATAAAATTCTATAGATTTCTTGAATCTCTCTAATTTTTTCGGGCTCATACCCTCTTCTACGTAAACCAACAGAGTTGATTCCGGCATAAGAGATTGGTTCTCTAGCTGCTTTAATATAAGGAGGTACATCTTTACGAACTAAAGTACCACCAGTTACAAAAGAATGTGATCCAATTGTACAGAATTGGTGCACAGCAACTAATCCTGCTAACACTACAAAGTCTCCAACTGTCACGTGTCCAGCTAAAGTACTTGAGTTAGAGAAAATACAATTATCTCCAACAATACAGTCATGTGCAATATGGCTATACGCTTGAATCAAGCAATTTTGACCAATTACTGTTTTATATCTATCTTTTGTTCCTCTGTTAATGGTAACACACTCACGAATGGTTGTGTTATCTCCAATTTCAACAGTAGTTACTTCACCTTCAAATTTTAAATCTTGTGGTTCAGCAGAGATTACAGCACCAGGAAAAATTTTACAATTTCTTCCAATACGAGCGCCTTCCATGATGGTTACATTCGAACCAATCCAAGTTCCCTCGCCAATTTCCACATTATTATGAATCGTAGTAAATGGTTCTATTACGACATTTCTAGCTATTTTTGCTCCTGGATGAACATATGCTAAAGGCTGATTCATACTATTTATATTTAATTTTTAACTTTTGATATTTGAGCCATTAGCTCAGCCTCTGCTACTAATTTTCCATTAGCGTAGGCATAACCTTGCATATGACATATTCCACGGCGAATAGGCGTAATTAATTCTAATTTAAAAATTAAAGTATCCCCTGGGACAACTTTGTTTTTAAATTTCACATTATCCATTTTCATGAAATACGTTAAATAATTTTGTGGATCTGGAACAGTACTTAAGATTAAAATTCCTCCTGATTGAGCCATTGCCTCGCAAATTAATACACCTGGCATAACTGGAGCTCCGGGAAAGTGTCCAATGAAAAAAGATTCATTCATTGTTACATTTTTCAATCCAACTACATGATTTTCAGACATCTCTAAAATTTTATCTACCAACAAGAACGGAGGTCTATGTGGCAAAAATTCCATAATCTTAACGATATCCATCAAAGGTTCTTGATGTAAATCATAAGTAGGTACTTGGTTGCGCTTCTCATTGCGGATAATTTTCGACATTTTCTTAGCGAAACCTGTATTGATAGCGTGTCCTGGTTTATTTGCAATAACTTTTCCTCGAATACGAGTACCAATTAAAGCCAAATCTCCAATAACATCCAATAATTTATGTCTTGCTGCCTCATTTGGATAATGCAAAGTCAGATTATCTAAAACCCCATTTGGTTTTACACTGATTTCCTCTTTACCAAAAGCTTTTTTCAAATGCCCCATCGTTTCTGGAGAAATCTCTTTATCCACATAGACGATAGCATTATTTAAATCGCCTCCTTTAATCAATCCATTTGCTAACAAAGCTTCTAATTCATGTAAAAAGCTGAATGTACGTGCTTCAGAAATTTCCACCTTAAAATCATTCATATCTTTTAAAGTTGCATTCTGTGTACCTAAAACTTTTGTACCGAAATCAACCATCGTTGTTACTTGGTAACTATCCGCTGGCATTACAATGATTTCACTACCTGTTGCTTCATCCACATAAGAGATTACTTCTTTTACGATGTACTCTTCTCTTTCTGCGTCTTGTTCTACAACACCCGCTTTTTCAACGGCTTCAACAAAATACTTGGATGATCCATCCATGATAGGTGGTTCAGATGCATTCAACTCAACAATCACGTTATCAAGATCGCACCCTACGAAAGCAGCTAATACGTGTTCTGTAGTTTGAACACGAACTCCTTTTTTTTCTAAGTTTGTCCCGCGTTGTGTATTAACAACATAATTTGCATCTGCTTCAATAATTGGATGCCCTTCTAAATCCACTCTGACAAAAGTAAACCCATTATTAATTGGCGCAGGTTTTAATGTCATGATAACATTTTGTCCTGTGTGTAATCCAACTCCTTCTAAGGTAACTTCACTTTGGATGGTTTTTTGCTTAACCATAATAAAATCTTTTTGTATTTCGATAGATTACTATTTTTCGTTCTTTAACATTTCTAAGTCATCTACGATTTTCGGTAGATTTCTAAAATGACTATATGATTTCAAGAAATCAGTATGGCCTATAGCTGGTGATCCTTGAACAGCAATATTCGATTCTAAATTCTTTGTTACTCCTGATTGTGCTTGAATCTTAACATTGTCTCCAATTGTTAAGTGTCCTACAATTCCCACTTGTCCGCCAATCATACAGTTCTTGCCAATTTTTGTTGATCCTGCTACCCCTGTTTGTGAAGCAATAACGGTATTTTCACCGATTTCAACATTATGTGCAATTTGAATTTGATTATCTAGTTTCACTCCTTTTCGGATAATGGTTGACCCCAATGTTGCGCGATCAATTGTTGTAGCAGCCCCAATTTCAACATTATCTTCAATGATAACATTTCCAATTTGAGGTACTTTACTGTAAGTTCCATCTCCATTTGGTGCAAAACCAAATCCATCTGATCCTACAATAGTTCCCGCATGAAGCGTACAACCTGATCCAATAATCGATTCTGAATAAATACGCACTCCTGCAAACAGCACGGTATTATCACCAATCACTACATTATCTCCAATAAAAGTATTTGGATAAACTTTTACGTTGTTTCCAATTTTTGTATTTTTCCCTACATAGCAAAAACTCCCTAAATACAAATCTGTACCATACGTAGCTCCTTCTGAGATTACGCTAGGTTGTTCTATTCCAGATTTCATTAATTTCACTTGGTTATAATATTCCAAGAGTTTTGAGAAAGCTTTATATGCATCATCAACTTTAATTAATGTTGCTTCCACTTCATGCTCCGGTTCAAATGTTTTATTCACAATGACAACCGATGCTTGAGTGGTATATATATAATGGACATACTTTGGATTGGCCAAAAACGAAATAGAGCCTTTTGCCCCTTCTTCAATCTTAGCTAATGTAGATACCTCTACTTGAGGATTCCCAACTATTTCTCCTCCTAATACTGACGCTATTTGTTCTGCTGTTATTTTCATCACCGCAAAAATATAAAATATAATTGAAAATTAACTTTCAAAAACGCTTTTTGGATAACAAACAAAGTGCTTTGTGACTGGTTTGGTTAACGCTTTGAGATTTAATTGATCCGAAACGGATAAAACATCCGCAACTTGTCCATCTTTTCTCACAATCATAATAGGCTCCTTATCCTTGCTATAAGCCTGATTTCTAACCTTTCCTTTAAACACAAAGTAGCTCGCCCATTCTGCCGAAATCTTATTTTTGGTTTGAACGTCTTCTAAACGTTTTTTCAATTCTTCTTTAACTAATTTCTTGTCTTCTATAATTTCTATGCGCAACAATTTTCGGTTCACGATCATCTTACTCAACTGAGCCAAGACAAAATCGTCGTGAAACTGCCACGATTTTAATGCACTAACAATATCTGAATCATCTAACAAGGCAAATTGTTCCAAAGCAGTTTGTTCAAAATCTACAAACTCCCCTTTATGTTCTAAGAAAAACAACAAGGCAGGGCTTCCCCATAGCTTCACTCCTTTACTTACTAATTCTTTTGCGCGTTTTAAAATGCGCACCAAGATTAATTCAGCACAAACACTCGTTTTATGTAGATAGGCTTGCCAATACATCAAACGACGTCCAACTAAAAACATCTCTACCGAATAAACACCCTTTTCTTCCACAACCAGGCGCTCATCGACCACATTAAGCATTTGAATCAATCGCGCTGAATTGATATCTCCCTCGGCCACCCCACTGTAAAAACTATCTCGCTTCAGGTAATCCATACGATCCATATCCAACTGACTAGAAATCAATTGCAACATAAACTGACGGTGATATTCTCCTTTAAAAATTTGGATAGCCAAGTCGAGTTTTCCGTTAAATTCTTTATTTAATTGATGCATAAAATAAAGAGAAATCGCCTCATGATGTACTCCTTCTACGATACTTTCCTCCATTGCATGAGAAAACGGACCATGCCCGATATCGTGCAATAAAATAGCAACGTATAAGGCAGTTTCTTCCTCTTCAGAGATAGCGATATTTTTAAAACGGAGTACTTGCACCGCTTTCTGCATCAAATGCATGCAGCCTAAAGCATGATGAAAACGAGTATGATGTGCCCCTGGATAAACCAAATAAGACACTCCCATTTGAGAAATCCTTCTTAATCTTTGAAAATAAGGATGTTCTATCAAATCATAAACGAATGAATTGGGAATAGAGATAAATCCATAAATTGGATCGTTCAGTATTTTTAATTTATTGCTTGTAATCAACGATGATAAATTATTTTGTAATACGTAAAACAAAGATAACAATATAATAAAAAGCCACATCTCTTTTTTAAAAAAAGATGCAGCTTTTATATCAATGGCTTTAAAAAACCAATACTATTCTTCTAAATCGATTTGAAAACTTCCTAAAAATGCAATTGTTTTTTCAATATCATAATGTAGAATACGATCTTCTGAAACAAAAGGCACCTCTTCGCGGTAAGACTTAATAAATGATTCAATAAATTCACTTGATTTAGCTGGACGTCTAAACTCTAACGCTTGTGCTGCATTGAATAGTTCAATAGCTAAAATACGTTCTAAGTTATCAATAATACGCAACGTTTTCGTAGCACCATTTGCTCCCATACTCACGTGATCTTCTTGTCCGTTACTTGAAACAATACTATCTGTACTGGTAGGATTAGCTAAATGTTTATTTTGACTTACAATACTCGCTGCTGTATATTGAGGAATCATAAATCCTGAATTCAATCCTGGATCAGACACCAAGAAAGCAGGCAACCCTCTCAGTCCTGAAATCAACTGATAGGTACGTCTTTCAGAAATATTTCCTAACTCCGCTAAAGCAATACCCAAGAAATCAAAAGCCAATGCTAAAGGTTGTCCGTGGAAGTTCCCTCCAGATACAACTAAATCATCTTTATAGAATACATTAGGATTATCTGTTACCGAGTTGATTTCTGTTTTAAATACTTTACTCACATATTCAATTGCATCTTTGGATGCTCCATGTACTTGTGGAATACATCTAAATGAATATGGATCTTGAACGTGTTCTTTATGACGTGCAATCAATTCAGACCCTTCTAACACTTCATTAAAGAAAGATGCTGTTTCAATTTGTCCACGGTGTGGTCTTACATGGTGAATCAGTTCATTAAATGGCTCGATTCTTCCATCAAAACCTTCTAGAGAAACTGCCCCGATTAAATCAGCCAAATAAGACATCTTTCTTGATTTAATCATCACGTAGCATCCATAAGCACTCATAAACTGCGTTCCATTAAGCAAAGCCAATCCTTCTTTTGATTTCAGCTGAATATGCTCCCATCCCATTTTCTCCAACACCTTACTTGCAGGTTGTCTGAATCCTTCATACACCACTTCTCCTTCTCCAATCAAAGGTAAGGTTAAATGTGCCAAAGGCGCCAAATCTCCCGATGCCCCTAAAGATCCCTGTGTATACACAACAGGTAAAATATCGTGGTTAAAGAAATCCACCAATCGCTCTACAGTCTCCAATTGAACCCCAGAGTTTCCATAGCTCAACGATTTAACCTTCAATAACAACATAATTTTCACAATCTCATTTGGCACAATTTCACCCGTACCACAAGCATGAGATTTCATTAAGTTTTCTTGTAATTTCGTTAAATCACTATCATTAATCTTTACATCACATAATGACCCAAATCCAGTATTAATACCATAGATTGGATCTTTTTGTGTTTCCATTTTATTGTCCAGATAGGCACGACAATTTACAATATTTGCACGTGCTTCTTCTGAGATATCCAACTTTTGGTCTTGGGTGATAATCTCATTTAATTTTTCAATTGTAAATACATCTGAACTTATATAATGTACTGTTTCCATAATTTTATTGGCTCTATTCTTTTATTTATTATCTTGTAAATATCAAATTATTTGCTGTTGATTCACTCTCACTCCACGCATATCCATCCAAGTTGAATCGCTTCAATCCTTCCACATCTTGAATAGAATGATCGATAATATAACGCACCATCATTCCTCTTGCTTTTTTGGCGTAAAAACTAATTGTTTTCAGCTTTCCATCTCTTAATTCTTTGAATTCTGGAACTACAATAGGCGCTTTGAGTTTCTTTTGATCAATAGCACTAAAATATTCGTTACTAGCTAAATTAACCAACACTTCTCCTTCTTCCATCTCCTTATTTAAATAATCTACAATAATAGGCTTCCAAAATGCAGGCAGATTCGCTTTATCTCCAATTGGCATTTTAGTTCCCATTTCCAAACGATACGGTTCGATTTCATCCAATGGACGTAAAATCCCATATAATCCAGACAAAATACGCAGACTATTTTGCAAGCGTTCTATTTTCTCTTCAGACAACGTATAAGCATCTAATCCAACATATACATCTCCACTAAACGCATATACTGCTTGTCTAAAATCAGCTTCGTTCTTTTTATTTTTCTTGTAATTTCGCTCTTGATTTCTCTGCCAATTCAGCTCTGCTAAATTAGTAGAGATTTTCATCAACTCCATCAACTCCACTGGTGTTTTTTCTTTCAAAACCCCATTAATTATTTTACTCTCTTTCACAAACAAAGGCTCTGTAGTAGCTGTAAAAGGCACTTTTGTATTATAATCCAAGCTCTTAGCAGGCGACACAATTATCTTCATCTTATTTTTTTTCCAAATATAGCCATTCTTCCCTTAATCTTCTTTCAATCCAAAAATCTTTCGTCCAATAGATTTCAACAAATTAATCCCATCACCTCTATCCTTTTTCACTTCCTTCACATTCAATTCCCCCTTTTCATCAATATAAAATTTATAGCTAAATGCAAACTGCACATCTCCTTCCTGCTCTCGCAAGACACCAAAGCGCAAATCATTGAAATAAATTTCATTATTTACCTCAGTAAACGTATAATACCCCTCTGAAAGTTCAACTAGGCGATGAATCAGGCTGTGTTTTTCCAAACTTCCTATCAGCTCTCTATTTTTTGGATACGTTTTAAATTCAACAGGCTCCGGATTAAAGAAGGAATACGTTCCTATTAAAAAGGCGTCTTCTGTTTCCACAATAGCGGTCCACAAAATCGTATTCATAATTGTAGGTTTAACCGACATGGCTTTGTACGAAATATGTTGTTGATCCAAAGCCCCAGTAAAACTATAAAAAGCTATTGCTTTTAGTAAAAGCGTCAACACCAAATACGCACTACTTACATACAACCCTAAGCGATTGAAGTACAGTCGTCGTTTCATATCTGTTTTTTCTCTCATGGATTTAATGAGAAAAAACAGAAACGGCAAGGTATAAAGAGGATCAATCACGAAGATTGATTTAAAAGCGAAAGAATAATCTAGCGGCCATAATACGCGTGTCCCCCAAGTAGTAAAGACATCCAATGCCGCATGGGTAAAAAATCCCCAAAAGAAGAGCCATACCCCTTCTTCATAAGTAACTCCTTTTTTCTTTTCAAACCAATACAGCAAGAAACCAAAAAAGAAGGCGCCAAAAATGGCAAACAATATCGAATGTGTGATACCGCGATGAAATTCTAAAGCGCTTAATGGATCAGTAAAAAAAGTAGCTAAAACATCTAAATCAGGAATAGTACCAGCTATTGCCCCGTACAAGACTGCTTTATTTTTTAGTTTCTCCCCCAATAGCGCGTTTCCAACAGCACCTCCTAAAACAATTTGAGTAAACGAATCCATTTTTATGATATATAAAAAACGAATATAAAAAAAAACTGCACAAGGGCAGTTTTTTATTCATTTACTTTTTTAAAAAATTGACTACAATTCTTTAAAAATTGTATGCATTAATCGTTTTTTGTCGTTGATACTTTCTTCTAAAGAAATCATTGACTCTGTTCTGTACACTCCATCGATATCATCAATCATATAGATAACTTCTTTTGCATGGCGTGTGTTTTTCGCTCTAATTTTGCAGAACACGTTGAATTTACCAGTAGTTACGTGAGCAACTGTCACATATGGAATTTCATTGATACGTTCTAAAACAAATTTAGTTTGTGAAGTATTATGTAAAAATATACCGATATAAGCAATAAATGCATATCCTAATTTTTCATAATCAAGCGTCAACGAAGAACCCTGGATAATACCAGCATCTTCCATTTTTTTCACACGTACGTGAACCGTACCTGCAGAAATTAATAATTTCTTAGCGATATCTGTAAAAGGCACTCTCGTATTATCAATCAGCATATCTAAAATCTGGTGATCGATTTCATCTAAACGAAACTTACTCATAAATCAATTATTTATGTTAATTCTAAATCTATATTTCAGTACAATAATAATAAAAAAAAATCTTATTTATTCAAAAAATAGCAATTTTACCTATTTTTTTAATAAATAATTAACCTCTTCGACTGATAACGCTATAACATCCTCAATATTTTGATCTAAAATATCGTTTGGCTTCTCAATGAAAGATTTCAACATACACTCTTTTTCTATTAATGTATGCACAAATTTACTCTCTTTTTTATCAATACCCACAACAATAGGACAAAATTTAACACTTCCATCCGTTAATACCTCTTTATATTGAATTTTCACTATAAATTTCCTTTGCGAAGATGGGATAATTACATTACTCAATTCTACATCACAAAAGCTCTTTGTATTCTCAGGTAGTGAAAAATAAGCTTCAGTTGAATAGCCTTCATATGTATTATGAGCTAACACATCCAACACACGCAACAAGCTAGCACAAACTAATGTTCTTGTATTCTCTCGCTGGTAATCATTAGCCCAATGTCCTGCCTCTATTAATATAGTAGAAATCCCCATCGCTTGGGCATAATCTCCAATACAATTTAGATTAAATCCATCATCAAAGCGTCCAACATGTCCAGGAGCCATTTTTTGTACCACTTCATTCATTACTACAATTAACTGTACCGCCTTTTTTCTTGTTGCATTCATCTCTCTTTCGGCATTAAAAGCAGGGGCTAAAAATGATATCGCAGCAGATTTTCCAGTATCCCCTACGCCAAAAATACTGCGTTGATCATGTAAATTAAATGCAAAATCGGGTTGGATGTTCTCCAATAAATGTCGCAATAATTTACTTTCGGGTTGACTTAACTCAACGGAATCTCGATTTAAATCGACTTGATTTGCATTCACTCGTGTATAATAAAAAGCACCGTCCGGATTTAAAATAGGAACAATTGTAAGGGTAAATTTCTTCGCCCATTCTGCAATTTGATCTTCTTTAGATTCGTTTAAATAATGAAGTAAATCCAACACCGCTTTTGTTGTGGTCGATTCATTTCCATGCATTTGTGACCACATCAAAATTTTCGTTTTTCCCTGACCAAACTGCACCGTATAAATCGATCTATTCTCCACTGATTTCCCAATCACATTAACCTTAAAGTAATGATTTAAGTAAGGTAAGAAATCCTCCACCTTTTCATTGGTTATATAGCGACCTGAAATTGTTGGCATTTTGTACGCCTTAGCTTTCTGTTCTTCGTTCATTTTCTCAATCTATTTACAATATTACAAATGTAAACATTTCATTTTTTACAAATGTAAACATTGTTTCTCTTTTGTTATTTTACATTTGTCAACAATTTACCCCTGCTCTTTTCCAATGAATACTCTAAGATTTTACAATTTTATTTTAAAACTTTTTTTAACTTAAAATTCAACTAGTTACACCATTTTACATAAAGTAAAAATACAATATATCTACTACTTATTTTTCTTGTATACATTTGTTAATTCATTATTTTTATTACATTTGTAAACTATTTGCTTTAAAAATATACATTTGTATCCATGGAAAATTTTGTAAACAGACTCGAGTTTTTATTAGAACATTTTGAGCTCTCTGCCTCTTCTTTTGCAGATAAAATTGGTGTTCAACGTTCAAGTTTATCCCATATTTTATCAGGAAGAAATAAGGCTAGTTTAGATTTTATTTTAAAAATAAACGATACTTTTCCGGAGCTAAATCTCGAGTGGTTAATTAAGGGTATTGGCTCTTTTTCGAGTGAAAAAAAACAGGGTGATTTAGGTACTTCCTCTGTAGATTTATTTTCTTCGGCAAGCAAAATTGAAACGCCAAATCCCTCTCTTCCATCCACTCCTTTGGAAGGTAAAAAAGAGGCTATCGCATCCAAACCCATTCCTGATTTTTTGACTTCTGCAGACATGGAACAAATTGTAGTTTTTTATAAAGACGGAACTTTTACCACCTACAAGCCTAGATAAAAAGCAAACAATAAACTAACTCCATATTTAGTTAATGCTAAAAAATAAATTAGTTTATCTAAAATAATAATTATACATTAATCAAAAATAAGTATTCACCGCGACTAAGTTTTACTGAAGAATAAATTTCTTTGTTTATCTCCTCCTTGTCTTCGTTACTTTTTCAATTGACGTTTGCTTCGAGACATCTCTGAGTGAAGTTCGCATCAAACTCAGAAAAGAGCTTTTTTTACGAAGTAGACTACTTCTTGATTCAAAGAAGATATAAACGACTTCTCTACCTCTTCACTTTTAACTCTTGTATCTTTATTTTCTTTTACCGCTACTTCAGTAAACAATTTGTTTGCTTGAGTGATTTTTAACTGTTGTTGAAAAATAAAAAAGAATAGTATTGTTCCTTTAAGTTTTATTTGAATGACTTTATTATTAATTTATTTATTTTTAGCCCTAACGGTTTCTTTTATCTGTTCTATTGCAGAAGCAGTATTATTATCTACCCCTCTTGCTTTCTTACATTCAAAATCGGATCAAGGAGATACCAAAGCAAAAGCTTTGATTCACATGAAAAAGGATATTGACAAACCTTTATCTGCTATCTTATCTTTAAATACCATTGCACATACTGTCGGAGCTGCTGGTGTTGGCGCACAAGCCACAGCCGTTTTTGGAGAGGCTTATTTTGGGGTTATTTCTGCCCTTTTAACTTTACTCATCTTAGTATTAACAGAGATTATCCCCAAAACATTAGGTGCAAACTATTATAAATCCTTGTATAGCTCAACCGCGACTACGATTTCTAGTATGGTTATTCTCTGCTATCCTTTAGTCCTACTTTCTTCCTTTTTAACTAAGCGATTGAGCAAAAAACAACAAGAATCAAGTATTAGCCGAGAAGAGTTATCGAGTTTAGCAAGTATTGGTGAACAAGAAGGAATATTAGAAGGAAAGGAAACGAAAATTATACAAAACTTAATTCAACTCAAGGATGTTTCGGTTGCTGCCATTTTTACTCCTCGTATTATGATGATTCACGCAGATGAAGAACTAAGGCTACAAGAGTTTTTAGCAAACAAAGAATTACTTCACTTTTCACGTATTCCTATCTATAGTGGACAAACGGAAAATATTGTAGGATATGTCCTCCGTGACCTCATCTTTGAACACTTAGCAGACGACCAATTTGATATTCAACTAAAAGATCTAAAACGAAACATTCTTCAGTTTAACGAGCGAACAAGCGTTTTAGAAGCTTGGAGTCGATTAACGGAAAAACACGAACACATTGCGATCATTACCAATGAGTATGGAGAAGTTCAAGGACTTCTTACACTAGAAGACATTCTGGAAACCCTTTTAGGATTTGAAATTGTCGATGAAAAAGATAAAATTGTCGATTTGAGAAAATACGCAGAAGATAGATGGAAAAGCAAACAACGCAAATACCAATTTATTGAAAATCATAAAAACATTGGGGAATAAAGGAAGGGATTTGTGAATTTGTAGGTTGCTTTTTTGCTTTTTCGCGAAGTCATAGGATTTATCGATTAAAGAAGAATTTCTCATCGTCTCATAATCCACACCCTGTATGTCTCCCTGAGGCTACGAAGGGTCGCATCCCGCGCTCACACCCGTAATGATGTGAGGCTTGTACTTTGTGAGATTTGTTTTTTTGTGCGGCGTTGAGGCGGTGAGAAGGTGAGGTTTGTGAAAACGTGGGTTTTATCGATTAAAGAAGACCGTCTCATAATCCACACCCTGTATGTCTCCCTGAGGCTACGAAGGGTCGCATCTCGCGCTCACACAACTGTGCATTGTGAGGTTTGTTGTGAGAGAAGGTGAGAAAATCTCACCTTCTCACCACCACACCAATCTCACCACCTTCACTGCCTCACCCTCTCATCGCCTCACAAAAAAAGTTCCTTGTAGCGTTATTGGACATTCCTTAGACAATGCTTGGAGAATACTAGGAGAAAAGGCTGTTTTGTCGAAGGAATATCGAAGGAACCTCCAAGGAATGTTCAAGGAATGTTGAAGAAACCCTATTCAATTCCCTAATATAATTTTTTATGTTCCCGTTTTTAGGGTGAAGTTTGTTTTTTGGTATAAAAAAAGAATCCATAATATTTTTATTTACCAGATTTTTTTTGTCAATTAGCGTATGACAGAAGGGCAACTTTTACCAACTAGGTATGCTTTTTGCCTTAGTTTATGTATAAAACAAATAATCACCTAAATTCAGTTAATATGGACGAAAATTTTTCACAAGAAATAAAAGATGTTATTTCCTTTAGTAAGGACGAGGCATTACGTCTAGGTCATGACTTTATTGGAACTGAGCACTTTTTGTTAGCCTTATTGAGAATTGAGCAAGGTGAAGCGTCAACGATTCTCCAAAATTTAGAAGTCGACCTTGATTTTTTACGACATAAAGTTGAGAATTTAACACCTTATTCTACCACCAAGACAGCAGTAAACGAGAAAGGATCCCTATATCTTACCAAGCAAGCAGAAAGAGCATTGCGCTTAACCTATCTAGAAGTTAAAGTATTCAAGAACATTGAAGTTACTTCTGCCCATTTGCTTTTGTGTATTTTAAAGAACAATGAAGATCCTATTACTCAAATCCTCAATAAAATGAATGTGGATTATGAGAATGTAAAGAAATATTATGTAGAATTTCTGTCTGAAGAGAAGACAGAATCAGATAGTGAAGATATCTTCCACAGTCCCAAAGCGGAGACTTTTGAAGAATCAGGACAAAATGACAGTTCTAGTAGCAAAAAATCTGACACTCAATCTACTCCGCCAAATAAAAAGAGTAAAACTCCAGTATTAGATAATTTTGGTAGAGATTTAACAGAGATGGCTATTGAAGGCAAATTAGATCCTGTTGTTGGACGTGAGAAAGAAATTGAGCGCGTTTCACAAATTTTGAGCCGTAGAAAGAAGAACAACCCCCTGTTAATCGGTGAACCAGGAGTTGGTAAATCAGCTATTGCAGAGGGATTGGCCTTAAAGATTATTCAGAAAAAAGTTTCTCGTGTTTTATTCAACAAACGCGTCGTAACGCTAGATTTGGCGAGTTTAGTTGCAGGAACGAAATACAGAGGGCAGTTTGAGGAGCGTATGAAAGCGGTCATGAATGAGCTAGAAAAAAATACGGACATCATTTTGTTCATTGATGAAATTCACACTATTGTAGGTGCGGGTGGAGCAACTGGTTCATTAGATGCCTCTAACATGTTCAAACCGGCTTTAGCTAGAGGTGAAATCCAATGTATTGGTGCCACAACGCTAGACGAATTCAGACAGCACATTGAGAAAGATGGAGCTTTAGAGCGCCGTTTCCAAAAGGTACTGGTAGAGCCTACTTCGGTAGATGAAACCATTATCATTTTGAACAATATTAAGGACAAATATGAAAGTCACCACAACGTTAGCTATACCGATGCAGCTATTGAGGCTTGTGTAAAATTGACAAACCGTTATATGACGGATCGATTCTTACCAGACAAAGCAATTGATGCATTGGATGAAGTGGGATCTCGTGTGCACATCACCAATATTAATGTACCTCAAAACATACTCAACTTAGAACAAGAGTTAGAGGAAGTTCGCGAGAACAAAAACCTCATGGTTCAAAAGCAGAAGTATGAAGAAGCAGCCAATCTAAGGGATAAAGAGAAAAACATCGAAAAAGAACTTGAGATTGCGCAAGAAGCATGGGAAAAAGAGGTAAAAGACAATCGTATTCTCATCACAGAAGATGATGTTGCAGATGTTGTATCAATGATGACTGGAATTCCAGTAAATCGAATTGCTGAAAAAGAGATTACCAAATTAGCGAACCTACCGGCTATTATAAAAGGTAAAGTAATTGGACAAGACGAGGCAGTTGGAAAAATTGCCAAAGCGATTCAACGTAATCGCGCGGGATTAAAAGACCCGAATAAACCGATTGGATCCTTTATCTTTTTAGGTCAAACGGGAGTTGGTAAAACGCAATTAGCCAAAGTGATTGCCAAAGAGCTTTTTGATTCTGAAGATGCCTTAATTCGCATCGACATGAGTGAATACATGGAGAAATTTGCTTTATCTCGTTTGATTGGAGCACCTCCAGGATATGTTGGATACGAAGAAGGAGGCCAATTAACAGAGAAAATCCGCAGAAAACCTTACAGTGTTATTCTATTTGATGAAATTGAAAAAGCACACCCTGATATCTTTAATATGTTGTTACAGGTTTTAGATGATGGGCATTTAACAGATAGTTTAGGTCGTAAAGTCGATTTCAGAAATACGATTATTGTCATGACTTCCAATATTGGAGTTCGTCAATTGAAAGATTTTGGACAAGGCGTTGGTTTTGGTACACAAGCTCGTAAGGAACAAACGGATCAACACAGTAAATCAGTGATTGAAAGTGCATTGAAAAAAGCCTTTGCTCCTGAATTTTTAAACAGAATTGATGATATTGTTGTCTTCAACTCGTTAGAAAAAGAACATATTCACTCTATTATTGACATTGAGTTGGCTAAATTATTCCAACGTATTGATGATTTAGGGTATAAATTGAACTTAACAGACAAAGCGAAGAATTTTATTGCAGAAAAAGGATTTGATAAACAATATGGAGCTCGACCATTAAAAAGAGCCATTCAGAAGTATATTGAAGATCCAATTGCAGAGGAAATTGTAAATGCCAAGCTCACAGTAGGTGATACCATTACATTGGACGCGCCTAAGGATGAAAAAGGAGAAGCTTTACTGATTAAAATAAAAACAAAAAAACCTGCTAATTAGCAGGTTTTTCCTTTTTCTATCTTAGTGGTTTTTAGACTAAAGATAATAGACATGTTATTTAATCGTTATTTTTTATTTTTTTATCTTTATTACATCATAGCAATTGCTTTAAAGTAGTACTTTCGCGGTTGCATAATTAAATAAAATGGTAGATAAACTCATTGTTGGTAGTGAAGAATGGTGTTCTTTCTCTACATTAAATATCCCAGCGATTAAAGCTCGCGTAGATTCTGGAGCAAAGACTTCTGCTTTACATGCGGTAAACATTAGTGCTTTTGAAAAAGACGGTGAAAAATGGGTCAAGTTTGATGTAAATCCTTTACAAAATAATGGCAAGACCATTATACATTGTGAAGCCAAAATGGTGGATAAGAGAATCGTCAAAAGCTCTAGTGGTTCTAGAGAATCTCGCTATGTTATCAAAACCACCCTTGTTTTGGGTGAAACTTCTTGGGATATTGAATTAACCCTAACCAATAGAGACTCTATGGGGTATCGCATGCTATTGGGACGAGAAGCGATGGGCGGTCGTATTTTAGTTGATCCTGAAAAGCACTTTTTATTGGGTCAACCAACAGTAGAAAAACTAGATGAATACTACAATAAACCCAAAGAAGCTAAAAGCGGCTTAAGAATTGGGTTATTAGCTAGTAATCCAGACTTATACAGCAACCAACGTATTATTGAAGCAGGAGAATTAAGAGGGCATGAAATGCACTTCTTAAATCTGAAATACTGTTACATGAAATTGGACGCGAATCAACCGGAAATTCACTATAGAGGGGGTCGTGTATTGAATGATTTTGATGCTGTTATTCCTCGTATTAGACCGAGTATGACCTACTATGGTTGTGCGTTGACGCGTCATTTTGAATCGCTAAAAGTATACAGTTTGAATAGCGCTGCAGCGATTGCACAATCGAGAGATAAATTATTCTCTTTGCAATTGCTTTTAAATCATGGAATTGACATTCCTACCACAGGATTTGCCAATTCACCTTTGGATACCAATGATTTGATTAAAATGGTTGGCGGAAGTCCGCTAATTGTCAAATTATTAGAAGGAACACAAGGGAAAGGCGTGGTATTAGCAGAAACAAAGAAAGCAGCGGAAAGTGTAATCAATGCTTTCAAGAGCTTAAATGCCAATATTTTAGTTCAAGAATTCATCAAAGAAGCCAATGGAAAAGATATCCGTTGTTTTGTGGTGGATGGCAAAGTAGTGGCTGCAATTCAGCGTGAAGCTGTTCCAGGGGAATTCAGAGCGAATATCCACTTAGGAGGAACTGCCTCAATCATCAAAGTAACACCTGAAGAAAAACGAATTGCTATTCGCGCAGCGAAAGCGATGAATTTAAAAGTGGCGGGAGTTGATATCATTCGTTCCGCTAAAGGTCCTTTGTTGTTAGAAGTGAACTCTTCACCTGGATTAGAAGGGATTGAAGGCGCAACAAATAAAGATATTGCCTCTGAGATGATTAAAGCAATCGAAAAACAAGTTAAATGGTAAAGAAATAGCTTCCTGCTATTTCTTACCTTCATTATAAACGCACTTTGTATTTATGAACCCATCAACAACTGGCTGGATAAAAAAATACTTCGCTGAGCAAGATAAATACGCTATTTTCAAGGCTACTGATACAAAAACATTAGCCCATGAAATTAGAGCAACTGGTTTTAGTTTCGGTCAAATCAACGCTAGTGGATTTCCCGAGATCTATACAACATTTAAGTATACCCAAGAGGAATTTGCTAAAATCTGTTTCTTACAGCTCTTAGAAAAGATTTACTTCTTTAAGTATCCCACACATACAACTGATGAATTCATCAGTCGATTGCTTGATTTTTACCAGTTATTTGTACCCCATAAAACCAATTTCTTCACTAGTTTATTTGAAGATAAAAACACCTATGCGCGTTTAGAACACCTCTTTGCAATTAAGTGGAAAGAAAACTTCTTTTCGCAGTCTAAGAGCAATAATATTGTATTGAATTTACTTGTTCTGTCTATTTATCTCTTGACTTTCGAGACCTATTTGGCAGGACAAATTCACCCGAATCTATACCATGTTTACTTGGAAGATTTGATTCAATCCATCTTAAATCGCACTCAACCTCAGCAAAACGCCGAAGTTCATTTAGTCGACAACCCCAATGACTTTGCCATTGAAGAAATCATGGAAGTACAATCCTCTTATTTGGAATCGAGTTTACTCTTGGATATTGTGATGTGTAGTTCTTGGAACAATGAAATAAAGACATTGGAATTACCCGATTTTTCTGTTGAACCATTCAATCGATTAGCATTTACGGAAGAACAAATTGAAGATAGTCGTTTGTGCTTTATGCTTTTCTTACAGCAAAATGATTACAACTACTTCTATTTAAAGTCATCGAATTTATTCAACAATATGATTAATAATTCAACTAATTACGTAGAGTTTTTAGTTGGACGAAATAAAGGGAGAATTTTAAAGGAAATTCAGAAAAATAAGCAATTGATGCAGTTATTGATGGATTCAACCCATCGAAATTTAGATATACAAGAAAAGAAATTGATTAAGAAACAAACCTTAGAGGTGATTAAAACAATTCCTTCTCTTGCTATATTTTTATTACCAGGTGGTACAATATTACTCCCTATCATTTTAAAATTTATCCCTTCACTCCTCCCCTCCTCATTTAATGAGAATTTGGATTCAGAAGATTAAATTTTCTTGAATCGAAGTTGATACACTTCATCAAGATCTTGATTATTCGTAACGTTTACTTCTAAATCTGTCACATAGCCAGAATTTAGTCCGTATACCCATCCGTGAATGCTCAAGTCTTGGTTTCTTGCCCAAGCCCCTTGTACGATAGATGTTTTTGCTAAATCGTACACTTGTTCTTGTACGTTTAATTCTACAAATCGGTTGAATCGCTCAGTGGTATCTTCAATACCATCCAATTCCACATTGTGTAAGCGATAAACGGTTTTAATGTGTCTGATCCAGTTGTCGATCAATCCATAAGATTCATTTTTCATTGCAGCTTCTACTCCACCGCATCCATAATGACCACAAACAATAATGTTGGTTACTTTCAGGATATTCACCGCATAATCTAGGACACTCAACATATTCATATCAGAATGAATAACCATGTTGGCGATATTACGGTGTACAAATACATCTCCTGGTTCTGCCCCAATAATTTCGTTTGCCGGTACACGGCTATCCGAACAACCAATCCATAAAACAGGCGGGGTTTGTCTGTGACAAAGGCGTTTAAAATATTCTGGATTAATGGCTAGTTTTTCTTCTACCCACGCTTTGTTATTCTCTAATATTTTTTTGTAAAATTCGTTGTGTTTCAAAACTTCTTCTTTTATTCAACAAACATTTCTTTAACGAAATCTACTTCCCCCGTTTCCACTTTGTAAAAAGCACCTACAATACCGATTTCTCCTTTTTCATACATTTCACAAAGTACATTACTTTTAGTCAAAATATGATTGATGGTATATTCCACATTGTAAAACGCGACCATATCAACCCCTTCTTTTGATTTGATATCTAAATTAGGATAGTGTTTTTTTACGTGTTCAACGGCAGGGTCTACTTTAGCTAATAAGTTGCTTAAATGGCCTAATTTAACGTCTTTACACGCTCCTGTGATTGCACCACAGTGCGAATGTCCCAAAACCATAATCAATTTAGAACCGGCTAATTTACAAGCGAATTCCATTGAACCGATAATATCTTCGTTCAAGACATTTCCGGCGATACGCGTACTAAATACATCTCCCAATCCTTGGTCGAAAATAAGTTCAGCAGAAGTACGGCTATCAATACAACTTAGGATAATAGCGAAAGGAAATTGGCTCTCTTTCGTGTCATTTACTTGCTCCAATAAATTAGCATGTGCTTTTAAGTTTTCAACAAAGCGTTTGTTTCCTTCTTTTAAAAAAGACAACGCCATCTGCGGAGTCATTGACTTTTGGTCTTCTATATTATGTAGTCTCATTTTTACGCGATTTGTACGATAATAATTTCGAAACAAATGTAACCAAAAATGGCTTTTAAAATATAAATAAAGCAATAAACCTCTAGATTTTTATCAATTTAAAAAAAACATAACAGTTTTTAAGGATTTTATAGCTCCATATGTTTCAGTTCCAATTCATATAAAGGTGTATTTGCTTGGGATTACTAAAAATCACATAATCGTTAAGGGAAATATAAAAAAGAGAAAATTTGTATAGATTCAAAAATAGTTAATACATTTGCAAAGAATTTCACGGGAGGAAAAATTTGTACTGATTGCAACCTCGGTAAAAAATGCTAAAGCAGAATATATTGTATCTTCACTTTAGCCATTTCCTCTTTTTTTAAAACATTAAAAAAAACAAATCATATGGCTTATTACTTCACATCAGAATCTGTAAGTGAGGGACATCCTGATAAAATTGCAGATCAAATTTCAGATGCTTTAATTGACAATTTTTTGGCTTTTGATTTAGAATCAAAAGTAGCATGTGAGACTTTAGTGACTACTGGGCAGGTAATTCTTGCTGGGGAAGTAAAATCAAAAACCTATTTAGATGTACAACAAATTGCTCGTGATGTAATCAACAAGATTGGTTATACCAAGAGTGCGTATATGTTTGATGGCAATTCATGTGGTATCTTATCGGCGATTCACGAACAATCGGCAGAGATTAGCCAAGGTGTTGAGCGTACCAACAAAGAAGATCAAGGAGCAGGAGACCAAGGGATGATGTTTGGTTATGCATCTACAGAGACCGAAGACTATATGCCTTTAGCTTTGGACTTATCTCATAAATTATTGCAAGAACTTGCTGTAATCCGCAGAGAGAATAAAGAGGTAACTTACCTTCGTCCAGATGCAAAAAGTCAGGTTACTTTAGAGTATAATGACGACAATAAACCGGTTCGCATTGTAACGATTGTATTATCTACACAACACGATGACTTTATTCAGGCAGAAAATGCAACTCCTGAGGCAAAAGCGAAAGCTGAAACAGCGATGCAAGCGCAAATTAAGAAAGACATCATCGAGGTATTAATTCCACGTGTATTAGCTAAATATCCACAGTACCAATACTTGTTTGAATCAAAAGAAGAAATCGAGTTCTTAATCAACCCCACAGGTGTTTTCATTATTGGAGGCCCACATGGAGATACTGGATTAACAGGTAGAAAAATTATCGTTGATACCTATGGAGGAAAAGGAGCACATGGTGGAGGTGCTTTCTCAGGGAAAGACCCAAGTAAAGTAGACCGCAGTGCAGCTTATGCTACCCGTCACATCGCCAAAAACCTTGTTGCAGCTGGTGTTGCTGAAGAAGTTTTAGTACAAGTTTCTTACGCCATTGGTATTGCAAAACCAACAGGAGTATACGTGAATACCTATGGTACATCTAAAGTAAATCTAACAGATGGAGAAATTGCAAAAAAAGTAAGTGAACTATTTGATTTACGTCCTTACTTTATTGAAACAACGCTAAAATTGCGTAATCCAATCTACAGTGAAACAGCAGCGTATGGACATATGGGACGCAAACCACAAGTGGTAACTAAAACATTTACTAGACCTGGTGGAGAAACCAAACAAGTAGAAGTTGAATTGTTTACTTGGGAAAAATTAGACCGTGTAGACGATATTAAAAAAGCTTTCAATTTATAAGCATTTAGGCTTATTTCATTCTTATAAAAAACGCTTAGCTAATGCTAAGCGTTTTTTCTTTTCAACAAAATGCAACCCCTATTTTCCCCGTAGTTACTTTACTTTTTTCACCCCTTTATTTATTAACAAAGGAGGATTGCGATATAGTGGAATTTCATCTGTAAAATTCAATGTTACTGAAGCGGTGGTTGATCGGTATTCTTCTGCTCCAATATTTACCCCTGATATTGGTCGTTTATTTTTTATATCATAGTAAAAGGTATAGCTCGTTCCTTTAAATTCAGCTTCAGCAGTAAAGGTTACTTCTCCAGTATTCGTATTGTAGTTAAACTCGCCTACCCGTGGTACAACCAATTGATAAGGCGTGCTATTTACCACATAGTTTTTTGTGCTTTCATCAAATACTTTAAAGCGAAAAGAAGCAAAATCTAAGAACGAGGTTGACGGGCTTGGTGGATCTAGAACTTTATACACATTCGTATCATATCCAAAAGCGCTGTACAAAGGTTGACATACAAAAGGTCTACTTCGGATCACATCGGGGATGATGATATCTTGCACCTTTGGACAAAATGGTAGACTTAAGCTTATATTCCGAACATGTGTACGCACATAGGCCCCTCCCGTAGAAGCAGTAAATCCCATTTTCATTGTATTAGGAATATTGATAGCTAAATTCTTAACCTCAGCCACACTCGTCTCTCCTTGTTTTACTTGTTCTTGGTATTTAATAGTTCCTGATTTAGGGACAAAATAATTGCGGATAATCGAAGCTTTACTTGTGCCATTGATGATATCAACAAAAATAAAGAAACCGGATCTTCGACTAACATCATCGATACCTGGTACAAAAGCGATTTGAACCTTTCGATATCCCTTTTGCCCTGGTTTTGCTACTAAAGCATTGTTGCGAATACTAAAACGATTTCCTTTAAACCCTTTTTGTTTACTTATGGCTTCCCCTGTGTTAGTATCTAGATACAGATTGGCATTTTTTTTAGTTCCTATAGCAAAAAGTACTGGATAACCTTCGAATTCATTTCGTGGATCATAAGGCCCTCTTAAAGCAATAAAATCTCCATCTTTTAGGTTCGTTAAACCATTTCTAATCTCATTTTGATCCTGTTGGATTCTTTTATAATTCCCAAAAATATCTAAACCAAGCCCAAAGATACCTTTGGTAAACCCAGCTACATTTTGACCTGAAATTCTTTGAGTAGCAGCGTATCCTAAAGCTCCTCCTCTATCTCCTATACTAGGATTGGACTCATTGGCATCAAACAACACCATCGTTAAGCCATCCCCATATTTCCCTTCCTCCATTATTCCCATGTCAAAAGCATATTCAAACTCCAAGATAAACCCCTTGTCGGGTGTAAAACTTAAATTTTCTAGATATACCCCTGCATATTCATTTATATGATGGGTTAAATTTATGCCATACTGATTAAATTTAACCAAACCGGGGCGACTCTCGGCTATGACCTTGAAATCAGCTGCTTTCTGTCCTGAATTAAAATAAGGAAATTGAGCATAAAATGAGACGCTATACAACAGACTTATTCCAAGTACAATAAACTTTACTTTTCTTTTTCTATTTCTTTTCATTGTCGTTTATGTCTTAAAGAGAACTGCCATTTACCATAATAATATCGTTGCAATTGTCTTTAAACTTCAACTGAATTTTAGCACTTAAAGACCGATATTGTTCTCCCCCTAAATTGGTAATTCCCATCATTTTCTTTTTATTTTTCACCGTAAAATACACCGTATCTTCTTTGGCTGTCAAATTCTTGTTTGGCGTAAATACAACCTCCATGGCCAATGGATTATATTCATATCGCCCATTATCCGTTGTCGCCACAAAGGGTTCTAGCGTATATTCTAAATTTGCCTCTTCTAGAATTAAAAACCTAAAACTATAAGGATCAATATGTTCCCTACTTCCTAAAGCATTTAAATCTTGTCCCATTTCATATTTATTGGTATTAAAACCAATAGCGTGTTCAAAGACCTCTACTGTAGTTGTATGGTCCTTACAAGCATTGGACACTAGTATATTTTTCAAAACGGGAGAAAAGGGCAAATAGACCTCAATATTTCGGATGATATTTTTTTGATAAATCTCTCCCGTTGTTGCAGTAAAACCAATATTAAAATTAATTGGAGCAATTATTTTTTTATCCTTTAAAACATCAGCTGTTTTCGTGTTTGCTTCATAGTATTTAATCCAACCATTCGATGGAATAAACAAAGAATTGATGACTCTACTAGTTTCACTTCCATGTATGATATCCACATATAAACTAAATCCTGGATTTCCTAAATATTTAGTCGGCAACAAAGCCACAAGGACTCTTCGATAAGAAGCATGTCCAAAACTAGCCTGGATATCTCCTTCATTATTTGCATTGTTTTCTCTCAATTTAAAGCTAAAACCACGCGGGTCCGGAGTCTCAAAATTCTCGGTATAATTTCCCGTTGCTATATCGAGTTTATAGTGTTCATTACTGTCGGTTACACTTTGTGAAATCAATACTGGATATCCTTCTAATCTATCCCCTTGCCCTCGAACTGTTACATGGTTCATTTGCTTTCTCTCTGTGTAAATTCCATTTCTAAATTCAGTATCCCCTATTTTACGCTCCTTAAAGTCCCCATTTATATCCAATCCAATACTCAAAAAACCTTTACTCAGCCCATGTACTGCTTGATTTGTTGCTACCGCTTTACTATAAGCATACCCGAGTCCAGCAGTTTTAGATCCGATTTCAGGATTACTTACTTTCGCATCAAATAGTACTAAAGCTAAGCCATTGGCCCCTATTTGAGTCGAATTAGACCCTTTACCAGTCATAAGGTAATCGAACTCAATCATACATCCTCGCTCAGAAGCAAAGAATAAATCCTCTACAAACACACCGCTGGTTTGTTTGGCTTTAGCAGTTAATTCAGCACCATATTTCGAAAAATTGACTTTGTCTGATCCTGTAAATTTTACGAATTCATCTTCAGAAGAAGCCGTAGTAAAATAAGGTAATTGTCCATATACCCAGCTTGATGAACAAAAACATGCCATACAACAATAGGCGATTAAGAAAATTCTATTCTTCATTGTATTTTCACTATAATGAGGTTCAAATAACTAGAGGCTGTCACCTTATTCACGAGTGATTTATACACTAGGTATTGTTTTCCGCCTTCCGTCCTAACGGTAGGTGCTGTACTAAAAGCAGTAGTGTCAAAACCAGTCACCACAAACTTTACTTCATGCTCTGCCCAAATAGGCATACCACTCGTTTCTCCTATTTGATTCTTATATTGTTCATAGAGATAAACTTTCTGCTCAGTTGTCTTATACATTTGAATGGGAAATGCAGGCATATAAATCCAAGGATCTTGTTCAGCACTTCCTCCACCTGTCCACATCTCACCATTCCATGTTTTTACTCCTGCCGACATTTCATCGCTTCCAATGTGATAGACTTGCAAGCCGATATGTTCTTTTTTATTCGCCACTGTTTCGGTCTGTACCATGGGCATTAAACTAGATAATTCACTCAATTTTACACGCGGTAATAAAAGTCCTTTGGTTGCTGTTGTATTCTCTGCATCTGACTGATACTCTTTGACATCCAACAAAGCTCCTTCTACGGGATAAGTTGCGCCACCTATAACCACTTGTCCATAAAACAAATGGCCACATCCCAAAACAAGCAATAAGGTAATTCGTATTTTACTTTTCATCTTTTTATAATTATATATGCGATTTCGTTTTTAACTAGCTAGTAAAGTAGACTTGTATTTCAAGACCAACGTGTAGCTTCCTGTGGGTAGTGTAGTATACATATTCTTTGTTCCAAAATGGAAAGACAAACCGTTATTTGTAGTGATATTTGCAATTTGCTGCAAAACCAAAACACCCGCACTATCGTATATTTTTGCGTCAATTACTTGGTCAAAATTAGCTACTGATAGCGGTTGTTTGATTGTAGTATTGTAAGATAACGTTGTTGCATCGGGTCCGCTTACTTCTATATCAAATTTCCCAATATAGACTTGTCGATTATCTATGACTTCATTG
This sequence comes from Myroides odoratus, assembly GCF_001549985.1. Classification (GTDB taxonomy): domain Bacteria; phylum Bacteroidota; class Bacteroidia; order Flavobacteriales; family Flavobacteriaceae; genus Flavobacterium; species Flavobacterium odoratum_A. The sequence continues at coordinate 163,809 of NZ_LROZ01000003.1, read as the reverse complement.
GCAAAAATAGGAACATTGCCTATAACAAGGACTGGAGGTTTAATCTGTTCTATTTTTTGATAAAGATTCTCAATTTCAATCGTTACATCGGATTCTAAAGCTAATAATTCCCAATTATTACCATTCCAGAAATAGAATCCCTTCTTAGAGATTTCACCTGTACCATTATTAAATACAACAACGCCAATAGGATTTACACCACCAGCTAAAACAGTTTGTTTATGCAAAGCTATTCGAGGAAATAATACCCCTTTATCTGTTGCACTAATGTCCAAAACTGCGGATTGATGAGGCTCTACTGTACCAATACCAATATTATCTTGCGCGTGAATTGCTGTAGTAGTTAAAGCAATTAGTCCAATAACCAATCTTTTTTTTCTCATTTTTTACACATTTAATGGTACAAAACAACTAAAGATGTAAAAAACAGCAGATGCAAACTGTAAAAAGGTTCATGAAAATTTGTATTTACCCTTTTCCGTGATGATAAAAGTGTTTTTATTTAAAAAAATAACTTTTTGACACTCGCCTATCAAAAAGAAGGCAACTGTAGGAATTACAAGTGCAAAGCACTCCATGCTATTACATTTTTATAAAAAAGTTTCAATTATTTACATTTTCAACGCCTTATTGGGTTGTAATTTTTATTTATTTTATGCGGTATTTTTTAGCTTTTCCAGCTGACTTACAACAAAAGAAACGGAGATATACAATCCTTTTATCACCTTTTTAATCGTTGTTATTTTCTAATGTCCCTTGAGTAAAAACAAGCCATCTCGCTTCTTCCTGCGTTAATTTTTCTTCTTTTATTTAGGCAAATGTATAAAACAAAAAAAGGAATGATTTTTCAATCATTCCTTTTTTATCTATACTTAAAAACTTGTGTCTAATTAAATCACTGCCGATACAATATAATATACAATCATAGCGATAATTGCAGATACAGGTATGGTCAATACCCAAGCCCATAGTAAGTTAATTGTAACTCCCCAACGTACTGCTGATACGCGTTTTGTTACCCCAACCCCAATAATTGAACCTGTAATCGTATGCGTTGTTGAAACTGGAATACCCAAGTGCTCGGTTACGTATAACGCTACAGCCCCAGCTGTTTCAGCAGCAACACCTTCTAATGGTGTCACTTTGGTAATCTTACTTCCCATTGTTTTAACAATCTTCCATCCTCCAGATAACGTTCCTAAACCAATGAATAAGAAAGAAGCAAGAGGAACCCACCACCAGTGCTCTACGAACACTTTGAAGGTATCTACCCCTTCAACTAAGTAATCTGGATCCATATCTACATTCACATGGTAGAAGATTACTGCAGCACCGATAATACCCATTACTTTTTGCGCATCGTTACCTCCATGTCCTAAAGAGAACAAAGCAGAAGAAACTAATTGCAAGCGCTTAAACCATTTTTCGCATTTGTAGTGGTTTTGATTTCTACAAATCCACATAATAGCCACGGTAATAAAATAAGCGAGTATTAAACCTAATAAAGGAGCTCCAAAAATGAATAAGAAGATTGGAATTACTTTAGAGTACACCACTACATCCACTCCCTCAATAGAGAAACCACCGGCATGAGCAACAGCAGCACCTATAAAACCACCAATTAAGGTATGAGAAGAGGAAGAAGGAATACCTAACTTCCAAGTGGCTAAATTCCAAATAATTGCAGCAATTAAACCTGCAAAAATAACTTCTAAGCTAATAAAGTTCTCGTTAACCGATTTGGCGATGGTATTACCAATCTTAAATTCACCAATAATATATAAGGAGATAAAATAAGCTGCAAAGTTAAAAGCCGCCGCCCAAAGCACTGCTTGGAAAGGGGTCAAAACTCGAGTTGTTACAATAGTAGCAATTGAGTTTGCGGCATCGTGAAAACCATTGATATAATCAAATCCGAGGGCTAAAACGATAATCACAATTAACATTATCCCGCTTTGATTACTCAATATTTCTGTAAAAAATTCCATATACTAGCGCTAGATCATTAAGAGTATTTAACGATAACAGTTTCTAAAACGTTAGCCACGTCTCTACAACTATCTGTAGCCGTTTCTAAAGCCACCATTACCTCTTTGTATTTAATAATTTCGATCGCGTTATTTTCATTTTCAAAAATATCGGCCACGGCCTTATCAAAAACTTTATCCGCCTTTCTTTCTAAGCGTGAAATGTTTTTACATACAGTAGCTAACTCTTCTAGCTTTTTTAAATCTTTCAAATGTAATAGTCCTTTGTGTACTTCACTACAAGCTTCTAAATTTGCTTCAGTTAATTTGCGCAAAGGCTTCGTAATTTTATCAATTTGATACAATCTCATACGAGAAGCAGCATCAGATAAGTGGTCCGCTACATCATCAACCGCCGTAATTAAACTGTGGATATCTTCTCTATCAAAAGGAGTGATAAAGTTTTTCCCCAATTCAATTCTTGTTTTCTGTGCGATCGCTTCGATTTCCACCTTAATTACTTCAACATCTTTAAGTAATTTCTCTCTCTCCTTAGCTGGCGTATTCACAGCTTCATTCAGCGTTTCTGATAATTTTTTAAGCTTTACAGCTGCTTGTTCAAATAAAGGATAAAACGTTTTGTCCTTTGGAACTAAAAATTGAAAAATGTTATTCAATGACATTATATAATAATATATGTTATAAACAGGGGCAAAATTACGCAATAAAATCAACCTAATGTTTCCTTAACGTTAATTTTTACGTCAAAACGAGGTTTCCTTTTATTTTACCTATACAATTTACGACTATTTATTGATTTTTAACCACTTATATAATTAACATTGGTACTAAAATTCAATAATCACTTAACAATAAGGTAACATTGGAGTTATATAATCCTGTACACCTGCAGGCTTAAAAACACACAAACTGCTGAAATTCAATATATTAACTTTCATTTTTCTGATTTTTGATTCTTGACCATCCAACGCCCAATTTGAGGAGCATTAGACACCAAAAGAGACCCCAAAACTAAATGGACTACACGAACAAACCAATAATTCCCTGTTTGCACCTATTCATAGGAGGTTTCTTTAGTCGTTGCTTTAAACTAAAACCACGTATTCCTCAAGTACACTATTATTTAGTTGACCCTATAAATTTAACAAAAATACAGCTATTTATTTGCTGCTCTCTTAGTGGATGAATTACTTTCTTTTGTATTGCCTTTTATATTTAAGCATTCTTGAATATTAACGCTATTGCTATTCCTATAAATTTTTATTTTGTACTTTAGCGAAAACTAATAACATTATACAACAACCTAAATAACTATGGATATTAACTTCAATAAAAACGAAGATCACAACAAGTTATTGCTTTCAGATTTAAAACGAAAACTAGCAAAAGTTAAACTTGGTGGAGGTGAAAAAAGAATTGAAAAATTACACCAACAAGGAAAAATGACAGCCAGAGAGCGCATTGATTATCTATTAGACCCTAAAACTAATAGTATTGAAATTGGTGCTTTTGCAGGAGATGAGATGTATGAAGAACACGGAGGATGTCCTTCTGCTGGTGTTGTAGTCAAAATAGGTTATATCAAAGGAAAACAATGTATCGTTGTAGCCAATGATGCTACAGTAAAAGCAGGTGCTTGGTTTCCGATTACAGGAAAGAAAAATTTACGCGCACAAGAAATTGCCATAGAGAATAAACTTCCAATTATTTACTTGGTTGATAGTGCGGGAGTATATTTACCCCTTCAAGATGAGATTTTCCCAGACAAAGAACACTTTGGAAGAATTTTCAGAAACAACGCCATCATGAGTAGCATGGGCATCACGCAAATCGCTGCTGTAATGGGAAGTTGTGTTGCAGGTGGTGCTTACTTACCCATCATGAGTGATGAAGCGTTAATTGTAGATAAAACGGGGAGTATTTTCTTAGCAGGAAGCTATTTAGTAAAAGCAGCCATTGGCGAGAGTATTGATAATGAAACCCTAGGTGGCGCAACGACACACTGTGAGATTTCAGGTGTTACAGATTACAAAGCAAAAGATGATAAAGACGCTTTAGATACCATCAAGAATATCGTAGATAAAATTGGTGATTTTGACAAAGCAGGTTATAATCGAATTGCAGCTAAAAAACCCGCTGCAGATCCAAATGAAATTTATGGTATTTTACCTAAATCTCGTGCAGAGCAATACGATATGATGGAAATCATCAAGCGTTTAGTTGATGAGTCTGAATTTGAAGAATACAAAGCGGGATATGGTCAATCCTTGATTACGGGCTATGCTCGTATTGATGGATGGGCGGTTGGAATTGTTGCCAATCAACGCAAAGTAGTAAAAACGAAAAAAGGTGAAATGCAGTTTGGAGGAGTGATCTATTCGGATTCTGCAGATAAAGCGACTCGTTTTATTGCGAACTGTAACCAAAAGAAAATTCCTTTGGTATTCTTGCAAGACGTAACAGGATTCATGGTAGGTTCTAAATCAGAACACGGAGGAATTATCAAAGACGGAGCGAAGATGGTGAATGCAGTATCTAACTCTGTGGTTCCTAAATTTACAGTAGTTGTAGGAAACTCTTATGGAGCAGGAAATTATGCAATGTGTGGAAAAGCTTATGACCCACGTTTAATCTTTGCTTGGCCAAGTGCTGAACTTGCTGTAATGGGAGGAGCTCAAGCGGCAAAAGTATTGTTGCAAATTGAAGCTTCTTCTTTAAAAGCGAAAGGACAAGAATTATCTGCGGAAGAAGAACAAAAATTATTCGATAAGATTAAAGCGAAATACGACAAACAAGTATCGCCTTATTATGCTGCTGCTCGCATCTGGACAGATGCTATCATCGATCCATTAGATACGAGAAAGTGGATTTCTATGGGAATCGAAGCGGCGAACCATGCGCCCATCGAGAAACCGTTTAACTTAGGTGTGATCCAAGTATAAGTATACAAAAATCGGCAATTTAAAATTGCCGATTTTTTTTTTGATTTTTTATAACTTTTTGAAGTTGTAGAGGTTGTCAATTAAAGACTATTTGCAAAAAACAAACCTCAACGCCTCACCTTCTCAACGCCTCACAAAAAAACAAACCTCACAAAAAACAAACAAAAACCCCTTCAACTAACCCAAATAAAGGTCAAATTAGTTTTTAAGTCTGAAAATACAAGAACTCGCTACGCTCAAACACCTTTTATTTTTACAGCCTTTTCAAACATTTGACGCTCTTTATTTGACTTGCGTTGAGGTTAAATTGTCTTTTGTAAAGATATTTTTTTCTTTTAAGTAAATTGGTTTTCTATTCTCTACTAGGAAAAAGATGATCTCATAACGCATTACTTGTATGATAGGTAGGTTGCTTTTTTGTTTTTGTGAAGTTGTAGGGGTTATCAATTAAAGACTATTTGCAAAAAAGCAAACCTCACCATCTCATCCTCTCACCATCTCATCCTCTCACCGCCTCACAAAAAACTACACATACAAAATATACGCTAACGAACTTACCGAAATAAAGATCCACAACAAGACCCCTTCAATAAAAGGTTTAGCACCCGCATTTTTCACTGTTCTAAAGGATAGCGAAGTTCCAATTAAAAAGAGTGTTAGCGTCAAAGCAGCTTTGGATAGTTCTACGATATAAGGACCTAAAGGTTGAATAAAAGGAATATAGGAATTAGCGAGCATGGCTAAGACAAACAACCCAATAAAATAAGGTATTTTCACTTTAGAGCCTTTATTTTTGAAGAGCATGGTAGATAAAAAAGCTACTGGAATCACCCATAGCGCACGGGCTAATTTAACCGTTGTAGCGACTTCTAAGGCCTCATCTCCATATTTAGCAGCTGCACCAACCACCGAACTCGTATCGTGAATAGCAATCGCCGACCAAAGTCCAAAATCGACTTGACTCAATCCCAACGCATGACCAATAGGCGGAAATATAATTAAAGCGACTGAATTCAGGATAAATACAATCCCCAAAGCGACAGATATTTGTTTTTCATCTGCATCAATTACAGGGGATACAGCAGCAATCGCACTACCTCCACAAATCGCTGTTCCCGAAGAAATTAAGTAGGATATTTTCTTGTCAATTTTCAATAATTTCCCTATTCCAAATCCTAAAGTTAACGTTAAGAAAATGGAGAAAATCGTCAAGACGAAGCCATCCTTTCCTGCAGCTAAAGCACTGTACACGTTCATTCCAAATCCCAATCCAACTACAGCAATCTTCAATAGGAGTCCTGTAGCCTTTTTCGTTTGTTTGGCATAGGGATTTTCAAAAATTTGTGCATAAATGATTCCCAACACCAAAGCCGTTGCAGAAGAAATAAAAGGAAACAAGCTTAGAAGAGCTAAGCCCATGAATATTATTTTACTACCGAGTGCAGTATTGCTATTTTGTACTGTCATAACTATGTATTTTCAACCCTACAAAGGTCAATCATCTATACTAGCGAGAAAAATACATAATAGTTATCAGCTATAACTTTAGGTTATATGACTTAATGAATCGTATAAATAATTCTACTAAGGCACTTTCTTGTCCTTGACGTTGTACAATACTGAATTTTCGTCTGATATCTAAGCCATTAATATCCACTACAACTAATTCGTTGTATTTTAATTCTTTGAGAATAGCATGAATGGATAAAAAGGCAAAGCTATCGGAGTGTTTTAAATACATTTTGATACTTTCAGTACTAGAGAAATTCATTTCATTGCGCAACTGATTGAGTGAGATCCCTAGGTGATTTAAGTTGCTTTCAATCACGTCTAATGTACCTGATCCTGCTTCCCTTAATAGGAAAGAATACTCTTTTAATTCATGAGGTTCGATGATTCCTGTTTTGAACTTCGGGTTATCTGCTCGACAAACTAGTACAATTTCATCGTCAATAAAGTCGATATACTTGATTTGCGGGTTTTTGGAACAGCCTTCAACAACTCCAACATCAATGTTTTTACTCAAGAGCAATTGCTCGATGACTGCTGAATTTTCGGAGAGGATATCCAAGTGGATATCGTGTACTTTACCTCTAAATTCAGCTAACAATGGCGGTAAAACATATTGAGAAACCGTGGTACTTGCACCAATACGCAAATTGCCATCCATTTTAGCATTGAGTGCATGCATGTCAAACTCTAAATTGCGGTACGTGGAGAAAATATCCTCAGCATACGTATACAACAATTGCCCAGATTCGGTTAAGCGAATAGTAATTCCATCTCGTACAAATAATTTGGTTTGATAATGTCCTTCTATTTCTCGAATGTGTTTGGAAACAGCTGGTTGAGAGATTAATAGTTCTTTGGCCGCTTTGGTAAAGCTTTCTCTTTTTGCCACGGTATAAAAAACTTTCAACCGAAAATCAAACATAGTTTTCTCTATTAAATGATACTTCTATTAGGAAGCAATATCTGTTGTATAAACAAAAATACTGAAAATAATGGATGCTTCGTGTTTTTTTGTTTTGGTAGCGGAAGTACATTGATTCATAGCATTACATTGATTACACTAGTGAACAAGTCTTTTCAATCCTATTGAACCCATTGTATTTATACTAATATTCATCCTTCTCTTACGGAGTATATATCCGTACAACACCCCATTATAAAAAAAGTTAGGTTTCCCTAACTTTCACTTATCTTGTTTTCAACCATCCCGTAATACTATAGCGGGGTTTATTTACTGTTCGAACTTCATGTTCGATCGATTTACTGTCAAAAATCACCAATCGCCCTGGTAAAGCATAGACGATTTCCTCTCGTTCATTCCCTTGTTCATCAGGTAAAAATAAGACTAATTCCCCACCGTTGGCAGGAGTCCAATCTTGCTCATTTAAATATAGAACAACAGATAAAGTACGGCGTGTATCTTTGTGAAACACATCCAAATGACGTTGGTAACCCGTTCCAACAGGATAACTCGCATAGTGAAACTCTCCTTCTTTGATTCCCAAGAAACAAGTGCGATTGACATAAGCAATAAATTCATTCATCTTTTGGAAGTACATTGCTTCTACCTCATCAGGTGCCTGTTCATTCAACCATAAAATAAAATCCCCTCTCACCTCTTCTACTATTTGCTCTTCACTTGCCTGTCCAATCGCTGCTTTTTTAAACACTTGTAAATCTTGTTTCATAAAAAAATTTGCGCGTAACAGGTTTATTTCCTCTTCAGTGAAAAAACAATCGACTACAGCATATCCACAATTTACTAAATCGTGTATTATTAACTCATAAAATGAATTTACTTCAAAGTCACTCATATATCATTAGATAAAAACTAAGCAAAAATAATTTACAACACAAAAAAAATAATGCGAGTATGGCACTTTTTTTTAGTTGTTTCTGCGTTAATTTTTTCTTAAAGAAATCGACTCCCTCTTTCACAAAGCACAAAAAAACACGCCAAATAAGCGTGTTTCTCGTTATACTACTGAAATAATATGTTTATTTGACAATGTAATTTTCGTCAGGCAAGACTAACGCAGGAAGCGGTAAGTCTGAAATTTCTGATAAGGAATAAGCGATATTACTACACATTTGATCCAAGGCCAAATCATTTTCTTCTTCACCAAAAGGTTCCGCAATTTCCGCAACTACCGCATCTAGCGCAATGAAAGTATAAGCGACAAAAGTTACAAAGAATGGCATAGTCCATACAATTAAGTCAATCAACCCAAAAGGAAGTAGGAAGCTATACACGTAAACAGTACGATGCAAGATAATAAAGTATACAAATGGAATCTTAGTATGCACAATGCGCTCACAAGCAGCAAGTACAATCGACAATTGTTCAATATTTTGATCTATTCTCGCCTGTGTAATTGAATCTATACGCCCTGCTCTATACTGTTCATTGACCCATTTCGTCAATTCGCTCAATAAAAAAGCAGGTTTAAAACGCTTAGTCAACATCTCTTGATACATTTCTTCCGTTAGATAAGAACGCACAATCGTCCAGTCCGTTTTATTTCTCAGTTGTTTATTCAATACATAACAAAATGCAATAATTAACTGAATACCCTTTTGTTTCTCTTTCAAAGTAAAACTGTCGTCTTCTTTGATGAAATGCAATATCTGAAAAGCCAAAGAGCGAGTGTAAATGACTAAACTTCCCCATTGTTTTCGTCCCTCCCAATACCGATCATAGGCTGCACTATTGCAAAAACCCAAGAAGATAGCTAAGGAAATCCCTACTAAGGTAAATGCTCCAACATTTAGGGGTATAATAATCTCTGGAAAAAAGTAATGACTCCAATAGACTAACCAAGAAAAAATAAAGATGGCTAATAAAGTAGGCGCAATCTTCTTCAACACAGACCCTTTCCAAATAAAAAGCATTTGAACAATATGCTTTTTGTCTCTAACTATCATATGCTATAGAATTTATATCCTACAAAATTAATCTATACTGAGGGAAAAATAGCCCCTAGCACACCAAAAATAAAAACAAAATAAAAACGCCGTGTAGAAACTTGATAAGTACCTATCAACTAACTATTCCTAAATATTATTTTAGATAAATCTAAAATAATATTTCAACAAAACTAAATAACTCCTATATTTGTACAGGTAAACTTCACTTCATTAAGTAAAAAGACCGCTTAAACCCAGATATAATTCCATTAATTACAAAAGAAACAAAAATGAAAATCGACTTACAATTACCTGCATTACCCTATGAAAAAAATGCACTCACACCTTTAATTACAGCAGAAACCTTTGATTATCATTATGGTAAACATCATGCTACTTACGTCAATAACCTCAAAGAGCTGATTCAAGATACCCCCTTACTTGAAAAATCTGTACCTGAAATCATTCTGCACAGTTACCAAACAGGAGATATAGCACTTTTTAATAATGCTGCTCAACACTGGAATCACACCTTCTTTTGGCATAGTTTATCTCCTTTTGGCGGAAAGGTTCCTACAGGAAAAATCAACGACTTAATCATCCGGGATTTTGGTAGTTTTGACCATTTCAAGACACTTTTCACTACAACAGCGACCAAGCTTTTTGGTTGTGGATGGACTTGGTTAGCTCAAAATGAGGACGGTAAATTGGAAATTATCCCTTTAAAAGAGGCGCATACTCCTTTGACACTCAACAAAACGCCTATTCTAACCTTAGACGTTTGGGAACATGCGTATTACATTGACTATCGAAATGCAAGGCCTCAATTTATTGCCAATTTTTGGGAAATCGTCAACTGGGAATTTGCGAATCAAAATTTAAAATAATTATGAGCGATACTTGTATAAATCACCTAGAACGTTATTGGAAAACCTTAACGGTATCCAGTAATGAAAAATTCAACCAGGCAAACTATCTGGAAGCCTTAGAAGGATACAAAGAAGCACTGTATAGAGCTGAAGTACTAAATAACCATCGGGAATTATGCCTGCGATTAAAAATCCCTGTTATTCAAGTGTATATCATTTCGTGTAACAACTTAGCCCATACCCACGAAGAACTTCAAGAACTTAATCAAGCACATGCCTATTTAAAACGCGTCATTTACTTTTTGATTTACCTTGTGGAACATATCGCAATTTCAACGGAATCCATTCAAGGAGACCTCAAACAAGCACTACTTGCTTATGCCGATTTTAAACAGCGTAATCAATATTATCCGCTAGAAGATACTACATTAGATCAATTGATTCAAACCTTACCTCGATAGGGTCGTTCTTTGTGAGGCGGTGAGATGGTGAGGTGGTGAGATAGTGAGGTGGTGAGATGGTGAGGTGGTGAGATGGTGAGGTGGTGAGGTGGTGAGATGGTGAGATGGTGAGATTTGTGAAATCATGGGTTTTATCGATTAAAGAAGATGAGATCAGACTTTACTCATAACCCCATAACCCATAATGGTGAGACATTCTTCTTTAAGCGAAGAAATCATCAAAAAAACCTCTAACAAAAAAGCGAAAAGAGTAATGCGTTGTGAGATCATCTTTTTCATAGCAGAGAATAGAAAATAAATTTATTTAAAAGTGTAAATCATTTTTACAAAAGACAATTTAACCTCAACGCAAGTCAAATAAAGAGCGTCAAATGCTTGAAAAGGCTGTAAAAATAAAAGGTGTTTGAGCGTAGCGAGTTCTTTTATTTTCAGGCTTAAAAACTAATTTGACCTTTATTTGGGTTAGTTGAAGGGGTTTTTGTTTCTTTTTTACCCTTAAAAAAAGAAAGGGTTGCTCTTTATGAGGGTTTGTTCTTTGTGAGGCGGTGAGGTTTGTGCTTTGTGAGGTTTGTGCTTTGTGAGGTTTGCTTTTTATGAGGATTGCTCATCGTCTCACCATCTCACCACCCACCACCTCACCATCTCACCATCTCACCACCTCACCACCTCACCATCTCACCACCTTCACAAAAAAAATCTTTCCTTCCCTTTTTTGGTACAGTTTATGAGGGGTATTATTTACGATTCGATCAAAATTAAGTACTTTTACTTTTTATATTATTCATTTTTTAAACGGAACTTGACATGCAAGAAAAACAAGAAAAGCCTATTTCGCTAACACAATCATTAATTCCTGTCGTATTACTCGTGATATTACTAGCTATTAATGTTTATGTATTCCGGGATGACGCTTTATCGGGAACCAATCAATTCATTTTGTTATTGGGTGGTGCCATTGCAATTCTTGTAGGAATGTACAATCGCGTTTCTTATGATAAGATTTTACAGCAAATTGTCAATAATGTACGTGATACGTCAAATGCCATTTTTATCTTACTCCTTGTAGGTGCTTTATCAGGCACTTGGTTATTGAGTGGTATTATTCCCAGTATGATTTATTATGGTTTAGAGATTCTACATCCTTCCATTTATCTACCCGCTTGTGTGATCATTACTTCTATTATCTCTATTGCAACGGGGAGTTCATGGACTACTTCGGCTACTGTCGGAATAGCGCTTGTAGGAATTGGTAATGCCTTGGGTATGCCCTTGGGTGTAATTGGTGGAGCCGTTGTTTCAGGAGCTTACTTTGGTGATAAACTATCCCCCTTATCTGATACGACAAACTTAGCGCCTGTGATGGCGGGCACCGATTTGTTTACGCACATTCGCTATATGCTATATACCACAGTACCAACCTATACTGTGACCTTGATTTTGTTTATTATTTTGGGGTTTATTTATGGTTCAGAAGGGCAGGTAAATACAGCAGAAACATTGGATGCAATTAGCACTACCTTTCACATTACCCCACTTCTATTTATTGTTCCTCTATTGGTTATTGTACTTATTGTCAAAAAAGTACAACCAATTGCGGCTTTATTAATTGGTACTCTATTAGGAGCTGTATTTGCCTTGATTTTTCAACCTTCTATTGTTCTGGCAGTTGCAGGTGGTCAAGAATTTAATTTCTACAATGCCTATAAAGGAACAATGCTCGCTTTAACTACAGATATTCGCATCTTATCGCCATTAGAAAGCCTCAATGGATTATTTGAAGCAGGAGGTATGGCGAGTATGTTGAATACAGTATGGTTAATCTTATGTGCGATGTTTTTTGGTGGAACAATGGAAGCAATTGGTGCGTTGCAGAAAATATCAACGGCTTTACTATCCATCGCCACTAACATATTTGGTCTATTTGCCAGTACTGTTGCTAGCTGTTTAGCGGTAAATATCACAACGTCTGATCAATATTTATCCATTGTGGTACCTGGAAAAATGTTTGCGGAAGCTTACAAACAAAAAGGACTTGCCCCAGAAAACTTAAGTAGAACGCTGGAAGATTCTGGAACGGTAACCTCAGTATTAATTCCTTGGAATACCTGTGGTGCTTATCATGCAGGGGTTCTTGGTATTCCTACCCTCACTTATTTACCTTATGCCTTTTTTAATTACTTAAGTCCTTTTGTTACTTTGTTGTATGCGGCTTTTGACATTAAAATAAGACGTTTAATCAACAAAGAAAAAGAACAAGTCGATCTAATAGAAGAGAACAACTAGCGCCTATATGCTTTATTCGCGCGTTTTCTTTTCTATGTCAACGTAATATTTCTATATTGAGTCCATATTGAGTCTATTAAAATGCGCATTTTTATGGACTCAATATGGACACACTACCTATTATTCCCCGCTAACTGCTAGTTAAAACAAGTTGTATTTTTCTTGCTGACTTTTCATGCTTCTAAGCTACAGCGGATTGAATATACAAAATAGCATTGAAATTTCTCCTTTTTAAACACCACTATGCTGTTTAATGAAGTCGATTATCAATGGCTAGTCGTTCTCTAACTCGATATTCATTCGGGGCTATGCCCATTTCTTTTCGAAAAAATTTTGAAAAGTAACTTGGTGATGGATACCCCAATTCAAAAGCAATTTCGGCTATATCTTGAGTGGTATTAATCAATAAAAGTTTAGCATATTCCACATTCACTTCATTAATCAACTGCTTAGCCGAACGTCCAATGATCTTTTTGATGCACCGATTTAAATAGTTCTCCGATAAACACAATTGATTGGCATAGTAACCCACTGATTTTTCTCTAATATGCATAGCTATAACCAATTCTTTAAACTTAAAGGCAATTTCTAAATCCCTTGAATTAAATGTGTAGTTATCTGTATAATAATTTAATCGAGATAAAATAGAATAAAAGATAGGCACATAAATAGCTGGCCTATTTTCAGGGAGGCCCAATTCACCATACAACAACAATAAACTAGCTGTTATCGCTTGTGTATCATAATAATTAAATTTGTAAAACGGAACATACTTCACCTCTTCTTTTTTGTCATACATCAACAGATATTGGGTAAAAATATCGGATTCATAAAAGACGATAAAACCTTTAACATCTTCTGATAAGTACTGGGTAGCTGTCCACACTCCTTGCTTAACGTGGAGGCACTCCCCTGCCACTATGCGATAATTTTGAAAGTTGATCAACTGCTCAAATTCACCCTGAGCTAAATAAATGATAAAGCTAAAGGCTGTTCGATAAGGATTTACAGGTTTTACAATTCCCGTTAAATATTCTTCTATTTTATAAACTTGCAGCGAGTTCGTATTACTTAAAATCGCAAAATCAAGATAAGGCAAGTATCTTTTTTTATAATCGTAACTAGATAAAATCGTAGAAACTTCTTTCATATAAAAATACAGTAAAAAATACGGTTAAAGGTAAGTAAAAATAAGACAATTTCGCATGGCACGAAAAAGGAAAGTATTGGCATGATATGGCTATTTACTAGCATGCTATCGTTAATTATTTTTGCATAAAACTTTAAGAACTATGTATTTAACTCACCAAGAAAAGGAGAAAATGCTTCTTTTATTTGCGGCTATTGTTGCAAAAAACAGAAAAGAAAAAGGACTAAAACTAAGTTATCCAGAAGCTGTTGCTTACCTATCTGGACATGTCATAGAGGGGGCCAGAGAAGGAAAGACGGTGCAACAATTGATTGAAGAATGCAATCAATTACTGACAACTGAGGATGTTATGCATGGAGTTCCTGAATTAATTGAGCAATTACAGGTCGAAGCGATGTTTGTAGATGGCACAAAATTAGTATCACTTAACAACCCAATAAACGGAAGGGGTGCCACCTTAATCCCTGGCGCATACGAATACGCAGAAGATGACATTAGTCTATCTGAAGGAAGAAAGCGCCTGACCATCAAAGTAATTAATACGGCGGATAGACCGGTACAAGTAGGCTCCCACTTCCATTTCTATGAGGTGAATCCAGCTTTAGATTTCGACAGAGCACAAACAAAGGGATACCACCTTGATATTGCCTCTGGTTTATCCGTTCGCTTTATGCCCGGGGTTGAAGAAACCATTGACCTTGTTTCCTACGGTGGAGCGCAAATCATTCACGGTTTTACAGGAAAAATAAATGGTTCGATTTAATTTAAATGAGTAAGAAGTAATATGAAAAAAATATCACGTAAAGAATATGCTAGCTATTTTGGACCAACTACAGGAGACAAAATACGCTTAGCAGATACCGATCTTTGGATCCAAATTGAAAAAGATTATACCACGTATGGAGATGAGTTAATTTTTGGCGGCGGAAAAGTAGTACGCGATGGTATGGGACAACATCCTTTGGCTACGAAAGACCAAGTATTAGATACAGTAATTTCCAATGCGATAATTTTAGATCATTGGGGCATTGTAAAAGCAGATATTGGTATTAAAAACGGAGTTATTGTTGGCATTGGAAAAGCTGGAAATCCGTTAACGATGGATGGGGTGTCACCGGATATGATTGTGGGTGTTGGAACGGAATACATCGCAGGAGAAAATCTCATTGTAACTGCAGGAACGATTGATACACATGTACACTACATTTGTCCACAACAATTTGATGTTGCCCTACAATCGGGTACAACAACTGTAGTTGGAGGAGGAACAGGACCTGCTGCTGGAACTTTAGCAACCAACTGTACTTCAGGCGCATGGCATTTGCAACGTATGGCCTTAGCTACGGATAAAATTCCAGTAAACTTCATCTTTTTAGCCAAAGGAAATAGTTCAAGTGCAGTAGCTTTACACGAAATTGTCACTGCAGGGGCAGGAGGAATGAAAATTCACGAAGATTGGGGAAGCACACCTTACGTCTTAAACAAATGCTTAGAGGTGGCAGACGAAGCGGATATCCAGGTTTGTATTCACACCGATACCCTAAACGAAGCAGGATTTGTAGAAGACTCCTTGAATTCTTTTAACGGTCGATCTATCCATACTTATCACACAGAAGGTGCAGGTGGTGGACACGCTCCCGATTTACTAAAAGTGGTTGAATACGATAATATCCTTCCTTCTTCTACTACACCAACCAATCCTTTTACCATCAATACCATTGATGAACATCTGGACATGATGATGATTTGTCATCACTTAGATAAAAATATTCCAGAAGATATTGCTTTCGCCAAATCGCGTATTCGCGAACAAACGATTGCTGCAGAAGGAATTTTACACGATATGGGCGCTATTTCCATGATGAGTTCTGATTCTCAAGCGATGGGCCGAATTGGAGAAGTGGTAACACGTACTTGGCAAATTGCTGATAAGATGAAGAAAGATTTTGGTCCTTTGCATCCCGATACGACTAGCGATAATTTCAGAGCAAAGCGTTATGTAGCGAAATACACCATTAATCCTGCAATTACACATGGTATATCAGACTATGTAGGCTCTATTGAAGTTGGTAAAATGGCTGATTTAGTTTTCTATCGACCTTGTGCCTTCGGAATAAAACCGGAAATGGTGCTTAAAGGAGGGGTAATTGCTTATGCGGGAATGGGAGATCCTAATGCCTCTATTTCTACACCTCAACCTTATATGTATCGCCCAATGTGGGGAACCTATGGCAAAGTAGTTGGAGAAATTTCTGTTCTATTTGTTTCACAGCAAGCCATTGATAATGGTGGATTACAGGAATTAGGTGTTGAAAAAGCATTAAAAGCAGTGAAAAACACCCGCCAAGTGAAAAAATCAGATTTGATTCACAATGCAAACCAACCTCATATTGCTATGAATCACGAAACGTATGAAATTCACATTAATAATCAACCTGTTTCTATACAACCTTCTAAGTCCTTACCATTAAGTCAATTGTATCATATTTAAGAGGAAGGAGCAAATAAGGGATTTTCAATAGTCAAAGAACAAACTTTCCTTTGCTATAATTAGAAAAAAAGGCTAAACTTAATAATAAGTTTAGCCTTTTTTTATGCGGTTTGACTTTGGCGGATACCTATAATGATTTACAATTCTCCTCCTCCACTCAACAAACTACTCCATCTCTATTTTATAACAAATTCTTCACACCTCTTCTTCTTTTTTCTTTGTATATTTAGGCTCGTCGAAATTTGATATACGACTGAGCGTACAGCCATAAAACTGGGTTCAACACTATAAATAAAACTTATAGTAAAATAAAAAACAATAATCAGAAATAATAGTATAAGCCACTTTTGTGGGCTACTTTTGTATTAGAAATAAGAAAGAAAAAACAAATATTAACTTTAAAAAAATAAATAATATGTCTTTAGTAGGTAAAAAGTTTCCAAACATTACAGTAGATGCAATTTCAGAAATGGGTGATAATTTAAGAATCAACATTTTCGAAGAAGCTACAAAAAATAACAAAAAAGTATTATTATTCTGGTATCCAAAAGATTTCACTTTCGTATGTCCAACAGAATTACATGCTTTCCAAGAAGCTCTTCCTGAATTTGAAAAAAGAAATACAATGGTAATTGGAGCATCTTGCGATACAAACGAAGTACACTTTGCTTGGTTAAACACAGCAAAAGACAACGGAGGTATTGAAGGAGTTACTTATCCTATCATTGCTGATACACAAAGAAACTTATCTTCTGTATTAGGAATTTTAGACGTAGAGAGTGAAGTATACAACGAGGAATTAGATTCAGTTCAAATCGAAGGATCAAACGTTACATACAGAGCAACTTATTTAATTGACGAGACAGGAAAAATTTTCCATGAGTCAGTAAACGATATGCCATTAGGAAGAAACGTAAATGAGTACGTACGTTTAATCGACGCTTACACACACGTTCAAACACATGGTGAAGTATGTCCAGCAAACTGGGAAGAAGGAAAAGATGCAATGAATGCTGACAGAAAAGGTGTTGCTGATTACTTAAGCAAACACTAATTAAATACTAACGTAAAAAAACTTAAAAAATGCTTTTAGAATTAGATCAAGATAACTTACAAGAAATTGTAGGTCAAAATGAAAAAGTAGTTGTTCAATTTTCAGCTACATGGTGTGGTAATTGTAGAATTATGAAACCGAAGTTTAAAAAGCTTTCAACAGAAAAAGAGAATATCACATTTGTAATTGCAGATGCGGAGAAATTCCCTGAATCTAGAAAACTAGCTGACGTGAGTAATCTACCTACATTCGCTACTTTCGTAAATGGAAAATTAGTGAACCAAACGCAAACAAATAAAACGGAAGTTTTACACGAGTTAGTTGGTGAAATCGCTTAATTCTAAATACAACGAGCATGAAATTACCTGTAATTAAACATTTGACTCAATTTATTGAGCAAAATGACCAAGACTATATCATTGAAACCCTTGAAGTATTGGAAAACCTTACGGAAGTTCCTTCGTTAAAAGACGAAGAATTAGATGTAATTGGCGAATTAATTTCCAATATGTATGGAGCACTAGAAGTTCAAAAATTAATGAAAGAAGGTGCTACGCAAAAAGAAGCTTTAAACAGCTTTATGCAACGCGTTTTAGGGTCAATCGACAAATAATCTTTATATTTTACATACAAAAAGCTGCAAAATTTGTTTTTTGCAGCTTTTTTTTATTTCTATGTCTAAGAGTAACTTGTATTTACTTTTATGAATCTTTCCTTTTTAAGTTAAAAATCAAATCACCATTTGCTCTTATTTTTTTCTTATTCTAGATTAAGAAACGGTTGAGTCTTCTGCTTGTATCTTTGTAGGGTAATAAAAAACAATTCAACCATGAAAATTACAGCCTTTGCAGCTACAAATAGTACGCAATCAATCAACCTAGCCTTAGTTAAAAGCGCATTACATACTTTTCAAGAACACGAAATACAAATTTTAGATCTCAACGATTATGAAATGCCTATTTATTCGCCAGAACGAAACCAAGGGGGTATTCCAGAAAAGGCACTCGCTTTTAATCAAATCTTACAAGAAAGTGATGCTTTAATTATAGGATTAGCAGAACACAACGGAACGTTTAGTACTGCATTTAAAAATATTTTTGATTGGGGATCACGTGCAGATAAAGCCTTGTTTCAACAAAAACCAATGCTATTATTATCAACATCGCCTGGACCTAGAGGAGGACAGTTTGTTATGGAATCAGCCAAAACGATCTTTCCTTTCTTTGGTGGAAATATTAAATCTCATTTCTCCTTGCCAAGTTTCCAGGATAATTTTAAAGATGGAACTATTGTCAATGACAACTTACAACAAGAATTTGAAGCGCGATTAAACGATTTTAAATCAACGCTTCACCAAAACTAACAACTACTTTTTCAACAAAAGAGGTTATTCTTTCGAGGATAGCCTTTTTTTATTCTCAATTCGCATCCTGTTTTTGTCCTCTATTTTGCTTATTTCTTCTATTTTCAAACTGCAAATTGATTCGTATCTTTGTCCTACCTTAAAAGTTGATTCAAAAGTTCTTTACTCTTTATGTAAAACACAACGAATCAGTACAGTTTACTCATTGTAAGCTACAAAAAATAAATGTAACCATGAGAAGTAACTTCTTCGTTCAATTACTCCAACAAGAAAGTAAAAATTTATTCCAACTCAAACACAGTGATCGCTTATGGCATATTCCCTTTATGGCCATGTTTGCCATTGGAGTTCCCTTGTTAGTAGGTTGGCATTTTGACAATCTGCAAGCGGGTTTATTGGCCTGTTTGGCGGGTTTGGTTATTTTATATCTCCCCTCCAATTTACCTACACCTCAACGTATGTTTATCATGTTGGTTTGTTCTTTTGGCTTTATGTTTTCCTATGTAGTAGGGGTTATTTTTAGCTTTAATTTTATTGTATCCGCCCTTGTCTTTGGATTATTTGCAACAGCGGTACACTGGATATCCTTGTATTTTGCTATGCCTCCACCTGGGAGTTTTTTCTTTATTATGATTGCCTCAATGGCAAGTAATACTCCTTTCGACTTTGATACCATTGCCACGCGAATTGGTTATTTTGTTTTAGGAACTATTTTTGCTTGCACCTTAGCTTTAATTTACAGCTTTATTGTCGGACGCAAATACACCTCCAAAACACCCGTCCGCATTATCATACCTGTTCCTATAAAAACACAAGTAGATTACTTCATTCGTTCTCTTATTGTGGGAGCTTTTATGTCCTTATCTCTACTAATTGGCAATGTACTGAATTTCAATAATCCTTATTGGATTCCCATTTCTTGCTTGGCGATTATGCAAGGAATCTCCCTTTATCACGTGTGGCAAAGAGCGTTGCATCGTATTACGGGAACTTTCATTGGTATTGGCCTCTGTTGGGTACTTATTTCCCTTTCACAAGACCCGCTATACTTGTGTATTTGTATCATGCTTTTGCAATTTATCATTGAAATTTTTATTTCGAGAAACTATACCCTTGCTGTCATTTTTATTACTGCCCTCACTGTTCTATTGGCGGAGGCCGGTAGTACGCTTATCCACTCGCCAAATGTATTGATACAAGCGCGTTTAACGGATATAATTATTGGTAGTTTATTGGGTGGAATTGGTGGATGGCTCTTGCATCATGAATATCTGCGTCATCATACCGTTGATCAAATCAGAAGCACGCGCATTGGTATAAAAAGAAAACGAAAAAAAGCGTAATTTGCTTCTTATTAATCTTTGCAAGGTATGAAGCAAAAGCTACCTATTATCGTTTGTAAGTACCTGCCGAAGCATATAGCAGCCCTAACCTTATACCCCTTTATTATCTACAAAGATGCCTCTTTTGCTGAAGATGCTATTCTGATCAATCACGAACGCATTCACCTAAAACAACAACTGGAACTTCTTATTCTACCATTTTATATTTGGTATGGAATCGAGTTTCTTATTCGATTACTATACTTGAGAAATAGAAAAAAAGCCTATCGCGCCATTTCATTTGAACAAGAAGCCTATACACATGAAGCTAATCTTGCGTATTTAAAACAACGTAAAGCCTATGCATTCTTCCAATACCTGCGTAATCAAAAACTGTAATTTGATTCTTACCTGAGTATCTCTGAACTTGTAAATAAAAAAACCGATAGTCAAACTACCGGTTTTCAAAGCATTTCATTGTATAACTTCCCTTGTAATAAAGTAAGTTACTTTATTGTATTCATTTTTAATAAGCTTGCATTTAATGCTACTACAATGGTACTTGCACTCATTAATACCGCACCTAAAGCGGGACTAAGCATAAAATGTGGATATAATATTCCAGCAGCTAAAGGTATTGCAATCACGTTGTATCCTACAGCCCACAAGAGGTTTTGAATCATCTTACGATACGTTTTCTTATCAAATTCAATTAATTTTACCACATCTCTTGGGTCGCTATTCACTAAAATGATATCTGCTGTTTCTGCTGCTACATCCGTTCCTGATCCGATGGCAATTCCTACATTTGCTTGCGCTAAAGCGGGTGCATCATTTACTCCATCCCCAGTCATGGCTACTATTTCTCCCTTCGCTTGGTATTCTTTTACAATTTCTTGTTTATTATGGGGAAGTACATTCGCCAAATAACCATCCATACCCAATTTAGCTGCTACCGAAGCCGCTATTTTCTCATTGTCACCTGTAAGTAAAAAGGACTTAATTCCCATTGCTTTTAATGCTGCAATCGCCTCTGCGGATCCTGTTCTAATTCTATCCGCTAAACTTAAAATACCAACAACTTGATTGTCTATTAATACAAAGTTGACAGTGGCTGTATCTTGCTCTATTTCTTTTGGAATTGGCGGGATAACGAGGTTATTGGTTGTAAAATAGTTTGGTCCAGCAGCAATTACTTCTTTTCCATTTACCTTCCCCTTTACTCCTATTCCCTGCATATACTGAAAATCTTCTGATTTCCACAAAGGATATGCATTTGCATGGAGTACGCGCATGATTCCCTTAGCAATATGATGTTCTGAGTTTTGTTGAACTGCAGCTGCATATTGAATAATTTCTTGTGAGGAATAATCCCCTAAAGGAATAATATCCTGTACTTCATGAGAGCCTTCAGTTAACGTACCCGTTTTATCAAAAATAATGGTCGTTAAGTTTCTCGTAATTTCAAAAGCAGTGCGATTTCTGATTAATAGCCCATTGGTAGCTGAGAGTGTCGTCGAAATAGCCACAACCAATGGAATTGCAACACCTAAAGCATGCGGGCATGCCGTTACCATTACTGTCACCATGCGCTCTAAGGCAAAACTCAGATTTCCTTCTACACTATACCAATATGCAAAGGTTGCAACCCCAGCAAATATGGCGATGAAAGTTAGCCATTTCGCTACTTTATCCGCTAGATTTTGGGTATTCGATTTGGCTGTTTGTGCATCTTGAACCAGAGTAATAACTTTGTTTAAGTAACTGTCTTTTCCAACACCTGTTACCCATACTTTTAATGCGCCATCGCCGTTGATAGAGCCCGCGATTACTTTTGCTTTTACTTCTTTTTTAACTGGAACACTTTCCCCCGTCAGCATACTCTCATTAACATAGGACATTCCTTCTATTACCTCTCCATCTGCGGGAATTTTTTCACCGGGTTTGATAATGACCGTTTCTTTATCCTTTAGTTCGCTCAACTTGATTTTTACAGCCTCCCCTTCGCGTTCTACTGTTACTTCGTTGGGCAATAAAGCGACTAAGGATTGTAAGGCCTTAGATGCCGCCATTTGGGAACGCATCTCTAACCAATGTCCAAGGAGCATAATGACAATAAGTGTAGCCAATTCCCAGAAGAAATCCATTCCCTCTAAGCCAAACACAACTGCCGTTGAATAGGTATAGGCGACTGTAATTGCAATTGCGACTAATGTCATCATTCCAATATTCTTTGCTTTTATTTCCCCTATCATTCCCTTTAAGAAAGGCATTCCCCCATAGCAATAAATAAATGTTCCCAACGCAAGTAACACATATTTATCACCTGTAAAGCTCAAAGTGAAGCCCAGCCATTGCTGTATCATAGGAGATAAGATGAGAATGGGAATCGTCACTGCTAAGCTCACCCAAAATTTACTTAAAAAAGCATGGGTATTATGCCCTTTATGTTTATCATGGGTATGTTCCATATCATGATGGTGATGTTCTTCATTGGCATGTCCTCCAGTTGCTCCGAATGGAACTAAATCCATTCCACAAATGGGGCATTTTCCAGGTTGATCTTCTAAAATTTGAAGATGCATCGGACAAGTATATTTTTTCATTGTTTTATGGTTTTACTAATGAATTAAAATAACGAATTAAAATCTCTTCTTCCTCTTTCGTCAAAGCTGTCCCTTTGTGCATTAGGGTATAGGACGTCAAAGGCATTTTTCCTTGCTGAATCTGATTGATGATTTGCTTAAACTTTGACCTTCTTTTTCGCGTTCCATAGGTAGCTACCACATCAAAGTTCAGCTTGTCTTTTCCTTCTACAATGTGCTGTTCCATCAACCAGGCCAACGGTTGAATTTTACTGTACCAAGGGTACGTAGTTTCATTACTATGGCAGTCATAACACGAGGTTTTCAAGATCGATTGAACTTCTGAAGGAACTTGAAATGCCGCATTGAAACTTTCTTCTGCAGGTACCGTATAGGCCTTGATTTCTGGTCTTTTCAATTGAATTAAAGCAAAACAGACCAGGAAGAAGAAGATATAGGTACTACTTTTACTAAACATAGCCTTAAAATTACAACGTATTTTACCCCCCTTATATGCTTACATCAAAGGGGATAAAATAAAGTGGTGCAATTAATTTAATTCTTCTTGGATGGATCCACAAGACAACATTTTTTCTCCCATATAAGGGTTTCTAAAATCTTTCGCTGAACTCAACCAGAAAGCACCTTCTCCTCCATTAACCATAGGGCAGAAAACTTTGTAATATGGTTTTGAAATATCAAACAGTTGCACTAAATCATAGATATCTGTGCTAATTTCCACGAAATGTTCTCTTTGGTGTGCAATATCCCCAATATTACCTTCAATATGTTCTGCGTTTTCTTTAATATTGGCAGCAATATCTTGGTACGTATTTTTTTGTTCTGCATCAAAATGAGCTCCCTCTACCTTTTGTAAAGCCGCTAACATTCCCGTCGCTGCCTTCGCTGTTTCTTCAGCATTATCAGAGGACAAAGCAAAAGTCATATGATCATAGTGTCCTAACAATTGCGTAAAATCTATCGCTTCTGCTGGTTTTTCCTGTATCGTTTCGGTTGGTGTATTCGTTCCTATTGGCGTAGTTTCTTTTTTATCGTTACACGCTGTTAAAGTAACCAATGAAGTGGCAATTAACCCTAAAACTAAGTATTTCATCTTTTGTAAATTTTTAAATTAGATTATATATTATGTATGTATAAAAACATTTATTTCCAATACGCTATTCTATTTTCAATCTTGAAAATCAAACAACAGCTAGCGCAGTCCTTGCCAAAGAAGGACTGTGAAAAATAAAGGATTCGAAAACTACTTTTCGTTTTCGACAAGACACATCTTAGGCTATACAGCCTATTATTTAACCTATTTTAGGAGGTAACCAAATTGAAAATTCCCCCGATGGATACTGGGGTTGACGATAAACAGGATAACTGTGTTTATCTTTACATATAAGCACTGTGTAAGACTGCTTTTCCAATGGAGCAAGTAACAAAATATGACAAGGGCCTTGGCAAAAAAATTGACAACAATCACCATGGGAACGAGAACCTTCTCCTGCATCTGCACAACAAGCATTTCCGCAAAAACTACTTTCATGATGGGTTGATGAAGACATCTTAGTCCCTACAACCGTTTCATGAGATGCCCTAGTAGCATCAGTAGTAGTATGGACAGCACAAGCCAATAGCTCACTTGGAAGGAAAAAAATTCCAAGCAGAACTAATTTTACTACTATATTCCATACTTTATACATACAAAGCCTTCTATTTCTGACAGTAATACCAAAGATAGGTTTTATTTTTCAGATTACAAGAAAGGGGAACTACTATTAAAACTTTACAATGTGTAAGTAAGAATCTCGTATTTTAAGTTTACTATTTTTTATTTTTTACTTCTTGCTTTTTTTATCAAAATTATTTATAACTTTGTTTTTCAAAGTACTTTTCAAATGAACACAAAAGCAATCGAAGATTTACAGCAAATCAAGTCCATCATGGAACGTTCTACTAAGTTTTTAAGCTTGAGTGGTTGGAGTGGCATCTGGGTTGGTATTTGTGGCTTAGCTGCAAGTGCTATTTTATATACGTGGCAATCCAATACAAACGCAGCGCAAGTTTTATCTTATGATGCAGTAAACTTAATCCTATTAGCGTTACTTACGCTTGGAGTTGCTTTAGGCGGTGGACTTTACTTTACGATTAAAAAAACAAGAAAGCAAGGCATTCCTTTTCTAACTAATGTGACGAAGCGCTTGCTCCTTCGCTTTTTATTTCCTTTAGTACTAGGCGGAATACTGTGTATTGTGTTTTATTCTAAATCTCTCCTCGAACTTACTTTACCTACTACCCTTTTATTTTATGGGTTGGCTTTGTACAGTATTCAAGAAGATACCGTTAAAGAAATTAAAGCTATTGCTTTCATCGAAATTGTATTGGGTTTATTGGCTTTTTATTTTTCCAAACATTCACTTGTATTTTGGGCTTTAGGATTTGGGTTAACTCATCTCCTTTATGGTTTAATTTTATGGAATAAGTACGACAAAAGAGCAAATTAGAAAGACATGAAATTTGATATTGAACAATTAAATAAAGTATTTGACAATCGTATTCGCGTTGGAATCATGAGCGGATTGATGGTTAATGAAACATTGTCTTTCAAAGATTTAAAAGAATACTTAGCGCTTACCGATGGCAACCTTGCTTCTCATTTGAAAAATTTAGAGGACAGTCAATATATTACTGTACACAAAGGTTTTATTGGTCGTAAAACCAATACCGTTTACAGCGCTACAGCAGAAGGCAAACAAGCCTTCAAACAACACTTAGCTTATTTAGAAAATTTAATACAGAAACTAAAATAATTTTTTTTACTCATTTACTTTGAAAAACAAAGTACTTTTAAAATTAAAAAACATGGAAAAAGAAACAAAAAAACACTTGTTTAAAGGGTTAGCCATCGCAGCTTTAACCCTGGGCTTACTAATTTTTATTCCCATCATTGGAGGTATCATTTCCGAACGTTCTGCTTTTCAAACCGAAGTTGTACAAGAAGTATCTGAAAAATGGGGAGATCAACAAACTCTATATGGTCCATTTATCTTATTGGAGTACAGAATTGCTACTATCAATGAAAAAAACGAAGTCTTATATCAACGGGAAAAAGCCTTGTTTTCCCCAACAACACAGACAATAACAGGCTCTATTTCAACAACAACCAAGAAAAGAAGTTTATACCAAGTTACCTTATACAATACCGATCTTCTTATTGAGGCTCAATTTGATCCACAAGAAAAGCTCCTCGCCTCTCTTGGAACTCAAGGGAATCCTGAAATTACAAGTAAGAAAATTCTCTATGGAATTTCAGATACCAAAGGACTTTCTGAGGCTTTGGCTTTATTGAATACTCCTGGCAAAGTATTTACATTGAACGACAATCCTATTATAGAGCAAATTCCCTTTTTAAGCTTAGACTATACCGCAGAAGAATCAACACCTACTGCCATCAAACTCCCTCTCAAGCTAAAAGGCTCATCGAATTTGCAGTTTCTCGCTCATGCAACAACAACAAAAGTCAATATAAAAAGCGATTACCACGATTTAAAATACATTGGAAATTACCTTCCTGAAGAACCAGAAAAAGGGAAAGACCAAGCTAATAGCACTTGGAATATCTACCAACCTTTACCCTTAAATACAACTTCCCTACACAACCTAACGTTTGATAAATATACCTTTGGAATTGAATTTTTAGAGCTCAATAACTTTTATTCCAAAATTGATCGCTCTATTAAGTATGCCTTACTCTTTGTAGGACTTACTTTTATTGTCTTTTACTTTTTAGAGAATATTAAAAACTTAAAAATCAATTTAATCCAATATGCTTTAATTGGGTTCGCTATTTTCTTAAATTACATTTTATTGCTTTCTTTTTCGGAATATCTAGGGTTTAGCATCTCCTATGTTCTTTCCTCTCTATCCACGATAGTACTCATCACCATTTTTACCTGGAAAATTTCCAAGAATAAGAGCAGTACCGGAACTATTTTTGGTTTACTCCTACTGTTATATGGTTTGCTTTATTTTTTAATCGAACTAAAAGAAACGGCCTTACTTGTAGGAAGTATTAGCATCTTTATTATCCTTGCTGCCTTAATGCAATTTTCAATCAAAATGACAGCATCTAAAAAAGAGGAATAGGAAACAAGATTGAACAATACTTCTGTTTTATCCTATGAACAAAAAAAACACGGCATGCAAAATCAACTGCATGCCGTGTTTTTCTATTTTACCCCGTAGTTTCGCCGACTTCACTACGTTATTATTTCGCTATCACTTTATTTCATAAAGAACGAGGCTCGTAAATATTACCCCATTTTATAGGCTTCAATTTCTTCTACTGTACGGATTAATTCAGGTCCTAACTGACGATATCCCTTTTCTTGAATGAGGAAGTTATCTTCAATGCGAATTCCTCCAAAGCCTTGGTATTGCTTTAACTTTTCATAATTGATGAAATCCAGGTATTTCTTTTCAGCCTCCCAACGTTCAATCAGTTCGGGAATAAAATAAATTCCAGGTTCAACGGTTACAACATGGCCTGATTTTAGTGCTTTACCCAAGCGAAGTGATTTAAGTCCAAACTGTTGTGTTTCTTTGGGTTCACTTGGCGTATACCCCACATATTGTTCTCCTAAATCTTCCATATCATGTACATCCAATCCCATCATATGCCCTAAGCCACACTGAAAAAACATCGTATGCGCATGCGCTTCCACTGCATCTGCTGCATTCCCTTTCATCAATCCGAAATCAATTAACCCTTGTGTAAGAACTAATGCAGCATGTAGGTGTACTTCCTTAAACTTTACACCTGCTTTTAATTGATTTTTAGCCTCTTCAAAAGCAGTTAGTACCACTTGGTATAAATCGCGTTGTTCAGGTGTAAAACGCGGATCTACGGGAAAAGTTCGCGTTAAATCGGAAGCATAGCCCATGGGTACCTCACAGCCAGAGTCATTCAGTAGCAATTGTCCCGATTGTAGTGTATTTCCTTGATAATGATTGTGTAAGATTCCTCCTTGCACCGTTACAATGGACGGATACGCTAAGGCGCAATCTTCTTGTGCTGCAATTTGTTGAATAGCAGCTGCAATTTCGTATTCTTTTACTCCTGGTTTTGCTAAGCGCATTGCCGCTAAATGCATACGCGTAGAAATAGTCAAAGCTTTTTCAATTTCGCTAATTTCCTGCTCTTCTTTGATTTCTCTTTGTGCCACTATGGCTTGAATCAACGCTGTTGAGGGCTGAAGATTGGCAATTGCAACTTGAAGTAACTCACTGAGTATAATCTTGTTTGCTGGTTGATAAGGTGGCAAATAATGGATGTTGCGTTTTGCCGTTTGAGCAGCAAGGATATACGATGCTAATGCTTCATACGGACGCGTTTCTGTTACCCCCGTTTTCTCGCATTTCGCTTTTAGCGTTTCTTGTCTTCCCATCCAAACTAAAGCATCCATCGACAATTCATCACCAAAAATCAACGTTTTATTTGCATCCAAATCAACAATTGCAGCGATATGTGCCTGTTGAATACCGAAATAGTACAAAAACGTACTATCTTGCCTAAAACGATAAGTATTATCTTCAAAATTAATGGGATTTTCTCCATTACTTAAGAACAATAAAAGTCCAGTGTCTTCTACTTGTTGTATTAATTTTTCTCTTCGTTTGAGATAGGTTTGTGTACTAAACATAGTGTCTGATTTAAAAAAGTAAGGTACGATTTATTTAGAGCATGCTGATTAACTTATACGTTAAAATCTTGCATGGCTGGCATATCAATTTCCTTCACACAAGTAGCTTTGCTTGTACTTAAGATAAAGCGAATAGCAGCTAATACATCCGTTAAAGGAATTAATGCCCCTGCTGTTACTTCAATTACTTGCTCTGGTGGTACAGTATAATCACATTCCGTAGCCAAGTATCCCAAATTGAGGATGCTAATGCCAATTGCGTGCTCGCGTAATGTTTCGCGTAAGGCATGAACCATCCCCCTCAAAGCAAATTTAGAAGTTGAAAAAGCCACCTCTTTTCCCTTGTGGTTTTCTAGCCCCCAAGTGGATCCAATAAGGATAATCTTCGCGTTTTCACTGCCTTTTAGATTCTTAAGAAAAGCGTGTAAGGATAAAATACAAGCTGTAATATTCGTTTGTATAATTTGTACGATTTCAGCAGTAGAAGATTGTTCAAAATCATAAGCATCCGAAAATGCTTCTTGTTCCCAAATACCGACATTGTAAATCAAGTAATCGAGAGGCGTATCACCTACAATAGCTTCAACAGCATTTACAGCTTCTGTTGGTTGAGCTAAATCAGCCTGAATCCATACCAAATTATCTTTTGCATCTGCTGGTTTGGATCGAGAAACGCCAAATACTACATCTTGTTCCTGAGGAATCGCTTGTGCAAGGGCTCTCCCTAAACCTTTGCTGATTCCATATATTAAATATTTTTTAGCCATCATTACTTATTTACACACAAAGCTAGTTGAGTTTCTACAACATTTCCTCTTTTTAAGAAAAAATTAAATTATTCTCAATATATACAGACAAAACAACTTTTTTAATTAAAAATAAGTCAAAATAAAATTTAATAAGTGTATATTTACCCTAAAAATTTAAGATGATACATAATTTTTTAAAAGTTAGTTTACTTTTCGGTGCACTTTGTTTGGCTACTGCAGGTTTTGCACAAAACAAACTTGTTCTTCAAAACGTAGAAATTTTTAATGGCAAAGACAGCAAGACGAAAGTGGGCTCTCTTGTTGTAGAGAAGAATAAAATTGTAAAGATTGTCACTGGAACACTTACCGCACCTGATCTTGAGGGAGCTCAGGTGATTGATGGGAAAGGAAAGTTTGCCATGCCTGGGATGATTGATGCCCATTGGCATTCTTTTTTAGCAGCCAACTCTAACCAAGCGATTATGTTAGGGGATGAGAGTTTTCTGTTTATTAATGCGGCAAAAGAATCTGAAAACACCTTACAACGCGGTTTTACAACAGTTCGAGATTTAGGTGGGCATGTGATGGGAATTAAACAAGCGAATGATTATGGTATCAATAAAGGACCTCGTATTTACCCAAGTGAGGCTATGATATCACAAACGGGAGGACATGGAGACGCTAGTTTTCCTTGGTCTGAACCGCGTATGGTTGATCATACTCCCCCGCGATTTCAAGTCTTAGGAGGTAGTATCATTGCCGATGGAGAACAAGAAGTTACTGTGGCAGCAAGAGAGCAATTAAGAAAAGGAGCTTCCCAACTAAAAGTGATGGCTGGCGGTGGTGTGGCGACCATCTATGATCCTTTGGATGCTACACAATATACAACGAAGGAAATCAAAGCAGCAGTAGAAGCAGCTGAAAATTGGGGTACCTATGTAACGGTACATGCGTATACCCCAAAAGCAGTAAGACAAGCTGTTGAAGCTGGTGTTAAATGCATTGATCACGGTCACTTATTAGATGAGGCAACTGTAAAACTTCTGGGAGAAAAAAAGATTTGGTTGAGCATGCAGCCTTTCGACCTAGATGCAAGTGCTTATACCAACCCTGAACAAGCTTCCAATAAAAGAGCGGTAGGAATGGGAACAGAAAACGTCTATACTTGGGCTAAAAAACACAACGTAAAAATAGCTTTTGGAACAGACTTAGTTGCTCCGCCTAAAAACCCATTGAGACAAAATGAGTTAGTGGTGAATTTACAACAATGGTTTAGCAATTTTGAAATCTTAAAGATGATTACGTATGACAATGCGCAATTGCTAAAAATGAGTGGTCCAAGAAATCCATATCCAAGTGATTTAGGAACCCTAGCAGAAGGAGCTTATGCTGATATTTTACTATTTGACAAAAGCCCACTAGAAGATATCGCCGTGATTGGAGATCCTAAAACCCATTTGCTTTTGATTATCAAAGATGGTAAAGTATTCAAAGATCAATTGACAACGAAATAATATTGCGTTAGCCCTAGAAAAAACAATAAACTAAAAAGGTTCGATTGCATGCAATCGAACCTTTTTAGTTGGCTATTATTTATCACTTCATCCTATTCCGTCGTTTTCCATCGATCCAATCGATTAAAGTTTAACGTATAGACATCCATTTCTTTCAACACTTTCATCACCTCTTCAGGAGCATATAAATCTACTGCACGATCTTTAGCTTCCCATGCTTTTTCATCGGTTAGCTCTTTTATTTCCTCCTTATCGGATTGACTCAAACCTTTAAAAAATAAAATTTTTCCCATGCCAGCTTCTGAGGCGCCTTTATACATGCTATATTCATTTTCATTTTCGGTATTTTCGGTATACTTTACCCCTTCTAACCAAGGTTCTTTATGCTGAGCTAAGACCCGATCATTGAACAATAAATCCCACTGCTTACTCACGTAATTGGCTGGGAAAATTGCACGTCCTATCCCACTCACCACAAATTGGCTGTACCATTGACTGAAAAAGAATCGCTCGGTAAGAGTTGCATCCACCATCAAAAATTTATCGGAAGACAAATAAGCGGCATACGCAGCACCTAACCCCATAGCTGCTGTAGGTCCACCCAAGATAAAACGCCCTTCATCGAGGTGTTTTCCTTCATGGTCTGTAATTCGATCCAACATCGAAGTTGTAGCATAAATCGCATTTTCTTCAAACGCTTCTTTTGAATCATAGTATCCATAAGGTTCACCTTGGGCATTCTTCCCTACCTTACTTCCACCAAATCCAATGCGATCGATGGCAATAAGATGAAAATTATGGGTCAATTCTTCATCTAGAAAATAAGGCAACAAACTAGTAATATTATCTCCATTGCGCGGCACTAAAATTAAGTAAGGATTTCGTACACCCCCTAAATAATCGTATCCCTCTACATAGTTATATCGCTTATTGCTCAAATACCCTATTTTAAAATTATTCACGCTCAAAGTATCGTAGACTGGAGTTCTTATTTTTTTAGACGCAAAAAGTTCTTCCGCTTTTTTGGGGTCATATTCCTCATACATCCAATCATATTTGCTCCAAATAAATACATACCCTAACAATAGTAAAGCTGCTAGTCCAAAGCCTATTTTTTTTATTTGCATACCCAATCTTTTCTCTTTTTAACATTTTTTTGTAAAAGTAAAGGTAAAATATAAGTCATCCAATTTTTTACTATCAAACACCTAAATCTCATCGCCTCATCCTCTCACCCTCTTCTCGCCCTTTCTTGTTATATATTCGCCTTTGATTTTTACCTGATTTCCTTCATTTCCGCTTAATTTTTCTAAACATTTATACTTATATTTGTAGCTGTTTTTCAGTACAAAAATCAGTTGTTGTATCTGCCAATATGATAGAACGTATCAGATTTTTATTTTACTTCATCAAAAGAAGAGTAAAGACTAAAAAACAAACGAGTACAAGGATTATCGCAAGACAATTCAAAGTTATTTTTAATCTCAAAACAACCGAATAATGAATCAGCTACAACACATTATTGAAACGGCATGGAATGATCGTTCCTTACTTCAACATCAAGATACACAAGACGCAATCCGCGAAGTAATCGATGCGGTTGATCAAGGTAAATTACGCGTTGCAGAACCTACGGCAGAAGGATGGCAAGTTAATGAATGGGTAAAAAAAGCGGTTGTTTTATACTTTCCGATTCAAAAAATGGAAACGTTTGAGGTAGGAATTTTCGAGTATCACGATAAAATGCCTTTAAAGCGAAATTATGCAGCAAAGGGAATTCGCGTGGTGCCTAATGCTGTTGCTCGTCATGGGGCTTATATTTCATCGGGTGTTATTTTAATGCCTTCGTATGTTAATATCGGCGCTTATGTAGATGAAGGAACCATGGTAGATACATGGGCAACCGTAGGATCTTGTGCTCAAATTGGCAAACACGTTCACCTTTCTGGAGGTGTGGGTATTGGAGGTGTATTAGAACCTTTACAAGCGGCTCCAGTTATTATTGAAGATCATGCATTTATTGGCTCACGTTGTATTGTTGTTGAAGGTGTTCGCGTAGGAAAAGAAGCGGTTTTAGGTGCCAATGTAGTCTTAACTGCATCTACGAAAATTATTGATGTGACAGGAGAAACTCCTGTAGAAATCAAAGGGTACGTTCCTGAGCGATCTGTTGTTATCCCTGGTTCTTATACCAAGCAATTTCCAGCAGGAGAATATCAAGTACCTTGTGCGTTAATTATTGGAAAACGAAAACCTTCTACAGATTTAAAAACATCGTTAAACGATGCTTTAAGAGAATACAATGTTGCTGTTTAATACCATGCAATACAACTAATACGATTACCACAGTCCATACATTGGCTGTGGTAATTTCGCTTTAAAATTACACGATTATTTTATGACTAAAATATTTTCTAAAAACCTCAAGGTTTTTACGTTGCGTTTCTTACTCATTTTTGCTTTCTATCAATTGTGTAGACTGGGATTTTATTGGTATAACAACCATTTATTAGATCCTTTTGATGCTAAAGTCATTTGGGGTGGTATTCGCTTTGATCTCGCCGCTTTGGGCTTTATTAATCTTGCTTTTGCACTTTTACATCTTTGGCCAGGTAAGTTTCAAACCAAAAAGGGGTATCAGACGTTTTTATTTTACAGTTTTTACCTTGTCAATATTTTTATTCTATGCTTAAATTTCGTGGATTATGAATACTTCCGTTTTATTGGCAGACGCAGTTCATATGCCTTTATCACGGCTTCTGGTATGGAAAACGAATTGCCTGGTTTGCTAAAAAATTTCATTGTAGATTATTGGTGGATTCCGCTTTTCATGTTGGGTTCTTTTGTTTTTTTCTGGCTGATATACAGAAAAATAGACTACAAAATACACGATTCACGTTTTAACTTTCCACAAGTTCTTACCCTCGTTTTAGTTTTGGGCGTTTTACTTCTATTAGGGCGTGGTGGATTCCAACCCAAACCCATTCGCTTAGTTGATGCAGCAGGATATGGAGGAATGAAAAATACCGCCTTGGTATTAAACACCCCATTCTCTGTCTTGAAAACGATGGGAAAAAAAGAGACTTTACCCGATTATAATTTTTACAGTGAGGAAGAATTACTTTCTATTTTTAATCCTGTACAGGTATTTCAATATGACTCCATCAACAAAAAGAATGTTGTTTTATTAATTGTCGAAAGCTTTGGGCGCGAAAACATGCACAGAGGCTTAACTCCTTTTATGGATTCTTTGGCTCAAAATAGCTATTTTTTTGAAAATGGATTTGCTAATGGAAAAGTTTCAATTGATGCTGTTCCTTCCTCTATTTCAAGTGTGCCTAGCTTAATGGATCGCACGTATATTACGTCAAGTTATGCTTTAAATGACATTTATCCTCTACCAAAAATCCTCAATGACCAAGGCTATCACACTGCTTTTTTCCATGGAGCATTTAACGGAAGTCAAAACTTTGACCAATACTCAACAGTCGCTGGTTTTAAAGAATATTATGGAAAAAATGAATACGAAGGACCCGAAGCTTTTGATGGTTCTTGGGGGATTTTTGATGAAGAATTCTTGCAATTTTTCGCTCAAAAACTAGATGGGTTCCAAACTCCATTTTTCTCTACGCTATTTACCATTTCTTCACATAATCCCTATACTATTCCAGAGCGATACAAAGGAAAATTTCCTAAAGGCACTGCCGCAATACACGAATCAATTGCCTATGCAGATTACGCCCTGCAACAATTTTTTAAAACAGCAAAAACCAAAGCTTGGTATAACAATACTCTTTTTATTGTTGTAGCCGATCACACCTCTTCAGATGCACAGGAAGAAAAATGGAAAACCAATGTAGGTAAATTTAGAATTCCGATTTTATTCTTTGCCCCTGGAGATGAGCGTATACCAGTAGCAAAAATCGAACGTAACTTTCAGCAAATTGACATCCTTCCAAGTTTAATGGATTATTTGCAAATCAATACAGAAGTAGTTTCTTTTGGTAAATCTTATCAGTCCGATCGTGACTTTGCCATCAGTTATTTAAACAATATTTACAACTATGAGGAAGGAGATTACTACCTTGCCTTTGATGGAACCAAAAGTTTAGGCCTTTACAATTGGAAAATTGATCCTGAATTAAAAGACAATCTGCTTACCAAAAACCCTGAAAAAGTAAAAGAAATGGAACGTTTCTTAAAAGCTTATATACAAACTTTTAATTCACGAGTAAAAAACAATCAACTAATTGTTAAAAAAAAGCTATAATTTTAGCATCTTTACAACAGTTATCAAACAATTTAAAGTTACAAAATACAGTATACCATGGCTATCAGTGGATTAGTAATTACATTTAATGAAGAAAAAAATATAGGCAAGTGTATTGATGCTTTATTTCAATACTGTGATGAAGTAATCATCATTGATTCGAATAGTACTGACAATACAGTAGCAATTGCTGAAAGTAAAGGAGCACAAGTTCACCTTCAAGCCTTTTTAGGAGATGGACCGCAACGCACCCACGGTTTACAATTCTGTAAACACGATTGGATTATGAATTTAGATGCGGATGAATTTCTAGACGTAGATGCACTGGCTTTTATTCAAAAGAAAGAATATGAGAATAGTCCTTATGATGGCTATAAGTTCCGAGTTAAAAATTTTTTAGGTGATAAATTAATCAATTTCTCAGGTTGGTATCCAGATTCAAAAGTTCGTTTTTTTAATAAGAAAACAGCTGGACCTTCTGCTGATATTACCCATCAATATATTGTGACTACTCATGAGAAAAGTGAGCCTGTACACATTCTTCATTATGGTTGGCAGAATTACAAACAAGTAATTGATAAAAAGAACCAATATTCGACTTGGGCAGCCCAACAATTATTTGAAAAAGGAAAAAAAGTTTCCTCATTCAAACCAGTATTAAATGGTACAGTAGCCTTTGTAAGATGTTATTTTTTCAAAAAAGGAATCTTGAATGGCATAGATGGCTTGGCTTTTGCAATAATACAATCATTCTTTTCGTTTATGAAATATGTAAAACTAATTCGTTTACATAAATCCAAAAGCTAAAAGCCTATTTTTTCAGAAAACAAACTAAATTGTGTCAACGTATTTATGAAAAAGAAGATAACTCTTTTAATTCCCACCAAGAATGAAGAGTCAAATATTAGAGCATGCATTTTATCTGCTAAAAATTTAGTGGACGAGGTTTATATTGTAGATTCTTTCAGTACAGACAAAACGACCGAAATCGCACAAGAACTTGGAGCAAAAGTACTTGTAAGAGAATTTGACAATTACTCTGATCAGAAGAATTGGGCAATTGCACAAATGCCGACGGAATGGATTCTCTTACTCGATGCAGATGAACAATTGACTCCAGAATTGAAGCAAGAAATTACAACCTTACAAGAACAGCATACATTAGATACATACGATGCCTATTGGGTATATCGAAAAAACTTCTTTTTCAATCGAGAAATAAACTATTCGGGATATCAAAATGACAAAGTTATTCGTTTGTTTAAAAAAAGCGTTTCCAGTTATACCAATCGAGTTCACGAGTGTTTACAAGTTAATGGTACCCTTGGTTTTTTATCAGCTAAACTGTATCACAACACCTATAGAGGGTTTGATTTTCACATTGCTAAATTGAGTCGATATGCTAGTTTACAAGCCGAAGATTACGACAAGAAAACAGGAAAACTAACGGGATATCATTTCATTTTCAAACCAGGGATGCGCTTTCTCAAGCATTATATCTTAAAACAAGGATTTAGAGATGGTATACCTGGACTAATTCTCTCTTCATTGAATGCATATGCTACGTTTTTACGCTATGTAAAACTCTGGATGTTGCGAAACAACATTAACAATTAGCCTGTTCCATGTCTCGTTATTTTTACTACATTTACCTTTAAACATCAGCTATGAATACACTCAGGTTTATTATGTTCTTTATCGCCTTGTTTAGCATCGTCAGTTGCCGAACAGACATGGATTTTGAACCCAATACTCAACCTTTGCGCTTTTCTGCTGATACGGTATTCTTAGATCCTGTTTTTACAGAAACACAGTCTAGTTCTTATTTGGTAAAAATCTACAATACGAGCAATAAAAACATCAAAATTCCACAATTAACATTAGGTAAAGGAGAGCAGTCTTATTTTAATTTATTGATTGAAGGAGTGTCGGGCAAACAATTTTCCAATGTTGAACTACTCCCTAAAGACAGCTTATACGTTTTTGTTCATACCTTAGGTAAAGCAGATACTCAAACCAAAGATTTTATTTATACCGATCAAATTCGCTTACTCGGGTCGACACAACCACAAAGTATAGCACTTGTAACCCTAATCAAGGATGCTTATTTTTTACATCCTGGAAAAGTGGAGAAACAAGTATTACACACGGTTCAACTAGACAATCAAACCACGGTTGAAGGGTTTTATTTGGGTGATTCTAATGTACATGTTCGAAATACATTAACCCTAGATAACACGAAACCGTATGTAATTTATGGTTATGCTTTTATTCCTGAAAATCAAACCTTAATTCTAAAAAAAGGGACGCAACTCTATTTTCATGAAAATTCTGGAATTATTGGCTTACCAGGCAGTGCAATCCAAGCAGAAGGAACATTAGAGGACCCCATCATCATGCGCAATGATCGTTTGGAACCTGCTTATGACTATACTGCCGGTCAATGGTCAGGAATTCGCTTACAAAACCCAGGTCCAAGTGTGTTGAATCACGTGACCATAACCCATGCTAAAATTGGTTTGTATCTTGAACAAGCAACGGATTTCACGCTACGTAACGTCAAATTATTCAATCACCTATACTCTTCTTTAGTGGCGATAAACTCTCGTGTTCTGGGACAAAATATTGTTGCTGCTAACACGCAAAATTCAGCGGTTGTCCTGCGCAACGGTGGAAATTATGTATTCCAACACTGTACATTTAGCAATACAGGACTCCGTCCCGATCAAACGGCGTTGCTTATTGCCAACAATACCGCAACTCCTTTTGAGCGTTTAACTATCCAAAATAGTATTTTACATGCCTCGATTGCACAAAGTTTTATTCTTCCACTCGAAGAAACAGCAAATATTCGCTTTGAATCAAGTGCATTAAAAGATACCAGTAAACGAAACAACAGTGTTTCTGTTTACAATTATGCCAATGAATCCATGTATTTCAATACGATTCTAATGGATACTCCTTCTTCGGCGTCTATTGATTTTTTCGACCCTAAAAAGAATCTCTTCTACTACTCTAGTCAGATGACACACTTAATTGACAAGGGCGATAAAGAAATTGCACGTAGTATTCCGCGTGATATCGACGGAAAAGACCGTCGTCAGTCAGCCGATTTAGGTGCTTATCAACATATTGAAACTACAAAAGAATAATTTTTTAATTGTCTTTTTTTAGTATATTTTTGCATCTTACAACAACAACTAAAATAATCTTATCGCAATGATTTATTTCTTCGAAAACCCTTCGAAAAAGTTCTACGCTGTTCAGGTGGAGAACGCTTTATCTATTGAAGATATTCAAAAACTAAATTGGCTTTTTGGCAACGCTAAGCACCTAGAT
This sequence comes from Myroides odoratus, assembly GCF_001549985.1. Lineage (GTDB taxonomy): Bacteria > Bacteroidota > Bacteroidia > Flavobacteriales > Flavobacteriaceae > Flavobacterium > Flavobacterium odoratum_A. The sequence goes on along the minus strand of NZ_LROZ01000003.1, from coordinate 125,302 downwards.
CAAAAAGTAATTAACCGTCAATTTATCGGTCCACGTGCGACTATGATTACGCCTTGGAGTACCAATGCGGTTGAAATCACGCAAAACATGGGGATTAATGGAATTATTCGCATTGAAGAATTTTTAGAGGCTAACCAAGAAGCATTTGATCCGATGTTATCACAAGTGTTTGAATTGTTAGATCAAGATATTTTTGCGATTAACATTCAACCTGAGCCAATCATTTACATTGAAGATATTGCGAAATACAATCAAGAAGAAGGATTAGCACTAAACGAAGAAGAGATTACCTATTTAGAAAACTTAGCTCAAAAAATAGGACGCAAACTAACGGATTCGGAGGTTTTCGGTTTCTCACAAGTAAATTCTGAGCATTGTCGTCATAAGATATTTAATGGAACATTTGTAATTGATGGAGAAGAAAAACCAACTTCTTTATTCAAATTAATCAAGAAGACTTCAGAGACTCATCCAAACGATATTGTTTCTGCTTATAAAGATAATGTGGCTTTTGTAAAAGGACCACGTGTGACTCAGTTTGCTCCTCTATCAGCGGACAAACCCGATTTTTATGCAGAAAAAGAATTTGATTCTGTTATTTCATTAAAAGCAGAAACGCATAACTTCCCTACAACGGTAGAGCCATTCAATGGTGCAGCTACAGGTTCTGGAGGAGAAATTCGCGACCGTTTAGCAGGAGGACAAGGATCATTGCCTTTAGCGGGTACTGCGATTTACATGACTTCTTATTCTCGTTTAGAAGAAAACCGTCCTTGGGAAAAAGCCATGGATGAAAGAGCTTGGTTATACCAAACTCCAATTGATATTTTAATCAAAGCTTCTAATGGAGCTTCTGATTTTGGAAATAAATTCGGACAACCGTTAATTACGGGGTCTATTTTAACTTTCGAGCACGAAGAAGACGCACGCAAACTTGGTTTTGATAAAGTGATTATGCAAGCGGGTGGTATCGGATACGGAAAGTTAGATCAAGCCAAAAAACACAAACCTGAACAAGGAGATCAAGTAGTTATCTTAGGGGGTGAAAACTACCGCATTGGTATGGGAGGAGCAGCAGTTTCTTCTGCAAATACGGGAGCTTTCGGATCTGGAATTGAATTGAATGCGATTCAACGTTCAAACCCTGAAATGCAAAAACGTGCAGCGAACGCGATTCGCGGTTTAGTTGAAGCGGACCACAACCCTATTGTATCGATTCACGATCACGGTGCAGGTGGACACTTAAACTGTTTATCTGAATTAGTAGAAGAAACAGGAGGACATATCAATTTAGATCAGCTGCCTATTGGAGATCCAACGCTTTCTGCTAAAGAAACAATCGGAAATGAATCTCAAGAAAGAATGGGATTGGTGATTGGTAAAAAAGATATGGATACGTTAGAGCGCATTGCAGAAAGAGAACGTGCACCTATGTATACAGTTGGTGAAATCACTAACGATCATCGCTTTACGATTGAATCTGCAAAAACAGGAGCTAAACCAATGGATTTTGCCATTGAAGAGATGTTTGGTAGTTCTCCAAAAACAATTATGGCAGATCAAACGATCGAGCGCATCTATGCTGATTTAGATTATGCTGTTGAAAATGTGGATACCTATTTAAATCAATTATTACAACTAGAGGCTGTTGCTTCTAAAGATTGGTTAACAAATAAAGTGGATCGTTGTGTGGGTGGTCGTGTGGCTAAACAACAATGTACAGGTCCTTTACAATTACCGTTGAATAACTTAGGAGCTATGGCTCTTGATTATAAAGGAAAAGAAGGAATTGCTACAACAGTAGGACATGCTCCTGTTGTTGCTTTAGTTGATCCTACTGCAGGAAGTAGAAATGCGATTGCAGAAGCGTTATCTAATATTGTTTGGGCTCCATTAAAAGACCAAATGAAAGGGATTTCTTTATCTGCAAACTGGATGTGGGCTTGTAATAACCCAGGAGAAGATGCTCGTTTATACGAAGCTGTACAAGCTTGTTCAGATTTCGCTATTGAATTAGGAATCAACATCCCAACAGGGAAAGACTCCTTATCCATGAAGCAAAAATACCCTAATGACGAGGTAATTGCTCCTGGAACAGTGATTATTTCTGCTGCGGCAAACTGCACGGATATTACGAAAATTGTTGAGCCAACATTAAAGAAAAATGCAGGTTCTATCTACTATATCCGTTTATCACAAGATAGTTTTAAATTAGGAGGTTCATCATTTGCTCAGATTTTAAATAAAATTGGACACGAAGTACCTACAATTCAAGATGCTGCTTACTTCAAAAAAGCATTCAATGCTGTTCAAACTCTAGTAGAAGACAACCAAATTGCTGCAGGTCATGATATTGGAAGTGGTGGATTAATCACTACACTTTTAGAAATGACGTTTGCTGATATCAACTTAGGAGCACGTTATGACTTAACTGCTTTAAATGAAAAAGATACAGTAAAAGTTCTTTTCAATGAAAATATTGGTTTAGTGATTCAAGCGAAAAACGACGAAACGTTCGAAAAAGCAATGAACACAGCAGGTGTTGAAGCAACTAAAATCGGAACGGTTATAGCGGAAGAGACCGTATCCTTCCAAAACGGAAATGACAGCTTTAACTATAGTGTTCCTGCAATCCGCGATACGTGGTATAAAACGTCGTATTTATTGGATCAAAAACAAACCAAAAACAACAAAGCAACTGAACGCTTTAACAACTATAAAAACCAGCCGTTACAATTTGCTTTCCCATCGCAATTTGATGGAAAGAAACCAGCTATCGATGCGTCTAAACCACGCCCAAAAGCAGCGATTATCCGCGAAAAAGGAAGTAACTCTGAAAGAGAAGTTGCCAACGCTATGTTCTTAGCTGGATTTGATGTGAAAGACGTTCACATGACGGATTTAATTTCAGGTCGCGAAACATTAGAAGATATTCAATTCATCGGAGCTGTTGGAGGTTTCTCTAACTCTGACGTATTAGGATCGGCAAAAGGATGGGCTGGTGCGTTCATGTACAATGAAAAAGCAAATACAGCACTGAAAAACTTCTTTGCTCGTCAAGATACCTTATCCGTAGGTATTTGTAATGGTTGTCAATTGTTTATGGAATTGGAGTTAATTAATCCAGAACATGCTGTTCATGGAAAAATGTTACACAATGATTCTCAAAAACACGAAAGTAACTTTACTTCCGTTACCATTCAAGAGAATAACTCAATCATGTTATCTACCTTAGCCGGTAGTACCTTAGGGGTTTGGATTTCACATGGTGAAGGTAAATTCAACTTACCAGAAGCAGAAAGCAACTATAATATTGTAGCAAAATACGCTTACGATAGCTATCCTGCAAATCCAAATGGTTCCGATTACAATACAGCAATGATGTGTGACAATACAGGACGTCACTTGGTTATGATGCCTCATATTGAGCGTTCATTATTCCAATGGCATTGGGCGAATTACCCAGAAGGACGCAAAGACGAAGTTTCTCCTTGGATGGAAGCTTTCGTTAATGCACGTCAATGGATTGAAGCAAATCAAACAAAATAATACTATACAAAAAAAAGCCTTCGTAACCGAAGGCTTTTTTTATGGTTCTTAACAGTAATTAGCAATCAATCAAGCGCTTTAATCAAAAAAAAGGTGTAGTTTTATAGGAAAGGCAGGAATATACTAGCCTTGATTCAACCAAAAAGTGCAATAAATTATAGTATTATGAAATTAAGACCTATTCGTACGGAAGAAGATTACCACATGGCTATGATCAAAGTACAACTATTAGAAAGTAGTCCACAAAATAAAGATACTGTAGATGAACTAGAGGTATTACAAATTCTAATTGAGAAATATGAGCGTGACAATGCTCCCATGGGTATGCCTGATCCTATTGACAGTATCAAAATTTACAATCAATATTTCTCAGACGAGAAAGAAGAATAAACAAAAAAACCAACTGAAATTCCAGTTGGTTTTTTGTTTATTTATCTAATTGATTCTTCACCGCACGAACTCCCCCTCCATTGTATACATGTTGATAGCCCAACTGTTCTAATACTCTTTTTGCTTGCTGGCTTCGCATACCGCTTCTGCAAAAGACAATTAAAGGCGTTTCTTGGCTATATCTACCACTTTTAGCGACCAACTGATCTAAAGGGATATTTACTGCTTTATTTACACTGCCACTAAGGTATTCTCCTTGGGTGCGTACGTCAATCAATATAGCACCTTCTTGCACTAGTGTTGCTAAAGAAGGTTTTGCTTCGGCTGAACCAAATATGTTTTTTAACCACTGTAACATGTTATTCTATTTTGTAAGCGAAGATAAACTCCCTCTTGCAATCCTACAGTAACTTAGGTTACACCATTCGTTATTCGTAGGCGCTTACTTTAAAAAACACATGCAGCTCTTCGTAGCAGTCGTGCGTCAAAGTGACATCGCGAACAAAACTCACAAAGTCCATTTTAAAATCATAACGGGCGTGGGATGTTTTGAGCACATAGTCTGACAAAGCCTGAGCAAAGACTTTCTGTTGGTTGGCATCTGCATGATCGTAGCTCGTTTTGAGTAACACACAATCAATGGTTTTTGTTGGGCTATCGCTCAGAAATATTCCCTCCATTAGTTGTTCCAACTGCACTTGCCAGTGGGATTGGTTTTGCATATTGTTCAATGTCAAGGCAAACCAAGTACTATATTCTTGATAGAAATCAGCAAATTTCTTACTGTGATGGGAAATGCGCTTATCAAAGGCTTGCATATCCCTCATAATCGTTGAGAAAAGTTGATAAGCAATGGGTTTATCAATATTGACCGTGATAAAATCGTTAACGGGTTCAAAGGCAATCGCCAATGTATCTAATATTTTCTTAATCTTTACTCCTTCTAGTGTTTTGCGTTTTCCCGCTACAGCCTTAAAGGTTTGTTGCATAATTTCCTCTACATATTCGACGGTATACTCTCTTTTTTCTTGAGAAAAAGTAACGATAAACTGCTGCTCTAAGGTTTTGTTTTTCTTAAAAATATCAATCAACCATTGCGCTAATATTTCTTTACTTTGTTCTAACACTAGCGCTTCACTAACGGATTGTTTCGCCTTTGTTCTTCTTTTTTTGACCACTTGCGTTGGAGCTACTTTCAATCCTTTTTCAGTGATTTGCAGTAATACAGCTCCTTGATGGACACAAATGTTTTGCGTCGATCCACAATCACAAGTCATGCGTTGAACACTTTGTTCATTTAACACAATATGGACATCATAAGTTTCTTCTGCTTCATCGACAAACGCAACAAAATTCCCTGGTTCCTCTTCATCTAATTCGCGCACTTGCACAGCTTTTATTTGGGCTTTTTCCTTTGCTGTTAACTGCTTCAGTAGTTCTTGTATTTTCATTTGCTTTGTTGTTTATCTAACGCCTTTGCTACTATTTCAATAAGCTCATCCCTAGTCATACATTGATTGAAATACGCTTCTAAAGAGCCTTCGTTGGTAATTTCTCCAAAAAAAACTTCATGATCAGTGCCAAACACCGTTGGATTTTCTTTTTCAGGATCATCTAAACTAATATACAATTGATCTGGGAATCCATAGCTGTAAAACAACTGCAAAAAATCTCCTCTTTGCTTACCAGTTACTTTCTCAATCTCACTTAAATCCACCAAGGTATAATCATCAAAATAACCATCATACCAATTGTTATAATCAGTAGTTCCCTCTTTAAATGGGGTGAAAAGTACCGGTTGCCAAAAAGTCTGTCCATGACTTTCCTCCGTCAGCGTGTAAAACTGGTCCTTTATTTTTTGATAAAGCGCTTCTCGGTTGGTATCCACAAGTTCTTGATGTTCTTCAATGAATTCACCTAATCCCCAAATAGGTTCTTCTTCCTCCGCTTTAGCCCAAGGCGTATCAATGGGTCTTTTATACAACACTGTATTGAAGGTAATAGACAGCAAATCCTCTAGTATTGTTTGTCCTTTTACTTGACTAACATCACCTCCTAATTGACTAATTCGATCTAAAATTTCTTTTTTCATGCTACAATTTTTCTTGCCTTTGTGACAACACTTGAATGACTTCCTCTAATTGTGTAGCTAAATCAACAGCATCTTGATAAATAATTTGATAATCACTTAATCCAGCTAATGTTGTAGAGTGTTCTGCACTTTGTTTTCTCAAATATACAACCGGTTTCTTTAACGCTTTAGCATAGCCTGCTTCTATGCCTATACCAATGCCTTTATCTGTAGTCTCTGCAAGTAAAAATGCACTATTTTCAATGTCTTGCATCGCCTGTTGCATCATTTCTTTTTCTTGTTGCGCTGTAAATGTATAGTGTTCTACAAATACCCACGGTTGATACTCATATGCCAACAAAACGCTTTTTATCGTTTTTAATTCTTCAACTAAAAGTTTTCTCAAAGCAAAACTACAAGAGATATAAACTTGACTGTTCATGGTTTGGTCCAATTTATTTTAATATCTGCGTGATTTTATTTTAAACGCAACTATCGCAAAGTTAATTCTTTTCGGGGGTTTACAGTAAACGATTCACTGTATACAGTTTTAATTCTCTTCACATAGAATAATACCTCTGTCAACCGTTAACAGTAAACTGTTTACTAAAAAACCCCAACGATCCGTTTGGGAAAGTTGGGGCTTAAATTATCACAATATCATCATCTTATTATAATCAATGCTATATTTTTATTTTTAAACATTACTTTTTTATTTAATATGCTCAATATATTCACCATTTACCTTTATTCTATTACTATTTTCAACTTCTAAATTATTTCGATAAATAAAAAACAAATTATTTGAAACACACTGAAGAAAACTCAATTTGTCTTCTTCTGAACATATTAAAAAATCATACAATTCTTTCAATTCTTCAAACATATCTTTATTTTTTTCTCCTATAACTATCGTTTCATTCTTTTGGCTTATTAATAAATATGCTCGTAATGGTTTTAATGTAACTCTAAAAAAATAAATATCTATTCCTTCAATATTAGAACGTATAGGTTCAATATAAATCAGCATATCCAATTGCTCTTTATTCTCCCAATCAAGTCTATTATTGTATTGATTTCCTTTATAAATAAATGCATAAATCGTCTCCTTAACTTTAGAATCAATATTTTGAGCTCTCATGTTAATAATTGAACATAAGCATAATAAAAATATAATTTTCTTCATATTATTTCTTATTTGAAATTTGAAAATAGAACATTTCCGAAAATTGTCGTGGCCTTCTTTCTATCTCTCTTTCGCTACTATTAGGAAACAAAGTACTTGAAGATTTTTTGTCTAATGTATGCATGAATTCATGCCCTAAGGTTCCTGTCATATTTTGGGTTTTACTAATTTTTCCACTATGTATTACTCCCCCATTATCAGGTCGAGTTACTTCCCAACCATCTCCATATTTCAAATTTAAATCATCAATAATTCCTTTATAAATAGTGATTTTGGATTCCAATATTGTTTTTCCATCCTTGGATCCACTAAATTAATCGGGTTGTTGTGTACATAATGATACGGATTCCAAGCAGGGAACTGCTCATATAACGGATCCACACTCAAAAATATACTCGCTCCTGGATCGTAATAACGTGCTCCATAATAGTAATAACCCGTTTACCTCCTTCTAGCTATTTTATTTCAAAGGTCTCGGTGAATATATCTAACCTAGTTTATATTTTGTTTGCGTGTTCGATAAATCTCAGCTTCGCTTCAATTTCCACTGCGTTTCGATTTGTGGATCTAACTCTGCACTACGTGCCTTCGTTCAACTAAAGCTACTCGCTTTAGTCTCCGAAATCGTTGAATTTGTACACATTATCGTAATTACTGTTATTGTGTTCCACCATTAGTTATCTCACCAAGTTATTATTTTGTTTGGGTGTTCGATGAATTTTGCTCTTGCTGCGGTTTCTCCTCATGAAGTGCACCGAAGTAATACGTAGGCACTCCATTGATGTCTGTAAGGTAAGAAGAATCCCTCTCATGAAGTCAAAATAAATGCATACAATCTTTTGATTTGCCTTTGACTGTTTTCTTCTTTGTAGTAGCAGTCTTTAGTCCAAAGTAAAAAAGTAGTCTTTGTAAAAACACTATTGTTTATCCTCACTGTCTTAGCATTCGACTCACTGCGCTCCTCTTTACTACTCCACTGACGATAAACTACTTTTTAAAATATACGCTACAACTGTTTACTTTTATTGCGATAGATTACGTACTGCAAAACACTTTTTAAATCAATTGTATGCTTTTAAATTGCATATTACGTTAGTATTCTTTGCTATTATAGCAAACAAAGGACTAAAACCCAACTACTACTTTTACTACACCACTGTTGCTTTTTTGTAGTCTTCGGCTGTACTTTACCTTTTGAAACACTTTACCATTGTCGTTTAAAATGTCGATGCCTTTTTTAATAGTGTAACGATGGTGGGGTGTTTCTTTTGTAGTGCACAATTGACTACTCTGACAATTCTTAACTCATTTATCTCACTACGTTTACATTTGTTTTGGTGTTCGATGAATCTCAACTGCGTTTCGATTTCTCATAACCAATCCCCCCTAAATAACAAAACCCCAACGATCCGTTTGGGAAGGTTGGGGAAATTTAAAAGTTACTTTCTTCTAAAGAATCTATAAAAAATAATATACAATACAGCAATGATTAATATATTAAAATAAAGATTTTCTCTTATAATTCCATGTTGTATTTCATTTGATGAAACATTAAACTGATAATATACAACTGGAAAACCAATTGATAAACCATGATTAAAAGGCGGGAATTTTATAAAAAAACTCATAATAAAAGTTATTGTAAAATATAGTCCTCCTATAAGTATTAAAAACAATATTTTCTTTCTCATTTTTACTTTGGATTAATTGTAGCATTACCATATATGTATCTTTCTTTCAATACATTCCCCCCATTTAAAGACTTTTCATAATTTCCTTTAGTATATAAAAACAAAGGCAAAACTTGTCCTCCTTCTTGAGATCTGAGATAAACTCCAGATGCCGGAAATAAAAAATTTCTATATGTTTTATCAAAGTTACCTTTCGTAGAATAAGTTCCTCCTGCACCACCTGCAATACCTGCTGTATATTTTACATTTGTATTCTCTATAAACTTTTCTGCCCAACTTGCTGTATTACAACCATAAAATGCAGCAACGCTTGCCGATGAATCAAAATTGTAATCAATGTTAGCCCAATTTGATAATGACATTTGTCCTTTATCAAATTCACTTCCTGTCAATCTACTTAAATCTAATGCATTAGTTGATTGATATTCACCTTTAGGTCCATCAACCCCACTATGGCCAAAAACACTAAATTCAACTGTACTACCATATCCTTCTTTCTTAGCATTTTCAATACCACTTTCAACATTCTTTTTTAAATTTCCTAAATTAGGATCTGTAATGTATATTAATTTATCTAATGGATTAGATTTTTCAATTTGTTTTTTTCTATGATCTGCGGCATCATTAATATCTGCACCACCACCTAAATTAAGCACGATTCTAACATTACCACGTGGATTTCCCTCTCCTGATTGTTCCGCACTCATACCCGTCGGATCAATCAAATTAATTGGATTATTGTGTACATAATGATATGGTGTCCATCCTGGAAAATCTTCCGCTAACGGATCCACACTCAAAAATATACTCATTGTAGGATCATAATAACGCGCACCGTAATAGTAGTAACCTGTTTGTGGGTCTATCTCTTTACCATTGAATTTGTACACATTATCATAATTACTATTGTTGTGTTCCACCATCAGTTCACCAAACGGTAGGTAACCATAATAATGTGTAGGTATTCCATTGATGTCTGTAAGGTAAGAAGAACTGCCTAAATGGTCGCTATGGTACCATTGTCCTTCCTTTTACCTTTGCAGTTTTAGTGGGTTTATCTACACTGTATTTCAATGTGCGTCTGTATATGCGCTAACTTTTTGGTGTTTTGCTGTTTATTCAACAACTGCTTCACTTCGTTTTTTGTTTTTTATGTTAAGCTAATCACAAAGTAAATATCGCAATTCTCTTTGGTTTTTCATCTTCCAACTGCTATTTTTTAGTCTTTGCTTATTACCTTTTTTAACTGCGTTTGTTTATGCGCTGATTGCTGTTGTCTCTTTGGGGTGTTTAGTCGTAAGGTTAACTAATAAAAATGTATAACTATGGCTACACTAAAGCTTATTCTTTCTAAATCACAACAACAGCGCAAAGTTGGCAGTAATCAATCGATGATTATGCTTCGCTATACTCACAATAAACAAAGTGTTTTGTTCTCTACTTTTAAAAATATTGATATGCATTATTGGGATACAACTAAACAATGCGCTAAAAAGTCATATGATACTGCCACTACGCTTAATTCGTATTTGCGCCTTTTTAAACAAAAAGTAGAAGACATCGTCAATCAACTACTAAGCGATAATCAATCGCCTATGCCTTTCATTGTTAAACAAAAGTACAATCAACTCAAACTACAAAATGGAAGTCAATCCAATGCGCTTTCTTTTTTTGACTACGCCAAACAATTTATAGCGCAAAGTAAACTACACAAATCTAATGCTACAGTTAAAACCTATGTAACGGTAATCCATAAGCTTCTACAGTATCAAAGCTATGCGAAAGTATCTTTGTGTTGGCATTCGTTCGATATGGCGTTCTACTACGATTTTCTTCACTTTTATACCCATATCCAATCACTGCATACTAATGGTTTTGGTAGGGCTATTAAAATTATCAAAATCATTCTCAACAATGCTTTGGAGCACAATATCCACAACTGTACTGCTTATAAAAGCAAAAAGTTTAAGGTATTAAAGGAAGAAGTCAACAACATTTATTTAAGTGAAGACGAACTACAGCAAATGATACAATTGGATTTATCCGATAATACTACAATGCAATTAGTTCGCGATTGTTTTATTATCGCATGCTATACAGGTTTGCGCTTTAGCGATATTGCAAAAGTCAAAAGGGAAAACATTAGCGATAACACCCTTACTATTAAAACGCAAAAAACACTACAATGGGTTAATATTCCTCTACTGCCTATTGTTTTGCAAATCCTCAATCGCTATCAGTCTACGCCTAATGGTTTTCCTACGGTTTGTTGTAGTCTAACGATGAATAAATACCTTAAAATAATTGGGCAATTGGCTAACTTAAACGACAATGTTATCCTTATTCGCTCTAAGGGTAAGCAAAGAGTCGAACAATGTTTACCTAAATATCAATTGATCTCTACTCACACAGCACGTCGCTCTTTTGCTACTAATCTGTTTAAAAAAGGCGTCCCTTCACGCGTTATTATGTCGATAACAGGACATCAAACCGAACAGTCGTTCAATAGTTACATCAAAATTAATGGCAATGAAAACGCTCAACTGTTGTTGTCCTATCTCAATAAACTAAAATAAGGGTAGTGTTTGCTACCCTTATCTTTTTTGCTTATTTGGTCTATGATGTTATTTACTTTTGTTGTTTTGCTTATTCTGCTTTGCTATTATTTTAGCTCTGCGCTGTTCCAACTCCATTGTTTCTCTTTGCTCTATTAATCGCACTTCCATTGGGGAGAGTACTTTGTCCTTTATAATCTGCTTTTGTTTTAGTCTATCAACTTCTCTTTGTATTTGCTGTGGTGTTGGTAGTAAATTCCCACGTTTATTAAGCTTTTTTTCTGCTTTAATTCTAAGTTGGACTTCTGCATACGACGTTATTCCCTTATACTGCTTATTTACTTCATCATACGTTTGCTCTACAAATGTCTGTGTTATAATTGGCGGTAAGTCGTCAATCTGTTTTTGTATTGGTGTTAAGTCGTCTATCGTTTTTTGTAGTAGTGGTAATTCTTCTTCTATGATATTATCACTGTCTCTTTCAAAGCGTTTCGTTCTTATTGTTCTCTGACTTCCATTATGACTCCTATTGTAGTAGTAGGAATCCAAAAATCCTTCTTCATTCAATATGGTTGTCCAATTACTTATACTACTTTCACAACTGCCTAATCGCTTTGAAGCGTATTCACGCATTGATTGATAACCGTCCTTTGTTTCCCTAAAAGTATTAAACTCTCCCCAAAGTAGCTTTGCTCCTCCTACTAAGTCACTGTTGTATATTTCAAAAGGCAGTAGTATTGCTCTGCGATCTCTTTCTGCTTTGGTGGGTTTACTTTGTTGCTCTTCTTCTAATTGTGTTAATTTCTCTTCTACTATAGTCAACTGTCCTTTTTTAAGTCGAACTAAATACCCTAACTCACACATTTTCTTTCTGCTATTTTGAACGGTGTTCTCTTTTATATTCAAAATAGCTCCAATCTCTTTATTAGTTAAATGCGTAATTTGCCCTTTTTAACTATAGCTATAATGCAGTCCATAAATCAGTTTATTGTTAAAATTCAACTCCTTAGTACTAATTATTAATATAGCCGATGGAATCTTTATATTAGTTTGTCTATTTATTTTTATCTCCATTTTTTAGTCTACTTTTCGCAGTTGTCTACTATTAGTTTTACAAATCTACAAAAAAGAAAAACATGTTTTATGCATTTGCAAAACACAATTCTTATACTCACAAAACATGTTTTATGCACTCATATATAATAAACAATTTAATAAAAGCAATTAAGTAAAAAAAAGATAATAATTGGTTTTGGTTTATCACTTTTTAAAAAAAAGTAATCAAAAAGCTACATTGAGACTTCACTGCGTTGCGTCTCTGTTTCATTTTCGCAAATAATAGGCTACAATAGAAGATAGCTTCTCTTTTGTAGTAAATAGCAATTGATTTGCTTTTATAATGTAGCCATCATTTAAAATCATTGTGTATTGCTTTTTTAAAGCGATTCTACCTCCTTTGTAATAAAAATCAATACTATATGCATTGCAGTGTTTTTTAATTGTTGTAGTAAAGGTAAAAACAATGGTATTTCTTCTTTGTCCTTTTAATAAGTCGACGACTTTCTTCTTTTGTACTCCAATAAAGTAAATGCAGTATCATTCTTTGCTTCAACCATTGGTTTTAAGGCAGTAAATACTTCGTACAATCGATTTTTATTGTTTTAACGATCCAATTGTTATGGAGTCAAAATAAATACATACAATCTTTTGATTTTCATTTGACTGTTTTTATTCTTTCAATGGTAGTCTTTAGTTCAAAGCAAAAAAGTAGTCTTTGTAAAAACACTATGTATTTATCCTCAATGTCGTAGCCTTCGACTCACTGCGTTCCTCTTTACTACTCCACCGACGATAAACTACTTTTTAAAAACATACGCTACAACTGTTTAATTTTATTGCAATTGATTACTTACTACAAAGTCCTTTTAAAACCAATTGTACACCTTTAGATTGCATTGTACGTTGGAATTCATCTCCTTTATAGCACTAAAAAAGCATTTCCCCTTTTGTCATACTGAACATAGTGAAGTAACTGACTAAAACCCAACTACTCTTTTTACTACACCACTGTTGCTTTTTTGTAGTCTTCGGCTGTACTTTACCTTTTGAAACACTTTACCCTACGTCGTTTAAAATGTCGATATTTTTTTGTGTAATGATAGGGTGGTGTTTCTTTTATAGTGTAGGATTGACTATTCTGACAAATTCCACCCATTTATCTCACTTATTTTATATTTTTTTTGGTGTTCGATGAATCTTCACTACGTTTCGATTTCTCTTCTCCCATCTCCAATACCAACGGTGGTAGGGTGTTTTATTTGGTTTACGGTGGACTTACTGTGTACAGTTTTAATTCTCTTTGTATCGAATAATCTTCCGTAAACCGTTAACTAAAAAACCCCAACGATCCGTTTTGGAAGGTTGGGGATGTATCTTTATTTGTTTTCAAAATATAATTTACTCCGTAATAAAAGGGGTGCTATAATAGTTTTTTTGAACTAATTTAAGTCTATTCTCAAAAATAACAAATTCAAATCCAAAGTATTCTTTATTATCAATAATTACAATTCCCTCCTCATCTTTGCTTTTATTGAGAATTTGTTGCATAGACATAAAATGATCTATATCTATTTTTCTTTTAGATGATTTAAAAAACAATTTATCATCTCCCCAATAAAAAATAGCAATATCATTATAAATTAAATAAGCAGTATAATTGTTTGGAATAGAAGTTAAAAAGTGTTTTTTTTTTAACATTGGTACTATTCGTACAGAAATACTATCATTTTTTCTTATAGCACTCACAATAAACAACTTATCCTCTTTACTTTTCCATCTTTGAGCATCTATATCTTCAAGTACAAAATCAAATGATTTTATCAAATAATCGTTTTTTAATTCATAAGCTTTTAACTCTTCTTTAGATACAATATTATTAAATTTACAACTACTTAAAGTAAAAAATAATAACACACAAAGACAGTATCTACTCTTTAACTGCACTATTTTCATCATATTTTATATAACTATTTTTAACTGTATTAAATACTCTAAAATTTATTTTTCTTGCTTTATCCCCATACCCTTTGTAGTCTTTATCACCTATTTTAAAACCATTAATCAAATTTTTCATACTCTTATAATCTCCCATAGGCTCACTATATGGATTTGGTTTACTATATGAATTATCAATAGTTCCATTATAACCATAACCACTCGGTGTTTCTGCTCCTATATAATGAATTGGATGCGAATGATTTATATCAGTTACATTTTCACCTTTATTAAGAAGACTGTAGGCAAATCCTGAACCATTAACACTAAAACTATCATGATCTGTTAAAACATAGGATGACTGATCTGTTTTAACTTGTCCCCACTCTACTTCTGAATTTTTTGCAAAGAACTCAAAAATCTCATTAGATTTTGAACCATCTGAAACCTTCAAAACTGATGAATCGCCATACTTTTTCATATCATCAATTTGTCCATTATATTCTAAATCTACAAATCCACCTTGGCTATTAAAAACTCTATCAGGTGTATTTGTATCTTTCACTTTAGTAAATGTTCCATCGTCATTAATTTTATAATCATGGTCCAACATTCCTGTAGGGTCAATTCTATTAATTGGATTATTACTAACATAATGGTAAGGCATCTTATTGGGTTGAGACTCCGCCAACGGGTCCACACTTAAAAATATACTCATCGTCGGATCGTAATAACGCGCACCATAGTAATAGTAACCCGTTTGTGGATCCAATTCTTTACCATTGAATTTATACACATTGTCATAATTACTATTGTTGTGTTCTACCATCAGTTCACCAAACGGTAGGTAACCATAATAATGTGTAGGTATTCCATTGATGTCTGTAAGGTAAGAAGAACTGCCTAAATGGTCGCTATGGTACCACCATATTTTTCCTTGACGATAAGGTCGTTCTGGAATAACAGGTAATTCTGGAACTACAGGATCAACTTCTGTAACTTCACCTGGTGTTGGTATTTCTGGTAGAACTACAGGTGGGTTCGGTTTTTTAGGCGGAACTTTCATGTATTTCAATAACTCACAATAATCAATTTCTGTAGAATCAACAGGAAACTTGATAATATACCAAATACAATCATATTCTGGCTCTCTATAAACTGATGTATCTCCACCTGAATATATGATTTCTAATTCTTCCGAATATAAAAGTAAACAGTTTTCATAAGCGGATAAAAATTCTTTATAACAATTTTCAACCACCTCAATATCAAAACAATCACTATTTTTCTCCATATACGCTACGGCTTCACACATGTCCATCCCGCTTTTCTTAACATAAGCAAGTAATTTTTCTAAACAATCGAAGCGTTTGTGTTCCTCTAAAAATGAAATCCAGCTGTTATACTCATCTAAACACTTCTCATCTAAACATCCTTCTTTATACAGTATGTCTATAATTTGACAAGAAGTATATCCTTTTCCATCTTGATTTTTGATGATTGCTAAACATTTTTCATTCTTTTCTTTATAAAATCCCTCTATAATAGATTCTAACTCCTTATCACAGTTTTCAATACATCCCGCGAATTCCATCTTCTCAACAATTACACATGGATCTGGCTCACCATGAAGTAATTCATTAAATCGTCTTGCACACTCTGAACTACCATCTTGTTCATACATCTGTTTGAGATAGTATAAAGTTTCCTCACAATTACTTGCTCTATTAGTAGGAGTAAAGAATTGAGGTTCATCGTAATTCGAATCCGCAAATAACCCTCTTAAACCGCTTTCAAACTGAGTACGATACGTACTATTTCCAGAACCAAAAGAAATACCTGCTCCAATTGAACTGGCAATTTTCTCGGTACCAGAATAGTAATGTTTGGTATAATTACCCGATTTCTCTACCGTAATATACTGATTCGGGTACAAAATATAATTATCTACTACAGACAACCTTGAATTAAATAAACCATTTATGGCAAAACTTTGACTTTGTCCTAAACTCTTGACAACTCGATTTCCTGTGTAATCATAGTTGTAATAAGAGACTTGATTCCCAACTACAACGGCTTGTAATTGATCTTTGGCATCCCAATATAAACTTCTATCATCAACAGTGCGATTAGAAGCTCTTTCTACTTTAGTCGTTTTTGAAATATTTCCATTGGCGTCATATTTTAAATGTTGCAAATAACTCAATCCCTGTTGTCCTACTCCATTGTAAGTAATAGACGCTACTTGGTGCTTACTTGCATCATATTTATAATCTGCCGTGTATTGATTTTCTGTATTTTCAGATACGCTTGTATAAATATTAAATACATTGTGATTCTGATATTTAGAAGAAATACCATGCGTTTTATTATACTTCATTCCTAAACTAGAGCTATGCTTCTCTCGTTTACCTTCCCATTTCGTAGCCGCCGCTTGTAAACGATTAAATCCATCATAACTATAATTCTGTTCTGACAAACCTCCTATATCCAAAGTAGCATGTAATGAACTTGCATTTTTAATTGAAGTAACATTACTATTGTGATCATAGGTCATCAATAGATTCATAAACAATTCATTGGTCGGACGACGTAAAGTTAATCCTCTCAAACGATTCTGATGACTGTAGAAATATTCTGTTTCTACATCATTTCCATATTTTATTTTCTTGCGATTGCCATAATGATCGTATGTAATAGATTTTACATAATCAAAATTAGTATTGTTAACGATGCGTTTTAGCATTCCTCCTTGATCATAATGATAGATGACCTTTTCGGCATCAGGATATGTAATACTTCCTATTCTTCCCCAAAAATCATAAACAAATGACACTTCTGAGGAATAAGAATATCCATCTGGTGTTTGCACCGTTCTTTTCTGTTTACTAATATCTCCATAATAACTGTAAGTAAAGTGATCCTGAATCACATTATCCTTTACCTCTGTTAGTAAATCGTTATTATAGGAATAATCAACCGTATTATTCGGATATTTTTCTTTAACTAATTGTTCTTTAACATAACTATACGCTATCGTTTCACTAGCTTGTCTTAAATTATTTGTTTCTAATGTAAGTACCTGTCCAATATCATCATAGGTATATTTTACTTGTCCTTTATCTACTTGATTTTTTTCCTTCAACTGTCCTATTGTATTATAAATATAGGAAGTTAATTTTCCTTCTGCATCCGTAACATTTACTACATCTCCTAATGCATTGTAATTAAAAATCGTACATAGGGTTTGGTTATCACCGATTTGTTGTACAGCGGTTTTTCTACCTTTTGCATCAAAGTAAGAAATTGATTTATTGCCCTCAGGTAAGGTTACTTCTTTTTTAAATCGCTTTACTCCTGAACAATCTTGTCCAAAACCATAAGTATACTTAGTAAGAGCATTAATTCCATTTACGAACTCAGAAATAGGTCGATCAACATTATCATACATCATCTCCATCGAATTATCTGCATCCATAATTGGAGTAGAGAAACGTGTCAATCCACTAACCAGACTTTGTGAGCAATTAACTTCTTCGGATGGCAGGGATGTTTTTATACTTCTACCAAACTCATCATATAGCGTTGCCCCACTTACTGCAAGACGATACCCAGTAGTAACACCTGGACAGCTTTCATCTTTATCTAGCTGCTGCTTGACCTGAATAACTCGTCCTAGACCGTCCGTAAATAAACTAGACTGATAATATACATCCGAATAACTTGAACTTTGAGCATCTACCATTACCGCGGATTTTTCTGTCAGCACGTATGGATACAAATTTTGTTGTGGGTTATACTGAAGGTTGTATATATTTTGCAAAAGATACTTCGCATTAATCTGATTTGCTGAAATCAAATTCATTCGACCAAAAGAATCATAGCTATAACTAACCGCCTCTAATCCATTAACTTTCACATAGGATAATACATCCCATCCATACACGTATGCTAACAAAGCACCACCACCACGATTATTTAGTATTTTATTAGGATACAAATTAAATATAGTTTCATAACTAATAGTTTCCTCATACTGTGTTCCATTAATTACAGGATGTTTCTTTTGCGTAAGATTACCAAAACCATCATAACTAAATTGATATTTAACCGATTGAGTAGGACTTAAAAACTTTTTAAATCCGATCATATTTCCTTTCGCATCAATTTCGCTTTCTACTTTTCTATTTTGCCCTTGGAAAATTACTTCGTGGGTTTTAGGAATAGCAACTAAATGGTTTGCTGTATTGTAATGATAGGTCATATTTACCGTAATTAAATCCGCTGCATTTAAGGTATGACTATCCCCTACATCTCTATACTTTAAAACATTACCATAGCGATCATAACGATCAAAATACACACGAGTTTGATATTCTTGTCCTGTAGTTTCGGTTTCATTAAATTCGTATTTCGAAGTTATTACACTGCTTAATAAAGGTAGATACCTTTCTTTTTCACTAAAGCTAATTTGACTTGAGCCAATGGTGTAATCTGATTGGTTATTTGCACTTACTCTATAAAACTGATAGGCATTTTGCACTTTAGAATAAATACGACCATGTTTGTCATACATCGTTTGTTTTTCTAATAAGCCTTTTTTAAAGTAATATTGACGTACCATTGGATTTAATCCAGGTCCATACGCTTCTGATTCAGTTACTCCATTAACTAAATACTCATCTTTTACACTGCGGAATACTTCTCCAGCTCGATCTAATTCGTTGGTAACAATTTCTCCAAATCCCAAGAATTTTCGTTCTCTACGATCTTTAAATCCTTTGTAATAGCTATAACTACGACGCATCGTATTTTCTCCATCGCCAGCATATCCATCGTAAATAGAGGCTTTAGTCATCACCCATTTGGTAAAAGGCATCGCATAATTTAACCCTATTTTTTTAGATTCTTTTGGATTCTTATTACTATAATCAATCTCAATCACCCCACCTAAAGGTCGTTTTATCGTTTTTAATAAGTTAGTTTTTCCAATTCTCGAATAAGCGACCTGAAGATCTCCTTCTGAATCAGAAACCAAAATATCGGGGTAACCGTCCCCATCAAAATCCATAATTTGAACCGTTTCTTTACTTAACGATTTTCCAATATCGCCTCCTAAAGAAAAACAAACTTTAGGTCCTGTAAAAACTAAAGGAACCAAGAAGTAAATACAATAGGTAACATTTGCATTTATACCTCCTGAAATATTTTGATTTTCTTTACTTGAAGATACAGGCAGATAAATTGCTTGACTAGAAAATCCTGTTCCAGTATTGAGATAAACGGTATTTTTTCCTACAATCTTATCAGGTAAACCATCGCCATTGATGTCTAATAAAGAAATTACATCTTCTGAGATATTCTTTGAAATAGAGAAGCCACCGGCAATAGATCCATTAAATAAATTAACACCTCCACCACCTGAATAGGTTTTTGTTTCTGATACTTTTACGTCTGCAATACCCCATGAATTATCTGCTCTAAATTCACTTCCGTAATTTAAAGCTACTCTTCCTCCTTTTTCAAGGTAATCTGGTAGACCATCTCCGTTTAAATCCACTAAATCACTAGACACAAAATCGTCGGTAGTAAAATAAGAACTATTGATTCCTAAACCTGCGGCAGAACCACTACTCTTCACTGCAGTAGTTGGGCTAACGGTTTTTCCTTTTACGGATTGAATGAAACCAAGTAATGTACCACTAGCAATTGAAACACCTCCACCGGTTCCTTTTGCATCAAAATTCTGTAATACTTTTTTGTCTATTATACGCTGTGTTAATCCTCCTTTTTCGTTGGTTAACTGAATGCGATCACCTAAGATATCCGGATATCCATCTCCATTGATATCTCTAAAATCATTTATTGCTTTTCCTGTAACTTTATTTTCACTGTATGAAACTACAATTGCCCCAGCAGTAAAACCTTTCGATACACTAGTCATGTATTTTATCACCCCTTTAGCAGAGTGACTAGATTCAGATCCTTCACCTAAACCATCTACCCCACGATCTCTTGAATGTCTATCATCATCGTCATTATCATGCTCTTCTTCATCTTCAAGTCGCTCTAAATAGGGACTACTCAATAAAGATGTAATGAACATTCTACTATTTAACTGCCATTTTTCTAACTCTTTATTTGGGTA
The DNA here is from genome assembly GCF_001549985.1 of Myroides odoratus. Lineage (GTDB taxonomy): Bacteria > Bacteroidota > Bacteroidia > Flavobacteriales > Flavobacteriaceae > Flavobacterium > Flavobacterium odoratum_A. The sequence goes on along the minus strand of NZ_LROZ01000003.1, from coordinate 104,718 downwards.
TAATACATAGAGTCTTGGTGGTGTTTCTGGGGTAGGCGTACCATTGCGATTTCGCTTCTCTTCCACACACGCCATGTATTCTTCATACGTTTCTTTTTCTTCACATTCACGGAATTCAGATTCACTTAAATCCGATGAATCTTGATTTACACCTTGCTGAACTCCTTCATTACTAATCACTTTCTGATTAATCGGCTCTGTTCTATTGTTTACCTCTTGCTTACTTTTATAACCAAAGAATCCCCAATTTTGATACATTGGACCAAATTGATTATTTCCAAGTTTAGCAAAAACATTCGCAGGAACGGGATTTGTCGTTACTGTTGGTGCACCAGATCCTCCTAGAACGGTAGTTACTTTTAAAACCGCTTGATTGACATTTCCTACCAGTTTTTCTGCCACCAAAGGATTTTCACTATGCCATTCAAAATACACCTTGTTAGCCAATGAATTAGATGTAGAAGACAATTCAAACGTAGTCTCTGTACTAGTTCCTCCTACTACATCATAATTTCCTGTATTGTTATTAAATTTCGAGAAGTTCTTTAACGCTCCTCCATCATATTTAAAACGATATTTGACATATTGACTGCTAGTTGACGATTCTTTAAAAACCTCGCCTTTCCCATTTTTCGCAGTGAAATACACATAGCCTTGTGCACAATCTCCATTACATCCAGATACAGAAATACTATGTGATATTTTGAAAGTCGATGGTCCACTTAACGTCAAAGCTAAGTTTTGTTTTCTATATTCTTTATTATATATCGTTATTTCTGGAGTCAATACTTTATTTAAATATCCCTCTGAATCTGTTATTCTTGGATTCCAAAGTGAACTAATTTTCTGCCAATTCACATTGGAAGTAGACTGAATTTCTGCTTTAATATATTGAAAACTATTCTCATCACCACTTATAATATTTGAAACTGTAAAGGGATAGTTCAACGCAGGGATTGTATTTAATTCACTTAACTTAATTCGCTGTTTGTATACATCTACCAAAGCTCCAGCATGGATAGGCAAATATAAATTAGTTGAAGCTGTATTGGTTGTATTTAATTTAAATCGCTTAATTACTAATAGAACCTCATCGGATAGCAGAGGAGCATTGGCTACATTCACTCTATTATCTAGTACAAAGGCATCTGCTTGTATACTATATGTACCATTTTCTTTAATTTCGATAGGTGTAAAACCACTAATAACATACCCTTGTGAAAAAGGATTATCATAGGGTTTAAACCCATTACTATCAACGTAACTGGCATCAGCAGCCGTGGTATAGGTCACTTTAGGATCCCACTCAACAGCTATATTTGCTCCACTAGAACCCGAAATTACACGAAAGAAAATACGGTCTCCTTTTTGAACAGCAATAGCATTTACTGTAGTAGCCGTATTCGTTCTAGGCACAGACACAATATTTTTTAAAAAACTTGTATCTGAAGTTTGAGTTGCCTTTCCTTTCTCAATACTGTAATAAGCCGTTGAGCCTGTTGATATGATAGTACCTGTAATATTCACTGTTCCATTAAACGGTGCTTCCCACATTTTTACAATATCCGCAGTTGGAATTTTAGGACTTGGCAACTGAGGAGGAGGAGAAACTGAAATTGCTCCACTTGTAAAAATTGGATTAGAAGATCGTGAACTGTTTTTGTGAAAAAAAGGAATTCGATCTCTATTACTTAAACTATTAAAATACACATCTCCATTATCTACGATATCTACAAGCCCATCGTTATTCACATCCTCTAAATAAGTTGGAATTTTAGTTTCACTCCAGCTTTTGGTTCCTGAAGCATGTGCAATTAAATTGACTTCTAGTCCAGCACCTAATGTCTTTGTTTTTGATTTACTAAAATTTGACCTTCCTAAAATAGGACTTTTAAGACCACTAAAATGTCCTCCTAAATTTTTTCTATAGTATAAAAAATCTCCCGATTTAAATACTTTATCAGGTAAACCATCTCCATCAATATCCATTAAAGCAATGATAGATTCTGATTTAGAAGAACTACTAAAACCAGTAACCCCCAATGTTCCTGCCCTAGAAATAAACAAAAGCGTAGTAGGTTTAAAAATCGAAGCAAAACCGCCATAGATTCCAGCATTGATTCCTTTATACTCTCCTTTTCCTCCTCCAATAGCAGAAGCAGAAACCTTCAATTTATTAAATACACCTGAAAAATCAGTATATGATTGCACCCTTGCTCTTGGAGCAAATATTCCTCCACTCGCAATTTCATTATGATATTCAAATTCATGCGTATGGAAGGTTATATTATTATACATTTGGGTTACTTTATTTAATAAAGTTTTCCCAAAAGCACCCTTTTTATATCCTAATACATACTTTCGAATTTGGGTTTCATTTCCACTTTGTACCTTATTTATAACAATCTCTGACAGCAAGTCATCCTCTACTTCTTTCACTCCTCTTCGCACAGAAAACGTTTTATCTTCACGTGCTGAGCCTGCTACTGAGTTAGTTCGATTAAAAACAACTTTATACCCATTATTTGCTGAATTATTGGCATGCTTCGTGTACAAAATCGTTTTTAAATACACTTGTTTTCCGCCAGCTAAGCTTCCTGCTGAAAAATTCTTTAATTCGTATTCGTATTCTACATAGTTTCCATTTAAATCCTCCATTTTATTCAACATCCACTTGGCAATATTTCCTTGTGTACCTGAACCTGTTGTTAATCGAGCTTGGGCAACACTACCGTAATAGTATTTAACACCTGCTTTGGTTGTAACAACCCATGAATAAGTAGAAGGAGATGAACCCAATCGTTCAATTTTGCTAAAACTTCCCTCAATACGAGGAGCAAAAGTAGCATTAGCGACTCTTCCAATTCTATTATCTAAATTTGGAGCATATTCCACCCCATTATTTAGTAAAACGATATCTTCTCCTCCCATACTATAGAGCTCCGATTCCTGTGAAGGATCATAAATTGCCGCTCCCCAAGTGGTATTCACTTCAATGGAAGGAACATTTAGGTCCCAACCTAATCCAACCCAACCACTACTACTTGAACCACTGGAATAACTCAAAGACAAATTCGGTTGCATTCCCTTTCTTCCTGCAGGTATTTCTATAGGATAACTCACATTTGCATCTCCAGTATTGCTCACTTCAGGCATTTCAACAAAGTTGATTTTATCTGTAGGCTTAGCCGCTGGCAAATTCCTTGCTCCTGTAGGAGTAAATCCTGAATAATCTGGACTCTCTGGCATTTGAATAACCCCTGCGATATAATCTGTAAAATGGTCCGTAAATCCACTAACTTTATTTTGTTCCGCTATCACTTGATCTTTGGAAATGGCTACCCATTTCTTACTAGACTCATCAAAATAAAAAATATGAATATCTTCGTGTTTAGTCTCATTAGGCACTAAATTTTCATCAAATTCAATAGAGATTAGCCCTTCTTTTTCAAAAGTAGATCCATCGGGTAAAAAGCGATAACCTTGTTGATCTTTAGTAATATTAACAATACCTGCTCCTTGTGGGGCAAGATCGATTTTTCTCAATTTCTCCACTTGAATTTCAGTAATAGCACTTCCTATTGCTTCTTCTGGAAACTGAATCGCCGCTCCTGAAACTTCAATGTGATTTTCTTGATGATGTATAATTGGAAATCGTTCACTCTTATTAGGCAAAGTAACCTCATGCTGTACCTGACTAAGCAGAGTTGTCTTTTTCAACCAAGGAGTAAGATCGATTTGTTGCAAACCAGTCTCAGCATCTTGATAAACCAAATAAGACATTTCTTTTGGGTTAAAATCTAAAATGGTTTCAAATTCTTTTTTGCCATCTAAGGGAATAGCATTCATTTTATAACGCAAAGTGGCTGGTTGATTAGATGCCACAAAACCTCTTAGGTACAAACCTCCTTCTGTTGTTTGCTGGACATCTGTCAAGACTAAAGTCTCCAGTTTGCTGTTCCCCTCTTCTTGTAGTATTTTTACTTGACTTACAAAGGTCTCAACTCCGCTACTATTGTTGACATTAAAGAATATTCGATTATTTCCCTTTTTCAGTAAAATGGGATTTATACGCTCTTTTATTACCTCTTCCTCTTGGGAATAGCGAACCAAGTTATTTCCTAAAGCTGGATTTCCATTAATACTTCTCGCTAAAGAGGATAAACTGTTTACTCCTTTTACCACATACTCTAAGTAATAGGATTTACGAAAATCTATTGGTTCCTGAATCAAAATATCAAAAAAGTTATCCAAAGGATCATCACTTTCTCCATATTGACTTCCAATAATACCATATTCTAAATCTGCCTCATAAATTTGAGCAAAAACAGAAGTTTCTTCTTCATTTGCTAGACTAGTTTGCTCTGTATTCGAAACAGTATAAACAGGAGATTCCTCCTCTTGTTTTATACTCTCTTCTAAAAAGGGTTCCAAATAATCCTCCTCTGATTCAATAGCATCTAGCTCCCCGAAAAAAGAAGCGGATTGCGCTATTTTAAAATCGATCAAAGCAAGTGTTCCTGCATATGTTTGTATAGGATAAACTACTGTTGAATAGAAAAAAGACAGCAATAGTATTCTAAACAATGCCATATTGTATATATTAAATTTTCTCTTAGTTGTCATGTTACTTTTACTTTACCATTAAACGATAAAACTGTTTTTGCTCGCCTGTTTTTACAACAATCATATACATTCCTGTCGTTGCTATGGCATGTTTATACAAAATTTGAGGAGTATTTCGATACATTTTATAATCGAGTAACTGTCCTTTATTGGTATACACTAAAACTTCCGCATCTTGGATTTTATCTAAAGGAATATAGACCACAAATTCTTCTAATTTTTCAACTGGATTAGGATAAAGACCTATTTGGTGTGTTATCTTTTCATCTGCCGCTTTCAATACGTTAAAGCTTGAACAATAAGTGTTCTCTTGATCCTTAACTTCTAAGGTGTAATTTCCAGTTTCTTTTAAAGTAAGCGTTTGTTGGGATGTGATTAACTGATGTTGTGCATCATACCAACGATAGGTTAATGTTTTTTTCGATAAATTATCCAAATCAGGGCTAATCGTCAACGTTCCCTCTTTGGATAAAAGATAAGTAGACGCTAAGGTCACTGGGGAAATAAAAGCATCAAAAGTCTCTAATTCTTTTCCTTTTTTATTTCCTGCTGCATCTTCTAAGAACAAACTTACTTTTCCTACCCAATCTTTTGGCAAAGTAAATTGAGCAGTAGTTGAAGAAGATGTAAGTGTTTTGATTCCGCCTTCCAAATCTACTTTTAAAGTAAAAGGCAATTTGCCGTAAAGCAAATTAACTGTAAACAGAACTTCATCACAGTTAATTTGATAAGTAAAGTCAAAATCGACCTTCTGCTTTCTAATAATAGACAAATATTTTTGAGCTGTAGTTAAAGGAATACTAGCATGTAGAAGCGAATCATTTTTCACTTCTAGGGGAACTAAAGTCGCCAAAGCGTTGTTCTCCTTCGCTGACAGGCTAGCGTAGTAGTCATAAGACACCTCAGTTTTGTTTTTTGGGTTTCCTTCTATCTCTTTTCGCTGAAAAAATAAATGCAAGTCAGTATTCACCTTATGGTTGACTATTTTCCATTTTCGCTGCAGTTGTTCTTGTCCATTCTTTTTTTCAAAGGTCAAGTTCCCCTTGTTATCTCCTAGTAAAACATAGCTATTATTCTCTATTTCTTTGGCTGTATGTTCACTCGCATAAGCTTGTAAAGTTTCACTAAAACCAATTGTCAATAGATTATCTAAATAGGCTTTGGATTGATATTGTTTTAAAGCAAATTGATCGGCTCTTCCCAAACCAATAATACGTGCATTATAAGCGCTATTTTCTTTTGCATTCCAAACCACTTGACCATAAAAATCAACATAATCAAAAGATTCTGGTAGAGGAATACTGTACTTGATTGCTAAATAACTGTGTACTTTTGCATAATCTAAGGCTGACAATACTGAAGGAAAGAATACTACTTCATATAGTTCAATCGATGGTTGATGAAAAAGAAATAAAAGATTGGCATGAGTCTTTGATCCTACTTTTAACGGTACAAAACTACCAAAATGATTAACCATCGTCCCATTAAAACGATGATTAGCCTGAATAAAGAATTTTTTATCTCCAGAAAAAAATGACGAAGTAGCCTTGTAAATTCTACCATTAAAATGCATTTCTATAAAAGGAAGTTCTCGTTTAACTACAGCGACGCTATCGGTTATATTCTTTTCTTTATAGACATAAAATAAAGTATAGTTCTTGCTCAAAACATTGTGATAAACTCTAGAGGTTCTATCTTTATCAAAGTTCAGCGTTGGGTTAAAATTCATTGTTGCTTTACTTTTAGCCTCTTGTAAACTAGGTCGTATAAATAGACCCGACAACTCCGTTTCCTGAGCAATAGCTAAATAATTTAAACAAACAACAAACAAAATTAGTAAGGTTTTTTTCATATTGTTATGTTAATCATAAATACATCGGCAAATGTAGTTTTATTATTAACATTTTTTTATACAAAAATTAACCAAAAACAAACAATTACACAAACAACAACATATTTAACAAAAAAACAAACACACAAAACAAAATACCAGTTAAAAATATTTTCTTCACTAAATAATTAACTTAAAAACAAGAATAAAAACAAAATTAAAAAATCGACATACTGTAACCTTTTGTAATAGAAATTTCCCTCTCAGTTCCCTGTATTTTATATAAAAAAAACCACTAAATAAAACTTAGTGGTTTCGTATTATTTGCTTGTCAAATTTCTTCCTGAAAAGTCGAACACTGTCTTGAAAGGAATAAACAGTTAACTCCTTCGCATTTCTATTGGCTTTATTACTGCCCCGAAGGCGTATTTCCGCTTTTGCGTCTTGTTTCATAAAAGCGAATAAACTCTTGACTGTAATCGGAATCTGGCAGGTCTTCGGCTCTATTGTTAGAAGATTCTTTTTCTTCTTTTTTCTTCTTCTTTTTCTCAGACTGATTTAAGAACTTTGCGATTAACTCTTTTAACGTATCAAAATCCACCTCATACGATAATCCAACCCCTTGTGTATACCCGATTCCTTCTCCAATATAATTGATGTCATTCTCTCGGTTAAAGAAGCGCGCATTTAGTGTACCCTCTTCATTGATACGCAACAACACTTCAACATCACCTACAATAACAGATTGCTCTACTCCACCTACAGGCACTCCTAATTTTCCATTTACAGAGATGCGATCATTCACTTTCGTGGTAAAAGTTACCCCTAATCGCCCTTCAGTTTGCGTATACGGATTTCGCTCTCCTTGCGCATAGTTCAATCCTACCTTAAACTTATCATCTACATCCGAGAACAAGTCGTCAAAAATACTACTTGCTCGTTCAAATAAACTTCCCGCTAAAGCAGATGAAGAGTTATCAGAAGAGAAGAAAGATCCTGTTGCTAATAGGGCCATAGCTTGTCTTTCACGTGTATCGCGATCACTCAATTTATAGTCTAATTCCGATTTTACAACCGAACTCACTGTTGGAAAGTTAATATCAAAATCTACTTCTGGATTACTTAAGCTTCCATTCAATACGATAGCCACATCCGTAGGTACTTTTCTATTGATAATCGAATTATCAATAATTACACTTGGATTAGCTTCCGTATGGTAAATGGCTTGAAGATCTAAAATCGCATTCATTGGGTTACCATCCCAGCGAATCGTTCCATATTTCTTCACGACAAATTTCTTGTCAATCAATCCACCATATTTAAAATTATATTCCCCTTCATACGCCTGGAAATCCCCCCACATATTGAACTTACCAAGTGTATTGATTTCCATGGTAATAAATCCAGCTCCTTTTCCACGCATGGCATGTCCAGACTCTCGATCGAGAATAATTTCAATTTCTGCATCTGGGGTTACATAAAACTCAAAATCCAATTCAATTCCACTGTTGCGGTATTTATAGGGATCATAATCATTTCCTGTTAAACGCAATTTCTTTTCTTGAGGAGACAAGAAATGGATAAAGTTATTTTCGCCCGTACTTTGTGCCTCCTTCAACGGAATCTTAATTGATGTTCCTTTATTCGAAGTCGCATTAATATTAATGCTCAACATTTCAATAGGCCCTACAATGTCCGCTTTTCCATTAATATAAGCAGTTCCATAGTACAAACTTCCTTCTGCATATTGGGTATCTAAAGCCAATAAATTCGTAGAAGAAAGCGATAGATTCATCACCCAATCCTTGAACATCTTATGGGATACATTTCCATCGACCAATCCCCTTGTCTTGTATTTGGTATCTGTTAAACCTGCCTTGCGGAGGATAAATTGTTTTGTCGTAATATCCAATGGGGTTTCTTGATCAAACGCGTAACTCACCCCTGTAAATTTCGATTTGAATTTGGTGTCATTCAAGTACAAACGTCCATTTACATCTGGATTTTTCGCTGTTCCCAAGAAGGAGATCTTACCAAAAGCAGTTCCCGTCATATCACTAGCCACACTACTTAAAAATGGTGCAATCGTACTCAATGGGAAATCCGTTAACCCAGACTCTAAATTGAAATGGGTTTGTTTATTGATCACATCGACGTCTCCATTCAAATAAAACCGCTCCTTTTCCTCATCATCCATTAAACTAGAATGAACGGTAAACTTCTCTAATCTCTTATCTCCATCCACTTTGAAGAACATATCTCCCAAGTATATTTTATTAATCAGCAATGAATCAATGACAATATTCGCCTGGGGATGATACACATCCTTCATTTGAGAGAAATTCACATCTCCATCAATTTTACCACCAAACGACAGATTTTCAATATCAGGGGTAATCTTATTCAAATCTACATTTCCGAAAGACAAATTCAATTTTTTGTACGTTGAATCTCGCATTACTCCGCTTAAATTCACCATTTGCTTGTTGTGTGAAATAGCAAGAGAATCAATGGTAAAGTCCATCAATTTTTTATTGAACACCAACTTATTGGCTTTGTCGTTATTCTCGTTGATGCTCCATTGGAAATCCTTGAAGAACACGTCTGACTTCTTGAATCCCACTACAGAGAGTTTCTCCTCGTTAATGGTGTGATACAAGTTCAACTCGTATTTATCTTTTAGATTTTTACCTCCTTTGAATTCTGAACGCACAAATAACGTATCATTATGCGTTAAATTCAGTAAGTTAAAATCAGAAATATCGTAGAAATTAGTATGTACACTATCAATGGAAACATATGTATTATAAATGGGGTTGGAATTATTGACATTCAATAAGATATTGAAAAATTCCACACCACTCACGGCAATACTTGGTGAATCAAAATTTAGCTTGAATAAATTCTCATCACTGTCAATTTCTCCATCCACGTGCGTGCGCTCATTTAAGGTTAATTGAGGCAAGAAAACTTCAATCAAACGATTGTGTACGGTAATATCAAAATCAACGTATTGTCCTTTTTTTGTTTTATACGGAGAGTAATTGGTATACAAACTACCCAATGCATTCGTAAACAACATCTTAGACTCTCCAAATAAGAATTTTCCTTTGATGTATCCTTGGATTGCTTCTTTGGAATTTAACTTCAACAAACGCTCCCCACCTTCCGTAAAACTAGATTCAATAGAAAATTCTTCAAAAACATAATGATCTTTACTATTGTCATAAATTGCATTATTTACTTTAAAGACACCTTCTAAATCCTCAATATTATTCCCTTTGGCTTTAAATTCAAAATCACCTGTAAACTTAGATAACGTATCGTTGACGAAACCTAAAGCATATAAATCCGCATAATCAATCTGCGCAACAAAATCGTAATTCTTCTCTTTGGTACTTAAATCAATCGTTCCGTTAAAATCAAGTTTTACATTTGGATCTGCACTGTGTAATAATCCACGATAGTATGGCATTTTCATTAAACCATCCACTGCCAATTGGGTGTATTTATACTTACCAAAAACAAAAGAGAATACATCCCCTTTTACAGAAGTATTCAGCGACTTTTGATTAAACCCATGTCCATCTACATATAAATCAAAAGACGTTAATCCAAATTGTTCATTGTGGATAAAATGCCCTAAATCAAAGTGATCCAATTTAATATTTCCTTTGTATGTAGCGTGATCCGGATCATTCAATTGTTGAATGGCAATTTTGGCATTCCCTTTTCCGATAGAGGTTACTAATTCAATATCGGTATCTAAGGTTCTCTTCGTTAATTCAATACCTCCTACGATATTGACTAATCCCAAGCCATCCAGTTCCTCAGGCAAAGATTTGCCTAATAAATCTGGCATTAAGGCAACTAAATTATAGCGTGTGGTTTGCAAACGCGATAAATCGGCACGCATCCAAAAGGGTTTATGATCATCAAATACATTGCGGAAGGCAAATTTTCCAATAATCTGTGAATTGTTTTCATCCACCAAATTAGCTCCTTCTAAGACAAAATCATTCATCACCCCCTTCATGTATCCTTTGAAGAATACTTCTTTATTGGAAGCAAACTCATGGGCGAATACATTGATATCTGAAGAATTTAATTTGGCCTTTTTAATCTCAAAATCCCACTTCACCTTATCGACAAAATACTTCATATCGCCAGGTTCAAACGTCAATTTCAAGTTTCCTTCAATATCCGATTGATCCGTGACTAATTTCATATCTTTTAGTCCAATACTTGTTTTGGTATGGGAAAAATCTGCGGTTAAGTTTTGTATGTTCATTCCCCAATGATCGAGGAAGCTTACGTTTTTCACAGTTCCATATATTTCAGGTCCTTTGATTAAAAAGTTATCCACTTGACCTTGCAGCTTTCTGAAATCAACCGCCACTTTTACTTTCGTATTGTCGTCTGAAATAATTAACTGTGAATTTTTAATAAATATGCGAGAAGCTTTCAATCGGAACTTCCCTTCCCCGGGTTGTCCATCATCAAAAACAGCAATAAGTTCATCTAAATTCGTTAGCTCTGCTCCTTCATACTTGTGAATATTCATGTACAAGCCATTGATTCGGGTTGTTCCCAAATACACCTTTCCTTGTTGCAAAGCATTTAGGTCAGCCAAACGCGTTTGAAGATGATCAATTCCGATTAATATATTTTCGTGGTTGTCTCTTGCTTCCACCCCCTTAAGGTGAATCACTCCAAAAACATCAATAGATAAACGGTCAATGTAAAAATCCGTACCGAATTTTTCATTCACTTTTTCCGTTACATAGCGTGCTAAATAGCTTTGCACAATTGGCAACATCATGGATCCCACTGCTAAAATCAGCAAGCAGAACAGAGCCAAAAGCAGGCGAAAAACTATTTTTTTAAATTTTTTGATAACTATTAATGTTTTAAATTTGCCCCTAAAATCTCCTTTTTTTAAATACCTACGTACAATCAACAAATTTAATTAATTTTTAGGAGTGATTGACTAAAAAAAGAAGATATAAATTAGCATTAAATTAAATTATACATGTCCACAAAACCCACCTATATATTAGCGATTGAAAGTTCTTGTGATGATACGGCTGCTGCAGTTTTAGCTGATAACAAAGTATTGTCTAACGTAGTGGCTCGTCAAGAGATACACGAAGAATACGGTGGTGTTGTTCCAGAATTAGCTTCAAGAGCACACCAACAAAACATCGTACCGGTTGTTGATATCGCCTTAAAGAAAGCGGGAATTACGAAAGAAGAATTACAGGGAATTGCCTTTACACAAGGTCCTGGATTAATGGGTTCGCTTTTAGTTGGCGGATCATTTGCTAAATCGTTGGCTTTGGCTTTGGATATTCCCTTGATTGCAGTGAATCACATGCATGCCCATATTCTTTGTCATTTTATAGAAGAAAGTGGATATGATCAACCTACGTTCCCTTTTCTAGCTTTGACAATTTCAGGTGGACATACTCAAATTGTACAAGTGAATAGTTTCTTTGATTTAAAAGTATTGGGAGAAACGACAGATGATGCGGTGGGTGAAGCCTTTGACAAATCAGCTAAAATTCTAGGTTTTCCTTATCCTGGTGGGCCTTTGATTGACAAATATGCCAAAGAAGGTAACCCTAAAGCGTATTCTTTTACCAAACCAAAAGTGGAGGGATTAAACTTTAGTTTTAGTGGTTTAAAAACACAGTTCTTGTATTTTATTCAGAAACAAGTAGCTGAAAACCCCAATTTTATAGAAGAAAACAAAGCTGATATTTGTGCTTCGATTCAACACACAATTATCAAAATTTTGATGGATAAACTCAAGTTAGCAGTTGAACTAACGGGCATTACGCAAATTGCTATTGGCGGTGGTGTCTCAGCTAATTCAGGTATACGTGCAACCTTACAAGAAGCGGAAAAAAAATACAAGTGGAAAACGTATATTCCCAAATTTGAATATACAACGGACAATGCAGCGATGATTGGTATTGTAGGATACTATCGTTATAGAGAATCTCTCTTTGCAGATTCTTCTGTTGTATCCAAAGCTAGAATTGAATTTTAAGGTTTTACATTATGCAGTTATTTTACGCTCCCTCTATTGATAAAGAACAGTCGACTTTTACTTTTGACAAAGATGAAAGCAAACACATTATACGCGTTTTACGCAAAAAAGAAGGGGATATTCTCTTCGTGACCAATGGTCGTGGAACGCTATTTGAAACTAGAATTTCATTGGCCTCCGATCGCAGTTGTCTCACTGATATTGTTGGCTATACCGATAAAGAACAGACGCCTTTTCGCTTGCATTTGGCTGTTGCACCTACTAAAATGAACGAGCGTTATGAGTGGTTTCTTGAAAAAGCAACTGAAATTGGTATTCACGAAATTACCCCTATTATTTGTGATCATTCGGAACGAAAAGTAGTCAAAACAGAGCGATTTGAAAAAATTATTCAATCGGCTATGAAGCAATCCCTTCAACTGTATGCGCCTCAATTAAACGAACCGATTACCTTAAAAGAATTTTTAAAACAAAACCATCAGGGCGCTTTATATATTGCACATTGTGAAGATGACCAAACAAAGCAACTCCTAAAAAACAGCATTCAACCTCAAGAAAATTATCTCTTATTGGTTGGACCTGAAGGAGATTTTTCTCCTGTTGAAATTAAAATAGCTTTAGAAAAAGGTTTTAAACCTGTATCTTTAGGACATACAAGATTGAGAACAGAAACAGCTGCTCTTGTTGCTTGTCATAGTTTTGTCTTTGCTAACGAATAAATCATTGCATGTTAAAATCCAAAGAAATTTCCCAAGGGATTATTCGCGCAGTTCTTATTTTAAGTGGAATTGCGTTAAGCGTGGGATTGTTGTACCAAATTCGCACCTTGTTCATTTATATCGCCTTAGCTTTTGTCTTAGCCTTAATAGGCAAGCCTTTAGTTGATTTTCTCTACAAAAAATGTAAGCTAAAAAAAATGTTTGCCATCAGTATCACGATGGGCTTCTTTATAGCCGTTTTTATTGGGTTTTCTTTTATGTTTGTACCTTTATTTACCACACAAGCACAAAATTTATCGGTATTAAATACGGCGCATTTACAAGAGGATTTTAATGGGTTAATTCAAAAAATAGACATTTATCTCGATGCCAAAGGAATCAGTTTAGACAAAATTGTAGAAGAATCTCACTTAAAATCGCAGTTCAATCTCGATTTTGTACCTAATTTACTCAATACCCTCATCAGCATGTTGAGCGATATTGGTATTGGTTTATTCTCTGTTCTTTTTATTGCTTTTTTCTTCCTAAAAGATCAAGTCGTTTTAGAATATCAGTTTAAAAAATTATTTTCTAAAAAACACGAAAACAAGGTTTTAAACTCCATCAACAAGATTAACAACTTACTTTCACGTTATTTCCTAGGGCTTTGTGTACAGATGTTTGTCATCTATCTTCTCTGCCTTACGGTCCTGTTAATTTTTGGCGTAAAAGGGGCGGCTACCATTGCTTTTTTATGTGCCATCCTCAATATTATTCCTTATATCGGACCTCTAATTGGAAATATTTTAGCTGTTGTATTTACCATGTTAACCTACATAGGCGATGATTTTATTGCAGTTACCTTACCGAAAGCGCTATCTGTAATGATTGGATTTTTAATCGTTCAATTGATTGACAATGTGGTGAATCAGCCCTTGATTTTCTCCAATAGTGTGAAATCACATCCGCTGGAAATTTTTGTTGTCATCTTAGCTAGTGGTATGTTTAGTGGAATTTTTGGTATGATTGCTGCTGTTCCTTTGTACACTTGCTTAAAAGTGATTGGTAAAGAATTTTTTCCAAATGTTCGATTTATTCAAGTACTCACCAAAAAATTATAAGTGGATATTCATCTTATCGTTCAACCCGAAGTTCAAGCCTATCTTAAAGAGCACAGTCAAGCTACTTTAACGGATTTGGCATTCAAAAAAAGTCCATTTCCAGCTATTCCCATGTCTGATTTATTAACGCAGATTGAGAGTAAACAAAAGTCTAAAAACAAGTTGTCTAAGTGGTATTCCACCGATTGCATTGTCTTTCCACCCAAATTATCCATTGAGCAAACGTCTTCAGAAGAATGTGCTGCCTATAAAGCTTCTTTGGTGGAAGGCAATACGCTAATTGATTTAACAGGTGGATTTGGCATTGATTGTTACTATTTTGCTCAACGCATCAAACAAGTCACCCATTGTGAAATACAACCTGAATTAAGTGCTGTTGTTCAACATAACTATCAGCAACTTCAACAGACCAATATCACTTGCATAGCAGGAGATAGTTTGGACTATCTAGCCAAAAGTGATCGACAATTTGACTATATTTATTTGGATCCAGCACGAAGAAATCAAAATAAAGAGAAAGTATTTTTCCTCAGTGATTGTACACCTAATATTGTTGAACAGCTGGATTTACTTTTCCAACATACAGCAACGGTTTTAGTAAAAACTTCACCTTTATTAGATATTCAAGCGGGACTTTCTGAATTGAAACATGTCAAAGCCATTCACATTGTTGCCTTGCACAATGAGGTAAAAGAATTGTTGTGGATTATTGAAAAAAAATATGTAGGGAGCATCGTTTTAACAGCAGTAAATCTAACTAAAAAGGAGCCTCAAATCACCATTTTAGATTTATCAGATGATGCTGTAGCTACTTATTCGGAACCACAAACTTATTTGTATGAACCCAATAGTGCTTTACTAAAAACAGGAAAATTCAATGCAATTAGCGCTTATTTTAACGTTGCTAAATTACACCAGCACAGCCAGCTGTATACAAGTGAAACACTTGTAGACTTCTCAGGCAGACGCTTTAAAATAAAGCAACATTTGCCTTATAATAAAGCTACAGCCAAAGAATATTTACAACAACAAAAAGCGAATGTTACAGTGCGTAATTTCCCTATTAAAGTGGATGAATTACGCAAAAAATGGAAAATTAAAGAGGGAGGAGATACTTATATTTTCTTTACCACAACCCTATCCAATCAAAAGGTATTTTTAATTTGTGAGCCTGTCTGAAAATCAGGGGGCTAGCTAACGTTGTGAATCCAGCACAATTGAGAAATACTACTCCACGTTACCTCAACAGTTGTATTGGAATCAACAGCTAATCCTGCCTGATTTGCCACTAACAAATAGCGTTGATTTTGATATACAACTTCAACTAAAGCGCGTTGTTGCGCATCATTTCGCACTAATTTACCAGCATGGTCAGTTGCCACTACTCGACCTACTGCTTTTAATTTACCTTTTTGTACGCGCTTGCGATCAAAACGAGGATATAGTAAATGAAAGGCCCAGACAATAGGAATCAAACTCAGCACCATATTCAAAAAGAAATAAGCCACTTGACGCTTGGTCCAATCGAAATTTTCAAAATTCCAAACAATAGCGGCAACCAGTGTCAATGCAACTAATAATCCTGCAAAAGACAGTGTATCTGTAATACAGTGTCCTTTAGGACGTGGAAAAGCCTTAGGGGTTTGCAGGGCCTCAATTCCCGGTCTTCTTTTTCCTAAGGACCTAACCGTAGTATGTTTCATCGTTCCTTGTAATCCTAGCTCAATCGAGTGTCTATAAGGCTGTTTCATGTTCTACTTTTTTGTAATTAAAACAATAAGATTGTAAAAAAAAGTTACAACGACAATGCAGGTTGGACCATAAATAGTAACAAATTGGGATCAATAAATAGATAAACTTTAGGTTGAGAAAATAAGAACACGTGGTTGTTAGGGTTTCTCAAAAATCGCTCAAGGTAGCATTGGTCCTTTTTTGCTATTGTATGTTGTAACCTTTCTTTTTTGTTTTACTTCCTTTTTTCTTTTTCACAGTTCGAAAGTACAACCAAAAAAACATATAAAACACAACGAATCAATTCCTTAACCATTTCATAATTCTACACAATATGACTAAACATTTGCTTTACATTACTGAAATATTGCCTTTTCATGAAGGGTATTTTTCTTTTAATCCTTTCCTATTCCTCTACCTACGTGCTTGTTAAATAACCGTTTACAACAGCTGTTGTTTGATTATAATTTCATTACTTTGTATCACAAAAAGCAAATATACATTCAACATGAAAAGAAAAACTCTCCTTGGTTTAGTTCTACTTTCAACTGTATCTTTTATAAGTTGCAAGCAAGAGAAAACAGCGGATCCTGTTGTCGCTCCATCGACTAAACAAACAGCTACACCACAACCACAAACCGTGGTCGATACAGTAGCCTTGAAAAAACAGATTGAGCAGGAGAAAGAAACATTGAGCAAACCGTATAATGAAGAAGAAGACGCACAAGCAAAATTAAATGAACTAGTTGCTCAGGCGAAAAAAGAAGGGAAATACGTTTTTGTACAAGCAGGTGGAAACTGGTGTATTTGGTGTTTGCGCTTCAATGACTTTGTGCAAAAAACACCGGAGTTGAAGCAAATTGTAGATCAAAATTTTGTTTATTATCACTTGAATTATTCTCAAAAGAACAAAAATAAAGCCGTTTTCAATGCCTACGCGCCGAATGCACGTGGTATTGGTTATCCTTTCTTTTTTGTCTTAGATGGAAATGGAAAAGTAACCAATATTATTTCTTCTGGTGAATTGGAAGAAGGAAAAGGATACAGTCTTGAAAAAGTGAAACAAATGTTTATCGATCAAGCACCAAAAAAATAAGTACAAAGCTGACTGAATAGTCAGCTTTTTTTATTGTTCTAGCTTCCCAATACTTCTCTTAATTAGACTGCTTTCCTCAGGATTAATCCCTCCTCGGTTCTACTTGAGTTCAAAATAGCAAATTTCACATTATTTTCATATTGTTATGAATTTAAACAGAACAGCCTCAACACCTAAGCATTTTGATTCAAAACTACTTTATTCCTGACGCATAATTCTTTATTTTTTAAACTATTCATAATGCAATAGCAAAATAATTCCTTTAATCGGATAATAAAGTTATGTTAAATCATATTATTACAATTTTACCCTTATTTACTTTTGTTTTCCTCAACCACTAATATATTCAACCATGTTGATGACTACATTACCCTTAGGAGGAGTAGCTCCGTCTGAACTTATAGTTGTTGTTGCAATAGCCTTATTATTATTCGGTGGTAAAAAAATACCAGAATTAATGAAGGGACTTGGGACAGGAATTAGGGAGTTTAAGGCAGCTACAAGAGAAACAAATGCGAATACCGCAGCTCCTAAACAGAACACTACAGATTCAGTTACTGAAGCGACAAGCGAAGTAATTGAAAAGTAAACAAGAGGGTACCTTCAAGGTTGCCCTCTTTTTGTTTCTAGGTTATTGATCCGCTTTACACCACAGCACCTAAATTATAACTAGCCTCTCCTTCCACTAGATAAGTCAACTCTTCACAGCGAATGATTTTACCTTCGTGAAAAACAAACTCCGCCATGACTTTATAGGTATGTGCCGATTGGTCCTTCAAAATTACCTCTACCTTGTGTTTGGTAAATACACAATCTTTTCCTACTCCTGTTTGCAAAATTTCGAGGCGAATAGTCTCAACCACTTCTTTTAATTTCTTGATATGTTGTTTAAACCCTTCAAAATCCAACACCGTATTATTCACAACTTGTACATACTGTGGTGAAAAGTAAGTAGTAATGAATTGTTCATCATATACTTTACTTTCAATAATTTCATGTAACATCTCTCGTACTAATTTTTTCATTGTTATGTGATTTAATTATGAAAGAGCAAAAGTCTATATTTAGGTAAGGGAATACGATAACAATTGTTATCAAATCCCGTGTGGATGTATACTAAAGTTCACTGAACCTATTTCAACTGTACTGATTATATCATCCAAAAACTTATATTTGTTCTATACAGCACCTAAATAAATCACCGTGAAAACATACAAATACGAGATATTTACGACCAAAATAGAACGCGCTATTCGACAAGGGCATTTACAAGCGGGTGATGCCTTACCTTCTGTCCGAGAAACAAAAGCAAAGTATCAACTCAGCACAAGTTCAGTTCAAAGCGGCTATGATTACCTTGTATTTAAAGGATTAGTAACAAGTATTCCTCGTTCGGGTTATGTCGTTGCCGCTCATATCAAAACGACTACAGGGACTAAGCTTGATTTGCCAACGATACCCAAAGATGCGGTATTTATCAGTAAAAATGCTTTGACTACCCAACGATTAGTTCATACAGAACGTCCTTCTTTTCACATTGCTGCACCAGCATCAACCTTTATTCCACAACAACTTATTTTAAAAACCATGCAGACCGTTATTCGCGAAAAAGGCGTTTCATTGCTGCAATATTACCCCAATACAGGCTCTGAAGAGCTACAAGCCCTGCTAATCAAACGAGCAGCGCTCCATGGTGCTACTTTGCAAAAGGAAGAATTACTTGTTACAGATGGCGCACTACAAGCTTTGTATATTGCTTTGGCTGCTACGACCACTCCTCATGATATTGTAGCTGTAGAAAGTCCTTGTGTATTTTCAGTGCTAGAAGTGTTATCAAACTTGCGTTTACGCGCATTAGAAATTCCCGTAAGACCTGTCCATGGTTTTGATATTGCTTATTTAAAAAAAATGTGCCAACAACACGCTATTAAAGCGGTTATTCTTACACCTAATTTCCACAATCCAACGAGCATTCTCCTAAGTGATGAACAAAAAGAAGAGCTCTACCTACTTGGCGTACAACATCAGATTCCCATCATTGAAAATGATGTGTATGGGGATTTACACTTTCAGGGTGAAAGACCGATAAACATCAAGAATTTCGATAAAAAAGGAATTGTTATGACGTATTCCTCCTATTCAAAAACCATTGCACCAGGTTTACGCTTAGGATGGTTGGCTGCTGGACAATACACTGCACAAGCTGAGCGCCTTAAATTCTCCTTAGGAAGATCTGTTTCCCCTATCAATCAGGAAATCATTATTCAACTGCTAAAACTGCCAAGCTATGACAAACACTTGCGTATTTTTCGTCAGCAATTGGAACGTCAAGCCATGCAATTCCTCCGCACCTTCAATGCCTATTTTCCATCTGATTTTACCCAACAAGCACCACAGGGAGGTTACAGTATTTGGGGACAGTTACCCAATCAGGTTGACACGAAAACGTTTTACGAAACTTGTCAAGCAATGGGCATCGGCTTTACCCCTGGAGAAACCTTTTCTTTTACGGATGTATACAAACGTCACTTTCGAGCGATTTTTGCCCAACGACTCACAACTACAGATTTATCCCTGATTAAACAATTAGGTGAGGAATTGAAATAACCAATGTACTGATAGTTTTTACTGATACTGTATCGAAAAATATCAGCACTGTTCCTTTATCTTTGTGTATAAAGACAAATGAACATGAGTATTATATCTAAATTTACTATAGCCACAGAAGAAGGACTGGCTGTTCTTTTTCAATTAAGAGAAGCGCAAATCAGAAATCTATATACCTCTACTACTGAGGCTGCTTCTTTGAATCAATATATCACTCAACAACTTGACCAAAAAGAAACAATACTTGAACTAAATGATTTAAGTACACAGATGTTGACCGTATATGACAATGAAATTCCTGCTGGTTATGTCATGATTAAGCAGGTCGATCAACCTACAGTTTTAGCAGATAAAAAAGTAATTAATTTAGCTTCTTTTTACATAGACCCGAATCATAACCAAGAAGACGTAAGGGCTTCGTTATGGAATAAAACGTTATCGCTCACGCGTCAATATGATGCGATCTGGTTGGAAGTTTTACAACATGATCCTTTACTTCCATATTTTAAGGAATGGGGATTTGAAATTAGTGAAGAAAGGGTGATGCAACCTTTTGAACAACTTTCTTATCTTTTGATTCGTTGGAAAGAATAAATTCTATCCATACAATTCGCTATTTGTTCAAATAGAATGGAAAAAGGGTGGTTCAAAAGACCACCCTTTATGTTATATCAAATTAATTTCGTTCCATTTTTGCTAAAGCGCGATGAATAAAATCAAGCTCATCCGCATTTAATGCAATTGTAATTGCTTGTGCATTTGCTACGGATTGCTTAGCATTTCGCGCACCCGCTAATGTCACTGTAATAGCAGGTTGCAAAGTGGTCCAACGCAAGACAAGTTGAGCCAACGTAGCGCGCTTCTCTTCTGCTAGAGGTCGAATCTCTTCTAAGAAATTCTCTACTTTAGGCAAATCGAATTGAGAAAAATAACTCGAACGATGGTCGCCTTCCATAAAAGCGTTGGTTTTAAAATATTTCCCTGTTAATAATCCTCTTTCCATTGGACTATAAGCAATGATACTCAAATCATTAGCCAAAGCATAAGGGACTAATTCTTGTTCTATTCCTCTATTGAGCATACTATAGGGTACTTGATTACTAACAATCCCAAGTGTATTTCTTGCTTCTTTCACTTGCTCTAAGTTGTAATTACTTACTCCCGCCGCGCGAATTTTCCCTTGTTGAATCAATAAGTCCATAGCTTCCATCGTTTCTGCAATAGGCGTAGTCGAATCAGGCCAATGCAATTGCAACAAATCAATATAATCTGTACCTAAACGCTTCAAGCTATCTTCTACTTCTTTTATAACACTAGCTTTACTTGCATACTTGTAAATAGCGATGTCTTTGCCTTGGTTATCTTGGCTATTCATAACAAAAGTACCTTGAGGCTGATCTAAGTCCCAACGCATACCAAACTTCGTCAATAGCTGTACTTTATCGCGTGCCAATCCTTTTATGGCCTCTCCTACAATCTCTTCACTCACCCCTTGCCCATAGATAGGCGCGGTATCAATGGTGGTTACTCCTTCTTGATGGGCTGCTTGGATCGCCTCAACCGCTTCTTTGCGGTCTGTACTACCCCACATCCATCCCCCTGCTGCCCATGCACCAAAGGTAATAGCAGAAACTTCTATAGTAGAAGTACCTAGTTTTCTAAATTCCATCTGTTTTTGTATTGGTTTACTTAAAATATTAAACCTTAAAATCTATACAGCTTGTATCAAGAATTGCTGTTTTCTCATTTTAAGGGCAAGCTTAAAGATAATAAAAAAAGCCCTGCAATACAAAAACAGCTACTAAAAAGGAAAAAATTAACATCAAAAAACACACTTATTCCATTGAATTACAACTAGATAATAACAAAGAAACTTATTTCTCTATAGACCACAAAGGCTGATGTGCCAATACCTTAGCATAGATAGGACAAGTTTCAGTATGTGCTCCTTTTAAGTAGCCAATACTCATCAAAAATTCATTGACAATTTCTCCTCCTGTAAAGCGAAACTGTTTTTTAAATAACTTCACCCACTCTTCTTTTGTTTTGGGATGATGGTGGGTTAGCCATTGTTCAAATGAACCAAACTCTTGTTGAAGCTGTATGATGACCTTTGCATTTTCTATAGCCGCATTAATTTTGAGTCGATTTCGAATAATTCCAGCATCTTGCATCAAACGCGCTCGGTCTTCCTCTGTATAAGCCGCTACGGCTTGAATATCAAAATTGCTATAAGCAGCCCTAAATGCTTCTTCTTTTTTAAGGATCGTTTCCCAGCTCAATCCGGCTTGGTTAATTTCCATCAACAATCGACCAAATAGTTCATTATCATCATGAATAGGAAAACCATAATGATTGTCATGATAGTTTTTATGGAGTATTTGTCGGTCCCCAGTCAATAATTCAACGTGATCACAATAAGACATACGTTCTCTTTTTAAAATTCTACTTTCTAGTACTCAATACTACTTTGTTACCAACAAAAATAAAACTTCCAACTGACAACAGCTTGTCAAGTAGAATTAAATATTTTTTATCCTGTAGCATTACAACTAGATACAACAGGCTCTATGACAGAAAAATGATTGTTTTCAATAATACAATTACATAGTAAAAACAAAGTATTTGGGAAAAACTCGAAAAACAACTACAAAAAAACGGTATATTAAGTGAAACGAATAGTAATTTTAAAAATTATTTTCTATTTTTTTAGTGTATTTTTGCGCTTTAATTTCTATTGCTTTATAAAAAAATGCCACAAGAATTACTGCTCCAAGTGCTTCCTGAAGTTGCGGCTTCTGCGGATTTATTAACGTCTCATGTTGCGCAACACATTCAAAGTTCAGTATCTGACATTCAACACATTACCATTCTAAAAAGATCAATTGATGCTAGACAACGCATTGTCAAAATCAATTTGAAAGTACTGGTGTTTTTTGCAGGGGAAGAAGTTGTGCATCGACACATTGATTTTCCTGCCTATAAAAATGTAAAAGATGCCAAACGCGTTATAGTCGTTGGTGCGGGACCTGCAGGTTACTTTGCTGCATTGCAACTCATTGAATTGGGTGTAAAACCCATTGTTATTGAAAGAGGAAAAGATGTTCGTGGCCGTCGAAGAGACTTAAAAGCCATCAACATTGAACATATTGTAAATCCTGATTCGAACTATTGTTTCGGAGAAGGTGGTGCGGGGACCTATTCTGATGGTAAATTATATACGCGTTCAAAAAAACGCGGAGACATCAACCGCATTTTAGAATTACTAGTTGCTTTTGGTGCTTCACAAGATATTCTAATAGAAGCTCATCCCCATATTGGAACAAATAAATTACCCAAAATCATGCAAGATATGCGCCACAAGATTGAAGAATTTGGTGGTGAAGTACTCTTTGAAAAACGCGTAACTGATTTTGTCTTAGATGGCAATGAAATGCGAGGAGTAGTACTTGAAAATGGGGATATAATTGAAGCCAATAAGGTTATTTTAGCCACAGGGCACTCTGCTCGTGACATTTATGAATTACTGGATCGCAAAAATATAGTCATCGAAGCGAAGCCTTTTGCTTTGGGTGTTCGCGCAGAACATCCTCAATCGCTTATTGATCAAATTCAATACTCTTGCGACTATAGAGGCGAATTTCTTCCACCCGCTCCTTACTCAATTGTAAAGCAGGTTAATGGACGTGGAATGTATTCCTTCTGCATGTGCCCAGGAGGTGTAATAGCTCCTTGTGCTACCGCTCCTGGTGAAGTAGTAACCAATGGGTGGTCACCTTCTAAACGCGATCAAGCAACAGCCAATTCAGGTATCGTTGTAGAATTGCGACTAGAAGATTTCAAACCTTTTGAAAAATTTGGTGCATTAGCAGGAATGGAATTCCAAAAATCCATTGAACAACAAGCCTTTAGATTGGCTGGAGAAACACAACGTGTTCCCGCTCAACGCATGGTAGATTTTGCACAAAAGAAGGTATCAACCGCTATTCCAAAAACTTCTTATCTTCCTGGAACAACAGCGGTTGAACTAGGGGAAGTATTTCCTAATTTCTTAACGGATATTATGCGAGAAGGATTTCAAGAATTCGGAAAATCCATGAAAGGTTATTTTACAAATGAAGCTATTCTACATGCACCTGAAAGTAGAACCTCATCACCTGTTCGCATTCCTCGTGACGATCAATCACTAGAACATCCACAAATTAAAGGTTTATATCCTTGTGGAGAAGGAGCTGGTTATGCGGGTGGTATTATTTCCGCTGCTATTGATGGAGAAAAATGCGCAATCCACTGTGTAGAAAGTATGCAATAAACCTTATTTGAATCGATAAATCAAGTCCAACTGCTTTTGTAGTTGGACTTTTTTATTACAATTTGTCCATACAACTTTAGGACAATCCTCTTTCCTCTAAAGAATTCACAAATCAATTTAAAATAATCCTATTAAAATTTTAATAATAAAATATTTAATCAACTTATTTAACCATTTATAACATTTAATTTATTCACATCTTGCGAAATCATTTTATTTCGTTATGTTAATTTATTTAGATATTAATCTTTTATTGGAAATAAAATCTAAATTGCAACCAATAGAATTTTATAGATATTAAATATAAACACCCAAAAAAAACAAAAAACAAACTATAAAATTCCTCCAACAAACAAAAATAACACGTGTACTTGTACACATTTTGACACTAATTCAATTTAATTATGAAAAGACTATCGTATGTAATAAGCTTTGTTTTGCTTAGTAGTTTAGCAATTACTTCATGTAGTAGTGATGACCACAACTACTTAATCCCTGTAGACCCTAAAAATCCGATTACCATTGATCAATCTACAGGTACGTATTTAGGAAAAGTAGAAGATAAAGGAAATTTCGCTATTGTTCTTAAAACCAATAAAGGGGAGTTTAACTTAACATTCATCTCTGATGTAGTAAAAGATGAGAACTTATTAGAAGCGGCTATAAAATCAGAAACGTATATTGTTACTGATACCGGACATTTATACACCCTTTCCACAAAAAGTACAGTAAAAAATGGTGACGCAGTAGCTGCCATCACACAAGGAGAGCTAGCTGTAGTAAGTGCTAATGGTTCACATACTTTTAAGGGAACTTTACAAGATGAACAAGGAGTAAAATATGACATCAATTATACACAAACCATTGATATTGAACCAATTTATGATGTAACCTATGAAGTTCAAAACGGTTGGTATTGGGGAGATAATGTATTTGACCACCCCAATGTAGCGGAGTATATGACCTACTTCACTCAAGGAGATGTAAATGAATACGATGAATTAAAAGAAGATGGAACTGGATATCACATTTCACTGTCTTTCTTTGATCAGATGGCACCCAAAGCATGGGAAGCGCAAGTTCCAAATAAAACATTCAAAGCCTCTACTGAATATGAGGTAGGCGCATTTAGAGTTGGCTCAAAAGAAGCAATTGAAAGCGGTGATATTGATTATTCCTTTGCTTCATTCCAACACAATGACAAAGCAGCTGGAATCAAAGATGAATTGTACATTTTAGATGGTGTAATCAAAGTAATGGACAACGAAAAAGGACAAGAAATTCGCTTTAATATTTTATTAGAAGATGGTACAAGACACTTAGGTAAATACATCGGAAAAGTAAAACAAGGCGATGAGTATACGATTTCAACGTTAAGAGCAGATAAAACAGTAAGCAAACTAACACAAGGTTTTTTAGAGTATAAAGGCAAGTCACCAATCACAGGGAAAGATAATAACCGTTGGGACATTTATTTATATTCCGAAACTTTAACTCCTATCCGTGGAGCGTACTTCGAAGTTAATGGTATTGGAGAATGGATGCGTGTTAGACTTTTTACAGACATTAATACGACAACTGATATTCCTGTTGGAGAATATCCAATCGGAGAGGAAAATGCTGGAAATGCAGGTTTAGGTGGAGGTTCTGAAGTAGGATTAGACTGGGGGACTTGGTTCTTTGAGCAAGCTATTAACAAAGACGGGGACTTAGCAACGACAAACTACGCTCCTACACGTACAGGAACGGTAAAAATTGAGAAAACAGGAGATCAATATACAATCACCGTTAACGCAATCGACGACAGAGAAAACAAGATTACTGCTTCTTATACTGGAGCCTTAGAATTCGTAAACAACGCTAATAGAGCTGCCGCTAAACAAACAAAAATGGCTAAAAAATCATACAACAAAGGAAAAAAATTCGACGCTGCTAAAAACAGTAGAAAATAGTTTTCTTCTCTTATACAATCAAAGCCCAATTGCCTGCAATTGGGCTTTTTTTATTTTTACACTGTTTTAAAATACTGCTATTTATCATCTTTTCCTTTTATTTTAACTCGTACTTTTGAGTATTAACCCCAAAAAACGAATGAAGATGCCTACGAATACTTTTAGTTGGAAAAACAACATTACCACACTTCTACGCATACAATACCCTATTATTCAAGCTCCTATGTTTGGCGTCGCTACTCCTCAAATGGTAGCTGCAGCTGGAGAAATTGGTGTTTTAGGTACACTGCCTTTGGGCGACTTACCTGCAGCAAAATGCAGAGAGTTAATTCGGGAGACAAAGCAGTTAACTTCTCATCCTTTCGCCGTTAATGTGTTTTTAAATTCTTTACCCGAACGCACTGCGGAATTAAAAAACCAATATACCCGTACAAAAGCGTATTTAGAAGATTTTGCCAAGCAAGCGAATTTAGAAGTCCAATTAGCAGACTATGAACAAGTGATTTATACGGATTACCGCGACCAAGTAGATGTAATTATTGCTGAAGGTTGTCAAATCGTCAGTTTTACTTTTGGGGTCTTTGATGAAGCAACGATTGCGAAGCTCCAACAACATGGGATTATCCTTATTGGTACAGCTACTTCTGTAGCGGAAGCACAACTATTAGAACAAAAAGGCATCGATATCATTTGCGTACAAGGTATTGAAGCAGGTGGACATCAAGGCACTTTTCTACGTGAAACCCTACCTGAAATTGGAGGATTATCTTTATTGGCTAAAGTATATGAAACCGTTAAAACGCCACTCATTTATGCAGGTGGATTATATAATGCGTCTACTCTTTTAGCAGTTAAAACACTAGGTGCACAAGGGTTTGCTCTTGGTAGCTTATTGATGGGATCGGAAGAAAGCAATTTAGCGGAATTTGAAAAAGAAGCTTTACGACAAGCTACTGAAGATCAATTGGTTCTAACCAAGAGTTTTTCGGGTCGTTATGCTAGAGGATTGCGCAATACGTTTACGCAAAAACTAGATTATTCCGACTATATTCTCCCTTATCCGTTCCAAAATAAATTAACGGTAGGTTTTCGAATCGCGGCTAAAAAGAAAGAAGATCCTCAATTTTTAAGTTTGTGGACCGGACAATCCCGTGGGCCTTATCCAAGTGCATCAATCAAAGTAATTCTTACTCAGTTAATTCAAGACGTAGAAGCACATCAACAATAAAATACGAGATTTATTTTATTTTCTATTTTTCAAAAAGAGGGGCGAAATTACTTTCGCCCTTATTTTTTCTTTTGAAGTAAAGAGAGATAAGCTCCATACCCTGCTGCTTGCATCTCTTCTTTTGGAACAAAGCGCAAAGAAGCTCCATTGATACAATAACGCAATCCACCAGTCTCAGTAGGACCATCGTTAAAAACATGCCCTAAGTGAGCATCACCTGTAGCACTTCTTACTTCTACTCGATCCATACCATGTGATTTATCTACTTTTTCTTCTATTAATCGCGTATTAATTGGCTTGGAGAAACTAGGCCATCCACAACCTGCATCATATTTATCTGTTGAAATAAACAACGGTTCACCTGTTGTAATATCTACATAAATTCCTTCGCGAAACTCCTTCCAAAGCTCATTGCTATACGCTCGCTCTGTACCGTTATTTTGTGTTACTTCGTATTGAGTTGGAGTTAATTTTTCCTTTAATACTTCCTTTTCTTGACGTTGATACGTTTGCTCTTTTTTAGGATTAGCCTTTCTCGCTATTTCAAACAAATCTGCACCAATATGACAATACCCTCCTGGATTTTTATCCAAGTATTTTTGATGATAAGTTTCCGCATCATAGAAGTTGCGCAATGGTTCTACCTCAACTACTATTTTTTTGGTGTACTGTTTCGCTAATTCGCTGATTTTTTGAGTAATAAGAAACTCATCTGATGGATCTGCATAGTAAATCCCAGAGCGGTATTGTGTTCCCACATCATTGGCTTGTCGATTTAAAGTAGTAGGATCAATTGTTTGCAGAAATAAATCAAGTAATAACTCAAAATCAACTATTTGAGGATCATACGTCACTTTTACTGTTTCCGCAAAACCAGTCGTTCCTGTAGTAACCTCCTTATAGGTTGGATTTTTTGTTTTTCCATTGGCATAACCTACTTCTGTTTTAGTCACCCCTCTTACTTGTTGAAAGAAGTGCTCGGTTCCCCAAAAACACCCTCCAGCAAAATAAATTACTTTGGTATTTTTATCTTTTCTTGTTTCCATTTCTTCCTCTGTTTTAGCTGTGTATTTACTTTGATGAAATACTGTACTACTAGCTAGTACAAGTCCACTTACGATAAGTAGAACGATAAAAAATATTTTTTTCATTTGTTCCTTTTCTAATTGTTATACTGTTTCATCTTCTTCCATCTGCTCTTGTAAAATAGTTAAAAATAACTGCATGGCAGGACTAATCCACTTTTGGTGATGATAAGCCGCAATCATCGTAATTGTTGGCAAAAAACCCTGCACGGGAATTTCGATAATCTTCCCTCCTTTCAATTCTTCCTCTACCACAAAATGAGGTAAATAAGAAATACCTATCTGACTCATAATGCTTCGTTTTGTTGCTTCAATACTCCAAAGTTCAATATGTTGTTTAACCGCTATACTTCTCTTTTTTAATTCTTCTTTGAAAGCTTTTTGATACACTCCATTACTATCACTATTAATCAACGCGCAACCTTTCTCTTGATTCCATTGACTGAAATCCATTTCTTTTTTGGGAAACTGAGGGGAAGCCATCAATCCTACTTTAAAGTCCTTAATAGGAACCGTTTTTATTTGTGGTCCATAACCATCTACCTGGTAATGAATCCCTAAATCAATTTCATTTTTAATAATATCTCTTTGTATTTCATAACAATTTTTGACTTTTAATTTTAAAAGTACATTGGGTGCTTTCTCAATGAATTTCTTTAATGCAGGTTGTAAAATATAGGTTACTAAACTATCCGAAACTGATATCGTTAAACTACCTTCTATTTTTGTACAATCTGTATTAAGCAATTTTATTTGTTGAACCTCTTCCTCAATACGCTTAATATGTGGAATCATTTTTAAAGCCTGTTCAGTAGGATGCATCCTTCTTCCTATTTTTTCAAACAACGGAAAATTAAGCTCATTTTCAAGTTGTTGCATTTGATAACTAATAGCCGATAGGGAGTAATTCAATTCTTTTGCTGCTTCTTGGAAACTTTCTTTTTCAACAATTGTCTTAAAACTTTTTAATTGATGTACATCCATACTTCTAAAATATTGAAGTAAAGCTACCAAAAATTTCAATTGTTTGAAAGTATTTATCTTCCTAAATTTGGTGAAAAATAAAGCTTTTTCTGTTAAAAGAAATCGAATAAATTCACATACAAAAACAAACAATTATGACAAAAAATACACGTACCTATACTTGGGAAAAAACTACGACCCTTTTAGAAGAAGCAAAAAAACAAAGTGGTTATGATCTTTTAGTAGGTGTTCTCAATGGTACATTACCACAAGCACCTGCACTCGAGACCATTCACAGTACGTTGATTGCGGTAGAAAAAGGACAAGCTGTTTTTGAATTAAAAGCAAGCGCATTTTTATATAATCTTATCGGTACTGTTCACGGTGGTATTATCAGTACAGTATTAGATACGGCTATTGGATGTTCACTACTCACTACTTTAGCAGCAGGTGAAAGCTTTACTTCTTTAGATTTAAAAGTGAATTTTCTAAAAAAAATCACCATCGACAGCCCATTATTACAAACTGAAACAACTATTATTCACCAAGGTAGAACAACAGCCTATTTGGAATCTAAACTCGTTGATGCAACAGGTGCGATTTATGCACATGCAGTATCTACTTGCCTTATTTTTAGATAGTAAATTTCTTTTCTCAAAAAATACTAGCTCAACCGATTTGTTTTTTCTTTCTATCACCTCCTTTTAAAACTACGTCTATGATTCCATTTCAAGCCTTGTTGCTATTTGCTTTAGCCGCTTTAATTTTAGCTATCACTCCAGGACCTAATATGGTTTACCTAATTTCAAGAACTTTATCACAAGGCCAAAAGGCTGGGCTGATTTCTTTGTTGGGTGTGATTATTGGTTTTTTATTTCACATTGTGTTAGTCTCTTTTGGATTAACAGCTGTTTTATTTACTATTCCTTATGCTTATACGGTATTAAAATGGACAGGAGCTCTATATTTGGTATACCTTGCTTTTCAAGCATTAAAACCCAATGGAAAAAACATCTTTGCAGTAGAGCAAACCCTAAAAGTGGATGCTCCTAGTAAACTGTTTTCAATTGGTTTTTTAACCAATGTACTCAATCCCAAGGTTGCTGTTTTTTACTTATCACTCTTTCCTCAGTTTATTAAACCGGCCTATGGCTCTATCTTTTTTCAAAGTTTAACCTTGGGAACCACTCAATTAGTTATTAGCTTTTTAACTAATCTTCTGATTATTCTATTCGCCGCTAAACTCGCTTCTTTTTTTCAAAAACAACCCTTTTGGCTCAAAATACAAAAGTGGTTTATGGGAAGTATTTTACTTTTTTTAGCCGTAAAAATGGCCTTATCTAAAGCAAAATAACAGATAAACATCCTTTCTATACTAATAAAAAGGATGTTATTCTAAAACACTTTAATTCAATCTATTATACCTTATTTCGCAGCCCATATTTCAATTTCAATCGCAATTTCTGGCAATCCTAAAGCGGAAATATACGCAATAGTCATGGAAGGATAATGTTCACCAAAAACACTTTGCCATACGCAATCAAAATAATCCCAATCTATTTCTTTAGTAGACCAAATGTTCACTTTAATTACGTGATCCGCAGTTAAGGCTTGACTCGTTAACAAGGCTTGAATATTGTCAAAAGTCAATTTTACTTGTTCATTAAAATTAGGGGGAATCACTCCTTCATCATTAATTCCTATTTGACCTGAAAAGGTAAATAAACTAGCTCCCTTAGGAATTACAGTGACATGTGCATATTTTCCAACGGGATGAGGTACTGTTGGAGGGTTCATTCTAACGATTCTGTTTTGCATTTTTTCTCTTTTTAAAATTACACTGCAAAACTAAAGGATACGAAATTCCTAGAATTGGATAAAACCGACACCTTTAAAACTTACTCTTTTTCTCCTTTTTTCCACTCGGGAAAATTAGGTAGTTTTTCGTCTGAATGCTTCAAAAACTGTATTGGATTATTCCCTGTAAAGGTTTTAAACTCTCGAATAAAGTGAGATTGATCATAATAACCTTGATCATAAGCCAGCGTCGTTAGGGTATCAAACCCTTTTGTTTTCAGCAATTCTAAACTCGTCTGAAAACGCATAATTCGCGAGAAAATTTTAGGTGAGATCCCTGCGTGCTGTTTCATGAGCCGTTCCAAAGTACGCTCTGACATTTTCAATTCTTCTTGAATATCTACTAATGATTTACCGCGTTGTAATAAATTCGAGGCAAATTTAGCCTTTTGATTTTCATAACGGACAAGCTGAATTTGTTGAAGAACAAAATCAGAAAGCACGGTAATTTTATCTTCTATCGTTGAAGCCTCTTGCAATTGATCCAATAAAGGGGTAGTCATTAAATCAGCTAATGCAAGAGTTTGGTTGGTTACCTCAGAGGCATCTAGCTTAAATATACTTTTTAAAGCAGTAGGTTCAAGATACGCGCCAATAATTCGAAAAGCGCCATCAATTAATTGATTGGTATACGTGGTAAAAGCACCATAAATATACAATTGAGGGGTATATTGTTCGTGTTCATCTCGAAATAGATTAGGTGTATCTTGGTAAATCAAAGCAGGAATCCCATCAGGCACTATTTTAAATTGTTTGCTCCCTATTTGTTCTTCTCCACTCTCCAATACCCAAAAGTAACGGATATACCCTTGTAAAGCTGGAATCGGAAGAATTTCTTGATAACGCATGGAATTGAGATTTACACAATCAAAGATACCACTTTTACCTAGTAGATCTCAAGGATGTTTTTTGAGTCTTTGTTTCAATCTATAGTATGCCATGTACCTCAACGGGTTTCCTTCATTCGTATCCACACCACAATACCCGATACAAACGTCAAAGACCCCGCAATATGAACGGCCCACATCAATCCGAAATAATTTCCTACAATACCAGCCATCAAAGCCCCTATGGCATAACCCATATCTCGCCAAAAGCGATAAACTCCTAAAGAAGAAGCTCTCCAATTAGGGTGTGCAACATCACTAACTGCAGCGAGTAATGCAGGATATACCATAGCTGTACCGATTCCCAAAAGAATTGATCCGATTAAACCCGCTGTCAAGGGATTGAAAACAGCACTTCCAATCACTAGATGTCCCAATACCTGAATAAACATTCCCCAAACAATTAAGGGTTTTCTCCCCCATTTATCCGCTAAAGGTCCTGTTATAATCTGCCCCACTCCCCAAACGATTGGATACACCGCTTTAATCCACCCTACTCCTTCCAAACCAACACCCATAGAAATAAATAGCAAAGGAAATACCCCCCAAGACATCCCATCATTTAAATTATTGATTAACCCAGCCTGAGAAATAGAAAATAAGTTTTTGTTTTTACATGTAGTTTCTTTAAACACCCACCACAAATTGGGTTTAGTGCTTTCTTTCTTCGTTGTTTGATCCTGTTGTTTTGCTTCCAATTGCGCAAATTGACGGGTATCTCTCACAACAAAAATAGAAAGTAATAAGCCAATAAGAGTATAAGCAATTCCTAGGTAAAAAGGCGCTGGACGCAAACCATAACGAGCAGCAATAATTCCAGTGACTAAAGCTGTTAGTCCAACAGCACCATAACCCGCTGCTTCATTTAACCCCATCGCTAAGCCTCGACTCTTGCTCCCCACTAAATCTATCTTCATATTTACCGTCATGGACCAAGCTAATCCCTGGCTAATTCCCAGCAATATATTAGCAAATAAAACCCAATCCCATGAAGGCCCATAAGCAAGTAAAAAAGGAACAGGTACTCCAATAAGCCAACCTAAAATCAATACTTTCTTACGCGTATACTGATCCGCCAACACCCCAGAGATTAAGTTCGTGAACGCTTTGACTACGCCAAAAGCCATAATAAAAGAAAAGACAACAACGTCTGATTGAATGTGAAACTCCTCTGTTCCGACTAAAGGAACAACCGTGCGTTCTAATCCTACCATTCCACCAACCATCATGTTGACCATCACAAGAAGGGTAAACTGTTTCCAATTTTCTTTTAAACCAAGTTGCATTGCCTTCATCTGTTCTTTTTCCTTGTTTTATGTTTCCTAGAGCTAATAAAAGACAAAGATAGTTTTTTTTACCACCTATTCAATAGATTTATTGAATAGATTTATAAAGTAGATTTCCTTTACTAATCACATCAAAATGAATCATTACATCCCTAACAAAAAAAGCGCAGGGACGAATCCTTGCGCTTTTTAGCTATTTTATTTAATCTATGCTTCCTTTTTATTTGTAGGTAGACCTTTTAAAGCCCATTCGGGGTACCCTTCCTCCAATCGGCAGGCTTTAAAGCCTTTTTCCATCAAAAAAGCGACAGCTTGATCGGCATAAACGCAAAAAGGACCGCGACAATACGCTACAATCGTTTTTCTTTTTTCGAGGGTTTTTACTGCTTCTTCTAATTGCTGTAAAGGCATCGATAGCGCTTGGTGGATATGCCCCCGATTGTATTCTTCTTCTGGGCGAACATCCAACAATAGAATCTCTTCCTCTTGAAGTAAGGTTGTTAAAGTATCCGCATCTATTGCTTGTAAATTTTCATTTTGTCCTTGGCGAAAATCAGCAATCACTTTTTCTACTTCTGCATTGAAATGAATACCCAATTCGCGCAAGGCAATCCACGTTTTATATACTCCATTACTCCTCAGAGAATAGTATACAAAATTTCCTTGTTTGTTAATTTGAACGAGTTGAGCTTTTTTAAGATTCTGCAAGTGTTGAGATGTATTCGCAATGGATTGATTGGTGTATTTAGCAATCAGTTCCACTGAAAAAGGCCCCTGTGCTAAAAGATCAATAATCTCCAATCGCACGGGGTTCGCCATTGCTTTAGCTACTTTCGCTAACTCTGTATATACGGTGTCTTTAAATACTCTCTTATCCACAATCTATTGGTTTTTACACACTCATCACTTGACGAATACACAAAGATACGATATTTATGATTGGGACTTTGTGAGGCTCGTGCTTCGTGAAGTCGTAAGATTTATCAATTAAAGAAGGAACTCTGTTTTTGTGAGGTTTGCTCTCCACCTAACCCCCTCATCACCTAACCTCCTCATCACCTAACCCTCTTAATTCCTAACCCTTATAACAACTAACTCCACTTGGAAAAACTCGCCATATAAGGATCCGTAATACTACTTGCCCCATTTTCGATATGACCGGCATATTGATAAACAAAACTAGCATAATCTACCATCGTGATCACCACATCGTACCAACCTTTGTATTGGGTATACTCTAACTTTAATGTATGTTCTGCTTTAGGCTGTATTGTTATCTTTTGATTTTCTTTGCTATACACAACATCTTGCACATAGAAAGAAAGCGTTTCACTTGATTGATTCTTTATGATAACTGTTGCTGTTTGATCAGACTGTACTTTAAAATCAATCACTACATTAGGATCGTCTATTCTTCCTTTAAAATTTCTATAAAAGCCATTGAAACTGTGTACACTAAAGTTATAGCGTCCTTGCTCTAAATCTTGGCTTCCCCACTGATATACCAAAGGTTCCTTTTCATCTACACTGAAACTCCAATTACGGCCTGTTTCTCCTTTATACTTCTGATGAGCATATACCTGAATAGGAGCCAAATAGGCTTTATTCTTGAGTTGATTGGTATGAATATCCAGCTGCATCTGTACTCCTTTCTTATCAACTACTGCATTAGCATTGATTGTATAAGGCAATCCACAAGCTTTTTTTACTCCACTTTCTTGTTTCGGAAAATGTTTGAAATCATTCCATGCTTGATGCTGTTGCAACTCCTGCCAAGTATAAGCATGAAATCCTTGTGGTAGGTTTTTATCGCGAGCATTCAGAATACGCGCTACATATTTGTTTCGGTCAACAAAATCTAAATCCAATCTTTTCAAATCATTCGCTGGTTGAAAAATGGATGTCATATTACTACATGTTCCTCTTCTCCACGCTGAGATATTCTCTTCTACAACTTTCTTTCCTGTTTTTTTCTCGATGAAATATTCTAAAAATTGTAAGGTTGACGTTAAATCGCATACTTCTGAATTAACCCAGCCTCCTCTGGTCCAAGGGGAAGCAACGACCATGGGTACGCGATACCCTAAACCAATAGGACTCGCCAAACTGCTTTTACTATCCCTTGCTCGATCTTGTGCTAGCGTTACCCATTCATCTTGTGTATCTAATTTTCCAGATACCTTTCCTTGCTTTTCATCCGTACTCAATGGAGGAACAAACGGTGCGACATGATCAAAATACCCATCATTTTCATCGTACGTTAAAATAAAGATCGTTTTTTTCCACACCTTCGGGTTTTTCGTTAAAATATCTAATACTTCCGATACATACCAAGCCCCAAACCAAGGAGCACCAGGATGGTCTGAAAAGTTACAAGGAGCAACTAACCAGCTCACCATAGGCAATTGATCTTCCGCAACATCTTTTCTAAATTGATATAAGATATCTCCTTTAGGAACCGCTACCTTTTTGGTTTCTCCATTCTCTTGGTATTCAATTTCTTCTAATTGATGATAATCCGGATCAGCAATATTAGTGGTAAATGCTTTTTTGTGAATCTGTTGTTCAAAATCAGATAATTGCGCAAAAGCTGCTTCCCCATGTTCTGCTAGGTATTTTTCTAAGTTTAGACGTTCTACTTCTGCTTTTTTCTTAGCTTCCCCTGTTAGCGTTCCATCCTCTATCTGTTGTACTAAACGTTTTAATTCTAAGGTTTGGAATTGAATATGCGCCTTGTGAAAACGAACATTATACTGCTTGTAAAACTCTAAGTTATTATCGGTGAAATTGGCCAACCACGATTCTTCCATATCAGTAAACCCTAGAGGTAAACTCAATTCGTTTTGGTACACCTTCCAAGAGATATTATTTTCTTCTAATCGCTCAGGATAGGTTTTCCAACTCACATCTTTGTAATTGATTTGTCCGTTGTTTACGTGAGCAACTGAATTGGGATCACGCGGATTTTCGCGAATTGCTCCTGCCCAAAAATAGGATCGATTGGCACTTGTTCCAGTTAAAGAAGAACAAAAATGCTGATCACAAACTGTAAAAGCATCTGCAAAAGCATAGTAAAACGGAATATCTTCTCGCGTAAAATATCCCATAGTTAAAGGCATATGTGCGTATTCCTTATTTCCTGGTTTTTTCGCAATCAGCCATTGATCCATTTTACCCTCATTTCTTGCTTCCACCATATCTTTCCAGCTATGAGGTAAGCTTCCCATCCAAGTGATTTTTGTATTTTCAATATCCAATCGAAAAGGACCATATATCGTTTTATTTTCGTCTGTTTGAAACCAAACAGGCAATTGATTGGGTTGTCGAATTACGCGAGGATCATTAAATCCACGAACACCGCTCAGCGTTCCATAACAATGATCAAAAGAGCGATTTTCTTGCATCAAGAACACCACGTGCTCCGCATCAAGAAAAGTCGTTCCTGGGTCTGCTTCAATACTCAATGCACGTTGAATTGACGAAGGCATTGCATTGAGAACCGTCATCCCTCCCATAAAAAGGGATGACGTTTTAATAAAATCTCTTCTAGTTGTACTCATGCTTTCTTATTTTAACCACCAACTGATTCCTCTAATGTTATCTGAACCGCTAAACTGACGATCTAATGCTTCTTGCAAATGTTCTTGATTGCGGTTGTATTCTGAGCTTGGGTATTGCCATCTCGTTGGAGCAGTAACGCCTTGTTGTAATTTTAAAGCTGGGAATCCTGTACGCAAATAATCAAAATAAATACTCATACCCGCTTGATGAAACATAATCAAATACTTTTGCGTCAAGATTTGCTTCAATTGGGTCTGTAAATCTCCACCTTGATAACTTACCTTAGGCTGTTGTACATATTCCTCGTATTTTTCCGCTGCAAAATAATGTCCTAAACCTTTAGCATATTGAGCATAATACTCAAAATTCCCTTTGATTCCCTTCAAGTAAAAATCTGCCGCATTGCCTGCAATCCACCCTCTAGCTGATGCCTCTGCTAAAATAAACTGCAATTCAGCATAGCTCAAAATTACATTCGTTTCATTGGTTGGATCCTGATAATATCTACTCTTTACTTTAGAGATATTTTTACTTTGCACTAATTTTTCATTTTCAGCATAAGGTACAGTAGGATCTCCCCCATTATATCCATCGAAATTATTTTCAGCCAATCCTTGTTCCAAAGCTGAAGCTGTACGTTGAGCAAATGCAAATAATCTCGGATCTTTTAATTCTTTCAACAAATCAATAAAAGTACTCGACATATACATACTTGATCCATACGAACTAGAATTGAATTGAGGGTAACGGCTTCCTGCTTGATCAAAGAACGCAAGCTGTCCATTATCTGCATTATCCACCATCAAGATTCCCTTTTGATAGATTTCATTAAAGCGTTGAACCACGTCAATCCCTCCTACTTTTTGCTTTTTAGACAAGGTTAACAATACTTTCAATTTATATGATTCAATCAATTTTTCCCAACGATTTAAATTGCCATTGTAAATAATATCACCTTGAATCGAACCTTCTTTTTTCAATGTTTTTGACGCTTGCTCTAGTTCCTCTAAGATTCCTACAAATACAGCTTCTTGCGTGTCATATTTCGGAAATTGAATGGTTCCTTCTCCTTGTAAAGCTTCCGAAAAAGGAATATCTCCAAATGCCATGGTCAATTCATAAAAGAAATAAGCTTTTAAAAAATGACCTATTGCCAAGTATTCTGTCTTTCCAGTGCGTGTAGCCTCATCCATCATTTTTTGGGTTTGCATCAAATCTTTATAACGATCAAATCCCTTACTTCCCCATTTCAAATACTGATACGTGCTTTCTCCATCTGTTTGTATAATCATACGAGAAGCATACTCTTTATCTATATTTTGTAAGGAAAAAGCAGTCTTTTCAACTTTTGTTAGTAACAAATAAGGATCTGCCTCCTTGATTTTGTTTGGATCTTCATTCAATTGATCTAAATCATGACATCCCACTACGGTTAATGCCAAAGTAATTGCGTATAGTGTTTTTAAGTATTTTTTCATGATTATCAGTATTAGAATTTTACATTTAATCCCAGTCCAATCCAACGAGTTGAAGGATCTTGGATATCGTTCTTATTTGCTGTATCATAATCGGGATCAGAGTACAGTCCTTTTGATTTTTTCCACATCAATAAGTTATATCCTGTTAGAGAAGCAGATAATTGAGTGATTTTCTTTGATTTTATCATAGGCGTAAAATCGTAGGATAAACTCAAGGTTCTCAATTTGAAATACGTTCGATCAAATACGTTTGCAAATAATTTACTTTCTTTTTCTGTTACTCTAGCGCGGTAAGGATAGTTTTGCGCCCAACTTTGCCAATTTACAGCTCCTGTATGTTCTTTAAAAACACGCGTATCCGAAATCACATTTCCCTGCACATCAGTTACTAATTCTCCAGAAACTAGGTTCACACCACTTGGTACAAATACGGGGTTTCCTGTTGAATACTCTTCATCTCTGTAGCGAACAGATTCAGGATGCTTTCCTCCCCACCACATTTTTTCCACTACTTCAGAGCGCATTACACCGCCCCAAATACCATCAATTCCAATATTCAACCCCCAATTTTTATATTTGAAGCTGTTGTTCCATCCTAATGTCCATTTCGGGTCTTTATGCCCTAAATACGCCGCTTGTTTATTGGCTGTTGGCATTCCTGTTTTTTCGTCTAAGATTACTTTTCCATCTGGTGATTTCATCCAATCCACACCATAATACGAATCCACACGGTCATTCAAACGCAAGTCGCCAAATCGCTCTGCATCTTCGTGAATTTTTGTCAAGCGTCTCGTTCTTGCACTCCAGTTGATGGCTGAGTTCCACTGAAAATTATCATTTTTTACTACAGTACCTGTTAAAGAGATTTCCCATCCATTTGTTGTATATTCATTTCCATTCACCTTCATGTTATTGAAACCAGAAGCCTCTGAAACAGGATAATCAATAATAAAGTTCGAATCTAGCACGCGATAATACGTGACATCTACATTTAAGCGCTTCTTGTAAAAAGCACTTGATAAACCGACCTCATACGTTTTTGATTTCTCAGGAAGTAAATAAGGATTCAAAACGGCATTGGGATATTCTACCATTTGATTTCCATTGAAAGACGGATTCACAGGAGAATAGGTAGATTGCAATTGATAAGGATTTAAATCACTCGAGACATTGGCCCAAGACGTATATAATTTTAAATAATCAATTTGTTCAGGCATCTCTACTAAATTTGAGACAACCACACTCAAGGAAGCTGAAGGATAAAAGTAGGAACGCTGACTTTTCGCCAAAGCGGAAGACCAGTCATTACGCCCAGCAAAACTCAAGAAAAATGCGTTGTATAAATCAAATTCTATGGTTCCATACACACTGTTTACTGCTTTTTTCTCCAAGTAATTCGTTGCAGTAACAGGCCCTTTTGAATTTCCTAAATTGTGTACGCCAGGTACGGTTAATCCATCTGCTGCAACAAGTGAATTCGTTAAACGATAGTAACGAGAAGCAGCTCCTGCATTAATATTAATACCAAAATTATCTGTAATGCTCTTGCTGTACATCGCTAAGAAATCATAATCAATATCCAAGCGATCATTTTGCTCTAAACTATATCCACCTTCTCTTGATGTACTGTAGTTAAAATATGATTTCGGACTCTGCAATTCTGTGTTATTATTCGTCGAAATCATTGAAGCTCTTCCTTGTAACACTAAATCCTCCGTTGCTTGATAACTCAAGCTTAATTGTGCATTTGTAACATCTTTATTCCAAATGCGTTTAAAATATTCCGATCCAAACCAAGGATTGTTGTACCATGCATAGTTGTAACTTGCTTGTTTATACCCTTCCATTCCAGGAGTCCATAAATTATTTTTCAAATCACGTCCATTCACATCATCTCCCATCCAAATTAAGATTGTATACATATGTCCACTTGGATTATACTCATAATTTGGCACATTTGGCGCATGTACTCTACTATAAGAAAGCTTAGAATCTAACGTCAATTTATCTGTAAGATAGGTGGTTGATTTGAAGTTTAAGCTTCCTCTATACATACTTGTATTGGGTACTCGGTCTTTGTTATAAGAGAAATCCCCTCCTAAGCGATAGGATCCTTTTGCTGATTTATTGGAAACTGCAAAATTTGTACGGGAGATGATTCCCGTTTCCATAAAATCTTTCAAGTTATCGTGATACTCCCAAGCGATAGGCACCCTTTCGTAACGCGATTTATCATCGTACTGTGTTCCTTCCACGTTTCCGTACCAAGGAATTACACTTCCTGTTTGTTTATCTCGGATTGGGCTATTCCATTGTGCAATATTCACCCCTGGTTCAAATTTAGGTCCCCAAATCATATCCCCATCACTAATTCCTCCATCTTTTCCATCCCAAAATTCATACTTTCCATTTGATCCACTTCCATATTCATTTTGCGTTTTTGGAAACAACGTATACCCTGCACTAATCATTGTATTTTGAGATACCTCAACCGTTATTCCCTCCGTTTTAGCATTTTTAGTTGTAATCATAATGGCTCCATTACGACCTAATGAACCATAAAGTACAGAAGCACTTGTTCCTTTCAAGACGTTAATATTGGCAATATCTTCTGGCGACACATCATAAAAATCAGTAGTTACTGGAATTCCATCAATCACAATCAGTGGATCTTTCCCTCTTAAAGAAAATTTAGGCGCTTGCAACATCCCTGGAGGATTGGATACCTGAAGCCCTGCTACTTGACCACTCAGCAAGCTCCCCATATTCGGTGTAGCTACTTCTTGTACTTTTTTAACGTCTATATTTTGTGTTGCATATCCAATTTTCTTCTCTGCTTTTGAAATCCCCAAAGCCGTGATGACTACTTCATCTAAAGACGCTTGCTCAGGTGTTAATACAAAAGTAAAATTGGTTGTTTTTTGTACTGCTTTTTCACTGTTTTTGTACCCTATAAAAGAAACTACAATAAAATCTTTATCTTCTACTTCTAACGTGAATTTTCCGTTTAAATCTGTTGTTGTCCCCGCTGTTGTTCCTTTAATTACAACAGAGGCACCAGGTAACTCTAATCCCGTTTCATCTTGTACCACCCCTGTAATGTTTCGCTTTTGTTGCGCATAGGTCAGGCTGACACATAGTAGAAATACGGTATTCCAAAATAGTAATTGCTGTCTCATGATTCTTTTAATTAAGTTGAGACAAATATTGTTTTTTCATCGCGCTATCGTATTACGCAAAAAACAAGAATCCCGCGTTTTACTTTAACTAATTATTAAGAATTTCCTATTCATGAAACAATAAGATAACAAAGGATAATCAGGCATTATCGCTCAATCTCTTACAGCTATCGCTTGGAATTTGCAAAGAAAAATTTCCTTTTTATCCGATCAAAAGAAGTCATTCCTCTTAATTTTATTCCTAAAAATTAACGCTATTCAGTTTAAAATTCTAGTTGATTTTCATGGATGCTCCCAAACGCTTTTAGTAATTTTGTCTAAAATTTACATCCAAAATGAACGTAGTCAAACAAGTCGCAGTCATTTTTGGCTGCCTTGCCTTTGGTGAATTAATCATTTACCTCACAGACATCAAGCTTCCTTCTAGTATTATTGGTCTCCTTACTTTGTGGATCTTATTGCAAACAAAAGTGGTACAAGTACACGCCATTCAAGACATTTCTGGGTTTCTCATGCGCAATATGGGGATCTTCTTTGTTCCGCCTTGTGTAGCCATGCTCAATTATTTTGACTTACTACAAGCCTCTTTTATCCCCCTTGTAGTGGCAACTTTACTCAGTACAATTCTCGTTGTTTTTATCACGGGATTAACCCACCAACTTTTGCGAAAACTAAAAAAATGAGCTTCTTATCCAACCCAACATTTTTACTCTTTTTAGTTGTAGCCTTTTATGCAGTAGGTCTTACACTAACAGAGAAATACAAATGGATTATTTTTAATCCTATTATTCTATCCACAGCCATTCTCATTGCGTATTTGGTTATGCTGGAAATTCCCTATGAAAAATTTAGTCAAGCTGGACAATACATTGACTTTTTCCTTAAGCCATCTATTGTAGCTTTGGCCATTCCTTTATATCTACAATGGCCTGTAATTAAAAAACAGCTTTTTCCAATCGTGATCAGTCAATTTGCTGGTTGCGTAACAGGAGTTGTTTCTGTTGTACTTTTAGCGCATTGGACCGGTGCAGAACGCCAAATTATTTATTCACTCGTTCCTAAATCTGTCAGTACGCCAATTGCACTTGAAATTTCCAAAACCGTGCATGGCATTCCCTCCATCACAGCAGCAGCTGTTATGATTGCAGGAATATTTGGTAGTATGGTTGGTTTTCAAGTTCTTCGCCTCACCCGCATCAACAATCCCATGTCTCAAGGTATTGCCTTAGGAACTTCTTCACACGCCATGGGAACGATGAAAGCGATGGAAATCAGTAACAAATACGGTGCTTTTGCCAGTGTAGGAATGATCTTCAACGGTATCTTAACTGCTATTTTAGCCCCTATCATTTTATCACTTTTACTTCCTTTACTCCACTGAGTTGCTTTAGTTTTAAATTATTATTAAATTCAAAGCAGGAAATCTAATACAATCAAGCATTTTGAGTAACTTTATAGAAAATAATGCTACTTTAAAAAAAATAATACGCGAAATTAACTTGTACCACACTATTTCATAGATAGTCTACCGTACAAAACAAAAAATTGCAGATAAAAAAAAGAAAAACTAAATCTAAGCCACTGAAAATATGCTTCAAAAAGCAAGAAAATACACTGACAATACCCATTTAGCAGATTCATTAAAAATCACCATTTCGGGCGTAATTCCCTTCTTATTTTTTATGCCAAGTCAACAATTTGATTGGGCATTTGCTATGGCGGTTGGTGCTTTACTAACGGCTCCAGTCGACATTCCCAGTAACCTCAAGGATAAAATTAACGGTATCTTAGTAGGGGCATTACTCGTTCCCTTCGTTACCTTGCTCTTATCCTTAACCCAAGGACATTGGTACTTTTATCCTGTTTTCATCTTTATTATTTTTAGTTTAGGGATGATTTCAGTCTACGGACATCGAGCCAACCTACTTTCCTTCAGCGGGTTATTAGCTGCTAGTTTAGGATTGGCACACAGTTATGTCGGTAAAGATTTGTGGATTCATGCCTTACTCCTACTTTTAGGAGGTTTACTCTATTTGGTTGTGTCCCTTGCTTTCTATTTCATAAGACCTCGTCGTTATGGAGTTTTGCAAACCTCAGAGTGTATGGACTTAACTGCAGAATACCTGAAGTACCGTGCACAGTTATGGACTCCAGGCGTAAATGCAGATAAAATTGTTGAAGAACAACTCAACATCCAAATAAAGTTGAATGAAGTACATGAAAACCTTCGTGAATTTTTAGTACTCAACAAAGCCAATACAGGAAACTCCTCCAATAACAGACGTTTACTCGTAGCTTTCTCCACCCTAGTTGAAATATTGGAAATTGCCGTTTCTACTTCGTTCGACCATAAAGAACTACATCAACTCTTGGATAAGGATGATCCAACAATTATTCGCGATTATCAAGCGTTAGCAGAAGATTTTGCTGCTGCTATTAAGGATATCGGAGATTCGTTAAATATGGGGTTGAATTACAAGCCTAAATACGATTTTGATCGCAAATTAGTGGCTTTACAAGACAAGCTTACGGCCTTTATTGCGGATAGTAAATCTCCAAATAAAGTAGAAGCAGTGCTCTCTTTTTCAAATGTATTGCACTATGCGCAAAATCAGATTGATAAAATTCACATCTTAGAACGCATCTTAACTGAAAAGACATTTAGTGATAATGTAGAAGATCGCTTTAAGGAGTTAGAGAAATTCTTAACTCCCGTGCATTATCGTTGGGAGACCCTCGTTGTGAACCTCAACTTTACCTCTACGATTTTTAGACATGCTACGCGTTTAACCTTGACCATTTTAATCGGATTGATTATCAGTAATATCTTCAATCTGCTTAATGGCTATTGGATTTTACTAACCATCGTCGTGATTATGCGCCCAGGCTATGGATTGACAAAGACGCGTTCTTTTGAGCGTGTAATTGGTACCATATTAGGAGGATTGATTGCTTTTGGTTTGTTGTTTATTC
This sequence comes from Myroides odoratus, assembly GCF_001549985.1. Taxonomy (GTDB): domain Bacteria; phylum Bacteroidota; class Bacteroidia; order Flavobacteriales; family Flavobacteriaceae; genus Flavobacterium; species Flavobacterium odoratum_A. The sequence continues at coordinate 60,192 of NZ_LROZ01000003.1, read as the reverse complement.
TTCAGGATAACCACACGCTTATTGCTTATTTAACCATCTTAACGATGATCTTAGGGTATTGGTTTTCTCATACAGATTACAAAGTTGGGGTTACATTTATCACCATGTATGTCGTATTGATCTATGCTATCCTTACGCCTAATTTCATGGACTTGTTGATTTATCGCGTTATTGATACCTTGATTGGTGCTCTATTAGCTTTAGGAGCCAATTATTTACTATGGCCTTCTTGGGAGTTTCTTAATGTCAATGTACACTTGTCAAAATCCATTCAGGCCAATCAACAATATGTAAAGGAAATCAAAGAAATTTACAACCAAAAGAGCGAGCCTACCTTGTCGTATAAATTAGCGCGTAAATATGCCTTTATTGAAGTGGGGAACTTAATGGCTTCTTTTCAGCGTATGATTCAAGAACCAAAATCTAAACAGCGTTTGCGTTCTGAAATTTATGAATTAGCCGTATTGAATCACACCTTCTTATCGACAGCAGCATCGATTGGCGTGTATGTACAATCTCGTCATACCACCAAGGCTTCTGAATCATTCAATTTGGTGATGGATTACATAGACAAAAACTTACAGTTGACCAGTAATTTACTCAACAATACCCCTACAGAAGAGGATTTAATCACAGCAGAAGACCAAGAAAGCTACCGCGTGAGTATGAGTTATTTACAAAACGTTAGAGAATACGAGTTGAAAAAATCTTACACAGACGATACGCAAATTAAAAACTTGATGGAAGAATCGGCCATGGTAATTCAACAGTTGACCTGGTTGGCACATTTATCCGAAAAAATATTAAAGATAAGTAAGGTAATTCGAGATAAACGAGAAGAAATGCAACAGAAAAAGCTCGTTTTAAATCCAACAATACTATTTAAAAAAGGATAAGTTTACTTTTTTATTAGTTCAGTAAAAAGAGGTGTTTTTTGTCTTTTAAATTATTTTTAAATGCAAAAAACACCTCTTTTTATTGTGAATATTCAACATAAATCATCCATCCATTAGCAGATATACTTCTATTTTTTTAAAAATCAACAACTTTGATCTACTTTGTATCAAATTCCCTTTTTTTTTCGTATTTTGCAATAACTAATTAATTACGACGATGATGAATCCAACTAGACTTTTTGATATACCTTATTTCCAACATGAACATTTTCCTTTGGAAGATGCGCTGGTAACCAAAGTTAATGGTGTTTGGGAAAAGACGTCATCCGCCAATTACCTTCAAAAGGCCAACGCTTTATCGAGAGCACTTTTGAGATTAGGTGTTCAACCCAATGATAAAATCGCAGTTATCTCTAGTAACAACCAAACCAAATGGAATCTATTGGATATTGGTATTCTACAGATTGGCGCTCAAAATATTCCCATTTACCCAACGATTGCTCCAGAAGATTATCACTTCATTTTAAGTCATTCTGAAGCAACCTATTGTGTAGTATCGGATCAAGAAATCTACGATAAATTAATGTCTGTTATTGATCAATTACCTTTGATCAAAGCAGTATATTCTTTTGATTCTATTGCTGGATGTAAAAATCTCAATGAATTATTTGAATTAGGAGCAGATGAATCCAATCAAGAACAAGTAGAACAACGCAAGGCAGCAGTAACTCCTGATGATTTAGCTACCTTAATCTATACTTCTGGAACCACAGGAAGACCCAAAGGGGTGATGCTTTCACACAATAATATTCTTTCCAATGTACTGGGTAGTAGTGAACGTGTGCCTTTTACCAGAGAACAGCATTTCAAAGCATTGAGCTTCTTACCTTTATGTCACGTTTTTGAGCGTATGTTAATCTATTTATATCAATATAGTGGCGTAAGGATTTACTATGCAGAATCCATTGATAAAATGGGGGAAAATATGAAAGAGGTGAAACCGAATGTAATGACAGTTGTACCGCGTCTTTTAGAGAAAGTATACGACAAGATTTTTGCAACAGGTTCTGCTTTAACAGGCCTAAAAAAGAGCATTTTCTTTTGGGCTTTAGAACTTGGATTCAAATACCAACCCTATAACCGAGGATTCTTTTACAATTTACAATTGGGTATCGCCCGTAAATTAGTGTTCAAGAAATGGCAAGAAGCCTTGGGCGGAGAGATGAAAATCATCGTTTCGGGAAGTGCTGCTTTACAACCTCGTTTATCACGTGTATTTAATGCTGCAGGAATTCCTGTAATGGAAGGATATGGATTAACAGAAACCTCTCCTGTAATTGCAGTAAATGATGAGCGAAACAAATCCATGAAGATTGGAACTGTTGGAAAACCGCTAAGCAATGTAGTCGTTAAAATTGCCGAAGATGGTGAAATTCTATGTAAAGGACCTAATGTCATGTTAGGGTACTACAAAGATGAAGAACGCACCAAAGAAGAATTGAAAGATGGCTATTTCCATACTGGTGATATTGGAACCATTGATGAAGAAGGTTTCTTGAAGATTACTGATCGCAAAAAAGAAATGTTCAAAACCTCTGGAGGAAAGTATGTAGCACCTCAAATCATTGAAAACACCTTGAAGCAATCGCGTTTCATTGAGCAAATTATGGTGATTGGTGAAGGCGAAAAAATGCCAGCAGCGTTTATTCAACCAAACTTTGAATTTGTTAGAGAATGGGCAAAACGCAAAAATATCACGTTGGGGAATACCAATGAAGAACTCATCCAAAATGAAGAAGTACGTCAGCGTATTGAAAAAGAAGTAGAATTTGTAAACCGCAAATTTGGTAAGTGGGAACAAGTGAAAAAATTCGAATTGACACCAGATGTATGGAGTATTGACAATGGCCAATTAACCCCTACATTAAAATTAAAACGAAGAGTTATTTTGGAAATCTACAAAGATTTATACGAAAAGATTTATAGAGAATAATAAAAAAGGAAGCCGATGGCTTCCTTTTTTATATCGTTAAACAGTATACGGTTTGAATGTCCTAACATCAGGTTTACCCTCTAAAACAACAACCGTTAACCGTAAAACTGTTAACCGTTAACCATTAACTGTAAACTATCCACTGTTAACCGTTAACTGTAAACTGTAAACCATTATAATGATGTTCTACATGATAACTTGCATTATAAGCCATTTCTTTCAGTGTAATCAATCCCAATAAAGGATGAGGGATTAGTAAGCTCTCAAAATCAGCTTTTGCTAATTTTAAAATAGCTGCATTGTATTGTGCAATTAATGCCATCAATTGTTCCGTTAACGCTTCTTTAGATGCTGTAATCTCTTCTTTAGGCACAAATTGTTCAGGTGCCTTCCCTCCTTCTTTCAATTTTACCAAATAAGCGGCTTTCAATTCCTCATAGGTATCATTGCGTCGTTCTACACGCCCAAATTTTGCCTCAATAGCCGTTTCTGGCAACGTATAAACATAAACCAAGGGTTGCACCGCTAAAACTAAATGATTTAAATGCTGGGCTGCATTCCACTTTCCTGGTGAAGGGTGAAAGAGATACGCTTCTTCGGATAATTGATGAATATACTGCACGAATTCACCGTATTTTTTAGCTAATTCTTTCGTTATCTCTACTTGATTCATATACTTTTATTTTGATTTTTTTGTTGGTTCCTTAAATGTAAAAAAAATAGGAACGAATTGCAATTCGCTCCTATTTTATCTTATTTTCTTATCCTTATTATCTTGCTCTTACAATTGAGCCACAATAGCATACACCATCGGAAGTTTATTATCCAAGTGTTTGATGCGGTATTTATTCGGTTCAAATTCAACCGTATGTTGAAAACAAGCATAAGGAGAATAATCAAATTCTTCAACCTTCTGAATCGTTAACTTATTTTGAATTAAACTCGTCATCACCTCACTCAAGCTGTGATTCCAACAAACATAAGATTGGGTGATATCTGCTTCTTTATCTGCATAGGTACCGCTTTCTGTCTCAACAATAGCTTCTGCATTAAAATAATTGTACGTTACTTTTGAAAAATCGTCATCAAACATCCATACAACAGGATGAAATTCAACAAATACGAAATGTCCACCTGGTTTTAAAAAAGTAGCAATAACATGAGCCCACTTATCCATATCAGGTAACCATCCAATTACACCATAACTGGTATAGACCATATCAAATTTTTCATTTAAATGATTAGGCAAATCATATACATCACAACATACGAATTGAGCCGTTGATTCCGTTTCCTCTGCTAATTCTTTTGCTCTTTTAATGGCTTCATCCGATAAATCAACGCCTGTTACTTCAGCGCCTAATCGGCTTAAAGAAATCGTATCTTGGCCAAAATGACACTGCAAATGCAAGATTTTCTTGCCTTTAATATCGCCTAATAATTGGAGTTCAATCTCATTCAGAGAACTCTTCCCTTTCTTGAATCCCTCTACATCATAAAAATCGGACTGTATATGTGTTTCTGTGCGATTATTCCATGAGTTTCGATTGATTTCTATATAATTTAATTCTGGTTTCATTTTTTTGTTGTTTCGGTTTTTTGTTGTTTCGTTTTTGCTGTTTGGCTCCCAATTGCGTTCACCTTTTTTCCTACTCGGAAAGTTTGCTAAACGTACAAAAAAACGAATTAATATTTTGCAGGTTGCTTGTTTTTTCTTGATCCATAGTCCGTAAACCGTTAACTATTAAACCAACCATCCTTTTTTACCTTTGTACAATCGATAAGAACCTGGGCCAATCATCGCAATAGCTAAAGCTCCTACTAAATACAACATATTGAGTTCCGCTCCTATTCCACCAGTTGTAGTACTAACAGCAAAAGAACCACCTCCCTTTACTAAAACCATAGACATCACCATCGTAAAAGCAATTAACACACCGGATAAACGAGTAAAAGCTCCAACAATCAATAAAATAGGAGCGATAATCTCTCCTATTGGCACGCCCAGCCACAACCAAGTAGGATATCCTTTGGCTGCTAATTGCTCAATAATCATATCGTGTCCATGAATAATTTTGTGAATTCCATGAAAAATCATCAATCCACCTACTCCTAATCGTAAAATAAATTTTCCTAAATCTTGCATAATCCGTTTTATAAAGGTTAACTCGTTTTTAAAGGTCTAATTTCAATCTTACTTGGTAAAGCACGTGGATTCATTTTCAATAAATCGACCACTAATTCACCAATATCTTCTGGTTGAATTTTCCATGCGTCTTTTTCATTGGGCTCATGGTTATTAAAATGACTCGTCACAGAACCAGGTAAAATGGTCGTTACTTTGACATCATGTGCTCTTAAATCAAGCATTGCAGCTTGTGTGAATCCTACCACACCAAATTTACTCGCATTGTATCCACTTCCTGTAGCAAAGAAATTAATTCCTGCTAAACTCGCCACACTGATGTAATATCCTTTGTTTTGTTTTAATTGAGCAACACTCGCTTTCAATGTATGAAAAACTCCTGTTAGGTTTGTATCTATCATCGTATTCCAATCTTCTATCGATAGCTCTTCAATAGAGGCAAAAATACCTACTCCTGCATTGGCGATCACTACATCCAAGCGTCCAAATTTTTCAACAATCTGCGCTACCGCTTGTACTTCCTCTTCGTATTGCGTTACATTAGATGCGAGTGCCAAAACCTGATCCGTTGTTCCTAGTTCACGAGCTACGCGTTCTACCTCATCTAACGAACGACCTGAAATAGCCACGCGATAACCAGCTGTTATCAAAGCTTGTGCAATGCCTTTTCCTATCCCTTTTGTACCTCCTGTAATATAAGCTACTTGTGCTTGTTTTGTTGCCATAGTCTTTTTTAACTTTAGTTTTTACTAAATTAAAGAATAAAAAATACTTTTTTAGTTATTTCAAATTAATAAATCAAACAATAAAAAGCAATAACCATCACCAATTAAACGTTATATAGGATATCCCTCTCCGATTAACTAAATTTAAGCTACATTAAATATAATTTCACTTTTATTTAGGTGGACAAGACAAGCAATTTCTATACCTTAGTAGTACAAATTATCTAAACTAATTCATCTAATCTCAGAGTAATTACAATACTATTCTTAATTACTTCAAAAAACATTAAACTATGGCTGTTAAAATAAAAGGTTCAGGAAGTTATATTCCTACACAAGTTGTGACCAACAATGATTTTCATCAGTTCGACTTTCGTGATGAAAAAGGTCAACCTTTGAAAGATTCTAACGAAAGAGTGGCAAAGAAACTGGAGCAAATTACAGGTATTCAGGAAAGACGCTATATCACTTCCAACTTAACAACCACCGATATTGGTACAATTGCGGCGCAACGCGCCATTGAAAATGCACAACTAGACATTGAAAAACTAGATTATATCATCTTTGCACATAATTTTGGGGACATGAAATACGGTACCGATCAATCGGATATCGTTCCTAGTTTAGCTGCACGCGTGAAGCACAACCTCAAAATTCAAAACCCCAATTGCGTTGCTTATGACGTGCTCTTTGGATGCCCCGGATGGTTGCAAGGTGTCATTCAAGCCTATGCATATATGTCATTAGGTATCGCTAAATACTGTTTGGTTATTGGGGCAGAAACTTTATCTCGCGTGATTGATTTACACGATAGGGATTCGATGATTTACGCAGATGGTGCTGGTGCAACAGTACTAGAGGTAACTGATGAACCTGGGGGAATTATCGCTACCAAGAGTTGTAGTTTCACTGCAGATGAGGCTTATTACATTCACTTTGGTGAATCGTACAAAAAAGAACCGCAACAAGATACGCGTTACATCAAGATGTTAGGCCGTAAAATCTATGAATTTGCTTTGACTGAAGTCCCAAAAGCGATGAAAGCTTGTTTAGATGATAGTGGGGTTGACATTAATCAAATCAAGAAAATCATCATTCACCAAGCCAATGAAAAAATGGATGAAGCCATCGTAAAGCGCTTTTATGAGCTATACGACAAAAATATGCCAGAACACATTATGCCGATGAATATTCAAAAATTAGGAAATAGCAGCGTAGCTACACTACCTACCTTGTATGATATGATTGTCAATAAACAATTGGATAACCACAGTTTCGAAAAAGGAGATTATCTCTTGTTTGCCTCTGTTGGAGCAGGAATGAATATTAATGCATTTGTGTATCAAGTGTAAAGAATAAATATTTTTCATAAAAATTTAAAGGGCGCATAATGATGCGCCCTTACAAATTAGTATATTCTATTCAAAAAATTACTCCTTTATCGACCATCTTTTTTAAAACGGGGCAATTTATCTTTACATCATTTACTTTTAAATCATTAAAATTGTTTATCGTTTAACCTGATACCTGAAAATTATTATTTCATAAATATTAATTACACCTACAAGAATTAGATAAGAAGAAAGATAATTACTCTTTACTATCTTAACTATTCATTTTTAACCTCCTTTATTCTAGTAATTATTGAATCTAGTAATTGTGGAATTTTTTGCTCTACAATATCATTATAAGAAACAGAATAAGCATTCCACATGTCCACAACACAACAATATTCTTTTTCAAAACAATACTTATCCTTGTATTCTTGCTCTATTAAAAAATATAGCAATTCGCAGAAAACTCCTAGTTCTGCTTTTTTATACCCATCTTTTTTAGAGACTAACCATAAAGCACCTAAATAATCCTTATTATTTTTTTTATAACTATAAAATGAACTTGGCGCTAAATAAATAGGAAGCTCTTTATAGATAAAAGTTTTTATTTTCTTCTTTATTGGCACATTATACTTCAAAGAACTATCAGGCCTTAACTCACCTAGATCAAAATCTTTAAAGTTTTCTAGTATTTGGATATTCCTATCTAAATTAGTTCTTGTATTTTTAAGTTTACACTCATTCAATTTTGAACTAAGTTCTGAAATCTTACTATCATATAAGCCTTTATTCTCTGTTTTAAATACATTTAAAACACAACTTTGACTACTGATCCAATAATCTCCACCTCCTTTACTATTATTTTCTTCCTTTACCTCAATATGTTTTTTTTCTCTTGTCTTAAGTTTTTGAGCAAATTTATTTTTATTTTTTCCATCAGCTCGTCTGTTAAATTCAATTAACTCAGTAACCTTAATATTTTCTATTTCTTTCATATCATTTTTTTAACCTCATGACACCTTTCAAAGCATGAGGAGAAATTAATATTTTATACTAACTTATATTATATTCTCTACTACGAAACGCACAATCATCTATTCTAATATTAGGGTAATAAAACCTTGTATATCGAATTGCATCTTGACAACTACTTATGATAACTTAAATCATGTGGTTTGATGGTTGATAATAACACGTTGATTTATGTACCTCACCATTAATTAGACTGAGAATTTCTATTAAGTAAAACTATTCATACTTATGTCTTTATTTCTTTCCCAACTACCTTAACTGGAGTTCTATTTTGTTTAACATCCATAAATCTTCCCGTAATAGTATCTCTTTTAACATATTGCTAAGTTTTGGGATTAAAAGTCTGAGAACAATCTTCTACTGCTCCAATACGGCAATTATTGCCATAAGGTTTATTCGCAGCCATGAACCATTATAATTTTTAAAATGAACAATCATTTCCACGGAAAAGGTATAATTGAGAATACGCTTCATAAGCGTCAAACGCTTAATATAAAGCTCAGTATGTTTGCCGACATGCTGAGTTTTTATTTTATCCCTTTAATAAAATTAACTCTTCATATACTTAGTACTTTAGTTATTCAAAATTAACATTCCATTCTACATTAAACAAATCATAAGCAATTAAAAATCAGATAAGTTATCAAATAATGTTAATAACTTAATCTAAAGATTAATTGTTATTTTATTTCATCGTCATTTCCTCTCTTTGTTTTCTATTTCTACCACAAATATAAATAGTACTTATGCAGAATCACTGCATCAATAATCGGAATCCATTATTTTAATTCCATTTTTTGATTTTTCATTTAAAATAGTTAGGGTTAGAACCTCAATCTGTTCTCTTAAACTCACTAATAATACTTCTAATTCATAATTTAGTTTCACCTGTAATTTAATCTGATTTGTCTCCTTATCTATTGAGAACCATCTAAAGATTTCACTTATATATAAGAAAGTAGCTTTAAGTTTTTAACTTGAAGAAGTATATTCTTTATTGTTTGTTCTTCTAGTTGCGAAACTCTATAACATCTTCGAAATATTCTTCATAATTGGTATTTGAATGCTGTTAAAAATTCCAAGTTCATCTAAAAACTCTCTATTCTGACTATACAACAAAGCGTTTATGATAATCTATATATCTATTCTTGATATCTATTTAAAAAAGCTTCACACTCTTTATAAAAACTAATTATCAACTTCTTAATGGAATCAACTGTAACAACACCTTCATCTACATTACTCTTGACTTTTATCTTACAGATAAACATAGATTTTTGTATTGTCTTCACATTCTTCTTGACTTCAAAATCTTTATATTGTGTAGTAAAATATGTCCTAACCAAAGCTAAAAATTCATTTACCCTTTCAACTTCTCTTTTATCTTTTTGGAAATGCAAATAAAACTTCAAATCACCTCCTTGTAGTTGCAACACAACTTCTTCTCCATAAAAGGGTAATAGAAATTTACATCCAAAAGCCGTTAGCCATTTAGATGGCACAATATTCAACAAAGGATCTGATGTATTACCTGGATTTACGACATATCCACAATTAATAAAGTGCTCATTATTAATCAATTCAAGATATAACCTTGCATTAAATAACCTTCTTCTAAAACGCTCATCATTATCTAAATCACTTTTAAACAAATCATTTGCATTTTTTTCATCAGATTTTTTTTGATTTATATACCATCTTAAAAGCGAACAATAATGCTCTATAAATAATTTTTTATCTACACAATTTCCATTATACTTTCCTGTTTCAAGTTCTTTCAAAAGATCAACATAATCAAATACTTCCCATTGAGTTCCTTCTATAACTTTAGAGGCTAGTTTTTTATCAAAACAGAAGAGTATCTTATTGATATTAGCAGTATAATTCTTCTTTAACCCTTCGTCATATTCCTTTAATTGTTTATCATCAGGCGCTGACTTAAACTTGTTTTCTATAACTACAACTTCCTTTTCATTAGCACTCTCACAAAAAACATCAAATCTTATTCTTTTGGCCTTAGACCTAATTTGCTTCTTATAACTTATACTTTTTTCTAATTTTGTAGGAGTATAATTCAAAGCAGGTAGTTTCAGAAAATCTGTCCTAAATTGATGTTCATTATCTATTAAATAGGCCAATATAGCAGAATGTACTAATTCCTTATCACCCTTTTCTAATATCTTGAAAAAATTAAATTCCCCCATCTCCTTTTTTTTACTGTTTCTCTTCTTTTAATACTATGATTTTTCACAGTAAATACATTACCGTTTCAAGTACACTTAAGTAAATATAACATCAACTCAATCCTCCCACAACTATAAATTCGTCATCTCTCCAAAACGCTGAGTAAACGAAAAAAACACCATCAACATAGTAGAAGATAGTCATTTATCAATAAAATGTGAACTATCCTATTTCTATATCTCATAAAACATACTCGTACTGCATTCTATGTTAAACTCATTGGTTGTAAATACCCAAATAACATTTCCACTTTCTTCAAAAGAATCTGGTAAATCTACTGTGAGTGTATGAGTCTTACGAGTAACAATATGATTCAAAATATGAAATACCTTATTTTTTTCTCCATACTTTATCACAGTAAGAAGATCTATTTCCTCTGCTAAGCTTTTCCATATAGTTGGAGTTTGCCAAGCTAATAAGAGCCTACGTTTGACCATCTGCACACTTTCTAAACCAATAGGAACTAGTATACTCTTAGTCAAAATCACTCAATCTAAATTAAGAATTAATTCATTTTCTTCTTTTACAAATCCCTCCATCAAATGATAAGACATTGCTAAATTCTTTCTTGATTTACTCCCCTGCAGTATTCCATAATAACAATTTAAAATAGAAGTTAATGGACATAAAAAATCGACAACTAACTTAAATTTGGTACGTTGATACATCTAGGCAAGTGTCGCTTTTTTGGAACTTTTACGAGGAAGACCTCGAATAATATTTTTCCCGCCCCAATTTGCACCAATAACGGTTCCTACTTTTCCACTTACACTACCTAAAATCCCCACTCTGATTTCTGCCATCGTTTTCTTTTTATATCCACTTCCAGTAGCTACCCTTGAACCTTGAACTACGATCAAAATTATCACCATTAACTCTTACTTTTTTAGTTCCCTTTCTCTAACCTCTCATTTTGGGAGTTCTTCTCCCATCTTTTCGTCTTTTATCTCTTCTCATTTAATTTTTGAACGAAAATCACTATCATTCTAAAACCAATACCTGTATTTATTTTCCAAATCATCTCCTAATCAAGGTTGTATCACCTTCAGAAAAAGAGTTTTCTATCGAAGGTGATACAAATCTGATTCAAGAGAAACACAACTAGTTTACTTTCTTATTTAAGCGTTATCTCAGATGTATTTTACTACATCTTTCATTGTAAATAATATATTCATAATCATTTATATACCATATTTTATGCGAATGTATTGGTATAATGTATTAAGAAATATGATAACCAAAAAACACTCCCTTTTTTATTGCCTTAGATAAATGCATAACTCTGTATTCCCTTATAATAGATTTTATTGATACAATTATTCTCTTTAATGGATATATTCTCATGCGCCCTTTTTTGTACTATTCACCCATTTTCTCAAAACAACCTCATTTTCAACACAATCTGAAAAAACTTTTTTTTAACTTTTTACAAAACAATCTGTTAGTAAAAACACTCTAGCTTTTATGTTTATTTCTTTTTTTATAATTTAAAATAAATTATTACCAAACAACAGCTAAATTAACAAAACATCTTATACTAAAAAGTAATAATTTATTTTATTTTATACATAAAATTATATTTATGTTTGTCCTGCAAATGAAATGAAAAAGAAAAGAAAATTTTAATTAACAATAATAAAAAAGCTATGAAAAAGAAAATTTTATTATGCACATTAGCAGGGTTTTTACTGTTTAGTACTGCCTCATGTAGTAGTGATGACTCAAGTACTACAGAAGTTGAAATTCCAAATACACTAAAAGATCAGTTCTTTGACATTGAAGGAGCTACTTTCAAATCTGGAACTATTCAAGCGGGAGAAAAAAATGCGATTACACAAATTAATGTCAACAATTTTGTGATTAATGGCGGAAAAGCCATCATGACAATAACGAGTAATGCGGAACTTCAATCTATTTTAATTGGCCTAAAAGGACATGATGGTTTTTACGAATTTAAAACGACTAATGAAAGTCAAACAAGAGATCTACTCTATAGTTATGAGGTAGTTTTAGACTTATCTCAAAAACTAGATTTAGCTGTTTTTGAGTTGGAAATTGTCGGCTATATTACCGATGGGACAAGAACAGTGATTTACTATAGAGAATTCCAATTAATTCCAGCTGGTACTGGTGAATTGCAAATTTCACTCTCTTGGGATAAAGAGGATGATGTAGATTTACACTTAGTAAAAAAAGATAACAATCGCCTCTATTATGGAAACAAACATTTATTTAATTCAGAAGGAATTGAAGTTGCTGAGTTAGATATTGATTCCAATCCAGGTTGTCAATTGGATGGCATTAAAAACGAAAACATCTATTTTCATCAATTAGAAGATGGTGAATATGCCATTTATGTTGATCTATACAGCAAATGTACGAATGCAGAAGCAGGTAGTAAATATATTGTAAATGTAATAGTTGGAGGTACAAGTATTCGTTTATCCGACCATATGATGGGGAAATTTGCGGATGAAAATCCTGGAAGTGGTAACGACCCTAGCCAACATGTATTTATTGGAGCATTTTCAATTGTTGATGGACAATTTTCATCTGTTGTAGCATCGGAAAGAACGTCATTCACTGATACATTCCGCTTAAACGAAAGGTTAGTTTACAAAAAATAGTACTTCACTTCCATTATATAACTATGATTATCTAAGCATAGTAGTACTATTCAATTGAATTTTAAATTTTTTGTCTTTAATTTTCAATAATTTATGTCAAACGTCAGTAGAAAAGCACCCTTTTTTACTGGCGTTTTTTTGTCTAGACAAACAGAAAATTATCTCCCTTGATGAGAAGATGGAATTCCCTTTCAGTCCTGTTAAATCTAAACTATTTTGAGTATTTTTGTATCAACCCAAAAAAGCAATACCAGTGGATTTTATCAGAATTACGGAACAATCTTCTACGTATGATCATTTAGAGCAAATGTCCATTCAGGAGCTATTGACAAATATCAACAAAGAGGATCAACTAGTTCCACTGGCTGTGGAGAAGGTAATTCCTCAAATAGAAGTTGCGATTCAAAAAATTGTAGAGCAACTTAAAAAAGGAGGGCGTTTATTTTATATAGGCGCAGGAACTTCGGGTCGATTAGGTATTTTAGATGCATCGGAATGTCCACCTACTTATGGTGTCTCACCTGATTTAGTTATTGGATTAATTGCTGGTGGGGATCACGCTATTCGCCATGCAGTAGAAAATGCAGAAGATAACCCCAATCAAGGATGGATGGATTTACAAGCTTATCAAATCAACGATAACGATTTCGTCGTAGGAATCGCAGCATCAGGAACAACTCCTTATGTTATCAAAGCTTTAGAAGCTTGCCATGCCCATCAGATTCCGACTGCATGTATTACGTGTAACCCCAATAGTCCATTGAGTCAAGTAGCACAATTTCCTATCGAAGTCATTGTGGGTCCAGAATTTGTGACAGGTAGTTCACGTATGAAAGCTGGAACCGCTCAGAAATTGGTTCTCAATATGATCTCTACCTCTACCATGATTCAATTAGGACGGGTGAAAGGCAATCGCATGGTAGATATGAAAATGACCAATGCTAAATTAATTCAACGCGGTATTGCCATGTTACAGGAAGAACTACAAGTGAGTAAAGAAGAAGCTACTCAACTATTAAATCAATACAAAAGTGTCCGTTCGGCATTAGATCATTATAAATTATAAACAGTATGGAACCTCAAGGTACAAATCGAAAAGTATTACAAAAAGGAGTTAAATATCTTGCTATTACACTGCCTTTATTGTTTCTTGGCCCCATTGTAATTCACAGCTCGTTAAAAAACCAGGCTAATCCGTTTTTTATTCCAGTCTTTGGATTAGGATGTATCATTTGTTTATCTTCTATGTTTTTACTTTTTAAAGGTATTAACACCATTATGAAATCATTATTTGGGAAATAATTATTCTATGAAAACTAAACTATTCTATCTTTTACCCTGCTTTGCCCTGTTTGCTTCATGCTATCAACAAGAGCGCAATTGCGCAAACTTCCGAACAGGAAAATTTGAATTTGTTACCGAAATTGACGGTGTTGAAAAAAGATCTACTTTTATTCGTACAGCTGAATATGAAATAGAGGAATTTGAAGGGAGAGTTGACACCTCAAGTATTCGATGGATTAATGATTGTGAATTTATTTTACAAAAGAAAAATCCTAAAAACATGGCAGAGAAAAAAGCAGTGGGTATCAAAATTGTTACAACAGATGGAGATAGTTGTGTTTTTGAATATGGTTTAGTAGGTGACGCAAGAAAAGAACGCGGAAACCTTAAAAAAATTGGAGAACTATAATCCTATCTCTATATGGAAATTTTTTTAACTGCTGACGCTATCGTAGCGTTTATTACCTTAACCTTCTTAGAAATTGTTCTAGGAATTGACAACGTCATTTTTATTTCCATTGTAACGGGAAAACTCCCGGAAGAAAAAAGAAAAAAAGCGACTAAAATCGGTTTATTTTTAGCGATGTTTATGCGAATAGGTTTGCTATTTGCTATCACGTGGTTAATTAAAATGAAAGCGACACTCTTTAGTGTAGATTGGGGCTGGTTCAGTGCTCATTTTAATGGTCAAGCACTTATTTTATTAGCAGGAGGAATCTTTCTAATTTACAAGTCTACCAAGGAGATACATGAAAAAGTAGCTCACGTTCAGGTAGCAGAAGATATTAGTTCTACCCCCAATGCCAAACAAATTGCTACAAAATCATTTGGCAATATTCTCGTTCAAATCTTATTGATTGACTTGATTTTCTCCGTAGATAGTATTCTAACTGCCGTAGGAATGACCAATGGTATTGAAGGGGCTTTGTATATTATGATTGCAGCAGTTATTGTTTCTGTAGCAATTATGATGGCTTTTGCTGTTCCTGTTGGAACCTTTGTTAACAATAACCCTTCGATTCAGATTTTAGCTCTATCTTTCCTTATTCTAATTGGATTTATGCTTACCACAGAAAGTATGCATTTATCTGACGCAAAATTAGCTGGGCAAGATGTGGGAGCTGTTCCGAAAGGATATCTCTATTTTGCTATTGCCTTTTCACTTGTTGTGGAATTTATCAATATGCGCATCAGAAAAAGAGGAAATAAACAGTAGTGAAATATCAAATACTTATAAAAAAAGGTTCAATCTTATCGATGAGATTGAACCTTTTTTTAGGTTTAAATTTTACTCCTCTCCCCTCTCGTTTTTCTCCAAATAACGTTCCGTAACAAAATCAATATCTTTAATTGACTTTCTTGCCCAATCGATTCGTTTTGTCAATAATTCTTCTTCAGATAATTGCCATTGAATAGCTGATTCTCTTAATCGCGTAGATAAACTTTGAATGATAATAGCGGCAGACACAGAAATATTTAGACTTTCCGTAAAGCCCACCATCGGAATCGTAATATAGTCATCGGCTTGTTCAATAATCTCAGGCGATAATCCAGATTTTTCTGTACCAAAAAAAATAGCCACAGGTTCTGATAGATCAAATTTATCTAAACTTTGTGCAGTTCCATGGGGTGTAGTAGCCACTATTTTATATCCTTTTGCCTTGATTGCATCAATACTTCCTTGTACAGAATTATACCGATGAATATCCACCCATTTCTCTGCTCCAAGTGCAATTTGCTTATCAATTCGCTTTCCAAATTTTTGTTCAATTACATGTAGGCCTTGCACACCAAAAACCTCACAACTACGCATAACAGCACTCGTATTATGCAATTGATAAACATCTTCTGCTACAACCGTTATATGGTTGGTTCGATTCGCTAAAACTTCTTTGAATCGCTCTACTCGGTTCTCTGTCAAAAAAGTTTCTAAATAAGCTAAGTATTCAACGTCTTGAAATAGCTTGTTTGAAATATTCATTATATCTTTAGTTTTATTCAAAAATGCAAAGGTAAGAATATTATGGAAAAACGTTTAGTGGTGCTTTCAGGAGCGGGAATGAGTGCAGAAAGTGGAATCAAAACCTTTCGCGATGCTGATGGCTTATGGGAAGGTCACGATATTATGGAAGTTGCTTCTCCTATTGGTTGGGCAAAAAATAAAGCAATGGTTTTAAAGTTTTACAACGATAGACGTCGACAATTACTGACGTGTAAACCAAATGCAGCTCATTTTGCTATTGCGGAATTACAACAACATTTTAAAACTACTATAATCACTCAAAATGTCGATGATTTGCACGAACGTGCAGGAAGTAAAGATGTCATTCACTTACACGGTGAATTACTCAAAGTACGCAGTGAAGTAAATGAACAACTGGTATATCCTTGGACAACAGATTTAACAGCGTTGGATCACAATGAACACGGCCATGGTCTACGTCCGCATATTGTGTGGTTTGGAGAAATGGTTCCTGAACTAGAACGTGCGATTTCTTATGTAGAAGAAGCTGATGTAGTTTTGATTATTGGAACTTCCTTGCAAGTATATCCAGCAGCCTCCTTACTTGATTTCGCAAAACTGGATGCCTTGGTTTACTACATCGATGTACATCCTGCTTCTACCCAACACTTCCATCACAAGATTGAAGTCATTGCTGAAAAAGCATCTGTAGGAATGCAGCAGATTCACGAATCTTTAATTGAATTTAGCCAAATGATATAACAAAAGCGGTTGTAAACCGCTTTTCTATTTTATTCTTGCTCGAATCCTACTCAATGAAATGGGAGATATACCGATATACGAAGCAATTTGTTTCAATGGAACCCGCTGAAAGAGTGTTTTATCATATTTCATTAGCTGCAGATAACGATCTTCTGGCGTTAAAACTAACATATCAATCAATTGCTTTTGGGTTTTGATGGCATTGAGTTCTGTGAACTGTCGTGCCCAATTACATATTTCAATAGATTCATAAAAAAGCTGTTTCATAGCCACTAAATCAATCTGATAAAGAATTGTATCCTCTAGTAACTCAAAACGCTCATAACTTGGAGCTTGATAAAAATAGCCCAAAGAAGTACTTAAAATATCCTTTTCTCGAGCAAATTCAAACGTCATTTCTTTATCCTCAGTTGTAATAAAAATGCGTACAATTCCTTTTTTAATAAGATAGGCATGCTTAATACCTTCTTTATCCTCCAACAACCGATAGCCTTTAGGTAAAACTATAGGCGTAAGCGTCTGCTCAATTAAAGCTACACTATCATCACTTAGTTCTTCTTCTAAAGGTAAATCTGTTCTGTGAAAGGATATCATTTTATTTATATTCCATCACAACTTCTCGTTCTCCAGTTGATTTATCGAGTTTTTCTTCTACGACTTTGAATCCTTGTTTTTCATAAAAGGCAATAGAATTGATATTTTTCACATAAACTCCCAACTCAAGTATTGAATGTTTGTGCTTGATAAAGTGCATCAACTCCTTCCCTATTCCCTTTCCTTGTTCACTTGGAGCAACGAATATCGCTGCGATATAATTCTCTATCAAAGATACAAAACCCACAATATGATTTTCCTTTTCATAAACATAAGTTTCACTATTGGGAATATAAATCTGCGCCATATCAGCCTTTTTCTCATGCCAATAACTTGCCTCGATAAAATCATGAGCTATTACAGAAGCTTCATACCAAAGCTCAACTACTTCTTTGCTGTCCTCAGCTTTAAACAATCGTATCATTTCCTTTTTTTTACACCACAAAAGTAAACATGTCTAGGTAGCTTATACTTTACTTAAGTTAAGAAGTATTTTAACAATTTTGTTATTTGTTCTTTGCTCTTTGTTATTTGTTATTTGTGAAGTTGTCAAGAATATCCTCTCACCTCAACTCATCTCCACATCCTCTCACCTCACCTTCTAAACACCTCACCTTCTCATCCTCTCACCACCTCACCACCTCATCCTCTCACCATTCACATCTTCTATTAAGAGAGGTTTGCTTTTCGTGAGATTTGTACTTTGTAAGGTTCATCCTTCCCCTTAACTCTTAACCCTTAACTCTTAACCCAATCCACAAATAAAAAAAGGAAGCATTACACTTCCTTTTTTTATTAGTTCAAGACTTTTACGCCTTTTAGAAAAATCCATTTCACACAGATTTTATCTCCTTCATTCGTTTTAAAAACTTTAAATTGTGGAGCAAAAACGGTTGCTATAATAGCACTAACAATAGGTAGCCATATACCCGATAAATCGGTAAAATACATCAAACCTGTTCGTGCTAAAAGAAACAGTACGGCGAAGCTCACAAATTGAAACAGTATTGTTTTAGTTCCTACACTCATCGTTTTTTAATTTTGATCCATATATTTTCCTTTTTTACTTCCTTCATAGAGCTCGTATTTAGCTAAACGTGCCTCTAATTTACCATTAAATAATTTAATTTTTCTCGAAGGACGCAAACCAACATATTTTAAAGCTTCAATATTAGCAGTAATGAACCAAGCATCTGTTCCTGGGTATCCTTGTTTTAACGTATCTCCTATTTCGCGGTAAAAACGTTCTAGGTTAATATCTAAACGCTCTCCATATGGTGGATTAAACACCATATGCAAGGGTCCTTCTACCTCCTTTGAAGTTTCAAAAAAGTTTAAATTTTCTATCTTAATGTATTCTTCTAAATTCGCATTGCGAACGTTATCTTGTGCTTTCATTACGGCAGAAGGTGCTTTATCATACCCTTGAATGGTATAATGAAATTCACGTACGCGCTTAAGCAATGAATTTTGAATTACCTCAAATAAATCTGCATCCCAATCATTCCAACGTTCGAAAGCAAATTCTTTTCGATTGATATTCGCTGGAATATTACATGCAATCATGGCTGCTTCGATTAATAAAGTTCCTGATCCACACATCGGGTCCATAAAATGACTTCTTCCATCCCATCCTGATAACAACAACATACCTGCTGCTAATACTTCATTAATTGGCGCAATATTAGTTGCTGTTTTATATCCTCTTTGGTGTAAAGAAGCTCCAGAAGAATCTAATGAAACTGTACATAAATCACGCTGAATATGCACGTTAATACGCAAATCTGGAAAGTCTTTATCCACATTCGGACGTTTGTCAAATTTATCTCTAAACTGATCGACAATAGCATCTTTTGCTTTTAATGACACGAATAAACTGTTGTTAAACTGATCAGAGAACACGGTTGAATCAATCACAAAGGACTGATGGGCGCCGATGTATTTACTCCAATCAATACTTTGAATTCCTTTATAAAGATTACTTTCGTTATAAACAGCAAATTGTTTAATTGGAACTAAGATTTTCAAAGCGGTACGCAAAGCTAAGTTCGCTTTGTATAAAAATCCTTTATCTCCTTCGAAACTCACCATACGAGTTCCTTCCTTCACTTTCGTTGCTCCTAAAAGCTGTAGTTCTTTCGCTAAAACCTCTTCTAAACCGAAAAGTGTTTTAGCTACCATTTTAAAATTTTCCATTTTTTTATATCGCTATAAGGAATAATTGCATTCGTTATCCAAATGTGCAAAAATAAAGTAAATTTGCAAGCTAATAAAAGATTTAAATTAAAACTATGTCTGAACAGAAGAAAGCTTGGTATGCATCGTGGTTTGATACCCCTTATTATCACATTTTATATAAGGATAGAGATTATGATGAAGCACAACTTTTTATAGATAACCTTACCCATTATTTAAACTTATCCGAAAATTCTAAAGTGTTAGATTTGGCCTGTGGTAAAGGGCGTCATGCCATTTATCTAAATAGCCTTGGTTATGATGTGGTAGGTGCAGATTTATCTGCTAACAGTATTGAAGCAGCCAAAGTAGCGGAGAATGATACGCTTCATTTTGAGGTACACGATATGCGCGAACCTTTAGAAAAAAAATACGAAGCTATTTTTAACTTATTCACGAGTTTTGGTTATTTTAGTAATCCAGAAGATAACATCAAAGCATTAAAAGCCATGCACAATAGCTTATCCGATTATGGATTGGCAGTGATTGACTTCATGAATGTAAACAAAGTAATTGCTAATTTAGTTCCATCTGAGATTAAAATAGTTGAGGGTATTGAATTTCACATTGAACGCAAAGTAGAAAACGGGTATATCATCAAAGATATTCGCTTTCAAGCTGATGGAGAAGATCACGCCTATTCAGAACGTGTAAAAGCTTTTACCTTGGAAGACTTTGAGCAAATGATGAATGAAAATGAAATTTATTTACTTGATGTTTTTGGTGATTATAAATTAAGAAAATTCTATCCCAACGAATCTGATCGATTAATCATGATCTTTAAATAAGTCAATGGCGTATATCGTACCTTTACTAGCTGTAATTATTGGATATTTAATTGCACTACTCATTCAACCCAAAAACAAGAAACACATCAAATTATTGATGGCATTTAGTGGTTCTTTTTTATTAACGATAACAGTGACTCACTTGTTACCTGATGTTTATCAGGCAGCTATTGGTCATATCGTTATGGAAGGAGATCACGTACACAATCATGATCACAGTGGCGCAGGTAGAATAGGATTTTTCATCATGGCGGGTATTGTATTTCAGATTATCTTAGAATATTTTTCTAAGGGTGCTGAGCATGGACACGTTCATGGACATGAAAAATTAGAACGCATCCCTTGGTTGTTGTTTATCAGTTTGTGTATCCATGCCTTGTTTGAAGGAATGCCTATTAGTCAACACAGTGAGTTGGCCTTAGGAATTGGAATTCATCATCTCCCAATTGCCATTATTCTAACGGCTTTTTTCATCAATGCCCAAATGAATAAAAAAATGGTTTTTGTGTTTATGATGCTATTTTCCATTATGACACCTTTAGGTACTTTAATTTCAAGTAATGTTCCTATTTTGAGCACGTACTACGCAGAAATATCAGCCATTGTAGTTGGAATTTTATTCCACATCTCCTCTACGATTATTTTTGAAAGTAACGAAGACCACAAATTCAATATCAATAAATTAATAGCCATATTACTCGGTGTAGTTGCCGCTTATTTCATTTAAAGAATCAGAAGACAGCTTCTGATTCTTTAAATGAAATCATTTTATGCCTACTTATTTGCAAAACCAATCTTAAGAATATAAACCGTTTGGTTTGTTTTTAGTATTTTTGGTGCTATTACTATTAGCTAGACTTATTCCTTTATGAAAAAAATAATGGTTATCGCCTCTTTTCTATGCCTTGCTACTCTTGCATTTGTAGCTTGTGAGAAAGATGATATATGTGGCAAGGAAGAACCAACAACTCCTAACTATAAAATTCAATTCTTCAACTATGAAGATCAAGAAGTTGCCAAAAATGGCTTAGTTCAAGCTTATGCAATTGGTATTCCTGACACCATCCGCAGCACTGGGAATACCTTGTTATTACCCCTCCGTTTGGATCAACAAGAAACAGATTGGGTATTACAGATTCAAGAAATAAAAGGAAAAGAAACGCTGATTATTCGTGATACGCTTTCCTTAAAGTACAGAATAAATACGCGCTACTTGAATAAAGCATGTGGTTATATTTCTACTTTTTCGTTACTTCAAGATGGTACTTCTCCACTCTTAAATGGCCAAGCCAATGTAACAAAAGGAAATTGGATTAAACTCTATAGAACAGAAACGAACGAAATCGAAAACAATTTAGAAAATGAAAATGAAGCCCATTTTAAAGTATATTACTAGTGGTATAATTCTGTTGTTTTCAGTTGTAAGTTTAGCCCAAAAGAAAACGGAAGAAACCACCGAAAAAACGACGACACATATGGCACCTCAAGTGCCACCAAAATACCCTCAGCGTTACGGTTTACGCTTAGGTGCGGATTTGTTTAGAATCACTCGTTCTCTGTATGATAAAACGTACAATGGATTTGAAGTTGTAGGCGATTATCGATTGACGAAAAAGCTATTTGCTGTGGCTGAATTAGGTCATGACAAATTGAATAAAACGGAAAGCACCTATGGGTATACCACCAATGGTACTTACCTGCGCATTGGGGTTGATTACAACCTCCATGAGAACTGGTTGGATCGTGAGGATCAAATATATGTAGGAGGACGTTATGGTTTTTCTACTTTCTCTCAGACCTTAGATTGGTATAAACCTTATACAACCAATCCTTATTTTGAGAATCCTGCGATTCCAGTAAACAAAAAGTATAGTGGTTTATCTGCGCATTGGGTAGAATTTGTTGCAGGAGTGAAAACGAGAGTCTTCAATAATGTATTTATGGGATTCAGCCTTCGTTTGACAGGTTTACTCTCCCAAAAACAACCAGATGATTTTGAAAACCTCTATATTCCAGGATATAATAGAAAATACAGTGGAGCAATTGGGGTTGGTTTTAATTATACCGTTAGTTACTTCATCCCGCTATATAAATCAAATAAAAAGGCTTTTACTATTCCAGAGAAAGACACCAAATATGACTTAGAAGGAAATAAGATTGAATCAGACGATTTGAGAATGATTCATGAAAATAAACAAAAAGCTGCAGAAGAATTATAATGAAAAAGCCTTGTGAATTCACAAGGCTTTTTTTATGTTGTTTTTTGAATCAACGTTATAAAAAATCAAAGGGTGCAAACAACCTATGATCCTTTAGTATTGTAACTTTTTACTAATTGCTTCAAGAAAGCCCATTGTTTTAATGTTGTTTTAGCTTCTAAAGCAGGATATCCTAAAACGGTTTTACCTGCCTCTACGTCCCCTGTTACACCAGATCCTGCTCCCACTACAACACCATCTCCTAACGTAACGTGGTCTTTGATTGAAGCACTTCCTCCAATCACAACGAAATTACCCAAGGTTACAGACCCAGCTAATCCGCTATTACCTGCCATAATACAACATTTTCCAAGAACCGAATTATGTCCAATTTGAACTAAATTATCTATTTTACAACCATCGCCAATAATTGTAGCACTAAACTTACCGCGATCTACACAAGAATTCGCTCCAATCTCCACGTGATGACCAATCTCCACATGACCAATTTGAGGAATTTTAACCAACCCTTTTTCTGATGGACAAAAACCAAATCCATCTGCTCCTAATACAGCATTGGGATGAATAATACAATGATTCCCTATTTGAGTACGCTCACGAACTATAACTCCAGACCATAAGACCGTATGATCTCCAATAACGGAATGATCTAAAATAGTCACATTAGGATATACCACTACATTTTTTCCTATAATTACATGTTCTCCTATATAAGATCCTGCTCCAATTTGAGCACCTTCACCAATTTGCGCAGTAGCATCAACATTGGCTTTCGGATGAATTCCCTCTTTCACATGAGGTAATTTAGGAGCAAAAAAAGCAAGTAATTGAGACATTGCTAAATCAACATTATCAACTTTAATAAATGCTCGATCATCTCCAGGGACAATTGAGATATCGCGGTTAACAATAGCAATGCTCGCTTTAGAATTCGCCCATAGACGCTCATATTTTTTATTTCCAATAAAGGAAATTTGACCATCTTGTGCTTTGTCTAGCTGTTCTGCTGCATGAATTTTTTTTACTGTCGTTCCTATTATGCTTCCATTAAGAATATCATTTATTTCATTTAAGGAGTATGTCTTCATAATAACATTTAGTTTCTTGGTTTGTACCAAAGAAAACGAAAATTTATTAATCATATTGCAACGAAATGTTATTTTATTTTAAAAAAACACACAATAAAAGTATTTTAATTGAAAATTAAACAAAAACTAGACGTAATTTACCATAATAAAGACTCTATTTTATTAGAAATTAAAATTTTATATTCTGTTTTTTAATGAAAAAAATAAATTATTCATTTACTTTCTGTCTTTTTATTTTTTTTAATCTAAAAATAAATTCCCTAGTCAAAATCGGGAGTTATTTTCTGTCTTTTCTGTGTCTTCTCCTCAAAAAAGTAAAAATCCCACCTTTCATCCTCCTAATTTTCAATCCTTTTGTGTATCTTATACTACCACAAAAAACAACCAAACATGAAAAATTTATTTAAAAGCATTGGAAACTTCATTGCCAAAGAAGATTTTAATGCTTTACACGATTTACAAGTAGAAAAACCGATACATTTTAATTGGGTGACTGAAATATTTGAGGGGATTAACGTGAAAGAACATCCTGACAAAACTGCACTCTTATGGACTGATGGTACAAAAACGGAGCATTATACCTTTCAAACGCTTTACAACAGATACAATCAACTGTTAAATTTCCTCCGTCAAAAAGGAATTCAGCAACAAGATGTGATACTCACCCAAATGATGTTACAACGCATCAATTGGGTGACACATCTTGCAGCAATTAAAGGAGGGTATCGTTTATCACCTGCAGCAAGCATACTAGGGGTTAATGATTTAAAATATCGTTTTGAGAAAATCATGCCTAAAGTTATCCTGGCAGATGCCGATAATGTAGAAAAAATTGATGAAGCAGAAAAAGCAGCAAACCTCAGCATTCCGATTAAAATTATTATTGATGGGCATCGGGAGGGTTGGTATCCCTTATCCGTATTAGATGAACAAAATACCGAAGCGGAAGCAGCTCAAACCAAACCTGATGATAACCTCTTCTTGTTTTTCACCTCTGGGACTACAGGTATGCCAAAAATTGTCTGTCATACTCAATTGAGCTATCCAATCGGCAATCTAACTACTGCTGCTTGGATTGGACTGAAGAAAGAGGATATTCACTACAATATTTCCCAACCTGGATGGGCTAAATTTGCTTGGAGTAGTTTATTTGCTCCTTGGAATGTTGGCGCTACGATTTTTGCCTTTCATACCAAAGAACGCTTCAATGCAGCTAAAACACTTTCTTTAATTGAAAAACACAAAATCACTACGCTCTGTGCTCCTCCCACTGTACTGCGCTTCTTTATTCAAGAGAACTTAGCTGCTTATCAATTTAGCTTGCGTCAATGTGTAGCAGCAGGCGAACCTTTAAATCCAGAAATTATTGAAGAGTGGTATGAAGCAACAGGATTATATATTAGAGATGGATTTGGTCAAACGGAAAGTACGTGTATGGTTGCCAATTATCCTAATGCAAAACTGAAATATGGTTCCATGGGGAAACCTACGTTTCTATATGATATTATCATTGCTGATGATGAAGGACGAGAGCTCCCTATTAATGAGGAAGGAAATATCTGCGTCAAAACAGATACAACGAAGATCAACGGAATTTTTAAGGAATACATGTATGATAAAGAACGTCAAAAGCAGGTATTCAAAAATGGGGTTTATTTCACTGGGGATAAAGCCTATAAAGATGAAGATGGTTATATCTGGTTTATTGGTCGCGATGACGATGTGATTAAAGCATCCGATTACCGCATTGGGCCTTTTGAGGTAGAAAGTGTTTTGCTTGAACATCCAGCTGTAATCGAATCTGCTGTTGTAGCAAGTCCTCATGAAGTCAAGGGGTTTGAAGTCAAAGCCTTTGTTATCATCAAAGATATTCAACAAGCCAATGCAGCACTAGCGCAGGAGATATTTCAATTTTCCCGTCAACATCTCGCACCATACAAAATGCCGCGTAGAATAGAATTTGTAACTGAATTGCCTAAAACAATTAGCGGTAAAATTAAACGAGTAGAACTACGTGCTTTACAAGCCGAACGCATCGCCAAGAAAATCGCTGTGCCTTTGGAGTTTGTTTATTAAGTAGAGGAGAAATGAGTTAGGGGTTATGGGAAGTGAATTATGGGTTATGAGAAATGAGTTAGGGGTTATAAGCCCCCTTAACCCTTAACCCTTAACCCTCCCTATTTAAACTTGATATAAACTATTTTCATCAAAACTATCTCTTTCAATTTTATCGTAACTTTCTGCTTATAAACTATACGGTTATGCTATCAGAAAACTATGCATCTTTTGCACGAGAACTGGAGCTATTTCTCCCTACTCAGCAAATTATTACAGACCCTATTCAAACGATTGCTTACGGCACAGACGCGAGTTTTTATCGTTTAAATCCTCAAATAGTGGTAGAAGTAAAAGATGAAGCAGAAGCCATTCACGTAATTGCTTTAGCCCATCAACATCAATTACCTATCACCTATCGTGCTGCAGGAACGAGTTTATCTGGACAAGCCATAACAGATTCTATCCTATTGATAGCTACACATCATTGGAAGGGATATAACATTGAAGACAACGGTTTACGCGCCACTTTTCAACCGGGTATCATTGGAGGAAGGGCTAATATCCTACTTGCGCCTTATGGGCGTAAAATAGGTCCGGATCCTGGTTCACTCAATGCCGCCATGATTGGTGGAATTGCCGCGAATAATGCTAGTGGAATGTGTTGTGGAACCGCACAAAATTCCTACAACACCCTAGCTGACATCCGCCTTGTTTTTTATGACGGAACAATATTGGATACCGCCGATCCTAATAGTAAACAGGAATTTACAGCCAAACATCCAGAAATACTAGCTGAAATTCAAGCCATTCACAGCGAAATACAACAAGATTCAATCCTATACGAACGCATCAAACGCAAGTATAAAATTAAAAATACAACAGGTTACAGCTTAAATGCCTTTATTGATTATCAAGATCCATTTGATATTATCAAACACTTAATGATTGGTTCTGAAGGAACACTTGCCTTTATTTCTACTATTACGTATAACACGGTCATCAATTTCAAAAAAAAGGCCTGTACGTTGATGGTTTTTGATTCTATCACAACCGCTTGTCAAGCTGTACCCTTTTTAAAGAAGAGCCCTGTGGCTGCGGTAGAACTATTAGACCGAAACAGCATTCGCTCCATTGAAAATGAACCACAAGCTCCGGCATATTTTAAAACACTTCCTGCTACCGCTTGTTTATTACTCGTAGAAGTTCAAGCGAATAATCAGGAAGAATTAGAGCAAAAGCAAAACGAAGTCCAACAAGCCATGGCTTCTATTTCTACCTTAGCTCCTTTTGTATTTACCTCTGATCCTAAAGAATATGCCTTTAATTGGAAAGCTCGCAATGGTTTATTACCAACCACTGGAGCACTTCGAGCAACAGGAACAACTTGTATCATTGAAGATGTTGCTTTTCCGTTGGAGCATTTGGCTGAAGCCAGTATCGCGCTACAACAGCTCTTTGCCAAGTATCAATATGAAGATGCCGTTTTATTTGGCCATGCTCTAGAAGGTAATCTGCACTTGGTTTTTTCTCAAGATTTTAGTACAGCAGCCTCCATTCAACGCTATGCCAATCTAATGGACGAGCTCGCCCATTTAGTGGTACACCGATTTGATGGTTCACTGAAAGCAGAACATGGTACAGGTCGTAATATGGCACCTTTTGTAGAAAAAGAATGGGGAGCACAAGCGTATGCCTTGATGCTTCGCATTAAACATATCTTTGATCCTCACAAGGTCATCAATCCAGGAGTGATTATCAATGCCAATACAAATGTTCACTTAGAAAATCTAAAAGCTACACCAGCGACCCATCCTCTAGTGGATAAATGTATTGAATGTGGGTTTTGTGAATCACACTGTGTGTCAGAAGGGTTGACCTTATCGCCTCGTCAACGTATTGTCATCGGGAGAGAAATTGCACGTCTAGAACAAACGGGAGAAAATCCTTTTTTAGTAGAACAACTCCACAAGCAAGCGCAATACTTTGTAGATGATACGTGTGCCACCGATGGTTTATGCGCGATTGCTTGCCCGGTTAAGATTGACACAGGACAATATGTCAAAAGTTGGCGTTCGTCTCACCTAACGGCTAAAAATCACCAAGACGCCCTGTATTTTGTAGAACATCTAGACCGCGTTACTCAATTAGGACGTTACAGCTTAAAATTTGTTCGTTTCTTTCAAAATACCTTGGGCAATCGCAATATGTTGCGCTTATCCACTAAAATGAGAACTTGGAGTAATAATCGAATTCCGCAATGGAATCCAGCCATGCCAACTGGAACCCAAACAACAATAAAACCAACAGTTGAAACCAAACCAAACAAGCGAAAAGTAGTCTATTTTCCTTCTTGTATCAATCGAACGATGGGTAAATCAAAAGACTATGCCTCAGATGAATTAGATTTAAAAGATTTGACAGTTTTACTATTGGCACGCGCGGGTTATGAAGTCATTTATCCTGATAACATCGCCAATCTATGTTGTGGTATGCCTTTTAGCAGTAAAGGATTTCAAGAAGAAGGGCTACAAAAGTCCACAGCACTAGAAGCCGCATTGTTAGCCGCTTCTGAAAATGGCACCTATCCTATTTTATTCGATATGAGTCCGTGTCATTATACCTACCATGACCATCACGCAGCGGGAGCTTTTCAGTTTTACGATCCGATTGAATTCATGCTAGATTTTGTGCTTCCTGACTTGTCCATTACTCATCCGCGAGAAGAAATAACCCTCTTCCCAGTTTGTTCTGTTAAAAAATTAGGTTTAGAAGAAAAATTACTAGATATTGCTAAACAATGTGCTAAAAAAGTAAACTATATTGACAGTAACTGTTGTGGGTTTGCAGGTGATCGTGGATTTACCTTTCCTGAATTGAATCAACATGGAACTCGAACAATTGAGCAACAAATACCTTCCACTTGTTCAGACGGATTTTCTACCAGTCGAACTTGTGAAATTGGTTTAACAGCACATAGCCATCGAAGCTTCAAATCTATTTTTTATTTGATTGAAGAAGTAACGAGAAAATAGTGTGTTTTACTTTACTACATAAAATTGTTTACAAAAAAAGGCATCTAATCGATTTTAGATGCCTTTTTATTTATAACTCTATATCATAAAGTTTCATTTTATTGTATAATGTTTTTCTGTCAATCCCCAGCAATTGTGCCGCTTTCGTTTTATTAAACTTCACCTTTTCTAAGGCTGTACGTATGGCTTGTTCTTCATTGCGCGAAGAGAATAATTTTAAATCTCTTTCTTCTTCATTTGGAGTATCCGAAACAATGGGTTTAGGAGCGAACATTTCATCTGGTAATACCTCTTTTTCAATATAATCTCCTTTCGTTAATAAAACTGAACGTTTGATAATATTTTTCATTTCACGTAAATTTCCTGGCCAATCATAGGTCAAGAAAATACGTTCTACTTCACTAGAAAATCCTTTTACCCCCTTTTCTAACTCTTGGTTAGAATGTTTTAAAAAGTGCTTAGCGAATGAAAGTACATCACTTCCTCTATCTGTTAAGCGAGGAGCAACAATGCCAAATTCATTTAAACGATGATATAAATCTTCTCTGAATTCCCCTTCTCTTACTGCTTTAGGTAAATCTTCGTTTGTTGCAGCAATAACGCGAATATCTACATCAATTTCTGTACTACTACCAACAGGTTTTACTTTTCTCTCTTGTAAGGCACGCAAAAGCTGTATTTGCACCTCATAAGAAAGATTTCCGACCTCGTCTAAGAAAATAGTTCCTCCATTTGCTGCTTCAAAGTGTCCTATTTTATCTGTAACTGCCCCTGTAAAAGATCCTTTAATATGACCAAAGAACTCACTAGAAGCTAAATCTTTAGGAATTGCACCACAGTCTACAGCAATATATGGTTTTTTACTGCGCTTACTTAATAAGTGAATTGAATGCGCTATATTTTCTTTTCCTGTACCACTATCCCCAATAATCAAAACAGACATATTCGTTGGTGCTACCAATTCGATATATTCTTGTAATTGTGAAGATACTTTGCTATCTCCTTTTACATATTCTTCTGATGTAATTTCATCCGTAGATACGTCAATAGAAGTTGATTTTGATGTTTCGTGTTTTACCGCATCTTCTCCTTTGCTTTTCTTATCTAGCGCTTGTTTTATTGTTAAAACAATTTCATCTGGATTAATGGGTTTAGCTACATAATCAAAGGCACCTAATTTCATGGCATTCACAGCCGTTTTGATTTCAGTATACCCTGTCATTAAAATAACTTGGGAAGTGATACACTTTTCTTTGATGTATTTCAGCAGTTCTATTCCATCGCTATCTGGGAGTCTAACATCCGTTAATACAATATCGTAACAAGTATCATCTATTGCTTTCTTTGCATCCAAGGAATTAAAGGCGTTCATAACAACAAAACCTTTCTTAGTCAAAAAGGCTTTCAACATTTCGCAAAATGGTACATCATCGTCTATAACAAGAACTTTATGACTCATATTCTATCCGTCTTTATTTTAGGGCTAAAGACAAATTTAATATAATTATTTTGTAGAAACTAACATGTAGTAAAACTTTAACCTCCTATAAACAGTAAAAGGGAGCCTAAGCTCCCTATTTACCTGAAGATTTCTCTTCTTCACCTTACTAACGATCTAACCTATTACCTCGTTTGGTAATAAAATTTCTTTAAAACAAACACTTAATTTTCTTTTTCTAGCAATTAAAGTTGATTCCTCAACTTATTTGTTTTTTTGTATAACACCTTACGCTATAGTATATAGAAAAAAGCGTGCCAAAAATACAAATTTACTCTAAAATCAAATAATTCATTATCTATCAACTACTTAAGACAGTATTCTTTTTTTTATCCGTATGCCATTCCAGTAAAATCCCCATCACAAAGTGGGTAGATATTCCCCAAACACTAGAATGGATACCCAATTGCCAGGTTAAACATGAGGTTGTCTTTTCTCCATCTTCCACTTCCAAAATTAATATCTTTTACCACCCAACGTTCTCCTGGCTCATTATAAGGCACACGAAGCGGGAAGGCAAAATCAAAACGAACAACCAAAAATGTAATATCAAAGCGAAGCCCTGCTCCTGCACCTAAGGCTATTTCTTTATAGAAATCGCCCGATATCTTTCCTCCTGGTCTATCGGATACTTCATTGAGGTTCCAAATATTTCCACCATCAATAAACAAAGCTCCGTGAATGATACTCACTAATTTTTTACGATATTCTAAATTGAACTCCAACAACATATCTCCAGACTGATCTGGAATAAACTTAGCATCAAATGAACTAGGATCAAAACTTCCAGGCCCTAAGGTACGTGCTCTAAATGCACGTATACTATTTGATCCTCCCACATAAAACTGTTTGGTATAAGGTAAATTCTTAGAATTTCCGTAAGCATAACCAATTCCTGCATGGATGCGACTTACCAATTGAGAGGTTTTACTCAACCTTAAGTAATGTCTAAAATCATGTTCTGTTTTTACATATTGACTAAAGGGTACACCTAAGATTGATTTTTCTTTATCCTTATCCACATCCGCTCCCATGATTAATCCTGTAATATTACCAGAAAAATCCAATCCTCCGCGATAATAGATGGTATTTTTCTTGTATTGATTCATGGTATTGGTATACGTATAGGTATAAGTTGGTCCAAAAATCAATTGCTTATCCAACACCCTTTCTAGTGAAGGATTTCCTGCAGCTGTTTCTCGATATAAATCCGTTACATTTTGTGGAGTTACATAATTTACTTCTAACACATTAAAATGATGTTCTTTCCTTACATTTTCCTTCCACATATATCCCCACGAACCTTTGAAAGAAGTCAACGAATACAACTGACTGCGTTCTAAATACTCCCCTCCTATAGTTGCTTTGGTACGTGGAATGTATCCACTAGACGAATGAAAATTACCTGGAGCTATTAAACGAGGCCAAGTAAGGCTCGCTTCCAATCCAGCTTTATAGACATTATATCCTTTGTTTTTAGAAGACATCTGGAAATCAGCTCCTCCATAAGCCGATACAGAAAACAATTCTGCTCCTTTCAAGAAGTTTTTATGACTCCAGTTTACGTTTAGCTCCGCTCCACTATAGCTGGCTGAGTTTGTTTTTCCCAACAACTCTAATCGAATAGACTTCGGATTATCTGGCGTTAGAAAATAGTAAACATCTAATTTATTATTGACTGTATCTGCTAATTCAAACTGGTTTTTTACATATTTAAAAACCCCTAGGTTAACCAAGCGATTCAAGGATAAATTGTGGTCATTTCGATTATAGAGTTCGCCTTCTTCCAAATAAACCGTGCGATCATAGATACTCGGTTTAAATTTATTTTTAGGATCAATAATTTCAAATCCTTTATAGGTTTGAGCCGTTTTTATATCGCGTTTAATATCCGTATCAGCCAAAGAATAATCAGAGAAAATATAGACCTTATTAATGGTATATGCTTTCGTAGCCAATACAGGCGTATCTTCTTTTACTTTGACAAATAGATTAACTTTATGGTTTCCTACTGTACTATCGACTTGCACTAACAAGTTATTGGGACTAAAATAATAGTATCCCTTATTTTTCACATAATTATCAAATCGAACGCGTTCTTCTTTAATCTGTTCCAGATTATAGGGTCTGTCTTTTCTTAACCTGGTCCATCGATTTCCTGCATCGTAAATAGCTTGTTGTAACGGAGTTGAATCATTCAAAAACGTGACTTCATTAATTGTAAACTGCGTTCCTGGTACAATGGTATATTGAGCTGCTTTTTTCTTTTCACTTACTTTGAGTGTATCCGCCTTCACGCGAACATTAAAATACCCATCGTTTTCCATTCGATTGACCAAAATGGCACGATTGTGTTCCAAATCTACTTGACTGAAAAGCACGGGAGGCTCACCAAGAGAATTGCGCATCCAACGTCTAACCTTATTAGTTTTTGTCGGATTTCCACCTAAATTGTAAAAAAATAATTTGGGACGAAATCCTAAGAAAGAACTATTCGGTTCTGGGCGCAAGAGCGATTCCAGAGATTCTTCAATTTCTTTTTGCTTGGATTTCCCTAGTTCCGTTTCTTCTAATTCAACAATACCTTTGGTGTACAAGGCATCATCCTCTGGAATGTATTTCGTGGAACTACATGAGCTTATAAAGAATCCTGCAATTCCAGTTATGGTCAATAATAGGACACTATTCTTCTTTTTTAGCTTCATCTCTTATCTGTTTTTTCAATTGTCTTTTGTCTTTAGAGCGTTCAAACAATTCTCTAAAATGCTCATAACTCATGGTAATAATAAAACCTACTCCCGTTTCTATCACCTGTCCTTGCAGAGCTACTTCGTATTGGTTTTTGCGATAGACACGCATTAAATAACGGCCATCTTTAGATAAGGCATACTCTAGCTCAATATCTCCTGCTATATTTGCCGCTTGTTCATTTTGGCGTTGATTTCCTTCTACTTCAAAACTACTTCCAACGGTTACTTTCAAACGATCTGAAAACAAACGCTTCGAAACAGCAACATTTAAATCCGTTCTATTTTCTCTCGAACCAGATGAAAAATCTTCCGTTGATTCTAAATTAAAGTTTAACTCTACCCCTTGAATCAAGTTACTGGCAAGGTTATTCAATTGATCCGACAATAATCGGTTTACACTTTGACGTGCCATTGTTCCTGCACTTAATCCTCCCATGCTACTTTCAAAAGGATTATCCCCTATAAAATGATTCAATAATAACAAGGCAAATACTTGTTTATTCAATTCAGATTCATTGGCTCTAATCTGCTCTAATCTTGATTTTGTATTGGAAATCACATCTCCTGAAGCACTTGTAACCCCATCTTTCAGTCGAATGTCAAATGAAATTTCAGGTTTCAACAATTCACCTTTCATCATTAACAACGCTTGGAAAGGCAACTGTTGTTTATACATATTTTGTTGAGTTGGCGAAAGTGCTGCCAATTGATTTTGTAGTAAATCAATTGGAGCTGTTTTTGTTTCGTAAATAGCCGTTAAGTTAAGGATTGCATCCGTTGGATCTCCCGCAAAGGTAATGGAACTTCCTTTTTCAACTAGGAATTTACGCTTCAAGAAATTAAATGATAAATCATAAGATCCCTCTGAAAACTCATAACGTCCTGTCAAGGAAACTTTTCCTGATTGATCAATTCCACCAACAATATCTCCTTCTCCTTTCAGTACAATTTTATCTCCACTACTCTTATCCATAATCATGGTAAAAGTAGCTTCTTTATCTACAATGATGGATACCGAAACATCCAGTCCTTTCAAGGTGGATTGATTAAAATCATCTTGGTATTTCAACAGTTCTGCTTGTCGTAGACTCTCTTCATCAATAAACTCTACAATTCCCTCTCGATCTGCAATAGCTGGATCTTCCTGAGGCATAACCATAGTGAAATCGGTCTTTTTACCAATGCTAATTTGTCCCGTTACTTTAGGGGTATTTAAATCACCTCTAATTTTGAGATTAGAATCAAAAAGCAAGGTTCCATAGTACATATCATTATCTTTCACTGTTGAGTTGATTGCTTGGAAATCGACAGCTTTAATATCTAAATTAAATTTAAAATCGGTATAGGTTTGAGTAAGGATTTGTCCATCAATAACAAGTAAATTACCCCCTGAATCTGTTACACTGAATTTATCCAATTCAATACCTCGCGCTGTAAATGCTATTTTTTCATTGATATCTTTAAAATCTGCATTAATTGGATTGACATGGAAACCAATGGAGTTGAAATCGAGTCCACCTAAAATCGTTGGCTTATCATATTTTCCACCTAGCGCTATTTGTCCAGACAAATACCCTTGCGCATTACTCAAGTTCCCCATACTGAAATGCTCTAGCGCCTCCAATTGGAATTTATCTATTGCTAATTTTAAATCTAAACTTTGTTGGTCTACATCTGTTACACCAAATAATCTGATTTTATTTTCTTTTCCTTCTAAAACAATATTAGCAGCATACTGACTCAAGGATTGGTTAGATACCCCAATATGCAGATTCCCTAATCCAATTTCATATACCGCTAAATCTGTAATATCGATATCAGAAACAAATCGAAAATCGGATGTTAAATCTTTGAGGTGAATTTCGCCATTGATTGTACCCCCAGCTAATAACTTATCCTTCTGAATCATCTTCGTTATCGCTTCAATACTAAAATTCTCAAAATTCACGGCCAATGGGCTATTCATTTTTTCTTCTTCTGAAGCCAAGCGAATGAGGCTTTTTTGGTAGCCTAATTCGAAATCCCTCGCATAAAACCCTTTATCTCCAAATACAATACGATTCGCAGGGTTAACCGTCCAAGGCGTATAATCTAGAATAAAACTCCCTTCTTTCATGTGCAACTGTTGCTGCGTTTCCTCCGCAAGTAGCTCTGCACCAATCAGGTAGCAAGTCTTATCTTCTTTATCTAATAGTTTAAAATTAAAATCAAGCAAATTATCCTTAGCAAATCCATCTAAAACCATACGTCTAATACTAAAAGAAGCATTAGAAATACTCTTAATCGCCAATTTATATTCCAAAGCAGAAGCATTTGGATGCACATCCAAGGTAATAGCCTCCACGGTTATATCTCCATATTCTACCGCTGGAATTTCTCCTTTCAACGTCAAATAATCGTCCTTTTGTCTGTAGACTCCTCCCAACACAATAGGCTGTATTTCCTTTAACTCAGGTACTATTTTTTGAAAAATAGGATCATTTTTAACACGCAACTGATAAGTGAAATATTGCTGTTTTACTGGCGCTTTTTCCGTTGCTTTTTGTATTTCTTTTTCTTTGGATTTAACTTCTTCTTTTTTATCCGTTGGACTAATCTTGTAGTACTTGTTTATGGTCTGCGTAATTGCATCTCCCAATTGCGTCAAGAGATAATCCCCTTCCATGTCGAAATCCACTACTTGAGAAGTTAGGTTCATCTTGCGATGAGAAGCTTCTGCTTCTGCTGTGAATTGAATCGGTTGCAATCTAAATGATCGACTTAAGGCATTGAAGCTTAAGTCGCTAATTGTTGCACTTCCCACCAAACTATCTGGTAAGATATTAGGCATAGCCACTTCCACACGACCTGAAACTGTAGAGGGTTCTTGATTCAAATGAAGTTGATACAAATCAATCTTCTTTAAATCAGCTAGTAACTCTAAACTTAACGCTTGATTAGTCCATGTTCCTGTAGCTTCTAAATCAAAATCAAGATTTGGGTCAGCATTATGTGTTGTTACTGCATATTGCCCATTAGACAGCGCTCCATCCAATTGAATATCCTTATAAGTATACCCGTTGTACTCCGCTTGGTCTAATTTTATAAATGCTTTTGCTTGCGCCTTTGATGGTTCAAAACTCACTCCATCTATTTTCGCTTGCATACTTAAACTACCAATCGAATCATTTTTAATTAAACGACCTACATTCAGTTTATCTACTGCTATATTAGCTTGATATTTTTCTTTATTCTTTACACGTTGATCAAAAGAACCATCAAAATCAATAGATCCTAAACTCGTTTTTAATTTAAACGTACTCGCTATGTCTTGTTGTGTTCCTTTTGCTTTTCCGGTAAAACTAATTAAAGCTGGGATTTCGATATTATCTGGTACTGTTTTTGGAGGAGCGATGAGTTTGATATCCTTCGCAGATGTTTGAAAATCTTTAATTGTCACATCAATATAGGCTTTTGCAACATCTGGTAAATTTCGAACTTTCCCTTCTGCATTTAAAAAGGTAGACCCTAACATATTGACGTATAACTTCTCAATATTCAAGTCATTAACTAATCCCTTAGCAATTAATTCTACTTTAATTTTCTCTTGGTTTAATTTTGTTAATCCATTCGCTTTAAAAACATCAGGCAGAAGTAGATAAGCATCCTTCAATCCCAAATGTGAATTTGAAATAACCACATCAGTTGATAGTTGCCCTAATTCATCTTGTAATTTATCTAGGCTATTGTAATTGAATACCGCAGTTGTATGAAACTGAGTATTGGGTGTTTCTATACTAAGGTTTTTTACAAAAGACGCTTGTTGGCCATATTGAAAATAAGCTTTTATATTGTCTACTGTAAATCCACTTTGTTCTTTAAAAGAAAATTGCTGTAAGTTTCCGTTCAAACCTGCATCGGTATATTGAAAATCTTTTAAACTAAAGTTTAACGATTGAATTCCGATATGATTGGCATCTATCCCTTCTGGCGTTCGCTTGTGATTATCGTCATCATATTTCGCATTAAAATCTTTGATGCCTAAATTTCTAATTGCTAGATTCCACACTAGTTTCGCAGGTGCATCTGTAGTCAAAGTATCACTAGTAACAGCAGGTGTTGAAGTAGTTTCAGGTACTACTTTACGCGGCAAAAATCGAACATTCGCTACTGTTTTATTCCATGTAATATCCTCAATGTCTATCTGTTGCTTTTCTAAATTTAATTTATTTAAAGCCACCTTGAACTCATCCAAGGATAAAAAAGCTTGAATATAATCTTCTACACTTTGGTAATCAATTTTGGTTTTCGTCAATTCGACAACCCCAATAGTAAGATCAATTGGTTTTGATGGCGTTGTTTCCCCTTTCTCAGGTTCTTCCTTGGGTTCTTGTACTTGTGGCATTTCTCGTTCACCAAAGGGCTTGTCTTGGCGGTATACCAAATCTAATCCATCTGAAGAAATGACGGGTAGGGCAAATCGCATCTGATCTAAATCAAAATCTCTAAATCGAGTAACAAATTGGTTGAGTTTAAAATCAACATGATGTCCATCATATTCATCATCAAATTTAAGTGCAATTGAACTAAGATTGATTTGACCTACGGAAATAGCCATGGTAGAAGGCGTATCTTCTTTTTCATCTTCTGAAGCAAACGCCTCTATAATATAATCAAAGTTAAAACGCTGTAAAGTATCTCTTTGAATAGTAGCTCTTACTCCATCCAAATCAATGGCATTGATATTGACTTGATTATTCAATAATCCCCATAAACCAATATCTACACCTAAATGATTAACATAAACTAAAGTATCTTTTTCTTGAGATTCTAGATATAGTCCTTTGACTACTATTTTTTTCGGGAATGAAATGGCAATCCGATCCAACTGAACAGGGGTACCAATTTTATTTTCAACAAACGATATCGCTTTATCCTTTATTGCATTTTGAATAGAAGGTATTTGCACTAATACAATTAAAAGTATCAGTAAAACGAGGATTGAAAACACAATCCAACCCACTATTTTACCTATTTTAACAAGTAGTTTCTTCAAAGTCTTTTATTTTTACTCAAAAATAACAAAAACATCCTGCATATCAGGATACAAATAACTAATATTTCACAAATAGTATTCTTTTTAGTGCTTATTATAGTGAAAAAATTAAATTATTTTCTCTTTTAAAAAATTCAGGCTCAAGGAATTGTTTTTTTTCATGTTGATTAAAAGACGTCCACTATCTTTTTTTTAAAAAATAAATCACCTTCCTCCCCTTTTATTCTTCTTTTTGTCCCTTTTACAGCATAAAAAAAGATACCAAATAGGGAAATAATTAGTGAGAAAACGAAAAAAATGTTATTTTTTTCGTTTTCTTTTTTAGAAGAAAAACGACTAAAAAACACAGTAATCATCAAGGATTAAATGATACATTTTTTCAAAAAAAATATATTCTATTTCAAATAAAAAGAAACAAAATACAGTTTTTAACGATTTTAAGTTAAAAATAAAATTATTTTTAGTATTTTTACACTAACAAAACAACGCTTACAATTTAATTCTATTAAAGCCCCTTACAAAAATTGATTGTCGTTCTTAAAAAGTAGCCAAAAATGAAAAAATTATTTTTCAATCAACAAGGAATTGAGCAGAAACAACAAAACATGGCTCAACTTTCCTCTCAACAATTGCATGAGGAGCTTCTAATTATGCTGTATGATACAAAAAATTGGGTTATTACTAACTTCATTTTATCTAAGTATCAATTAGAGAAACTAGAAAGTGCGCCAGAAGCATTTCTAAGAAATTTCCGCCTTACATCGATGAATATTGTTTGCAATTAATCGATTGACACAGGTTTTATCAAAAAATTACAAATAAAAATCCAGAACCTAGGTTCTGGATTTTTTTGTTTCTATTACTGATTTTTTTCTAGATAGGTTTTGAAAT
The DNA here is from genome assembly GCF_001549985.1 of Myroides odoratus. Lineage (GTDB taxonomy): Bacteria > Bacteroidota > Bacteroidia > Flavobacteriales > Flavobacteriaceae > Flavobacterium > Flavobacterium odoratum_A. The sequence continues at coordinate 20,998 of NZ_LROZ01000003.1, read as the reverse complement.
AACCACATTCATTGAGTACATCTTGATAGTATTTAGTATCACTGTACAACGTTGCTAATTCTTGGAATCCCTTCCATTTTTTAAACATCGGATCATCCCATCCTGCTCCCCAATAATACTCTTTATTTTGATATTTATTGGCATAAAACTCATTGCGCTCTACCTTTGCTTCTAAATAAGCCATTTTAGCTTTTTGTTCTTTTGTAGTCGCTGCTTTTTTAGCTAAGGCATAATATTTCTTTGCCAATCCCATATTCAACAAATACTTTCGCTCTGAAGGAGAAATGAAATTTCCGTATTCATTGACTAAGGCATTGTAATAAAATACACGTGCATTTCCGTAGTATGTTCCGTTGTAAAAAGCATTTCCTACTAATAATGCATTGTTAAAGACATCTTCTCCTTGCGCAATCTTATCTTGCATTTCCTTTATTTTTTCTAAGAAACTCAATTTGGTATATTTCACGCTCTGTTTCGCCATATGATCACAATCATTACAATCTTGAATCTTACCATTGAATGGATTTCCGAGTAATTCTGTATTTTTATAGGTTTTCACATAAGGCTCTCCACTATACTCATACGTTGCTGTAATCGGTTCTGCCTTTTTCATTTCTACGATGGCTTGGTCAATTTTATCTTGGTAAAACAAGTTAATTGCTCTTCTTTCATAAATATCACTCAGGTTATATTGATATTTATCCACCATCAGTTGTTCAAACTTGGTCTTTTTAGTAGCAAGTAAGAATTGCTCCATTTTCACAGTATGCTCTACATTGCCATAAAAATCCAGATTTGAATACATAATTTCGCTCATTACGTTATTTCCTTGTTCTGCATAAATAGCAGCTAAATACTGACGAACCCAATGCAAGGCATAATCATAACGAAATGGATCTTCCCAATTGGCCTTTGGTATAATCTCGTTGTAAATCCATTGCATATCTGCTAAGATGGTTTGTTCGGCTTTGGCATCTACTTTCTTGATTTGAGAGACTTGATTAATCAATCCAAATAGTCGAATTTGATTTTCAACTAAAGTATTTCCCTTTGCTTCTTTTTTTGCCTTTACAAAAGCCTCATCAGCTTCTTTATACTGTCCTTGAAAAATAGCTAAATAACCACTAGCCATATACCATAAAGCAGGGTTATCTACTTTTTCTTCTTTTGCTATTTTCTTTACCCAATCTAATCCAGGTTGATCAATTTTTTTCTTTAAACTTCCAAAGTATTCTTTGCTCGTTTTGAAGGACTCCTCTCTGAATTTCAAAACGGAAGCTTCTTGTTCATTTACCCAACGCGTTAATAAAAAGTTTGCATGTGGACTTTTGCTATCTACCGCAACAACTTCTTTTAACGCATCCATTGCATTGCCGTAATATCCTTGCATTGCCCATAAAGCAGCTTGTACATCTTTAGTTGGAATAGTCTGAGCGAGTGCCCTTACACTTTCTGTTTCTCTAGGTTTATAGTTGTATAAAGCCACTTGACGTAAGGTAGGACTTGCATTAAAAATCTCAGCGTATAAAGCGTTAGATTGATCATAATCTCCTGCTTGATAATAAGCTCCCGCCACATATCCTAATCCTCTATAGTACAAGGTATTCTTTGGCTGTTTTGCTGCACTTTCATTAAAAAAAGCAATCACACTTGCTCGATTCGTTGAATAGAACTTGGCTTTCATTACTTGAAACCACATTCTATTAGTATAAAATGCATCCTTACTCTTCAGATTTTTATATACTTTTTCTACTTTATCAGCTTGATTTTCATCCATCACAGTCGCTACGTGTGATTCATAATTCCAATAGCTATATGTATCATTGGAGTAAGTCTCTATTGCTTTGGCCTGGTATAAAAAAGTAACAAAATTTTGAATGCGCTCATCTTTTAAGTTCCAAGTTGTCAACTTTTTCCCTTTTAAGTTCGCGTATAATTGATCGATTTCTGCTGCATTTTCTTGACTAGACAACAAGTATTTCTCCACTTCAGCTTGCTCCAATTTCCCTTGTAAATAGGTAGTCCATTCTGCTACAATATTGTCGTTAAACATTGAGCTATTGTCCATGTATCCACCGTTATAAAAACGATCATAAGGAGCAAAAAATAAAGGTTTATAAGAATCATCTGCAAAGGCTTCTGGCGTAAAATTGGAGATACTTGAATAGCTCCACCAGCCATCAGCACAACCATACGTATAAATACCTGTTCCCAGCAAAGCGGTAAGACTACTTACAACGTACCATTTCTTTAAAGATTTCTTGATCATAGTAATTGATGTTTTTTGAGTTTAAGTCGTATAATATTATTTCTTTAGGACATGTACCACTAGCTCGATACAAATCTGTCGTCATTTCTTTGAGTTGATCGGCTGAGATACTTTCAACCTTTAATACATCACCAGGCTGAAATACAAATCCAAATGCCTCCATTTCTTGTGTAACGACAAATTGATTTGCCTGCTGCTGTTTTACGCTTGGTTGTTGGGCTAAATCCGCGGTTCGCAAACGACTGATTAGGCGAATCACTTGATTATCTCTGCTGTGAACCACCCAGGAATAAATAGGCAAGGCATAATCCAACTGCAAGGGGTAATCGCGTAATCCACCAATGTATTTTTGAGCAATTTCACGATCGTATATTGAGTTTAAAGAATCGGAAGCAATACGTCCCATGTTATAATACATCAATACTCCGCGATCTACATTGGGAATTCCAGTTTTCGATGCGTATTTAACCTGATGCAAACGGATCGTGGCTGATATTTTCATTTCCGTCTCCTTGTGCAATTGATCAATTAAAGCAAAAAAACGCTCTTTGCTATTTAACGTCCAATCGCAGTCGATTTGGATTTCTTGACTGTCAATATTGTTGTGTTCATTAATTTGCGTGACAAAATCCACGATTTGATTCGCTAATTTTTTCACCTCTAATTGCTCACTAAGAACCACTTCATTTTTAATATAAATAACGGGAACCACTTCCAGTAATGGTACAACTTCCTTAAATACTATAGGCGTAATAGGAATAGCCGTTCCATTTTTCAATCCAATATCAAAATATCGAATATACAGCTTACTAACATTCAAATTGGTTAATGCCTCTTTTTCTACTTGATCCAAAGAGAAAGTAGTCTTCCAATAGTAAAACGAAAGCTTGGGATTTGTATTGGAGGAGGTATTCATACAGGACGCACACAGCATAAGCAGCATCCCTAAAATAATTTTTCTCATAGCTTTAACGAAGTTTTCATACCTTGAAACAAGGCCTCCTTCTTGTAGCAAATGTACAGATAAGAATGTATTCACACCTAGTACACTCCTACTATTTTTTTGGGAGAGATACAATATTTCACCTACAACAAAAGGCCTAAAAGAACGAATTCTTCTAGGCCTTATGTATGCTTACTTTTGGTGATTTACTGCACTCTTTCTGTTGTCAAATCAAATCCCCAATCTTTTCCTTTTAATACAGCAGGAACTCCTTTTACCATCCATATAGGTGCTTGTGCCCCTTTCAGGTAATAATCAAAAAACTGCTGTTGACGAATTTGAATATCTTTTCTATTTTGACGTTTCATCAAATTGTGTTCATCTCCGTTGTAGTTCAACATCCATACTGGTTTTTCCAATCGACGCATCGCCATAAACATTTCAATTCCTTGATACCAAGGCACTGCTCCATCGTTATCATTGTGCATAATGACCAAAGGGGTTGTTATATTTGGCACTTTGAATAAAGGAGAGTTTTCAATGTATAAATCATATCCTTCCCAAAGTGTTTTTCCAATTCTACTTTGTGTCTTTTCATATTGGAATTGACGACTCATTCCTGTTCCCCAACGAATTCCACCATAAGCCGAAGTCATATTAGCTACTGGAGCACCTGCCCAAGCTGCTGCATACATATCTGTAACAGTAACCAAATACGTTACTTGATATCCACCCCAGCTTTGTCCTTGAATTCCTATTTTATCTCCATCAACCCAAGCATTTTTTTTCAAAACCTCTACTCCTGAATTAATAAACTCTTCTGCCGCTTTTCCTGGGAATCCATCTGTATAACTAATATCGGGTGTAAATACCAAATAACCATTACTCACAAAATAAGGAATATTTAAACGAGAAGGTGTTGGTGCTGGTGCTTCATAGCGATTTAAATTATCCGACAGTTTTTCGTAAAAATACACAATCATCGGATATTTCTTCGTTGTATCAAAATCTTCTGGTTTAAACAAAACTCCAGTTGCTTCATATCCATTAGGTGTTGTCCAATGTACTAATTCATTTGTTCCCCAATTGTATTCTTCTTGTTGTGGATTCAATTGACTTAGTTTGGTCATTAGATTTAATTGCTCTCCTACATATAAATCATTCGAATGGATAAAATTCCCTTTCGTAACGGCATATACAGAAGCATTTTTTGCTTTAGACAAGGAAGTAAATCCGCTGTAATTCTCAACTAAAATCTTCGTTGGATTCGCTCCTGTTTTTAAATTCACATAAAAATAACCTGCGTCTTTGGTTTGATTATCAAATACAGCTGCAATCGCTTTTTCATTTCTATTGAATGACTTCTTTTCATCATCTAATTGCAGTAAATCAAACGTAAGATTATGCTGACGTCCATAGCCATTAGTAATCATACGAGGTGCTTTATTTCCTTTTAAATAAAACTCCCATATATCATATCGATCTCCAATCAACACGGATTCATCATTGTCTGTCCAACCTTTTATTCCATAAGCAGAAGGAAGATCTGGCATATCAAACTCTTCTTCAGCAAAAGATACGGCTACGCCTTTATTCAATTGTTTTGTAATTCCAGTTTTGACTTCATACACATACCAATTCGCCTCTTGACTATTATAGTATACGACAGCAGTCCCTTTAGGAGATATCGATGCTCTTCCAGGTAAGTCTTTGATAATTTCTTTACGTGTCCCTGTATGCACATCAACAATATAATACGACGTTACCCCTGAGATATCCCATTGTTTTTCTACACGTCTTCCATAATCAGAAGCTTGAAATGCGATAGCTGCATCTCCTTCATCTACCAAAGAAGTGTAATTTGATGTTTCATCTGCTAAGGCAACAATAGCATTTACTTTGGCCAAATCCATCGTAGCTAAATAAGATTTCTTCAAATCTTTATCCAAATTAACCAACTGTTGTGGTTGTAAATAATCTTCTTTATAATGCCAAACATCCACAATAGCATGATCATCAGCAAGTAAAGTGGTATCCTTTGCTATTGGTTGAGGCGCTATTCCGAAATATAATCTTTTTCCATTTTTACTAAACTGAGGCGTATAATTTTCTGATACCACCCAATTTTCAGGCATTCCTTTGATTGTATTGGTAACTAAAGCCTTGACTTGTTTAGGTAAAGAAGCATGGTAAATCGCATATGTTTTCACCAACGCTTTCTCTTCATCTTGTGTATACGTAAAAACTACTTGTTTTCCTTCTTTATCCAAGCTGAACTGTGTGAATTTTCCTTCTCCAAGTAATAATGCTGTTTTTTTACCCGTTTTCACCTCTAAAACATAAGCTCCATACGCTGGAGTTACAACAGGAGTTACACTAGTTTCCGCTATAACTTCTTCTTTATTTTCCTCTTTCTTATCTTCTTTTTTCTTTGGTTCAGGATTAGCTGTTACATATACAAGATAATTTCCTTTTTCATCAAAATGGTAGGAAACTACATCGGCAATACGCTCTTCTTTTTCTGTTTCCAAATGGCGTACAACCAGCGTTAAAGGTTCATTTTTATCTGTTTTCTTCTCCGTTTTTTTCTTTTTACCACCAACCGTATCTTGCTCCTTTTCTAATAAATAAGCTAAAACACCATTTCCTTTTTGCGGTAATTTAAACGATTTTACCTGTGGAATTTTTACTATGGTTTGTTGTGCTAGATTGTATATTGCTAATGAATCCTTAGCAATTTCATCTTCTTTCTTTTTCTTGTTTTTTACAGCTTTTAAGTCCGTATATAATGGTCTAATAGCAAAAACAATATATTTAGAATCAGCGGTAAAAGTTGCTTGTTCTCCACGAGGGAACACTTCTTTTTTCTTTTGATCTAAAAACTGAAGCACTAAGGTTTTATCGCCTTCTTGTTGTGCAATTTGATAGGTGATTGCTTTTCCATCATTCGTAAATTGTTTGTTTGCAACCGTTTCCCAACGATCATATACCGAGTGATCTAAAGGTTTCTTTTGTCCATACCCTAAAGTAGCTGTCAATAGTAACAAACCAATTCCTAAAGGGGCTATTCTATTCATTCGAATCATGATATAGGTGTAAAATGTTGATTTATGTATTGGTATCGAAAGGTACAAGATATTGCATTAGCCCTGATCTAGCAAATGTATTAACACCTGATATTCAAAGGATGAAACGTTGATTAGATGATGTGCAAGAATTTAACTTTTTTATCTGATATGTTTCAGACTGATTTTCAATCTTTAGGAATAAAAAAAGGGATAGTAGTTGCCTAACATCCCTTTTGTTTTCTATTCTTTTAGCATTTAGGATTGTAAATCCTTTATAAAAACCTCAACATCGGTATCAAATGTGGGTTCTTGTATAAGTTCTAATGCCATTGTTGTCATTTTTTTAAAGTGAACTTTAGTATAACTACGACCAAAACTCATCTTACAGAAATCTCCCACTATACCAAAGACTCCATTAATTTCTGCTTCTGTTACTTCTTTTTTGTCTGCAAATCTACCTCTTAGTACAGCTGCACCAACAAAAGCTCCAATTTTCACCACCAAATCTGTATTTAAGACTCCTTTTTTATCCGCTAAATACAATAATTCATCTAAGTTATGATGAATCAATGCCTTTATATCCATAATCTACGCTCTTAGTTAAAACACAAAGTTATAAAAACAATCTGGAAATCTTAGCTAATAAAAAAAGCTTCCTTAATTTTAAAGGAAGCTTTTTCAAATATTGTAATTACATTTTTTTAAAATAAAGGTATACTTTTTCGTCTTTTGTTAATCGACTATAATCTGAGATGCGATCTTCAACTCTTAAATAACCAGCTTGAAAACCAATTTCTAACTCTCCTTTAAAGTGATCTTTTCGTCTATATGCTCTTCCATCTTTTGTTATTCCATCATCTTTATATAACTGTTCATAATAACCATCTTCTATAGAAGTTCTCATATAACCAGGACGTGAAAGTTCATTTTTTTGTAACAAACGAGGAAATTCAAAAATACTGATACATTCTAGTTTTCCTTCAACTTTATCCAAACGGAAATTATTATACGTTAAGGAATCTAATACTGATGTTGTTGGATTTCTATGTACCAACAAATAGTCAATTCTTTTACAGTTACTTGTTTCACCAACTAATCCTACTTTACGATCTCCTATTTTATTTCCTACATATTGATATTTACCTGTTTGCAATTCATTCAAATTAGCTAATTCAGTATAAGGTTGAGAAAAAATAGGATCATCTGAAGACGATTTATTATCATCACTTGAACAAGATGCTAGGGCGATACTTCCCACTAAAATAGCTATTATCTTTTTCATTTCGCTTTGGTTTTATTAATTAAGAAAACAAATATATTCTTTTTTGAATAGTAAAAAATAAAAAAGAGTCTAAATAGACATTTAGACTCTTTTTTTAACATATATTTTCTTAACCTATACGTGTAATGCACGGTTTTCAGTAGCAGCTAAAGCAGCCTCTTTAATAGCCTCTGCAAACGTTGGGTGAGCATGAGACATTCTTGAAATATCTTCAGCTGAAGCTCTAAATTCCATAGCTGTTACTGCTTCTGCGATTAAATCAGCAGCACGAGCACCTACCATGTGAATTCCTAAAACTTCATCTGTATTTTGGTCAGCAATAATTTTCACTAGTCCATCCAAATCACCACTAGCACGAGAACGTCCTAACGCTCTGAATGGGAAGCTACCTACTTTGTATGCTACACCTTCTGCTTTTAATTGCTCTTCGGTTTTACCAACAGCTGCAACTTCTGGCCAAGTGTAAACTACTCCGGGGATCAAGTTGTAGTTAATATGCGGTCTTTGACCAGCTAAATATTCAGCTACTAAAACTCCTTCTTCTTCCGCTTTATGGGCTAACATTGCTCCACGAACTACGTCACCAATTGCATAAATGTTAGAAGCTGTCGTTTGTAAGTGATCATTCACTTCGATTTGACCTCTTTCCGTTACTTTTACTCCAGCTTTATCTGCATTCAATCCATCTGTATATGGACGACGACCTACTGCTACTAGCGTGTAATCACCTTCTAAGGTAATGATTTCTCCTTTTTTATCTTCAGCAGAAACTTTTACTACATCTCCTTCACGTACAACACCTTGTACTTTGTGTGATGTGTAGAATTTCATACCTTGTTTCTTTAATACTTTCGTCAGTTCTTTTGAAACTGCACCATCCATCGTAGGAAGAATACGATCAGCAAATTCTACTACAGATACCTGAGCACCTAATCTCAAGTACACTTGACCTAATTCCAATCCAATTACTCCACCACCAATGATAATTAAGTGTTTCGGCACTTCAGGAAGTTTTAACGCCTCTGTTGAAGTAATGATACGCTCTTTATCTAATTGGATAAATGGCAACGTTGATGGCTTAGAACCTGTAGCAATAATGGTGTGTTTTGCTTCAAATTGTTCTACAGAACCATCGTTCTTTGTTACATTAATTGTAGTTGCATTTTCAAATGATCCAACTCCTTCGAATACAGTAATACTATTCTTATCCATTAAGAATTTAACTCCTGAACACGTTTGGTCTACAACGGCTTGTTTGCGCTCAATCATTTTGGCTAAATCCACTTTTACATCTCCAGCAATTTCAATACCATGTTCTGCAAAGTGTTTCATTTCTTCCACCATGTGAGAAGATGCCAACAACGCTTTAGATGGGATACAACCTACGTTTAAGCAAGTTCCACCTAATGTTGCATATTTTTCTACGATTGCAGTTTTAAAACCTAATTGGGCACAACGGATTGCAGCTACATATCCACCAGGCCCTGAACCAATTACAACTACGTCAAATGAATTCATATTTTTTTTAACTTTTTGATGTTTATATACGATGTACAAATGTACGCTTTTCTAAAATAACTCTTTACACGATTCGGTGTTGTTTTTATGATAAAAAAGCCATTTTACACTAACAAATAACTTTTAAACTCTTTTGTGCGACTTCGATTACAAAATGGTTGGTATCAAATTCATAATACTCCCCATCTATTTGTGCTCCATTCTTTGGACTGTTCTTAATTTCAACCTCTATTTTGGTTGTTTGCACATAATCTGTTCGTCTAAATTTTTCTGTTTTTTTCAATAAAACATATAACCCAAAGGTCAATTGTTTTAAAATACCAATTTTAGGTACCATTAAATAATCCAATAATCCATCCGTAAGGCTTGCTTGAGGTGTCAGACTCATGTTATAGCCCATTTCATTCGAGTTGGAAATAAACAACAACAAGGGGTTTACTTCTTTTGTCACTCCATCATAGGTTACTCGCATTTGTTTCGCTTGATACTGCTGAGCAGAATTTAAAGCAGCACGAATATAGGCCCCCAATTTTCGCTTTCCTGATTTTTCGTATTGTTCAATAATGGTCGCATCAATTCCGAATCCCATATTGCTAAAGAAATACTCCCCATTCAACACCCCTACATCCATAGCAACTACTGATTGTCTTTGGATTACTTCAAGGGCTTTATCAATATCTTTAGGTATAGACAAATTAGAAGCTAGTCCATTACCTGAACCAACAGGCACTACGCCAAAAAGCACGTCTTTATGTACCAATTCTGTAGCCACTTCATGAATGGTACCATCACCTCCACAAGCAACAACAATTGAAGCTCCTTGTACTAGCGCTAATTTGGTTAATTCAATGGCGTGTTTTTTATGGGTAGTTAAATGAACAACAACGTTATATTTTTCACGGGGAAAAAAGGTTCTAATATGTTCTTCTGTAATATTGTGTTTACCTTTTCCTGAAATAGGATTAACGATAAAATGAATATGGGTCATACAACGACGATAAGAGATTGAAAAAATACTTATTTCTTCGTATTTTATTTTTATTGTAATAAAAAAGTCAACTTATGTTGACTTTCTATACGGTTGGTCCTTCCCATTCCGTAATTCCTCCAAGTAAATTAAAGGTGTTTTCAAACCCTAATTGGTTCATCAACATACAAGCTTGGTTACTTCTTCCACCTGCTTTACAATACACGTAGTAGTTCTTTGTCTTATCCAATTGCTCAACTGCATCTAAAAAACCTTGACCTTTATAGATATCAATATTTACTGAATTGGGGATTGAAACTTCTTCTACCTCTTCGTCTGTGCGAACATCTAAAATAACAGCATTGCTATCATTTTGATATTGTTCCCACCATTGTTCTTGTGCTAAATCCATTTTTTGTTTACTTGTTTTTAATAACTTCAAAGATAAAGTTATTTTATGTGTTATCTATTATTTCGCGCTAAAAAAAGACTTTTAGTAGGATTTATTGTTTTACTTTGTTCTATCAATTACAAGAACTAATTTATGTCATCACATCACATCGTTCGAGATGATCAAGAACCTGCCTTAATTATTGCTAATGGAGCGGCATGTAGTCAAGATTTACTAGATCAATTACTGGAATGGTCTCCTTATATTGTAGTATTAGATCAAGCAATAGAACGAGTTATTGAACTAAATATCAAAGTAGATGTATTGATTGGAGATTTTGATCGAGATTTTGATCCGACAATATACCTAGCCAAACAATATCCTTTGGAAATTGTACACTGTCCTGATCAAGAAACAACAGATTTGGAAAAAGCATTGAATTTCTTACTAACTAAAGGAATAAAAGCAGCTAATGTTATTTGGGCAACTGGAAAAAGAGCGGATCATACCTTCACGAATATTACAACTTTAGTGAAATATCGAGATAGCATGAAAATTGTAATCCTCGATGATTATTCTAAAATTTTCAGATTACCTTCTACCTATAAAAAATGGTATACGAAGGATACCATTTTATCTTTGATTCCCGTTGGGAAAGCTAGCGGAATTACAACATTTAATTTGAAGTACCCTTTGTTGAATGAAGTCTTAGAACTAGGCATCCGCACAGGATCAAGTAATAGTGTGCTCGAAGATGGTATTGTCAGTATCACTTATGAAAGTGGCGATTTACTCTTAATGGAATGCACGGATTAATTTTTTGTTTTTCTCTCTTGTTAAATAACAAATTGAGCGAAAAATATCTGTGTAAATTATATAAAAAAAGGGACTCTGTTGAGTCCCTTTTTTAGTATCATTACTTGATTATTTTCCTAAGAAAATTTGGAAACCTAGAGATAATCCTAATCCATTATGTGCGGAAGCACTTGCTTGATTAGACTTACTGTAGTTATATCCCACAATTGCTTCTAAAGCAACGTTACGAGAGACGAAGTGAGAATACCCTGCATTAATATTAAATGCGAAAGATGTATCACTTTCTCCTGCAACTTCAGCACCTGAAATACCAACAGCACCTTGTCCAAAGAAACGTCCTGTAGCACTAGCTCCTTCTGGGAAATAGTATCTTGCAAACGGCATAACTTTATAACTCCAAATGTTATCCCCGTCTTTTACTGTTTGAAACCCTGTTCCAATCTCAAGACCTACTGCAATTCCATCAGAGATAAAATAACCTGCTCTTGGTGTTACATTAATATTAAAACTCTCCTCTTCGAAACTATATCCAGTTGATCCTAAAGCACCTCCAACAATCCAGTTTCCTTTTTTGATTGGCGTTGTTCCAACATCTTCAGATAATTTTGGTGTTTCTACTAATTTTCCTTTTTGTGCATGTGCAATTGTCATACTTCCTAACAATAATGCTGCAATCAATGTAATCTTTTTCATCTTTTTTTGCTTTTTTAATTATACCTATTTTTCTTAGCTGCCTTCATCAAGTTTGGGATAAAAATTCTCGTTTTAATACTAACAAGCTTTTATTCGTACAGATGAGACCGTTAATTAAATATTGTCGAAGTTCTTCCATATTGGGATGAGTAATGTATTTCGCCCACTCATCCGAAAGAAGTACTTTCTTAATTTCGCTTATGCGTTTTGCTGTGTCTTTGGCATTTCTGCGAAACGCATCGCTACCGTTAAGACTTGCATAATGTTTAAACGTCACTTCTTTTTGCAAAAAATTAACACTTATAACATAGTTATTTTCTTTTTCATCATTGGGATAAAAACTAGACCAAGCGGCATAACCAACTGTATACCCTTGATTTGCATGTTTGTCAGAAATCAATTTCCATCTACAATTCGCAACTCTCCCCCAATGATTTGCATATCTATAAATACCTTGTTCATCAAAGAAATAGCAACTCCCTTTTTCACTTTTAAAATTGGGTTTTGTATCTGCTATCTCTTCCATTGGAACTTCCGTCCATTCACAATATGTATGTTTAAAAAAATTCGTCGCGTTGTATTTTTTCATTTACACCTTCAATTCTTCACTTTCATTTACGATAACGATATCATTCTCAATCAATTTCGCCTTAGCTTGTTGTAGTCCTTCCATCGTAATTGGCTTTGTTGCAAAATCCAAAAAATAGGTTTTAAACCCTGCATTCTTAGCGTCCATTGCGGTATAAAATACACAAAATTCTGCTGCCAATCCACAAACATACACTTCTGTAACTTGTTTATCTTTCAGAAAACCTAGAAGTCCTGTCGAGTCGATTTTATTGTTATCGTAAAAACCGCTATAGGAGTCGACTTGTTTATTCATTCCTTTTCGGAATACAGCAGCAACAGAATTACTATTCCACGCTTGACTAAATGCTGCTCCTTCTGTTCCTTGTACACAGTGATCAGGCCACAATACCTGTGGTATTCCATGCAATTCAATTACATCATATACGTGTTGATTGAGATGCTGAGAAGCAAAACTTTGGTGATCCAAAGGATGCCAATCTTGCGTTGCAACAATCAAATCAAAACGATCTTGTATTACATTAATACGAGGGATAATTACATCCCCGTCTTTCACTGCTAAGGCTCCGTTAGGTAAAAAATCAACTTGTAAATCAACTACCAATAAAGCTTTCATAAGTTACTACTTTTATTTTAAATTATAACAAAAAAAGAAACTAAAAATATATTTTATTTACTATCTCTCGAATTCTTTCAATGTTTTTACGATAATAGATACACAATCCAACAATTGTTCATCATTCATTACTAAAGGTGGTGCAAAGCGAATAATATTACCATGTGTAGGTTTAGCTAATAATCCGTTGTCTCTTAATTTCAAGCAGATATTCCAAGCCGTATCACTATCCTCTGTATCGTTAATTAAGATTGCATTCAACAATCCTTTTCCACGTACTAAAGTGCAGATGTTACTTGTTTCAATATATTTTGTCAATTCACTTCTGAATAATTGTCCTAAACGTTCTGCATTATCTGCTAATTTTTCATCCAATACCACATCCAAAGCCGCGATAGCAATTGCTGCTGCCATTGGATTTCCACCAAAAGTAGATCCATGTTGTCCTGGTTTGATTACGTTCATGATTTCATCATCGGCTAATACTGCTGAAATAGGATAAGCACCTCCTGATAAAGCTTTTCCTAACACAAGGATATCTGCTTTTACATTTTCATGCTGAATCGCCAACATTTTACCTGTTCTAGCAATTCCCGTTTGTACTTCATCTGCAATAAACAATACATTGTGTTGCTCACATAATAATTTAGCTTCTGCTAAATATCCGGTTTGAGGGACATAAACCCCTGCTTCACCTTGAATAGGCTCAACTAAAAATCCAGCAATTGTTGCGCTATCTTTTTCTAATGCTGCTCTTAATGCATCAATATTATCGTATGCTACGCGAATAAAACCATCCGTATAAGGACCGTAATTTTTTCTAGCTTCTTCATCATTTGAAAACGAAATAATTGTTGTTGTTCTTCCATGGAAGTTGTTTTCACAAACAATGATTTTCGCTTGGTTTTCAGCAATTCCTTTCTTCTCGTATGCCCATTTACGACAAACTTTTAAAGCCGTTTCCACTGCTTCCGCACCAGAGTTCATTGGCAATACTTTATCATACCCCATCAATTCGGTGATTTTCTTTTCATACGCGCCTAATTGATCGTTGTAAAAAGCACGAGAAGTCAACATTAGCGTATTGGCTTGTTTCGTCATTGCTTCAATAATTCTCGGATGACAGTGTCCTTGATTTACTGCTGAATAAGCAGATAAAAAGTCATAGTATTTTTTTCCTTCAACATCCCAAACATACACTCCTTCACCTTTAGATAATACAACTGGTAGTGGATGGTAGTTATGTGCTCCGTATTTATTTTCTAAAGCAATTGCTTGTTCTGAAGTTATTTTTCCTGACATAATAGTATCTGTTTTAATTTACCTGCAATTTACTTCTTTTTATGCACATAATTCGAAAAATACATTCATCTGCCCTATTTTACACTTGGTTATTGCTAAAAAACCGAATGTCTGTTCTTTGTATATTTACAGCATTTACCCTCGAATAAATCAAACTGCAGTCCCTATCTATTTATTTTATTCTATTTTTTTCATTAATCCTTTAAATCTATTGCAAAAGTTGCAATGAAAAAGAAATAAAAAAAAGTGACCAAATTACCTTTGATCACTTTTCTATTGGTTTATTTTAATTTTTCTTCAATTTCGACCCATTTTGTTGGATCTTCTTTGATATCGATATAATAATCATATAACATACGAGTTAATTTTACTTCCACTCTTTGCCCCATCACTTCATTCAAGGTAAAATAACCGTAAAATTCTCCTCCTTTTTTTATCAATGGCGGTTTTTCTGCGTGTGGATTCCAAGGTGAAAAATTACTCTTATCATCTCCATAAACGCCATATTTATTCCAAATAGACTTTTTATTGTATTCATTGCCATAAATTCCATTTGAATTCCATACCGAATTTTTATTTTCTGATGGGCAATTCAGGCAGCCTAAATATTCCTGCGCTTTATTGTTGCTGTAAATTTCTAAAATTTGTGCTTTTAAATTAAAGGAAACAAGACAAAATAAAGCAACTAGTACATTAATTTTCTTTCTCATTTTTTTGTTGTTTTGCTTCTTGCAAATTACGATATATTTTAGATTAAACCCTTATAGAATCTTTTCTTATTTGTTAAATTCTAGTGCGATAAAAGGTTTTTCTACTATTTAAACTCCATTTGCCCCTACTTCTTTTAGTTTCAACACGTATCCGACTTATTTCTTGTTAATAAAATGGCAGAATTGTTTTTTTTTATAAAAAAGTGTACTTTTAATATTTACTAACTATTATAAATATTTGTGCTATCAAGAATATAGTAAGTATAAGCCATATTACTTCGCTCATCTTTCACAAAAACTAACTTTTATGCAAAGTCAACGTTTATCTCTTACTATACTTGATTATCATGATAATGCTTTTATCATGGAGATTGTCAATACACCAGGCTGGTTAAAATTCATTGGCAATCGCAATATATACAGTGCATTAGACGCTCAGCTTTACATTCAAAATATTTTAGATCAACCCTTGTTTACCTATTGGGTAGTACGCCTCAATACAGATGAACGCTCTATTGGTGTTGTATCGCTCATTAAAAGAACATACTTAGATGCACATGATTTGGGATTTGCTTTTCTCCCATCTTATATGAATATGGGCTATGCCTATGAAGCGGCGGCTAGAGTTATTGAACACCTAAAAACCACACAATTACACACTAAACTATATGCAACAACACTACCAGAGAATAAAAGCTCAATTAAACTATTGAGTCGTCTAGGTTTTCATTTTATTAAAACCATACATCCACAAGATGAACTTTTACATTTGTATCAGTTAGAACTGCGTAAGGGAGGTGAGGTAAAAGAGTAACCGCAAAGAATTCCTTCTTATCTTTGTGAGATAAAAACCATGAAAAGTACTTCTTCCCATGAAATGTATATTATGTCAAAGTCAATTAACCCATAAAGTTGATCCGTGCTATTATCATTGTGATACTTGTTTTGCTTATGTCAAAGATGTTCAATATTATTTTTCAGAAGAACAGGAAAAACAACATTATGAGTTTCACAATAACGATGTCAATGATATAGGTTATCAAAAATTCACCTCGCCTATTACCAATGAAATTCTCTTGCGTTTTCCACCAACTACTTTAGGGTTGGATTTTGGTTGTGGTAAAGGCCCTGTTATTACCAAACAATTGGTTGATCGCGGCTATGCAGTCAACCTGTATGATCCTTATTTTTATCCAGATAAATCATATGAAAATTACCACTATGACTATATTTTTAGCTGTGAGGTCTTTGAACACTTTTATCATCCTCATCAGGAAATCTTACACTTAAAGGAGCTCTTAAAACCAAAGGGCATGTTGTTTGTGATGACGCATCTCTATGCCAATCAAAAACCTTTTGAATCCTGGTATTACCGCAAAGATGAAACGCATGTTTTTATTTATACTGCTCAAACTTTTGAATATATAGCGCAACACTATCAGTTCAATATACTCGCCATCACAGAGCGCTTTATTGCATTAGCCTCTTTAGATTAGACCTTTACTCAACTAGATATCTCGAATATAAAATCTCTATTGATTTTACCTTGAAAAAGGTATTTTATTCGTTTTTAAATACAACCTAGTTCTATTAAAAAGGAGTAATTCAAATGAACTACTCCCTTTCTTATTTACTGCTTGTTGCCAAGCAGCAAGAACAATAAAAAAAAATTATGAAATCTTTATATGTTTAGAAAAATCGAGGTGCGACTTTTCTCCTTTGCTTATTTGCAAGCTCAAATTTCATGAATATCTCATGAGAGCCTGAGTGATAGTTTGCTAGTTTACTTGTATCTGCATCATAAGTATACCCTACAAATAAACCGTCTGAGACTTGAAAACCAGCTAATCCACTTACTGAAGCATCCCAACGATAAGCAGCACCCAACGTGAACTTTTCGTAGAACCAGAAGTTAGCGGTAAGGTCTACTTGTAAAGGTGCACCTGTTACAACTTTGACTAAGGCAGCCGGTTTAAATTGAACCTGATAATTCAAATCAAATACATAACCTCCCATCAAATAAAAATGTGTTTTTTCGTTCATCACTTTGTAATCGTTGTCATTGTAAATGGTAGTAGACAAAATCATGGGAACAGATAGCCCTACATAAGCTTTATCTGAATATAAATAGACCCCTGCCCCTACATTACCTGAAAATTTATTTGTGATATTATTTTCTGCCACAGGATCTGTTCCATCATAGATATGCAATTTATTGTAATCAACATCCAATAGAGCTCCCGTACTTTTTAGTCCAAATGCCAGTTTATAGTCATAATTTAAATTCACTGTATACGCTAAATCAATGGATAAACTATTTTGATCTGTCACACCTAAATGGTCATTTTTAAAATGAACTCCCATTCCTAAGCCATTATCGGTTAAAGGTGTTGTCATGGATAAGTGCGCTGTTTTAGGAGCTCCTTCTAATCCGACCCATTGGGTGCGATATAATCCAAAAATATGTAGTCGATCAACGCTACCTGCATAAGCAGGATTGATGACTGCAGGATTATACATATATTGGGTATATTGAGGATCTTGTTGAGCAAAAATCTGTTGTATACTCAACAAACTCAAACTAATCAGAATAAGAGACGATATTGTATTTTTCATTTGCATAGCCTTCATTTTTAATTTTTTTATACGGGTCTCATAGGGTAAGCTTACTGCTGGATCATCGCTATCAAAACAAGAAAGATTACTTCAAAATTTGAAGTCAATTAATTTACATTTCTTCACATTGACTTCTATTTATTTGATTTACAAAACCATTTATTTACATTTTATCAAGTACCGTACCAAAAAAATCTCAATATTAGATTTGTTTTTATTTTTACGTTAAAAAACAATCATAACTAATTAAAAACAAGGTGTTTAAACCAAAACAGCAACTATTTAAAAAATCATTATTTATTTAAAAAACACGTTACAACACCCTTTTTTTATTTTCCCTTATCTGTTTGAGTTTAGTATAAAAAAAAGGATTAACTGTTGCCAGCTAATCCTTTTCAATTGAAAAAATTAAATTACTTATATTAAATTACTTACAAGTTCACGATGATAAATTCACTTCGTCTGTTTTCTTGGTGTTGTTCATCTGTACAATTTACACCATTACTGCATTTATTTACCAATTGACTTTCGCCATACCCTTTAGCAGTTAAGCGTTTTGCTTCTACGCCTTGGCTAATCATCCACTGGATAGTAGATTGTGCACGACGTTCTGATAATTTTAAGTTGTAGTTATCATTACCTTTACTGTCGGTATGAGAACGGACATCAATCTTTAAGCCTGGATGTTGCAACATCACTTCTACAATTTTCATTAATTCAATCTGAGCATCAGGACGGATATTAGATTTGTCAAAATCAAAATAAATCGGCTCTAATTTCATCTTTTTGAATAAATCATCTCCTGATCCAATCTTTGTGCCATCTGATTCTAACTCTATCGTAATACGCTGCTGTTGTTTTCGATCCACATCTACTACAAACTCACGGGTAAAATATCCTTTTTTGACAACGCGAACGCGATATTGCTCTCCACAATTCAATTGATCAAACTGATAATACCCTTGTTCATCAGCTTGCATTTTTTTGATTGGATTTTGTGCGGAATCATAAAAAATAAGTTCTACTTCCTCCAATCCTTCTTGTGAATCTTTATCCAAAACCAATCCATTGATTAATTGATGGCAAGGTTTTTCTACAAATAAGTAAATATCATCTCCTCCTTGCCCCCCTTTTCTATTGGAACTAACAAAACCCTTTTTAGTAGCTCCGTCAATATAAATTCCGAAATCGTCAAAAGCACTATTAAGATCAGGGCCTAGGTTTACAGGAACTCCAATTTTTCCATCGCGATTAATCTTCGCTTTAAATAAATCTAATCCTCCAAAACCAGGATGTCCATCACTAGAAAAATAAAGTGTATAATCACTAGAAATAAAAGGAAAAGTTTCACGACCTGCCGTGTTAATTTGATCACCCAAATGCTCTACAGGACCAAATCGACCTGACTCGTAAAGACTCACTCGAAATAAATCAGACTGACCTATAGTACCTTGGCGATCCGATACAAAATACATCCACTTTTCATCAGGTGTCAATGCGGGGTGGGCTGTATTATATCCCTCCATATTAAAAGGCAATTCTTCAACATTTCCCCAACGCCCATCTGCCTGTTTCTTGGCACTGTATATTTTCAATAAAGACGAATCATCTTTGTTATATTGCGTGCGTTTACTTCCTCTTGTAGCCCCATTATTGCTGGTAAAATACATGATTTGACCGTCTTTGGTGAAAATGGCCGATCCCATATTCAACTCTTTTGAAGCTATTTCTTTCGCAAATAAAACAGGATCTCCAAAAGTTCCATCTTCACCAATTTCAATAGCATACAATTTAGTATACTGTTGATTGGTCCAATTGTGAACTTTGTTATTCATTTCTTCACTCACACGAGAAGAGGTAAAAATCAAACGATTACCTAAAAGCGTTGCTCCATAATCAGATTCCGCACTATTAATTAATAAGTTCACTGTATTAAAACGAGAAGCAGGCATGGTTTTATTCACTAATTCGTCATTAGTTATAAACAACTGTGCTCTAGAATCTGACGTTTTAAATGTTACAAACTCTTGTAAAATAGTATCTGCTTTCTCTAATTGATTGACTGCTTTTAGCGTTTGTGCATAACGATAATAGTATTCTTTATCTAAAGTAGCTAGGTTTTTATCTTCATAACTACTTTCAAATAATTGATCATACCATTTATGTGCCTCTACAAATTTACCGTTGAAGTAGTATGAATCACCGAGTCTACTCAATATAGAGGTGTTCACATAGCCCTTATCTGCCATGTTTTCATACACGTGAATCGCATCGATATAAGCATAATTCTCAAATTCGCGATCAGCTTTGCGCTCTTTGCGAGTTTGTCCAAAGCCAATCAAACTCGTCAACAACAGACAAAGAACAATACCGTTATATAGTTTGTATTTTATCATAATTTGCTTGTTTCTAGAAAAATCTCGGAGCAACCTTTTTCTTCGTGTTATTAAATAGTTCAAACTTCATGAAAATCTCATGTGAACCCGAATGATATTTCGCTAATTTACTAGTATCTGCATCATAGGTATAACCGATGAATAATCCATCGCTAACTTGGAATCCCGCTAACCCACTAACAGAAGCATCCCAACGATACGCTGCTCCAAGGGTAAACTTTTCGTAAAACAAAAAGTTTGCTGTTACATCCACTTGTAAAGGTGCGCCTGTCATTACTTTCACTAAAGCAGCTGGTTTGAATTGAATCTCTGGATTCAATTCAAAAACATAGCCTCCCATCAAGTAAAAATGAGTCTTCTCTTTCATCACGCGATAATCATTGTCGTTGTAAACATTACTAGACAAAATCATCGGTACCGATAATCCCGCATAGGCTTTATCCGAATATAAGTACACCCCTGCTCCTACGTTACCTGAAAACTTGTTTTTGATGTTGTCCTCCGCAACGGGATCGCTTCCGTCATAAATGTGTAATTTATCGTAATTCACATCCAAAAGAGATCCTGTTCCCTTTAGTCCAAAGGCCAATTTATACTGGTAATTTAAATCTACCGTATACGCTAAATCAATCGACAAGCTATTTTCGTCCATCACCCCTAAATGGTCATTCTTAAAGTGAAATCCCATCCCTAAACCATTATCGGTCAAGGGAGTGGTTCCAGATAGATACGCTGTTTTAGGAGCACCTTCTAATCCCACCCACTGGGTGCGGTATAACCCAAAAAATTGCAAGTGATCCACACTCCCTGCATAAGCGGGGTT
>NZ_LROZ01000029.1 GCF_001549985.1 Myroides odoratus | reverse complement strand
AATAGGAGGCGAACCTGCTGAACTGAAACATCTAAGTAGGCAGAGGAGAAGAAAACAAAAGTGATTCCGCTAGTAGTGGCGAGCGAACGCGGAATAGCCCAAACCAATGTTGTTACGGCAATATTGGGGTTGTAGGACCACGATATTTCTTGCGGATTGAATTAGAATTACCTGGAAAGGTAAACCGAAGAGGGTGATAGTCCCGTATAAGTAAGAGAAGATAAGGATAGTGGTATCCTGAGTAGGTCGGGGCACGTGAAACCCTGATTGAAACTGGCGGGACCATCCGCTAAGGCTAAATACTCCTGAGAGACCGATAGTGAACCAGTACCGTGAGGGAAAGGTGAAAAGAACCGTGAATAACGGAGTGAAATAGATCCTGAAACCATACGCCTACAAGCGGTCGGAGCCCATTCGTTGGGTGACGGCGTGCCTTTTGCATAATGAGCCTACGAGTTACCGTTGCTGGCGAGGATAAGTGATTAAGTCATGGATCCGTAGCGAAAGCGAGTCTTAATAGGGCGCTTTAGTCAGTAGTGGTAGACGCGAAACCGTGTGATCTACCCATGGGCAGGTTGAAGTTTAGGTAACACTAAATGGAGGACCGAACCGTTTAACGCTGAAAAGTTTTCGGATGACCTGTGGGTAGGGGTGAAAGGCCAATCAAACTCGGAAATAGCTCGTACTCCCCGAAATGCATTTAGGTGCAGCGATGATCATAGTTACTTAGAGGTAGAGCTACTGATTGGATGCGGGGGCTTCACCGCCTACCAATTCCTGACAAACTCCGAATGCTAATTAATGATAATCATCAGTGAGGGCATGGGTGCTAAGGTCCATGTCCGAGAGGGAAAGAACCCAGACCATCAGCTAAGGTCCCCAAATGTATGCTAAGTTGAAAAAACGCGGTTTGATTGCCCAGACAGCTAGGATGTTGGCTTGGAAGCAGCCATTCATTTAAAGAGTGCGTAACAGCTCACTAGTCGAGCGATCGAGCATGGATAATAATCGGGCATAAGTATACTACCGAAGCTATGGATTTACGTTTTAGACGTGAGTGGTAGGGGAGCATTCTATCGACATAGAAGCCGTACTGTGAGGTATGGTGGAGTTTATAGAAAAGAAAATGTAGGCATAAGTAACGATAAGGGGTGCGAGAAACACCCCCGCCGTAAGACTAAGGTTTCCTGAGCTATGCTAATCAGCTTAGGGTTAGTCGGGACCTAAGGCACACCCGAAGGGGGACGTCGATGGCCAACGGGTTAATATTCCCGTACTACTAATAATTGTGATGGAGTGACACAGTGATGAAAGCACCGCGAACTGACGGAATAGTTCGTTGAAGCACGTACCTATATTCCCTATAGTAAAATGCGTAGGGGATGGAGAAATGCGATAGTACTCAGCGTTTTCGAACAACGAGATAGTGTGCCTAAGGGCTGTCAAGAAAAGCTTCTAAACTTAGATTATTAGTACCCGTACCGTAAACCGACACAGGTAGTCGAGGAGAGTATCCTAAGGCGCTCGAGAGATTCATGGCTAAGGAACTAGGCAAAATAGACCTGTAACTTCGGGAGAAAGGTCGCCAGCGCAAGCTGGCCGCAGTGAAAAGGTCCAGGCGACTGTTTATCAAAAACACAGGGCTCTGCAAAATCGTAAGATGAAGTATAGGGCCTGACACCTGCCCGGTGCTGGAAGGTTAAGAGGAGATGTTATTCGCAAGAAGAAGCATTGAATTGAAGCCCCAGTAAACGGCGGCCGTAACTATAACGGTCCTAAGGTAGCGAAATTCCTTGTCGGGTAAGTTCCGACCTGCACGAATGGTGTAACGATCTGGACACTGTCTCAGCCATGAGCTCGGTGAAATTGTAGTATCGGTGAAGATGCCGATTACCCGCAGTGGGACGAAAAGACCCTGTGCACCTTTACTATAGCTTAGTATTGTTCTTGGATAAGTGATGTGTAGGATAGGTGGGAGACTTCGATCCTGCGTCGCCAGGCGTAGGTTAGTCATTGTTGAAATACCACCCTTTGCTTATTTGAGATCTAACTCTGCATTGCAGAGGACATTGCTTGGTGGGTAGTTTGACTGGGGTGGTCGCCTCCAAAAGAGTAACGGAGGCTTCTAAAGGTTCCCTCAGCACGCTTGGTAACCGTGCGTAGAGTGCAATGGCATAAGGGAGCTTGACTGGGAGACTAACAAGTCGATCAGGTACGAAAGTAGAGCATAGTGATCCGGTGGTTCCGCATGGAAGGGCCATCGCTCAAAGGATAAAAGGTACGCCGGGGATAACAGGCTGATCTCCCCCAAGAGCTCATATCGACGGGGGGGTTTGGCACCTCGATGTCGGCTCGTCACATCCTGGGGCTGGAGAAGGTCCCAAGGGTTGGGCTGTTCGCCCATTAAAGTGGCACGCGAGCTGGGTTCAGAACGTCGTGAGACAGTTCGGTCTCTATCTACTGTGGGCGTTAGAAATTTGAGTGGATCTGATTCTAGTACGAGAGGACCGAATTGGACCAACCTCTAGTGCATCTGTTGTCTCGCCAGGGGCATCGCAGAGTAGCTACGTTGGGCAGGGATAAGCGCTGAAAGCATATAAGTGCGAAACCCACCACAAGATGAGATTTCTTTAAAGAGCCGTTGAAGATGACAACGTTGATAGGCTATAGATGTAAAGGCAGTAATGTCATAGTCAAGTAGTACTAATAGCTCGTAAGCTTATGTGTACTCCCTCTACTTTAGAGTAGAGGGAGGGCAACTTTCTAAAATGAAGTAAGTATTTGTTACGTTATAATATACCGAATTAGTTATAGGATCCGCAAGGAATTTATAACAACCGCTTTAGGGTGGTTATTGCGGCGGGGCTCACCTCTTCCCATTTCGAACAGAGAAGTTAAGCCCGCTAGCGCAGATGGTACTGCCACATGGTGGGAGAGTATGTCGTCGCCCTTCTTTTGAAAAGCCTGATTACGTAAGTAGTCAGGCTTTTTTGTTTTATAGCTGTTGGTGAGAGGGTGTGATGGTGAGAAGGTGTGGTGGTGAGAGGGTGTGGTGGTGAGAGGGTGTGGTGGTGAGAGGGTGTGGTGGTGAGCAAACCTCACAAAGTAATTGGAGAGAGGAAAAGGGAGAGAAGTAAATTTTCTAAATAGTGTAAATTTTTCTTTAATCGATAAATCTTACAACTTCACAAATAACAAACCTCACGAAAAACAAAGCACAAATCTCACAAAAAGCCTAGATACGCTATCTTACTCCATACAATTGGGCTATTGGAATTTATTATTATCAAATGTGTTTTTTTTATTTAATTTTATTGAATTATTCGTAATATTTGATTTTTAGTCAGAATTATTTTGTTTACAAATATTTAACTACCGAATAATATTCATTAAATGATAAATATTTCCGTATATTATTCTTTTGTATTATCTTTGCACTGTAAAACTAGAAAACGATGGAATATAAGTTAGATGAAATTGATTTGAAAATTTTGCGTATGATGCAAGACAATGCGAGAATCAATAATTCTGAATTAGCTCGTGAACTTGGAATGGCTCCTTCAGCTGTCTTAGAACGCGTGAAGAAACTGGAGCATAAAGATGCTATTGTAGCTTACCATGCAAGAGTTAATCCTAATGCGATTAATCAGAAGATGCTTTCTTTTATCTTTATTAAGGTAGATGAAATTATCGGAGATGAGAATACCGGGAAAGCATTAGCTGAAATTCCAGAGGTACTAGAAGTACATGATATAGCTGGTGATGATGGCTACATCGTTAAAGTAAGAACATCTGATTCGATTGCGCTTGTAAATTTAATGCGTAATTCTTTGTCTAAGATTGACGGAATTATTTCAACAAGAACAATCATCGTGTTACAAACAGTAAAAGAAGATAATAAATTAATAATTCCAGACACATTAGAATAGTTATGAAAGCAGTAGCTACAAATCAAACGAATAATAAAGTAGTATTAGGTGCCTATTTAGTAGTGTACTTCGTATGGGGATCTACTTTCTTTTTTATTCATAAAGCATTGAGTGATTTTACACCCTTTGTTTTAGGATCTTTGCGCTTTTTTGCTGCCAGCATGATTTTGTTGACCTATTGTAAAATGCGCGGATATAAGATCTTCAATAAGCAGGTCGTAAAGCAAGCGTGCATTACTGGATTTTTGTTGCTTTTTATTGATATGGGAGCCTTAATTTGGGCGGAGCAACATGTGTCAAGTGGTATCGCAGCTATTATGGCAGCAGCAGCAGCCTTATGGTTCATCATTTTAGATAAACCACAATGGAAGCACAACTTTTCAAGCTTACCTATTGTATTAGGTTTGATTCTTGGATTCGTTGGTGTAATTATGTTATTTGCTGAGCAAATTACAATTGCAGGAGATGAAAGTCAACGTTTATTGAATATCTTCTGTATGGTATTGTTGATTTTAGGATCAATTGCTTGGACAGTGGGATCGTTGTATTCTAAATATTCAAAAGCGAAAAACGAGAATAAAGGGGAGGATTTACACGTGATGGTAAAAACATCATGGCAGATGATTACAGCAGGTGTTTTATTTACAGTTGTGGCTTTATTAAATGGTGAATATGCTCAATTTGATGTATATGAGATTTCAGCTTCAGGATGGTTTTCTTTGGTGTACTTAATCACTTTTGGATCAATCCTAGCTTTTGGATCTTACATTTGGTTGATTCAAAATAGACCTGTAACAGAAGTGAGTACATATGCTTATGTAAACCCTGTGGTTGCTGTAGCCTTAAGTTACTTCTTTACAGATGACATTATTACAAGTCTTCAAATTGGAGGATTAGTTGTTGTATTGTTAAGTGTTGGTTTAATGAACTGGGACCTTTATAAGGGAAGTAAAATATTTAAAAAAGTATTTTCCAAAAAACGTTCATTAGATGCACGAGATGGGGAACAACTGAACATGAGTAATTAATTCTTTTTTCATTATTATAAAATTGATTAAAGCTAACGAAGCAATTCGTTAGCTTTTTTTTATCTAATACTTTCATGTAGAGTTATTTGATTTTAAAATTTGTGAAAATTTGTTTTTTACAATTAAAAAATGTTGTACTTTTGCACAGCTTTTAGATCAGCGCTGTTTCACTAAAAGTCAAAGAGTTATAAATGTAAAACCACTTCTGTTCTTTATCGCTGAATAACGAAACTAGATAATACAGGATACAAATTTATTATCAGCACATGTCTGAAAACATTAAAACACAGGAAGAATTTTTAAAAGATTTTAATTGGGATAACTATGAAAATGGTATCGATGCAGTTGATGCAGCTCAATTAAAAGAATTTGAAAGCTTAGTAGACAAAACTTTTATTTCTACAGACGACGAGGAAGTAGTTGAGGGAGTTGTAGTGAGAATTACTGACAGAGACGCTATTGTAGATATCAATGCTAAGTCTGAAGGTGTTATTTCATTAAACGAATTCCGTTACAATCCAAACTTAAAAGTAGGAGATAAAGTTGAAGTATTAATCGACGTTAGAGAAGATAAATACGGACAATTAGTATTATCTCACAGAAAAGCTCGTACAATCAAAGCTTGGGATAGAGTTATTGCTGCTCATGAGTCAGGAGAAATCGTTAATGGTTTCGTGAAATGTAGAACTAAAGGTGGTATGATCGTTGACGTATTCGGAATCGAAGCATTCTTACCAGGTTCTCAAATCGATGTTAAGCCTATCCGTGATTACGATCAGTACGTAAACAAAACAATGGAATTCAAAGTAGTTAAAATTAACCACGAATTCAAAAACGTTGTTGTATCTCACAAAGCGCTTATCGAAGCAGATATCGAAGTACAGAAAAAAGAAATTATCGGTCAATTACAAAAAGGTCAAGTGTTAGAAGGTGTTGTTAAAAACATTACTTCTTACGGAGTATTCATTGACTTAGGAGGTGTTGACGGATTAATCCATATTACAGATTTATCTTGGTCAAGAATCAACCACCCAAGCGAGGTGTTAGAGTTAGATCAAAAATTAAATGTTGTAATTTTAGATTTCGACGACGAGAAAACAAGAATCCAATTAGGTTTAAAACAACTTTACGCTCACCCTTGGGATGCTTTAGATGCTAACTTAAACGTTGGTGACAAAGTAAAAGGAAAAGTAGTTGTTTTAGCTGATTACGGTGCTTTCATCGAAGTTGCTGAAGGTGTTGAAGGTTTAATCCACGTTTCTGAAATGTCTTGGTCTACTCACTTAAGATCAGCTCAAGATTTCGTAAAAGTTGGAGACGAAGTAGAGGCAGTTATCTTAACTCTTGATAGAGAAGAAAGAAAAATGTCTTTAGGTATTAAACAATTAAGCCAAGATCCTTGGACTGATATCACTGCTAAATATCCTGTAGGATCTAAGCATTCAGGTATCGTTCGTAACTTTACTAACTTTGGTGTATTCGTAGAATTAGAAGAAGGAATTGATGGATTAATTTACATCTCTGACTTATCTTGGACTAAGAAAATCAAACACCCATCTGAGTTTGTAAACGTAGGAGATAAATTAGATGTTGTTGTATTAGAGTTAGACGTTGAAGGACGTAAATTATCTTTAGGACACAAACAAACAACAGCTAACCCATGGGATAAATACGAAGATGCTTATGCTGTTGGTACTATCCACAATGGTGAAATTTCTGAATTAGTTGACAAAGGAGCTACAGTAGTTTTCGAAGAAGACGTAGTAGCTTTCATCCCAACTCGTCACTTAGAAAAAGAAGACGGTAAGAAATTGAAAAAAGGTGATTCAGCTGAGTTCAAAATCATTGAATTCAACAAAGAATTCAAAAGAGTAGTAGCTTCTCATACTTCAATTTTCCGTGAAGAAGAGGAGAAAAATGTAAAATCTGCTGAAACTACAGTAAATGCTACAGAAAAAACTACTTTAGGAGATATCGACGCTCTTGCTGAGTTAAAAGAAAGAATGGAAAAAGGAAACTAATCCTTTCAATCGATACAAACTAAGAAGCCCTGACACAAAGTGTCGGGGCTTTTTTTTTTAGATAATAACTAGAATCAACTCATCTTTTGCTCCAGGAAGGTTATCTTTGGTGGATTACAGACTATTTAAATTCTACTGCTTATGATTGAATTAAAACCGTTGTCAAAAGAGGAGGTTACGCCTTTTTATACCTGGATTAACGATGAAGAAGCTATTAAGTATTCTTTGAGTCTTTTTCAACGTTTATCCTCAAAAGAACAAATTGATGAATGGTATGAAAGTTTGTTCACGGAACAAAACACCTATAATATTGGGGTGTTTTTGAAGTCTACAGGGCAGTTAATTGGCTATGCGGGAATCAGTGGTATATCGAAGTTTAATCACAGCGGAGAATACTTTATTTTTATTGGAGATAAATCCCAATGGGGAAAAGGAATTGGAACACAGGTAACGGAAGCAGTTGTTGCGCATGGATTCGACGCATTACAGTTGAACCGCATTATGCTTACGGTTTCCGAGCTTAATTATGGTGGAGTTAAAGCCTATGAAAGAGCAGGGTTTCAAGTGGAAGGCGTGTTGAGAGAAGCGTGTTATCGAGAAGGGGCTTATCACGATAAGATTGTAATGGCAATGTTGCGTTCAGCATATAAGCAGGGATTGAAGTAAAGTAAGAGGTATTTTTCTTTTTTGAGATTTCGATAAACTATTTTTTTTACGTTATTCGGTGAATTACAATTATATTTGATTTAATATCATACGAACTTTAGGAAAGACATCGTACTCGTGAAAGTAAATTTTGTATAAAAACGTGTTATTCGTTAATCCTTAACGTAAATTGAAAAATATGGAAAAAGATAGGCTAGAATTACGTGTTGAAAATTTAACCTTAGAAAGTAAAGTTGAATTTACAACAGAAGAAGTGGCAAAAATTGCGGAATACAAAAAAAGTATTGATTTAACGAATACCACGCAAGTGATTCAATACGGATCTAGTAGTCAATTAAAAGCGAGTGCTTTTGCGACTGAGATTCTGAAGCAAGTACAAACGAGGGATTTGGGAGAAACGTAAGGAATATTAGTTTCTTTACGAGAAGAGGTGAAATCGTTTGAAGGAATTGCGAATAAGAAAAGTTTTTTTCCTTTTTTGGATACCTTAAAGAAGAAAATAGCTCGTTTGCAAGCGCAATACAGCAAGGTTGAAACGAATATTAATGGAATAGAACTACAATTGGAACGTCATTATAAGTTAATGATGAAAGACGTTGCGATGTTTGATAAACTCTTTGATGAAAATAAAAACTACTTCAAAGAGTTGTCTTTGTATATTGCTGCTGGAGATGAGAAATTACACGAACTAAATACAATCGAATTGCCAAGAGCTAAGGCTGAAGTGGAGCAAGAACAAGATCCTGTGAAAATGCAAGCCTATAAAGATTTAGAACAACAAGTGATTCGCTTCGATCGAAAAGTACACGATTTGAAATTGACGCGTATGATTATCCTTCAATCTTCTCCACAGATTCGAATGGTGCAAAACAATAGTTTGATGTTGATGGAGAAACTGCAATCGAGTATTGTCAATACCATTCCTTTATGGAAAAATCAGATGATTTTAACCTTGGGACTTGCGCGTTCCCAACAAGCGTTAAGCGCTCAACAAGCAATAACAGATACAACAAATGAATTGTTGACTAAAAATAGTGAAATGTTGAAAGATTCAACGGTTAAAATTGCAAAAGAAACAGAACGAGGAATTGTAGATATTGAGACGATTCGCAAAGTAAATGCGGATATTATTAGCACGATAGATGAAATAGTTCGTATTCAAGAAGAAGGAAAAGGAAAACGTAGAGCGGTTGAAATCGAATTAATTGAACAAGAAAATGAATTAAAGAAACACTTGATAGGAAACGATACAGCAACTAGTAAGTAAAAAAATGAAATAAAAAAAGGAGATTCATCTGAATCTCCTTTTTTGTATGTGTGCTATATTATTTTGCTGCATTAGTAGCTGTTAGCTCAGCAATCTTAACGATTACTTCTGTAGCTTTTACCATGCTTTCTACAGGTACATATTCGTATTTTCCGTGGAAGTTGTGTCCTCCTGCAAAGATATTAGGACATGGTAATCCCATATAAGATAGTTGAGATCCATCCGTTCCACCGCGAATTGCTTTGATAAGAGGCTTAATACCTAAATCTTTCATCGCTTGTTCTGCAGTATCAACAATATGCATTACAGGTTCTACTTTTTGTTTCATGTTGAAGTATTGATCTCCGATTTCACAAGAAACAATTGGTCCACCAAATTTTTTGTTGTGTTTTTTGTTGAATTTCTTCGCTAACTTGTCAATAAACACTTTTCTTTGCTCGTATTTTTTCAAGTTGTGGTCGCGGATAATCAGCTCTACAATAGATTCTTCAATGCTTCCACTCACTGTGTGTACGTGGAAAAATCCTTCGTATCCAGTTGTTTTTTGTGGCACTTCATCTTTTGGTAATTTGTTGATGAATTTGTTTGCTAAAAGAATAGAGTTAATCATTTTTCCTTTAGCATATCCTGGGTGAACACTTTTTCCAGAGAATGTCAATTTCGCATACCCAGCGTTGAAGTTTTCGTATTCTAATTCACCAATCTGACTTCCATCCATTGTGTAAGCCCATTCTGCACCGAATTTCTTTACATCAAATAAATGTGCGCCACGACCGATTTCTTCATCTGGTGTGAATCCAACTCGAATTTTTCCGTGTTTGATTTCTGGATGTTGTACTAAATACTCCATTGCTGAAACAATTTCAGTAATTCCAGCTTTGTCGTCTGCTCCTAGTAAAGTAGTTCCGTCAGTAGTGATTAACGTTTGACCTTTATATTGTAATAGATCTTTAAAGTATGAAGGTGATAAAACAATGTTTAGTTCTTTGTTTAAAACGATATCCCCACCATCGTAGTTGGGTACGATTTGCGGTTTTACATTTGCCCCAGAAAAATCAGGTGAAGTATCAAAGTGCGCAATAAAACCAATTGTAGGTACTTCGTGCTCTACATTGCTTGGCAAAGTAGCCATCACATATGCGTTTTCATCTATTGTTACGTCTTCTAGACCAATTTGTTTTAGTTCCTCAACTAATTTGTTTGCTAAATCCCATTGCTTTTCAGTACTTGGGCAGGTTTGAGAAGAAGGATCAGACTCAGTATCAACAGTTACATAACTGATGAAACGATCAATAATATGTTGCATAGTATTAAATTTTATATCTAACAAAAGTATGAATTTATTAACTGATAGCCTTATAATGTCTGCGCTTTTTCTTTTAAACAAGAAGAAAGAGAAATGAAAAATATTAGAATATCATTAGTAAACCTTTTTTTTGAAAGCTTGCAATTATTTGGAAGGAAGTATTGTTGTATCTTTGATTTTTATTTAAAATTGCGCTGCAAATGAAACATATACTTTGTTTATTTACGTTGTTGATTGTGAATCTAATGGGAGCAGTAAATCCGATAAAAGAGTATGTAGATTACCCCATAAATTCAAATTTTAAATATGAAGAGGTTCGCATTAAAACTCCTGATGGGTACGCGTTAAATACGTGGATCTTATATGCGAAGGAAGAGAAAAAACTAAATCGAACGTTGGTTTTAACTTATGGTGATACGGGGAATATGTCCTATTGGTTGAGACAAGTCATAGAAGTAGTCAACCAGGGATATGATGTAGTGCTGTTTGATTATCGTGGATTTGGCGAAAGTGATGCTTTCACTTTGGAGGAAGATCAGTTGTACTATGATGAATTTGCAACGGATTTACAAGCCGTTGTTGCTTATGCAAAAAGCAAGTTTCAAACCAAGATAGGCGTTTGGGCTTTGTCAACTGGCACGCTTGCTGCTGTTCTCGCGTATGAGGTTGAATCTTATGATTATTTGATTGCAGATGGATTTATGGTAAGTCCCAAAGCAATTGTAGCCAAACTAGATGAATTTTTACAGAAAGAAATAAAATTACCGGAACAAGCTCGAGATTATGATAAAGCACTAACGCGTTTATCAATTCCTGTGCTGTTTTTTGCAGGAGATCGCGATGGATTGACAACCGTACAGGAGAGTAATCGCGTGAAACCTTTAAATCCTAAAAGCCAAGTGGTTCTGTTTAAAGGAGGGCACTTACAAGGTTTCCAAGCGATGACCAATACGTATCACGGGCAAGGATATATCGAAGCAATTAATTCTTTTTACGACAAAACTTTTGAAAAGTAGTATAATAATGGAACACAGACATTTTCTCCTATATAAGCCTCATGGGTATATCAGTCAATTTATTTACGAGAAAAAGAGAACAAAAAAGAAATTAGGAGAATTATTTGATTTTCCGGAAGGTACCATGGCTATTGGTCGCTTAGATGAAAATTCTGAAGGTTTGCTTTTGCTGACTACGGATGGAATGACAAGTGAACGCGTGCGTGGCGAAAAATATGAAAAAGAATACTATGCTCAAGTTGATGGTCAAATAACAGCTGAAGCAATCGAAATATTGCGTAAGGGGGTAGAAATTGGTGTCAAAGGGGAAAAGTATAGGACGAAAGAGTGTGAAGTAGAAGGTTTGTCGGCCGTACCCAATTGGATTGGGGTAGGACGAAGAATACGCGATGAACGACATGGACCGACAAGTTGGATACGCATTGTATTAACCGAAGGGAAGTTTAGACAGGTCCGAAAAATGACAGCTAGTGTTGGATTTCCTACTTTGCGATTGGTTCGCGTCCGAATCGGTGATATTAGATTAGAAGGATTACAAGTAGGGGAAGTGAAAGAAGTATCAAGAGTATAAATACAAGTTGTATGAGTAGTAAAGCAAATGAGAATTACCAATTCCAAAAAATAATAGCAATTGTAGGTGTACTCTTGTTTATTATTAAGCTAGTTGCCTGGTATTTGACTCGATCTGTAGCCATTTTTACAGATGCTTTGGAAAGTGTAGTGAATGTGATTAGCGGGTTTATCGGCTTGTATAGTTTATATCTTTCTGCCCAACCTCGAGATCGAAATCACCCTTATGGTCATGGAAAAGTAGAATTTATTTCTGCCACAATTGAAGGAGGGCTTATTATTATGGCAGGTATTGCTATTATTTTTGAAGCCGTACGAAATTTAATTAACCCGCAACCCATTGGACAATTGGATTATGGAATTTATCTAGTTGCCATTACTGCCATTGTGAATTTTATTTTGGGGTGGTATGCAATTAAAAAAGGAACAAGAAATAAATCGTTGGCTTTAGTAGCTAGTGGAAAACATTTGCAGTCTGATACTTATTCTACCTTAGGGATTATTATCGGATTATTGTTACTGTATTTCACTGATTTACATTGGCTGGATAGTGCGGTTGCTTTGGTTTTTGCCCTTATTATTATTGTCACAGGATATAAAATTGTTCGAGGAGCTGTTTCAGGTATTATGGATGAAACGGACGAGGCTTTATTGAAAGAGGTGGTAGCGTATTTAGAGCACAATAGAAAAGAAAATTGGATTGATTTGCACAATATGCGGATTATCAAATATGGAAGTGTTTTGCATTTTGATTGCCACATGACTATTCCTTGGTATTTTACAATTGTTGAAGGACACAAGGAAGTAGAATTGTTAGAAAAGGAAATCAGTGAACACTTTGGAGAAGATTTAGAACTCTTTGTTCATATGGATGATTGCAAAACATTTTCCTGTAGCATATGCAGTAAACAAGAATGTCCATTTAGAAAAGAACCTTTTGTTAAACAAGTGAAATGGACGATAGAAAACGTTTCGAGAAATAAACGACATACATGTACTACAGAGCAAGAGTAAAACGCTTCGTTTGCCTATTGAATTGGAGGATGTCATCTTCAAAAAAATGATCAAAAACACCATTGGAAATTAAGTTTTCAATGGTGTTTTGCGTATAACCATGAGGCTGAAGTACAATCGCTTCTGCAGCAAATTGAAGGGCTAGTTCAATATCGTGGCTAGAGAAGAGAATGGTTTTGTTTTCTTCTTGAGTAAGTTGTTTCAGCAATTGGTATAATTTTACTTTGTGATTCAAGTCCAAATAGCTTGCAGGTTCATCTAAGATAATCAAAGGTGTATTTTGTGCCAAGGCTCGTGCAATGAAAACACGTTGCAATTGTCCATCACTTAAATTTAGCAAGGGTTGCTGAATAAAATCGGATATAGCAGTAAGGTGAATTGCTTTTTCAATCCAATAAGTATCTTCTGCAGTAGGAGTAGATTTCCAGTCGATATAAGGAATTCTGCTAATTTGCAATACTTCTAAGGCACTTAAGTTAGCATGGGGAATCGGATCCGTTAAAACGACGCTGATTTCTTTCGCACGTTCAGCGGCAGAATAAGAAGTGAAATCTCGTCCATTTAAAGTAATCATACCATGTAAAGGTTGGAGATGTCCCGTTAAGGTTCGAATTAATGTTGATTTTCCAATACCATTGATGCCAAGTAAAGTAGTTAAAGTTTGAGGCTTTAGCTGAAGATTGAGCGCTGTTTGAATGTGTAGTGTTGACGTTTTTCCTTGTAGGTATCCAATCGTTAAGTCCTTCGTTTGTAGCATGATATTCTTGTTCTAAGGCAAGGTACAAACTTACTACAAACTTTTTTACCTCTAGTAAATTACCAAGGAAAAAGAAAGACTTTTGACGGTAGATTCGTTGGATTATAATATTGAGTACAGTAAATAAGTTTTATATTTGTTGCGTAATAAATTTAGATTGTCGAAATAATGAAACCGAACACACAACAACTAACGGAGTTAACTACACAAGTAAGAAGAGATATTCTTAGAATGGTACATGCGGTGAATTCTGGGCATCCTGGAGGTTCATTAGGGTGTGCTGAATACCTCGTGTCTTTGTATCAAGCAATCATGGATCGTAAAGAAACATTTGCGATGGATGGAGAAGGAGAAGATCTTTTCTTCTTATCGAATGGACATATTTCCCCTGTATTTTACAGTGTATTAGCACGCAGTGGATATTTTCCTGTGGCAGAATTAGCTACGTTTAGAAAGTTAAATACAAGATTACAAGGGCATCCTTGTACACATGATAAATTACCAGGTGTACGCATGGCTTCAGGATCTTTAGGACAAGGATTGTCTGTAGGAATCGGAGCAGCTCAAGCGAAGAAATTAAATAAAGACGAGCATTTGGTTTATGTACTCTTAGGAGATGGTGAACTTCAAGAAGGTCAAAATTGGGAAGCGATGATGTATGCATCGGCTAATAAAATTGATAACTTAATTGCTACAGTTGATTTAAACGGTAAACAAATTGACGGACCAACAGAAGATGTATTGAATTTAGGTTCTATGAAAGCTAAGTTTGAAGCGTTTGATTGGACGGTAATCGAAATCAAAGAAGGAAATTCAATTGATGCTATTCTAAAAGGATACGAACAAGCGAAAGCTTTGACAAAACAAGGAAAACCAGTTTGTGTGTTGTTACATACCGAAATGGGGAATGGAGTTGATTTTATGATGGGGACACATGCTTGGCATGGAAAAGCACCGAACGATGCACAGTTAGAAGAAGCTTTAAAACAAAATCCAGAAACTTCATTTGGAGATTATTAATCTAGTTGACTTTAGAATTATCATGAAAAAATATACGAATACAGGAAGTAAAGATACGCGTTCAGGTTTTGGAGCTGGACTTACAGAATTAGGACAAAAAAACGAAAACGTAGTTGCCTTATGTGCAGATTTGATCGGATCGTTGAAAATGGACGATTTTAAAAAGAATCATCCAGAGCGTTTCTTTCAAGTGGGAATTGCAGAAGCGAATATGATTGGAATTGCAGCAGGGATGACAATTGGTGGAAAAATTCCTTTCACGGGAACATTTGCTAACTTTTCAACAGGACGTGTGTATGATCAAATTCGTCAATCTGTAGCATACTCTGAGAAAAATGTAAAAATCTGTGCTTCACACGCAGGATTAACTTTAGGAGAAGATGGGGCTACACACCAAATCTTAGAAGATATTGGATTGATGAAAATGTTACCAGGAATGACTGTAATTAATACATGTGATTACAATCAAACTAAAGCAGCTACTTTGGCTATTGCAGAATATGACGGACCTGTATATTTGCGTTTTGGACGCCCTGTCGTGCCTAACTTTATGCCTGAGAACGAAAAGTTTGAAATAGGTAAAGCGGTTCTTTTACAAGAAGGAAAAGATGTTACAATTGTAGCAACTGGACATTTAGTTTGGGAAGCTTTACTAGCAGCAGAAATTTTAGAGGCAAAAGGAATTACAGCAGAAGTAATCAATATTCATACTATTAAACCGTTAGATGAAGAAGCTATTTTGCGTTCTGTTGCTAAAACAGGATGTATTGTAACAGCTGAAGAACATAACTTTTTAGGAGGGTTAGGAGAAAGTGTTGCTAGAGTTCTAGCGTTAAACAATCCACTACCACAAGAATTTATTGCTGTACAAGACACTTTTGGTGAATCAGGTACTCCAGATGAATTAATGGAAAAATATGGTCTAAAATCGACTAATATTGTAGAAAAAGCAGAAACGGTTATCAATAGAAAATTCAAAAGATAAGATATACGTTGATATAAATAAAAAAGAGATGGTGTTTACCATCTCTTTTTTTATTCCGTACCATAAAAAAAGCAGCTGATGAATCAGCTGCTTTTTTTGGTGTATATTTTATTTGCTAGGCCAAACCCATTCGCCGTCAACCATAAATGGTTTACATGTGTTATCTAAGTAACGAGGGGTGCCTGAACACGTTTTTAGTTCAGGAGCATCATAACTATAATGCTTAATTTTACCATTAGCGTCTTTATATTGCAATTCTATTCTTGTAGGAACTCCATCACCATCATCATCAATATCTAAAAAGTTTGGAACACCATCTGCGTTTGTGTCTAATTCAAAGTAATCGTGAACAGTTAATTCAGTCCCTATTTTTTCTGGTTTTACTTCAAATTTCGAAGGAATACCATCTAGGTCATGATCTCTTTCAAATGCACTTATTAAGGTTAAATCAGCAATATAAGGCTGGTATGCTTTTAATGTTGAATATCCTGAATTAAATTGACCTAGTCCTGCAGGTATAAAAGTGATGATACGTCCTGCAGTAGTTTCGTCGAAGGAAGTCGTTCCATCTGGATTAATACCTGAGTTTAAAGCTGTTTTGATAAAGTGCAGCATTTGACGTTCTCCCGTATACATACGAAGTGGCGTAGCAGCTGTACCTCTTAATTCAGCAATAGTATTTGGAAAGGAATAGAAACCTCCTGTAGAAGGATGATTGATTGAAGTGACTCTTTCGTTTTTTAACGTGAAGTTATTTCGTTTAACAAAGATAGAGTCAACAGGTGAACTTTTCTTCCCTTCTCCTTCGTTTAATACGAGGTAGTACATTTTATACTTTACTGTATCTGCGGATTTAGCATATTTAAAAATCGTTTTTGTACGATCATAAGGATCAGTTAATGAAAATGCAGCATAATCCTCATTGTTTACAATGATAGATTTCAAACGACTATCTTCAAAAATAGTAGGCTGATTTTTGTAATTAGGGCTCGTTATACTATCAAAAGAAATGATACCATTGCGCTCAATCATGTAATTGTTTTTCAAATACTTTTCGATTGAAGTAATGTTTTCGGTATAAACTTCTTTAGAATCTCTAGGTGGTACAAGTGGTAAACCTCCAGAATCATCACTCTTATTACAGTTAGATACTGTAAAAGCAATTGTTAGAATACCTAAAATAGAAAATAGTCTATTCATTATTTTTGAGTTATTTTAGTAGTGCAAGATACAATTTTACTTTATTTTTGTCTTGTTTATTTAAAGAATTTTAATATTTAATTATGCGTATTGACAAGTATTTGTGGTGTGTACGGTATTATAAAACAAGAAATATAGCGACTGAAGCTTGTAAGAAGGGACATATTACAGTAAACGGACAAACAGCAAAACCCTCACGTGAAGTTTTTCCTACTGATAAAATTACGTTGAGAAGGGATCAAATAGTCTATAAATTAACGGTATTAGATGTACCTCAAAGTAGAGTTGGTGCTAAATTAGTGGATATTTATCGCAAAGATGAGACACCAGCAGAGGCTTTTGAGCATTTAGATTTACTGCGTCAAACCAAAGAGTACTATCGAGCTAAAGGAACGGGACGACCGACGAAAAAAGATCGAAGAGATATCGACGGATATTTGGATAACGAAGAGCATGACGAAGATGTTGAATAAATCGTATTGGGAGGATCGATATCAAAATAAAGAGGATTTTTGGAATGCAAAGTCAATTACTACTCCTTTGAAAGCGTATATTGATCAGTTAGAGGATAAATCAATGCACATATTGGTTCCAGGAGTTGGTCATGGGCATGAATTAGTTTATTTACACAAGCAGGGATTTGCTGAAAGTGTTGGTGTAGATTTTACAACAATAGCTTTTGAGCAAACCATCGAAAATGAACCTAGTATTTCCAAAGATGCAGTTGTTATAGCAGATTTTTTTCAACACCAAGGAAAGTATGACTTAATTCTAGAGCAAACGTTTTTTTGTTCCCTTCCTGTAGCGAAAAGAAAAGATTACGTTCAAAAAATGCATGAGTTACTTCAACCAGAAGGGAAATTAGTAGGATTGCTATTTGATACTACATTTGAGCATGATACACCACCTTATGGAGGGGATAAAGACGAGTATTTAGCGCTATTTGAACCTTATTTTACCATCGAGGTTATGGAACGAGCATTCAATTCCATAAAACCTAGGCAAGATCGAGAATTGTTTATTATATTAAAGAAAAAGATATGGCACAAAAAATCATTTTAAATAAAGAGCAGATTGGATTTAAAACCAAACGTATCGCGTATCAGATTTACGAAACATTTTCTGAAGAAGAAGAAATTGTGATTGCTGGTGTAGCGAATAGTGGTTTTATTTTTGCTCAAAAAATTGCCAAAGTATTAGAGGAAATAGCTACAATGAAAGTAAAATTGTGTGAAGTACAAATTGATAAGGCTAATCCTATTAATCCAATTCGCACCTCTTTAACGCCAGAGGAGTATACAGGTAAATCAATTATTTTAGTTGATGATGTATTAAATTCAGGAGCAACGTTGATTTATGGTGTAAAACACTTTTTGAATGTACCAATAAAGAAAATGAAGACAGCAGTTTTAATTGATAGAAACCATAAGACCTATCCTATTAAGGCTGATTATAAGGGATTATCCTTGTCTACTTCTTTGTTAGAGCACATTCAAGTGGTTTTTACGGAAGAAGATGAATACGCGTATTTGAGTTAATCTTCAAGTATCGTTTTAATTTCCTGGACAATTTGATTGACGGGTTTATCATCAACGGAAATGACGTGTTTGGCTTGATAATAGAAATAGCTGCGATCAAATAAATGTTTAGCAATAAAAGTTTCAAGAGTATCTTCGGTGTTGGTTTGCAACATTGGTCGATGCTCTTTTTCTTTTGCTAAACGTTGGGTTAGGGTTTGTATGGATGCCTTTAAATAAAAAGATTGAATTCCCTCTTGTTGTAAAATAAGATGATTGTTTGCATAACAAGGGGTGCCTCCTCCTAAACTTAGTATCGCTCGTTCGTTTTTGTTTAAAAGTTGATGCAAGATTTGGTGTTCAATCTTTCGGAAGTATACTTCTCCTTTTTCGGCAAAAATGGTTGTTATCTTTTGTTGTTGCTGTTTTTCAATTTCATGGTCTAGGTCATAGTAAGAAAGATGAAGTTCTTGAGCTAATTGTTGAGCAATTGTTGATTTTCCTGCGCCCATATAACCTAAAATAATTATTTTTTCCATAAAATAAGGGGTTGTAAAATAGTGAGTTATGCATAAATACCCCGTTTTAGGGGGATGTTGTTGACAAAAATAAAACAAAAACATGATGTTTTTAAAAAAAAACGTTCTATATTTGCACCCGCAATCAGGAATTGATTAGACTCGATAGCTCAGTTGGTAGAGCACAACACTTTTAATGTTGGGGTCCTGGGTTCGAGCCCC
>NZ_LROZ01000028.1 GCF_001549985.1 Myroides odoratus | reverse complement strand
AGTTTATTTGAAGAATTACGTCTTTTAAGAGGAGATGATCAATATCCTTCACAAGAGATTAAAGAGAAATTAATTGACTTATATCTTCCTGCAACCGTATCAGATTTAGCGATTAATTTATCCAATATTACCTCTCAATTCTATGCTTTGCAATTACATTCCATAGGAGAGCAGTATGGAGTAGATAAAATACGTTTGCACTCTGATAAACTATTTTACAATCTTGGTAAAGCAAAAGCAGAGCAAGCATTAATTAAAGATGCTACTATGGATCGAGATTGCAGGTCAATGGTTTTAGTCGCTATATCTGCTATTTACACCTCGAGTCCGGAGTTCAAGTTTCAGGTGCAAGAATATACTTCAGATTATGCTGTGATTAATTTGAAAGGTGTTGATCGTTATCACAGAGCTGCTAAACAATATAAAATTGATCAATATTTAACCTTTCCAACTTTAATCGCTTTTTTAGATGGAATCAAAGATTATCTTCAATTAAGTGATATAGAAATACAAGTACCTCAATCTTTTTATGACGAAAATTCAAATATAGATTGTACGTATATTATTAAACAAAATTAGTTGTAATATGAAACATTTATATAACTACATCGGGGAGAATTACCCTTATTTATTTCCAATGGATAATTTGGTAAGGAATGCATCTACAGTAGAGTATAGTACTACAAATAGCTCAGATAGTCAATTGAGAGGATTCAAAGAGATAGGGCAAATAGTTGCATCATTGGGAAGTATCTCTTTATTGACAGCCATGGATATTTCTTCTAAAACATTTTTCTTAGCTGAAAAAATTAGAATAAGAAAAATCAATAGTACTATTGTAGAGGATGGATTAAAGTATTGTGCTAAGCCTTTTTCATTTTCAAAGCGTAAAGGAAAAGTTTTAGTAGATGTTTTGAATAATCAAAATCAATTGTTTTATACTTCTGAACTAGAATATGTTATTTTTGATGAAAATGCTTTTAATGATGTTTTCAGCAGTTTTTATACAGAAAAAATTCCTGCAGAAAGTTCTCCAATAAAGGAGGACGTACTGGTGAATTTAATCGAGCCATTTTATTTTAAAATTCAAATCCCTTCTTTTACAATCGAACAATGCAAAGGACATTTTGATAATTATCCTATTGTGCCAGGTGTTTTTATCATGGATCGATTGTTAGAAGGAATTGAGAAATTCTTTAAGCTCCAAGGAGAGGATGTACAAAGTAAAAAATTAGTTTTAGATAATTTAGAAACATTTCTAAATACAGCTACTCCAGTCTATAGCGAATTAAGCTCGCTAGTACATTAC
This sequence comes from Myroides odoratus, assembly GCF_001549985.1. Taxonomy (GTDB): domain Bacteria; phylum Bacteroidota; class Bacteroidia; order Flavobacteriales; family Flavobacteriaceae; genus Flavobacterium; species Flavobacterium odoratum_A. The sequence goes on along the minus strand of NZ_LROZ01000028.1, from coordinate 19,096 downwards.
CGCCAAGTATCTAAGGATAGTTATTTGTTTGTGTGTACTATTACTGATAGTAATCATAAAATTGAATATGGTCATTTTGTAATTACTATGAAACTTTATTGAAAGTAGTATAAATATCTTATAAAGATAAAAGGAGAAGATAGGTTTAAGTCTAAAAATATGTTTTTAGATTTATATATTGTTTTTCACGATTGTGATAATATTTAATTAAAATATATAGGCTCTGCTGAAGTAAAATATGATGAGATTACTGCGATGAAAAAAGCACAACTACTAAAAGAAGAATTTAGTATAACGTTCTAAGGAGTATTAGATAACAAAAAAACAGGCAATAACGTGAAGATTTCTATTGCCTGTTTTTTCTTATGCTAGCATTAATTTCCCTTGGTTTCTACCTATGAATTGTATTTATTTTTCCCTTTATTTATTCTTTAATTTATTGTATTAAATAATAAGTCTGGTAATAGTAAAATGAATACGAATTTAGGATACTATAAAAGCTATAATTTAGTAGAATAACCCCAGATGGTTCCTGCATGGAAATCATATTTTAGTGAATTAATCTTACTAAAGCAATGCTTTTATAGATATAATCTTGTAAGGAATTGATTCGTCTTGTACTGTTATCACAATAAATCTACTCGAATTTACTTGTTTTATTAGTAAAATTTAGAAGAGGTAGTGCAATTAATGAAGTTCGGTATAAATTAGCTTTTGTTATTGATTTTATATTTGCTTCAATTTTTGTTAAATCATCTTTTTCTTGATTATTTTGAAAATTAAATTCATTGATTAGACTATTATTTAAATAAAGTGAAGCTGCCAAAAAGCTACGTCTAAATATTGTTTTAAATTGTTTTTGATTTCCCTTTCATATTTTTGATTTTATTTGTATTCTATTTTTGAAATAGCATATGGTATATTCCTACGGAATTGTAATAACAAATCTACCAAGGAAGGATAAAATGAAACAGGAAATTAAATGCAATTCCTGCAAGATAAAATCAGCTTTTTTTATGCATTACTTTGGTGAATGTCTTTATTGTCCAGTTGTAAACTTTGCTGTGATTTCTCCCTTTTCATTTTTTAGGGACAACGTATTGTTTTCTGTAGTGAAACTTTTTGCGTTGTTCATTACATCAAGAAACCTTGTTCCACTTTCATGTTAGGACAGGTCATTTGCTTAGCTGTAATATGCGAAAACGTTATGCCATCGGTGTTCTTTAACTCCTCATTACAATCAAAACCGTTGTATCCCATATTTCCGGAAACACGGTTTCCCTTTTCAAAAATAAGGTTTGGATATTGGGGAAAAGTGGTGTCCAATTCCACAGGAGTTCCGTTGAGTTCAATCAGATTCCACTCTTTTCCGTAAAGGTCTACTACTACTACTACTACTACTACTACTACTACTACTACTACTACTACTACTACTACTACTACTACTACTACTACTACTACTGGTGTTGTATCGGTTTTTGTTCAACTGTATCTGTTGCCGAAACGTCAGAAGATGTTTTATTTGTGTTGGAATTACAGGGCGTTGTAAACGCAGCCAACGTAATGATAAAAAGGATTTTCTTCATTTTTTATCTATTTAAATGTTTTTTTTTTGCTGGATCTATCAAATCAAATTTCACATTGCAAATTTAAAAAATAAACTTTACAGGATTTTTTATGGACGTTTTTTGTGAATATGGGTTGAGTAACTAAAAAATATTTCTTTATCCCAATCCGTTAAATGTTTCGTTTTTACAGTTGTATGTTTCATTATTACGTGTTTGTTTTTTCTAAATTTGCAAGATTAACAGTTAATCGTAAAAATGTCTAAACCATACAATATATCCGCTTTTTTAAAGTATATCAATGTCAAAGGCTCAACAAATGATAATATACAGGTAATTCACTATGACGATCACAAAGACATCAGGTTGAAATCAGAACCTGTTGAGCTTGATTTTTACCTGATTGCTATAAAAAACAATATTGATGTGCAACCGCCTATTGAAGAGATGTCATCATCGTACCTGTTTTTGGACAGACCCGGGAACCTTATGGAATGGGATCTTGCAGGTTCTTTTCTGGGCTATGGTATTTTTGTCAGCGAGAAACTGTTGAAGAAATATGCTAAAGATTACACCTTTACAAGATACAACAGGCACGAAGCTCTTTATTTGACGGAAAGAGAAAGCCGGATACTGCTTGACCTTTTTATAAAGGCTCACGATGAATACAGTCAGGCTGATTTTTCCGAAGATGTACTGGGTTCTTATACCACGTTAATCTTTTCTTATACCCAGATATTTTACGAAAGACAGTTTCAGTCAAGAAGCAAGATTTACAATCAAGTCGTTGCCGATTTTTACAAGCAGCTTGATGACTTCTATGTTGCTGAAAGGAATGAACCGTTTATGCCAACTGTCGCCCATTTTGCAGCAATGAGCCATCTTTCGGTTAATTATTTTGGAGATGTGATTAAGCATTTTACAGGTAAATCTCCTCTGGAACACATTCATCAATACATTATTCAGGTTGCCAAAGAAAAGCTTCGCCAGACCAAGTTGACCATTAATGAAATTGCGTATAGTCTGGGCTTTGAATATCCCACCTATTTTACACGCTTCTTTCGCCAAAAAACAGGCATTTCGCCCAAGATTTTTAGAAATCAGTGAAATGTTTCATTTTTGGGGAGTGTTAATTTAAATTGATAGGGTTATTAAAGTTATTCTTTGAAAATTTATTAAGGTTGTCTCAATTCCATATGTAAAGTTGGATGAGGTTTTTCTGATGAATCTGATTCCGAACGGCTTTTTGTTTCAAATCCGTGTTTTTTATAAAAACCTATTGCTTGTTTGTTTTGTTCATTCACATCTACTTTTTTAACATTTATTTTTTCAATTGAAAAATTTAATAATATTTTATCCATCTGTTTCTCTTTATAAGAGGGATGAATGAATAGCATTTCTAAATTTTGTTCCGCCACACCAAGAAATCCAATTATTTTATCTGCCTCGTTTCTTATACATTTCAAGTCTACTTCATTTAAGTAGTGACCCAAAATAAGCGGTTAAAAGTGTTCTATATCGTCCTCTCGCAGAAAATGATCTATTGTCTTAACATGAGCCTCCCAAACCTGTATTACTTCAGCATATTCATCTTGCCTGATATTGTCTATTTCGTATTTCATTTTATTTCTTCACTTTTTTTAATTGGTCGATTTTGTTCTTTTAGTGGTATAAAATCTAAATAAGAATACAAAATTATTAGCCCTGATTTTTAAATATTATCAGGATTAAAACAATCTGTCCTAAATGATAATAATTATGTCCTATCATTCCGTCAATATTTCTTAAATATGTTCCGTATTTTTCATCTACAAAACTTTCTTACAGTTTTTCTTCGGTTATTTTTTCGATCAATTGAGTAAACTCCTCAGCATCGTTCCAAAATTTATTCAAAAAACTTTTCCACTGGTCCTGTGAAGTTATCAGTGGAAAATCAAAGCTGAACTTATCTTTAGTTTCCAGATTTCCCCCAAGAAAAATATTCTTAATTTCATTAATATAATAATGAATGTGCTGTGCAAGTATCGAAATCGAGTTTTAATCCTGAAATCGGGCATTTGCTGCCCGTCAGTCCAGATGATTTAATTGGTCCTCAAAATTTGTATTTGAAATCCAAGTTCCGTTTAAAATTACTTCCCATAACCTATTGACAAGTTGTATCTGAATATTCATTTTTTATGATTTTGAAAAAGGTAAATTTACAAATATTTCCAGTAGCTGATTATTGGTCGAATGAATTTATGCTAGCACCCACCAAAGAGGAACCAATATCCTCCATTCAGTAAAATGTTTCGTTTTTTTAAGTGTTTTGTTTTCAAAAGTAGCGTAAATGTCTGTTTATCTTTGCAATATAAAATTAGAAAAAAGAAAATAAGGGGGTATGATACAGCAAAAAAAATCAGTTTAAAAAACAATAACAACAGAAACATCACAATGTCAGCCGTTATTAATTTCACTGTAGGATTTAATAAAAATCAAAAACACCCAATAGTGGTTGTATCAAATCCTGGTGGAGGTGTTAAGGAGCAGGCATCCGGTCTGTATGCTAGAAAGCTGGCAGAACAAGGTTTTGTAACCATTGCCTATGATGCTTTTTACCAAGGTGAACGTATTGGGGAGCCACGTCAGTTGGAGAACCCATAAATCTGTACAGAGAACATAAGTGCCGTAATAGATTCTCTAACGATATTACCTTATGTTGATCAGGAAAATATCGGTGCTATGGAAATTTGTACTGGTGCAGGTCATATCGCAAATGCAGTCATCAATGACCACCGTATCAAAGCCGTAGGGACGGTTTGTGCCGTAAATATTGGTCAGATGTTCCTTAATGGCTGGGAAACAACATAAAAGATGTAGATGCGATGCCTTACTTGTTGGCAGGTGCTAATGCAAGAACAGCAGAGGCAAAAGGCGAAACCAAACGATGGCATTGGCTCCGATGAAAGAGGAAGATGACCTAACGAAGAATTGAGAAAAGCTTGAGAATATTATCACACCAACCGTTGCCATTACCCGACAACTCCAGGATGGACAACATTGAGAAGTTTTACGCAAATCATCACTTACGATGCTTACAATAAAACGGAAACATTCTTTACACAACCTTTATTGGTGATAGTTGGTAACAATGCAGGCAGTGTGTTGATGAGTGAAGACCTGATCAACCGTGCAGCTTCTACTAACAAAACCAAATATGTCGTTGATGGAGCCAATCATATGGTTTTGTACGATGGCGAAAAAGAAGTGAATGAAGCTATTGGTCAGTTAGTATCGTTTTTCAACAACAAATTGAAATAGTTTAAACATAAAGTTGATGTATGCCTTTACAATAGATATTAATTTAAAATCTTAAGAAAATGAAACAATCAGTAAAATTCAAAGCACTTTATTGGGATATAGCAGCAGATTTGCTTTTCCCACCAAATTTTGACGAAAACAAAAAATATCCTGTTATCATCAGTACGCACCCAATCGGGAGCTGCAAAGAACAGACTTCAGGAAATGTTTACGGGAAGGCATTTGCCGATGCAGGATTTGTAGTATTGGTTCCGGATGCTTCTTTCCAAGGTGAAAGTGGCGGTGATCTAAGATATTTGGAAGATCCATCTTTCCGTGTAGAAGATTACAGCTACGCCATTGATTATCTGGTAACACTACCTTTCGTCGACGAAAACCGTATCGGTGCATTAGGAATGTGCGGCGCAGGCGGATATGTGGTCAGTGCAACAATGAAAGAACGCCGTATTAAAGCAGTAGCTACACTTACAGGGGCTAATTATGGACGTGTAATGCGTGAGTTTGGTGATCCAATAGCCAACCTTGAAGCCATTGCAGCACAAAGAACTGCTGAGGCAAGAGGTGAAGCGTTAAGAGTTGACCAGGGATTATACCCAACCTATGAAATGGCTAAAGAAGCAGGTGCGGATATCGACCTTTTGGAAGCGACAGAATACTACCGTACGGCTCGTGGTGAAAAACCAAATGGTGTAAACAAAACCTTGTTTTCGCATAATGCAGCAGCAATGACGTGGGACGCTTATAATTTGGTTGAAAAATTGTTAACGCAGCCATTGATGGTTGTAGTAGGTAATAAACCAGGAGCTTTCGGAGCATACAGAGACGGTTTCGAAATCATTCGCCGTGCAGCTTCTCAAAAGAAAGAATTGGTGGTGGTTGAAGGATGGTCACACTATGACCTTTACGACAAACCGGAACCGGTGAAAATCGCATTGGATAAATTGATTCCGTTCTATCAAGAGAACCTTTAATCAGTAACAACAAATAATGCCAATGACTTTATCAATGGTTAAAGTCATTGGTTTTTTATCAATAATTAAAAATAAAATGAGTACAAAAATTTTAGTATTAGGAGCAGGCGGTGCAATTGCACAACACGCCATCAACTTTTTGCAAGAAAATAAAGATATAGAATTAACATTATTCGCAAGAGATACACAGAAATTGCCTCAGGTAGGTTCAGGAGCAAACATTATCAGCGGAGATGTTTTGAACACGGAAGATTTGACCAATGCTATCAAAGGTCAAGATATCGTATATGCCAACCTTGCAGGAGATGTAGATAAAATGGCGACAGCAATCGCTGAAACAATGATACAGCAGGGCGTAAAACGTCTGATTTTCGTTACTTGTCTTGGTGTGTATGATGAGGTAGCTGGGAAATTCGGAGAATGGAACAATATGATGATTGGTTCGGAATTGGTACGTTACGGTAAAGCAACTCGCAATGTAGAAAAATCAGGATTAGATTATACCGTTGTACGTCCGTCTTGGTTGACCGATAAGGACGAAACGGATTTTGAAACTACACAAAAAGGTGAAGCTTTTGTTGGTACAGAAGTAGCAAGAAAAGCAGTCGGTGCTTATATCGCTGATGTAATCCTGCATCCCGAAAAAGACGTAAAAGCTAGCGTTGGTGTAAACAAACCAGGGATTTACGGAGATAAACCTGCTTTTTATTAATTGAAATAGTGAAAATGTATAAAATTAAAACAGTTTTATTAATAAATACGCATTTAATCTACCCGAATAGATCTGAGGGTAGGTTAAATGCTTCTTTGCAAAATGTAGCAAAAGATTTTTTTCTGTCTAGAGGCTACGAAGTATTGGAAACCAAAGTAGAAGACAGTTACAATTCCGAAGAAGAAGTTGCCAAACACTTACAGGCAGACATTATCATCCTTCAAACACCAATAAATTGGTTCGGAGCTCCTTGGATTTACAAGAAATATACCGATGAACTTTTTGAAACAGGACACGCCAAAGGTGAATTTCTCGAAGGAGACGGACGCAGCAGGCAGGATGCAACAAAGCAATACGGTTCAGGCGGGAAATTGCAGGGCAAAAGATTTATGGTTTCGGCAACGTGGAATGCCCCAGAAGAAGCTTTTGGAGATAGCAGTCAGAACCTTATGAAAGGAAAAACCACAGATGACCTATTGCTGAATATCACCAGCAACTACGCTTTCTGTGGAGCAGATATACTGCAAGGTTTTAACAGCTTTGATGTGGTGAAGAATGGCTCGCCTAAAGAAGATTTAGAAAACTATAAATCTTATTTGGCTAAAATTATTTAAAATATAAGATTTACAATGAAAACAATATTTATTACAGGAGCATCAACAGGATTAGGAAAGGCTACGGCAGTATTATTTCAATCAAAGGGCTGGAAAGTCATCGCAACGATGCGTGATGCGGTCAAAGGGGCAGATTTGGCAAAGCTAGAAAATATTACTGTTCTTCCATTGGACGTAACCAATCCTTCACAGATTGAAGAAATGGTTGCAAAATCATTGGAGCTAGGAACGGTAGATGTGGTATTCAATAATGCGGGTTATGGTCTAGGAGGTCCGCTCGAAAACCTGACGGATGCAGAGATCGTAAGATTATTCGACACTAATATGCTGGGTACGATACGTGTTACTAAAGCATTCATTCCTCATTTTAAGGAGAGAAAGCAAGGTTTGTTTATTTCAACTACTTCGATGGCTGGATTGATGCCTGTTCCATTCAATACGATATACAATGCCTCAAAGGTGGCTATTGAAGGCTGGACAGAAGGAATGGTGCCGGAACTTGGGGTGTTTAACATCGGAATAAAAACCGTTGCTCCAGGCATCATCAAATCCCAGTTTGGCGAAAACGCAATATGGGCGATAACTGAGGAGTACAAAGAAGGATTTGAAAAATCAATGGCACACTTCGATTTCGGAAGCTATTTCTCTACGTCTGAAATGATTGCCGAAATCGTGTATGAGGCGGCTACCGATGGTAAAAATCAACTTCGTTACATCGCAGGTGAAGATGTCAACAAACATTTTGCAAAATATGAAGAAATGGGACGCCAAGCTTATATGGATCAATTGGTGGATAAAATAATCAAGTAAAAACATTGAATGTATGAAAGTAATCATCACAGGAGCTACAGGAATGGTAGGCGAGGGCGTTTTGCAGGAATGTATTGCAAGTCCGACAGTAACAAATATCCTACTTATTAACCGTAAACCGAGTGGATATGCGGGTGATAAAGTTGAAGAAATATTGCACAGTGATTTCAATGACATTTCACCGATTGGCGAAAAGCTAAAAGGTTATGACGCCTGCTATTTTTGTGCAGGAATATCTTCTGTAGGCGTAACAGAGGAAGAGTACAGAAAATTCACTTATGCCCTCACTATAAATTTTGCAACTGTTTTGGCGGATATAAACCCAAAAATGACATTTTGCTATGTATCGGGAGGTGGAACGGATAGTACCGAACGAGGTCGCACGATGTGGGCAAGAATAAAAGGAATGACAGAAAATGACCTGATGAAACTTCCGTTCAAAGCAGTTTTCAATTTCAGACCTGCCTTTATGCGACCAACCAAAGATGCAAAAAATGTGAAAGGGTTTTACAAGATAATTGATGTTTTATATCCTTTATTGCGAATATTCAGCAAAACTTTCTTTTTGACCCTGCAAGAAGTGGGCAAAGCAATGATTAATGTAACAGCCAATGGATACGAAAAGAATATTCTGGAAACCAAGGACATTCTATTGTTGAATATTAAAAAGTAATTTATGCAGATAGAAATGGTAAAAAATAAAATCAATTACAAAAAGATGATTTGGATTACGATAGGTTTGGTTCTGTTGAGCTTAATATGGATCCTTATAGTAAATGTTAGTGTTGATTACTATCAATTAAATCGTAACCGAAAGATAGTGAAAGAATTACAAGTGGACAATGCTTCGAGCAAGACCTTAGTTGTCTTCTTTTCAAGATCGGGAAATACTGAATTGATGGCAACGAAGATTGCCAAAATCAAACAGGCATACCTTATTCCCATTCAGTCCAAAAGAGATAATATCGGTTTGAAAGGTATGATCGAAGCGGTAACGGATGCCAGAAAAACAACAGCCGAAATCAGTCCGTCCAAAATTGATTTATTGCAATATGATACGATTTATATCGGTTCGCCCATTTGGTTGTATAGCCCTACACCACAGGTTTTTGAATTCGCTAAAAACAACGACTTTACAGGCAAAAAAGTGATATTGTTCAATTCGATGAATAGCAAATTTAAGCAAAAATACATTGATGATTTTAAAAATGTCATTGAACAAAATGGAGGGACTTTTGAAAAACATATTTATATTATCCGTGACAGAATGATTCAACAGATCGATGTGAAAGACTTTCTAGAAGAAACAGGAAAACTATCGGCTAAATAAACATGAAGTTTACAATAAATATAACTGAAACAATAGAAATGATGATCGAAAACATTCTAAAATTTCTGAACTCTAAGAAGAAATGAAGAAACAGATGAAGATATAAACACAAACACCTTGCAAAATATGAAGTAAAGGAGTGCCAAGCCTATATGGAAAAGTTGGGAGGAGAAATAACCAAATACACACATACTCATGATGGCAATAGCGTATTGGGAATAGTTTTAATTTAAAACTTTGAATTTTGACAGTAATTATAGTAGGAGTTACAGAAGTGATAAACGAATACGTTTTGTAAGAGTGTATTGTAAATCCCCAAATAGAAACAACATTACTTATCTGCTAAAAACATAAAAGGAATTTATAAAATAATCAATTTTTTCTATCCTATTCTAAGACCCTTTAATAAAACTTTTTTTTTCTGCCCCTGTAAGAGTGGGTAGAGCAATGATTAACATAACAGCCAATGGTTACAAAAAGAATATTTTGGAAACCAAAGACATCCTTCTCTTAGGGAATAAAAATCATGGAGACCCCCTAAAACTCCTTTCTAAATCTACCACAATATATATATATATATATATATTCAGCGTTCGGTTGAACCTAAATCCTATACTTCGCATAAGCACATTAGCAATCTGTTCTCTATTGTACGTGTATGGATCATCTGATTACGATAATAATTCATAAGATCTAAAATATAATTGTAAATAAGTATTTGTTAAGTGTAAAAAAACATATTAACGAATGAATTTTTAATTTATTAATGCCACATTTCTATCATGTAAAGTGATGATGGTTTTAATAACATAGAATTTATTTGTAAGTATTAATTATTATGATTAAAATATACAGTTGTTTTATAGAATAAAATTTGTTGATCGTAAATAGATTTTGACAAAAACTAATATTAATAAGGTAGTTTTATGATATAAACTAAAACATTTTTTTGAATAAAAAGAAACTTTCTTACCTTAATTTCTTTCCTTTTAATTACAAAATTTTCTTGAATTAATTGATAGTGGAGTATTTTAGGAATAGTTTTCATAATAACATAATCTCGTCCTTGTTCTTTCTCTTTTTCTAATAGAAGAAGGAAGTCCTTAAAATAATTAGTATCATCCAGTGATTTTAAACGTTCAATATTTATTTTTAACATTTTATTGATATTTTATAATGCTAATTTATATTAAATATATTGATAAGCAAATTTTGAAAGTATTATAATTAATTATTCTATCAAAAATGGTGTAAGCATAAAGCTTTGTTTGACTTTAAAACCAGCGAGCAATTAAGATGAATGAAATTTATTTTGATTAGTTAAATTTAAACAGACGAGTTAAGTAATGTTTGGTAAAATATTTATTATTAATTCATTGCGAAATTTGCTTTTATTTATAACGATTGTTCTTTAATATGTCATTTAGCATGATAGAAACTAAATTAGTTGTATCATTTTTATTCAAGAATAATTCTTTATATCAATATAAAAGAAAGTGAAAAATAAATGTCTTTTATCATTTTCATAGGGGAGCCGAGAAGGATAATACATAATTTAACTGCAATAGATAAGTAAAACATAATTAAAAATTTACGAAATGGCATTTTAGTGGATGATATAAATATTGAGAGAGGGGGGGGGGATTATGCCTTATCCATATACTCTTCCAACCCTTGTTTCAACTTATCTAAATAACAAGTCCTTGATTTAGCCCTTGTTTTCATCCGGTGAAAAGCGTGATGAATATCTCCTAATGGAATTTGAAACAATTCTTGAAAAATAACAGATATTTTCCTGATTTCTGTTTTACCATGCCCGATAGAACCAGTTACATAAAGAGCATAGATTAGTTCTATAAGCGCATTTTGAGATTCCGACCAATATAGAGTGGTGGACGCTACTTTTTTTGATTTACCAGAATAAATAGCTTGCTGTTGTATAAAATCCAATTGATCTGTTAGATAACTATAGAACATATTATCAGCTAAAATTTTTGCCACTTTTAAATCATAATAGGTTGAGAACTCCAAATCAACTTTAAATGCCACGCTGCTTAAACCTTCCTTAAGATCAATTTTCCCTCTGGTAAAATAGAGATGATCCTTGTCTGTTCGATTGTTTATGTAGTATTTATAAAAACTGGATTTACTAATATATTTTCTATTGTGATTTTTAAGCTGAGTGAGTTTTTTTGAAAAGAACTTTTTCTCCAGATGCATTTGTTTGTTAAGACTCGATTCTAATCGGTATATTTTATTATAAAACATTAGCTTACCAAGTATAGTGGGTTTAACCATTTAAAAAAATTGACCTATTTATATACAATAATGTACTAACATTATTTAGTCTTTGTTTTCTTGTCTTTAGGATTACAAAATGCTAATAACACATTAGCAAATATTTCATTCGTTACTGTAACTGTTTCTTGCTTAGTGTTATTTACTGATTTCGTATATATAAGAAAACGTTTTGGATTTAGACCTAAGTTAGTCACAATTGATAAATGTGATGCAATTACTAGCCATATTGGTAGGAGAAGTTTTGCGTCTAATTTTTATGGTAAGATACCAACTGCATTATTGATGGATGCAACAGGGCATGCTACAGAACAAATGTTTAACCGTTATATTTCTAATTTTGATACTGAACGAGCAAAACTATTGAGTAATTATTTTGAGGATAACTTTAATAATTTAAATGCTTGATTTTTAGTTTTAAATAAAGTAGTTTACAGTGCAAAAATCAATCAAATTTTTTAATCAAAATAGGTACTGGGTCTGTTTATTGCTAATAATGGAGTTACCCTAGGATATATGTATATAATATTCAGAGAGCAAATAGTAAACTACGTTTAGATAATGTTTATTTAGTTTTGGTTTAGATGTTTTTTGAAATTGTACGATAAATAAGGTATTTGAGTTAAGAGAGGGATTACTTGATTTTGCAGAATATCTTGATTAATTTTATTATAAGAGCGCATTTAAACAAGATGAAGAGGATATTAAATCAAAAATTTTAAATGAACTCAGTAATCAAGATCTATCGTTTGCTGAAAAAAGATATTATAATTAATGACTTAAAAAAAAGAACTGTCTAAGTATAAAATGGATGCACCTAATTTAGTAAATGAAATTATACACTACTAAAAACAGTATTATGAAATTTTGTATGTATTGTTTCTGTGTTCAAAAGTTAATCTACTCTTAAAGAATTGATTTTTACTATCTTCGTTTTAGATGTTGTTGTGTTTTTTAATGAGTTTCACAAGACTTATTTAGATTAATATATTGAAAAGACTTATTCAATAAAAATTAAAAACTGTCTGAATAACACACATTATTTATTGAGTATTCTGAAAATAAAAGGCTATTTAAAATCGCATATTAAAGTTTTTTTTATTTCTTTTAGGCTCGATTTGAGGTTTTTTATAATTTTCCTTTCATTGTGTTTTTTTTGAAATATTATCTTTTTTTATTTTTATTTTTCGCTTATTTCTTGTTAATATTTGTGATTTGATAAAAGTATTAATATGTTTTTAAGATATAATTAATTGGTTTAATTTTGTGCAGTAATTTAAAAAACTATTGTCTTTTGTGGCATTTATTATAATTGGTACGGCTTTAGCCCAAATTTTGGTAGGAACTAAGACTCTATTAAATGTGGTTCAATTAAATATAGTATCAATTGATAAAGGAATTTTAATTCCGCATATAAGATTGGAATTTAAAATTTACAGAAATCTAATACGTGTAAATATAGAAAATTGTTAAAAGAAAAGAAATGAAAAAGTTATTAATTATCGCATTAATGTTATTAGGGGCTAATATTGGATTTACTTATGGACAGGTAGTTATTGGTTCTCTTGGATTCCCTGCTGAAGGAGCATTATTAGATTTAAAAGAGAAGGAAGGTGAAGCTTCTGCTACAAAGGGGTTCTTGATGCCTAGGGTCACACTGACAGATTTAACTAAGTTATCTCCTTTAGTAAATGTTGAGAATGAAGCAAATAAAGCGAAGCATAAAGGGCTTCAAATTTACCATGTTGGAGGTAATAATATTGATGAAGGATTAAAAATATGGAATGGAAGTAAATGGGATGAGATATTTAGTTTTCAAAAAGGACAATGGGTTTATATGCCACCATTTCCTATTAAGATGTATTTGTATGATAATCAAACAATTGATCTTTATGCTGAATATAGTAGACAACTTAATGGAAAGGCTGAGTTATGGGGCCCTAATGAAGTTACTTTTGTGATTACTGGATTTGATGATATTGCTTTTGCGACCGAACCAACTATAACGAAAAATACAAGTGGGCCGATTTATACCCATTTGCTTAAGTTTAAAGCTGATGTAGGGAAATTAACAGCAGCTTCGTATTTAAATATTATTGTAGTAAAAAATTAAGGAATGAGAAAATATGTTATTTATGTATTTAATGTAACTTCATTTCTTATTGGTAATGTTGTGGCTTTAGCACAATTTCCTTATCAGAGTACATTAACAAAAAAAGATGAGTTTGATCAATTTTCTTCTTCTTCTTTAGTTGAGTTTGGTGTGAACGGTGCTACACTTACTCCTAGTAGTAATAATCAAATTGGAATGACAAGAGGGTTTTATCTGAATGATTTAGCATTTACTGTAGATAGAGGTTTTATTATTGAATTTGATTATTTAATGACAGGAGGATCTGCTCCGTATTTTGCTGATGGTTTAGCTTTAGTCTTATTTGATGGGAGTGTTACAGAACCAAAGATTGGATCTGATGGATCAGGCTTAGGATATGCATACAAACTAGGTTCAAGTTCATCTATTGGATTAAGTAAAGGTTTCTTAGCCGTAGGTATTGACTTATGGGGAAGTTTTAAGTTTAGACGCAGTGAGAGCTATGAATATAGAAATGGTATTCGAAATGGTAGTGGAAATAGTACATTAATTGGGGATCCTGGAAATCTATATAAACAAGGAGAATCAAAGAATCATATTACTATTAGAGGCCAAGGTAATCTATTTACTGGTTATCCTGTTTTAATTTCGCAGAGTACTACTAACTTCGAGTCCAGGACAATGTTAAATTTTGAAACTGGTCTGTATGATATAAAACCTGATGCTCCCCAAGATGAATCTTTTTCATTTTCTTTAAGAGAAAATACAAGTAGTAATGAGAATGATATTAGTGCTAGTTATGGAGATGCTTCATATCGTAGAATATTTATTTATGTGATCCCTGGAATAAAGAATAATAAGAAAGGTTTTTATATGACAATTGATATGATACATGGTTTTAAAAAAGACTGTATTATTAAGGATTTTTTCTTACCAGATAATGAAATTATTAAGTATTCAGAAGTTACTGCATTGTCAGAGTCTAGCAACGAAGTTAAAGATTTAATATTAAAGGCTCCTGCTACATTCAAATTAGGGTTTATAGGTTCAATAGGATATTATAGTCAAAAACAAATAGTGAGAAATTTAAGTTTATATATGCCGTTTTCTCCAATTGTTGAAAGTGTTTTTATGACAGAAGTATGTGAAGATATTCCTACTGAGATTGATGTGCTTGAGCATAGTGTTGGTTTTAATGATAATATATATAAAGGCCAAGGAGATTTACGTGAATATGGAGATAGAAGCTATATAGATCCATATAGTTTTCAGTTTAGTGTCATTATTGGAGGATTATATCAAGATACACCTCAACCTTATACAGCTGTAACTCAGTATGGAGTTTATGAGTATAACCCAGTAACGGCAAAAATTATTTTTACTCCAAATAAAGGGGGTACAATGCCTGTGTATGATCAAGTTTATTTTTCAATTAGAAATAAAGATAATCAACTTTTAAATAATTTTAATCTTGGAAGTGATCAGTTTAGATCAAATAAAGGTATTATCAGATTGACTTTTGGAAAAAAATGTAATGATGTATTAATGGTAAACGGTAATAGTATATAGTTATGAGAAATAAAGGATTGTTTAATTATGATAAAATGTTTTGCTGTTTATTAGTACTATTATTTAATCATTTGTGTGTTGGACAAAATCAGTTTCCTTATTTTAATACAGGAGAGAGTGAAGAAGGATTTCTAAAAATAGAAGCAAAGACAAGTGGGTATTCTACACCAAATTTGATTACTTTTAATCAGGATGGTATCAAGTTATTGGATGGTTTTGGTCAACAGTCTTCAGTAGCTCTAAATGACTTTAGCTTTAGTACAGATAAAGGATTTATTTTAGAGTTTGAGTTTGGGTTAGACTTAGGAACTAGTACTCCTGGGGATGGGATTGCAATGGTTTTATTTGATTCAACTATCCCTATTCCTGCTATGGGGGTTAGTGGTGGAGGATTAGGCTATGCATATTCTAAAAGAAGATCAAATGGTGATTTAAAAGGCTTTCTTGGAGGCTTTCTTGGATTGGGATTAGATTTATATGGTAATTATAAAAATATAATGTCTTATAATGAAGAAACTCGTAATGGTATTATGGATCCTAGAGATGAATCTAGTGGAAGGCCTTTAGGGAACTATGTTGTATTAAGGGGGCCTGCAGGACAAGATAATAATGAAGGATATCCTGTTTTATTTGCTATTAACACAAAAACAAACAGTAATTACTATTTAAATACATTAAATGGTCTGCCATTAAAGAAACAAAAAGGTTTTGAAGGTCAGCGTTTTGAAATAAAAGGAGGAAAACTGAATGTTGGACTTGACGATCCAGCATATAGAAAAGTGATAATTTCATTAGTAAAAGGAAAGGATGATTTTAATAATAGTATTGATGGTTTTTTTATTTCAGTTGACATGTTGCATGGAACATATAAATCATCAGTTATTAAAAATTATTTTATACCTAAAACAGGTATTATATATTATAAAGAACTTATTTCTGGAGGTTCATTAACTTCAACATTAAAACCTCTGATTATTAATGTACCTACTAAATTAAAAATGGCATTTACAGGCTCTACTGGTGGTGAATGGATTCGTGCACATATTCGTAATATTTCATTGAGTTTACCTTACTCACCTTTAACTAATGATATCTCTATTCAAGGAGTTTTAGTAGATGTGCCTTATATTATTAAACCATTGTACTCAGCTTATGGATATAATAGTAATGTGTATTCTGTGCTGAACCCTCCTATAAAGTCTTTTTTGTACTTAGACAAGAAGACATTTAGGTTTAAGAGATATGACCCAGTTTCTAAAAAAATTGTATTAACACCTGATAATTATATTTTGAATGAACCAGGAGTGGGAACATTTATATATGATGAGAATACAGGGGAAGTAACTTTCACTCCAGAAGCAGAATTTCAGGGTAATGATCCATATACATTTTATTATGATATTAAAAACCTAAAACCTATATCAGGAGTAGATATTAGTATTGAGGATTATAGATCTAGAACATCTGCTGTTACTTTGAATTTTGCTAATAGAAGTACAGGTATAGATTCTTATCCTAGTATAATAGTAAATAAAGGAATAAAAAAACACTAAGTGGTAAACAGTATTAAAAAATGTACAGTAGTTGAATATTAATAAGCATTGGTTTATTTAATTCTTATTTGGGAAATTTTATTGGCCAACTAACAGAAATAGTATTTAGAAAAAACACTCTATATATAGAAGTGTTTTTTTGGTTTTATTAATACATTTATTCTTTTTGGATCTAATATATAAAAATGGATATCATAATGAAATGCTTACAATTAGTTAAGCAACTTTATTTATAATTATTATTTGATTAAACTCATCGATTGTTTGATGGCTTAAGTAAGAGTGTCTACGCCTTTTTATTATGTCACATCTCGATATATTGCATAGGTAAGGTCATTTCGTTCGGGTCAAAGATTTTAGATTCCATTTGCTTTGTATTTAGTCGTAAATTTTCATAAAACATTTTCATTTTTAGATATTTAAAGAAGCTTCTCTCTATGACATTATCCCAACAATTAGCCTTTACTAATTGGTTATTATCTATTTTAGTATTCGTGATGTGCTTCGAAACTCTACTCATGCTTCTGACAACATTGAAGGACTCTAAATAGTTTGCAAATTTGTATTTTGCATATTGTACACTTTGGGCAGCATGGAAAATTAATTCGTCTTTAAAAGATCTGTTCTTTTTGGCCATTTTAAAGGTTACTAGGGGGGTGTTTTCCGCTGACATATCTTTACTGGAGCTTTACTATCTAATAAATCTATTATTGTTTATATAACCCTTCTTTAACGGCAATATAAGTAATATCGGATACCCAAGCTTTCTCTGGTTTAGTTTGTGTAAACTCTCTATTTATAATATTGTCAACCACTAAATAATTGTGTTCAGAATCTTTGGTAATCCTATATCGTTATTTTTATTGTAAGTTGAGGATTAGCATAACGCTGTTTAAACTCGAAGTAAACTTCTGTAATAATGCGTTTTGGATCTGCTTTAGCTTGTCTGCTTTTATTAAAAGGAGAGCGTTTCCAATGATAATAACTGCTTTTACTTACCTCTAAAACTTTACACATAATCCCAATCGGAAATTCATGTTCATGATTAAATTTGAACAGGTAAATCATTTGCCGGGCTTTAAGAAAAGGGCTATTACTTTTTTTAATATTTCATGCTCTAATTCAACAGTAGCTAGCTTCTTTTTTAACTTTTTTATTCTTTTTTGTTCTGGAGTAAGCTTTTGTTTGCCATTGTCTGGAAAACTACCCTCTCCAAACTCTAGAGTATCTTTACACCATTTATATAGCAAAGTGGCTCGATTTCGAAGTTCACGAGCTAATTCTGATTTGTTTGTTTTTTCCTTAGCCAGTTTAACGACTTGCTGCTTAAAAGTAGGATCGTAAGTCTTTCTAATTCTTTCATAGTTCAAAGATAAGTATTTATGTTTTTAAAGGTTAATTTATTCTTAAAAACTGATTTTTATCATGTTTGGCATAGATTTTGTTTCTATGTTTTTTGAATGAATTTACAAGACTAATTTAGATTAAAATATTAAAAAAAACGTATTTAATAAAAATTAAAAACTGTCTGAATAATACACATTACTTATTGAGTATTCTGAAAATAAAAAGCTGTTAAAAATCGCATATTAAAGTCTTTTTTTTTAAAAAAAAAGTTCAATTTGAGGTTTTTTTTGTTCTTTTTCTCATTATGTTTTTTGTTTTAATTATTTATTTTTAAGTTATTTAGTTTATATTTTTAACATTAAAAATAATAATTTAGTAAAAATATGCTGATATGTTTGAGATGTGTATAATTGAATTAGTTTTGTCTGAAAATTAGAAAAATAACAAACAATGATTAAAAAAGTATTACCTCTTGTAGCACTTATGATAAGTGGTACAGCTTTAGCACAAATTGGAGTTGGAACTAAAACTCCATCAAATGCGGCTCAGTTGGATATTGTATCAACTGATAAGGGAATTTTAATTCCACGTGTAAGATTAGAGTCTCAAAATTCACAGAGCCCTATAATTGGAAATATAGAAAACGGATTATTAGTTTATCATAAAGGTAATGATCAATTATTGGAAGGTTTTTACTTTTGGCAAAATAATGTTTGGAATCAAATAATGAGCGATACTAGCTTTTTAGATAGAAAGAATACGAGCTTTGTTATTGGTAACAATCCTAATAAAAACAATGAAGAATCTTTGATTATTACTGATAGTCAAAATCATAGTGTATATCTTTCTGTTAGTGAAATCGCAAATAGCACCACATTTGTTACAAATTTAGTAGAGAATCAGGAGTTTATTACCAAGCTAGGAGATAACGTAGA
>NZ_LROZ01000027.1 GCF_001549985.1 Myroides odoratus | reverse complement strand
AACCCCGCTTATGCAGGGAGTGTGGATCACTTGCAATTTTTTGGGTTATACCGCACCCAGTGGGTGGGATTAGAAGGTGCTCCTAAAACAGCGTATCTATCTGGAACCACTCCCTTGACCGATAATGGTTTAGGGATGGGATTTCACTTTAAGAATGACCATTTAGGGGTGATGGACGAAAATAGCTTGTCGATTGATTTAGCGTATACGGTAGATTTAAATTACCAGTATAAATTGGCCTTTGGACTAAAGGGAACAGGATCTCTTTTGGATGTGAATTACGATAAATTACACATTTATGACGGAAGCGATCCCGTTGCGGAGGACAACATCAAAAACAAGTTTTCAGGTAACGTAGGAGCAGGGGTGTACTTATATTCGGATAAAGCCTATGCGGGATTATCGGTACCGATGATTTTGTCTAGTAATGTTTACAACGACAATGATTATCGCGTGATGAAAGAGAAGACTCATTTTTACTTGATGGGAGGCTATGTTTTTGAATTGAATCCAGAGATTCAATTCAAACCAGCTGCTTTAGTGAAAGTAATGACAGGCGCACCTTTACAAGTGGATGTAACAGCAAACTTTTTGTTTTACGAAAAGTTTACCCTTGGAGCAGCGTATCGTTGGGATGCTTCTGTTAGTGGGTTAGCGGGATTCCAAGTTAGCGATGGATTATTCATCGGTTATACCTATGATGCAGATACTAGTAAATTAGCGAAATATCATTCGGGTTCACATGAGATTTTCATGAAGTTTGAACTATTTAATAACACGAAGAAAAAGGTTGCTCCGAGATTTTTCTAGAAACAAGCAAATTATGATAAAATACAAACTATATAACGGTATTGTTCTTTGTCTGTTGTTGACGAGTTTGATTGGCTTTGGACAAACTCGCAAAGAGCGCAAAGCTGATCGCGAATTTGAGAATTATGCTTATATCGATGCGATTCACGTGTATGAAAACATGGCAGATAAGGGCTATGTGAACACCTCAATATTGAGTAGACTTGGAGATTCCTACTATTTCAACGGGAAATTTATTGACGCCTATAAATGGTATGATCAGCTTTTTAATGCTACTTATGAGGGGAAAGATTTAAATCTATTAAACCCAGAATATTACTATCGTTTTGCCCAAACGTTAAAAGCAGTAGGTCAACCAGAACAAGCCGATGCTATGTTGGAGCGATTTGCAACTATTGAGTATACCGATTCTCGAGCTCGTTTATTTTTAAATAACGATGAGTTGGTAGAGCTAACCCAAGCGGCCTCTAGTTATGCTTTAGTTAACTTGGGGATCAATAGTTCGTATTCGGATTATGGGGGGACATTAAGTGAAAATCAATTGATTTTCACTTCATCTCGACCTACAGATGCGATGCACAATAAAATTCACGCTTGGACCAATGAATCTTATACGAAGCTATATGCATCTTCGATTGTTTCAGATGGAACACTTGAAGAACCGGTATTATTTGCAAAGGAATTGGCTTCTAAGAATTTGAACATGGGTTCTGCTATTTTTACTAAAGATGGTCAAACTCTTTATTTTACCAGCAATAAGAGTTCTTCTCGCAGAAACAAGAAAGCAGACTTGCATCAAGAAGATTCCTCTATATTGCAAATATATCGTGCCAAGAAACAGGCCGATGGCCGTTGGGGAGAAGTAGAGGCATTGCCGATCAACTTAGAGCAGTACAACACGGCTCATCCGGCCTTGACACCTGATGAAAAGTGGCTTTATTTTGCTTCAGATCGCCAAGGAGTTCAAGGTAGTTTAGGTCAATTGGATTTATTCCGCGTTGCGCTCTATGAAGATGGACAATATGGTGCTGTAGAAAATCTAGGAGACCAGATTAATACAGCAGGAAGAGAGACTTTTCCTTTTATATCGAAGGACTATGTGCTTTATTTTGCTACCGATGGTCATCCGGGATTTGGGGGTTTGGATTTGTATAAGGTTGATATTCACAAAGATGGAAGTTTAGGTAAACCGGTGAATTTAGGTCCAGATATCAACAGTCGATTTGACGACTTTGGACTGTATATTGATAGCTCGACAAAGAAAGGGTTTATTAGCTCTAACCGCTTAAATGGACAAGGTGGAGATGATATTTACTTATTTGTAGAGAAACCGTGTATTCAAGTGATCGAAGGTACTGTTGCTGAGAAAGCGAGTCAGTTTTTCATAGCCGATGCTGAAATTATCATTCAAGATCGAATGCAAAAACTAGTAGATAAGGTTTATTCCGATGCCCGTGGTCACTATTTTTCAGACAAGCTGCTTTGTGGTCAAAAATACCGTATTCGCATTCAAAAGCCAGGGTATGATACCCAGGAGTTTGTGGTGTCAACGGATCGAAAATCCCAAACTACAGTAGCCATCGAATTGGAGATTGATGGAACGATTGTCAAACCAGGCGATGATTTATTCGCAAAGATGAAGTTGAATCCGATTCATTTTGATTTAAATCAATCGATTATTCGCCCAGATGCTCAAATCGAATTGATGAAGATTGTTGAAATCATGAAACAACATCCGAGTTTGAAGCTCGATATTCGCTCTCATACAGATAGCCAAGGAAATGATGCTTACAACATGAAGTTGTCTGAACGTCGAGTTACTGCTACAATGAAGTGGATGATTGATCAAGGTATCGATCCAAAGCGTTTAACAGGTAGAGGATACGGTGAATCACAGCTAATTAATCACTGTAGCAATGGAGTTCCATGTACTGCAGCAGAACACGAAGTGAATAGACGCAGTGAGTTTATTATCATGAACATCAATTAATTTAGTTTTTTCATAATTTGTACTTTACTATGTCATTCGTGGAGTACAAATATTTGCAAAGAGGGTGATCTTTTAGATCACCCTCTTCATTTTTTAGACCTTATTGTCAGTCAACAAGAAGGTCTATCAAGGATGTTGGATCGTTTCCTTTTGTCTTGCTCTAACTTCTAATAAAAACAAATCGTATTTTCTTTCTTTTTTTAATTATTAGAAACGATAGCTAATTGCATATACAAATTAGCACAGCAATTTCTCCTTTTTTGGTACCGCCTTTTTGTTTGAGAAGAAGTATTTTAAAAGCCTAGGGTATAATTGAGCTAAAAAGAGTAAAATCCGTTTATTTTTTCAATCCATTAATTCATAGAAACACCACCAAATTTTGTCCTTTTAGAAATATAGCTGACCTTTGTAAGGTGAAAATAGCAACAATCATATTAGCTCTATTTATGTTCTTCAAACCAGTATTACCGGTTGTGGAGTATGTAGTATTTTATGATTATATAAAAAATGAACTTTGTGTCAATAAAGACAAACCAGAACTGAAATGTAATGGGAAATGTCACCTGACTAAAGAACTCGCTCATGCATCAGATACAGATGCAGATAAGAGCAAGACTCATTTTGCTTCAGCTGAAATACAGCTGATTTACTATCAGGCTATTGCGGTGATTAACTGTACTTTTGTTACACCTTATTTCACCAAAGTAGTGATCAATGTTGAAGATCACTACCGTTTTTCTTTTTCTAATTTATTATTTCGACCTCCCGTTTACCAAGCATAAGAAAATATAGGAAAAAAGTAAAGATAAAACACAACTTGTAGGGCTAATGCTCTCAGGTATGCTATGCTTGTATTTTACTTTTTAGTACAATTAATCCTATATCCATTTCACTTATTTGTAAACCGCAGTTATTCAATGAACCGTTGAATAGCATTAGAGCCTTGTATATATTTTGTCCTCATCGTTTTCTTTCCGCTTTCTTACATAAGGTAGTGGGCATAAGGATGTAGGGATAATATAAAGGCACCCCGTAAAACAATGAAAAACTTTATTTGTTTCGCAGCAGTATTTTTTACTGTTGTGGCTTGTACTATTGATAAAACAGATTACGAGGCTGAGACAGACAATGTAGTGCCTGATAAGCAGGAGTTTAAAGAAGTTTTTTCTTTTGAACAAGAACAGTATCGCATTTATGCAGAAGCCTTAGATGGTAAGTTATATAAAGGATATAATGAAATACGACTACACCTGGTCAACACAAGTACCAAACAGGAGATAGAAGATGCTACCATCACTTTTTTACCCGTGCGAACAACAACTGCAGGAAAAAAAGAATCTTGCCCAAATGTGTATCAGTTGAAATTTCAACCACAAGAAAAATACTATAAAGGATATAGTGTATTTACTGAAGAGAGCACAACAGGTAAATGGGAAGTTTTCCTTCATTTTAGCATAGGTAAGCAACATTTTGAGCAGGTTCAGCCCCTTGTGGTACTCCCTCAAAGTAATATGAATTTAAATATGACTTCTTTTACAGGGCACGATCAAGAGCAGTACCTCATTGCGCTTATTTCCCCAATTAAACCTAAAGTAGCTGAGAATAAGTTGACAGCAGGTATTTTTAAATATAATGCAGCCCTCGAAGAAGTAACAACAGAGGTAACGAGTTTGCAACATGCTTATTCCCTGGTAGAAAATTATAAATTGTTTTTAGACCCACGCATGCCTGAACCGTCTATGGGTAATCACTCCTCGCCTAATAATCGCGATTTGATACAAGGTGAAGATTCGCTGTATCATGGGGTAGTAAATTATACCATGACGGGAAATTGGACCTTGAATTTTATCCTTCAAAACAACCAAGGACGAATCCTGAAAGGAACGAAAGTTCCCACAGATTTTACTCCTGGAGTAGAAGGAGTAAAGAGTGAATTGTTTATCGATATTCTTTTTTAAAATTATGCGTATTTTATCAATTATACTTTGCTTGGCTACTTTTCATGCGGTGGCACAGCAACCAATAGTAGAGCAAGATAGTCTTTCTACTGTTTTAGATGAGATTGCTGTACTTGCAAAAGCAAAAGAAAAAATTCAAACGGATTTAAAAATGGCAGTTTCTGTGGATGAGTTTTTAGCCTCTTCTGAACAAATTAGTTTCATTAAACGCGGGGCTTATGCTTGGGAACCTTTATTGAATAACATGAGCACAGAACGCTCAACGTTGACCATTGATGGGATGCATATTTTCGGCGCTTGTACGGATAAAATGGACCCGATTACGTCTTATGTAGAAAGTAACAACCTCGCAGCTGTTGATATACAATCCGGACAAGAAGGAGGGATGCATGGATCAACGATTGCAGGTAGTATTGACCTAAAAAGAAAAAGTACAGCTTTTAGTCCCTATAATCAATGGACGGGAGGGTACCAAAGTGGATTTGAATTCAATAACAAGCAATTTTACAATCTAGGGAATATTTCTTTTTCAACAAAAAAATGGGCGAGTGACGCAAGTATTGCTTACCGTACCGCTCAAAATTATAAAGACGGAAAGAATCAAGAGGTGAATCACTCTCAGTATAAAAAGTTCAATACTTCCTTAGGTATTGCGTATAAAACGAGTGAATTATCTGCCGTGCGAGTGGATGCTATTTTTGATGTCGCGAAAGATGTTGGATTTCCAGCATTGCCGATGGATTTATGGCTCTCACGTGCCATTATTACTTCAGTCAGTTACAAGCAATTGTTTGAAGATCGATTTATTAAAGCTTGGGATTCTAAAGCGTATTTTAATGCGATTGAGCATTATATGGATGATACGACACGTCCGGAGAACTTAGTTCATATGGATATGCCTGGTTGGAGTACTACCTATGGTTTAGTATCAAAAGCAGATTTTAAAAAGGGAATATACGCTTCAGAAGTACAATTAAACGTATACAATAACCTTTCGATTGCAGAGATGCGTATGTACCCCCAAGATCGCGCTAAACAAACTATGTTTGCTTATACTTGGCCGTGGGTAACAACGACCTATGGAGGGATATCATTGAATAATACGATTACATTTTCGCCAATCAGTCAATTGCATGTTGGCGGTGGTTTAGGTGTAAATTATAACAAATCCAAATACATTGAATTCAACTGGATTTTCCATCCAGGAGCTGCTCAAGAAAAAACAAGAGTATTGCCTAGTCTACATGCAAGTTATGAAGTTAAGCTAGATGCTTTCACTTTTACACTAGGAACAGGATACGGGCATAGAGCGCCCTCTGTTTCAGAAGCCTATGGATACTATATCTACAACAGCTATGATCGATATGATTACATTGGAAATCCCGACTTAAAAAATGAAGTTTCCCATGAATTAAATGCCAGTGTAGGGTACAAAGGAAAACGTTTTGGACTCCAAGCGAAGGCAAATTATTTCTACATTAAAGATTATATCATTGGACGTATTTTGAGTTTAGGCAGCCCGATGAATTATCAATCTGTAGGAGTAAAAGGATATACTTCATTGGACTATGCTACATTGTTCAACTTTTCATTAACAGGTACGTATAATCTAACGGATCACTTGCATTGGAAAGGAACAGTAACGTATGCGAAAGGACAAGATAACGATAAAGGTAATTTGCCTTTTATTCGACCATTGAGCTATCAGACAACGCTGCATTATAGTTATGGAGATTTTGGTATGCAGACTTCAGTTCACGGAGATGCCAAACAACGAGATTATAGCCCAGAGTATGGAGAAAGTAAAACGCCTGCTTATGCCATTTGGAATGCTTCTGTTGATTATTCTTTTTATGTCAAAGATGTCAAAGCAGTATTTCAAATTGGAGCAGAAAACCTACTCAATGAATACTATTCTACTTATGCCGATTGGGGCAATATACCAAGAATGGGACGTAACTTTTTCACGTCACTAAAATTAAATTTTTAAACTAAATCTTATAAAACAAATACAAATGAAAAACGTAAAAAAATACTTCGCTTTACCAATTCTTGCTCTAGCCTTTACTGCCTGTTCAAGTGATGACAACACTACTGTTGCCAATAAAGTAACTTTGGAATTTACTAATACATTTGGGGATAAACCCCTTGTTTTAGGAGATGCTAATTCAACTACAGCAACTGTAAATACTTCAGCAGAAGGGCAAATTCACCATTTTAGTGAGGTTAAATATGTGATAAGTAATATTCGTTTAGTCAAAAATGACGGAAAGGAAATCCCTTATTTTATCAATGATTTAGATCAAGGAGCAACAGTAATAAATCAGGCCAAACCAAGTAGTTTGAGCTATGTATTGCGCGATATTCCCAAAGGAGAATACAAGCAGATTAAATTTGGATTAGGAGTAAGAAATGATTTAAACATCTTGAATGAAGCAAAGTTTCCTAATTTTTATGCAGCAGCAGGAGCTAATGATACTGAAATGATGTGGGAATGGGGAACAGGGTATCGCTTTACGAAAATCGAAGGATTTTATGAAGCCGATCACAAAACCCTATCAATCCACACAGGAAGTACTTTAGAAAAGGATGATAATGACGTTTTAGTACAAGGTGTGGATGCCTATAGAAATATCACCTTAGACTTACCTGTTTTAGCTCAGGTAGGTGCTTCATCTCCAGTTATTTCAATCAAAGCAGATTTTAATGCTTTATTAAGTGGAAAATCAAATACAATTAAACTTAGTTCAGGTACAGGTTCAGATGACAATGCTACACCCAACGTGCATACTGCTGTACAAATGACCAAATTCGCAGATAATTTAGGTGGAAATGGTACAAGTGATGTAACGGGAATGTTCTCAATTTTACAGGTAAAAAATTAAATATACTAAAGAGCCGTTGATTCAGCGGCTCTTTTTAACTGCTATGAAAATAATATATAAAATAGGGAAAATCAGTATGTTAATCCTGCTATTGGGAATAGTTTCCTGTAGTTCGGATAATGATTATGAGGTAAGGGAGGCGAATTCCCTTTTGGATTTGGCTATTCCGGCTGATTTTCCTCCACTTAATGCTGCTTTTTATACCAATCAACCAACAAAATTTGGAGTAGAATTAGGCGAAAAACTCTTTTTTGACCCGCGTTTAAGTCGAGATAACAGTATTGCTTGTGCATCATGTCATATGCAAAAATCAGCCTATGCAGATCACCAAATACAAGGGGTTGGAATAGAAGGGAAGGTAGGTTTGCGCAATGTACCACCGATTCAGAATTTAGCTTTTATGCAATACTACAACTGGGATGGTAGCAAACGCCAATTAGAAAAACAGGTAATCGTTCCCATCATTACACCAGAAGAAATGCATTCTTCTATACTGGAAGTTGTAGGAAAGCTTAAAGAAGATGCCGAATATCGAATCTTGTTTAATAAAACATTTGGAGATCATGAGATTACACCAGAACGCATCTATCAAAGTATCGCTCAGTATGAGTATACCTTAATTTCAGCCAACAGCAAATACGATCAAGTAAAGCAAAAAAAGGCTGTCTTTACAGCCCAAGAACGTTATGGGTATACCGTATTCAATACGCATTGTGCAAGTTGTCATAGCGGTGAATTGTTTACAGATCAGACCTTTAGAAATATTGGATTTCCAATAAATCGCGATTCAAATGAAGCAGGAAGAGCCCGTGTCACTGGAGATTTAAATGACTATATGAGTTTTCGCGTTCCTTCTTTGCGCAATATTGAATACACAGCTCCTTATGGAAGTTTTGGACAGTTTAAAACACTAAGAGAAGTATTGGATTATATGGATCAAGGTGTCCTTTCTAGTGCTAATTTAGATCCCCTATTTAAGGATAATCAAAACCGATTATCCCTGACAGTGGATGAAAAAGAAGCGTTAATTGCGTTTATGAAAACACTCAGTGATCTTCGTTTTACAGGTCAATAAAAAATAATGAATGCTAAAAGTTCGCTTTTTTCTAATCAAATGAGACAATTGAAGAGGAGTAAGGTAGAAATTGGCGTAAAAGATGTAACTTAGGCCTTAATTAGCAACCTAATTTACAAGAAATGAAACGCAATATTTTTCTTCTCGTTAGCTTTATAGTTTTATCGTCTTTTGCGGTACAAGATAGTTTTACAGACCGTATGCGGGTTGCTGTAACACCTTATGTAGAAGCTGAATTGGGGATTGATTTGAAGAAAAAAGAAAATACGTTAACAATTGTTGGTATTGATACTTTAACTGAAAAAAATCGCTTGTATATCAAAGGACAAGAGCTACTAGAGGAATTACAAGTTGGCTATTTGCCTTTTATTGAATTACAGCGTCATGCCGTAAATCAATACATGTTGTTGTACAAAATTCACCCTGTAGCGAATGTACGAACGGAAATTGATAAGGCAGTGCGAGAGTATGGTGAAATTGAAGCAAAAGCAGCACCGCTAATTCAAGAATTAGAAGAAGTGATAGCCAAGGAAAAAACAGCGGATAATAAGCAATTTGTAGCCTATAAAGTAAGTGCATTGTTGCATATTCGCAATCAAGATCGCCTCATTAAAACGGATACATTGGGCATTATTGTCAGTAAGGATTTACAAGTAATCAAGCGAAAAGATTTTATAAAAAATTAAGCAGTAAAACCACGCTATGCGTGGTTTTTTTATCTTTTTTTAGCAGGTATTGCATGTAATTTATAGGGAAAAGGAGATTTAATATTGATTTTTTGTATATTTAATGTAATATTTTGTTAAAATTTGGGGATATGAAAATGAAAATAATGCTGCTTTTAGGCGTAGTTCTAGTGGGTTTGAGCTGCAATAAAGAAAAAGAAAAAAAAGAGAATCAATTCATGCCTGTTGTGCAATATTATATTGCGAATGAAATTGGATTAGATTTAAGTAAAAATGGAACCAGTGTAGCTATTATTCAAATAGATACGTTAACGGAAAAAGACCGTTTAGCAACTAAAGCAGGTGATTTAGTCAAACGTTTAAAAGAAAAGCAACAAGAACTAAATCAGATGAATCCATTAGAAAATCAGATTACAATTACGTCAACACCAGATTTTGAGGAAACCAGTCAAGAAGCTGCGGGAATTGTTTTAGGCGAATATCAAAGGCTTAAAAATGAAATGGATTTACTTGCACAAGAATTACGCGCATTGGAGACAACTTATCAAACGGTAGATTCTGTGCAATTTGTAGCATACAATGTACAAGCAACTTTGAAATACTTAACGAAAGCACACATTGAAAAATCCAGACAGATTACAGTTATTGTAGATCGAAATCTAAATGCCATTACAGCAGAAGACTTTATCAAATAAAAAAGAGCGTATACCAAAGATACAGCATCAAAACAGGTCAAACCCCGGTTCTATTCTAATTGTTGTATTTATATTATAATTAATATTATGTAAAATAGAAAATTTAAACTCCTCCTCGTATTGGCTACATTCCTAGAATTTCTATTTTTGTAGCCACTATAGCATTTATCATGATCTATTTACTTTGTAGTATTCTTGGAAGCGTTTCTGTAGGTGTATTTTTTAAATACATAAAAAAGTACGCCATCAATATTTTTCAAATTATCATCATCAATTACGTCATCACTTCGTTATTGTCCTTTTTTATCTTTCAAGTGGATTTGACGCAAATCTCAACGACAATGCCTTTGGGAATTATTGTCGCTTTGGGAATTTTATTACCGACAATCTTTGTGGTTCAATTTTACGCCATCAAACACGCAGGTTTAATTAAAACAGATATTGCTCAACGATTATCCCTGTTGATTCCAATTTTAGCTGCTATTTTTATCTTTCACGAAGCGCTAAATACACTGCGCTACATAGCTTTGGGAGTTGGATTAGTTTCGATTTATTTTGTTCTAAATAAAGGAAATACAACAAAAAGCACCAGTTCTAATACCAGTTCATTCTATCTATTGGGAACGTTTTTAGGCTTTGGTGTTATTGATATTTGTTTTAAAAAATTAGCGCTATATTCCGCAATTCCCTATACACAAAGTTTGTTTTATGTTTTTGCTACAGCTTTGATTTTAAGTCTGTTTGCCTATACTTTGGGAACAAAGAAAACGATTTTTAAGCTAACTAAACTCAACCTGGCTTCAGGTGTATTTATTGGAGGACTGAATTTTGTCAATATTATTTTTTACATGAAAGCTCATCAACACTTCTCCTCCAACCCTACGATTGTATTTGCAGGAATGAATTTTGGAGTAATTTTCTTGGGAACGCTATTGGGTTATACCTTATTTAATGAGAAATTAAATCGAAAAAACATCCTTGGATTGATACTAGCCGCTTTAGCGATTACACTCTTGGTTATTTCCCTGAATTAAATTGAAATTTTAATGCATTTCTACATACCAAAACAAAAAATCATCCGTTAGTATAAAAGATAAATATTGTTTTTTATTGTATTATTTACTGAAAAGGGATTTCTGTTTTATAGAAATCCCTTTTTTATATGGTATGTTTATTTCGTTTTGATTTGAATCGTATCCTCATCAACGAGTAAAACTTGTTGATTATTGAGCAATAGTAAAGGAAGTGTATCTTTATAGTTTTGATAGACTTGCTCTCCGACTTCTCAAAAGGAAAATCTTGGTAATGAACCAAAGGATATCGATCAATTAAATGTAAACCTGTATAATCTTGTAATAAAGGAGCTTTAGACTTGTCGTCCATGGCCTCTATATACGTAATATCTGGCGCCATAATAATACTTCCTGCCGATGTACCGATATATACTTTTCCCTTCGCTATTTCGGCTTGGATAAGAGCATCAGCCCCAGATTGATGAAGTTGTTCTAATAAAAAGAAGCTATTTCCTCCAGAAACAAAAATATAATCGTTTTGCTTCAGTTTTCTATCTATTTCTTCCGGGCTTGCTGTACTTAACTCCAATACATCTACCCTCATACCTAGACGGTAGAAAGCATTTTTGTCATTTTCTACGTGGCCTTTATATTCTTCTACAAGACTTGCTGTTGGGATAAAAGTTACTGTTTTAGCTTCTACTTTTTCTCCTACAAACTCTTCTAAGAAATCTGCTACATCACAAAAGGATGACGCTAAAAACATTTTTTTCATTCTTTTCTTATTCTAATGCTAAACTTAGTTGTTCCGTTTTATTGTATGCTTTATTTTCGAGTTCCAATAGAAATTTTTTACGCCAGATACCTCCTCTATAGCCCGTTAAACTCCGGTCTGTGCCGATAATCCGATGGCAAGGAATAACAAGAGCAATTCGATTTTGTCCATTGGCATTGGCTACAGCTCGAATACTCTTGGGAAGCTGTAAAAATTCAGCTTGTTCTTTATAGGATTTGGTTTGACCATAAGGAATAGCGCAAAGCCCTTGCCAAACCGTTTGTTGGAATTCAGTCCCTATAAGGTCTAAAGGAACAGTAAACGCCTTTAATTCTCCTTTAAAATAAGCGTCTAATTCTCCTTTAAGTTGTTCGATTAAATCAGAAGAACCCTCTACAATTCTCGCTTGTTTCGCTTTACAAATCCGTTGGTATTCGCGCTCTAAATCTTGAATATCTGCAAATTCAACTAAGCAAATTCCCTTCTCACTCGCACAAATAACAAGTGCTCCAATTGGAGTTTCTATTTGTTGTAAATGAATGACAGATAGTTCGTTGGTTTGTTTCATTTGAATGTAAAGTTTAGGTTGGTGTTTGCGATTAAAGGATATAGTCTTCTGCAGAAGGTTCAATCACTTTAACTTCATAGTAAGGAACAAAAGCATCTAAGGCTTGTTGATATTCACTTTTTCGAATAGATAATTCGATTTCACATGTCATTTCTAATCGCTGTTGTACCAATTGTAAATTGCGTTCTTTGATGACACGCATGACATTATTCATGTCTTTATAATCAAAGCGAACTTTAAATTTTTTGTCAATTGTACATTCGATAATATCCGCCTCTTCTAGTGCCATCTGTGCGGCTGCCCGATAAGCCGTTATAAGTCCACCAACTCCCAGCTTTACCCCTCCAAAATAACGAACGACAACGATTAAGATATCCGTTACATCAAAGGATTGTATTTGGCCATAAATAGGTGCTCCAGCCGTATTACTCGGTTCCCCATCATCATTGGCGCGATAATAAACGGGATCAGTCCCCAATTGAAAAGCATAGCACCAATGGCGCGCACTGTAATGCACTTTCTTCAGCTGATCGAGTATTTCCTTTACCTCTTCCTCCTTTTTGATTGGAAAGGCATAGCCAAAGAATTTGCTGTTCTTTTCCTTGTATAATACTTCTTCTGTAGGTTGACTGATGGTTTTATAAAAATCTTTTTCTTCCGTCATTATTTGGCGTGTAAAATATGTAATTCATTATTCGCTATGGTATAGCGCTTGCTTGTACCAGCTGCTGGTAATTCAGGAGCGGGAATACCTTCTCCTAGTCGTACATCACTCGTAAAAATACGAACTTCATCCCAAAGGTTGGCCGCGATAAACTGTTGAATGGTATGCGTTCCTCCTTCAATAACGACGGACATGATTTGGAGCTCATATAAAATGGTACAAATTTGGTGTACCAAATCTTGATCAAAATCGGCGTAATAGTATTGGGTATGCGCAGTAGACTGCATCGCTCGATTGGCTGTTATGCAAATGGCTGGTTCTTGTTGCTGGTTAATGGCAAAAGAAGGGCTAATCTTGCCAAGTCGATCCAAATAGATGCGAACTGGATTTTTGCCATACCATGTTCTCGTGGTGAGCGAAGGATTATCATCCAATACCGTGTTTGTACCCACTAAAAAAGCCATTTCTTCGCTTCTCCATTGATGTACCAACTGTTTAGCATAGGCGTTGGATAACCAGACAGGGGCTTGTTCCTCTCGGTGTAAAGGGGCAATAAACCCATCTTGACTAGCAGCCCATTTTAGGATAATATACGGGCGTTTCTTTTGATGAAAAGTAAAGAATCGCTGGTTGCTTTGTTGGCACGCTTGTTCTAGTACACCAACTACGACGTCGATTCCTGCATCTTTCATCTTTTGAATTCCCATTCCGCAAACCTTAGCGAAAGGATCTATAGTTCCAACAACTACACGAGGAATCTGTTTGGCAATTACCAAATCCGAACACGGTGGTGTTTTGCCAAAGTGACTACAAGGCTCCAAACTAACGTATAGTGTACTTTCTTTAAGTAACGCTTGATTTTTTACACTGCTAATTGCATTGACTTCTGCATGAGCTCCTCCATATGCTGCAGTAAACCCCTCTCCTATAATCTTATTGTTGTGCACAATAACGGCCCCAACCGAAGGATTAGGCATGGCTGCAAAAGTTCCTTGTTTGGCCAATTGTAAACATCGAGAAATATAGTATTCGTCTTTTTCCAACATTGATAAAACTGTATCTTTGAACAAATTTAATTCTTTTTAGCTAAACTCATAGGTTTTAGCTTTTAAACTATGTTGATAAAATTACTTCAAGACCAGTTTATCACTGCGCTCACTCCGATTTACGACGAGTTAGAAGCTCAGCAATTGTTTCTATTCTGCTTGGCAGAATTGGAAGAGAAAACCCGCATTGATTTAGTGATGCACCCAGATTTAGTAACGTTAAATCCCGAAAAATGGGCGCTTATATTGGAAGAATTGCGCAATCAAAAGCCTATTCAACATATTTTTGGTAAGGCATATTTTTACGGTTATACCTTTCAGGTGAATGAGTATACGTTAATTCCTCGTCCAGAAACAGAAGAATTAGTAGAATGGATTTTAGCCAGTGTTCCTGCAGATCAACCAATACGCATCTTGGATATCGGAACTGGAAGTGGTTGTATTGGACTAACTTTGGCTAAAGAATTACCACAAAGTCAAGTTACACTCTTGGATATATCTGCAGAAGCCTTGCAAGTCGCACAACAAAATGCAACCAATTTAGGAGTAGATGTTCATTTTATACAGCAAGACATCTTAGCTTTACCTCGATTGTCAACAACATTTGATGTCATTGTTTCCAATCCACCCTACATTCGTCAATTAGAAAAGGTTGAAATAAAGAAAAATGTCATGGATTATGAACCCCATACAGCACTATTTGTAGCCGATCAAGATCCACTTATTTTTTATCGAAAAATTGCTGAATTAGCCTTTGATAATTTAGAACTTGGCGGTCAATTATTTTATGAAATCAATCAATATTTAGGTCAAGAAATGGTTGAATTATTGACCTCTATTGGATTTAAAAACACAGAATTACGCCGTGATTTACTACAGAATGACCGCATGACTAAGTCTGTGGTTTAATTAAATATAATTCACTAATATTATGTGTTTTACATAATATTAATTAAAGTAAAGATTTAAATACAAAAGCCTCAAATACAAGAATGTATTTGAGGCTTTTGTATGTTTGTAAGGGCCTATTTATTTCAAGAAATCTTTATCTAAATATGCGGGATTAGGATAGGTATAAAATCCTTCCCCTGTTCCAACACCCAATTTATTCTTATCGATAAATTCTTTTTTCAAGTATTCCACTGTTTTAATTTTTAGTGGGTCTTGGGTGGCGTCAGCCGCCATTTTATTAATGTTATATGCGGTTGTAATTCCTACAATATCCAAGATACCAAAGGGACCTGTCGGTGCCCCTGTTGCAGCCATCCACGTCTTATCGATTGTATGAGCATCTGATACATCATTCACTAGTAAATTTGTAGCGGCATCTAAAAAAGGCACGAGTAGGGAATTTAAAATATACCCCGGTTGTTCTTTGTGCAAGGGCAAGGTAATCATCCCAATGGCTTTGGCAAAGGCAACTACTTGGTCAAAAATTTGAGGATCGGTTTGGGGATGCCCCATGATCTCTGCCGTATTATGTGTCCATATTTCATTGGCAAAATGCAAGGCTAAGAATTGTTTGGGTCTTTGGGTTGCTTCTGCAAATTGACTCGGTAACAAAGTAGAAGAATTGGTTGCAAAAATAGTATGTGCAGGGGCTACTTTAGCTAATTCATGATAGAAACTTACTTTTATTTTTAAGCTTTCAGGAACGGCTTCAATAACTAAATCAGCTGAAGCAGTAGCTGCTTTTAAATCACTCGAGTATGCTAAGTTTGCCTTAGTCTTTTCTAGTTGCTCGGCGGTTGCACCTAAGTCTTCTTTATAGCGTTCACTCAACGGATCAAACTTCGCTTTCGCTTTGTTAATTGCTTCCTCATTGATATCGTAAACGGTAACTTTAAATCCGTAAAAAGCAGTTTGAAAGGCAATTTGGTATCCTAATACACCGCTACCAGCAACGGTTACATTCTTTATATTCATAATTTTTTTGATAAAACAGGTTGTTCTTTAAAAATACGAATACTAGATTTAATTAACTAATTTTGGAAGCCAATTCTTAGTTATTTTTTAAATGATAGCTTATTTCAGTGATTGCAAATATTGGGTGGAATGGGAACTTCCAAATAAAAGACACAAAAAAAGCTACTGTTTGCAAACAGTAGCTTTTTTTGTGTGTATTTGAAGAAACTTAAAACGTTTCAATTTCATCCATTACAGGTACTGGACGTTTGCTTTCGTTAATCGCAACTAAAGTAAAGTTACCTGAGATTGCTTTTTCACGACCCTCTCTATACATGCTTTCAACGAATACGTCTACCCTAACATCTAAACTTGTACGTCCTACGCGTACAACTGTTCCAATTAATTCAACCAAAGTTCCTACAGGAATCGGTTGATTGAAATCGATTTTATCACTTGAAACAGTAACAATTGGTTTACGGCAAAAGCGAGTAGCGGTCATAAAGGCGATTTCATCCATAATGGCTAAAACAGCACCCCCAAACATGGTACCATGGTGATTGGTTTGTCCTGGGAAAACAGTTCTAAAAACGTGAGTTTCTGAATCTTTAATCTTTTTTTGAATACGCAGCTCCTTGCTTGTTAATTCACCTTCCATAGTTTTATCTTGAACAATTAAATAATAGACTTGTTGTTTGGAAAAATACAAGCTCTTTGGAAGACCACGATGTGGATTGTTTGGGTTGAGAGCCCCTTTTTATTACTTATTTAGAAATAAAAAGACTCCATTTGTAACAATTATAAAGCATCAGAGGCCAATTGCTACACAATCTTTAGTTTGTCCTTTTTTGAGATTGTAAATTTCGCAACAAATATACGGAGTAAAACTATTTTTTTAGGAATTTTTCAAATAATATTTGTTTTTGGCATACTCTTAACAATTAAAAGTTCCAAGTATGCCAAAAACGATATTTCTATTTACCGTCTACATAGTCTTGTAGATAAGCAAAGCGTTCTGTTAGATGGCCGTTTTGTGTAACGGTTGCACGGGCTAAGATTTGATCTTTATCTCCGTTGAAGAAAGCTGGTAGGATGGTGTTTAAGAAAACTTCTCCAAAACCTTCGCTTGCATCTTTGGGTAATTCGCAAGGTAAATTGTCAATGGCCATAACTGTAATAGCTGCTGGGTGGTCAAAGGCCACCTCTGCATTTTGACCTGGGTGATAGCCATAAAGCGGATCTGCAATTGTAGACGCTCTTAAGGTACTGTCAATTGGTCCGTGATCTACGTCACAAGACACATCCCCTATGACTTGAATTTTGTTGTCAATAGCATTCAACATGTCTCTAGTTAGAATCTTGGGTGAACCATGTTTAAAGAAATGCCCTGTAATTAGTACATCTGTTACTTTCGTAAAGCGCTCAAAATTACTTTCGTATTGTTCTGGATTTGCGTAGAAATCAGCTTTTGTAGCCTCTCCTCCATCTTTGCGCTTGTAATAATCCATCACTTCTAATTGCGTGTAAACTGGAATATCGTATTTCTGTGTCAAGAAGTGCTCAATTGAAACTTTTTTGGCTTTCATTCCATTTAAAATTTCCATGATTCCATGACTTACTTTTCCATTTCCTGTAACGGCAATCTTGATTGGAGGAAAATATTGCTTCTTTAGTTGAGCAATTAAATCTTCCGTATGTAGCATATGCTCCGCTTTTTTTAGCGTAAATAGCTCATATTTTAATCCGAAGGCGCGAAGGGTGTTGTATGCCCCTACGATTCCAGCATAACGCCCAAAACCAATTAAACGCTTGTTGTTTTCGTCCACTAAGGTTTCGTGATCAATTAAGCGAATATTCTTTGCTAAACAAGTTTGTAAAATAGCTCTATTGTATTCTTGTTCTTTAATGGTATGGGAGAAGAAAAAGTAGGTTTTATTGGGGATTAAATCCTCTAGAGGAACCTCCTTTACGCCTATTAAAACATCACAATCGGATAAATCATCGCTAAGGGTAATGTTTTTGTCAGCATAAGCTTGGTCAGGAAAGATTCTGATTGGTGAAGGTTCTACGACTGCTTCTAGGGTATCAAACGTTTGTAACGCCTTTACTAGAATTTCAGGTGTAAACACAACACGTCTATCAGGAGGATTTTTTCGTTCCTTAATAATGCCAATTTTCATAATATGTATAATAAATTAGTTGTTTCGTTTTTTTGAGGGTGGTTCTGGCAAATATAGCTGTATTTCTCTGTTATTCCAAAAATCCAAACTTTTTTCAGCCTTAAAGGTTGTATTCTATATTTTAAAATTGTAATTTTGCAATCTCTTAAAAACTTATTCTATAAGGGGTCGATCGGTTTTGACAGCGAGTGGAATTAGTCAGTAAGCACGTCGAGCGTTGTTGTTTTGCTCGTAAATATCAGACAACGAACTTTTTAAACGGCGAAAATAATTACGCTTTAGCTGCATAATCTGAATTATAGTAAGATTGCCTTAGTTTCCACCAGGTGGAAGAGCTAGATTCTCCTTAAGAGCCTTGGTTTGTGGCGCTTTGTTGAGGGGAACCGTAAAATAAACCTAGGAAGGTTAGTGTCTCGGACATCTTTCGAAATCTTAGAGGCTAAGTCAGTAGTGGTTGTTTCAAACCAAGCTGCTGATCGAAAATTCAAGTTGAAACTAAGCGTGTAGAAAGCTCTCTGATTGCTTGTTTGGACCCGAGTTCGATTCTCGGCGACTCCACAGAAATAAAAAACAACCACCTGATAATCAGGTGGTTGTTTTTTTTGTAGTCAATATTTGTACAGTTTTGGTTTCTTAGCTTTTAGAAGCTAGATTATTTTGAGTCTTTTTAGAAGCAACCCAACAATTAAGAATAAGAATAAAAGGAATCTAACGCTCTACCCTTTTCCCACCTTCCTCTTCAGTTTTCTTTTCATTATGATCAAAAACCGTTTGCGAATTTTCCTCCTTTATTTTTATAGATTCCAATTCCTCACCAGCTTCTTTATTTTTCAATCCAATCTCATCACCCTTGGCCGTGATGGAACCATCCGGATTAAAAGTAATCACACCATTGCGAATGTTTAACTCTCGCATGATTTCAAATACCTTCTTACGATCAAAATGAATCTCAGTAACTGTTGTTTGTTCCTGGAGAGAAACACTCGTTTCCTCTAAAGACGATTTACTGTGCTTTTCAACTTTTCGAGATTCACAAGATTGTGCTGCTAAACCTAACAACACAATCAATAACACAACTACCCTCATAAGCGTTTGATTACTGATTTAGCTACGCTTTTAAGGTAGTCTGTATAACTATCCGCAGTTGCATATCCTGCTTTGGCGATCTCTTCAAAAAAGTGATTGTAATCCCTCGAACTTTCCAAGCTAACGATTTAACAGATTCCAAAATAAGTTCTGCAGACTCTTCCTTATAATCTTCACACAACTCTAATTCACTCTTAATTGTTTCTACTAGATTAGTAAGCTGCTTTATCTTTTTAGCTTAACAACTAACTAAAGCTTGACCTTGCGCATCACTACCTCCATCAGGTGCATTCATATAAGAACAAACCACCTAGCGTGTTCATGTATATTTTTAATATCCATTTCAATTAACCATTTACAAATTCAAGTGGGAAGTTTTAATTACAGTAAAACTGTATACTTTGTTAATTATCAATACTTTTCTTTTTATACACATTAACATTCTCTACATTTAGAATAACCAATTTTAAAATATTTATTATGAAAAAATTATTATTACTATTTGTTTTAGTATTTTCAACAGGTGCTTTTGCTCAGACTCCTGTAGAGCCAATTGATCCTAATATACCCTTTGG
Source organism: Myroides odoratus (assembly GCF_001549985.1). Taxonomy (GTDB): domain Bacteria; phylum Bacteroidota; class Bacteroidia; order Flavobacteriales; family Flavobacteriaceae; genus Flavobacterium; species Flavobacterium odoratum_A. Next base: position 16,547 of record NZ_LROZ01000027.1, on the reverse strand, counting down.
GATTTCAATTATGAACTTTATACCAGAGTGCTCACTGAGATTTGCAGTTGCTGGTGAGTATGATTTAGTTGCATTTGGACCTAAGTCTTGGATAGGACAATTTACATATGCTGAAATTGAAGAGATGAGACAGGATTATATTTGTATGTATAATAGATTTCCTGATTATGTAGAAGTAGATAATTTTAGACCAATTCTAATTCAATATTAGTTAATAATTAGACTGTGTAATAAAAAAGGACGTTTTTTTAAATACGTCTTTTTTTATTACACATTACAATACTTTGTGTCTATCCTTTAACTGGTTTAAAACGGCGTATCATCATCATTCCCAAAAGCTTCTGCCGCACTCACTGTCGGAACATACTCGTTAGGATTACTATACACATTCGATTCCTGTTGATTACTTCCATTCTCGTTACTATCTGTTGGATCAATAAACTTTGTCTTATCACCAATCCATTTCAAGAACGTCGTTCCAACAGAACCAGCTCGATACTTAGCAAAGATTATTTCCGTATCAGCCCCTTGCCTTGTCATTTCATCATACTCTGGATTGTCGTTAATCTCGATGTTGTAGTATCCTGGTCGATAGATAAACTCAACGATATCCGCATCTTGTTCAATGGATCCCGATTCTCTCAGGTCAGACAACAACGGACGGTTAGAAGATCCACGCGTCTCCACTGCTAGCGACAACTGCGACATCACGATGATAGGAATATCCAACTCCTTTGCCAACAACTTCAAGCGACGACTCACCGAACTCACTTCATTCTCACGGTTGTTTCCTTTGGTTTTATCATTCACAAGCTGTAAATAATCAATCACTAACAACTTGATATCGTGTTTACGCTTCCAGCTTCTTGCTTCAACAATGATATCCAAGATATCATTCACTCCTGAGCCCTTCATTACGATTTGATACTTAGCCATCCTTCCTGAATGAGAAATAAACGTTTGAAAGTATTCAGGCTTATCGAATCCCGTTTTCATCAGCTGTCCTAGATGAAAGTTCGTATCAATCGAAACCCAGGACGCGCAGCAACAATTACTAAATCTCCATTTTAATAACCCGATGTATACGCATCGATTCGCTTAAAACCTGTGCTTTATCAAACAACATCTTAGTATAATTTGTTATTTATTTTAATTATTTTTCGATATAGTGAGTAAAATCAGATTCATGTGTTATTTTTCATATCAAAGAAGAGGGATTATCTTCTTGCTTCTATTTCAATTAGTTGTTTAAACCGAAACAAATAAGAAGTATTTACAATCGAAAATGGTAGTTTTATCAGTTTTTATTGATACTTATTTATTAAACAATAAAAGAGCTTCTATAAAAGCGAAGAAGTGTTCTTAACAATCAGAACAAATCACTGATTATAGGGAGTAAATTGTAACTTTTAAAGGCTTTAATTTGAAGATAAAAAATAATAAAACATAAGTTATGCAGAAGATAATAGATCAATTAGTGGAAATTGATAGGTTTGAAAAAGAAAAAGGACTTGATTTAGAAGAAATCAAAGTTTTAAATGAAAATTTAGAAAAAAATATACCTGACTTTTTTGCGTCATATATTAACATTTTTGGATTTAATGATAATGTATTCGGGGGAATTTTTAATGAGCAAGATGATTTTATGGAGCAAAATGAACTAATTCAGGAATTAGGATTTGCTGATTATATTGCAATAGGTGATGCATACAATGAAAATCTCATTGTTGCACATATTGAAAATCAGAAGTTATTTTTAATAGAAGATGATCATTTGATTGATGTAAAAATGACTTTTTCTGAAATGTTACTTCAAACTGTTGAGGCTTTAGATTCTAATAAGTTTGAACTGATGCAACAAGTTAATTCTATTTATGAAAGTATTCAAGCTTATAAAACTACCCTGAAAAATTCTTTTATAGATAATTTCGGTCAACTAAAAGCAACTGTATTGAATAATAAGGATAACTTATATGGTGTAGTTATAGCAAAAGATATCGCTAGTAATGTATATCTTTTACATGCTGGAAGTTTTCATACATTTAGATTAAAAATTAAAGAAGAAACGATAGATTATGATGAATTGTGGACTCCTGAAAAAATGTGTTATAAACAAACGATTCCGTTAAATGAAATTTTGTTCAACAGTAAAACTGACATTGATTTTAGAGCATTGGATTTACTGTTTTTAGATGTCTTGCGTGATTTAAAAGAAGAGGGTTATTTCAGTGATCAAATGGATCATTTTTCAATTTCAATTCAATCAGGTCATGTACATTTATTTCCTGAAGATTCTTATGATGAATCTGTGCTAAAGGAGAATAATTTGGAGACAAAAATCAGAAGGTTTTGGGAGTCACCCTATGATCGTACTCGATTATTAATGGAAATCGTGTAGTACAATAAATTTCACATCTTCAAAAATCATTTTGAAGATGTGAAATTATCATAAAACCTTTCAATTTAATTACGCCCAGTTTTCATTCAGTCCAGATATTCTTGTTGATAGACATTATCATTTAGTAAGATAATCATCTCTTTGAGCTAGCATGATGACTTAAAGATTTGAAATAGAGCGTTTTGTTCTGTTTTCTGAGAAGTATTGGTTGCATAGCTTTACCATTTGATTATAGTTCACCCCTACTGCTCTAAACTGATTAAGTAGTTTAATCAGCGTAGCGTGATATTGCAAGGCACAGGTCTATTTTTTTAGGATTGAATTTTAATTTTCTTCCTCCTTTTGTTTTAGTGGTCGTTTGCATAGTTTCTTATCTTGATTGGTGTCAAAATAAGCATTACCTCTACTGCTAAACTTCTAATGACTTTAAGTGGTTATATTTGACTGTTTTATTTAGTAAATTAATCCTTTTAAGATTTCTACACTTTTTGTTAAACTATCCAATGAAGAGGAGGCAAATCCTAGTCGAACTCCATTTTCACAATAAGTAGGATATTGATGTATTTTTCCATCCGATAGATATAATCCTTTGCTATATGCTTGCTCAGCTAACTTTTTAAGTTCAATCGATTTGTCAAATGTAGTCCATATCGTCATTCCTCCTTCTGGCACAGTGAAATTTACAATTGTACCCAACTCATTCTGCAATAAACTACAGAGGTGATTTCGTCTTTCTTCATATACAGACAATGCTTTTCTAATATAACGTTGTATGGTGCCATCATTTACAAGTTCTGCCATTGCATTATCCAAGATATGATCCCCTTGCCGATCAAGTAGAACGCGAACATTGGCTAAATGTTCAATTACATTTTCCGAAGCAGCTAGATACCCCATGCGAAAAGCAGGAGAAAAGCTTTTACTGAATGAACCACAGTAAATGACCATTCCATTCTCATCAGCACTTGCTAAGGGTTGTAAAGGCCGGTGATTGTAGTGAAAATCAAAATCATAATCATCTTCAAAAATGATAAAACCATATTCATTCGCTAGTTTTAATAATTCTAATCTTCGGTCAATACGAAGGGATACTGTGGTAGGATAGTGATGATGAGGCGTAACATACACCATTCTAATTTTCATGCGCTTGCATAGTTTCTTTAGCTCCTCAACAACCAAACCATGTTCATCGACTGAAATTCCAATGTGCTTGGCTCTAGCGTGTAGGAAATTATGTTCTGCTCTTTGCCACCCCGGTATACCCGAAACTACAACATCTCCAGGATTAATAAGTGCTGTGCAAACAAGGTTAATGCCCATTAAAGTTCCACGAACGGATAAAATATTTCGCTGTGTCGTTTTTAAACCTCGTGTTTCATTGAGATACTGGGAAATCGTTTCTTTGTAAATTTCAGAACCATCGGGAAAACTATAGCTACCAAACTTATGGTAAATTTCACTTCGCGTCAGTTGATTGCGATAGGCTCTGTACAATTCCTTTAATGGAGCTAATTTTGGATCAGGATAACCATCGTCTAAATGAAAATCAGCCGTAGAAACAAAATAAGGATTAACTAAATACTGCTTTTCATTGAGTGCAAAACCTGCTACTTCTTGAGATTTACTACTTGTTTGATGTTGAAGTTTAGTAGGAGCTAAATCTGGAATATGAAGCGAAACGAAAGTACCTCGACCTACATGACTTTCCAACCAACCCTGTAGTTGTAATTCTTCAAATGCTTTTCCTACTGTAATTCGGTTAATCTTCAATAGTTTTGCAATCTCTCTTGTTGAAGGTAACTGCTGCCCCGTTTTAAGATGCCCTTGTTTAATTAACAGTAAGATCTTTTCAGACAACTGAAGATAGATCGCCTTATCCTCTTTGGAATTTAATTCGATACAGCTAATTAGATTATTTAAAATTGGTCTATCCATTTTATATCAATTGGCCTATAAATATAAGCCATTTTGAACATTAATTTGCATAGCTAAATAAGTAAACAAATGTATACACCCCATCTTTTCAAGTTCGAAAACGACAAAGAAAAAATTGCTTTTATTAAGCAATATAGTTTTGCTACTATAATCACAGTAAAAGAAGGCCTTCCAATTGCAACACAGCTACCCTTTTATATAAATGAGAATTCGGAGAAACTAACCTTATGCTCTCATTTTGCCCTTGCAAATGAACAAGCTAATTACATCGAAAACAATACTTCTTTGATTATCTTTAGTGAACCTCATGCGTATATTTCACCTATCCATTATGATAAAAGAGAAAGTGTACCGACTTGGGATTATATTGCAGTACACGCTTACGGAAAGGCAAAAATTATTTCTGGGGAAGTTGAAAAAATACAAGCCTTAGAGCAAATGATACAATACTATGAAGCAAGCTACTTATCACAGTGGCGAAGCCTGTCTGATCGTTTTAAAAAAGGAATGATGAGCGGTATTGTTGCCTTTGAAATAGAGGTTACGGATTTACAAGGACAAAAAAAATTGAGTCAAAATAAAACTAAAATTGAAAAACAACGCATTGTAAACCATCTAGAACATAGCGAAAATACAATAGAGAAAGAATTAGCAAGTTTCATCAAAAACGAAGAAAAATAATGGAAAATATAACTATTAAAAAAGCAACGATACACGATAGTAAACCCCTTCAAAAGATTAGCAGACAAACGTTTTACGAAACATTTTCACAGGGAAATACGAAAGAAGATATGGAGCAATATCTCGATACAAGTTTTTCTGAAGAGAAACTAACAGCAGAGCTAGCCTTGTCAAATTCAGCCTTTTACTTTGCTTTATTAGATGAGAAGGTAATTGGGTACTTGAAGGTTAATTTTGGATCCTCTCAGACAGAATTACAAGATAACAACGCACTGGAAATCGAGCGGATATATGTCTTACAAGCCTACCACGGTAAAAAGGTCGGACAGCTCCTCTATGAAAAAGCGATGCAGGTGGCTCATCAAAATGAGGTAGACTATGTGTGGTTGGGCGTTTGGGAAGAAAATCCAAGAGCGATTCGCTTCTATCAAAAGAATGGCTTTGTTGAATTTGACAAACACATTTTCAAACTAGGTGATGATGAACAAATTGATATTATGATGAGAAAAGTTGTAAAACTCGATGCGTAGCAAAAATAAAAAGACGATTCTATTCACAAATAGGTATCAATCTGCGCCTTTAAAATCCGCCTCATAACTTTCTTTTATAAACATCACCACACAATAGTTACAACTAATTAATACGTCTCAAAAGTAGCTTAAATTTAGCGCTACCCCCACCATGATATAGAAATAGGGCTGCCAATTGGCAGCCTTATTTCTATGCTTATTTTGCTATTCTTCCTCTTCCTCTTCTTCGATTACGCGAATAGGTAAATTCGGATTCACAACAGACTTACACCATCTTGCTTTGAGGGTTACTTTTGTAGGTCTGCTTCGGTACACGTGATGCGAGAAAGGCCCATCAAGGCCATCATCTTTACTCTTCGCTGAAAAGTAAACGACATAATCCCCTTCTGGTACATCATTCGTAGTGGGTTCAAAATAGAGATCACTAGAATAACCTGATAACCCTGCTTGATACTGCCATGTCCCTATTCCAGGTTGATCGTATTCGATAATTCGACTATTATATTCGATATAGGTTCTAGTAGTAATATCAAAACCATGTTCATCTTCAAAGCGAAAAGACATTCGATCAACCGTAGACCCATCCTCGCTACCTGTGGGGGCGTCTACGGTTCCCATATAAAATCGATCCCCATTAAAGGGCTCTTTGATATGGGAATAACTTTCTTTGTCATCTCCGTTGGTTAGGCACAGCAACATTTCTTTATCTTTTGTTTCAGGAGCATAAGGTAAATCTATTTTTACGTTTTTAATAATTTGAGTTTGAGTAGCTCCTCCTGTTCCTGCGGCAAATCCCACGTGAAAGACATCAGGGATTTTAGTTTCAAAGGTGTATAAGTTTCCACTCTCATCTCTAGTTTTAAAGGAATTGGGGTAAATAAAATTGTTAAGCGGATTTTTATAAAAATTTCGTTTATCATACATGATTAGAGATACCTTCATTCCCCCATTTCCATTATCGATGGGGATAAGGGTTACTACTACTCGATTAAAATCATAGACATCTCCATAGAAATATCCTGTTCTCAATTCGTTTATTCCAACAGAATAGCTGTAGGAATCTGTCGTATAATCTCCGGTGTTATAGTCGAGTTCAGCATGGGCAATTCCATCAGATCCTAAACTCGCATATAAAACCTGTTCCGTAAATACTACGGGATATCCTTTGTAACGATCATTTTTGTATTGACCACCTCTTAGGGTAATATGATCCCCAGGTCTGGTAAAGTCAATACCCGAAATTCCTTCTCGACGTTCGCCTGAATTGGTTCCTCTTAATTTATAACTTCCGAAAACATCCAATCCAAACCCCAAATAGGCTCCATTTAATCCCGGTTGATTTCCTCCTACTGAATTTTTATTGGCATAACCCAAACTTGCACCTGGGGCTCCAATCTCAAAGTCTTTGGTTCCATCGAACAAAAACATGCTAATTCCATCCCCGTATTTATCATCGTATTTTTTTCCATCTACCATGGCGTATTGAAATTCTACAATTAATCCATAATTGGCGGGGAATTCAACATCTTTGAGGTAAAATCCACTAAATGAAAATTCATCTTCATCTTGTGTTAATACAAGGCCTTGAGAGGTATAACGGTCTCTTCCTGTAGGAGCAATATCCGAGAGATACTCCCCAATTTCACTGGGAGCTGTCGTACCAGTCAAGGGTAAAAAGTAGGGAAAAGGTCTGTCTTGGGTTTGCGCTATGGCTATGGTGGTACACAAAAGAGCGATACCAAGACTAAGCGTATATTGTATTGTATTTTTTATCATAATTAACACGATTCGTTTAGACTAATCTACTGTTGCATGCAACAACTTCAACTAAGTTAAATAACCTGCCTTATCCTATAAGGCAGGTTCACTGTATTAGTCTTCTCTAAGTTTCATCACTACATTAAAATAACTACGGGTGGTCACTTGAGCATAGCGCTGCACTTTGTATTTTAATACACCTGTTTCACTGATACTCACGTCTTCAAATACATCATCATCGTAATACACAATGAAATAATCCAATTCATCAGCGTCATAAATATCTAAGGAGGCTGTACGTCTAGAGCTAATGGCATTTGTAAATTGATTTTTGTAAATCATGTATACGTTTTCTTCTCCTCGCTCTCCTGGTATGATTTCTACAACAAAAGAAGGGGAATAAAAGAAAGACGCTCCACCGCCCCCTTTGGCTGGCTTGAATGTAGCACCTCCACTTCCATCAGATGTTAGTACATAACCATCTGGGGTATGATTATCATCTTCATCAACAGAACTAATTTTATCCCAAGTAATTGCCTCAGTTTGGATGTGTTTGTTACCTACCGAATAATTTGCTAATTCTTCAGAACCCACAGCAGCATAATCCAAATGGTTGCTTTTAATAGACCCGGAGTTAATATCCAGGGTTGCCTCTTCTAAAACAGCATCTCGACCATTGATTACTTTGATTGTGGAGCTGCCTTTTAATTCTTTTTTGGTTATACTTTGACCAGTAGGCGCTTTAAAAGCAACGCTACCCCCAGCTTCCACTGTTAAAACATGGCCTACTGTTTCACCAGTTGCACTCATTTTGGCTTTTGTTACTGCCTTATCTGCTATTTTATCCGTAACAACCGCCCCATTAATTAGTTTCCCTCCTGAAATCGTATTGTTGGCAATTTTGTTGTTGTTAATGGCTAAATTATTGATTTTATCCGTTGTAACTGCGCTGTCTTTAATTTTAGACGTGATTACTGCATCGTCTTTGATCTTCACATCAGTTACAGATTCCGCTTGTAGTTTACTTGTGGTAATTGTATTCTCTTTCAATTTAGAACCCGAAAGGGATGCGTTTTGAACTTTATCATCGTTAATGGCGTCATTTCCAATTTTTTCTCTTGTAACGGCACCTGCTATAATCTTGTCTGTGGTCACTGCATGATCATCTAGTTGGGCTGTTTTAATTCCGTTGTCTTTCACTGTGACTGTTGCATTTTGCAAAACAGCTCCAATTCCATTCGTCACAGCAATCGAAGCAGATCCACTTAAGTCGCCTGAAGAACTCGTTACTGGACTAAAGACTACCCCTCCACTACCGTCGGCTGTTAAAGCTAAACCAGGTGCCGCATTTGTACTTCCGACTTTCGAACTAATTTTACTTGTTGTTACATTCTTGTCTGCAATCTTAACTGTGGTTACAGAATTTGTTGCCAATTGAGTTGATCCTACGCCTCCATTGCTAATGGCTACGGTTGCGTCTTGTAATAAAGCTTGATTGGCTCCAGTACCCGATACTGTAATGCCAGTTCCACCTTGTAGGGCTTTACCATTGGCTACAACTACATCGTTTACATTTTGGAAGGAAGCCCCTCCTTGTCCATCAGTCGTTAATACTAACCCACTTTCTTTGTTTGATGTGCCTATTTTGGCTTCCGTGATATTTCGATCCATGACATGTTTGGTCTTAATACCATTTTCAGCAAGGTTGATGGTCACATCTTGTAGGGTTGCTTTATTTGTCGGAATCTGTAGGGAACCATCTGTAGAAGTTAAGGATTTTCCTGCCGCAGTTGCCAAAACACCTAACGATTGAAATTGTGTGTTCCCTTGCCCATCGGATGTTAAAATACTTCCATTGGGTGTATTCGTTTCTGCTACAACAGAACTTATTTTATCTGCTGTTACAGCCAGCGCTTTGAGGTGTTTGTTATCAATTCCCGATGAAGCTACTGCAATTGTTGCCTCCTGAAGTAATGCTTTATTATTTGCTGTCACGACAATAGATTCATCCGCTACTAAATCAACCCCTTGTCCATCAAATGCCGTATTACTCAATAGCTTATACGATACCGTTCCATCCCCTTGGGCCGTCAATACCGCATTGGGTGCTGCTTGACCCGCATTCATTTTTTCAACAGTTACGGCTGCATTTTGAAGTTTATCCGTTCCTACTCCTCCTTCTTTAATATCAATTGTTGTAGGCGCTAAAACAGCATTTAATCCATCTGTATTACCAGTAAACGCAAGACCACTACCTAAGGTTAAATCTTCCCCCCCTGCTTGCACCGCACTTTTTAGGACATAGTCAAACCCTCCAGAACCATCTGTAACAAGAATGTAATCACGTGCTATGGTCGCACTGTTTAATTTATCTTTGGTAATACTGTTATTGGCAATACTCAAGTTTACGTCTTTTAACAGCGTTCGCTCCCCATCGCCAGACAGTTGAATGATGTTATCGGTGGTTAAATTACCTGCTGTTAAATCGACAATTTCACCCAATTCTCCCCAAAAAACGGTTCCATTTTCACCACTTAACAGCACACTTTGTGCACTAATTCCTTCAGAAGAAAGTTTATTTGCGGTAACCGCTTGTTCACCTAGTTGGGTATTCGTTACGGCTCCATCTGCTAATTTTGCTGTGGTAATTCCTTTATTCTTTACCCCTAAGGTCACATGAGATAGCACTTTTCCAATTCCATCTTCTGTCACAGTAAGGGCTTCATCCGTTGTAATATTTCCTTTATTGGCTAGTTGTCCTGCAGTGAAAGGTTCAAAAGAAACAGACACCCCATTAGCTCCAACTGTTGCTACAGCTCCAGCTGGTGCATTGTTGGCATTTAACTTAGTTGCTTGAATGGAACTGTCTTTGATTCCCAACTCAACATCAGCTAATACTTTACCTACCCCATTTTCAGAAACCGTAATTGTACCATCTGTTGTAATATCTCCTTTTTCAGCGAATAGCTCTGTTGATAGTACTTGATAAGCCACCTCTCCTGTCGCATTAGCTACTGAAATTCTATTGTCTGCCCCCGTACCTGCATTTAATTTAGCTGCTTCAATTGTATGATCAACCAAGTGATTATTCGCAATTGTGGCTGCGCCAATATGTCTACCTTGTACTCCTCCATTGTTGATTTTAACGATTGCTTTGGTCTCTTCATTGCCAAATAGTACATTTTCACCGCCTTCGACAATTAATCCCTCAGCGCCAACTAAATCACCTTGCATGACTGATGTAACTGCTTCCTCAGCAGTCGCAAATACAGCATTACCAGATCCATCAGCCGTTAACACTGCTCCTTTATCAATACCGACAGCGTTTATCTTTTCTACAGTAACCGCTTGGTTCTGAATGTGACTGGTTTCAATTCCGTTTTCATTCACCTGTAAGCTAAAAGGCTGTAATACTGCTTTTGAGGCATCACCAATAATAGCCAGTGAGGTATCTACCGTTAGTGCTTTTCCATTTACAACGGCAGCCATTGGTTGGTAGACAACACTTCCATCAGATTGAGCGATAGGAACATGATTCGCTTTATTTTCTCCAGCATATAATTTATCAGCGGTAACTGCTAAGTTTTTAATCTTAGAAGTTGTTACTCCTTGATCTCTTAATGCAATTCCCATTTCAGTTAAAGCGGCAGTTTCACCACCTGTAACTGCGATAGCACTATCTCCTTCTACTTTTTTTCCCTGTGCTGCTACAGTGGTATAAATATCATTTTGAACGGTTGATTCATTCAAGATTTCGGTGATATTTTCAATCACACTTGCAGCTACATCAATAGTAGCAAGGGGAGTATCCGTCGCTTGATCATAAAAGATAAACGTACCTACATCCGTTGTATCAATACGCAGGGTATTGGCATCAAAGGTTACTCCATTCCCAATGATTTCTCCAGTATTGTTAACGTCATTTTCATTAAAATAGGTAAATGTACCGTCATTGTTATTTTGTATAAGGGTTACTTTTTCCTGTGTTTGAACAATCTCTTCAATAATTTCATGCGTGGCATCTACCCATTCTGCCTTACCTAAATCATTGGTAATCAAAAGTTGTTTTGGATTACCTCCTTTCATTTGAGCAGGAGATACGGCTTCATCTGCAATACTCAATTCTACGGCAGTGAAAACAGCATCTGCCACATTTGCATTGCCGTTAACTAAGATTCCATTTCCAGATAATGGCGCTTTAGCAATCTCCAATTGTTCTAGAGCTTCTATTTTTTGGTTAATTTGCGTAATCGCCTCTTCCACATTGGTATACCCCACTACCGAATTATCCTCAAAAATAATAGCTTTTGCACGGGTATTTACTGTAGCTAAAGCTACATCACTTGCTTTGTCCTTGAAAACGAAAATCCCTGCTGTGGAGGTGTCAATACTCAGCGTATTGGCATTGAACTTCACTCCTGTTGCATTGGGTTTCAATGCACCATTTGCTTCTATTTGATCTTCGTTATAGTAGGTAAATGTTCCGTCTTGGTGATCAACGAGTTGGGTTGATTTTTCGTTTGCACTAACGATCATTTGCAAAATAGGATCATTTGAGCTCATCCATTTTACAGCGCCTGTACCATCTGTTCCCAAGATTTGATTTGGAGCATCCCCACTTATTTTGGTCGCTGTGACAGCTCCATTCTTTAATTTATCTGTCGTAACAGCATTAGCGGCTAATTTAGCTGCTGTAATTCCTCCATTTTTAACATCTAAGGTTACATCAGCTAAGGCAGCATGCTCACCGCCTGTCACAGCAATAGCAGCTTCTCCAACGATAGCTTTTCCATTATTGCCAATAACTTGGCCCAGTGTTTTAAACTCAGCGCCACCTTGTCCATCAGAAGTCAAAACAAAACCAGCAGCTTTATTGCTTCCTATTTTGTCTTCTGTCACGGCTTTGGCAGCTATTTTTTCATTGGTAATTCCTCCATCAGCCACGCTAATATCCACCGCTTGTAAAGCGGCTTTATTCCCTTGAGGTACAGCAATAGATCCATCAGATGAAGTTACGGCTTGTCCTTGCGTTAAGGCCACTTCTTCTAAGCGCTGAAAAACTGCATTTCCACTTCCATCTGCTGTTAATACGGCACCTAGAGCAGAAGTTTGTGCATCAATCTTTGTTGCAGTAACTGTTTGATCTTTAATGTGTTTGTTTTCAATCCCTTGATTCGCAATTGCAATCGTTGTTTCCTTTAAAACAGCTTTGTTATTTAGTGGAATTGTTATAGAGCCATCAGATTTCAGGTCAGCTTCTGCGCCTTCAAAAGCAGTCGGGTTAATTTTTTTATAGGCTACATTTCCTAATCCGTCTGCAGTTAATACGGCATTTTCATCTGCTCCTACAGCAGAAATTTTAGCTGTTGTAACTGCACCATCCGCTAATTTATCTTCAGTTATTCCTTGATTCTTAATTCCAATTTTGGTATCAGCGAGTACGGCAGAAATTCCATTACTACCTGCTAGGAATTCCAGCTCATTACTCAAGGTTAAATCTTCTCCTGCTTGTACAATACTCTCTCGATCAACGTAAGTAAACCCTCCATTGGCGTTGGTAACCATAACCATACCCGAAATGGCCCCTGCACTGTTCAATTTTTCGATCTGAATGGTTTGATCTTGTAATTCAGCATTGGTAATACTTCCTTCCTTAATTCCTAGTTTTACATCGTTAAAAAGAGAGTTAACTCCATCTCCATTTTGCAATTCAATAATACCATCCGTAGTTAAATTACCTGCCGCATCGGTTACGATATCATCTAATTCTCCCCATTTTATTTCTCGGTTCTCATCAATCACTAACACGCGATTGGCTTGTTCACTTCCTGCAGATAATTTATCTATTGTTACCGTATTTAAGGCTATTTTATCATTGGTAATTCCTCCATCTTCAATTCCCAGTACAACATCGGCTAACACTTTTCCTGTACCATGATCAACAGTTACAATTCCGTCTGTTGTAATATTTCCCGTACCCGTAATAGCCGTAGCTTCCAATGGTTTATATGTTACGGTTCCATTCCCATTTGCCATTGCAACAGCGCCTTCTATAGCTCCAGTAGCATCTAATTTACTCGGAATAATAGACTGATCATTAATTCCTAAAACTACATCATCCAATACTTTCCCTATACCATCGTTTACAGAAACAATTCCATCGGTTGTGATATCACCTTTATTTCCAATAATTGCAGGGGTTACGGGTTGATAACTAACTGTACCATTTGTATTTACCGTTGCAACATGGCCTACGGTGGCTCCCGTTGCATCTAGCTTTTGAGCTGCAATTGTTTTGTTTTTAATATTTTGATTTCCAATAGTTTCAGATCCAATATGCGTACCTGTTATTCCACCTGAATTAATGGCAATGGTTACCTTTTTTGTGGTATCGCCAAATAGCACATTTTCACCTCCTCCAACAATGTTAATTACACCAGCTTCTCCTTCTAGGTCTCCTTGCATGGCAGGTCTAACAACGTTTGAAGGCGTTTCAAAAGCTGCCTGACCTAATCCATCAGCAGTCAAAACAGCGCCTGGGTCTACCCCTATTGCATTGATTTTGTCTGTTGTAACGGCACCGGATGCTAGATGATTGGTTTTTACTCCTTCTTGTTGAATGTTGACAATGACCTCGCTAAGTGCTGCTTTATTTCCACCTGTGATTGCAATGGAATTGTCATTGCTGTGTATTTTTTTTCCTTTTGCTGCTACTGTAGCAAAAATTTGATTCTGTACTTCCTCTTCCGTGAGGATGGTTGTAATATTTTCAATGACTGTTCCTGCTACATTAATCGTTGCAATAGGATCCTCTTGTGACAAATCATAAAAGGCATATATGCCAGTTGCTTGACCAGATTGAGGGTCATTGAGTTCCGCTACACGTAACGTATTAGCACTGAATGTCGTTCCTACTGCAGTTGGTTTTCGATGGCCATTGGCATCGTAATCTCCCTCATTAAAGTAGGTAAACGTTCCATCCTCGTGATCAATCAATTCTGTAATGGTCTGATTTAATGCTAAAATTTCTTTAATTGGATCATCTGCTAAACTCATCCATTGAGCAACGCCATCTGTAGGTGTAACCAAAAATTGTCCTTGTGTTCCCCCTTGAATCTTTTCTGTTGTTACGGCTTTGGGTGCTAAGGCAGTAGTAGAAACCCCAGCCGTTGCAATACTCAACTCCAATGCATGAAGTGTCGCTTTATCTGCCGTTCCGCCTATTGTGATTGAGGTATCTGGTGAAGTAACCGCCTTTCCTTGTGCGGCTACTGCTGTATAAATATCATTCTGAACAGTAGTATCATTTAAGATTTCGGTGATATTTTCAATCACACTTCCCGCCACATCAATAACAGCTATAGGGGTTGTTGGGTTGGATTTATCGTAAAAAGCATAGGTATTGTCTGCTGTTTTATCTATACGCAACGTGTTGGCATCAAATTTTACGCCTTGTCCTGTAATTGGATTGCCATCAGCATCAATACCCTTCTCGTTATAGTAGGTAAAAGTCCCATCCCCCCCATCAACGAGTAGGGTAACTTTTTCGTTGAAAGCAAAGGCCTCTTGTATTACTTCATCTGTTACATCTACCCAAGCAACAGTACCTGATTCCTTGGTCACTAATAATTGCTTGTTACCTCCTGGAGCAATCTTAGCCGTTGTTATTCCTGCATTGGCAACAGATAGTTGCATGGCATTTAATACCGCTTGATCTCCATTGTCCACTTGAATTGAACCATCTGCTGCTGTCGCAGGTTTTCCTTGCGCAGCAACTGTGGTATAAATATCCTGTTGAACCGTTGAATCATTTAATATTTCAGTAATATTGTCAATGACTGTTCCTGCAATATCAATAGTAGCTAACGGCAGTCCCGTTTGTGTAAACGTACCATCAGTAAAGATGTAGGTTCCCTTTGGTTGTTCTGAAATACTCAATGTATTTGCATCTAGGAGTATACCATTAGCAGGAATCGGTGCTCCCGTAGCATCAATACCATTCTCATTGTAATACGAATACGTCCCGTTTCCGTTGTTTTCAATAAGCGTAATCACCTCATGTTGTTTCACTACTTCTTGTATAATACTATCCGTAGCTGGCACCCATTGGGCTTTTCCTTCTTTGGTTACTAAAATATATCGGTCTGTTCCTGGGTTAATCTTATCTAAGGTAACCGCTTTATTTTTTAATTTGTACGAGGTTACTGCTTCATCCGCTAATTTGGTCTCTGTTACAGCAGCGTCTGCCAAGCTCAACGTAAGTTCCTTTAATACGGCATCATTTACTTGAGACTGATCATTGATTAAAATTCCTTCTCCAAGTATGGGGGAAAGCGTACCCTGCGCTTGCTCTATCTTGGTAATAAGTTGATTTACAACGTCCTGAAGATTATCCCCCGGAATCGACGTTGAATTATTTTCAAAAATAATAGCGTTAGCACGTGTATTAATCGTCATTAAGGGGCTTTGTTGAGATGTTTTTCCGTCGTAAAAGTCGTAAATTCCCTTTCCTGATGCTCCTTCTCTCTCTTTAATGTTTAAGGTATTGGCATCAAATTTTATGCCTCGCCCTGTAATGGGATTTCCGTTAGCATCAATACCTTTTTCATTATAATAGGTAAATGTGCCATCGCCTCCATCTAGTAATAAGGTAACTTTTTCATTAAACTCAAAAGCTTCTTGAATAACTTCATCCGATGCATCAACCCATTTCACCGTGCCATTTTCGTCCGTAACTAACAATTGCTTAGCACCTCCAGGTGCAATTTTAGCCGTAGTAATTCCCGCATTAGCAACGGATAGTTGCATGGCATTTAATACTGCTTGATCGCCATTGTCCACTTGAATTGATCCATCAGCCGCTGTAGCCGCTTTTCCTTGGGCAGCTACAGCAGTGTAAATATCATTTTGANATCGGTGTTGTATCATCAGACTTATCGAAAAAGGCATACGTATTATCTGCTGTTTTTTCAATACGCAACGTATTGGCATCAAATTTTACGCCTCGCCCAGTAATGGGATTTCCGTCAGTATCAATACCCTTTTCATTGTAATAAATAAATGTTCCATCGCCTCCATCTACTAATAGGGTAACTTTTTCATTAAACTCAAAAGCTTCTTGAATAACCTCATCCGATGCATCAACCCATTTCACCGTGCCATTTTCGTCCGTTACCAACAACTGCTTAGCACCCCCAGGTGCAATTTTAGCCGTAGTAATTCCCGCATTAGCAACGGATAATTGC
>NZ_LROZ01000026.1 GCF_001549985.1 Myroides odoratus | reverse complement strand
AGTTTATTTGAAGAATTACGTCTTTTAAGAGGAGATGATCAATATCCTTCACAAGAGATTAAAGAGAAATTAATTGACTTATATCTTCCTGCAACCGTATCAGATTTAGCGATTAATTTATCCAATATTACCTCTCAATTCTATGCTTTGCAATTACATTCCATAGGAGAGCAGTATGGAGTAGATAAAATACGTTTGCACTCTGATAAACTATTTTACAATCTTGGTAAAGCAAAAGCAGAGCAAGCATTAATTAAAGATGCTACTATGGATCGAGATTGCAGGTCAATGGTTTTAGTCGCTATATCTGCTATTTACACCTCGAGTCCGGAGTTCAAGTTTCAGGTGCAAGAATATACTTCAGATTATGCTGTGATTAATTTGAAAGGTGTTGATCGTTATCACAGAGCTGCTAAACAATATAAAATTGATCAATATTTAACCTTTCCAACTTTAATCGCTTTTTTAGATGGAATCAAAGATTATCTTCAATTAAGTGATATAGAAATACAAGTACCTCAATCTTTTTATGACGAAAATTCAAATATAGATTGTACGTATATTATTAAACAAAATTAGTTGTAATATGAAACATTTATATAACTACATCGGGGAGAATTACCCTTATTTATTTCCAATGGATAATTTGGTAAGGAATGCATCTACAGTAGAGTATAGTACTACAAATAGCTCAGATAGTCAATTGAGAGGATTCAAAGAGATAGGGCAAATAGTTGCATCATTGGGAAGTATCTCTTTATTGACAGCCATGGATATTTCTTCTAAAACATTTTTCTTAGCTGAAAAAATTAGAATAAGAAAAATCAATAGTACTATTGTAGAGGATGGATTAAAGTATTGTGCTAAGCCTTTTTCATTTTCAAAGCGTAAAGGAAAAGTTTTAGTAGATGTTTTGAATAATCAAAATCAATTGTTTTATACTTCTGAACTAGAATATGTTATTTTTGATGAAAATGCTTTTAATGATGTTTTCAGCAGTTTTTATACAGAAAAAATTCCTGCAGAAAGTTCTCCAATAAAGGAGGACGTACTGGTGAATTTAATCGAGCCATTTTATTTTAAAATTCAAATCCCTTCTTTTACAATCGAACAATGCAAAGGACATTTTGATAATTATCCTATTGTGCCAGGTGTTTTTATCATGGATCGATTGTTAGAAGGAATTGAGAAATTCTTTAAGCTCCAAGGAGAGGATGTACAAAGTAAAAAATTAGTTTTAGATAATTTAGAAACATTTCTAAATACAGCTACTCCAGTCTATAGCGAATTAAGCTCGCTAGTACATTACCGCCAAGTATCTAAGGATAGTTATTTGTTTGTGTGTACTATTACTGATAGTAATCATAAAATTGAATATGGTCATTTTGTAATTACGGTGAAGCTTTATTGATCGTAATTCTTTGTTATGATCGTATCCTTTTTTAAATGTATTAAAAAACTTCTTTCTATTAAATCATTTACTTTGACCGTTTGTGTAGAAAAATAGTTACAAAGATTATTTCTTATACTTTCTGTCATTGCTAGATTTAACGAAAGTGGATAAAAATCAGCAGGTTTTATTTTGTATTTTACAAAGACATGTGTAGTATTGGGGCTGCAATAGTAAGGGGGAAAGCAGCTTCACTTTCCTTGAAAATAGCGAAAAAAAGCTTGTTTTTGATGGTCAATTGAATTCAATTGCTGAACTTTGAATAAAGGCCATTCATATGATAGACAATCAAATTAATGCAGATGAGTTTGTTTCCAAGTTCATGGACATGAGTAGGAATCATTTGATCTATATTAGCACTCCAATTAAAATTTTTTCCCTCAAGGATATTGCCCCTTACCTGAAAATTCCAATTCCGCCTATTTTCTTTGGGTATAATTTGTTGATTCATCTGACTAAAGGCTATTTTACCCAACGAATTGATTCGACTACGTTTACGGTAGAAGCACCTGCCGTCTTGCTATGCAATTATGGTTATATTTCAGCCATTGAGTCTGTGGACAAATCGGCAGAAGGTTATTGTGTACTGATTAAAGAACACGCCATGACCTCCATGTTTCGCGAAACACAGATTTTGAATATTTTTACTATCTCTCCTTTGCTCAACCTCAATGCTCAAAACAGTGCGGCACTTAGTAGTCTGCTTGATTTATTGTATAGTGAAATTCACAGCGATCAACCCTATAAAGAGCTGTATGAAAGTTTGTTTAAAACCATTGCATTAAAGGTGATTAAGCTGTCGGATTCGACCACATCCATTGAGCGTAGACAAGAGATTGCCATTGCGTTTAAACAACTCGTCCATTTGCACTTTAGTAAGTACAAGACCGTCGATTTTTATGCCGATCAACTCAAAGTGTCAATCAATTATTTGAATCGTTGTGTTTCTGCTGTGTATCAAAAATCATCCAAGCAACTTATCTTGGAAATAGCCATTATTCACAGCCAGCTTTTGCTGCTGGAAACCAATAAAAGCATTGCAACCATTGCTTATGAACTGGATTTTGTCGATCCGTCTTATTTTGCTCGACTTTTTAAAAAACACGTGGGAATTACTCCTTCAGCATACAGGAAGATATAGTTTTAGTTCTATGTTAAAGATGCACGATTTGTCCTAGTTTTAATCTGAACTGTCATATTTGTTTTTCAATCAGCTTTTTAAATTTGTTCAAAGTAGCGTTTGATCGTTTTTGTCCTTATAGACGACTCAATCGTTCATCGATTTTTCGGCACCTAGGGGGAGAAGTTGTCAAGCAGCTGTAGATTTTTTAATTGAAAAAAGGAGATAGTTATGCATGCAGTAATAGAACACATCGATTTTAGTACCTATATCGCAGAATTTAAGAAGCGATTAAAGTATTTGTTTCGCGAAAAATACAATTATAATGATATGGGATTAACCCGTGATTTTCCAGCTGAATTAATGGAGGAAATCATGGAGGAAAAACCATTGGCAGTGGCTATTCCAACAAAGCACGGTGGACGAGGAGTACAAGTAAAAGAGTGTTTGCAAATACTTGCTGCTGCTTCGTATGAGTCGTTGCCTTTGTCATTGATGTTTGGGATTAACATTGCACTTTTTTTGGAACCTCTAGCGAAATACGGACAACCGGCTGTACAGCAACGCGTATTTCATCAGTTTATGAAAAACAAGGCTATGGGAGGTTTGATGATTACGGAAAAAGCCCATGGGAGTGATGCCTTGAATATGAAAACGGCCTTTGAGCAGAAAGGGGAAACGTTTCACATTAAAGGACAAAAACACTGGCAAGGGTTGAGTGGTGCAGCTGACTTTTGGTTAGTTACTGCAAGAGAGTGCAAGCCCAATGGCGAATTATCTCGCGATATTGATTTTTTTGTTTCTGAAAACAAGAGAGTGGAACAACATATTCCCATGACGCACCGCTACAATAACCTTGGGCTGTATGCGATTCCTTATGGCATTAATGAAATTGATATTGCCGTTCCTTCAGAACAAAAATTAATAACCGAAAGCACGGGAATTAAACTAATGCTTGATACACTACACCGCAGTAGATTGCAATTTCCTGGAATGGGGTTAGGCTTTATTCAAAGACTGTTAGATGAATCAATGGCGCATTGTCAAGAAAGACAAGTAGGAGGGGTTCCGCTATTGAGTATTGATTCAGTAAAAAATCAAATTGCCAAGATTCAAGCGGCTTACACGTTATGTTCAGGTATGTGTATTTTCAGCGTAGCAACTAGTGGAATTGAGAACGACTTGGCTTCGATGAGTATTGAGGCTAATGTACTCAAAGCGGTTGTGACGGATTTAATGCAAGAATCAGCTCAAATTAGCTTGCAATTAGCAGGTGCGAATGGTTATCGATTGGATCATATTGCAGGGCGATCTTTAGTTGATTGTAGACCTTTCCAAATTTTTGAAGGATCCAATGAGATGCTGTATACGCAAATTGCCGAAGGAATTGTAAAGTTGATGCGAAAAGCGAAGGAAACCAATTTATATCGCTTTTTACAAGGGTATGAACGCACCAATGTAAGTGTGGATTTATTTAGAATGTACTTCGATTTTACAGTGGATAGCACAGTAAAACAGCGCAATATGTTGCTTATTGGCAAGATGCTTTCTCGCGTTATTGCCTTTCAATTTGTATTGCAAATGGACGACTTTAATTCTCAACTGGTGGAGATTACCCGTCAACAGGTTGAAGCTGATTTAGCCGCTTTTTACGGACAATTTAAAACCCGAAATGACGTAGATCCTATTTTGGATTATCAAGTAAATTCAGATTGGACGCGTTTTTAAACTAAGGAGTGTACGCAACTAAATGATAGAAATAAGTCAAGTAGTTTACTGCTTGACTTTTTTTGTGGTTGTTTCGTACGATTGCAAGTGTCTGAATTTGCTATATTTTGCAGTTTCTAACTGTTGTAGTTGCTCCCAAATACAAAAAGAAAGCAATAAAAAAAGGAGCGTTTTAAAAAGGTACTAGGTTCAGTTGAACAGCAAATTTTTATCAATCTATATTTCAAAAGGAAATAGCCAGGTGTTGAACGGCTAAAAATAAAAATCGCCTTTTAACGCGTAAAATAACTTCAATTTTCAACTTTATATACTTTGCTACTATGTTGCATTTTTATAAAAATTAACGTTACCTTGTCCGTATCTTTAAAACGCGATTAAACGAAAGAATATGAAAATTGGAGCAGATGCTTTAGGAGTAAGCAAAAAAGACGCAATCAAGGTTGTAAGCTTAGTTATTGTAACGTATATCCTTTTAGGTGCATTGTTCGACTGGATATTTGATCGAAGCTTAGAAGCTTGGTATTACTATTTGGTGAAAGGTGTGCTTTTTGGTGTATTTTTCTCCTTGGTGATTTACTTCTTTATCAAGAAGATGACCAAGGGAATTTTACTTAAATTAGATTTACCCTTAGAACAAGGGGAAGTCTTAGAAGCATATGGCGTTGCCAACTTGTTTTTAAAAGGACAGGCGATTGGTGGAAAGCTTGGGATCACCCAAGACTATTTACTCTTTCATTCACACAAGTTTAATTTTACAAAAAAAACGGTACGCATTGCCTTTGTCGATGTGCAAACCATCCAACCTTGTAGAACCATGGGGGTGATTGACAATGGTTTAAAGGTAAAATTAGCGGATCAAGAATGTCGTTTTGTAGTGAATGATCGAGCAAAATGGATGGAATTGTTACAAGTGAAACTAAAACTAAAGTAAAAGCAAGCTTCAGCTGATCGAATTACTTTTGCATTTTATTAGAATACTTTCTTCGATTCCAATTCAATGATATAGGGAACTTTATTAGAATTGTATTCGATAATAGGCATATCCCTATAAATAAGATAGTACTATTTGGGTTTCTTTTGCCGATGTAAAGATTGGAAGGATTGTGCTCTGTTAGATCTTTTAGGGTGATGTAATTCATAATGTTATTTTTTATAGGTTAAGTATAGTTGATTCGCTAACACTTCAATATCCTCTTTTCGTTTCAAAGGTTCTATCCAATGCAAAGGAATACTATCATATCCATATAAAATCCCAGCTAAAGCCCCTGTTATTGCTGCATTGGTATCTGTGTCTTTGCCAAGTGATATCGCTTGTAAAACAGCCTTTTCATAACTTGTTGTTGTGAGCAAAGTATGTAAAGCAATTTCTAAACTTCCTACTACAAAACCACTAGCATTAAATATACCAGGATCTAATGATAGAAACTCCTCTGAAAAAAGTCTTTTAAATATAGCATTGTTATGATATTTCAAGGCTAATTCTTCTTTTAACCTTACAAAAGCAAGTGTAGTGTCTTTGGTGTGATAAAGATGTTTCGCAAACTGTAAGTAGATAAGACAACTATCTACTGAAATGGGATGCGCATGTGTTACACTACTGAAGTCACTAACATATTGATAGGAGTCTGTAATTGTTTTGTCATATAAAAGAGGTAGGAGTAAAGGAGCGATACGCATTAATGAGCCATTGCCATTATCGCGTTCTGTGTTGAGTCCTGATGTTCTCCAATTATAGTTATTGGCAAAGTTTTCAATGGCCAATAAAGTCGTTCTACCAACATCAAAGGTATGCCCGTCTGTGGTCCAATAGCCTTGTTTTAACCAATTTTTAAAAATATCCATAAGATCGTTCAAATCGGTTTGACCAGTTGCTAAATATTCTGCTGTGCAAAAAGTAAGGGATGAATCGTCACTAAAGGTTCCAACGGGTTTATTCCAAGAACCAAAAGGAGCAAAGCGATTGGGAACATCTTGGTAATTGGATTGTACCGAAGTTATATTGATTTCTGTAGGACTTTTAAATTCTACAGGAACTCCAAGCGCATCGGCTACCGCGATTCCAAATAAAAGATCAGAAGCTAAATTTGACATAAATAGATTTGTTACAAGGTTGTCTTTCAAAAGTAGATTATAAAATCGGTAACCCAAACTTGAAAGAAAAGAATTTTGTCTACTATAGTAGAGATCGGATATTAGAACTTCAGAAGTTAAATTAATTTTTTTATTGAGTGAAGATTAAGTTACTTAAGAACTAAATAATTCATCTATTTATATCTTAATAATTAACTCTTTATCAAACCCATTATCTCTTTCATCTAAATAGCCATGTGGATTACAAATAATTTCTGTTTCACCAATCTTATAGTGACAGGGTGTATGAATATGACCGTGAATCCAAAAGGTGGGTTGATGTTCTAAAATAAAATCCTCCAAGTTGGAAGTATAAGCGGCAGTTACGGGATCATTCTTATAACTTTCGGGAATGGATAATATACTAGGAGCATGATGAGTGATAACCACATTTTTTTTAGCAGCAGACTCTTTTAAACTCTGATTTAACCAAGTTCTTGATTTTTGATGGATGTGATAAACATCAATTGTTCTCAATTTGGAATAGGAGGGATCTCGTTTAATTTGCTTGTAATCGTTCATTTTGCTTTGACAAATCATACCATATTCTATTGGGCTACCAAAAATGGAAAAATCCGTCCATAAGGTACAGCCATGAAAGCGAATATCGCCTATATCAATAAAACTATTTTCAAGTACGTGAATGTTTGTATCTTTTGCGGCATCGATTATTTTGTTTAAAGTCTTTGGGTATGAACCTTTATAATACTCGTGATTGCCCAATAAGTACAGCACTTTTTTATTGGGTATGTATTTTTTGATCCACTCGATTCCCTTGCTACCCAAATGGGTATCTCCAGCTAATATAACCAGATCAGCCTTGTCAAAAAACAAATTGGCGCTACTGCTAAACTCTAAGTGTAAGTCGCTGATTATCTGTATTTTAATAATGGTGAAAAAGAGGATTTGCAAAAAAAAATTAGTTTACTAAAGGTACGAGTTTTATGCTATCTTTGAGTCTCATTATGAAATAAAGGCAGTTTTTCATTCCGTATAAAAATAGATTGCTATGCCTCAAATAGTCTTGAATGATACTACAGTAGTGCTTAAAGTGAAAAAGAGTCCTCTTTTTGCTCGTGTAGTTTTGTACATTCTTACATTTCTTTCAGCTGCTTTACCTATAGGCGGTTTTGTGGTAAATATTGTCAATGGTGGAGCATTCAAATTTTTTAATTTAATTGCTTTACTTCTCGGTGGACTATTCTTTTTTTTACTGTTGCGTGTTTCCTTGTGGAATACATGCGGAAAAGAGGTCATTACGATAGTGGATCATAAATTAACTTATACAGCGGATTACAAGTGGTTTAAGGGAAAAGGAGAGGAGTTGATTTTTAAGAAAATTCAGTTCACCTTACATCAAGTTGGATATGAAGAAGACAATAAGGGGGTATTAGTGATTATCTTTGATAATAAGACTATGTTAAAAACTGTTACGAAGTTAGATCTCGTAGAGCTTACTACACTTATTGCCCAATTAAATAAAAACGGTAACTCCAATTTAAACTATGGGAACACGTACAATTCTTTTTATTATTTTCACGACTATACTTTTAGGATGTAGTCAACGTAGAGAGCAACAAAAAGCGGATAACAATGTAAGAGAAACATTGGTGGGTGATTGGGAATTAATTAGGGATGACAGTCTAAAAGATGATTTTCCACTAGCATCCTTTCGTTTACCTATAGGAATGACAATCTCCAAGGATAGTATCTCCTTTTATTCGGGATTCTATAAAGAAGCTTTAGATCGAGTAACAGGAAAGAGAATGCGACAATTTTTAGGAAATACAGTACCCTACCAAGTCAATAAAGACAGTGTTCGTATTAAAAGTCTAGTAACCCATAATTGGGAGTTTCAATGGAAATTTGTTTCTAAAAGAAATGATACTTTGCAATTAGCATGGAATGATAGCACGATAATCCGATATAAGAAACTTACCTATAACTTAGAAAGTTTGCCCAATTTTGATCAAATTATCTATTCTAGTTCGGGCTGTTATGGTTCATGTCCCATACTCGATATTTCGATCACTAAAGAAGGAGATGTTTTATTTCAGGGAGAAGGCTATGTGAAATCACTTGGTTTTTATGCTGGACATCTTGACCGTCAAACAACGCAAACTATTTTTGACAAGTTTAGAAAGGCAAATCCCTTAGCTCTTGAGAATAGCTATGCCGTTGATCATACGGATGATCAAACACTGACAACCACCTTTATTAAAAATGGGAAGATTGTTAAGACAATAGAGGACTACGGAATGGCGAGTACTAATGAGATGATCTGGGCCTATATGTTACTTTCGAACATTCATGATGTGATGCACCTTGATCCGTTGCCTTATGATGAGCCTTTCTATCCTAAGTTACATTCATTCACCTTTAAAAAGGAGAACTTGGTCTTACCACTGGCCAAATCCGAAAGTTTTTACCTTTGGACAGCACTCAAAAAAGCAAAACAGGTAAATGAAGTATTTGCTCCAAAGTACAAGCTTGTCTTTACTGATAATTTTGACTATTGGGGGCCTGATCCGAATGAAGCAAGAACACATCAATATGAAATAAAAAACGTGGTAACTGATGGACAGTTCTACAAATTTGAATTTGAAGACAGAGGGGCTATAACGTATGATTTGGGGTATAACTTTCTGGAGCGAAACTTTAGTACAGCGAATTTTACACAAGACTTAGAACTATAAAAATAGTGTCAATAAAGTAACCGTTGAAAATCTAATGTATGTAGTTAAATCAAAATCAAAATTTAGTCTGCTTAAATTCCTAAAACTAAAAAAGTAAAAAACACTAGATAGGATAGAAAAATAAGTAATAATGTTACCCCATATAATCAATGATGCTTAACGTACAATCGAATAAACAACCACACGCCAATTATCTGCCACAGTTGAACTATGTACTCCTGCTAATCAGTACATTTTTTTCGATGTCTTCATTTTCCCAATGTGATACAAAACTTTTGACTGGCACCTTTGCAACTATCCCTTTTACTTTACGTTGCCCTGGGTATCAATATTCTTTTTCTCCTCACAACACAACGGAAGTGTTGGATATTCTAGATTACAATGATATCAACTTAGTAAAGACTGAATTCTTGGCTGTAGAAGCTCGTATTAAAGATCATGTGTTGCAGAAAACGGATGCATACTTTTTAAAACATCTGAATTTCTATACGTTTGAAATTGTTGATTTAGATCGAGTAGATGATTTTCAAGACAAAGTCCCTACAGTAGATCTAACACAGTGTCTAGCTAAATATGCAATGCATTATTATTTTGAACCTATTGAAAATGTAAAATACTGTATTGGTTTTGCTCTAGATGAACAAATGAATGTCATCAGTACAGATAATTTTCCTAAAGGAAAGATAAACCCCTTTCAAAATACAACGGTTTGTGACTTATACGAGCTGGGTGAAACGTATTTAAACCTTCCTACTACTGATTTAGCACTAATTGTTTATAACAATGCGTTTTATTGGAGCTTATTAGAAAAAGCAAACTACGAAAGAGGAGAAAATAAACGACAAAGAATACTCATTAATACCGCGGATTTGAGTGATTATCTTCTCCTTGATGCTATTTTTTATGTTGATTTCTAATGTGAGTTCATCCAAAATATAAAGATTATGCCCTTTTAAATTGAACCTAACTATATTGTACAAACAGAAGACAAATTAGGTGTCTTGTTTCCTAATCGTTTTAAAGCGAAGTTAATGCAAGATAATAAAGATAGATAGGGTAAAAAATGTTCTCATATTATTGAATTTTGAGACGGGGATACTTTATTTTAATTTTTAAACTTCCCAATGTTATTTAATAAGTTGAGGTAGGAGTTCCCAGTTTTTAACTTTGAATACACGAAAATCCAGATCTTTAAAGTTGTTTTTTTCAAAAGAGTCTTCATTAATAAGAATATGCATTAATTTCGAATTGTCTTTCCATTTGTTGATTGTGTTTCTAAGTTTAGCTTTTAAGAAAGAAGGAGCGACATTAAAAGCTTCTCCTTCATAGTCTTGATTATCCAGAGAAATTGTGAAATCACCATGTCCTCTGTGATTCGTTATACCTAAACGCAATGTGAACGTAGCCTTTTGGTATTCGGATTTGGTTTCGATAAGCTCTAATAAACCATTGATAATTACTAAATCAGAAGCAATCCTGTTTGCAGCTTCAAATACAGTGATATTTTTATAAGGCCCAATGATTGTGATGTTAGCACCATTTTTTCTCTTTAAAAATTTGATACTATCTATTATATCTATGGATGAAGGAAATACTATAGGATTGGTTTTCAAGTATTCGAAATAGGTGCTTCTAAGGTTTTGTAGCGCTTTAAAATCTAGATTTTGTATGGCTGTATCTTTAATTAGGCTTTCTCCTTTTGTCATGATAGAATATGTGGTTTTAGGTAGACTGTATAATGGAACGATTACTTTTCATCGAAACTTTGATGTCCTGTGATGGTGATCGTTTAATAGAATATGAGTCCTAAACTAGGTTCTGCGGTTTTAACTGTATGAACCTTTGTCTGTTGTTCCTTTTTTTAAATTAGTTTGAATATTGAAGTACTCAAATGAGTATTGTTTGCTGTAATTCTTTATAATCGACATAGCAATAAGTAGATTTCATTTTAATGTAAAAATATAAAAACATAACACAATGAACTAAAAGAAAATAGGGAACATGCTCTAAATTTATGTCTAAATATAAATAACCTTTAAATGTAAAGCTATTTATGCTGTTCATTACTGATTTCTATTAAAAGAGACAACTCCATTTCTGCTAAACTTGTACGTCTACTTTCTTTTTCTAAATTCAATGCGTTGTTTCTCCGTTGCTTCTTTTTTATAGGCATTTGAATGTTGAAAAGCTCCTTGAACCGATAAAAGTCAAAACTCATATGCTAAAAATAAAGATTTAGATTCAATACTTTTTATCCATATACTTTTCCAATTCCTGTTTCAACTTATCCAAATAACAAGTCCTTGATTTAACTCTTGTTTTATCCGGTAAAACGCGTGATGAATATTTCCTAAAGGGATTTGAAACAATTCTTGAAAAAGCACCGCAAGTTTTCGTATTTCAAGGTTTCCATTATTCAATCTAAAACAACAAGTGAGATATAACCTAAAACGGACTTGCAATATACCAGTATAAGTGAATAAATATAAGTAGAATATTTTTTCAAGTATCTAATTTAATGAGTATAAAGATGCGTTGTTGGGCTATTTAGCAGACTTTTCGTTCCGATTGGTAGAACTTTTCTTTAGATAAGATAGAAAATAAAAATAGATATAAAAAATAGGGAGAGATTTTTTAATATCACACCCTATTATCTTAATTTAAAAGACCTTTATTAATTAGTTTGTTTTTTTGAATTTTGACTTTGATTAAAAGACAATTTCTTGATACTCAATTTGACTTTTATAATGTTTGAGGGTTTCGTTGTTTTTTAATTGAATTAAAACAGGAGCGTAAAGCAGGTTGTCAAAGGATACTGCTTTTCTAATTTTCTGCTTTTTTAGGGCACTATTTTTTTTCTTAATTTCTTGTTTTAAGTTGCTCACAAAAGTTGTAAATAGTATTGTTTTAATCGAATTGGTTTCTGCTAAATTAATTTCTTTGTCAAGTGTAAAACGGAAATAACCTAGATGTTCTTCGTCTTTTTTTGCAAGCGCCAGAATGACATAATTAACTTGTTTATCGTGTATGATAGGGTCTTGCTGGGTCAGATCAATAATGAAGTCAGTACATATCGTACGATATGTATCAAAATGTATTGCTTTATCCTCTTGACTAAAGCAATGAATATTTATAAAACTAAGTAGTAAAATAAAATGTATTTTTTTCATAACTAGTATTAACACCCCATTTTAGGAGGTTTTGATTTAAATCCTCTTTTTGGCAGTAGTAAATGGGGTACTATATCTAATTCTATACTATCTTTATGGAGTACTTGGTACATGGGGTTATAAGTTTTGTTTGTTTAGTGGTACAAATTTATATAACCTTTATTTTACAAAAGTCAAGACGAATTCTATACATGGCTTTAACTAACCTAATTTTAAATGAAGAAAACATTACTATTAACCTGTTTATTATTCCCCTTATTAAGTACAGCCCAATTACAATCTGTGTTTCAGCATAAGATAGATTCTCTATATGCTAAACATAAAGATGCAGCAGGTATTATGGTACACGTAGAGTCTCCTAAACAAGGTGTTTCGTGGAGTTATGCCACTGGCGTTTCAGATATTAAAACAGGTATAGCTTTAAAGCGCGAACAACCTGTTTTGATAGCAAGTAATACAAAGCCTTATGTAGCTGCAGCTACGCTGAGGTTAGTAGAGGAAGGGAAGATATCTTTAGATCAATCTATAGAGAAGTTACTGTCTAAGCAGACTCGTCAAATGTTTGAAAAGGCGAACTATGATTTAAATAAGATTACGGTAAAACACTTATTATCTCATACTTCAGGTATTCAAGATTATGTAAATGATGCTTATTTTGAGTTGGTCAATGAAAAACCAAAACACATTTGGACAAAAGAGGAACAAGTAAAGCGATCTATGCAGATGGGAGAACCTCAGAAAGTAGGAGAGAAGTTTAGCTATGGAGATATTAATTATCTGTTATTAGCAGAGATTATAGAACAAAAGACTAATAAAGTGTTCTACTTAGCGATGCGTGATTTATTAAAGTATAAAGAGTTAGGATTGACTGAGACATGGTTTATTAACTTAGAAGAATATCCTAAACAGTCTATGGCATTAGCCCATCAATATGCTAAGAAGTACAATTGGGATTCTTATGATTTAGATCCTTCTTGGGATTTATACGGCGGTGGGGGAATTGCTTCTACTACAAAAGAATCAGCGTTTTTTTTTCAATATTTGTTTGAAGGAAAAATTATAAAAGATAAGAAGCTTCTTCAGGAGATGACTACTTATGTTCTACCTGCTGATCAGTCTAAGTATTGTCTTGGAGTATTTCATTTTGATTTAGGATTTAATGCTTATTATCACGGTGGATGGTGGGGAACAGATGTTATCTATTCTCCAGAAGCAGATGCTACAGTCACTGTATTCACACTACAAAAAGACTTTCAACATATCATTAACCCTTATATAGGAAAGGAGTTTTTGTCTTTGCTACTAAAAGAGAAGAAGTAAATGAGTATAATAACCTCCTTAGTGTATCTGAACTAAGGAGTTTTTTTTAATTCAAGAATTTTAAGTATCTCATGTTTCGCATATCAATATTTAATTAAATTAGCGAAATAGTTTAGGCTAATTTAGTTTAAAGGCTTTTTATGATTATAAAAGTCAGTAAATAGTGTGTAAGCCTTGTAAATTGATAACCTTATTCCATACTTAAATTAATGAAACAAAGAATAAAGAGATATGGTATACAATTCGTTAAAGAGATAATTCCTGTTGTAGTAGGGATTTTAATTGCTTTGTTTATTGATAATTGGAATTCTCAGCGCAAGGATAAAGCGTATATTAGACAGGTGTATACAACTATTAGTACTGAATTAAGTGAGTCTAAGGAGGATATAAAAGAGATGATACCTAAACAGGAAGCTTTGATTGCTGGATTGGAAGAGAATAGCAAGAATAAAGAAGTAACTATACAAAAGATAGTAATGGATTCGAAAGGTATTTATATTCCTCAAGTGAAGATTAATGGATGGAAAGCAATATCAAGTACTAAGATAGATCTAATGGATTATAATCGTGTGAATACACTATCTAATATTGCGGAATTAAAGGAAATGATCAATAACAAGAGCGAGTTCTTAATGACTTATCTGTATTCCAATATTAACTCTACTGACGAGAATACAAAGCAGACTTTTAAAATGATCTTATTGGATATTATGCAAACCGAAAATACAATGCTTCAGCTGATAGAGTATTTTGAGAAGGAGGATAAAGAGAAATAAAAAAATCCCAGGTTACCGTACCGCTTGGGATTTTTTAGTACAGTGTCAAAAAGCCAAGGGATGTTTTTATCCTTGGCTTTGGTGTTTTATTTAGAATGGGAAGTAAATTACTTCTAAAGCCAAGAAATACTTGCGTATCCTTGGTTTTGGTCTTTTATCTAACATCAGAAGTACTTTACTTCCCGATACAATAAATAAGATCCTAGCATTCATAGGGGTTTATCCCCAATTTTTGTATTTTTGTACAACACTTTTTTCAAAGTAATTCAAAGGAAAATCAACTGATGAATTTTAACAGATTTATTAGAAGGAATGGGGGATTTTAGTAGCGAATTGGCGATTTTTTTACATGTCTTATTTTACTTCAAATTAATCATTTGGAGAATCTATGAAATCTTTGATTTTAAAATCATTCCATACTTTTTGATAAATATTAATCATATGTGTGATTATGACTCGAAAATGATAATCAATCATATTATAGGTAATCCTATCTTACAGTATTCTGATAAGTAAATGATTAGGATTAACTGGAAAAATATCTTTAATTATCAAAAAGTAATCATCTTTATATAAAAATCGTTCTTGTGGTATTTGGGTAAAATCTTTCATTTAAAATAAAGGCTCAAATTCAACTTTAGGTTTCCATTTTTGGATAGGTAAACTAACAGTTAAGTTATATCGTTTTTGCAAAAAAAGCTCATCTTGAAGCTGGTGTTTTCCCTATTTGATTTACAATGGTCTCTCCAAGAAGATATTTACTTGCTATGTAAAACTCGTTCCGTTTGTAGAGTCTATCTATTAAGTTTACAAGATTTATAAAATTTGATAAGAAATAAGTATTATACCTTATGTCTTATATAATATGCTTAAATAAAAAAGCCCCAATTAAGGGGCTTTTTTATTCTAGTCTTGAATGCTTGAAAAACCTAGATTTTTTTTGTTTTTTAAACGTAATTTTTTGATAAAAAAAGAATAAAAATTAGCTTTTATTTGAAAATAAATTAATTTTTATTCTTTTTTTATTATATTTGATATGGTTAACCATTATTTTTAATAATTTAAAATCAGAAACTATGAAGAATTTTATTATGTTATTTTTATTGGTATTTGGAGTAAATACCGCAGTCCAAGCTCAGACCAGAGCGCAATTTAAAGATGTAAGAAGCGGAGAGGTTCTTGAATATCAATTTGAACGCTCAATAAGCAAAGATGCTGTTAAAGCTATTTTAGAAGAAGGCCAAAGAATTTCACCTTCTTCTTCAAATTACGGAGGTTCTTTTACTTTATATGTTGGAATCTATGATAGAAATAGAGGGGTGTGGGATATTTATGAAGGAGAATATCATTATCCTAGACATTTCACTTTTAGAGATATTATTCAAGATCTTATAAATCGTTATTTTTAAATAAAAATATATTTATATAAACAGGAAAGCCCCTTAATTGGGGCTTTTTTTTGTTACTAGAACAGTATATTTTGAATTTAGTGAAATAGCCTTTTTATTGAGTGAGTGGTATATTAAGTTAAAAATAGATATCATATATTTCATCTACTAATAAATTTAATTAAATGTTTTTATATCTATAGTTGATAATAATTTAACTAAATAAATCCAAAGATATTTTTTATACAGTATAGATATATTGAATTAAAAAAAAATATTGCTTTTTGCTTAAAAAGCAAAGGATTTGTATTTGTATAATTTAAATTAACAATAAATAATTAAATTTTAATATAATTTGTTTTAATATGATTTTTTTATTTATATTAGCATTATAATACGTGGGCCTAGGGAGCTTAAATCGTATAAAAAATTGCGTCCAGCTGTCTTAATTATTTAAGGCAGCTTTTTGTGAATTCTATATTTTTAGTAATATCGTATTTTATAATTACTGTTGTGTAAGGAGCTATATATCTTACATCTTATTGTTAATGACTGTCTTAATTTTAGACAGTCATTTTACACTGCTTAATCAATAATAAAAAACAATGGAAGTAAACTTTAGAGATAAAAGCCAACTTAATTCAGTAATGAATATTATGCTTCATACTATATTGATGTATATTTTAGAGCATAATATAGGTTCTGTTTCAGAGATGACAAAAGATATCCAGGATTCATATAATTTTTTAAAAGATAACAGAACGAATGAATTACAACATATAGACATTGTTGACAGGAGAATGAAAAAGATTAATAAGAAGAAAGTATTAGAATAATCTTTATTACAGATTTCTATGAAACACGAAATTAGCCAAGAAGAGTTGGATATGATAATGGAAACATTAATGTTTGATTTGATTTATCATATAGTTGAATTTGAGTTGACATCTATTGATCAATTTTCTGAAGAAAAAAAGAAAGTATATGAGTTCTTGAAAAGTAATGGAACAAAATTTAGTAAAGGATATTACCCTCATGTAAAAGTAGACGTGGAAATAAATAAGAGTTATTAAGCAAAATATGTATATATGAATAAATCAATGGTATTACGGCTTGCAAGAATATTAGAATAAAAAATGATATGATTGGTTTTGGAAAAATTTTTGATAAAACTCACAGCGAAAAAATCTCAAAGAAAATATCTAAAATCACAAACAGAAAATTAAAAAAAAATGGTAACCTGCATAAGGAGGTTCTTAATAGATAAGCCGCTCAATTGAGTTCTTATTTGTTTCTATTAGCGCCATGTATTCACTGAGCTTAAATTTGAGCCTAGTAATATTTTACTTTTTGAATCAATATAAGTGCTTGATTTATATAGACTATCCAAATTTGGATAGTCTATTTTTGTTTACTGATCTCACATTTGAGAATGGTTAATTTTTCTCTAACTGTCACTAAGTAATACTATAAGTAATACTTGATATTTATTACTGCTTTGAAGGCTAAAACATAATTATCCTTAAGCAAATCGAACTTTTTTTTACACTTTGAAATAGAGTAAAATAATTCGACAAGCTATATAGAGAATACTTCTTTTACAAAGAAGCTGTATTATCAACTAGAACTCACCCATCAAAAAGAAGGAGTATTATTCAAGTCACTCTCAATTGATAAGTCAGAGGATCAACACAAGGCAGAACAAGCGTTCAAACGCATTGAGAAACAAAGCGAATCTATCATTACAAAAGTAGAAATAAAGACTGTTAAAGAAGATTCTCAACTACTTTTTGATTTAACCTCACTTCAAAAAAGAGCCTATGAGCTCTTTGGATGGCTCTAAGCTTGTATGAAAAGAAGTTTATTACCTATCCGCAGACATCGAGTAAGTATGTTCCTGGGGATTTATGGCGGGAGATTCCCAGTTTATTAAAAGTACTTTCTGATGATAGTAGGTATAATAACCTGCTTTTAAAATTAAAGCTTGCAAGGTTTAATAGAAGATAGTGAATGATGTGAAGGTTACCAATCATCATGGGCTATTAACCACAAATAGACTTAGCGCTATAAAAGAAAGTATTTATCATTTGATTGCACAACGCGTATGGGAATCAGTATTTGATTCTTGTATAAAAAAGCAAACAAAGGTTGCCTTAGATATTTATGATTGTGAATTTAGTTTTAAATTCACTTGAATTTGGTTATTCGTTGTATTTGTTTTTATTAACTTTTGTAATGATAGATAATTAATGTTTTGCTATAACTTTCTTATTTATAAAACAATAAAAGAATAACATGAAAAAATCCTTATAAGATAATATTCTAATACGGATTTTTTTACTTTCTAGAAAAGAGAAAAAAGTAAATATATAGCATTGAGATAATATTTCACTTATGATAAATTAGACTACTTAATTTTACTTTTAACTTTTTTTCCTTGAAAAGCAACTTTTCGCTGTACTAAAGAAGTGACATATACTGTAAAAAAAGGAAACATAGTAATGCCAGAAATAGCTGTTATAACAGATAATATTTTACCAACTGGAGTAATTGCAATAATGTTAGAGCCAGTAGTAGTAGCTCCCATAGCCGCCCACCAAAGAGCATCAAAATATGAATTTACATCTGGATTGATTTCATGTTCAAAAACATAAAAAATAAGACTATAAAAATATATTAATGACATTAAAATTAGTATATAAGAGAAAAACAAACCCGAAATTTTCTTTCTACTTAACATGATAATGACAAAACCAAGTGCATATCCTCCTCTAATTAAGGGAATGAATCGAAAGAAATATTTTACTTCAGAGGAGAAACTAATTTCTAAGGCTTGAAATATATTGAGATAAGGAATGGAAATTAGAATAAAAATTATATTATTCCAAAAGAATTTTGATTTCTTCTTTGATAGAATAAATTCAATGAATAGACTTAGTAAAAAATAAATACAAATCCACAATTGAATTTTCATATAAGTATCCCCAGTTAAATAAGAAATATTACTAAAGGTATCAATAGAAATACTTACTCCTAATACAATTAGCATAAAGGCTGAAATTATATGTAATGTCTTAATAATTTGTAGCTTGACTTTTTCTTTTGATATAGCCTCTGACATATTTTAAGTAGTTTGTTAAAAGGTACAATGATAATATTATCTATCCTTAATTTAGTACAAAAAATGATAATATAAAATTATATAGTTAATTAAAAGAGCAAAATTTGATTCAATAAATATTTTCTTTTTGCCAATTAATGAGATTATCAATTAGGTTTAAAAAACTGTTTTATTGTCCAGATCAATTTATTTATTGTAATTCAAATAAATTAATCTATCTTTGTCAAGAATTTATAAACGGGCTTCTGCCTTCTGCCTTATCTGAAAATAGTCAAAAACATTTTTTCTTTCTCAGTTTTTGCTTTCAGTTGTCTTAATTACAATTACTTTCGTAAAAAAGTACATTTTATTTGTTGCTAAATATATAATGTTAGTAACTTTTTGTAAAAGTTAAAAATTATTAATACATTTTTTAAATGGATTTTGATTATACTAATTTTTATAACAACTAAAATAAAAGTAATAAGAGGTTTTAAATTTAATTTTCTTTAAATATTAGATGGTCTTATAATTTAACTACCTATTTTTTTCAGATAAGAAGCTTTGTTTTTTATAATCTAACTACTCCAGATTATTTAAAACTATATATAGGAGTTAAATAAATACTGGTAATTCCAGTCAAACCAAGATGAGTTTTAAAAAATTAAATATAATTCAACCCATACTAGAGGCAATTAATAAAGTGGGATATCAGACGCCTACAGCTATACAAGAGCAAACAATTCCGCATATATTACAAGGGAGAGATTTAATTGGGTGTGCACAAACAGGAACTGGTAAAACAGCTTCATTTGCAATACCTATTTTACAGCTTTTAAATCAAAAAAGCAGTTCGAAAAAAGTAATCCGTTCTCTTATTTTAACTCCAACAAGAGAATTAGCTATTCAGATTAATGAGAATTTTAAAATCTATGGTGAGTTTCTAAGATTAAGACATTTAGCTGTTTTTGGAGGGGTGCCACAAAAAAAGCAAGTAGCTCAAGTAAATCGTGGCGTTGATATATTAATTGCTACTCCAGGACGTTTGTTGGATTTGTTAAATCAACATTGTTTAGATTTTAGTCATGTTGAGATTGTAGTACTTGATGAGGCGGACCGCATGCTTGATATGGGGTTTGTAAAGGATGTAAAAAAAATACTTACAAAGATACCTTCTAAACGACAAACGTTGTTTTTCTCGGCTACTATGCCGATCGAAATAAAAAAATTGGCTTTACAAATTGTGAAAAATCCAATAGAGATTACAGTTACTCCTATTTCTTCTACAGCCAGAACAATTAAGCAATCCATCTACTTTGTCGAAAAAGAAGAAAAGTTGAACTTACTTTTTACTATTCTAAAGGATAAGTCAATAAAGCGTTCTTTAGTGTTTGCAAGGACTAAACACGGTGCAGATAAATTAGTGAAAAAGCTAGCGAGTATGGGGATTTATACAGCTGCCATTCACGGTAATAAATCACAAAATGCAAGATTAAAAGCATTAAATGATTTTAAAAATAATCGCATTAGAGTGCTTATAGCAACGGATATTGCTGCAAGAGGTATTGATATAGCTGAACTACCTCATGTATTAAATTATGAATTACCTAATGAACCTGAGAGTTATGTTCATAGAATTGGTAGAACAGGGCGTGCAGGTGTTCAAGGCACCGCAGTTTCTTTTTGTGATGAAGATCAGTTAAAGGATCTTAAGAAAATTGAAAAACTCATTGGATTCACTATTCCGGTAATGTCGAGTTAAATTCATCTTTGTAATTAAATAAATATAAATGTAATCTTATACTTAAAAGATAAGTATAAAAGTGAATATAAATCAATTAAAATAAAAACCTATATGCAAGAAGGTAAAGTAAAATTTTTTAATGAATCCAAAGGTTTTGGATTTATTGCACAAACAAACGGGAGTGGAGATATTTTTGTACATACAACAGGACTACTAGATAATATTTGTGAAAATGATGATGTTGTTTTTGATCTACAACATAGTCAAAAAGGGTTAATAGCGGTGAATGTTAAAAGAAAATAATCTATCGGTATATAATAAGGAAGTATAAAAGACTTCTAAAAAACCTCGCTTTAAAGGCGGGGTTTTTAAGTTTAGATTTTAAAAAATAGACTTAGTTAGTATCAGTAAAATATTTTACATACAAATTTATTTCAATTTTGTTGATTACTATTTAGCCCTAGTTCATTTTTATTTTCTTTTTTATCCATTAGGGGTAATTGATAATTATCTTCAATGCATTTGTCTATTATACTGTTAGACGTCAAATTCATTTTTCTTATAAAAAAATGATTATTAGATTTTATTTTTTTTAGAATTACTTCAACTGGTTCGCTTTTTGAAAATAATATTCTTTGGTCATGATTAATTATTATGCGTTTGTAATCAGAGTTTAATAAGATAGTGGCAAAGAATGAATTAGATGGCAATAATGAATTTGTATATAATTCTATATAATGATCAACTAGTTTACTGTAAGAGAGAAAAGCACATGAATCTCGTGTTAGTATTAACCATGTATTACCCATATACGGTATGATTGTATTTTCACTAAAACTAGCGTCTTTTAATGCAATTAAGCCACTATAGTTATGTTTATTACTATTATAAGTATCTAGATTATACTTGCTTTTATCATAATAGATAAAATAATTATGCTCTTTATTATTACTTAAGTATTCACAAATTCTATATTGAGATTTTAAGGGGTAATGGTCATCAGTTAAATTGATATAATAGTCCCATTTAGCGCTGACATTTAATAAATATTGCATCGCATTTAATTGAATTTTGTATTTATTATAACTATCTGTTTGTAGATAGAAACTATCTAATATGTATACATTTGATAAATGCACAACGTAGGTTTGAATCATGTTTTTTACCTCTAAAGAGCAAGTATGATCGATATAAATAAGATATAATTGATCTTTGTTGTATAATTTTTTAAACATAGTCAAAAAATAATCTGGACTATATTTTATAGTAATAAAATAAGCTACTGTAATTAATTTATTAACTGTATTATTTTTAGTTTCAAATTTCAATTGGGGGTGATTTTGATCTTGGTTAGTAGCCATAAGTTATATCGGATATTATTTTCAATAATTCAGTTTAGAATTGTATTATTTACACAAGATGTAAAATCTTAATTATAAATAACATACGCAATATAGTGATTAAATTTAGGTGGTTTTTATTGTAAAAAAAATTAAGTGATAGAATTTGGAAAATAGCTTTATTATATAAACATTACTTTTTATTATATAAACCTAAGGAGTTTATAAACGCTACATTTACTAAATAGCAATTAAGCTATAATAAAATTCTTTATTATGAATAATAATCAAAGATTAGAAGTAGTTAAAATTTCAAATTGGGATGAATCGTCAAAAAAGTTAAAAGAGCAATTTTCGCAATTGACAGACGTTGATTTGAAGTATGAGGTAGGAAGGGAGAATGATTTATTAAATCGTCTTGAGAAGAAAATGAATAAAAAACGCTCAGAAGTGATTGATTTAATCAATAAATATGAAAAACAGAGTAAAGTGTAATTATTTTGTTATAAAACGCTTTAATATAACTGTAAGTGCACTTTAGGGTGCACTTTATTTCTTAAAATCTGGATGTCTGGATTAAAATTTAGTTTGTTCAAACTACATTGACCTACATCTAATTGTAGATTTTACTACAATTGAAATAAGGATGTTGTAATATAACTGGTTTGCTTAATCAATTAAAAAGTGAGACCTAATTCGATAGTCTATAGAAAGGGTATTTTAATATATAAAAAGTTTTTTTCTTTAAGCAGCTTATTGATAGTATGTTTTAATGTGTGAAAAATATAATTTATATCAATTGTTGTATAATGCTTTTTAGACAAGTAAAACAGACCTTTAGGTTATGTAAATGTAGTTATTGAAGGTAAATAATATGGATATAAAAACTCAAAGCGATCAAAAGATTTTGGAGCAAAAGATACTGAATCACAATTTAGCAATCAATCATTTAGAATTAGCTATAAAGTATCATTTTGATGCATCTAGGTATTTTGAAAATGGCGATATTGATAAAGCTATTGAGTGCAATGCAAAAGCACAAGATAGCACGAATAAGGCGGTGGAATACAGTTCAAAAATTGGCCACAAACATTTATCGAAATAGAATAATAATTTCATGATTGGGTTTAATGAATGTTGAATAAAAATCGGGGTAAGAAAACAGACGTTGGTATTGAATGCCCAAAAGTAATTTTTTTCGATATCCTTACCTTGGTTTTTATCAATATTTTTTTAAAGGAATCTCTGCTGTGAGATTTAAATAAACAGCGTTTTGCTAGAAGAGGAAGATCTATATAGATCTTCCTCTTTGTTTTTTAGGTTATATATCAATTCGCTTTTTTTGACTATTAACATCAGTTAATCAATTCTTTAGGTTACCTTTAGATAAAAGTTCTTAAGTATGAAGATTTTCATAAAATACATGGTGAGTTTTCGCTGTAAGATGATAGTGAGGATGGAGCTGGATAAACTCGGAATCATTTATGGTAGTGTAGATCTTGGTGAAGTAGAATTAAAACAAGAACTTACCAATGAAGAGTTTACGCAATTAAAAATGGCTTTACTTCAAACAGGATTAGAACTTATGGAGAGTAAACGAGCTATTTTGATTGAGAAAATTAAAAAAGTAGTAATTGAAATGGTGTATGGTGATATAGAGGTTTTAAAAATAAAAAAATCTGATTACATAAGTAAACAGCTAAATTATGACTATACTTATCTGGCTAACATATTTTCTGAATCTACAGGTACTACAATAGAACAATTTGGTATTGTTCACAAGATTGAACGAGTAAAAGAACTTTTGATTTATGATGAATTAAATTTATCTGAGATTTCCTATAAGCTTAACTATAGTAGTGTAGCACATTTATCTGCTCAGTTTAAAAAAGTCACGGGTTTGACCCCAACTTTTTTTAAAAAGCTCAAAGATAAGAAAAGGATAAATCGCGAAGATGTGTGAATGATATAATAGATAATTATTATTGTGTAATGATTTTATAATCAGTAATTTCCACCTTTGTGTTGTAGTAATTAAACTACAAAATAAAACACAAAACATATGGACAAGAAAGATGAAAAAAACAAAGCCTTAGCTAGTAGTTCACAAAATGAAATCAAGAATCATCGTGAAGCGGCTGGTCATTTAGAATCAGCTGTAAAATATCATTTAGATGCTGCTAAACATTATGAGGATGGATTGGTTGAAAAAGCTGTAGAATGTAATACTAAGGCACAAGCCTGTACAGAAAAAGCAATCAGTGAAACTGGCAAAAAGATGCGTACTAGACTTTAATTAGAAGTAAACAGAATATCAAATTTTAATACTATTAATTCTTAACCGAAATAAATAAAACTTAATTAATAATTTGTTACTTCTTTAAAAACCACTTGATATTTGTTGTCGTCAGGTGGTTTTTTTTATTATTAATAAAAATTAAATTCCAGCAAATATTATTGCTATGCCAAGGTTATAAATTCTCGGACAATCAAGAAGTTTTAATTTATAAAAGATAATAGAGATGAATGCATTAGTAGAAAATATGGATTTTAGTATTTATATCGAAGAATTTAAGAAGCGATTGAAATATCTGTTTCGAGAAAAATATAATTATAATGCTTTGGGACTTACCCGTGATTTTCCTGCTGAATTAGTGGATGAAATTATGGATCAAACCCCCTTGTCTGTAGCTATCCCTCAGAGGTATGGAGGCAGGGGAATGAAAGTAAAAGAATGCTTGCAAATTCTCTCAGCAGCCTCTTATGAATCTTTACCTCTTTCATTGATTTTTGGGATTAATATCGCTCTTTTTTTGGAACCTTTGGCTAAATATGGACAAGCTGCTGTTCAGCAAAGGGTTTTTAAAGAGTTTATAGAAAACAAAGCGATGGGTGGATTAATGATTACTGAAAAAGCTCACGGGAGTGACGCTTTGAATATGAAAACAGCTTTTGAGCAAAAGCAAAATATGTATCATATTAAAGGACAAAAACACTGGCAAGGATTAAGTGGTACAGCTGATTTTTGGATTGTAACGGCCAGAGAGACTAGACCAAATGGAGAATTAGCAAGAGATATTGATTTTTTTGTTTGTGAAAATAATAAAGAACATCAATATATTCCTATGACTCATCGATATAATAACTTGGGTTTGTATGCTATTGCTTATGGTATTAATGAAATTGATATAATTGTTCCTAAGGAGCAAAAATTACTCAATGAAACCACAGGAATTAAATTAATGCTTGATACGCTTCATCGCAGCAGGCTTCAATTCCCTGGTATGGGATTAGGGTTTATTAAAAGGCTTTTAGATGAGTCCTTAACACATTGCCAAGAAAGACAAGTAGGAGGTACACCTTTGTTGACAATTGATTCAGTCAAAAATCAAATTGCAAAGATACAGGCCGCTTACACCTTGTGTTCTGGTATGTGTATTTTTAGCGTTGATATAAGCGGAATTGACAAAAACTTGGCCTTAATGAGTATTGAGGCTAATGTACTGAAAGCTTTAGTTACAGATTTAATGCAAGAATCAGCCCAAATTAGTTTACAATTAGCTGGGGCTAATGGATATCGATTAGACCATATTGCTGGAAGATCCTTGGTTGATTGTAGACCTTTTCAAATTTTTGAAGGATCAAACGAAATGTTGTATACCCAAATTGCGGAGGGGATACTAAAATTGATGAGA
Source organism: Myroides odoratus (assembly GCF_001549985.1). Lineage (GTDB taxonomy): Bacteria > Bacteroidota > Bacteroidia > Flavobacteriales > Flavobacteriaceae > Flavobacterium > Flavobacterium odoratum_A. The sequence goes on along the minus strand of NZ_LROZ01000026.1, from coordinate 14,697 downwards.
AAAGCAAAAAAAACGAATCTATATGGTTTTTTAAAAGAGTATGAGCGCACGAGTTTGAGTGCTGAATATTTTGTGTCTCAATTAGATTTAAGTATTGATAGTACGTTAAAACAACGCAATTTAATACTTATAGGTAAAATGATAGCTCGAGTTATAAGCTTTCAATTCGTCTTGCAACTGGATGGTTTTAATATGCAACTTATAGAAATCACACGTCAAAGTCTTCTTTCAGATTTGGCTGCTTTTTATGGTCAATTTAATATACAAAATGATGTAAATCCCATTTTAGATTACGAGATGAATTCAGATTGGACTACGTTTTAACAAAAATGAGAACTCAAGCTTATATATTGAATAATTTACCACAAAATACGATAGAATAATTTAATATCGTTTGTAAGATTCAAATCTGAAGTATGATGAATTAAGTTTATTTGAGATTTTGTATAGATTTAATTGCTTTAGAGAAGTCAATTTACCTTATCAATATAATAGATTCACGCCTAGAAAAAGTAGCAGGGAAGATGTGTGAATTATGTAATCTCTTATGTTTTTTATATAATACTTTGTCAATCAATAAAAACAACCTTTGTAAGGTAGTAATGTGGTGTTAGTTATGCCCCCATAAAAACCAATTAAAAATCATCACCAAACTACTTACGTTTAATTTAGAATCGGCATTAAATACCATCTAAATACTGGTAAGTGTTATAAATATTGATTGGTTGAAAAGCTGTATAAAGTAACACAAAGATACAAGTCTGTACAAAAAGTCTGTACAAAGAAAGCAATTAGTAATAGACTTTAAACAAAATAAAAAAAAGACAGATTATAATATTATTAATTCATTTACCAAAATAAAAAAACTTTATTAATAATTTGTTGCTTCTTTCTAAAACCACTTGATATTTATTGTCAGGTGGTTTTTGAATTAAGTTTACATTTGTTGTTTCTCTTGATATGCTTGACAAAGAAGTGAAAGGCTATTGAATTTTTTTAGAAAATATCCAATTTAATTCCATCATAACTAGCATATACCATTGTTGGATGTGATTCTTGATGATATATATTGCCCTTATAATCGATTGCTATAGCTCCCGCCAATCCTTGTATTTGTTTCAGATCTTGAAAACTTTTTTCAAATGCCTCAGCTAAGGTCATGCCATCACTCACTCGTGTTGCAATTTTGGCTGCCATAGCAAGACTTACAATATCCTCGCCAATACCAGTTAAACTTACTCCACAATAGGTATTAGCATAATTTCCTGCCACTGTTGCAGAATCAGAGATTCTTCCAGGTATTTCAAATCCTTTACCTCCAGTAGAAGTGGCTGTTGCAATTTTACCAGAATTGTCTATACAAACGCATCCTACAGTACTTGTTTTTAATGTGTTTTTATCTTTGTTTTGCTTTTTTTTATCATATTCGTCTTTGCGTTGTTTAATTTGAGGATTAAAAAAGATGAAATGATTCGCTCTTGCAAATTCAATAGCTCCAATTCCACCAAGTATTTTATCTTCATAAGACATTAATTTTTCTGCTACTAAAATTGGATTTTTTACATTCTCAATATTAATCACACCGGCCATTCTTAAAGTACTTCCATCCATTAAAGCAGCACTCATTCTTATAATCCCATCGGATTGTATCTGAGAACCTGTCCCAGCATTAAAAAGAGGATCATTTTCTAAAAGACTAACAACATAGGCAACTGTCTGAATAGAAGTATTCATTTTTAAGTATTGAAAACCTTGATGAATAATACGTTTTAACGCCTCTTGTTTTTGATTTCTTGTTTTGTCATTGGTATGGGATTCTGAGAGAAAACCACCATGTATAATTAATTTCATACTACTTATATTTATTAGTTATTATACTGAGAATCCTTTATAATTATTTTGTTTTCTTTAAAGAAAAAAATATCATTTTGAGTCATAACATGGGTAATTAAGTGACTAATAGAAATAGGTTTCCCAATGTCTATTTGAGTTAGATTGGTATCTGTAATTTGTCGTCCGTCTACAAGTATAATACTACCTGAACCAATTGCAATCATGGTGTCATTGTTATCAGTAATTATTAATCCGGTATCCTCGCCTAGACCTATACCTATTTTCATGGGATTTCCAACAACAACTTGAAATAATCGGCCAATTCTACCTCGTTGTATAAAATGAGTATCAACAATGATGGAATCAATCAGGCTTAAACCACTATTTATTTCTACCAAACCTTTTAATAAAGCATCGGAGCTGTTACCTTGATAAATCATACTAGATGATACTGCTGCTGCACCCGCAGAGGTACCTGCATATAAAAACTCTTCATGATGATATTTATCCAATAACATTTGTTGAAACGGAGTTCCTCCTATCACAGAAGTTAAACGCAATTGATCTCCTCCAGTAAATAGCACAGTATTTGCTTGGGTGAGCCGCTGTAAATTATCAGGATCATTAGCTTCTAATCTACTATTGATTGGCAAGTGTCCAACGTTTGTGGCTCCGAGAAGTTTAAAAGCATGTATATATGTTTGACTTACCTCTTCTGGCATTTTAGAGGCAGTGGTTATAATTTCAATTCGGGATTCTTCCTTGTTTTTCGACTCGTCTATTATGTTCTTTAGAATACCACAATTGTAAAAGTAATTACTGTTTATTTGTTTTATTTCTGTTTCACTGGCGATAGAATTTCCTACATCTATTCCTCCACCAACGATAATTAATTTTCCTTTAATACTCATGTTTAAAATTATTGATTTTGTAATTTAATCAAATTAAACCATTATATCATTAAATAATTATCTTAATTTATTGGTAATATTTTTAATTAAAATAGTTGTAGTCCTTATTTAATAGTACCTTGATAAATATAAAAGTAAGGTATATGATTATAGAAAAAATATCAATTTTACGAGGTCCTAATATTTGGAGTAATACAAGAGTGAAGCTCATTCAAATGCGATTAAATATAGAAGAGCTAGAACAAAGACCCACAGATGTAATTGATGGGTTTTTACAACGAATAAAAGTATTATTACCATCATTATACAGTCATCGATGTTCTGAAGGAAGTCCTGGAGGTTTTTTCAGTAGAGTAAGCACTGGCACTTGGATGGGACATGTGGTGGAGCATATATCTATTGAAATCCAATCTTTAGCTGGTATGCAATCGGGATTCGGAAGAACCAGAGAAACAAAAGTTTCAGGGACCTATCATGTTGTGTTTGATTATGAGGAAGAAAATGCAGGTGTATTTGCTGCAAAATCAGCAGTAGAAATTGCCCAAGCACTAGTTGATGGAGTTGCTTATGACTTGGACTCGACAATTCAAAAGTTAAAGCAAATTTATCGACGTTTTATTTTAGGACCTTCTACACTTAGTATTGTAAAGGAAGCAAAAAATAGAAAAATTCCATGGATACCATTGGACAATCAATCTTTTATTCAGTTAGGTTATGGAGTTAATCAAATGCGCATTCAAGCAACCATCACATGTGAAACTAGTCATATCGCTGTAGATTTAGCATGTGATAAAGAGAAGACAAAAATGATACTCAAACAATGCTCCATACCTGTTGCAGAAGGTGGTGTTTGTATAAACCAAGATCAACTTAAACAACTCATTGATAAAGTAGGATATCCTATAGTGATAAAGCCATTAGATGGAAATCAGGGAAAAGGTGTGTCTATTAAAGTTCTCGACTTTGAAACAGCTAAACAAGCTTTAATACATGCACAAAAATATAGTGAAAGAGTCATCGTTGAAAAATTTATTAGGGGCCATGATTTTAGAGTTTTGGTCATCAATAATAAAGTCGTAGCGGCTTCAAAAAGGGTTGCTGCTCATATTATTGGCGATGGAGTTCGAACAATAAGAGAATTAATTGAATTAACAAATAAAGATCCTTTACGCGGAAATGGTCATGAGAATGTTTTAACTAAGATAGAAATCGATCGAGATACCCTGAGTCTTTTGTCTAAAAGAGAGCTTCAACTGGATTCTATTGTCGAAGATAATATGATTGTTAATTTAAAATCTACTGCTAATTTAAGCACAGGAGGAACGGCAATTGATGTAACGGATCAAATCCATCCAGAAAACATTTTATTAGCAGAAAGGATTGCAAGAGTTATCGGATTGGATATTTGTGGAATTGATATCATGGCTGTTAACCTTACGACTGCTTTAAAAGAAAATGAGGGTGTGGTGTTAGAAGTAAATGCAGCACCAGGATTTAGAATGCATTTAGCGCCTAGCGAAGGGATTTCGCGTAATGTAGCTGTACCTGTTTTGGATATGTTATATCCTCCAGGAAAAGAATCTAGAATTCCTATACTAGCAATAACAGGAACAAATGGTAAAACAACAACAACTCGTTTACTGGCTCATATTGCAAAAAATCATGGCTTTAAAGTAGGTTTTACAACATCTGATGGCATATATATCGATCATCAACTAATGGAAAAAGGAGATACCACAGGTCCTGTTAGTGCTCATTATGTGCTGCGAGATCCAAGTGTTGAAATTGCTATATTAGAGACAGCTAGAGGAGGTATTTTGCGTGCAGGATTAGGATTCACTAGTTGTGATATTGCTATTATTACCAATATTAAGGAAGATCACTTAGATTTAGATGATATTCATACGTTGGCTGATTTGGCAAAAGTCAAAGCTGTTGTAGTTGAGAGTGTAAAAACAGATGGCTGGGCTATTTTAAATGCAGATGATCCCTATTGTATGAAGATTTCACAAACACTAGACTGTCAAGTTGCATATTTTTCGTTAGATGTAAATAGCTCTATTGTAGAAGCATGCTTGAAAAGAGGTGAAATAGTAGCTGTTTGTGAAAATGGATATATAACCATTAAAAAAGAGCATTGGAACATTAGAATTGAAAAAGTTATTAATGTTCCTCTTACTATGCAGGGAAAAGCAAAATTTATGGTGCAAAATGTATTGGCAGCTACTCTGGCCAGTTATCTGTATGGATTTGAACCAGCAAACATCAGAATGTCCTTGCAAACTTTTATTCCTAGTCCCACTCAAACTCCAGGGAGAATGAATGTTTTTGAATTTAAAAAATTTAAAATCATGATTGATTTCGCCCATAATCCAGCAGGATATTTAGCCATTGAAGACTATTTAACGTTTATTGAAGCCTCTAGGAAAATTGGTATAATAGCAGCAGTAGGAGATCGACGAGATCAGGATATTATTAAATGTGGTAAAATCGCTGCACGAATGTTTGATCATATTATTATTCGACAAGAAAACCATCTACGAGGAAGGACTGAAGAAGAAATAATACAATTGATATTAATAGGAATAACTAGTATTAATAAACAGGTTACTTATGAAATAATCCCAAAAGAAGCTGAAGCCCTTAAACATGTTTTATCTATTGCTAAAGAAGGAAATTATATAGTTGCCTTAAGTGATGTAGTATCCAATGCCATCAATCTTATTGAGTCCTATCTTGAAAATGATAAATAGAATACTTTTTAACTGATTTTGATAGTAAGATAATATTCTAATTTTATCAAGAATTGTGTTAAATAAAAGTTTCTAAGAACAAGAAAAATAAATTTTATACTATCAGTACAGGATTATTTATAATCGAATCGTTAGTTTAATTGGTATATTTTCTCTGAAGAGTGGTTTAATTTATCTAGAATATAGAGATAGATATTTAACAGTAAACCTAATTTATTATTCTTATAATATAGTGAAGGTTAAAAACAAGTCAAACTTATGCGTAAACAATTTGTCGTTTTTTCAACATTACTTTTGATTGTAATGCTTCTACTTACTCTCTTTTTAAATAAGAATTGGGGCATCTTTTTTGTAGTTATTCTCATCTTTGTGATTATGGGATATCAGGATATGTATCAAAAGAAACATACACTGAGGCGTATTTATCCAATCTTTGGTCGACTTCGCTATGTGATGGAAGAACTTCGACCAAAAATGTATCAATATTTTATTGAATCCGATACCGACGGTAAACCAATTAGTCGTATCGACCGTGCAACCATCTATCAACGTGCTAAAAAAGAATTGGAAACAATTCCATTTGGAACGCAATTAGACGTTTATGCAGAGGGTTACGAATGGATGTGTCACTCAATTGCTCCAAAAGCCTTTGATAAACTAGATCACAATCCGCGTGTACTATTTGGTAATAAAGACTGTAAACAACCGTATTCAGCCAGTATCCTCAATATTTCAGCCATGAGTTTTGGTTCACTAAGCGCTCAAGCTATAGAAGCCATGAGTGGTGGTGCAAAATTAGGAGGGTTTGCGCATAATACAGGTGAAGGAGGAATAAGTCCGTATCATTTAAAAGGTGGAGGGGACTTAATTTGGCAAATTGGTACGGGATACTTTGGATGTAGAGATGAGCATGGAAAATTTGATCCTACCTTATTTGCGGAAAAAGCGAAATTACCGAATGTAAAAATGATCGAGTTAAAAATCTCACAAGGAGCTAAACCAGGGCATGGGGGAATACTTCCTGCGTCTAAAAATACAGTGGAAATTGCGGAAATCAGACAAGTAAAACCGCATACGGTTGTGGCTTCACCGCCTTATCACTCGGCTTTTAATTCACCATTAGAATTAGTTTCGTTTATTAAGGAATTGCGAACTCTATCAGAGGGGAAACCGATTGGGTTTAAACTGTGTATCGGACACAAAGCAGAGTTTATTTCTATTTGTAAGGCGATGGTTCATTTAGATACGTATCCGGATTTTATCTCTGTAGATGGTGGCGAAGGTGGTACGGGGGCTGCACCGCAAGAGTTCTCGAATTATGTAGGAGCCCCTATGTTGGATGGACTGGCTTTTGTACATAATATTTTAATGGGAATGGGAATTCGCAAGCACATTAAGATCATTGCTTCTGGAAAAGTAACTTCGTCGTTTCATATTGCTCGTGCTATGGCTTTAGGTGCAGATACGTGTAATGCCGCTCGTGCGATGATGATTGCTATTGGATGTATCCAAACTCTTTTATGTAACACCAACCGTTGTCCTACGGGAATTGCTACGCAGGATCCAAAGTTGACCATAGGTTTAGACGTTGCAGACAAAAAAGTACGTATGGCCAATTACCATAAAGGAACAGTGGAGAGCTTCGTTGAGTTATTAGGAGCTTCTGGACTAGATGACATGAAAAACATCACGCGTACCCATATTTACAGACGTGTTTCATTGAATGAGATGTTGACGTATGAAGAAATTTTTCCTTCTTTAAAAGTGGGATTTTTACTCGAAGGGAATATTCCCGATCGCTATAAACAAGATTTTGAATATGCAAATATGAACCGATGGTGGATTTTCAAATGAAAAACAAACCTAAATTGAGCTGTTTTTCTATAAAATTAATAGAAGAATTTTTATATATGGAAATTCAACATGTTAGATTATAGCCAGTCAAAAACCTCTAAGGTTAACATGATTTGGTTGTATTGTTTAAAAAAATCCTATACTAATGTTTTCTTCATCATTATATCGCTTTGCTTATCATCTGCTGGTAGAAAAATATGTTTATCAAATGCTATAAATCTATTTTTTTTTGATAGAAACGAATAGCTTTTGGGTTTTCTTCCCAAACACCTAACCACAAATAGTTGACTTTTTTAATATATGCTACTTGTAAAGCTTTTTCATATAATATTTGCCCAACCTTTTGCCCATGATATTCTTGTAAAACATAGATTCTTTTTATTTCTATGCTGTTGGAATCTTTTATTTCTGTTTGAGAAACTCCATAGTTTAATTTAAGATAGCCAATTATTTGATGTGATAAAATTGCAAAATAAAAGTCAGAATAAATATCAGTTAATTCTTTAGTTAGTGTCTTAATTGAAAAACTATCCTCAAGATATTTGGTCATGTTTTCCTGACTGTTTGTTTCTGAAAAGGTTTCAAAAAAAGTTTGCCTACTGATTGTTTGTAACTCTTGAATATCGTTTAGAGTTACTTTCTTAATTACTATGTTTTTATTTTTTTTTGTTTTCAAGGATTTAATGTCAATGTCAAGGAAAGCTATTATCTAAGCAAATTTAAATGTTTATAGCGTATAAAAATTAACCAATATAAATAAAGTAGATAGTCCAATAAGAATAATTTGTAATCTACTTTAGCTATAATTGCAATAAAAATCTTGTAAAAGTTAAATGTAAGGGATAATTCATGTAAATACGTGTTTTTTATTAACTAACAAAATTAATTTTCTATTTTTGAAATTGTAAACTATTTATAACATTAAAACAAGAAGAAATATTTTTATGAACCAGTTAAATCAGACCCCTATTGAGAGGATGGTATCCCCCATACAACGATTTATTAAACAAGAGAAGTCAGGTGGTATAGTATTAGGGATAAGTGTAATTATTGCACTTGTATTAGCTAATTCCTCGTTAAAAGAGCATTATCATCATATCTTGGAATATAAGTTTGGTTTTCAATGGGCAGGAAATAGTTTTTTTGAATATAGTTTACACCATTGGATTAATGATGGATTGATGGCTATTTTCTTCTTTGTTGTTGGGCTAGAACTGAAAAGAGAAATTGTAGCAGGCGAGTTATCTAATCCTAGAAAAGCAATGTTACCTATTGGAGCGGCATTAGGAGGTATGGTTGTTCCTGCTGTTATTTACTTTGTCTTAAATCCAAGTGGAGAGATGTCTAATGGTTGGGGAATTCCTATGGCGACCGATATCGCATTTGCTTTGGGGGTTCTTTATTTATTAGGAAGTAGAATACCTTTAACATTAAAAGTGTTTCTAACGGCATTAGCTATTGTTGATGATTTAGGAGCTGTACTTGTTATAGCTTTCTTTTATACTTCAGAGATTTCGACTTTGCATTTATTAGTTGGGTCTTCTATATTAGTTATTATGTATTTGGGTAATAGAATAGGAGTTAGAAATATACTTTTTTATGCTATTTTAGGAATTGGAGGGGTATGGACAGCGTTTTTATTATCTGGCGTTCACGCCACTATTGCTGCAGTTTTAGCAGCGTTTACAATTCCTGCCAATGTTAGAATTAGTGAAAAAGTATTTAGTGAAAAAATACAAGTACTTTTAGATAAGTTCAAAGCAATAGATCCCGATAATACTAAATCTACTTTAACTAATGAACAATTACATATTTTAGAGCAGATAGAAAACAGTAGTGCCTGTGCAACACCGCCTTTACAGCGTTTAGAGCACATGATGCATCCGATGGTTACTTTTCTAATTATTCCTATTTTCGCTTTAGCCAATGCTGGTGTATCTTTAGCTATTGATTTTGATCATTTGTTTAGTACAAATGTAGCTCTAGGTGTAGCACTTGGTTTATTGGTTGGAAAGGTAATAGGAGTAGTAGGTTTTACAGTTGTTTTGGTAAAATTAAAAGTAGCTCCTTTCCCTGAGGGGATGAATATTAAAAATCTTTTTGGACTGAGCCTTCTTGCAGCTATTGGTTTTACCATGTCTTTATTCGTAACTTCATTAGCTTTTACATGTGAGGAATATATGACTCAAGCTAAGATAGGAATCTTTGTCGCTTCTATAATTGGGGGAGTGATTGGATATTATGTTTTGAGTAGAGAAAAAAAATAACAATAAAAATAAGAGCAGATGACAAATAAGTTTTTTGATTACATTAATCTGCATAAAGGAGAAGAGAAAGGGGAAAAAGTTCTAGAAAACATTAGAGCTAATATTGCCTTTAAGGGAGCTAATCTATGGATTTTAGCTTGTGCCATTATCATTGCATCTGTTGGGTTAAATGTAAATTCAACAGCAGTAATTATAGGTGCCATGTTAATTTCTCCATTGATGGGACCAATTGTAGGTGCAGGCTTTGCATTAGGAACTTATAATTTTTTATTGCTAAAAATCGCAATAAAAAACTTAATCATTGCTACTATTGTTAGTTTATTAGTTTCTGCTATTTATTTCTACGTTAGTCCTTTTAAGGATGTTCAATCTGAGTTATTAGCTCGTACTTCCCCAACAATTTATGATGTTTTGATTGCTTTTTTTGGAGGTCTTGTTGGAGTTATCTCTATTACTAGGGTTGAAAAAGGAAATCCTATACCAGGAGTTGCTATTGCTACTGCATTAATGCCCCCTTTATGTACAGCAGGATATGGGTTAGCTACATTTAATATAAGTTACTTTTTGGGAGCTTTTTACCTGTATACTATTAACTGTTTTTTTATTTGTATTGCTACTTTTTTTGTTATTAAGTACTTGAAATATCCAACATCATCTACTTTAGATACCCAGAAAGAAAGACGTATAAGATATGGTATTAGTATGTTGATTGTTGTGATGATTGTACCTAGTTTCTACTTGGCTTATACGTTATTTGAAGAAAAGAAATTCACAAAAACTGTCGAGGAGTTCATTGATTCTGAGTTTAATGATAGAGGGTATACTGTGATTTATAAAAAGATTAATTATAATACTAAGCCCAAAAAAGTAGAACTTGCTTTTTTGGATAAGAAATTAACTGAAGAAAATATTTTACTCTACAACAGGTTATTAAAGGAAAGAGGTCTAGACAATGTAGAGCTGACATTTAAACAAGATGAAAAGGATATTAAATCAGAAATTTTAAATGAACTCAGTAAGCAAGATCGATCATATGCAGAGAAAGATATTATAATCAATGACTTAAAAAAAGAACTGTCTAAGTATAAAGTGGATGAACCTAATTTGATAAATGAAATTAATGTACTTTTTCCTAATATAGAAGAAGTATCCATTGGCAAAGTAGAGCGATATATAAAAACTGATAGTATTACAATGAATTGGTTTTTTCTTTTTAATCAAAAAGAAAAAACAAAGGCAGTAGATGGTAAGCTACTTAATAATTGGTTAAAGACTCGATTAAAGGCAGATACCATTTTACTTGTTCAAGGAAATAATCCTATACAGGAGAAAGGGAATAACCAGATAAAGTAAAAATAGTTATCTTCATTAAGGTCTGTTAGGAGGTAAAGACAAAAAGTAGATATAATATTTTTGGTAATAAGCGGAGTTTACGTTACTTTATAGACGAAGTTTAAATTGTAACTAAATAGAAAAAAGAGAAAGCCCTAGGACTTTCTCTTTTTAAAGACAACTAGTAAATAAGGAGAACTAGTTTTAGAATTATAAATCTAATGATTTTTTAATTGTTATAAATTTATTTTTTAATATTATTACAAGTAAAGAATGTAACTTTATAAGTTTTTTAAAAGAAGAATTATTGAAGTAAAAAATCAAAGATATATCACTAAGTAGGTAAAAAAAGCACTACAAGAGAAATCTTATTCAGATTTTTTTTAAGTATGTTTTTTTTAGAACTAGAATAGTTTGCTAATTATTTAGCATTTGTCTCTTGAATTTAGTAAAATAATCACCATTTACTGATAATATTAACGCTGATCTAGGTGAATTAGTCAGTAAGGATAACGTTTTGGTTTGTAGAATAGTATGTCTCTGATATTTCTCCCTATACAAATAAGTTAGCTACTATTTTTGCAGAAAATGAAAATAAAGCTTTAGAGTGGAACTATGTGGATGAGCTAAATCAAGCGCATACAACTATATTTAGAGCAACTAAAAACTAAGCCCTAATTTGGATATTAAATAATTAAAATAGCAGTAGTTTAGCATCTTATAATAAGATATGGATATAGATATTAAGAAAAAGACATTTTTGAATTTTGTTGGACTTTTAAGAAGTTTTTTAATCAAGTGTTTTATTGGAATTGTTTTATGTAGTAGCATAGCGTTTTTATATACTAACTTTATTTTTGAGCAAATATTATTTGCTCCTAAGAACCCTAATTTTCCTATTTATATTTGGCATCGTTCTTTGATAGATTTTTTTAATTTGAGTTCATCATTGTATATGGAAGGGATTGATTTTGATATTCAAAATCGAAAAATGGATGGTCAGTTAAAGATTATGATTTGGACTAGTTTTACCTTTGGACTAATAACTTCATTTCCTTGGATTTTGTATCAAATTTGGAAACTTGTACAACCTAAATTATATAATAGTAAGACAAGATATAGTATTGTATTTGTAACAATCACAAGTCTTTTATTTTTTATAGGTGTCTTGTTTGGATATTTTATTATAGTTCCTTTATCTATTCATTTTTTTATGAATATAGAGATTAGTAGTATTGTTGCTAATCAAATCGATCTTACTTCATATATTTCTCTTGTTAGAACCACCATACTAGCATCAGGTATTGTGTTTGTTTTGCCAGTTGTCATTCTAGTATTATACAAGATGGGAATTTTATCAACAGATACACTCAAAGGGTATCGCAGATATGCTTATGTTTTGATTTTAGTTGCATCAGCAATTATTACCCCTCCAGATGTATTGAGTCAAGTTATTTTGGTTATACCATTAGTTTTATTGTATGAAGTGAGTATTTTCTTTTCAAAGTTTATGAAGTCTAATCACATTACAGAATAATTTATTATCGTATTTGCTATCAATATTAATTAAACTTGCATAGTTTAAATATACATCGTAATATTACGATGTATATTTAAGTATAAAACAATGGGAGTAACAAAATCAGAATTATTTAGTGATAAAAAGAATAGATTGTCGCTTATGTTTAAGGTTTTAGGGCATCCAGCAAGACTTGCCATTCTTCAGTATATTATCAATCAAGATGCTTGTATTTGCAATGATTTGGTAGAAGAACTTGGATTAGCTCAAGCCACTATTTCTCAGCACTTAAAAGAGCTTAAAAATAGTGGACTTATAAAAGGGACTATTGAGGGTAAATCCGTTTGTTATTGTATTGACAATGTAGCTTGGAATGAATTCTTCAAGGAGTTTGAATTCTTCTTCGCTCAAAAAATACAATCAAAGGATTGCTGTTAATATTTTTTATTCAACATCATCGTGATATTACGATATTAAAATAATTTAAAACAGATAAAATATGAAATTATCAGAAGTAAAAGTAGTGTTAGAAAAATTAGATCGAGTAGATTTTCAATTTGAAGATGGGACGTTTGTAGCAGAACACTTCCATGTAACAGAAGTAGGTCAAGTGACAAAGAAATTTATCGACTGCGGAGGAACAATAAGAGAAGAGGTTAAAGTAAGCTTTCAATTGTGGAATGCAGATGATTATCAGCACCGTTTAAAAGCTGGTAAATTGCTTAATATTATTCGATTATCAGAAACAAAATTAGGTATTGTTGATGCGGATATTGAAGTAGAAGTTCAAGGTAAAGAAACAATAGGAAAGTATTTCTTAGAATTTAATGGAACTCACTTTCTATTAAAAAATACATTGACTGCTTGTTTAGCTGAAGATGCTTGTGGAATTACACCAAGTGATCAGGTAAATCAAACTAGTTGTTGCGATTCTAACGCTGGATGTTGTTAATCTTAAAAAAGGTAAAAGATGTATAAAACATTATCAACTACAATTAGTATTATGCTTGAATCAAGAGTGATAACTAATCATAGAAAAGAAGTTTTAGCTCCTTTACTGGCATACATTCAAGCTAAGGTTGATTCAAAATCTCCAATTCGAATCAATTTTATCTGTACACATAATTCAAGAAGAAGTCATTTGACTCAGATTTGGATGCAAGTAGCGGCTAGTTACTATGGTATTCCAAATGTTACTTGTTATTCAGGAGGAACCGAACAAACAGCTATGTATCCCATGGTTGCTACAGTTCTGAAAGAACAAGGGCTTGATGTATTTAAAATTGCAGAAGGAGAAAATCCTATTTATGCGATAAAGTATGGGGATAATGAAGTTCCTATTATTGGTTTTTCTAAGAAGTACGATGCCGCTTTTAATCCAAGTAGTGATTTTGCAGCGGTAATGACTTGTTCACAGGTGGATGAGGGCTGTCCTTTTATAGCAGGTGCTGAGCGCAGAATCCCTATTACATTTGAGGATCCGAAGGTATTTGATGGAACGGAAAACCAGCAAGTAGGATATTTTAATCGAAGCCTTGAAATTGCAAGTGAAATGTTTTACATCGTATCACAAATTAAAAAGTAAGTTATGCAAGTTAGAATGAAATTTTTAGATCGATACTTAACCCTTTGGATTTTCTTGGCGATGGGGATTGGTGTTTTGATTGGAAATGTATTTCCAAGTGTTTCTAATGTGATGGATAAACTGTCTATTGGAACGACCAATATTCCGTTAGCTATAGGATTAATCATCATGATGTATCCTCCACTGGCAAAGGTTGATTATAATCTATTACCATTGGCTTTTAGGGATAAAAAAGTCTTAGGTTTATCTCTTTTCTTAAACTGGATTGTAGGACCTGTTTTAATGTTTGTTCTGGCTATTATTTTCATGCGTGATGAGCCTGATTATATGGTAGGGTTGATCCTTATTGGTTTAGCCAGATGTATTGCCATGGTGATTGTATGGAATGATTTAGCAAAAGGTAATCGAGAATATGCAGCCTTACTGATTGCATTAAATAGTGTTTTCCAGGTGCTGTTTTATAGCTTCTTTGTTTGGCTTTTTATCAACGTATTACCTTCTTATTTTGGATTTGCTGATTATGCTATTTCAATTAAGATGAGCGATGTTATACAAAGTGTGCTTATTTATTTAGGAATTCCATTTTTAGCAGGTTTTTTAAGTCATAAGTATCTCATTAGAATAAAAGGAGAAGCTTGGTTTA
>NZ_LROZ01000025.1 GCF_001549985.1 Myroides odoratus | reverse complement strand
CACCTGCTGGAACAGCCGTCCAATTTGCTGGATCTGTTTCTCCTCCTGCTTTGATGTACGCTTCTGATAAGTAGTATTGTTTGTTGTTGTACACAACAATTGTTGTATTCGTCTCAGCTGCTTCAACTAAATCCTTGATGTTAATCGTTTTGTACGTATTTGTTGCATCATCCCAATATTGGAATACCCAAATTTTCTGACCTGCATTGGCTGGATCGTCAATCTCTCTGTACACTACATTTCCATCTGAATATTGAGAAATATATTGTATGTATTCTTCTACTGTAGTAAAGGTTCTACTTCCTTCTATTGTGTTAATCGTAAGATTGGTTGGTGATTCTAAAATCTCTTGGATGTTGTTGATCACACCACCTACTACATCTACGTGAATTGCACCTGCTGGAACAGCCGTCCAATTTGCTGGATCTGTTTCTCCTCCTGCTTTGATGTACGCCTCAGATAAGTAGTATTGTTTGTTGTTATAAGTAACAATCGTAGTATTGGTTTCAGCAGCTTCTACTAAACCTTGAATGTCGATGGTTTTGTACGTATTTGTTGCTTCATCCCAATATTGGAATACCCAAATTTTCTGACCTGCATTAGCTGGATCGTCGATTTCTCTGTACACTACATTTCCATCTGAATATTGAGAAATGTATTGTAAGTATTCTTCTACTGTGGTAAACGTTTTATCACCTTCCGTTGTAGTAATGGTAATATTCGTTGGTGATTCTAAGATCTCTTGGATGTTGTTGATCACACCACCTACTACATCTATGTGAATCACACCTGCTGGAACAGCCGTCCAATTTGCTGGATCTGTTTCTCCTCCTGCTTTGATGTACGCTTCTGATAAGTAGTATTGTTTGTTGTTGTACACAACAATTGTTGTATTCGTCTCAGCTGCTTCAACTAAATCCTTGATGTTAATCGTTTTGTACGTATTTGTTGCATCATCCCAATATTGGAATACCCAAATTTTCTGACCTGCATTGGCTGGATCGTCAATCTCTCTGTACACTACATTTCCATCTGAATATTGAGAAATATATTGTATGTATTCTTCTACTGTAGTAAAGGTTCTACTTCCTTCTATTGTGTTAATCGTAAGATTGGTTGGTGATTCTAAAATCTCTTGGATGTTGTTGATCACACCACCTACTACATCTACGTGAATTGCACCTGCTGGAACAGCCGTCCAATTTGCTGGATCTGTTTCTCCTCCTGCTTTGATGTACGCNTTGTTGTTATAAGTAACAATCGTAGTATTGGTTTCAGCAGCTTCTACTAAACCTTGAATGTCGATGGTTTTGTACGTATTTGTTGCTTCATCCCAATATTGGAATACCCAAATCGTTTGACCTGCATTGTCTGGATCTGCAATTTGTGTATAGATTACGTTACCATTTGAAAATTGAGTAATGTATTGCAAATACTCCTCTACTGTAGTAAATGTTCTATCCCCTTCAACGGTAGTAATCGTAATATTCGTTGGTGATTCTAAAATCTCTTGGATATTGTTTACTACGATGTCCTTCACTTTAATTGGCATCGCTCCGGGTGCATTATTTGGAATATTCCCAATTGTATTTGCAGCATCTGCCGCTAACCAATCGATAATTGTTTGCTCTGAAAAGTAAATCATTCCGATTACTTTACCATCCGCATTCAATACCTCTTTCATGAACGTTTTCGTTTCAAAACCATTCACCAAATCCTCAAAATTGATTTCTTGAGTTGTATAGGTTTGTGTTATGGCATCATATGTCACCGTATAAAACTTACCTTCTTTATATACTACTGTCGTATGAGTCTCTGGCGTAGCATCATCATTCGATGGATTAGAAGGCAAAATGTAATTAATTACGGTTTGTATGTTTTTTACATCTGCTTCTAAATTGGTAATATTATCGCCTAAATTTTCAATAACTTGATCAAGCTCTGCTTTTCCAACAATTCTATTCCACTTAGCATCTACCCAATAGTAGAATCCTGTAGGGATAAAAGAACTATCAATATTATATACTAATAAACTCTCTGTTTGTGTTCCTTCAATTGGCTTAAATTCATTCAAAGCCGTTAAAGAAACGCGAGGAATTAAAATACCCTTATCTTTAGCTGTTACGTCTAATTGTGTAGATGAAACAGGAGTTGGTATACCAATACCTACCTGAGCATTCGCAAAATATGAAGCTCCTAATACTGCCGCTAATAATGTGATTTTTTTCATAGTGTTATAGTTTTTAATTCTCTAGTATATCTTATTTAATTTTTTGTGTGACGTTCAGGTTTGACTTTACTGAACAATTTTTCAATGTTAAACGAATAGGTAATCTTCTACCGATAACACAGCCATTTCTGTACGTTTGTACATAAACAACACTATATTTTGGACCTAAACCTGCATTTCCAGGTAATTCATCCTGATATTCAGGTAAATGATATGGTAATTTGAAATTATTCAATCCTTCTGTTGGCAATGGTACACCACCTGTTTCTTCGGTATAGACTTCATAAGTAGAACAATTGTCTTCGGCATTAATGGTTAATATACCACCTCGACATAGGTCTAAATATTCCGCTTCGATATCAATTCCAACATCAACTCGAGGAGCTACTGTTACTTCGTATATCCTAGTTAGGTCTCCGAGTACTCCCACAACACTTCCATAAGAAATCTTAACACGATCAAAAGGTTGGTTAATGTCTTTGATGATCATTTTGTACTTATTGCTATACCCTAATCCAAGTAATTTTAGATCTAGAATCTGAGCCCCATTTGTTCCATCAATCTCTTCTCCTACTTTTTGATCTCCTAAATAGCGTTGGATTGTATAGCCTTTAATTAATTCTAAACTCAAAATAGGATTTCCTGGAACCTCAGTCACGATATGTAATTTATCTCCAGGCATCGCTTGTTGTTTAAAGACTACCGTTAAACTTGCAGCATTCAACACAGCAACACCTCTAGCTATCGTAGCATAAGTTTCAAGATTGCCATCCACTGCATTCCATGGGTTAGAAACAGAAGCGGTTGCACTTGCTGCACCTATACCTAAATCTTGCACTCCATGTAATACATCTAGTACTGCTGGATGTACATTATCTGAAACAGGTTCACAGTATTCAGGCGAAAATGCACTTACATTTTTCGTATGATACACATGGAACACTTTAGATATTTGAGCAACACTCAATAAAGATCCTTGAGAAACGCGAACCCCTTTATATGTTTTAGGCCCATTTTTATCAGAAGGCACGAATGTATATTCAATCACATTATCCGCTGCTAATAAATCTAATAAACCACCTTGAACTGATTTTAACGTTCCGATGGTATTACCATCAGCATCTAATCCTACAACTGATAGACCTCCAGCTAGCATCAATCCACTGTATTGTTTTCCAAGCTTAATGGTGACAGGAGTACCTGCAGCCACTTCTTCATCAAAGTAAATATTTTGCCATACGGTACCGATACCTAAAAGTCCAATACCAGTCGTTAACGTAGAATAAGTTGTTGGATCTCCATCAAGGGTATTACTTGTACCACTAACTCCTCCCGTAATAATAGATCCCCAGCTTGATGAACCTGTTGCGTACACTCGCTCTATCGTTGGTGGACATAAACTAGCATCATATACAGTAATCATTACATTCTCAATAGATTCACATTGATTAGCCCCCGGCCCCTGAGCCACTACAGTTAAGACATAAACACCCGGAGCTTCAAATGTGATTGAGGTACCATCAAATTGTTCCGCCCTATGATTATACCATTTTATAGATTCAGTTCCATTTCCTCCAACAACAGAAGCGGTTGGCAAGGTTACTGTTACTGTATTTTGACCTGTTGGTATAGTCACATTAATACGTTGACTCGTTGAAAATTGAATAACTGGCGTAGGAAGTTGAGTCACAACAAAAGGATCTGACACCACTGAAACTTCGGTTCCTTTGGTATAAACAACCGTATAACTACCTGGGTAATTAGTTTTTAGTGTTTTTTCTTTTCCGTAATTCGGATTCGTCGACCCTGCCATTGTCGCATCAATCGCTTCATCACCAAAATACCATTGGTACGTATCTGCCTCAGCAGGACCTTTATTCGAATCTAAAATAAACTCTGTATCAGGACATACGGCATTTGCGTGATCTGAAGTGATAATTGCTTTAGGCAAAGTCGTAACATAAGACACCTTAATAATTGTTCCAGGATTCTTCGTCAAATCTGCTTCCGTTGGATTGGTATTATCAACAGGAGGATAAGAAGGATAACTGATGATAGAACCATTTTCTTTGGTAAAAGCCACGTTCTTAATCTCTAATATTCCTACTAAATCCGACTGAACATCTACACTAAATACAAATTGTCTTTCACTTCCTGGTGTTAAAGTTCCTGTAAAATCAAATAGTACTTTTTCTCCATCATCTGAAAGTCTTCCCCCTACAGCTGATAAGAAAGTAGTTCCTACAGGCAATTTATCTGATACTGTAAATTGACTTATTGTAGTATTCCCCACGTTTTTAACATGGATCGTATATTGTACTACCTCTCCACCTACTACTGTATCAACAGAAGCATCACCATTTACTTGATAAGATTTCCATGATACTAAGTTTTGATTTGATCCTACTGGTCTACAAAGTCTTTCTACTTTGTATATTTCCACAGGAGGGAATACACCAACATTCACGACATTCTTGATCCCAATTGAGATGCGATCATAAGTTCCATTTGGATGGAAAGGAATATCAACCGCTGTAGCAGAGTTTAATAATCCTAAAACTTCTGTTCCTTCTAATAATCCATTATTCCAATCTAAACGATCAACGAATGTGTCACCCTTGTAAGCAATAATTTCGAAGTTTTCTAGCAAGGCAAGTGTTACACCGCCTGTACCTACTTTCATTCGAATATTCGTAATATCATCTGGTTCCGATAGTGAATTAAAATAGATCCATTGTTTCACACCACCTGCAACACTAATTGTACCTAAACTCATTTGTGAGCCATGGGTAGAATTATCATCAATAGCACGTTCAGGGTATGTAACTCCCGCCCCGCCTAAAACATTCACAGATAAATTTAGTCCGTCATATTCGTAAGAAGTAGCAAAAGGAGCTACACAAGTTGCTTGAGCAGTTTCATAACACATCCCATAAACATTCATGCTGTTGGGTTGTGCTAAAAGGCCTAAGGCACTATTTGTTTTATCAATAATACGAACAGATTTATAAGCACTAGTTGGCGTAATCGCTAAATATCTACGTCCTAGTTTATCAACCACCACTCTAATGGTTCCTTCACTTGAAGAAGCGTTAGTCGTTTGTGTTCCTCTATTTAAAACAACAGTTCCCTGTTCATTTTTCACTTGAACTTCAAAATCATGATTTCCAAATACTAATCCATTTAATATTCCAGTGACTAGGTTCCCTAAACTTCCGCTTATTAACTTTTCTAGAGCCGTATTTTCAAAATCTATACGGACATAAGATGTGGTATTGGCAGGTACCGAAGCGGCATATCCCATTTCAACAAATCCTTCAAATTTATTGCCTAATCCCAATAAAAACCCAGCTCCTGATTGCAACGTTGCATAGGAATCAAAGTCACCATCAAATAAGTTTCCGATATCATTGGCGTTACTCGCGTCCAATAATTCAGTTGCACAAACTGGTGCCGTAAAAGGAGAAACCCCACTTGATTCAGGGCAAGTTGTACTCACGCGTTTCACATCATATAAGCGAATAGCAGGTACAACAGATGCATTCACTAAAGACCCAACTTGTACTTCAACACGGTCGAAGGTTTGCGTTGTATCAAAAGTCAACGTTTGAA
Organism: Myroides odoratus; assembly: GCF_001549985.1. Classification (GTDB taxonomy): domain Bacteria; phylum Bacteroidota; class Bacteroidia; order Flavobacteriales; family Flavobacteriaceae; genus Flavobacterium; species Flavobacterium odoratum_A. Next base: position 40,644 of record NZ_LROZ01000025.1, on the reverse strand, counting down.
TTCCCCCTGATTTGAATAAGTTTAATAAATTTAGATTATTAATTAAGCCTTGTTGTAACGTGAATACTTCTTTCTGTTGATCACCTAAGAAAGTGACAACTCTATACTTACCTGCTAAATCCAAAGCTAAAAGTCCTGTAGGATTTAACTGTAAGCGCATTTTAATCTGATCTCCTGTTTGAGAAGGTTTTCCAAAGTAAATAGCTTGTCTTACTGTAGCAGCCACAGCCACTGTACCTGTACTTATTTCTGAAAATTCAGAAGAGTTACCGCTAATTGCATAGTATGGATTCGTTACTCCGGCACCATTCAATGTACCTAAACTCAGGCTCAATCCCGTTTGATCATAAGACGTAAACTGCGGTGCAAAACAAAGATCCGTACCAATTTCACGGCACATATTATATACTTTCAACGCGCGAACTGCACCATTTGCAAGACCTGACACGCTATTGGTAATTTTAATACTTGTATACGGTTGATTAGGAGTAACAGCAAGATAGAATCTTCCGATTTTATCTTGAACAACGGTCATTTTTCCTCCTGTAGTGTTGGCAAAACCATTTTGACTTGTTGTATGGGAAACTGAGTTAGATCCATTGTAAGCATCTACCTCAAAATAGTGATTCCCAATTAAGGTTCCCACTACTCCACCGAGTAAATTACCTAGTGTTCCACCTAACAACTTATGGATAATTTCATCTTCCATATCGATGCGGATATACGAAGTCGTATAGGCTGGTACTGCATTTGGATAAGCCATATGAATCATACCTGAGGCATATTCTCCGGCTAATAACGTTCCCGCTTTTGCATATAAAGTTGCATAGGTTTCGTTATTATTATCCAATACATTCGTAGCGAAGTCAACATTTTGGAAATCCACTAAAGAAGTAACACAACTAGCGGTTTCAAAAGGAACTTGAGTAGGAGTTGGAATAGTAAAGTTTGGATTAATACAAGTAGTTCCGTCATAACGTTCTACATCATAAATACGCAAGCCTCCTTTAGCAACACCAATACTGACTGCTGTATTAAGGCGAATTTCAACTTTATCAAAAGCTTTACCTGGCGCAAAGGTCAGTGTAAAAGGAGTATCCCTTTGTAACAAGCCTAAGATATCCACTCCATTAAGCAATCCTCCTTCCAGAGAACGAACATAAACTTCTTTATTCCCTTGATAAGCTCTTACTTCTAATCCAGAGATAACAGGTATTTCTACAGCTCCAGCATTCTTTGCTAATGTAACATTGAAGGTTGCACTAGCTTTAGCACTATTTGGAAAATAAAAATATTGTGAAATACTACTTCCTACATTAACCGCTACAAGATTTCCTCCTTTTAAAACAGAGTAAGTATTTGCATCATTATCAATTGATTGACCGTATTGGTTGGTACCTATATTAGTGAATAATCCACCAAGTAAGTTGATATTTAATCCCACTGCACCAACTCCTGTTGCCAACGGTTTTCCACATGAAGCCTCTCCTGTATAATAAAAAGCTTCATATACATTCATCTCATAATTTTTGGAACCGAGTAAATTCAAAGCACCAGCTTCACTTCTCAATTTAACTCTAATTCCTTGATAAGGAACTTTAGAATTAATTGCTAACAATAAATCTCCTGACTTCGTTTCTACAAAAGTAGTTGTAAGATTCGTATCCGCAATTGGGGAACTATCTTCAGCATTTGCGTATGCTTCGACAAATATCTTATCTCCTATCAACCCCAAGAGACCTCCTAAGACACCCCCCAAATCAAGGCTTGCGCCTCCAGCAGTAACTTTTGAAACTTTGACATAACTCGTTGTTTCAATAGGAATCTTATGATCAAAATTAGTTTGGACCCATGCCTCTCCATTTATGGTGGCTATAACTGCTACAGTTTTAGCTTTTAAGGTTGCATAGGTAGATTCATTTCCATCCTTAATATTTTGAGCACCTATAACTTCCGCATACCTAGTATCTGTTGTAGGTTGATAGCTTCCTCCTCCTAATAGGCTCTCTTTCGCATTTGTGCCTGATTTTACAGTAGTTGCCAAAACCTTCGTTTGTCCATATCCTTGGACCAATGGTACTAAGAGTACCAGAAAAATTAACACCCTCGTCCAGAGGGAGAAAGTAATTTTCTCTTCCATGTGTTGTCTATTAAACATATTATTATCTGATTTTAGTTTGTAAGGTGTATATGTATAGCACAACAACAATGTGCATGATACGCACATGTGTCATAAATAGAAGATCTACTAAAAAATATAAAGAATGGGTTCCAATACAACATGTAATGGAACAAGAAAATATACGGAAATGCTACACTGTGTAAGTACAGCGTAGACATTCCTTTTGCTACTAATACATTTAAATTTACTCAGCCCAAGTCAACTTAAATCTATTTTTTTTATTTATTTTTTTTCGATCAATCCTGCGTAGTTTTTAAGCATCCCACTTAAAATATCTACAGAAATACACTTTCGTTTCTTCTTATAGTTTCTTTTTCTTTTTTTGCTTTTTTTTTCTGGATTTCCTCTTTTTTCACTCAGCCCAAGTAAATTATTAGAAAACCACTGAAATGTTCTTTATTCTTATAAATACTTATATTTTTTACTCCTTTTCTTAGGTTTTCCTTCGTTTTAGTAGTAAAAGGTATAAATATATCTTCATGATTTTATACGTTATTGTATAAAATCTACACAAAAATAAATAATTACATGCAAATAATAAACTATTTATAGAAAATTATTCACAATACATCAACTTAAAAAAATAACATATTCACATTTATTTTTCAAAATAAAAAAGATAATAGCCTTAAAAAAAGTTAATATTAAAACAAAAAAACACCATAACAGTTAATTAACAACTATTAAATGATTTTAAGTTAATTATTTTGAGGAGAGTCAAAAAATCGCGTTTTTCGAAGTGGCGCTAAAAAGACATCATGCAGTATAAAAAGCATCTTTTTGTCCTTGAAATGAGGATAAAATTAAGCGATAAGACCGCTGCCAATATAATGGATTTTACTTGTAAAAAAAATACGCTTAGCACTTATTTTTACACGTGACAGCTATTTTTATAAAAAATCATTGTCTCACTAAAGAAAAGCATTTTTTTCTCTATTTCATGCAATCAATTTACCCGACTCATTTTCACTTAAAATCATACGTTAAATACGTTAAATTCAGCCTGTTTTCACAAATTCTCGTTATGTGAATTTTTTCTTAACTCAATTCCGTTCTTTTACTTCAGTTTGCAAAACTTGTTGGAGGAGTATAAACATTTTATTGCGTTACTAAGATTCCTTACATTTGACAAAAGACTATTATTATGGAACAAAACGCCAATATAAAAACCGCTATAGCGGATAAAATTGCAACTATTACTTTTTATAGCCCCGCAAGTAATTCATTTCCAAGTTCATTACTAGCAGAATTAACTACAGCGATTACCCAATTAAATAGCAACACGGAAGTTACAACTGTCATTTTACAAAGTGAGGGAACAGGAGCTTTTTGTGCAGGCGCATCTTTTGATGAATTATTAGCGATCCAAGACAAAGCTACTGGAAAAAAATTCTTCTCTGGTTTTGCTCATGTCATCAATGCCATACGCAAAAGTCCAAAAATATTCATCGGCCGTATTCACGGAAAAACTGTTGGTGGCGGAGTAGGATTAGCTGCTTCTTGCGATTATTGTTTCGCTACAACACAAGCAGCAATCAAATTATCTGAACTCGCTATTGGTATCGGTCCATTTGTTATTGAACCTGCGGTATCTAGAAAAATTGGAAAAACGGCTTTCACGTCCATGTCATTAACTGCACATGAGTGGAAAACAGCTACTTGGGCACAACAACAGGGTCTATATGATGAAGTATATGATACGATTGAGCGATTAGACCTTGAATTAAACACGTTTGCTCAACGCGTAAGCGCTTATAATCCTGAAGCCTTAACTGAAATGAAACAGATTTTTTGGGAAGGAACTTCAAATTGGGACGAATTACTAACAGAAAGAGCAGAGATTTCAGGTCGTTTAGTATTATCTGATTTCACGATTAATGCATTAAACGCCTTCAAAAATAAATAATAGCACCCGCTGAATAAACACGATTTCACTTGAAATCGTGTTTTTATTTTACCTATCTTTAAAAGAAAAATGAAAATCAAACGATTGTCATTCCTTCTCCAGTTTTACCTGTTAGTAGGTTCTTGTGTACTATTGGCACAACCTAGTCCACAACATGATACTGAAGCATTTAAACAGCTAACGGTTGCCACAGGACTTACAACATTAGGATTCAACCTCGAAGTAGCTACTCCACTATCTGCTCATTTTGTACTCAAAGGAGGCTTCAATACCTACAGCTATAGCACCCAATCTCATCGTTTTAATTTAGATGATCCTTATGGCGCCTTACGCCGAGCTTTTGGACAGAACGTTGCCTATGAGATGAAAGCTAAAATGAATAATATTCACGGCAATCTCGTGGTGGACTACTATCCATTCAAAGGGGGCATACTCTACCTTAGTGGAGGGTTTTATTTCGGAAAAACAAAACTTACGGCAAATGGAATCATCGTTAACCGCGATGGAAGTCCAGCACAATTACAACCACCCTACGATTGGCCTGAACTAGAATTCAATGGCCAAAAATTGGATATTACCAACGGAAAATTAGATGCGGATTTAACACTAGGTAATACCATCAAACCTTATATCGGCGTTGGTTTAGGCCGAGCTGTACCCAAAAGACGCTTGGGAGTAAAATTTGAACTCGGACTTTTATATGCAGGCGATTATGAATTAAAACAAAACGGGGTAGAGCTTAATTCAACGCTAACGAGAGCCAACAACTTTGGAGAAGTAGACACCTACATTCATTGGTTTAAATATTATCCCATGGTTAAACTTCAACTCCAGTATCGCATACTCTAAAATTCACCGCTCAAACCAAAACCTAACCAAAGAAGGGGCAACCCAACTAGATTTTTCACTACCTTTGTCAAAATTTTTGGTTATGTCTAAAATTAGAATTACAAAACAATTTACGTTCGAAACAGGTCATGCATTATATGGATATGACGGTAAATGTCGCAATGTACACGGACACAGCTATAAACTTGCTGTTACAGTAATTGGTACACCTATCACCGATTCCTCTAATGTAAAATTCGGGATGGTAATTGATTTCAGTGATCTAAAGAAAATAGTAAAAGAAGAAATTGTAGATATTTTTGATCATGCTACAGTCTTCAATAAAAATACACCTCACGTTGAATTAGCACAAGAACTGAAAGATCGTGGGCACCACGTAATTTTAGTTGATTATCAACCAACGAGTGAAAATATGGTGATTGATTTTGCAAATAAAATCAAAAATCGTCTACCTGAGAACCTTGCTTTGTATTCTTTGCGTTTACAAGAAACAGATTCATCTTATGCAGAATGGTATCAATCTGATAATCTATAGACTCCTGTGAATTTTACTATTGATACAACAAAAGGGGTTTACTTTGCTTCTGATCAACATTTCGGAGCGCCTACACGTGAAAAAAGCTTACCGCGAGAACAGCTTTTTTTAGCATGGCTCAATGAGAAGGAAGAAGACATGGGGGCACTATTCATCTTGGGCGATCTATTCGACTTCTGGTTTGAATATAAAACGGTTGTACCCAAAGGATTTGTTCGCATACTTGGAAAGCTAGCAACATTAAGAGACAAGGGAATTCCCATCTACTTTTTTGTAGGCAATCACGATTTATGGATGAATGATTACTTCCAAACCGAGTTAGGGATACCTGTTTTTCATGAACCACAAATTTTCACCATCAATGGCAAGCGCTTTTTCATTGGGCATGGTGATGGCTTAGGCCCTGGAGATTTAGGTTACAAACGCATGAAAAAAGTATTTACCAATAGATTTTCTAAATGGTTATTCAATTGGTTACACCCTGATATTGGGGTGCGTTTAGCCCAATACTTATCCGTAAAGAACAAATTAATCTCAGGTGCTGAAGATATGCGTTTCTTAGGAGAAGAGAACGAATGGTTAGTCCTCTATGCCAAGCGCAAATTAGAACAACAACACTATGATTACTTTGTTTTTGGACACCGCCATCTCCCAATGGTCATTGATTTAAATGGTCAATCGAAATACATCAACTTAGGAGATTGGATCAATTACTTTACGTATGGTCATTTTGACGGTGAATTTCACTTAGAAAAATATAAAAAGCCCTCTGAATAGAAGGCTTTTTTGTTATATGTAAAGTTGTAATTTTCGAAGTGTAAAGTTGTGAGATGTATCTATCAAAGGAAAACTTCTATCATTTAGAAATTTCCTCCTTTCTCATCTCCATTCTCTATTCTCTTTAAAAAGGTTTATCCAAAATCCATTCACTATGCCCAAAGTAATTCCAAGGCACGCTCGCTAAATCAACATTCTCATCGATATAACGGCTATACTCCCGTCCGTTAACGGAAACCCAACTATCTGCATAAACTGCAACGTCAACTCCTTTAGCTGCATATTCCTTTTTGATGTATTGTGCCATTTGCCAAATCATATCAGACGTATTCAATCTCGCTTCTTGTTTTGAGCTTAAAACCCCTTCGGTATTATAAAAACTACGTGCTTTCGTCTTCTTGTCTTCAACAATAAAGGTAGTATATCCCCCTCTAGAACGCAGCATCATGCGCCAGCTTAAACGATGTGCCTCATCTGTCCATAAGATATCCCCTTCAATAAAATGCTGTCTTAAAGGCAAAGCAAATTGAATAAACATAAACACAGCCAAAAACCCTAATACAGGTTTGCTCAACTGAGGCGTAGTAAAATTTTCCTTTTGCTCTAAAACAGGCTTCTTTTTCAAGAAGATACGTCGAATCTGATCCGATGGATAAAAGAACAACGCAAACGTCAGCGCGAAATAAGGAAAAATTCCAATATGTAGAGTGGCAGAATTAAACAAGTGAAAAATCAAAGAAGCGATTAAAGCCAAGGTACGTGTGCGTTTCCACAATAAAGCTGGAACGATGAGTCCATCAAATAGAATTCCCAAGTAGGCAATAATCAAATAGAATTCTTTTTGTGTAAATATTGTTTTGAAAAAATCGGGAATATTAGCCGATTGATACATAATTTCAGTAAAGGTTCCATCCAACCAATCTGGATAGAACTTCGCAATTGTGCCGTACACATACAATACGCTCACTTGAAAGATAAAAATCCAATTAAAATAAAGCGGCATGGCAAGTTCTTCCTTGACACGATTGGCTTTTACATCTAACGATTTATACGAGGCAGCAGGTAAGAAACACATATAAACACAAATAATCATCAAGAGATAATAATGATTATTATACGATGTTTTTTGTAAAAAATAGGTTCCTGCCCAAAGGATGGTTAGCAAAGGCATAGACCATTTATAGCGATAACCTAGCATTACAGCTAAGGAGACAAGTCCCATCACAAAAAAGTATACATACATTTGCGGTCCTACTAAGACTTGCAAAAAATCCATATAAATATGGGAGAAAGTAAACTTTACGTCTACCATATTGGATTTTACCCACCCTGTAGCAATGGCGCCAAAAGATTCACAGGCAAATAAAAATCCGAAAAAAATTCTAAATATAATTAAAGGGGCATTATCAACGGGTTGTAGTGCTTTTTTCCACATAGCGGTCAAAATAAGCTCTAGTCGCTAGTTCATCTTGCTTTAGACAAGCGATAAGCTCTTCGAGCGAGTTAAATTTTTGTTCATCTCTAATGCGATCCAAGATACGAACTTTTAACGTTTTATTATACAAATCTCCCGACCAATCTAGAAAGTTTACTTCTATTGTATGTGGATGATTCACAAAGGTTGGATTGATCCCGATGCTCATCATACCTTTTACTCGTTCCCCATCTATATCAGACTCCACCACATAGATTCCATTTTGTGGAATCATTTTATAAGATTCTGAAATTTCAAAATTAGCCGTTGGAAAGCCCAAGGTACGGCCTAATTTCTTACCGTGAATTACCTGACCTGAAAAATGATAAGTATGACCGAGAAATTCATTTGCTAGCGCTATATTTCCCTCTTCTAATGCTGTTCTAATCTTTGTGGAACTAATCGAAACATGGTCGATTTCCTGTGCCGAAATCTCCTCTACTTCAAATCCATAAAACGCACCAAAGCGTTTTAAATCGTGAATATCTGCGGTTCTATTTTTTCCAAAACGGTGATCATATCCAATAATAATCTTGGAAATATTAAAGGTATCAACCAATACTTGTTTGACAAATTCTTCCGCTGTAAGATTTGCAAAATCCAAGTCGAATTTTTGCACCACAAGATTATCTAAACCTAAATTTGCCAATAGTTCTTGTTTTTCTTCTAGCGTATTGAGTAAGCGAATACCGTGATCCTGCTTCAATACCATACGCGGATGTGGAAAGAAGGTTAGCACCAAACTCTCAGCATCCAATTCTTTGGCAGCATCTACTAGTTTCTTAATAATCATCTGATGTCCAATATGAACACCATCAAAGGTTCCTAGTGTTGCAACAACTTTTTTGTCGGTTTTAAATTCGCCAATGGAAGAAAATATTTTCACGATGATAACTTTAGTCTTTTAAGGGGATTTTACTTAGTTTTGCCCCGTTTTTCTAAATAAAAATTCAAGCAGTAAAAATACTTCATTTTTTACAAATCACATGAATTATTACACAATAATACGCCTAATCTAAAGTAATTAACATGCCTCGTTTATTTAAAATCACCTTGGTTTTCCTTTTGGTGCTTGCCCCACTTCTGTTATTCTCCCAAGTTAAAATCATGACGTGGAACCTAAAAAATATCGGAAGTAGTAAAACAGAAGACAACATCAGCTATATTGCTCAAATTATGAAACAGGCTGATGTAGTTGCAATCCAGGAAGTCGTAACAAATCCCAGTGGTGCACAAACCATTTTAGCTCTACAGGAAGAGCTCAATAGAAAAAGTGGTGCGAAATGGGATTATGTACTCAGTGATCCTACTGTAAGTTCTCCTTATCGATCAGAACGCTACGCCTATTTGTGGAAAACAAAACAGCTTAAGCTGCAAAAAAAAGCTTTTTTAGAGCCAACCTATCAAATGGAAATTGAACGCGAACCTTATATGGCTACCTTTCAACATAAAGATTTCCAATTCACCTTAGTCAGCCTACATGCGCTACCTAAAAAACACCAGCCCGAACAGGAAATCAAATACTTGAAATTCTTACCTGCTCTTTATGAGAATAAAAATCTTATTTTCTTAGGGGATTTCAATACCCCAGAATCGAATTCTGTTTTTAACCCGCTCAAAAAACAGGGATATACTCCTGCGTTTACCAATCAGAAAACATCTTTGCGTCAAAAATGCATTAAGGGAGACTGCCTAGCTAGTGAATATGACAATATTTTTCTACAGCAAGAACTTTTTACTGTCAAAGCGGCTAAAGCTATTTTATTTTTTGAAGATTTTGAAACAATAAAAGAAGCAAATAAGATTTCTGATCATATTCCATTACTGATTGAGATTGAATAAAAAAAGGATTTCAATGATTGAAATCCTTTTCTAAACAATTAAAATATAATAAAAACATCTATTACCTTCTATTCATGTAAATCATTACATAATATAGTAATGTACCTAAAGAGGATAGTGCAGCTACTACATACGTTCTCGCTGCCCATTTTAATGCATCTTTAGAACCTACTAATTCCTGAGGAGTCACAATATGCTGTGCCTCTAACCATTTCAATGCACGATTACTCGCGTCGTATTCAACTGGTAGCGTCACAAAAGAAAATATTGTAGTCAAAGCGAAAAGCACGATTCCCAATAACAATAATTGAGGAAACGTCTTCAGCATTAACACCCCACCGATTAATACAAACGGCATAAAGCGAGACGACACTTCTAAAATGGGAACCATTCTCGAGCGCATCGTTAGCCAAGAGTAAGCCTGCGCATGTTGAACAGCGTGTCCTACTTCGTGGGCTGCTACAGCTGCCGCTGCCGCATTGCGTTGATTGTATACGGCTTCACTTAGATTAACCGTTTTATCCACTGGATTATAGTGATCAGTTAATCTACCAGGTGTAGAAATTACGCGTACATCGCGAATACCGTGGTCAAAAAGCATTTTTTGTGCAATTTCAGCACCACTCATCCCATTCTGTAAATGAACCTCAGAATACTTCTTAAATTTAGCTTGTAAACGATTACCTACCCACCAACTGGCAAGCATCATAGCAATCATAAAAACCCATATCATCATAGATATAACAATTAATGTTCCTAATTACTATAGCAAATGACGCGCCAAATAAAAAAACAGTCATTTTGTCATAAAAAAAGAGAGACTCTTGCGAATCTCTCTTTTATATTTTGATTAGAAATCAGCTTATTTAAGCTTTTTCTTAACTTCCACTTCTTGGAATGCTTCAATCGTATCGTATTCCTTGATATCGTTGTAGTTTTTAATTTGAATACCACAATCATATCCTTTAGATACTTCTTTAACATCGTCTTTGAAACGTTTAAGCGCAGTAAGTTCTCCAGTATAGATTACTACACCTTCGCGGATTAAGCGGATCTTAGAGTTACGGAAAATTTTACCATCAATAACCATACATCCTGCAATTGTACCCACTTTAGAAATTTTGAATAACTCTCTAATTTCAGCAGTACCTGTTACTTCTTCTTTCAACTCTGGAGATAACATACCTTCCATTGCGTCTTTTAAGTCGTCAATTGCATCATAGATAATAGAGTAATTTCTGATATCGATTTCCTCTTTATCTGCTAATACTTTAGCCGAAGCCATTGGACGAACGTTGAATCCGATGATAATTGCATCCGATGCAGAAGCTAACAATACGTCAGATTCTGTAATGGCACCCACTCCTTTGTGAATGATATTGATTTGAATTTCTTCTGTTGACAATTTCGAGAATGAATCCGAAAGTGCTTCAACAGATCCGTCCACGTCTCCTTTTAAGATAATGTTCAATTCTTTGAAATCTCCTAAAGCAATACGACGTCCAATCTCAGCAAGTGTGATGTGTCTTTGTGCACGAACAGATTGCTCACGTAATAATTGTGTACGTTTTGCAGCAATTTGTTTCGCTTCTTTTTCTTCTTCGAATACGTTGAATTTATCTCCAGCTCCTGGTGCACCGTCTAATCCCAATACAGAAATTGGTCTTGATGGTCCAGCTACTTGTACTGCATTTCCACGCTCATCGTGCATTGCACGAACTTTACCGTGGTTACATCCTGCTAATAGGTAATCTCCTACTCTCAATGTACCTGCTTGTACTAATACTGTAGACACATATCCACGTCCTTTATCTAAGTATGCTTCTACAACAGTACCTGATGCTAATTTGTCTGGGTTTGCTTTTAATTCAAGCATTTCTGCCTCAAGTAAAACTTTCTCCAACAATTCTTTCATTCCGATACCTTGTTTCGCAGAAATATCTTGTGATTGGTATGTACCTCCCCATTCTTCTACCAATAAATTCATAGAAGCTAATTTCTCTTTAATCTTCTCTGGATTTGCCGTTGGCTTATCCACTTTATTGATTGCAAAAATAATAGGTACTCCAGCAGCTTGTGCGTGACTAATCGCCTCTTTTGTTTGTGGCATGATGTCATCATCCGCTGCAATTACGATAATTACAATATCGGTAACTTGAGCTCCACGTGCACGCATTGCGGTAAACGCCTCGTGACCTGGTGTATCTAAGAAGGTAATTTGTTGACCATTCTCTAACGTTACTCCGTACGCTCCAATGTGTTGCGTAATACCTCCTGACTCCCCTGCAATTACGTTCGCTTTACGTACATAATCCAGTAAAGATGTTTTACCGTGATCCACGTGTCCCATTACAGTCACGATTGGTGCACGAGGTTTTAAATCTTCTGGTCTATCTGGAGTTTCTTCAATTGCTTCTTCTAAGTCCGCTGTTGTAAAATCAACTTCATAGCCAAACTCATCTGCAACAATTGTTAACGTTTCAGCATCTAAACGCTGGTTCATGGTAACCATGATTCCCAAAGACATACAAGTTCCAATTACTTTTGTAATAGGCACATCCATCATCGTAGCAACTTCACCTACAGTAACGAATTCTGTTACTTTTAGTACTTTGTTTCCTGCTTCTAATGCTCTTTGTTCCTCATCAGATTTTTTACGGTGAACATCACGTTTATCACGACGGTATTTCGCTGCTTTCGATCTGTTTCCTTTACCTTGTAAACGCTCAAGCGTTTCTTTAATTTGGTTTTTAACTTCTTCTTCCGTTGGCTCAGCTTTTACAACAGGAGCATTTCTACGGTTGTTGTTGTTATTTTTATTGAACTTACCATTGTTTCCACCTGGTTTATTCGCATTATTTCCACCTGGGCGGTTGTTATTCCCTCCGGGTCTATTTGCGTTTCCACCTGGTTTATTGGCAGTTCCACCTGCGTTATTTTGGTTTGCACCAGCGCCTTCTGCATTGGCAGGTTTTGCAATACGTTTTCTTTTATTTCGCCCAGCAGCGTTGCCTTTCTTGTCGTCTTTCTTCTCCTCCTTCTTCTTTTTAGGCTTGTCAAACTGAGACAAATCGATCGTTTGCCCTGTAAAAGTAGTCCCAGAAAGTTTTTGATAATTCGTTTTGATGATTTCATCACCTAACTTCGCTTCAACTTTATCGTCTTCAACTACTTTAGTTTCTTCGTTTGCTATTTTAGCAGACTCCTTATGTTGCTTTTCTTCCACAGGTTTGTCTTTTACTTTTGATTCTTTATTCGCTACTTTCTTCGCTTCAACTTTTTTTGTCGTATTTTTTGCTGAATCAGTTTTTGAATCGACATCAACCTTAGCAACAGGAGTAGCTTCAACTTTCTCCTCTACTTTTTCTTGTGCAACGCTTTCTTTCGCAACTGGTTCTACACTCTTTACAGGCTCAGCTTTCTTTTCTTCTTTCTCAACCACTTTTTCAGATACAGCTGAAGAAGATTCTAAAGTTTTTTTAGGTTCAAGATCAATTTGACCCACAGTTTTGATCGCAACTTGCTCCTCTGCTTTGGCTCTAATAATTTCTTGTTCTTTCTTGATACGAGCTTGTTCTTCTTGTTTTCTCTTTTCTTCTAATTCGCGTTCACGCTCAATTTTAAGCGCTTCCTTTTCTTTTCTTTTCTCTTCACTCACTTCAATAGAAGCTTCCTTCTTCCCTCTATCAGCAGAAAACTGTTTATTCAGAACGTTAAATTCTTCTTGGGAAATCTTTGCATTTGGTGTTGCATCGATTTCATACCCTTTGCCTTTCAAAAAGTCCACGGCTCTATCTAGAGAAATATTTAATTCCCTTAAAACTTTATTTATTCTTATTGCTCTTTCTTCAGACATATTATCTTTTTAGTGTATTATTTGTGTTGTGTTGTTAATAGAAGTGCTGGTTTAATCTTCAAACTCTTCCTTAAGAATACGAAGAACCTCTTGAATGGTTTCTTCTTCTAAGTCTGTACGTTTGATTAATTCCTCTACACTTAAATTCAACACGCTCTTTGCTGTATCTAATCCAATCTTAGCAAACTCTTCAATTACCCACATGTCGATTTCGTCGCTGAATTCTCTTAATTCAACATCATCATCTTCTGGGTTTAATTCGCGCATTACATCGATATCAAATCCTGTTAACATTCCAGCTAACTTAATGTTTTGCCCTCCTTTTCCAATTGCTCTAGAAACTTCTTCCGTATCTAAATATACGTTTGCTTTTTTGGTTTCTTCATCAAATACAACCTTATTTACTTTTGCAGGCGCTAATGCACGTTTAATAAACAAGTCTGTATTGGTTGTGTAATGAATAACGTCGATATTTTCGTTTCCAAGTTCTCTAACGATTCCATGGATACGCGACCCTTTCATTCCAACACAAGCTCCTACAGGATCAATTCTATCATCTGATCCTTCCACTGCAATCTTTGCTTTTTCACCTGGAATTCGAACAACCTTTTTAACCTGGATTTTGTCTTCTCCAATTTCAGGAATTTCTTGTTCTAACAAACGCTCTAGGAATCGATTCGATGTTCTAGACATGATAATTTGAGGTTTTGCTCCTTTCAATTCAACAGCCTCAATAATTCCTTTTACTGTATCTCCTTTTCTGAAAAAGTCAGAAGGAATTTGTTTTTCTTTTGGCAAAACAATTTCATTTCCTTCATCATCCATCAAAATTACAACTTTTGGTCGAATATGATGTACTTCTGCAGCGTAAATCTCTCCGATTACCTCTTTAAACTGCTTATATAGCGTAGCATTGTCATGCTCTGTTACTTTTGAATTCAAATATTGACGTAAAGCTAACACCGCTCTTCTTCCAATATCCTCCAACTTCACCTCTTCCGAAACTTCTTCCCCTACTTCAAAGTCCGACTCAATCTTTCTAGCTTCACTTAATGAAATCTCATATTTATCATCTTCAACCTCACCATCGTTTACCACGACTCTACTTCTAAAAACCTGGAAATCTCCTTTATCAGGGTTAATAATGATATCGAAATTATCGTCATCACCATATTTCTTTTTCAATGCATTTCGGAATACATCTTCTAAGATGGCCATTAACGTAACTCTATCAATGTATTTTAACTCTTGAAATTCTGAGAACGATTCTACTAAACCACTATTCTCCATCTGATATTTTTTTAAAATGAAATTATTATACTAGCTTCTTTTATATTTTCGAATGGTATAACAGCTTCTTTTTCAACTGTAACCTTTCCTTTTCCAACAGCTTTGGCTTCACGTGCTTTCCACTGTAATACGATCGATGCTTCTCCGACTTCCGCGATTGTTGCTTCGTATTTCTCTTGATTTAAAGTAACTAACTTCACTTTTCGACCAATATTCTTCTTATACTGACGCAACAATTTCAACGGTGATGTTGCACCCGCAGAGGCAACTTCTAGAGCGAAATCATGTTCTTCTCTATCTAAGTTGTGCTCTATGGCTCTACTTACATCAATACAGTCTTGCAAATTAACCCCGTTATCTCCATCTAAGGTCACTAAGATCTTATTATCTGGAGAAATTGTCATTTCAATCAAAAACAACTCTTGCTTCTCAGCTAAAGCTGCATCCAACAACTCTTGTACTTTGTTTTTAAATGTCATATGCTATAAAAAGAGGGGACTATTATGTCCCCTCATTATTTAACTTCTTTAATAAATAACGGTGCAAATATACTATTTTTTTTGTACTAATAAAAACTTTTGTGTATTGATAATTATATGCTTAAATTTAGAACACTAAAAAAACATGTTAAACACTTAATCCACTTTTACACTTAATTATGAAAAAAATACTAATACCAACGGATTTTTCACAACAGGCACATAACGCAATTAAAGCAGGTGTAAATTTTGCGAAAAAACACAACGCTGAAATCATTTTACTACACATCCTCGATTTACCACAAGAAGCAAGTGATGGTATTAGTAAAGGAACACCAGCTCCAGAAGTGATGTTCTTCAAAAACGCTGCGGAACAAAAACTACAACAAATTGCTCTTAATCCTTTATTCGAAGGATTAACCGTTTCTACGAGTTTAATTTTAGACCGCACTTCTCAAGGCGTTACAAAATCAGCCATTCACAATGAAGTAGATTTAATCGTTATGGGATCTCACGGAGCAAGTGGAATGAAAGAATATTTTGTTGGATCAAATACACAAAAAGTAGTTCGCACCTCTCCAGTTCCTGTTTTTGTAGTAAAAGGAGAATTTGAAGACAACTGCATCAAAGACATCGTTTTTGCTTCTGATTTCACAAGTGAAATGAAAGATTCTTTCAAAAGCACATTAGCCTTAAACAAAATAGTGGGTGCTAACTTACATTTATTAATGGTTAACACACCAAACAGCTTCAAAGCAACACATGTAGCAGAAGAAACTCTTGAATCATTCTTAGAAGATATTACAGACAAAGAATTTGATTTAAGCATCTACAATGATATCAACGTAGAAAAAGGGATTTTAAATTACTGCCAAAAAATTGACGCTGATTTAATCGCGATTGCTACGCATGGTCGTACAGGACTAGCTCATTTCTTCAACGGAAGTATCAGCGAGGATTTAGTAAACCATTCACCAATCTCAGTATTGACATTCAAAATTGACTAGTTGGAGAAGGGGAGAAGGGAGATGAGTAAAAATATTCAATAAAAAAGGGCAATCTTAAATGCAAGATTGCCCTTTTTTGGTACTCAATGAATATATCTTACCTAGTTCATATTGGTTTTGGTGTTCAATGAATCTACGCTTCGCTCCCATTTATCTCACCTAGTTTATATTGCCTTTGGTGTTCGATGAATCTACACTACGTTCCGATTTTCGCTTCGCTACGATTTCCCTTCTCCAATTTCCCTTCTCCCATCTCCCAAAAAAGGCATTTTTTTATTTTAATATTTCAATATGACTTTCTGAAACCGTCTTAATTGGAATGTAATTCTTTTTCCCATCCACTAGTAAACACAAATAAATATTATCAATAGAAATCACATAGCCTTTTAAACCATTGATACCGATATATTGTCCAACTTCTAAATTTTTTCTCGCATAGAAAGAGTACAATAGTTTTGTTACAACATCCTTTGCACCCAATCCTAATGATAGTGCAACAGTCAATAAGATAGCCCCTATAATAATAGAGATATTACTTGTAATAATAGACGTATCGATTCCCATTTGATTCAATGTCGTAATCACGACGAAAATCAAAATCAAGTAGAACAGAATATTTCCGATCATTCGTGCACCAACGAAATCTACCGCTTTCAGCACTTCTACAATTACCTTCTTAATCCAAGAAGCGAAGTACAATCCACCAATAAAAATCAGCAAAGCCACGAACAGCTTTGGCACAAACATCATCAGATTACCAATTTCGCGCGAAACAATAGCTAAGCCGAAAAGCTCTGCTCCGATCAACACCATTAAAAACACAAGGAAAACCTTGACAAAGAAGAGCAGAATAGCATCAACTTTTACTCTAATCTTGATTTTGCTCAAAAACTCATTGTCATCTAATCCTTCTTGTATTCGGTCTAAACGAATCAGTTTAAACATCTTTTTAAGGACATAGGAAAAAAGCTTGAGCATGAGCCAACAAAGCAGCACATAACCTGCAATGAGCAGAAAACCAAAAACACCTTTAACAAGTGAATTCATCACATCGTTAATCATCTCACTTGGATATTCAAAACTATATAATTTCTCCATCATGATCTTCTTTTTTAATTCTTTCTATTATTTTCTTTTCTTTCTCTTTATCAACATCTCCTATAAATGATTCAACCACTTTGGGCACTTGAACCGTATAAAGTTCGGACACGTCTAAAGAAAGTTTAATAAAATTCAAATTGTCAATCACCCGATCTTTCAGATAGTCCGGCAATTTCTCGTCTTGCAGTATTTTCTTAAAAGGATTCTCCATTATGACAACGAATTATATAATTCTACAATCTTCTTTTTAGCCCTGTGTAATCTCATTTTAACAGCACTTTCTCCTAGTTCAAGTAGTTGTGCTATTTCTCGTATCGACTTATCATCTTGATACTTCATTAATAAAACGATTTTATCCTCAGGATCAATTAAGCTCAGTGCTTCTTGAAGTTTTTCAACTGTTAATGAAAAAATCTCTTCATCGGTCACTTCCTCGTCTGCAGTAGAAACATACATTGCTTCTTCCTGTAATTCCACATTATCTCTTTGCCGCTTTAAAATAGACTTCGAATAATTAACGCAATGATTATACGTAAATGAATAAAGCCAAGTTGAAAATTTCGACTCCCCCCTAAATGACTTTAAATTAAGGTATAATTTCACGAAAACATCTTGCGTCAAATCCTCTGCAGCATCCCGGGACTCAGCGAATCCCAAACATTTTTGATAGACTTTCTGTCCATACCGGTCATAAAGAATACCAAATAAACTTGTATTTCCATTGTGAATGATGAATTGCACCAACTCCTCATCCGTCATCGAAACAAAGTTTTGACTTTGCACATCCATTTTCATATAACTGTTTTACAATTCAAATGTAATAGATAGGAACAAATACATCGAATTTTTAACAAAAAGTCCTTAAATACTCCTAATGTGCAGTAATTTCTCCACATACTTTCCGATAACATCAAATTCCAAGTTAACCTCTTGTCCTATTTCATAATGTTTGAAAATAGTATGCTCTTTTGTATACGGAATAATGGCAACACTGAATGTATTAATTCCAGAATCCACCACAGTCAAGCTCGTTCCATCAATGGTAATTGACCCTTTAGAAATGGTCGTATGCTTTACGCTTTTGTCAAACTCAAATCCGTAATAAGTACTCCCATTGGCATCTTCAATAGACACACAACGTCCAACAGTATCTACGTGTCCTTGCACAATATGCCCATCTAAGCGTGCATTCGCCAACATTCCGCGTTCAACATTAATTTCTTGTCCGATTTTCCACTGTCCGATTGTAGTAACATCAATGGTTTCTTTAATAGCCGTCACAGTAAAGGTTTCGTTTTCAATCGCCACAACTGTTAAACATATTCCATTGTGTAAAACACTCTGATCAATCTTCAGTTCATCAGCAAATGAACACGACACAGTTAGGTGTATATTTTCTTTTTCTCGTGCAATATTTTTAACGATTGCAATTTCTTCAACAATTCCTGTAAACATTACTCCATTTATTTTATTAAATTTGTTTTCAAAATTACTAATAATTTATACGAAACTATGAGCCATAAAGAAGAAAATGTTAGGGTAGGTATATCAATAGGCGATTTAAACGGTATTGGACCCGAAGTTATCCTTAAATGTTTCGAAGACAACAGAATGCTTGAGCTCTGTACGCCCGTTATTTTCGGTAGTTCAAAGCCCTTATCTTATATTAAAAAGAACATCAATAGCAATGTGAATTTTCAAGGCATTGATAGTTTAGATCAAGTTATCACAGGTAAGCTTAATGTATTAAACCTATGGAAAGAGAACGTTAACATCAACTTTGGTGAGAACGATCCGATTGTAGGCGGTTACGCCATCAAATCATTTGTTGCAGCTACAGAAGCATTAAAAAATGATGAAATTGATATTTTAATCACTGCACCGATTAACAAATACAACACCCAATCGGAAGAATTCAAACACCCAGGGCACACGAATTACCTAAACGAACAGTTAGAAGGTAATGCCTTGATGCTTTTGGTTAGCGACGATTTAAAAGTGGGATTATTAACCGATCACCTTCCTTTAAAAGACGTTGCACAGGCGATTACACCACAGCGCATCGAAGAAAAAGTAAAAACAATTCGCGAGGCACTGATGAACGATTTCAATATCTTCAATCCACGTATTGCTGTTTTAGGACTTAATCCGCATGCAGGAGACGAAGGCGTTATTGGAACGGAAGAGCAAGAAATCATCAAACCAACGATAACTAAACTAGCAGAAGAAGGCATACTCGTATCAGGTCCATTTCCAGCAGATGGCTTTTTTGGATCACAACTTTACAACAGCTTTGACGCAGTCATTGCGTGTTATCACGACCAGGGCTTAGCACCTTTCAAAGCGCTTTCCTTCAGCAAAGGGGTAAATTATACCGCAGGTCTAACTAAAATTAGAACTTCGCCTGATCATGGAACCGCTTATGATATAGCAGGTAAAAACCTAGCTGACCCTACTTCTTTTCGCGAGGCCTTGTACTTAGCCCTTGATGTTTTCAGAAACCGAAGCCGAAACATTGAAGCTAAGAGCAACCCACTCATGCCCCAAGAAAAAGAAAATAATACAAAAAAATTTGATAATTAGCTTGTAATAATAATAATTTTTTATCTTTGCACGCTCAAATCATGTATTTGATGAATACTGAAAAAACATATTCGATATCCTTCATAGGATTGAAAAATGGAGAACATACTTTTGAATATCAAATAGATAGTGATTTTTTTAAAAATTACGACTATGATGATTTCAACCGTATAGAAGCAAATATTAGCGTTCTTTTAAATAAAAAAGCTACCCTTTTAGAGGTAAACTTTAAGGCAAAAGGAGTTGTAAACGTTCCTTGTGATGTCACAAATGAAGATTTTGATCTTCCTATTGAGAATGAATTCAATCTAGTTGTAAAATTTGGAGAAGAATTCAATGACGATCACGATGAAATACTCATCCTCCCAATGAATGAATACGAGATTAAGCTCTCCCAATACATCTACGAACTAGTTGTGTTATCCATTCCTGTCAAACGAGTGAGCCCAGAAGCAGCAGAAAACGAAGACTTCGATGAAGAAGAATTTGATTTTTTATTTGGAGACGACGAATACGAAGACAATGAAATGGAAGAATCACAAGAAGAAGAAACGACAAGTGATTCAGACAAGGCAGATATAGACCCTAGATGGGAAAAATTAAAAAAACTATTAACGGATAAATAATATAGTAAAATGGCACATCCTAAGAGAAAGACCTCGAAAACAAGAAGAGATAAAAGAAGAACACACTACAAAGCTGTAGCTCCAACTATCGCTACTTGTCCTGTTACTGGTGAAGCTCACTTATTCCACAGAGCTTACTGGCACGAAGGAAAACTTTACTACAGAGGACAAGTTGTAATAGACAAAACAACAGCAGTAGAAGCATAAGCTTTTCAAAAACACAATAAACTCTCACAATGTGTGAGAGTTTTTTTTTGCCGAAATTTACCAAGAGAGCGAGTTTTAAGACTTAAAAAGGCTCCAGTTCGTTTTTTTTTCGTAATTTTCGCTTCTTTTTGGAATGTTTTTATAAAGTAAAGCAACACCATATGACAAAAATACATGCAGCCATTACTGCTGTTGGTTGTTATTTGCCCGAGACAAAGTTAACCAACGCGGATTTAGAGAAAATGGTTGAAACTAACGACGAGTGGATAACCTCTCGAACAGGAATTAAAGAACGTCGCATTCTTAAAGAACCTGGACAAGGCTCTTCGTATATGGCTATCAAAGCTGCGGAGAATCTAATTAAAAAATCAGGAGTAGATCCGAAAGAAATAGACTTAGTCCTATTATCAACCGCTACTCCAGACATGCCTGTAGCTATCACAGGAGTATATGTAGCTTCACAAATTGGTGCTACGAATGCTTTTGCTTTCGATTTACAAGCGGCTTGTTCAAGCTTCTTATATGGAATGTCTGTTGCTTCTGCTTATATCGAATCTGGTAAATACAAAAAAGTACTGTTAATCGGATCGGATAAAATGTCCTCTATTATCGATTATACGGATCGTGCAACTTGCATTATTTTTGGAGATGCTGCCGGAGCAGTTTTATTTGAACCCAATACGGATGGTTACGGAATTATAGATGAATATCTACGAAGTGACGGAATCGGAAGAGAATACTTAAAAATTGACGCTGGTGGTTCTATTTTACCA
Organism: Myroides odoratus; assembly: GCF_001549985.1. Taxonomy (GTDB): domain Bacteria; phylum Bacteroidota; class Bacteroidia; order Flavobacteriales; family Flavobacteriaceae; genus Flavobacterium; species Flavobacterium odoratum_A. The sequence goes on along the minus strand of NZ_LROZ01000025.1, from coordinate 19,157 downwards.
GCAAGTGCTGAAACAGTTGCCAATAAACAACACTATGTTTTCCAAGACGGAAAAACTGTTTTCAAATATGCCGTATCAAACATGGCTGATGTCAGTGAGAAAATCATGCAACGCAACAATTTAACACACAGTGATGTAAATTGGTTGGCTGCACATCAAGCAAACAAACGCATTATCGATGCTACTGCTCACCGCATGGGAGTGGACGATTCTAAAGTTCTAATGAACATCGAGCGATACGGAAATACAACCTCTGCTACTTTACCCTTATTATTATGTGATTATGAAAACCAATTAAAGAAAGGTGATAATATTATCTTTGCTACCTTTGGTGGAGGATTCACATGGGGATCAATATATTTAAAGTGGGCTTACAATAGTTAATTAATTTAGGAAAAACAACTAACCAATACATTAGTATGGACATTAAAGAAATTCAAAACCTAATCAAATTCGTAGCGAAATCAGGAGCTACAGAAGTAAAATTAGAAATGGATGATTTTAAAATCACCATCAAGACGACAGAAACAGGAAGCACTGAAACAACGTATATCCAACAAGTTCCAGTTGCACCATCAATGCCACAAGCACCTGTAGCTGCAGCACCAGTTGCAACTAGTGAAGCTCCAGCAGCTGCACCACAAGCAGGAGAAGATGCAAAATACATCACTGTAAAATCTCCAATCATCGGAACATTCTACAGAAAACCAGCACCAGACAAAGCTCCTTTCGCAGAAGTAGGAACAGTAATCAAACCTGGAGATGTAGTTTGTGTTATTGAAGCAATGAAGTTATTCAACGAAATCGAATCTGAAGTATCAGGTAAAATCGTGAAAATCTTAGTTGACGATTCGTCACCTGTTGAGTTTGATCAACCTTTATTCTTAGTTGACCCATCTTAAGAAATTAAACAACCCTTTTTTGCTTGCGAAAAAGAAAAGTACAATTTAGAATTTAAAATTTCAGAAGATGTTTAAAAAAATATTAGTAGCTAATAGAGGTGAAATTGCTTTACGCATCATTAGAACGTGTAAAGAAATGGGAATAAAAACTGTAGCTGTTTATTCAACTGCAGATGCAGACAGCCTTCACGTACGTTTCGCTGACGAAGCAGTATGTATTGGACCTGCACCCTCAAACCTATCGTATTTAAAAATTTCCAACATTATCGCTGCAGCTGAAATCACAAATGCTGATGCGATTCACCCTGGATATGGTTTCTTAGCTGAAAATGCAAAGTTTTCTAAAATCTGTCAAGAGCACGGAGTAAAATTTATCGGTGCTTCTCCTGAGATGATTGAAAAAATGGGAGACAAAGCAACAGCTAAAGAAACAATGAAGTTAGCTGGAGTACCAACAGTTCCAGGTTCTGATGGGTTATTAGAGTCATTAGAACACGCAAAGAAAACAGCCAAAGAAATTGGTTACCCTGTCATGATGAAAGCAACTGCTGGAGGTGGTGGTAAAGGGATGCGTGAGATCTTCAAAGAAGAAGAAATCGAGAGAGCGTGGGAAAGTGCTCGTCAAGAAGCTGCTGCTGCTTTTGGAAATGATGGAATGTACATGGAAAAACTAATCGTTGATCCACGTCACATCGAAATCCAAGTAGTAGGAGATTCGTATGGTAAAGCCTGTCACTTATCTGAAAGAGACTGTTCAATCCAAAGACGTCACCAAAAACTTACTGAAGAAACTCCTTCTCCATTCATGACGGATGAATTGAGAGACAAGATGGGATTAGCTGCTGTAAAAGCTGCTGAATTCATCAAATACGAAGGAGCAGGAACGATTGAGTTCTTAGTGGACAAAGATCGCAACTTCTACTTCATGGAAATGAATACGCGTATCCAAGTGGAGCACCCAATTACAGAACAAGTGATTGATTACGATTTAATTCGCGAACAAATCCTAGTTGCTGCTGGTGTGCCAATCTCTGGTAAAAACTATACGCCTAAATTACACTCAATCGAATGTCGTATCAACGCAGAAGATCCATTTAATGACTTCAGACCTTCTCCAGGAAGAATCACAACGTTGCATGCGCCAGGAGGACATGGAGTACGTTTAGATACACACGTGTATTCAGGATACTCTATTCCGCCAAACTACGATTCAATGATTGCAAAGTTGATCACAACTGCTCAAACAAGAGAAGAAGCAATCAACAAAATGAAACGTGCATTGGACGAGTTTGTAATCGAAGGAATTAAAACAACAATTCCTTTCCACAGACAGTTGATGGATGATCCAAATTATAGAGCAGGTAATTATACCACTGCTTTCATGGAATCATTTCACATGAAACCATTAGAAGAAGAATAATATTTTTATTTATCCATAGAAAAGGCCACCTGCTAGCAGGTGGCCTTTTTTTATATTAACAATAGAAATAATTTTGATTATTTAATAAATAATTCACATATTATTAAGTTAATTAAATGCTAATTAAAAAACATGCGCTTTAATAATCAGTAACTTAACTAAAGTATAACTATAAAAATTTATCAATTATGAAGAATTTAGCACTTATCTTACTCGTTCTTTGTGCGTCCTTTTCAACTAAAGGATGGGCACAAACGCAAAGTTATAGTATGGATGGCTATCCAACTACAACATCAACTTATGGCAAAGACGGAAACGGAAAAATGGTTGTAATATCAACGGTCTCATGTGATGGAACACGTAATGTTGATTGTTTTAATTTAACTTGCTCTTGTGATCTACCTTTAAGCAAGTCAAAAGAATCTTTTGATATGTTGTTAGAACAAGAAGCAACTTTATCTTATTACAAAGAAGGTACAAAAATTATCGAATCTGGTCTACTTAAACGATTTAAGGGAGACTTCTTTAATCACACCTCCTCTTTTGTCATTGAAATGACAAAAAGATAATACGTTTGTCAAGCTAAAAAAGACCTCTTCAAAAATAAGAGAGGTCTTTTTTATCAAGTATAGAATCTTTTAACTTCCAAGTACCATGAAAAAGTTATTCTTGTACACTATAGCCTTTTTAAGTTTTTTTTCTACCCTAGCTCAGGATTATCAAGCGATAGATCTTTATTTAAAAGAAAAAATAGATATACAAACTCACACAGAACAAGGAGAATTTGAGAGCCTTAATATTCTATTAACCACCAATGATTGCGACAATTGTATCCCCATGCTCTACAATTATATCAAGGATGTAAAGGAAAAAAAACCATACACAGTAAATATTATAACTGACAATAAAGCTTATGCTAAAAAAACATTAGGTAATGCAGTCAATTTTAAATACAACTTATATTATGACAAAGAAGTTTTTTCAAAGTTTCTAAAAGGTCGTTCTGGTATCTACTATATAGACACCAATTCAACAATTTACGATGATGACAAAGACATCAGAGTAAAGCTCAAAAATGCAGAAGATAGACAAGAATTTTTCATGAGTCTCAACAACAATCCAAAGATTCAACTATTAGCACAAGATTCATTAATGAGTAATCCTCCATTTATAACTTCTACCGTTTTACCCAACAATCAACTTCTTATTTTTGACAACAAGATGGACGTTGCTCTTGTTTTAAATATTATAGACAATACGGACTCCCTAGTAGTAACTAAAAAGAGTTATTTCACTCCCACTATAAAAAACAGTATAAAACTTTTTAACCTTCCGGGTTTAGGAGATAACGGATTATCATTTGAAGAAAGTCAAAAAACTTCTCAATACTTTCTAAAAAACATGATAAAGCTATATTCAATTACCTATTCGAATCAACGATACTACGCAACTTTTAGTGTTACAAGAGCATATAAGAAGGATAACAACATCCGCTTCTTTTCTACGTACTTCGTAGGAACGACAAAGGCAACAAAAATAAATCCTGAAACTATACTTGATGCCTCTACCTACGATTCTTATTACCAAATTGATGATTTACCTTATGAAGGAAAGAATTATAGAATTATTACTGACACTAGAACCAAACCTCAAATTGTCACAGATAATGAACTCAAATGGCGTGTTAGAATGCCAGATGACAACAAACGAAAAGTAACTTATTCTGGTTTAGCTACTCTGGAATTAAAAAACCAAATGGTTAACATGACAGGAATAGATACAAAATTTGAAGAATTCATCGATTTAAATGCGCTAATCAAATGGAAAAATAAAACCTACTATCTCTCTAGACACATCACAGATGAAGAAAACAATCAAGGTTACTTATTCCTACAAGAGTTCAACAGTACGTATATAAATGAATACGCTGAGAAAGTAGAAACATTATAAAAACCCCTATATTTTAGCAAATATCAGCTCTTAAAATTAGAAAAAACACAAGCTGGAATATTTTTTAGTAAAAAATTCAAATTCAATTCCTTTAGACTCCAAAAAAACTATATATTTGGTGTTCTAATATTTTTATTTTTTTAAAATGCACACAGGCGTAATTAAATTCTTCAACGAAGACAAAGGATTCGGTTTCATTACTAATGAAGCTACTAAACAAGACATCTTTGTTCACATCACAGGTTTAAGAACAAAGAATGTTGAACAAGGTAACCGCGTTTCTTACGAAGAGGAACAAGGTAAAAAAGGGCTTATTGCCACTAATGTACTAGTGATAGAAGATTAAGAAAATATATATAATTTTCCGTTACAGTAAAGCTATCTAACTCGCGTTAGGTAGCTTTTTTTTATTCCCTTACCCACTATTTATAATTAATCTAAATACATATTGGGCTATATTAAAGAATTAGCACAAGACCAAGAGTTCCAAAGCTTTGTAAAGACGATCTAGGGCTCTATATTTGTATGTTGTATTCTAACATAAAACTTGTACTTATGCAATCAAGTCAACTCGATTTTATACCAATTTTAATGCAAATTGCACTAGCTGCGGGATTTGTATCTATGACGATATGGGTTTCTGGGAAACTAGGACCTAGAAAAAAATCAAAAATCAAGGATAGTACTTGGGAATGTGGACTAGAATCATTGGGAAACGCACGTATTCCTTTTAACGTAAAGTATTTCTTAGTTGCTATTCTCTTTGTTCTATTTGATGTTGAAGTAGTATTCCTTTATCCTTGGGCGATGAACTTTCAAGAATTGGGATGGGAAGGATTGGCCAAAATGGGAATTTTCTTATTCCTTTTGGTAGTTGGACTATTATATGAATTTAAAAAGAAGGGTCTCGAATGGGATTAAAAAACTAGGAAGATGAGCGATAAAAAATATAAAACAGTAGAAGCTCCTGAAGGATATGTAGGAGAAGGTTTTTTTGCCACTAAATTAAGTGAAGTAGTTGGTTTGGCACGTTCTAACTCAATGTGGCCTTTACCTTTTGCCACTTCATGTTGTGGTATTGAATTTATGGCAACCATGGCTGCAACGTATGATATTGCCCGTTTTGGATCAGAGCGTATGAGTTTCTCTCCTAGACAAGCAGATATGTTGATGGTAATGGGAACTATTTCAAAAAAAATGGCCCCTATCCTACGCCAAGTATACGAACAAATGGCTGAGCCTAAATGGGTAATCGCTGTTGGTGCTTGTGCTTCTTCAGGTGGTATTTTTGACACCTATTCTGTATTACAAGGAATTGATAAAGTGATTCCAGTAGACGTATATGTGCCTGGATGCCCTCCTCGACCAGAACAGATTCTTGATGGCGTTATGAGATTGCATGAAATCGTTAAAGCGGAATCAGTATATAGACGTGGTACAAAAGAATACGATGAGTTATTAAAATCGTATAACATAGAAAGTAAATAGATATGGCATTAGATAATCAAACCATTCAAAAAGCTTTAATCGACCAATTTGGTTTGTCGGTTAAGGAATTTCACGAACAACACGACATGCTTATTTTTGAAGTCGCGCCGGATACTCTTCACGCAGTTGTTCAGTTTTTGAAAGAAAATGACCAGATGAATTTCAACTTTCTAACGGATGTTTGTGGGGTTCATTACCCAGATTCAGAAGAAGATCGTCAATTTGCCGTGGTATACCACATGCACAATTGGATGGACAACGTGAGAATTCGCTTCAAAACCTTTTTGAACAGCAAAAATCCAACCGTTGATTCTGTTGTAGATTTATTCAAATCTGCGAATTGGCAAGAAAGAGAAACCTATGATTTCTACGGCATTAAGTTCAAGAATCATCCACAATTGAAACGTATTTTAAATATGGATGAAATGGAATCTTTCCCACTGCGCAAAGAATTTCCATTGGAAGATGAAGGAAGAACAGACAAAGACGATCGATTCTTTGGTAGAACGATTCACAATTGTTAATAACTGATTAAGATTCAAGATTATGTCAGATTTATTATTACCACCGGAACAGAGATACGCGAAGCTGATTGAGGAAAAGTTTCAAGAAGATGGAACAGAGTTACAGATCTTAAACTTAGGTCCTACGCACCCCGCAACGCATGGTATCTTTCAAAATATTATCTTATTAGATGGGGAAAAGGTTCTAGATGGAGAAGGAACTGTGGGTTATATCCACCGTGCCTTTGAAAAAATCGCAGAAAACCGCCCATTCTACCAAATTAACGTATTAACCGATCGTTTGAACTATTGTTCATCACCGATTAACAATACGGCTTGGTGGATGACTGTAGAAAAAGCTTTGGGTATTGATATTCCTAAACGCGTGCAATACATGCGCGTAATTGTAATGGAATTAGCACGTATCGCAGACCACATCATTTGTAGTTCTGTTATGGGTGTAGATACAGGAGCCCTAACTGGATTCTTATATGTATTCCAATACAGAGAAAAAATATACGAAATCTACGAAGAAATCTCAGGTGCTCGTTTAACGACAAACATGGGACGTATTGGTGGATTCGAAAGAGAATGGAGCCCAACGGTATTCAAAAAAATTGAAGAATTTTTAGCTGAATTTCCTGCTATTTGGAGCGAATTTGAAGGTTTATTGACTAGAAATAGAATCTTCATGGATCGTACTGTAGGTGTAGGTGGAATCTCTGCAGAAGACGCTATCAACTTCGGATTTACAGGACCAAACTTACGTGCGGCAGGTGTAGATTACGACGTTCGCGTCGCTACTCCTTACTGCTCATATGAAGATTTTGAGTTTGAAATCCCCGTAGGAACCGCTGGTGATTGCTACGACCGTTTCTGTGTGCGTAACGCAGAAGTTTGGGAAAGTATGAAAATCATTCGTCAAGCGTTGGATAAAATGCCGGAAGGCCCTTACCACGCAGATGTTCCAGAATACTACCTTCCTCCAAAAGAAGATGTATACACCAATATGGAGGCTTTAATTTATCACTTCAAAATTGTGATGGGTGAAGTGCCAGTTCCAGTAACTGAATTGTACCACGCGGTTGAAGGAGGTAATGGTGAACTAGGATTCTACTTGATCACTGATGGTAGTAGAACACCGTATCGCTTGCATTTCAGAAGACCTTGCTTTATCATTTACCAAGCGTACAATGACATCGTAAGAGGAGGTATGCTATCAGATGCGATTATTACCCTATCAAGTTTAAACATCATTGCAGGAGAATTAGACGCTTAAATCATGGAAACGAAGAAATACAAACAAAATATAAATATCACGCCTGAACTTCAACAACGCATTGACGAATTGTTGAGCCACTACCCTGCTGATAAAAAGAAATCAGCACTTTTACCTGTTTTACACGCAGCACAAGATGCACATGACAATTGGTTAAGCGTAGAATTAATGGATAAAGTAGCGGAGATATTGGGCATTTCATCTATCGAAGTATACGAGGTAGTTACCTTCTATACGATGTACAACCAAAAACCAATGGGTACGTATATGTTCGAGTTTTGCTTAACTTCATGCTGTGGCATCCGTGGAGCAGACGATATGATGGAATACGCTTGTGAAAAATTAGGTATTAAACCAGGAGAAACAACACCTGATGGGTTATTTTCTGTAGTGGGTGTTCAGTGCTTAGGCGCTTGTGGATATGCACCCATGATGCAGCTAGGAGACTTTTATAAAGAGCACTTAACGCGAGAAAAGATCGACCAAATCATTGATGATTGTAAAGCAGGAAAAGTAATTCTTCACGACAAATAGTAATATGGCGACAAAAATATTATTAGACAAAATCAATATCCCTGGGATAAAATCATACGAAGTATATCGTCAAAATGGCGGGTATGCATCGGTTGAAAAGGCATTGAAAACAATGGCTCCAGACGATATTACAGAACAGGTAAAAGCATCAGGACTAAGAGGTCGTGGAGGTGCAGGTTTCCCTGTTGGTTTAAAATGGAGTTTCATCGACAAAAAATCAGGTAAACCAAGACACTTGGTATGTAACGCCGATGAATCTGAACCAGGAACATTTAAAGATCGATACTTAATGGAATATATCCCTCACTTGTTAATTGAGGGAATGATTACGGCAAGTTATGCCTTAGGAGCAAACTTATCATACATCTATATCCGTGGTGAATATATGTGGGTATTCAAAACCTTAGAAAGAGCCATCAAAGAAGCATATGCTGCTGGATGGTTAGGGAAGAATATCCTAGGAACTGATTACTCGCTTGATTTACACGTGCACTGTGGTGCTGGAGCGTATATCTGTGGAGAGGAAACAGCCTTAATTGAATCTTTAGAAGGAAAAAGAGGAAATCCTCGAATCAAACCACCTTTCCCTGCGGTAAGCGGTTTATGGGGAAATCCAACGGTAGTAAACAACGTAGAATCAATTGCTAATATTCCATGGATTGTCAACAATTCTGGTGATGATTATGCTAAAATTGGTTTGGGTCGTTCTACAGGAACAAAATTAATTTCTGCTTCAGGACACATCAGAAAACCTGGCGTTTACGAAATTGAAATGGGTATTACTGTAGAGGAATTTATCAATTCTGATGAATATTGTGGTGGAATGATGGACGATCGTCCAATCAAGGCTTTAATCCCTGGAGGATCATCTGTGCCTATCTTACCTGCTCATTTAATATATAAAACAGCTAACGGTGAAGATCGTCTCATGACGTATGAATCTTTATCAGATGGTGGTTTTGAAAGTGGATCGATGTTGGGATCTGGTGGTTTTATTGTATACAATGATACCGCTTGTATCGTAAGAAATACATGGAACTTTGCTCGTTTCTATGCGCATGAAAGCTGTGGACAATGTTCACCTTGTCGCGAAGGAACAGGATGGATGGAGAAAGTATTGCACCGCATTGAAACTGGACATGGAACCATGGAGGATATTGATTTACTATGGAATATCCAAAGCAATATTGAAGGTAACACAATTTGTCCTTTAGGAGATGCTGCTGCTTGGCCAGTTGCTGCTGCTATTAGACATTTTAGAGAGGAGTTTGAATATCACGTTTTATTCCCAGAAAAAGTAAAAGACAGAAATCACTATGTCAATGAACCTTTTGCGAGCGTAAAACACCTGATTAATAAATAATGCTAATTTTTTAGCTAAAAAGCACAATTTATGAAAGTTACTATAGACGGACATGAAATAGAAGTAGAACCAGGAACATCCATTCTACAAGCAGCAAGAATGATTGGTGGGGAATCAGTTCCACCAGCGATGTGCTATTACTCAAAACTAGAAGGAACGGGAGGAAAATGTAGAGCTTGTTTGGTTGAAGTTTCAAAAGGTAGTGAAGCAGATCCACGTCCGATGCCAAAACTAATGGCTTCTTGTAAAACAGGAGTTATGGATGGTATGGAAGTAAAAAGCATCTCTTCACCGCGAGTTTTAGAAGCGAGAAAATCAGTAACCGAATTTCTGTTGATTAATCACCCTTTAGACTGTCCTGTTTGTGATCAAGCTGGAGAATGTGATTTACAAAACTTAGCGTTTCAACACGGTAAAGAACAAAAAAGATATCAAGAAGAAAAGAGAACCTTTGAACCTGAAAACATAGGAGATAACATCCAATTACACATGAATCGTTGTATTCTGTGCTACCGTTGCGTAAAAACAGCAGAGCAATTAACAGATGAACGCGTACACGGCGTTTGTGGTAGAGGGGAACACGCTCAAATCTCTACTTATATTTCAGCGGCCATTGAAAATGAATTCTCAGGAAACATGATTGACGTATGTCCTGTAGGAGCATTAACAGATAAAACCTTCCGTTTTAAATCTCGTGTTTGGTTTAACAAACCTTACAATGCTCACCGCAACTGCCCTACTTGTTCTGGAAAAGTAACCCTGTGGATGTTTGGAGAAGAAATTCAACGAGTAACAGCACGCAAAGACGAATTCCACGAGGTAGAGGAATTTATCTGTAATTCTTGTCGCTTTGACCACAAAGAAACAACGGATTGGGTAATTGAAGGGCCGCGTAAATTCGAAAAATTCTCTGTAATCAATCAAAACAACTACACGAAGAAATTAGATCACGTAGTGATTAAAACAGAAGAACACATATTAGAAGGACGTGAGCAGGATCGCAAAAAGATCAGTATGAAAGCTATCCCTTTTACTAATGAAGAATCTAAAGAATAAAACGGTATAAAATGGATAAAGCAATTATTATTGATAAAGCAGTTATTATTGTAGTTGTATTCGCAATTACAATGCTTATGGCGATGTATGCTACGTTAGCTGAACGAAAAATTGCAGCGTGGATACAAGATCGTTTAGGTCCAAACCGTGCAGGTAAAGGAGGGGTTTTACAACCGCTAGCCGATGGTTTAAAACTATTTGCTAAAGAAGAGTATGAACCTACTACACCTAACCGATTCTTATTCAAATTTGGTCCTTTCCTAGCCATGACCTTGGCACTTATGACAAGTGCTGTATTGCCTTGGGGTGACAAATTTGTTCTTTTTGGAAGAGAAATTATTTTACAAGCCGCAGATCTTAACGTAGGAATCTTATACGTTCTTGCCGTATTATCTGTTGGTGTTTACGGTATTATGATTGGTGCTTGGGCATCTAATAATAAATATTCTTTGATGAGTGGTATTCGTGCTGCTTCTCAAATGATTTCGTACGAAATTGCAATGGGACTTTCACTTATCTCTTTGTTGTTACTGACACAAAGTATGAGTATGAGAGAAATCGCGTTGCAACAAAGTGGAATGAACTGGAATGTATTTTATCAACCGCTAGGTTTCTTAATCTTCTTAATTTGTTCATTCGCTGAAACAAATAGAGCCCCTTTCGACTTAGCTGAATGTGAACAAGAGTTAATCGGTGGATTCCACACAGAATATTCTTCGATGAAAATGGGATTCTTCTTATTCGCAGAATACGCAAACTTATTTATTTCTTCTGCAATCATCGCAGTGTTATACTTTGGAGCATATAACTATCCAGGTATGTCATGGGCTGTTGAAAATTGGGGAGTAAACATTGCAAATGTCTTGGGAATTGTTGCTCTTTTTATAAAAATCTGTTTCTTCATCTTTGTATACATGTGGGTACGTTGGACTTTACCGCGTTTCCGTTATGACCAATTGATGAACTTAGGATGGAAATCATTAATCCCATTGGCATTATTGAACTTAATCGTTACAGCAGTTGTAATCTTACTATTAAACTAATTAAACATGTCATCAACTAATACATATTCTTTATCAGGAAGAAAGAAGATGGTTTCTAACAAGAAACTAACTTGGAGTGAGCGCATCTATTTGGTTGCGATTATTAAAGGAATGATGGTTACCTTAAAACACATGTTTAAGAAAAAGGTGACAATCTCTTATCCTGAACAAACCCGTCCATTTAGCCCAGTTTACCGTGGTAGACACACGCTAATGCGCGACGACGAAGGAAGAGAGCGCTGTACTGCTTGTGGTTTATGTGCGCTATCTTGTCCTGCAGAAGCCATCACGATGAAAGCAGCAGAACGCAAACCAGAAGAAAAACACTTATACCGCGAGGAAAAGTATGCTGAAATCTATGAGATCAACATGCTTCGTTGTATCTTCTGTGGTTTATGTGAAGAATCTTGTCCTAAACAAGCCATTTACTTGACTAAATCAGGAGAGATTACCAAAGCAGATATCACGCGTGAAAACTTTATCTACGGAAAAGATAAATTGGTTATGCCTTTAGAGGCAGCTATTGCTAATACGAACAAACAGAATCAAGCGTAATTATGATAGAAATTTTATTTTACATCCTTTCGACGATTACACTCGGAAGTGCAGCGTTAACGTTGTTGAGTAAAAACCCTATTCACAGCGCTTTGTGGTTGGTTGTTAGTTTCTTCTCAATAGCAGGTCATTACATCCTATTAAACTCACAATTCTTAGGAATGATCCATATTATGGTATACTCAGGGGCCATCATGATTTTAATGTTATTTACCATCATGTTAATGAACTTAAATATCAGCCACGAAGTATCAAAACCTTTAGTATCTAAAGTAGTAGCAACGATAGCCTTCTGTTTAGTCGGTTTATTGTTGTTATCAATCACTTTAAGAGGAAATCAAGCGTACGAATTGCAATATGCTACCCACGGACAAGACTTCCAGTCAGTTCACGTATTAGGAAAAGTATTATTGAATGAATACGTAGTTCCATTTGAAATGATTGCAGTATTATTATTACTAGCAATGATTGGAGCTGTATTGATTTCTAAAAAAGATAAATCTGAAAAAGCAGCATAATTATGGAAAATGTAATTGAAATCATCGGTATTGACAAATACATCTACTTATCGATTCTATTATTCTGCATCGGAGTATTTGGAATATTATATAGACGAAACGCAATTGTGATGTTTATGTGTATTGAGATTATGTTGAACTCAGCCAATATGCTATTGGTTGCTTTTTCAACTTATCACCAAGATGCACAAGGACAAGTTTTTGTTTTCTTTACTATGGCAGTGGCCGCAGCAGAAGTTGCTGTAGGATTAGCTATCCTCGTATCGATTTACAGAAATATCGGCGCAATTGATATTGATAAATTAAAGAACTTAAAAGGATAATTCCTTATGGATACAAACGTAATTTTACTTTTATTATTAGTCCCATTAATTGGGTCTTTGGTCAATGTTTTCTTCGGAAAAAAATTAGGTAATGGTTCAGGAATTATCGCAACTGTAGCAGTTTTAATTTCTTTTATCATTTCACTATTGGCATTCATCCAAGTGAACAGTACCAAACAACCCATCGAAATTGAACTATTCGAATGGATGGCCTTAGCGAACTTCAATGTTACTTTTGGCTTTTTACTGGATCAACTTTCGTTGTTGTGGTTGTTATTTGTTACTGGAATCGGAACCTTGATTCACTGGTATTCGACCAACTACATGAAAAATGACGAAAACTATGCTAAGTTTTTCGCTTATTTAAATCTATTCATCTTCTTCATGATTGTGTTAGTTACAGGAAGTAACTTACTAATCACATTCATCGGATGGGAAGGTGTAGGATTGTGTTCTTACTTATTAATCGGATTTTGGCATAAAAACCAATCGTATAACGACGCAGCTAAAAAAGCATTCATCATGAACCGCATCGGGGATTTAGGCTTTTTAGTTGGGGTATTTATCTTGGCTTTCTTATTCCAATCATTGGATTATATGACCATCAAAGAAGCTCTAATGCACGGAACAAACCACCAGATCAACATGTGGATTGGATGGGCCGCATTAGCTCTATTCATTGGTGCAGTAGGAAAAAGTGCTCAAATTCCATTGTATACGTGGTTACCTGATGCGATGGCAGGACCAACGCCTGTTTCTGCGTTAATTCACGCAGCAACCATGGTTACTGCAGGTATCTTCTTAATCACTAGATTAAACTTTGTATTTGACTTAGCTCCACATATCCAAAATATCATTGCCATCGTAGGGGCTGTAACTTCATTGTTTGCTGCTACTATTGGTTTGGTACAAACCGATATCAAAAAAGTATTGGCTTATTCAACAGTATCTCAATTGGGATTAATGTTCATGGCTGTAGGTTTTGGTGCTTACGAAATCGCGGTGTTCCACGTGGTAACACACGCCTTCTTCAAAGCTTGTTTATTCTTAGGATCAGGATCGGTTATCCATGCTATGGGTGGAGAACAAGACATGAGAAATATGGGTGGTTTAAAGAAATTTATGCCCGCAACTTATGCAACTTTCCTTTTAGCTACAATCGCTATTTCAGGATTCCCTCCATTCTCAGGATTCTTCTCTAAAGACGAAATCTTATTAACCGCTTTCAGTCATAATCCTGTTTTATACGTAATCGGATCTATCGCGTCTATCATGACGGCCTTCTATATGTTCAGATTGTTATACCTGACTTTCTTCAAAAATTTCAGAGGAACACAAGAACAAAAGAATCATTTGCATGAAAGTCCGACTGCCATTACTGTTCCTTTATGGATCTTAGGTATTTTATCTGTGGTAGGTGGAGTAATTAGCTTACCTGGAAATAGTTGGTTAAACAGCTATTTAGAACCCATTATTGTGAACAGTGCGAACGCACATCCACACGTATTAGGAACTACAGAATACATCCTAATGGCTATCGCTGTTATTGGAGCTTGTATTGGTCTATTTATTGCCTACAGCAAATACATCAAAAAAGGTGAACTTCCTCCTGCAGATGAACAAATGACAGGATTCCACAAAGTATTATACAACAAATACTATATCGACGAAATTTACATGAAAGTAATTGTAAAACCAATTTACGCGCTTGCAGTATTCTTTAGAGATGTAGTAGAAGTAGTATTGTCTGAAGCCATTTATGGCTTAGGAAAAATAGCAGATGGATTATCATTACAAGGAAAAAAAGCACAAAACGGAAACATCGGATTGTACTTATTTGCTTTTGTATTTGGAATCTGTTTGATGTTGTATTATTTATTCATTGCAAGATAATTTAGAGAGATGAACGTAACTATATTATTATTCACGTTATTAGTTGGAGCATTTGCTACGTTTTTAGCAAATAAAACACTTGCCCCTAAAATTGCTTTGCTATTTGGGTTAGTCGCATTTGTAGAAACAATTGCCATCATTTGCCAACACAATTCAGGAGTAAATGCCGGTTTTACGACGCAATGGATTATGAATCCTAATATTCACATTGCCTTAAAAGCGGATGGATTAGCTTTAGCCCTTGTTTTATTAACAACCATGCTAACACCGCTAATCATTTTATCCTCTTTTGGAAATCACATTGAAAAATCAAATCTATTCTACGGATTAGTAATGTTTATGTCATTTGCTATGACTGGAACATTCTTAGCTGCAGACGGATTTTTATACTATATTTTCTGGGAATTATCTTTAATTCCAATCTACTTCATTGCTTTACTATGGGGGAATGATACTTTCGAAGCACGTAAAAAAGCGATTTTTAAATTCTTTATTTACACTTTCGCAGGATCTCTATTCATGTTGGTTGGGTTCATTTACCTGTACCAAAAAGCAGGTAGTTTCTTATTAGCAGATCTATACAACGTAAGCTTAACAAGTCAAGAGCAATACTGGATTTTCCTAGCGTTCTTCTTAGCTTATGCGATTAAAATTCCGATTTTCCCTTTCCATACTTGGCAGGCATCAACCTACGAAAAAGCACCTACTGTTGGAACCATGCTTTTATCTGGGATTATGTTGAAAATGGGATTATACTCAATCATCCGTTGGCAGTTACCGATCACTTCATCAGCAGCGAAAGAGTTGATGCCAACAATTTTAGTATTGTGTATCATCGGCGTGGTATATGGATCAATCGTAGCGTTAAAACAAGTGAACATCAAGCGTTTCTTCGCGTATTCTTCTTTAGCTCACGTTGGTTTAATTGCAGCAGGTGCTTATACCCTAACCTTGGATGGTTTACTAGGAGCGGTTTATCAAATGCTAGCCCACGGTTTTGTCATCGTTGGTTTATTCTACGTAGCTGAAATTATGTACAATAGATTCGAAACAAGAGCCATTAATGAAATGGGAGGAATTCGCCAACAAGCACCACAATTCGCTTCTCTATTCATGATCTTGTTGTTTGCATCGATTGGTTTACCTGGAACATTCAGTTTCATTGGTGAATTCAGCTTACTATACGGTCTATCGCAAATCAATATCTGGTATGCAATCATTGGAGGTACAAGTATCATTTTCGGTGCGTTCTATATGTTGCGCATGTTTCAAAGATCGATGCTAGGTGAAACGAATACCAAAGTATTTAAAGAAGTGTCCGTAAACGAAAAAATTGTATTAGGAGTATTAGTAATCACTGTAATTTTCTTAGGAATTTACCCTAAGCCAATTACCGATTTAATTACACCTAGTTTGGTTGAAATCGTATCCTATATTAAATAACAATTGAGATTCAGCTTATTCTGAAGCCATAATTCCAAAATATAAAAGATGAATACATTAATAGCAGTTGGAGTATTAGCGGTTATCGTTCTACTAGCAGAGATCATTAATTTGAGAAAATTAATCATCCCGCTAACGATTGTAGGACTACTGGGAATTCTGGGTTACACGCTTTGTACGATTGATGTGGTGGAAGCCCATTACAACAATATGATTGTGACTACTAAGTTTTCTAGTGCCTTTACTTCTTTATTTATTGCATTAACTATTTTGTTAGTTGCTTTGAGTAAAGACTTTTATCAAACGCAATTTTCTAAAATATCAGACTATATTTCTTTAAAGTTATTCTTGCTGATGGGAGCAATTTCCATGGTGAGTTTTGGAAATATGGCGATGTTTTTCGTGGGATTAGAAATTCTTTCTATTACCCTATACATTCTTTGTGGATCAGATCGTACTAACATCAAGAGTAACGAATCGGCCATGAAATATTTCTTATTAGGATCTTTTGCTTCTGGAGTAGTTCTATTCGGAATTGCTTTGATTTACGGAGCAACAGGATCTTTTGATTTGGCTCAAATCACACAATTAACAACTAGTAATCCAATGCCTGTGTGGTATGCATTAGGAGTGACGATGGTTATTATCGGTATGCTTTTCAAAATCGCAGCTGTACCTTTCCACTTCTGGGCACCAGACGTATACCAAGGAGCACCAAACTTAACGACGGCTATGATGAGTACGTTGGTAAAAGTGACTGCAGTGGCAACCTTGTACAAAGTATCGATTAACTTGTTACACCAAATGCCTTCGCACTACACCACCGCTATTGTTGTCATTGCAATTTTGACGATGACTGTGGGTAACATCATGGCCCTACGCCAAGATAATATGAAGCGTTTATTAGCATACTCTGGTATTTCACATGCTGGTTTTATGATGATGGCTTTAACAGCATTAGGAAGTGCAACACCAAACCTATTCTACTACGCTACCTCATACGCTTTCGCGGGTATTGCAGCATTTACGGTATTGACTATTGTAACCAAAGGAAAAGATAACGAACATATCAATAACTTCAAAGGATTAGGCAAATCTAACCCCCTTTTAGCCGTTATCTTATCAGTTGCATTATTATCTATGGGTGGTATTCCAATCTTCGCTGGTTTCTTCGGAAAATTCTTCTTATTCACAGAAGCAGTGAAAAACGGATTCATCACGTTAGTCATCTTTGGGGTGATTAACTCCTTCATCAGTATTTACTACTACTTAAAAATTATCATCTTGATGTTTACCAAACAAGAAGAGGAAGTAGAAACAACAACCATCCAAGTGCCTTTATCTTACAAAATCGTAGGTTTAATCGCTGTTGCTGCTGTTGTAGTATTTGGTTTATACCCATCCTTAGTGTTGGGATTATTCAACTAAGAACAAATAAATAACAATTCAATAAATTACCGAAGACCAAGTATTCCTCTGGATACTTGGTCTTTTTTTGTTGACAGTTTACGGTTGACGGTTTACAATTTACGGTTGACAGTTCACGACACTGTACCAAAAACTGTGTAAGTATAAAATTCTGCTTGGGTTAAAACCGCGCAGAATTTTTTTATATATTTAATATTTAAATAGTTATGGAAACAAAAGACCTATTTCCGGATGAGTTTTTCAAACAGTTTAAAACTGGAGATGAACTTCAAAACTTCCTAAAAGACTTACAAAAGCGAGGAATTGAAAAAATGTTAGAAGGCGAGTTAGATGCTCATCTAGATTACGATAAGCATGATTTACGAAAGGAAGAAAATACGCGTAATGGTTACTCTACCAAAAAGATAAAAACGAGTTACGGAGAAGAAGAAATAAAGGTTCCTAGGGATCGTGATGCTAGTTTTAACCCTATGATTATCCCCAAACGAAAAAGCATGGTGGAGGGCTTGGAAAACGTTATTGTTTCCCTTTACGCCAAAGGGATGTCTGTTTCTGATATCGAAGAACAAATACGAGAAGTATATAATTTCGATGTCTCTAAATCCACAATATCTCGTATAACCGATGCTGTTACTGCAGATATTATCGCTTGGCAAAATCGCCCATTAGAACCAGTTTATTTAATTGTTTGGATGGATGGAATTGTATTTAAAGTTCGAGAAGATTCAAAAGTGATTAATAAAACTATTTATATCGCAGTAGGATTAAAACGTGATGGGCGTAAAGAAGTTTTAGGTTTGTGGTTAGGTAAAAATGAGTCATCTTCCTTTTGGATGGGTGTTTTAACGGATATAAAAGCCCGTGGAACTGAGGATATTTTAATTACAGCAACTGACAATTTAAACGGTTTTACTGATACTATTCGCACTGTTTTTCCTGAATCTAAAACGCAGATATGCGTTGTACATCAAATACGAAATGCTTGTAAATACGTTGTTTGGAAAGATAAAAGACCTTTTACTGCTGATATGAAACATATTTATAATGCTCCAAATAAACAAGCTGCGCAAGCTGCTTTTAATGACTTTGCTGTTAAATGGGAACATAAATATTCCTATGCAATACAAAGTTGGAGAAACAATTGGGAAGATCTTACAGTATTCTTTGAATTCCCTATAGAGATTAGAAAAATCATCTATACCACCAATTTAATTGAGAATTTAAACGGTAAAATAAGGAAGTATACCAAGAATAAATTATCCTTTCCTACAGACGAAGCTGTGATGAAATCCGTATATTTGGCTGTAAGAGAAGCAACTAAAAGATGGTCAATGCCAGTAAAAAGCTGGGGAATTATACTTGATCAATTCTTAATCCTATATCAAGAAAGGGTTAGACTTTAATTCAAAACCTAACCCAAGCTTTATTTTTGAACTTACACACTTTAAGAGATAGTGCC
>NZ_LROZ01000024.1 GCF_001549985.1 Myroides odoratus | reverse complement strand
CTCAAAAAAAGCATCCTCAAAAAAAGCATCCTCAAAAAAAGCATCCTCAAAAAAAGCATCCTCCTAAAAACAACAAAAAGCATTACTTTTACAACAAATACATATATAATGAAGAAGTTATTTTTTACACTTTCCGCGTTTTTACTTTATAGTACCTCTTCCCTATGGGCACAAAACTTAGAAATAATTCCTCTAGGTGTTTATGGAGGAGGAGATGAAAGCAATTTATCTTGTTATTTACTAGGCGTAGAAAAGAGTAATAGTTATATTGCTTTGGATGCTGGAACAGTAAGAAGTGGAATAAACAAAGCAATTGAAAAAGGAACTTTTAATGTTTCCTTTGAAACGATACTACAAGACTATATCAAAGGATATTTTATTTCACACGGTCATTTAGATCATCTTTCGGGTTTGATCATCAATTCACCAGAAGATTCAGCTAAGCCAATTTACTCCTTGCCTTTTGTAGCAGATATTTTTAAACACAATTATTTCACTAATGCCTCTTGGGCTAATTTTGGAAATGAAGGAGAATCGCCAATTATAGGAAAGTACACCTACACCAAAGTTAAACCTTTACAATCTTTCACTATTAGCAATACCACATTTTCTGCAGAGTTATTTGAATTAAGTCATGTTAATCCTCAAAAGAGTTCTGCCATTTTATTGCGCAACAACAACGATTATGTATTATACTTTGGCGATACGGGGGCAGACCGTATTGAAAAAACAAATCACTTAGAAACAATATGGGAATACATTGCTCCTTTAGTGCGAAACAAAAACCTAAAGACCATTTTATTAGAAGTGTCTTTTGCTAATAGTCAGCCAGAACATTTACTATTTGGTCATTTAACTCCCAAACTATTAACCGAGGAGTTGAGTAAATTAGCACAATACACCGGACTTGAATCGTTGGATGATCTAACAGTTATTATTACGCATTTAAAACCTTCCGGTAACCAAATTGAAATAATCAAACAAGAGCTACTGGAGAACAATCCTTTACACGTACACTATATTTTCCCGACACAAGGAGAAAGAATCACACTAAAATAAAAAAATCCCATTCTAGAACTAGAATGGGATTTTTTTATTTTCGATTGAATAAGTATAAGACAATAAAAAC
Organism: Myroides odoratus; assembly: GCF_001549985.1. Taxonomy (GTDB): domain Bacteria; phylum Bacteroidota; class Bacteroidia; order Flavobacteriales; family Flavobacteriaceae; genus Flavobacterium; species Flavobacterium odoratum_A. The sequence continues at coordinate 50,423 of NZ_LROZ01000024.1, read as the reverse complement.
AACAAAAGAAGGCAGTAGCCAAGGTACATCATAATTATATAAAGGAATCTTTTTGATGCACTCGTTCAACTGAAAAACAAAGCTATCTTCTACAGCCTGTCCTATTGTCATTGTAATATAAAATTGTACGATAGCAAAGATTGTTGTAGTAACGATTGCACCTACAAATGGAATCTTTCGCTTGACTATTTTACCAAAAATCACTACATATAATATTAAGGTAAGCGTAATAGGATAAATAACCCCTAAAAACGGCCCTGCATAATCAATAATTTTATCTACTCCGTTTACAGCAAGGATTGCAGAAAATACACAAGTAGCAATTACAACCGCTTTATAACTTACTCTTCCTTTTGTCAATTGGCTAAAAAACGTTCCTGTTGCACAAACTAACGCGATCGCAGTTGTCAAACAGGCTAGGGCAATACATAAAGATAAGGCTATTGTTCCTTGGGATCCTAATACATGGTTGGAAATATAGAGTAATAATTCTGTACGTTTTAAATCCGCTGCAGATCCATATCCTGAAGTTGCACCAAGATAAACGAGTCCTCCATAAATAAACAAAAGACAAATTGTCGCCACTGCACCAGAAAGAAAGGTTATTCTAGTTTTTGCATCTGGGCTCACATACCCTTTTGCTTTTACTGCAGAAATAATAATCCCCGCATAAATAACAGAAGCTAGTACATCCATGGTTTGGTATCCTTCTGAGAAGCCTCTTCGGAATGATTCAACGGCTCCAACACCGGTATCGATTGTTGTATCCAAAGGGTGAAGTATTCCCATTACAATCATAATCGCCAATAACACCAATAATAATGGAGTTAAATATTTTCCAATAATATCAACCACTTTTGAAGGTGATATCGATAAAGCTAACGTGACAGCGAAGAATAAAACAGATGAAATAATGGGATTAAAATTAGGCCAAATGGGTAATAATCCTACTTCAAAGGTCGTAGCAGCAGTACGGGGAATGGCAACAAAGGGGCCAATACTTAAAATAATAGCTGTTGCTAAAATAATTCCAATGGTTTTATTAATTCTCTTTCCTAAATCTGTAAACTCATCTCCAGAGAACAAGACAGCTAATATTCCTAAAAAAGGAGCAACGATAGCGGTAATTGTAAATCCAAAAACGGCTGAATCCCATTCTTCCCCAGTTATTAGTCCGATGATGGGTGGTAAAATAATATTTCCTGCTCCAAAAAACATAGCGAACAGTGCAAAGCCTATTGTTAATATATTGCTGATTGATTTCGTTTTCATTTGATAATTTTATATTTTATTCAATTCTGTTTTATGTTACTAAAAGATATCTCTGTATTTACTAACAAATACCGTGCTATTTTTAATCCAGCTTCAATTTTATTGCACAATATAGAATATTAACCCTAGATTTTATCACATTTTTTTACTATTTAAAGGAAAAAGACAGCTAAATTTAGCTTGTTTATTTTAAATACATCTATTCTCCTACTATTATGCATACTATTTTTGAGACTTCACGCTTACTTGTCCAATCCATTCATCTGCCAGATGATCTTGTTTCATTATTGGCTATTCACAATCACCTCAACACAATGCGTTGGATTCCCAACAACAAAACACCATGGACATCAGAAGATTTAGTCAAGAAATATCAGCTTAATCAGCAATTATATCCACAGCAATTGGGATTATATAAAATTGTACTCAAAAATCAAGTACCCTATCGATTAATTGGAGAAGTGGGTTTATTTCCATGTACAGATTCTTTGACTCATGTCGAAATCGGCTATATTTTTCACGAAAATTTTTGGAAACAAGGATTGGCCACCGAACTACTAGAAGCTATTGCTACTTTTATTCAATACCACCTACCCTATACTGTAATTCGCGCACAACTTTTTGATAGCAATAGCGCTTCTCAAAAACTACTTGAACGCTGTGCTTATCAGTATGAGGATGCTATTTCACTTCCAATATCGGGTAAAAAGCTCATTTACCACAAATATATTATACGATAAACACAATTAAAATGTTCTTGAACCAATTTCATACTATCCAACATATATGATTCTAGTTTAGAAATTCACGGAGTAAATCATACACTTTCTAGTTTTAGATCTTGTTTTTTCTTCCTATCTCCTCTTAGTTAGGTCCTCTTTTTTAAAAAATCCATTTACTATAAAAATTGGCCATTGCAACATCGTGTATTACTATTCATTGTCTATACTGAATCTGCGAATACTCCCCTCTACTTTACTTTGTAAATCTACAAATCTTCCCTAGCATACTTGCTATTGGAATACCTTTATACGTCCAAAAATGGAACTAAAAAGTCAAACTAAGTATCAATAGTTTTTAAAAAAATAACGTCAAAAGAAAACGGTCATTTTGCATTTTTAGAAGTAAAAGGTTTAAACTTCTCTCCTTCATTTTTAGGACCCTTCGAAGCATAAGAATTAAAAAGTACTAGTAAAAAATTCCATCAAACGCACAATAGCATCTATTTTAATCAAATAATCTAGTTTCCTTCGAAACAATAGCAGTAAAAAACTTATTCAAAACAATTTATTTCACGAATAAACATTAAAACAGTAAATATTTTATTAAAAAAACTAAAAAACACAACAAATAATAGTTTTTTATCAAATTTACGAATACAATTATACATATTTTTACAAATAATCATAAAACATAATCGTATACACTCATTCCTTAAGCATTCAAAAAACTAGTATTAAGAAAATCGAAGCGAAAAAAATGACGTACTTAACCCCAACATTAGAACTAGATGTTATTGATAAAGAACAAGCAATTATAAGCGATATCAATTCAAATGAATTCGCTGTTTATTCACAAAAAGAAGGGAAGGAACATCTTATTCCCTATAATATAAAAACACATTACAAGGTGTCATACCTAAACAGTAAAAGTAAATTATTTTACGGAACAGAAACTCGAGAATTCACAGGACCTACGCTTTTTTTCTCGAATCCACTTTCGACCTATACCTTAGAACCTACTTCAGAATCACCTGATGGCTTTTTTTGTTTATTTACCAATACGTTTCTCGGGTATCAAAGCAATGAAATTCGTTCCACCTTGCAAGCCTTACAAACAACTCCTATTTATTCTTTAAATAAAGAACAAGATAAGATGATCAAAAGTTTATTTGAAAATATTGTATTAGAGCAACAACAAGATTATCCTCTAAAACAAGAAATCTTGCGGAATTACATTGAGATTATCATTCATCAAGCCAATAAGCTAACCAGTGAATTCACCTTTTCAGAAAAGAGAAATGCTACCAACCGCTTATGTTCACAATTTTTAGAACTTATAGAAAAGCAATTTCCTATTACCCATAAAGAACAAACCGTTCGCTTAAAAACAGCTGCGGATTATTCAGAAGTACTAGAAATTCACACGAATTATTTAAACTATGTGGTCAAACAAACTTTTGGCAAGTCCACAACAGCAATTATTCAAGAAAGAATACTGATTGAAGCTCAACGTTTATTAAAGAATTCAAATTTGACTGTATCTGAAATAGCTTTTACACTAGGATTTGAATATGCTACTTATTTTTCAAGCTTTGTTAAAAAGTATACTGGATATTCCCCCAAACAATTACGGAAAAAATGATATCCAGGTCTTACTTGCGTACCTCCCTGTTATTCTTCATCAAATTTCAAAGCATCTTTCTAGGATGTACCAAGTCAACAAAGCTTTCATGCAAAAGAGCCACTCCAAAAGGAGCGGCTCTTTTCTTATTTTTTTTAGCCTCTTATAGATAATCGAGACAGTACTAAACCTATTTCGTGTTGTGTTTAATCTATTCTCTTGGAAAATCAGGTCTTCTCATTTTATATCGACTCCCTGATAAAGATTCCAAAAAGGCAACAATTGCTTGTACCTCTTCTCGATTCAATTTCAGCGGTTGCATTAATGAATCTGTAATAGGATATAAAGGATCTGCTATTTTTTGCTCAGGAGTTGGATCAATCATATGCATTCCACTATTGTAGATATTGACAATTCCTTCGAGGTTATCGAAGAATCCATTGTGCATCCACGGTCGGGTTAAAAGTAAATCACGCAAAGAAGGTGTTTTAAATTGTCCAACATGATTGGGGTCTTTTGTAATCGCATACCGTCCTAAATCTTGGAACTTCCTCTTGTAATACGTCAATCCAATATTGTGAAATTGATCATCTGTCAAATCTGGTCCATGGTGGCAATTCATGCATCTCCCTTTGGTTCTGAATAGATGCATTCCATAAATTTCTTGATCCGTCATAGCGTCAAATTTACCGTCTACAAAAAGGTCTACACGGCTAGGTTGACTTTTTATTGTACGCTGAAAAGTTGCCAAGGCTCCTACAATTCGCTCATAGGTAATAGTTTCATCCCCATAAGCAGCTTTGAACAACGGTTTATAGCCTTTTACTTCTTTTAATTTGGCTGGTAATAACTCCACATCCATGGCCATTTCATTATGTGCACTTAAAGGTCCACTTGCTTGCTCTTCCAAACTCGAGGCTCTTCCATCCCAGAAGAAAATTTTACGATTCCCCATATTATATAAACTTGGCGTATTTCGCATACCTTCTAAATGATCATGTCCTAGTGCTACTGATCGGCGATCTGTCCATCCCATGGCAGGATCATGACATGTACTGCATGAAATTTGACTTGATTTTGACAATTTTGGATCAAAGAAAAGCATTTTTCCCAAGATGACTTCAGGTAAATCTTGCGTTGTAAAAAAAGCAGTATCTCGCTGAATACTTGCAAATTCTTTCCAATCTACACCGTCATCTATTATTGGTTTAGGCCAAAGTGCTATTGGTTGTTTATAACTTTCAATGATTGTCTGGTATTCTGGGTCGCTTGAATTTAATATTTTAGGAGCATTCGTAAAACTCAAGAGTCCGCCAATACTCAAAAAAAAGACAATTATTAACTTTCTATTCATGTCCTGTATTTCTCAATTAAAACGTCACCCCTAAGGTCACGCCTAAATAGTTGTTTTGTTTATTTGTTTTAAAATCTAACTGATGGTAAGTAATAGCTACAAACATCGGTGCTTTTTTCACTTTTTCAATGGCGTATTTCACTGTAGTTCCCCAATAAATATAATCAGAAGAAAGGTATTCAAAATCATTCAACAGCCAATCTTTCATTGCCTCTTTCGTAGTTGCAAGATTTAATTGATTCTTAGCCTGACTCGTTTTTCTATAGGTGAATGTAGGTTCAACTGCTAATGTTGTCGTTGCAGTCAAAGTTTGTGTATAAGCTAGATTTATACCATAATAGGTATAGGTGAAATTTTGTTTTGAATTTACTTCACGAAGTAATTCTGAAGTTTTTTGATACTTCCAAAAAGGTTGAACGATCAATTGACTTTGTGTAAAATTCACTTCATACATTCCTTCAATTAAATGATGGGTATCCGTATACTTATACAATTTCTTTTCCAACAGTTTTTCCAATCCTTTTGCATCATTATCGGTGTAGTAGACTTCAATTCCTGTCTTCTCGCCTTTTGAAAACTTGTACTTGATTCCTAGTTGATCTTCATCCAAAGTAAAAAACTTCATGAAATAGAGGTTGTAATAGTCTTCTTCTAATCGATTCGTTTCCGCATCATTATCTGAATTTTTCAAGGATGTCCCTGTACTAAATCTTTTGAGTCTAGTACTTCCTTTCGTTGCCCCAATAATAAAATTGAATGCTTTATTTTCAACATCCATTCCATATTCGTACCCACTTCGTTCTATACTCGTCCCTGTACTTTTTCCGCTAAAATACCTACTCCATGTTCCAAGTCCATTCATTTGATACAAGGCTGCTTTCTGCGCTTGATTGGCAAATGTTATTGCTGTATTTTGTGTATAATTAGTAAATACCCCTAGAGCACTAACCGTCCAGTTATCGGTTATATCATATCCTATACCACCTTTTATTTTCATGTGAGAAGAAATGCTCTTAGGTCTTGGGTCTCTACTTTTATACCCTAAATGCGCTTGATAACTAGCTTCTAAACCCAATGAAAATCGCTGTATCTTTTTTGCATAGCCTCCAGCAAACTCATAAGCTTCATATTTCATGCTGTTACTTGTAGAATCAGCAAGAACATAGGGTCCAAGAAGTTCTACGTCGAGATTATTATTCCATTGCAATCCTTTCTGTGTATTTTTTTTGTAGACAACAGTTCCCCAAATACTGCGGTTATTGCTTAATTTTTTATACGACGAAGCTGCAATTTGAATTCCCTCTACTCCAGATCCTTCTTGCAATTGATACAGATCTTTTTGAGATTTTTGATACCCCACTAGAATATCAGAAAATGAAAAATTACTATAATCCAGCTGGTGTACTGGATTATAGTAATAGTCTTTTTTAAATATTTGTTCGGATTGTTGTTGTATTACGATGCGATCATAGGCTGACAATTGATCTTGCGCCTGTATTGTGTTTATCCCGCTAACGAAACACAACATCCAAAAAATAGCGTACTTATTCAAGATGATCTTTTATTAATGTACAATTCCGTTTTTAAAACTTGCCTCAGCATCACGTATAAAATCTATGGTAGAATTGTTCGTGTCTTTGTACATATTCTTTCCATTCTCCATTTTTCCTACTACTTTACGACGAATTGTTTTTCCAAAACGACTAGGATCAGACTCAATCTTACCACAACCTGTCCAACCACTATCAATAGAAGCATCTAAAGTATTGTGTACCCATTTTTCAGTGATAGCTGAATTTACTCCATCTAAGATCCACGTATTTAGTATTTTTAATGTTTTCTTTTTGGTGATATTACCCGCTTTATTTAAGTATTCATACTCATACATATAATCTGCAATCCAATTATCTACTGTTACCCCTTCAGGGAAACGAGCAATTGCATAACTTTCTGCTCCTTGGCTATGTAAGAAAAACATATTGTAATTCATTTTGGTATAGATAACTACAGCATTGGGAACTGCAGGATTATCTACTTGCCCTAAATGTGGATTATCTAAATTTGGAAATTCATAATCTGCTCCAGTTAAATCAAAAGCAGGGATGTTCGGTTGCTTGTGATTTTGAGCAATGTCAGCAATCACAATAAAATCTCCTGGTTGTACCTCTTTCGAATAAGCCTCAGGAATCATCAATACCGCTTGCACAGCAAATGCTTCACTCTTAATATCCGGTGTAACATTGTGGTTCAATGTGGTATTAAATTCTGATTGACAAATCAATAATCCCCCCGTTTTTAAAACTTTATCTGTATTGTTAGTCAATTTAAAATAACGTCCATTGTTGTATGGTTTTCCTTCTACTGTTTTTACTCCAGTAAAGAACACTTCTTCAATAATAAAGTCTTCACTAAATGCTTTAATAATTAAATCAATCGCAAGCGTTTGTTCATTTTGCACTAAATCAACAGCTGTATTTCCTCCAACCTCAACTTCTTCTCCATTTTTCAATACTACTTTTCCATTCACTGAAATTTTATATGATCCTTTATCTAAAACAATAGATGTAGTTGGTGCTGTAATTATTTTATCTCCTTTTGCTCCAGAATTTGTTTCTAAGAACTCGATGGTTAGTCCCGGTACTGATTCAATATCCACTCCTTGAAAAGAGATATTCAACGTACTTTTTTGCTGCTGTGTATTTTCACTGCTACTATCATCACTACTACATGCAGTTGTAACAAATGTTAAGCTCAACATAGCTAAACACAGGGTAAGTAAACTTTTCTTCATTTTGATGTATGTATTAAAAATTATATGTAAGTTCCATTCCGAAATACGGGTTTGTCGTATTTTTTCGATATATTTTGGTTTTATTAAAGGTATAAGGACTCATATAGGCATAAAGCTTATTGACAAATAAAGAGGCTTTGATTTCTTTATAAATTCGCTTGGATACTTTTAAATTCACTTGAAGGTCAAAAGTGTAATGTCTATTTAAATTATCCGTAGAAGATACATTGCGCACCAACCATTGTAAATAAGCATCTTTTCGATCTGCATCTGTAAATTCATGGATAACTCCATCGACTCCAAAATAGCTTAGGGGTTGATCTTGCTTCCATTCTCTCGTATCATCATTAAACAATACCCCCTGAAAAGAAGCTGAAATATTCATATCCAATGCAGGAAGATATGTATCGACAACCAGGTTGTAATTCATCCCATTAATCTTATTCCCATCTGCATTTTTGTAAATACCGACAAGCGCATAATCTTGTCCAGCCAATGAAGCACTTGGTTTTTCTTGAACTGGAATCGTATTGGTATAGAGCGTTTCAAACCATGCACCACTCAGCGTAAATCGAGTGTTAATTCCCTCAAATCTAGGAGAAGTATAACCGAATTCGATTCCTTTCTTATAGGTACTACTTCCATTTTCTCTTCGTCCATTTCCTTGAAGTACTTTTCGCTCCTCATAAGGAAGATGCTCAATATTTGGTTTCTCTGTTAAATGATCTAAATCAATTCCTGAAGTATCATAGCGTTTATAGCTATATGTTTTGTATGCATTTACACTTCTAAACCCATTCGGCATTTTTTCATCAAAATAGTTAATAAAAAATTCGTGTTTTGCATAACTAAGATCTAATCGAATTTCTTTTTTCGTATTTTTTGCGGCAACTAATTGATAGTTAGTCAAATCTTCCACATAGGTCATATAATTGACTGCTTGATAAGCAGTATTAGCGGGTTTAAAATTCAATTGGGTAAAATCACTATATGTTTTGTTAGGATATAGCATTAATCCAGTAGGCTGTTTATACAACTCTCCATACCCTAGGGTTACATCTGTTTTCAATACATGCTCCCCTAAAGTAACTTTAGGCAGTCCCCATTGCAACATAAAACGAGGTTCCAAATAGATTTTCTTACTTAAATCAAAGTTGTGATTTAGTCCCAGCATTTTTGAAATACGAAGACCTCCGTACAATCCAAAATTGTTTTCTCCCAAAGACCAACTCACTTGATCTCCAGCAAAAAAAGCAATATTTTGATAGGCAGGGATATCGCTATAAGCTCGTGGTCTTGTAGACGATTTCGTTGAAGGTGGAGTCAATAAATCATACATTTCTCCGCGTCCATAATTATGGGAATATTTGTAATCTATTCCAAGCTCAAGGTTATGATTCAAGATTCCTGATTGAAATCCCATCACAGTTTCTAGTTTTCCATTAATATTCAATGGACGCCCTTCTGTTTTGGTATGAGATACAAAACTCAAATCAGGAAAGAACCCATCATTTACCCCTTCTTCTGTGGCAATTGATACGGATGTAGGGCCACTATATTGTACAAAAACACTTTGTTTGATATCTTCAATTCCTTGGTTGACATTCGTAGTTAGTTTAATTTGCTTAAACAATCCTCCTGGTTGGAATTTATAATTGAAATTATTGGAAAAACTAATTTTCTGACGGCGATTTTGATAAGAATCTGTCGCTAAATAATCTGTATCTGGGTCTACTTTTACCTCATCAATATTGATACTGTAATCTAAATTAGAACGCCATTCCAGAGTATTTCCGAACCATTCGAACGTTTTCTTTGAGCGAATAGATCCATTAACACGTTTGTATGTTTCATAAACATCTCGAGGATCGGATAAGGCATCCAAATAATCTAAACTCGCATTTAAACTCCAAGTTGGGGAAACTGTAAATCCTTTTGCTAGGTAGTAAGATTTACTGAACTCATCTGCCTTAACTCGAGCTTGCCATTTTGTATAACCACTTTTTCGGTGAATCAAGACCAATCCAGAAGTTAAATCTCCATAACCCACTGTAGGAATACCACGTATAATTTCTACACTTTCAATATCGTTCGTTGATAGCATACGCATATCCATCCCATATCCATTGGTACTTCTTGAACTTGCTCCACTCTGATTATCTTTCACCGCTTGTAGCATATCCATATTGGAGTTTAACACATTGCCGTCCATGACAAACTGTACGCCTAAAGCACTCGTAGCATACCCTGAAATACTTGGCCCAAATTCACGAATGCGAATAACATTCGTTCGGGTTAAATTCGGTGTCTGAGCCAATCCACCAGGTAATAGTTCCATCAAATCAGCAAAGCTAGAAGGCTGTAAATGCTCCATAGCCTTTCGATTAATCACCGATGTAGAAGAAAGCCCTTTACCTTCTTCTGCGGTTATAATTACTTCTTGCAACTCCTTGACTAGAGGGGTAAGAACTACGCCAATCATCTGCTTTGCAAGTAAGTCTTTTGTATATTGCTGACTTTGGTAGCCAATATGAAAATACTGGATTTGATATTGATCCGGCACAACCTGAAAATAGGCCATCCCTTTTTCATCCGTTAAACCAATATAATTGTGTAGATTATTTTTGATGGAAACTGTTACTTCAGCAATTCCTTGTTGTTGTTCATCGGTAACAGCAACTTGAACCTCAACTGAATTTTGTGCGATAACAATCGTTGTAAAGCAAAAAAAGAAAATAATTAAGTTTGCTTTCATGAATGTAAAGTGCTTATTCATATTATGCATCACCAAGTGATTTAAACTTTCGTTATGCAAATGTATTTTGTATTCACCTCTCAACCAACTTATTTAGACTAAATTGAAACAACAAAATGTTAATTTCTAAAATCCTAAGAAATTCCAAAAAATCAAACTCATTTTCACAACAACTTTATTAAAATAATAGTGTACTATTTTTTATATCTAAAAATAACAACGTAGAAAAAAAGCACAATTTGTCTATTTCTTAAATTTCATCCTCTTTTTTTTCACTTTTATAAAAAAAGAACCTCAATTTCATCAAAAACCAACCACTTTTCGTCTTTTTTATGTCCTTTTGCTATATGTTTTAGTCTCTTATTTTATCCTTTTCAGCAAATTGGCAGAAAAAGCGTGTTTACTGTCCTTTATACCTCAACTGCTCTTTTTATCTTTGTATCAGCAATTTAAAATAAGATGGACGCAATACTACACCATATTGGCTTTTTACTTCTACCGCAAACCCAACTGATGGATTTTGCGGGTCCGAGTGATGTATTTCACACGGCCAACCAAGTAGCCACGGCTCATTTAAATTCCACAAGAAAACAGTATCAAATTCATTTGATTTCGAGTACAAAGGAGCTAAAAATAAAAACGAGCGCAGGTATTGAAGTTCAGTGTGATTACACGATTCATAATCTAAATATCCCCCTAGACACCTTATTACTCACAGGATCTAAATCGGATCTTTCACAAACCTATGATCCTACTTTATTGCATTGGATTAAGGGAATTTATCCAACCTTACAAAGGATAGGATCGATTTGTATTGGTGCTTTTTTATTCGCTCAAACAGGGCTGTTGTATAACAAAAAAGCAACAACTCATTGGCAATTTGCTTCTGCATTTCGACAGCTATATCCCACAGTGAAACTCGATTATCATCAAATTTATACCAAGGATGGCAATAGGTACACTTCAGGAGGAATTACCTCTGGTATTGACTTAGCCTTGGCTTTAGTAGAAGAAGATCACGGTCAGCTCGTTGCTGCTGATGTATCTCGTTATTTAGTTGTTCATTTAAAGCGCAATAATCCGCAAACTACATACAGTACACTTCTCCCCCTGGATAGTGAACTAACCCCTTTGGTTCTAAAAGTAAAACAGTATATCACAGAACATTTCAAAACGCAAGTCATACGCCAAGTGGAAATAGCAGAGTTTGTTTGTATGAGTGAACGAAACTTTGCTCGGGTTTTCAAAAAAGAAGCAAGTATGACAGCAGGTGCGTTTTACGATCGTTTGCGCATTGAATATGCAAAAAGGCTACTTGAATCTAGTGATTTATCCATTGCTACTATTGCTCAAACCTCAGGATTTTCATCGGATACTATTTTTCGCAAAGCGTTCATCAAATTAGTACAAGTACCCCCCACACAATACAGAATCAGTTTCCAATCAACAGGAATCCACAACGCATAAAAACAACTTAATTCATTCTATAACACGCAATACAGGCATTGAAAGAACTTCGATTACTCCTTTATTGCCTAAAATCAACTGCCTATGACAGCCCAAAATCAGCCTTTACATGTTGCTTTTCTTATTTACAATCAAGTAGAAGTACTTGATCTCAATGGTCCATTAGATGTATTTGTCAAAGCAAATGTATTAAAACCAAACACCTATATTCCTTATTTGGTTTCAGCAAATAAAGACCTTGTACATACGGAGAGCAACACCATGCAGATTCTTCCTCAATATAGTTTCGCTGATTGTCCCAAACCTGACATCCTCGTTGTACCTGGTGCCAATCCCGATATTGTTCTTGCTTATTTACAAGACGAACAATTTCAACAGACTTACACCGTCTGGATTACAGAACAACATCAACAAGGAGCGCTATTGTTTACCGTTTGTACTGGCAGTTTGCTCTTAAGTAATACCAATCTTTTTGATGGTTTAGCAATCACAACCCACTTTTTAGGATTGGATACTTTACAAGAGCGCTGCCCCAAAGCTCATGTTCAACGAGGTGTTCGTTTTGTAGATCAAGATCAAGTGTTAACCACCGCAGGAATTACCGCAGGAATTGATGGGGCCTTACATCTCGTGAGCAAACACCTTGACCCAACAATAAGCAAAACCATTCAACAACTTTTCGAATATCCTACATTGTAAACAACAAATAGCAAGCGACTCTAAAAGTCACTTGCTATTTTCTTATAAAAAAATTAATCAGTCTTTCTTTTCTATTCACATTAATACTTGATATTTGTCTTTTATTCCTATTCAACTAAATATAAATCTATGTCCGTTCATACTATCTTAAACAGCAAAGAATATAAAGCCAAAGAAAAAACACAGCTCTTGTGTGACGGCCTCTTGGCCAACTCTTTACCTTTATCCGATTTTATAGCGGAAATACAACTTGTAAAAGACGCTGCAAAAGCGACATGCATTGAAGCTTTAGCCCATGCAGCACAAAAGAATCCAAAGCTAATAACAGAAGAAGCTTTGATCATGCTCCTTGATTGTTTATCAAGTAAAGCAGCTCGAGTAAAATGGGAATCAGCCCAAGCCATTGGCTACACTATTCCAAATTACCCTCATCAAGTAGACTATGCGATACAGCAACTGATAGCGAATATTAATGACGAAGGTACAGTTGTCCGATGGAGCATTGCTTTTGCCTTGGGGGAAATTGTAAAAATGAATCACCCTTCCACTATTTCTTTGATATCTTTACTCCAACAACAAATTGAAAAAGAAGAAAAGAAAAGCATTCAAAAAATATACCAGCAAGCGCTCAAACAAGTAGATTCGCGCTTTTAATAAAACAACTATGAAAACAATACCCACACCAGAATGGCTAACAACCTATGAGCAAAAGAAAGGTTTATTAGTCTCTCCGACGAATTTCAATCACTATTTTAGTGCTTCAGAAATTTGCAACAGAAAACTGTTTCACCTTTCCCTCGGAAATATTAACTTCCCAACAGGTCATATCCTTGTTCGCGATCCCTTAGTTTATTTAAAAGAGGATGAGCAACCTTATTTTATTCCAGTAGCTGCGGGGAAACATCCCCTTACCATTTTAGTGATGGAAGTAGAGGAAGATCATTATCGCTATGTTGCTTTTCGAGTAAAGCTAACCGATCGACCAGCAGTTCAACACTTAGAAGCTTTACTTGGTCATGAAAACATTGACAATTTAGATGAAGGTGAATATTTTGGATTCAATGTAGATGCTGGATTAGCAACCATTGTAGATGAAAAAACGAAAGATGCCTATTGCGCTTTTGAGCAACAATGGTTAGTGGCTCATCCAGGAGGCAATATCTACGATGATTACTTGGCTGCTGAATTTAAGAAGAGTTATGAAAATTCCCCCCAGTACCAAAGGCCTGGAGGAGATTGGATCAACTTTGAAATTCCAGGAACAGACTTAACGATTCCGATGATTCAAAGTGGCTATGGTGATGGGGCTTATCCCGTTTATTTTGGTTATGATGAAAACAACGAAGTTTGTGAAATCGTTGTTCAATTTATTGATATTGAATTGACGTTTGAAGACGAAGAAGCATAAAAAAAGTCGCCTAAGGGCGACTTTTTTAATCATATCGAATAGCCTTTACCGGCGATATTTTTGTAATTAAATACGAAGGAATCAACAAAACAAGCATGGCTATAACAATTACTCCTGCATTTAATAACACCACATCAGTCAGGCGAATTAACACCGGGGCTTCCCGAACATAATAAGACGTTGGATCCAGCTTAATAATTCCTGTATATTTTTGCAGGAAAAGCAATCCTAGACCGATTCCATTACCATACAAAAGCCCTTTTCCAATGAGATAAAATGCATTGTATAAAAATATTTTTCTCACACTCCAATTTGTTGCTCCCAATGCTTTCAACATACCAATCATTTGAGTGCGTTCTAAAATCAATACCAACAAAGCGACAATCATATTAATTGACGCTACGGCAATCATGATGATAATGATGACCTTGATATTAAAATCAAACATATCCAACCATCCAAAAATATTTTCATACTTCTCTACGATGGTTTTACTATCAACAGTTGAAGGTAAATTCAAGTAAATTTCACTGCCTTTTTCTTCTATCTGATCAAAATTGTTCAACAGAACTTCAAAACCACCTACCTCATTTTCTGTCCAACGATTTAAACGCTGTACATGGCGTAAATCACCTAAAATAATATTTTCATCAAACTGCTGTAATCCAGAATTATATAATCCTACAATCTCAAATTGACGAATATTAGGCACTTTATTTCCCCAATCTTTCATAAAGTACGTATTGACCTTATCTCCTAATTTAAATCCTAGTCGATTTGCAATATAAGTAGACATTAAAATCTCATTACTCATGCCTTCTTTTTCAAAAACAGGCAAACGACCTTGTTCTATGTATTCCGCTATTTCATCAAATTGATACTCTGCCGTTACTCCTTTATATACAATTCCTTCAAAAGCATATTCTGTACGAATAATTCCCGCTTTAGAAGCAAAAGGTTGTACTGTACGAACTCCATCAATATTATCAAATTGAGGATAAAACTTTTGATTTAATTCAATGGGTTTAAGCGTAATATCTGTTATATTAGAATCATATTTAGTAATTACAATATGACTGCTAAAAGCTGAAATTTTATCTCTAATTTTGTGTTTTAAACCTAAACCTGTAGCCACAGAGACCAACATCATTATAATCCCTAACGCAATTGCTGTGATAGCGATTTTAATAATTGGAGCAGATACACTACTTTTATGGTTCTTTGTAGTTACTAAGCGTTTAGCTATAAAATATTCTAATTTCAACTTTGTTATGATATCAAATTCAACAGTCAAAAATACATTATTATTCTTAGTAACGCTATTGATTTATAGTGTAAATTCTTATTCTTTTTCCGTTGAGAAAAAAGCAATTGACGAAGGTTCTGTTCCTACAATTATCGTGGGTGCTGAAAATACAGCTGCTTATTTTAACTTACTACAAAATAAGAAAGTAGGAGTTCTCACCAATCAGACAGGCGTTGTCCGTCCAGATGTATCGGTGAACACCTATGTTTCAACTGTTGATTTTTTGTTGCAAAATAAAATCAAAGTCACCAAGATATACGCCCCTGAACACGGTTTTAGAGGTACAGCAGATGCGGGTGAATTAATCAAAGATGGGAAAGATACCCAAACGGGACTCCCTATTATTTCTCTTTATGGCAACAGCAAAAAACCATCCAAAGAACAACTAGCGGGTATTGATGTCTTGGTCTTTGACTTACAAGATGTAGGAGCTAGATTTTACACCTATATTTCTTCGTTGCACTACGTCATGGAAGCTTGTGCAGAAAATAATATCTCCATTGTTGTATTGGATCGTCCAAATCCGAATATTTCTATAGTTGATGGTCCGATATTGGAGATGCAAAACAAGAGTTTTGTGGGAATGCACCCCATCCCTACCCTACATGGAATGACAATAGGAGAATACGCCATGATGATTAACGGTGAAAAATGGTTAAACAACGGTATTCAGGCTGACTTAACTGTTATTCCAAACTTGAATTACAATAGACAAATGAGTTACAGCCTTCCTGTATCTCCTTCTCCTAATTTACCAAATGACCAAGCGATTAATTTATATGCGAGTTTGTGCTTTTTTGAAGGAACCAACGTGAGCTCAGGACGCGGAACAAATTTGCAGTTTCAGGTTTATGGTTCTCCGTTTTTACAACAAATGCCTTATAGCTTCACACCAAAGCCCAATGCTGGTGCAAAGGATCCGATGAATAATGGCAAATTGTGCTATGGAGAAAACTTATCTCAAATCAATCCAGTAACTCGATTGGAATTAACTTGGCTTTTAAAAGCTTATCATCAATCCAAAAACAAGGATAAATTCTTTACTAATTTCTTTATCAAATTAGCTGGAACGGATGCATTAAAACAGCAAATCATCGCAGGAAAAACAGAAGATGAAATACGTCAAACTTGGCAATCGGGATTACGTACTTTCGAACATACACGAGCTCCTTACCTCTTATATTCAAATTAATCTCCTCTTCTTATGAAACAACTGCTGTTTTCTCGTAGAACACTCCTTAGTATAGCTATCGCCATTGTAAGTATTACTTCAATCGCTATGTTATTTCTAAGTATTTCCATCAACAGCAGCTACGAAGAAACGTATCAAGATATCATCAAAAAAAGCTTCAACCATCGCAAAAATGCCTTAGAAGAAGAGTTTAAAATGATTGATACGCAACTGACCATGTTAACGGATGTTGCACAACAAACTCCTTTTGGTCAGCTCGATTCCAAATACGAAGTCATCAACGAATTACAGCATTATCACAACATCCCTAGTTATAATTGGTATGTTGTTGTTGATTCTGCTCAACATATCGAAGAGCATAACCTCACCACTACCTCCTTATTACCTATTGACCAACCCCTTATACAAGAATTGATTCAAAATAAAAACGAAACGAAAGTCAATCATTTTGTCCGTATCAATGGTAATTTATATTGGATATGTTGGAATAGTATACAACGAGAAAATAAGCGAATCTTAACGGGGTTTATCTTTGATTTAAAGGAATTACACAAACACTTGACCACAATAGATATTACAACGCCTAACTACGCCTATATTTTTGCTACAGATGGTACTTGTATTTATCACCCTGAATTGGATTTAGTTGGAAAAAACATCTTTGAAGTTTCTTCTACAACGAGTCAAGATACTACAGCAAATAAGGATAATAAATCCACACCTAAAGTAGTTCAATCTGAGTTTTTACAACTCGAAGTATATCGCTTTTTCACTGCTTTTAATTCGGAAACATTTAAAGGATACATCAGCATTAACTTTCCCAAAGTCAATGTCGATGAAAATGTAATTCCCTTGAAGCGCAATACCTATTTAATTTTTATCAGTTCAATTTCTATCATTTTACTTTTGCTTTATTTTTTCAATCAAGAGAGTAAACGTGCCTATAGAGAGAAAGAGAAACTTGCGGTAGAACAAGAGAAGTTAAATAAAGAAAAGGCCTTGATGCAGTTGAAACAATTGAAAAATCAAATTAATCCTCATTTTCTTTTCAACTCACTCCATTCGCTCTATATGCTGATTATGCTTGATAGTGAACAGGCACAAAAGTTCACTTTAAATTTGAGCAATACGTATCGTTACCTCATTCAATCCCCTGCCAGTAATTTAGTCGAATTGGATCAGGAGCTAAAATTTATTGAACAATATATTGCCTTACAAAGCATTCGTTTTCCCAAAGAGCTTCACTTTGAAGTACTAGATAAACGTCAAGCGCCTACAAAAACGAAACTTCCTTATCTCGCTCTACAAATTGCAGTGGAAAATGCAATGAAACACAATATTGCGACTTTAGATGCGCCTTTGTCTATTCAAATTATATTGACCAATGAGTCTGCAACCGTTGTGAATAATATCCAACTCAAAGAGCAAAAAGAAGAAAGTGAAGGGTTTGGCTTATTTTATATTGCCTCGATTTACCAATATTATCAAGTGCAAGCGTACCAAGCCTATTCACAAAACGAGACTTTTATTTGTGTATTTCCTTTGCTCAATTGTTAAAATATCCATTCACTCCCGAAATAAATCCACTCACTCCTGAAAATTTTAAGTTTAACGAGAACTGCTTTAGCTTTATCCCTTACTTAACTTAAACTTAACATTGTAATGAATCGAAACACGGTTAAACTAAGTATCAGTACTTTAGCATTACTGGGTTGTTTGACACAAACGCCAACAGGCTTGTTATATGCCAAAGACAAGAAGACTGAAAAGAAAGCAGAGAAGGGAAAAGACAAAGAAAAAGACTCTACTGATACGAAAGAGAACAATTACGCTGATTTAATAAAAAAGGGAACTTACACCAAAGGACTATTTAATGTTATTCAAGTCAAAACGGATGTTTATTTTGAAATACCGGATAGTTTATTAAACCGTCAGTTTTTGTTGGTAAACAAACTTTCACAAGTGCCATTAGAGATTAATGATGCTGGGGCGAATAAGGGGATGAACTATGAGAACAAATTAATTACGTTTCACAAAGACACCGTAGCAAATAAAATTTGGGTAAAGACCGAAACGCCTCGTGTATCTTCACCAAAAGAAGATGCGATTACGCGATCTGTTACAGATAACTTTATTGAATCAGTTTTAGAGGTTTTTGATATTGAAACACAGAATCCAGATTCTACAGCAACTGTTATTAAGGTAAACAAAGTTTTTGATGGAAATCAAAAGAGTTTCAATGATGTTTTATCGGGATTAAGTTTACCTACTTCCATTAAAACGAATTTATCATATATCGAAGGAATCAAAACATTCCCTGAGAATATTGTGGTAAAGTCAATGATGACAACGACTGTAAACGAAGGTTCGGGTGATGTACCTGTTTCTATGGGTGTTACGACGAATATTGTACTTTTGTCTAAAGAACCGATGCAACCGAGAATTGCAGATAAACGCGTGGGATTCTTTACAGAAAAACATTGGTATTTCAGCGATGCTCAGCACAAAATGGACGAAAAGGAATTCATCACCAAATGGAGAATGGAACCTAAAGAGGAAGATATAGAGCGCTACCTTCGTGGAGAATTAGTAGAACCTAAAAAACCAATTGTATATTATATTGACCCAGCAACTCCTCCTCAGTGGCGAGAAAAAATTATTGCGGGTGTTCACGATTGGCAAGTTGCTTTTGAGCAAGCAGGATTCAAAAATGCAATTCTGGCAAAAGAACCTACAGCAGAAGACAAAGATTTTGATGTAGATGATGTGCGTTATTCTGTAATTACCTATGCAGCATCACCAAAATCAAATGCAATGGGACCATCAGTTATTGATCCACGTAGTGGAGAGATTATTGAATCAGATATTATTTGGTGGCACAACGTAATGACCTCGGTTCACAGCTGGATGCGTATTCAAACTGGACCAATAGATGCAAAAGCAAGAGCAAATAAATTTAGCGATGACCATATGGGAGATGCCATACGCTTTGTTTCTTCTCATGAAGTTGGACATACCTTCGGATTGAAACACAATATGGGGGCTTCATTTGCTTTTCCTGTAGATTCACTGCGTTCTAAGACATTTACGGATCAAATGGGGGGAACTGCTCCTTCTATTATGGATTATGCTCGTTATAATTATGTAGCTCAACCAGAAGATAAAGTAACGGCTATCACTCCTCAAATTGGTTTATACGATAAGTATGCGATTGAATGGGGATACCGTTGGTACCCAACACAAGAAGAAGAGAAAAAAGCGTTGCGTAAAATGATTGAAGATCATCAAGATGATCCGATGTATTTTTACGGAGAACAACAAAGCTACTTGAACATTGTCGATCCACGATCTCAATCAGAAGATTTAGGAAACGATGCAATGAAAGCAAGTGAATATGGTTTAAAAAATTTAAAAATAGTAGTAGATAATATTATTCCATGGACCTATGACCAAGGAGAAGATTATTATGAAGCTGGAAAATTATACATGGGTGCTATTGGACAATGGCAAATGTATAATCAACATGTTTTGTCGAACATTGGTGGTGTTTATTTAGATCATGCTGTATATGGAAACAACAAAAAAGCATATCAACCCGTGCCTTACGAAACACAGAAAAGAGCCGTTGAATATTTGAGCAAACATGTGCTTACCATTCCAAACTGGTTATTTTTCAATGACATCAATGAAAAAACGTACAGCTTAAAAGATTCTCCGGTTGGTCCATATGAATATTCCCCCTACTCTTTGGCAAGAGAATTACAGTATACAGCAATTTACCATATGTTAATGGATGAACGCCTACTTCGTTTGTTAGAAGGTGAAGCCTTACAAACGCAAACGCAAGGTGAAAAAGTCTATACTGTTCAAGAGCTATTCAATCAATTGAGAAGTGAGATCTTTGCTCCTACTAAAAAAGGGAAATCACTGTCAATTTTAGAGCGAATGACACAGAAGAATTACGTAGATGCGCTAATTATTGATGTGAACAAACTATTTGAAAAAACAAACAAAAAAGGATTAATTCTTGACCAATCTTTACAAATGCCAACCTTATGTAGAGTTTCGTTGAACGACGATCAGTTGCGCAACATCAACTATACCGTAATGAAACGCGTTTCAGAGGTTACAAGTTACAAGAAAGGTGAATTATTCGCTATTCAAAAACTTGTTCACAAAAAAGCAAAATCAGGTGATGCAGCGACAAGAGCACACTATGCTGATTTAGCAAACAGAATTAATCAAGCATTAGGTATTTAAAAACTAACAGCCTTACATATTCAAGAAAATGAAAAAACTATTTCTTTTATTTTCGTTCTTTACCCTAACTCTTGTTCTAGCACAAGAGAAAAGAACGATCACAGGTTTTGTTCAAGATGCAAGCGACAAATCAGGATTACCTGGAGCATCTGTTATTGTTGAAACACAAAGTGTATCAACAGAAACGGGGCAGAAAGGAATCATTGAAAGTACAAGTATTGGAACAATGACTGATTTCGATGGTAATTTTACCCTTGATGTTCCAAAAGAAACAAAAGCCATTCGCGTAAGCTTTATTGGCTATGCTTCTAAATTAATCAATTTAACCACTAAAACACATTATAGTGTTGCTTTAGGAACAGATGAAAACATCTTAAATGAAGTGGTTATTACAGGTTACCAAACGATTGAAAAACGTAAATTAACTTCTTCTGTTGCTCAAATTAGCATGGCTGATATTGAACAAACAGGAGTTGCCAGTGTGGATCAAATGTTAGCCGGTCAAATTGCAGGGGTTGCTGTTACTACACCAACAGGAGCACCCGGTGGGCCAGCTAAGATTAGAATTCGTGGTACAGCTTCTTTAAACGGACCACAAGATCCATTATGGGTAATTGATGGAATGCCTTTAGAAGGAAACAATGTACCTAACTTTAACGATAAAGATAATATCGATCAATTACAAAACTTTTCTATCGCAGGTTTAAACCCAGATGATATCTTAGACATTACCATCC
The DNA here is from genome assembly GCF_001549985.1 of Myroides odoratus. Lineage (GTDB taxonomy): Bacteria > Bacteroidota > Bacteroidia > Flavobacteriales > Flavobacteriaceae > Flavobacterium > Flavobacterium odoratum_A. Next base: position 28,839 of record NZ_LROZ01000024.1, on the reverse strand, counting down.
TTAAAGATGCTTCTGCTACTGCTATCTACGGAGCAAGAGCGGCAAATGGAGTAATTGTAATTACAACGAAAAAAGGAAAGAAAGGGGCGATGAAAGTAAACTTTACAGCCAATACTTTCGTAAATGAGCGCCCTCAATTCTCTAAGTTAAACTTGATGAATGCTTCTGAAAAAGTAGATTTAGAATTGATGCTTGCAGGACGTTCAGATATCGATAATGCTCGCTCACGTCAAGGAGAAGTTGCGCGTATTTTAAATAGAAACAACGAATTAGACGCTTATAGAAACGGAGGATTTGGCTCTTTATCTCAAGAAAGTCAAAATGCTATTAATCGATTGAGATTAGTAGATACAGATTGGGGGAAAGAATTATACCGTCCTACCTTCAACAAACAATATGGATTAAGTTTATCGGGTGGAGGTGATCTTTCGGATTACTACTTCTCCCTAGGATACTACGATGAAGAAGGAGCAACGATTGGAACTGGATTTGAACGTTACAATATTACGTTGAAAAACAACTTTCACTTGACAGACAAACTAACCGCTGGTATAGCTTTATTTGGAACACAATCCAATAAAACCAATTTCATTGCAGATGCTGACGCAAGCGTGAATCCCGCAAACTACTCAAGAAATGCCAATCCTTATTTAAAACCTTACAATGAGGATGGAAGCTTTCAATATGATCCAGATATCAATGGTTTTGGAGACGCTTATATTCCTTTCAACTTCTTAGAAGAAAGACAAAATACAAGCTACGAATTAAAAAACCAGTCATTGAAAGCTATTTTTGATTTGAACTATCAAATTTTAGATGACTTAAAATTAACCTCTCAATTGGGTTTACAAATTGACAATAGTGATACGGAAAAATACTTAGGTCAAGAAACGTATAACACGCGTAAATTTAGAGAAGGTACAAGATATTATGACAGTTCTGCAAAAGAATTCAAATACTTCTTACCTGATGGTGGAATTATTGAAAACTTTACCGATAAATACTTCCAATACAACTGGAAAACCCAAGCCATGTACAACACCATCATCAATGATCTACACGAAATTGATGTAATGGCGGGTATGGAAATCAGAAAAGAAGAAAGAAAACAAATCAAATCAAAAGGCTTTGGTTATGATCCGTTAACCTTAACAACAAAACCGATCTTATTCCCTCAAGGAAATTCTGAAGCAACACAAAAGAAATACGAGACATATAGAAGAACAAAAGGAGAAGATGCCTATGCTTCTTTCTTCGCTACAGCTTCTTATACGTATGATAGAAAATATACTGTATTTGGAAGTGTACGTTACGATGGTTCCAACCTATTTGGTGTAGATCCTAAATATAGATATTTACCTTTATGGGCTATTTCAGGTTCATGGTTAGCATCCAATGAGAAGTTCATGGAGAATGTTGATTTCATCAGCAATTTACGTCTACGTGCTTCTTATGGTTTACAAGGAAATGTGGATCGTACAACTTCTCCTTTCGTAATTGGGGAATATAGTACTTCTTCTATCTTACCTGGTTATCCAGAAAGTACAATTCAGGTAAATAACTTGCCAAATGGTACATTGAGATGGGAAAAAACTACGAATACAAACGTTGGTTTTGACTTAGGTTTATTCAATAATAGAATTGCCATTGAATTTGATGCATACAATAGAAAAAGTACAGACTTAATTGGATTACGTGCTTTGCCTTTTGAAACAGGTTTTGAGTTTACCAATATGAACTGGGCACAAGTAACCAACAAAGGATATGAAATTTCATTGACTACCAGAAATATTGTACGCCCCAACTTCTCATGGAGTACAACGTTCAACTTTGCACACAACAAGAGTAGAGTTGATCGTATCCAAGTAAATGATGGAGAATATTTACCATCAAGAGAAGGACATGCTGTAAACTCTGCTTTTGTATTGAAAACTGCAGGGTTAGATGAAAAAGGAAATATTTTATTCTGGCAAGATGGAGAAAAAGTATCGGCTAAAGAGTTTTTCCAATTATATGATTCTTGGGAAGAAATTATGCCAGGTTATATGGTTGACTCTAAATTGACACCTGAACAATCAAGAGAATTGTTTACTTATGCTGGAGATAGAGACCCTAAATTTACTGGAGGTATCATCAATACATTCAAAATCAACAATTTTGACTTCACTATTTCTGCTGCGTTCAACTTAAAACAGATGGTAACACGTACACCTTCTTATAATTCAGCTTTAGTTGACCCAGGAAGAAACTATACTAAAGAAGTATTAGACATGTGGACTCCGATCAATACTGGAGGAACTTTACCAGGATTAACTGGAAATGACGCGTATGATGGAACAGACAACTGGATGTTGACAAAATGGTTTGATTACGGTGGAGCACCTATTAACTATTACAACTATCTAGATATTTGGACAAAAGAAACTAGTTATATTCGTATTAGTAGCTTGCGTTTAGGCTATACTTTACCAAGAGCAGTATTAGATAAATTGCGTTTAGAAAATGTGCGTTTTACTGTTGAAGGAAGAAACCTATTTGTATTTGGAACTGATTACAAAGGGTACTTTGATCCAGAAACGTATGGAAACATTTACGCACAACCAATCCAAAGATCATTCTCTTTAGGATTAAACATAACCTTCTAATCTTTGAGTATCATGAAAAAATTAGTTTTAATAATCGGATGTCTAACTTTAGCTTTATCAACAATAAGTTGTGATAAGTTCTTAGATATTGAACCAGAAGGAAAAATTATTCCAAAAACAACAGATGATTATAGAAAATTAATGACATCTGCTTACTTTGCATACCCTCGTCACAAGGCTCTAACGACCATACGAACAGATGAAGTTCAAGTACCAGTAATGGACAACAGTGACTTTGCTGAAATTCGTGATGTATTTGTATACAATGATCAAAGTCCAAGTGATGGTACAAGAGAGTATGGGTACCAAGACTTATACAAAGTTATTTTCTATGCCAACCAAACCATTAACGATGGTACAGGGACAATGCAAACGGGCGATGCGAAAGAGCAATTATTAGGTGAGGCTCATGCGCTACGTGCTATGGCATATTTCGATTTAGTAAACTTCTTTGCTAAGCCGTTTGATCCAGCTACGGCTGCGACAGAACCAGGTATTGTCATCTTAAACGAAGTAGATTTAGATAATAAAAGACCTAAATCAACCGTAGCAGAAGTATACAACCAAATTCATTTGGATATCGATGCTGCTAAAGCAAAATTAAAAGTAATGACTTATGATGCGGGCGCAAATTACCGTTTTTCTAAGTTAGCTCTTTTTGCTTTAGAAGCACGTGTAAATCTATACCAAAAGAAATTTGAAGCTGCAATTTTGAGTGCTCAAAGTGCATTAGCAATCAAAAATACACTACAAAACTTAAATGCAGATACCAAGGAATCTGTTGCTCACTTCAAATCCGTAGAATCAATTATGAATTTAGAAGATGTATTTAAAACATCATATAAATCATTTGTTTTTGCCTCTGAAGAATTAAAAGCAAGTTATGATCAAGTAAACGATCTTCGATATACTTCTTCTTTTGATGATTTAAATGGTAATCTAGTCTTGGTTAAAACAGGAAATGGAGATACTAAAATTTCCTTCCGAACAGCTGAGTTATACTTCATCAAAGCGGAAGCTTATATCTTCTTAAATCAATTAGATCAAGCAACAGCAACCCTTCAGCCGATTATCGAAAATCGTTACAAAGCGGAAGCTGCAACTGCTGTCCTTGAACAACTAAAATCGTTCGACCAAACAGCATACAAAAAATATATCCTAGAAGAGCGTTTCAGAGAGTTTGCCTTTGAAGGTCAACGTTGGTTTGACTTGAGAAGATTAGATCAAAAGAAAATTGTTCACAAACTAGGTAACGAAGAATTTACACTACAACAAAACGATCCGCGTTATACGTTGCCTTTCCCACGAAAAGCAAGAGAAAACAACCCAAATTTATAGCCGGTGACACTGCAAAAAGCTACCAGAAATGGTAGCTTTTTTTATGGTCTATCTTCACCGAAAAAAATCTCATTTTTAGAACGGCTAACTTTTTAGTACTTTTACCAAAAAAAAGTGCGTATAGCCATAGTTGAAGATGAAGCTCTAGCAGCAAATTATCTAAAGAAATTATTACTTACCCAAGACATCCTTCCTGTTGCGGTTCATGATATTGTCATGCTTTCTTCTATCAAAGAAGCGACGACTTTCTTTTTTCAACATACCGTTGATCTTATCTTCATGGATATTCACTTAGGCGATGGAAAAAGTTTAGAAATCTTTGATAAAATTGCAGTTAAAAGCCCAGTTGTTTTTATTACAGCTTATGATAACTACGCCATTGAAGCCTTCAAACAATTTGCTATAGGATATATACTCAAGCCTTTTGATAAATATGCACTAGACGAGGTGCTCCTCAAATATGTAACCATTACCAAGCGTTTACAAGAAGAACAACTTCCTAAACAGGAAAACGCAGAAACAGCGAATAATAAACTTAAAGATCGTTTTTTAATTCACGATGGACACCGATTAAAATCAATAGAAACCCCAGAAATAGCTTATTTATTTGCTTCTGGTAAACATTTATTTTTACATACCTTTCAAGAGGAACGCTTCATTTATGACGATACTATTAAAGATGTCATTGACAAATTAGATGCTAAAACTTTCTTTAAAATTAATCGCAGTTTTATTGTCAATATCCACGCAATCAAAGAAGTTATTCGCCATACAAGCCAGAAAATAGAACTGGTTTTAAACGTACAAAGTGACGACCAATACCCTATTTTCGTTAGCAAAGCACACATTCCCTTATTGAAAGATTGGTTGAGTTAAATTGCAATTCATCGCACTTCACCTTGTTTTTTTTACTTACATTTGAGTAAAACTAATACAAACTGTGTTATGAACTTAGGAGAATATATAGTGAATTTAATCGATGGAATTCTTGACTTCTTTCAATTAATCAAAGATTATTTAGACGATGCATGGAGCATTTTTGAAAAAATAAAAGAAGTCGTTTTAGATATTATCGACTATTTCTCAGCAAAAATTGAAGACCTTACAGAAGAAGCTTCTACCCTTTTTGACGATTCAGACGAGGATCATTTCTTCATTTAATCCTTCCTATTTTACCATAATTTTCTTTTTCATTTGTTCCACTACTTCATAAGCAGCTGGACAAATAGCTACATTCTCTAAGGTTAGATTGGCAATTTGCTGAAACTTCTTGCGATCTGTATGAGGATATTCTCTGCATGCCTTAGGACGCACATCGTAAATTATACAATAGTTTTCTGCATCCAAAAAAGTACAAGGCACTTGTTGCAAAACATAGTCATTATCTTCGTCAATTTTCAAATATTGGTCGATAAATTGTTGGGGTTTGAGACGCAAATGCTTGCTGATTCGCTCAATATCTGCACTAGTAAATAAAGGTCCCGTTGTCTTACAACAATTGGCACAAGATAAACAGTCTGTCTTTTTAAATACTGCATTGTGGATTTCTTGCATTTGATAATCCAGATCTTTCGGTGCTTTCTTTTGTAGCTTTGCCAAATATTTTTTGTTCTCATTATGCTTATCTTTGGCTAACTTTGGAAGCTGTTGCAGTATTTTATCCATTCCTCTATATTTTGAAGGACAAAATTACAACAACTCCCTTTTTTATAGATCAAAAATCAACAAAAAAATGAAAGACCTTATTGGCCAAGCAATATTAGAGTATCAAATCACGAAAGAACCAGCAGTAATTCTCACAGAAACAGATATATCGGAAGCAGAGGAAATGGAAGTTTCCTATTGGTTTCGCTCCTATAAGGACATGCCTGAATTGGAGCAAATTGCCTTGAAAAAAAGTAAGGGAAAAATTTTAGATGTAGGCTGTGGTGCAGGTTCACATGCGCTTTATTTACAAGACAACAATTTAGATGTTACGGCTATTGATATTTCACCCAAAGCCATTGAGGCCTGTCAATTGAGAGGCGTAAAAAACACTAAAACGGCCAATATTTTGGACATCAAGAATGAACAATACGACACCATTCTACTCTTGATGAATGGAACGGGAATTTTTGGTAGATTGATTCACATCACTACCTATTTAAAGCATCTAAAAACCTTATTAGCTACTGGTGGGCAAATTTTAATTGACAGTTCCGATTTAATCTATATGTTCGATGAAGATGAAGACGGTGGAAAATGGATTCCGATGGATAATAAAGATTATTATGGAGAATTAGTTTTCAGCGTGGAATATAAAGGAGAAACAGAAGATGCCTTCCCTTGGCTCTATTTAGACTATAATACGCTGCAGAACGCCGCACATGGTTGTGGTTTAAATTGCGAAATCCTATACGAGGGAGAGAATTTTGATTACCTTGCTCGACTCACGGTTAACCGTTAAGTACAAAAAAAGCCTAAGCAATATGCTTAGGCTTTTTTTGTATCTTGATTTACATTTCCATGTATTTCATCATGATGGATTGAATGCTAGCGCCCCATTCCATTCCAACTTGTTGTCCTTTATCATACAAAACTTTATTTTTTTCGTATAATTTTTTTCCAACTGGCGTTTCATATAATTTAATCAATTCTTTGATTTCATTATGTGTAAACTCTTGAACGTAAATATCGGCCATGTTTGATTTGAACTCTTTCAAACTTACATCGAATTCTTTTTTAAATTCCCCTCTTTTTGCTTCTGGAATATTTTGGATGATATCTTCTGTCATATAGTCAAAAGCTTTCATTTGTCCACTAACTTCCATATATTTCTCAGCATCCGCTTTGTAAGCAGCATCCTGCGCAAAACCGAAATGTCCCGCTAACATAAATGCAGCTACGATTACAATTTTTTTCATAATTATTATTCTTTTGGAGGAGTAAATATAAAGCTATGTTAAGGAATATCCAAGTATTTATGCGTTTGTAATGAAATTTTCCACTGTGGATTTCGCTTGACATATTCAATAATCAAAGGCATCATTACCGCGCGTTTACTCCATTCAGTTTGCAACAAAAGCAAAGCATCTTTATTGACTTTAGCGGCTTGTTCTTCTGCAAAAATAAAATCGTGTTTGTTGTAAATCACTACTTTTAATTCATTCGCAGCAGCATAAGCACTAGCTGTCGGAAGTTTCGCTTTCTTTGGAGACAAGCAAACCCAGTCAAAATCGCCTGACATTTCGTAAGCACCTGAAGTTTCTATATTGGTTTTTAAGCCTGCTTCTTTTAATTTTTTCGTTAGATAATCTAAGTTATACATCAAAGGCTCACCTCCTGTAATAACAGCTAAATTAGCTACAGCTGATGCATCAGAAACGATTTTTTCAACTGCTGTCAATGGATGTAATTCAGCATCCCAACTTTCTTTCACATCACACCAATGGCACCCCACATCACATCCTCCTAAACGAATAAAATAAGCCGCATGACCCGAATAAAAACCTTCCCCTTGAATCGTGTAAAACTGTTCCATCAAAGGCAATACGCGTCCTTCTTCTAATGCCTTATTTTCTAGGTTTTCCTGTATCATATTAAACTAATTATTTTTACTAGTAATCTTTATTTTTCAAAAATAAAATTACGCTGCAAAGATAAGGTAAAAACATGAATCTCCCTTTTTCTAAACACTTATTCCACAAGTCTTCTTCTTAGCTTTACCTTTTATCAATCAATAATTCCTGATCTAGCCAAGTTAGAATTTGTGCATCTAGTTGGGGATTAAACTTCCTAGCATATAAATAACCTTTATGTGCAGCTTGTTGTAAAAGTTCACAATCTTCCATAGAAAAAGTAACAGGTAAAGGCACTCCTTTTCTATCCCAATCGACAAAAGTCAAAACGCCCTCAACTTGAATAACAGGATCCTTTTTCATTACCTCGGTTAAGAGTGTCTGAAAAAAATATTCATCTGCACAAAAACTGGTCTTAAAAAAATAATAGTATTCCTCGTAGTTTTCTTGATACAAGGTCATGATTTTCTCTAAAGTATCATACCTTAATGCCCACCAAGAAGATCCTTTATAAAAAACGATGGAGGGGTCTAATTCCTTTTGTGTAAATAAATACTTTACATACGAAAACTTAAAGCATCCTTTAAAAATAGACTTATACAAACCGGATATTTTATGCTTTTTGAAAATAACATACGCTCCTCTTTTATCGCTTTTATTCACTTTAAATCCTCTAAAATTAAGGTAGGGACGAGGGTGTACTTCTTGCGCAACAAACTTTTCAATAAAATCGACCGCTTGATGTTCTTCATAAAAGGTCTGAATAGCAGCAGCTGATTGAAGTGGATAATCTTGACCACTAATAAGTACTACACGATCAAAAGGTGAAGGTTGATACTCAGCCAACCCCTGAATAAGATTTAAAGTAGCTTGAACTTGTGAAAAATCACCCCATATGCAATTCACTCGATTGTCAATAAATCGAATATAATCTCCCTCACAAGCTGATTGGAAAAGAGTAAGATCACTTTTCAAATCAATGTGAACAAGAAAACGAACATTCGGCGCATATAAACGATCAATGAGTCGTTTAAGTTGTTCAGGATTTGTATGGGCTTGAACAATATAAAACACATTCAAATTCTCCCTCTGATTTAGTAGATTATTCAAGAAACTAAAATTTACATTCCACAAATAACGTTTTTTACCGCAACATCTACATTAGGTATATATTAATTTTTTGTTAAAAAACAAACAACATTCAAGTATAAATAACAAAAAGCAATCAGGTAGACATACAATAAAATACTTATTCACTTAAAAAGAATGCACAGTTATTTTATTGGTTTCTAATGCTGCAAAAAAAAATCCAGAGGAATTGTTCCTCTGGATTTTAGTATCAAAAAACGATTAAACGCTTAGATTTTATTTCTCTTACGATCTGTTTCTTTTAAGAAAATTTTTCTTAAACGAAGTGATTTTGGTGTTACCTCAACGTATTCGTCTTTTTGAATGTACTCTAAAGCTTCCTCTAATGAGAATTTAATTGCAGGAACAATTTTTGCTTTATCATCTGATCCAGATGCACGAACGTTTGTTAACTTTTTCGTTTTTGTAACGTTTACTGTCATATCATCTCCACGAGAGTTTTCACCGATAACTTGACCTTCGTAAATATCTTCGTTAGGATCAACGAAGAACTTACCGCGATCTTGTAATTTATCAATAGAATAAGGAATTGCTTTTCCATTTTCCATAGAGATTAACGAACCATTGATACGACCAGCGATTTCTCCTTTGTATGGTTGATATTCTAAGAAACGGTGTGACATAATTGCCTCACCAGCTGTTGCTGTTAACAATTGATTTCTCAAACCAATAATACCTCTAGAAGGCACTAAGAATTTGATGATCATACGGTCCCCTTTTGGTTCCATACTTAACATTTCTCCTTTTTTCAAAGTCACATATTCTACTCCACGTCCTGATAAGTTCTCTGGAATATCAATTGTTAACTCCTCTATTGGCTCACATTTTACACCATCAATTTCTTTGATGATTACTTGTGGTTGACCAATTTGAAGTTCATATCCTTCACGACGCATTGTTTCAATCAAAACAGATAAGTGTAATACACCACGTCCGAATACCATAAATTTATCCGCACTATCCGTTTCGTTCACACGCAACGCTAAGTTTTTCTCTAATTCTTTATTTAAACGATCCTTAATGTGACGAGAAGTAACATATTTACCTTCTTTACCAAAGAATGGAGAGTCGTTAATTGTGAATAACATACTCATTGTTGGCTCATCAATTGTGATAGTTGGCAATGCTTCTGGATTTTCGAAATCAGCAATAACATCTCCAATCTCAAATCCTTCGATTCCTACAACCGCACAAATATCACCAGCATATACTTCACTAACTTTTTTACGACCTAAACCTTCGAATGTATGTAATTCTTTAATTTTAGATTTTACGATTTTACCATCTCTCTTAATTAAAGAAATATTCATTCCTTCTTTTAAGATTCCACGGTGTAAACGACCAATAGCGATACGTCCTGTAAACGTTGAATAATCCAATGAAGTAATCAACATTTGTGGAGAACCTTCTCTTACTTCAGCAGCAGGGATATGCTCTAAAACCATATCTAATAATGGTTCAAAAGAATCTGTTTGCTGTTTCCAATCTGTAGACATCCAGTTGTTTTTAGCTGAACCATAAACTGCAGGGAAATCCATTTGCCATTCTTCAGCACCTAATTCGAACATTAAGTCGAATACTTTTTCGTGTACTTCTTCTGGTGTACAGTTTTCTTTGTCAACTTTATTGATTACTACACATGGTTTTAACCCTAAGCTAATTGCTTTTTGTAGTACAAATCGAGTTTGTGGCATTGGTCCTTCAAAAGCATCTACAATTAAAAGAACACCATCAGCCATATTCAATACACGCTCTACTTCTCCACCAAAATCCGCGTGTCCTGGAGTATCGATAATATTAATTTTAGTTCCTTTATAACTTACAGATACGTTTTTTGAAACGATTGTAATTCCTCTTTCTCTTTCGATATCCTCGTTATCTAAAATCAACTCTCCAGAAGTTTCATTTTCACGAAATAACTGACAGTGGTGTAATATCTTATCAACCATTGTAGTCTTACCATGGTCAACGTGTGCGATAATTGCAATATTCCTAATTTGTGTCATAAAAGGATTTTAAAATTATATTAGTATTCATTGAAATGTATAGTATAAACAAAAAAAGCCCTCATGGAATTGAGAGCTTAGTGTATGTCTTCTATAAACACAACCTATTGCTTCTTATAAAGCAGCAACGTGTTTTGTTAATTTAGATTTTAAATTAGAAGCTTTGTTTGCATGAATGATATTTTTCTTAGCTAATTTATCAATCATTGCAACAACTACAGGTAATTTATCAGCAGCATCTTTTTGATCTTCAATCAAACGTAAAGCTTTGATCGCGTTACGTGTAGTTTTATGCTGATATCTGTTTAATACTCTCTTTTTTTCGTTACTTCTAATTCTTTTTAAAGCTGACTTATGATTTGCCATTTTTTAAATATTTTATTAAGTCTATACTATTTTTTTCTGTAGTCCGTAGGGGAATCGAACCCCTGTTACCAGGATGAAAACCTGGCGTCCTAACCCCTAGACGAACGGACCAAAAAATCCATTGCGATTCTCGAAAGAATCTTGTAGTCCGTAGGGGAATCGAACCCCTGTTACCAGGATGAAAACCTGGCGTCCTAACCCCTAGACGAACGGACCAAAATGCATATTGTAATTCTAAAAAAATCAGTAGTCCGTAGGGGAATCGAACCCCTGTTACCAGGATGAAAACCTGGCGTCCTAACCCCTAGACGAACGGACCAAAATGCGGTATAATTTCTATAAAAGAACGTGTAGTCCGTAGGGGAATCGAACCCCTGTTACCAGGATGAAAACCTGGCGTCCTAACCCCTAGACGAACGGACCAAATGCGTTAGTTTCAAAAGAATTGTAGTCCGTAGGGGAATCGAACCCCTGTTACCAGGATGAAAACCTGGCGTCCTAACCCCTAGACGAACGGACCATTTTGTTTATCTAACGCGGATGCAAAAGTACAATATATTTTTAAACCCGCAAGAGAAAAAACAAAAATTTTTATTTCTAATAAGCTTTTGCAAACAACACTCTTCCTTTAGAAGGCGCTCCTGTTAAGATGCAAATTCCATCTTCCTCTTTTCTATCAATTGGAATACAGCGAATTGTAGCCTTTGTAAGGTCTTTAATCTTTTCTTCTGTCTCAATTGTACCATCCCAATGCGCAGAAATAAATCCTCCTTTATTTTCTAATAAATCTTTGAACTCCTCAAAAGAATTCGCTTCTGTTATATGCGAATCTCTATATGTCTTTGCTTTATTGAATAAATTGGATTGAATTTCTTCCAACATATCTTGTACATACGTAACGATATTGTCTTTTGCTACAATCTCTTTGGTGAATGTATCGCGACGCGCTACCTCAAATGTACCGTTTTCTAAGTCTTTTGGCCCAATAGCAACACGCAATGGCACTCCTTTCAATTCATATTCGTTAAACTTCCATCCTGGTTTGAATGTCGTACGATCATCAAACTTAAATGAAATATTCAACTTTTTAAATTGATCTGTTACTTTCTTCACTTCTTCACGAATCTCTTCTAATTGCTCATCCGTTTTGTGAATCGGAACAATTACAACTTGAATCGGTGCTAAGTTTGGTGGTAAAACCAATCCATTATCATCAGAATGCGTCATGACTAATGCTCCCATTAATCTTGTACTCACCCCCCATGAAGTTGCCCATACATATTCTTGTTTCCCTTCTTGGCTTGTAAATTTCACATCAAATGCTTTAGCAAAGTTTTGCCCTAAAAAGTGCGATGTTCCTGCTTGTAGTGCTTTACCATCTTGCATTAACGCTTCAATACAATAGGTTTCAATGGCACCTGCAAAACGCTCATTTTCTGTTTTAAATCCCTTTACAACTGGAATAGCCATAAAATTCTCAGCAAAATCAGCATATACATCCAACATTTGCTCTGCCTCTGCTACAGCTTCTTTTTCTGTTGCATGTGCGGTATGTCCTTCTTGCCATAAAAACTCGGCAGTTCTCAAGAACAAACGCGTTCTCATCTCCCAACGTACAACGTTAGCCCATTGATTCACTAAAATAGGTAAGTCGCGATAAGATTCAATCCACTTTCTATACGTATCCCAAATAATGGTTTCTGATGTAGGGCGAACGATTAACTCTTCCTCTAACTTTGCTTCTGGATCTACTTCAATTGTTTTTCCGTCTTCTCCTGTTTTTAAGCGATAATGCGTAACTACTGCACATTCCTTTGCAAATCCATCCACATGACTCGCCTCTTTACTAAAATAAGATTTGGGGATGAATAAGGGGAAATACGCATTTTGATGTCCAGTCTCTTTGAACTTCTTGTCTAACTCTGCTTGCATTTTCTCCCAAATCGCATAGCCATATGGTTTGATAACCATACATCCTCGAACTCCCGAATTTTCGGCCAAATCAGCTTTTACTACAAGCTCATTGTACCACTTCGAATAGTCCTCACTTCTCTTAGTAATATTCTTGCTCATTTTTAATATATTAGCAGTTAAGTTGTTTAACTCTTAATTAACTATAATAATTCCACAAAAGTAACTAAATTTGTTTTTAACAACAATTAAATTCCCATCGAAAATGACTACAATTCTTCAAAAAACAATAAGCATGAGAAGAATCAGCCTTTTCTTACTTCTAGGAGGATTCGCTATTTCTTGTGGCTCTTACCATAATGCATCTTACACTCAAGATGGTATTTATGGACAAAGCACACAAGCTGATCCCTATGCAGGTAATGATTCGGGTAATTACTATGAGAACTATTTTGCATCTCTTAATCAAGATATGGAATATTTCACGGATGTCAACACCTATAATTCACCTGTAAATGACAGTATATTGAATAATATACCGAATAAGGCAGTTAGTTATGGTTCATGGGGAACAGAGCCTTCTAGCATTCAAGTAAACTATTATAACAATAATTACAGACCGTATTGGGGCTATGGTTACTATGATCCATTCTACGATCCTTACTACTATGGCGGTGGTTGGGGATTAAGTATTGGATTTGGTTGGGGATGGAACAGCTACTATAGACCATGGTACAATAACTACTATTGGGGTTCACCGTACTATGGCGGATATTATTCTCCATATTACTCTCATGGCTATTACACCAACAACTATTACCCAAGAGGTTCTAGATCTTCCTATTCAAATTCTAGATCCTATCCGAATGGAAATAGCGGAAGAAATAATAGCTATTATAGCCGATCAAACAACCTAAATAGCAGTGGTAACTCAAGAAGCTATTACAGCCGATCTACTTATCAGGGCACTAGACCAACCTCTACCTCAACAAACAGTAGAAGTCGTTCTAGTTATAGCAACAGCAATACAAACTACAACAATAGTTACTATTCGAGAGGGAACTCAAATAGCAATTACAACAATAGATCATACAACACTAATTCATCGAATAGCAACTACAGTCGTTCTAATTCTTCTAGCAGTTCTCGAAGCTACAACAACAATAGCAGCTCAAGAAGCAATTATAACAGCAGCAGTTCTCGAAGTAATTACAACAGCGGAAGTAGCTCAAGAAGCAGCTATAGCAGCGGTAGTAGTGGTGCTTCAAGAAGCAGTTACAGTGGCGGAGGAAGTAGCAGAAGCAGTAGTAGTTCTCGCAGATAATTACATTAACCTAGTTGATCATACCTATGTATATAAATAAATTTATTTTTGGATTAAGCGCTTCACTTTTGACAATTGGAGCGATACAGGCACAAGAAATAAACCCGTTAGATATTTCGAGATATTCAGAATCGGATATGAATGGTACAGCTCGTTTCAGAGGAATGAGTGGAGCATTTGGTGCCGTTGGAGGAGATTTATCTGCACTCAAGATTAACCCTGCAGGAAGTGCTATATTTAACTATAACCAAGCTTCTTTCAGCTTATCATTGGCTAATAAAAACAATAAAACAAATTATCTGAACAACGGTGAGTCTAAAAACTACACAGGACTTGATGTAGGTCAGTTGGGCGCTGTTTTCGTTTTTAATTCCAATGATGCTCAAGCAACCATGAGAAAATTTGCTGTTGGAGTAAATTATGAGAGTACTAAAAACCTGAACAACGATTACCGCATCATGGGAACAGGGCAAACAAACTCTTTAGGCGAGTACTTTTATCAATTAGCCAATGGATATCAGGTTCCGCATCGTGTATTAGTACCTTCAAATAACCAAAATCAGGATTATATCAATGCGGGGTATGTTGCAGGTTATCCAGGACAGCAAACTTATTTAGCTCATGAAACATTCATCTTGAATAAAGGAAGTAAAGATGGTGAATATGAAGCTAATTTTGGAACAGACCAAGATACCTATACTCAAGGAAAATACGTAAGTACTGACGGATACAACAGTAAGTTTTCAGGTAACTTTTCAGCACAACTAGGAGATCGCATTTTTGTGGGAGCTAATTTAAACTTGCACTTATTTGATTACAAACAAACCTCAGATGCTGTAGAAGTTAACCGCAGTAATTTACCTGATGGCATGGTAAAGTCCATTAACTATACCAATCAGCTTTATACCTATGGTACTGGATTCTCTTTTAACCTAGGGGTAATTGGTCAAATTACAGATGAATTAAGAGCGGGAGTTGCCTATGAATCTCCTACTTGGTATAGTCTGCGTGATGAAATTACACAAGGAGTAGGTACAACGGTAGTAGGTGATAGTAAAGCTTATGCAGTTTATCCTGCAGTTACCAATATCTTTGAACGTTATAAATTAAAAACTCCAGCAAAATACACCGGAAGTTTAGCTTATGTCTTCAATAAAAGAGGGTTAATTAGTGTGGACTATAGTATTAAAGATTATAGCAACAATCAATTCAGACCTAAAAATGACGGTGGTTATCAAATCTTGAATGATTTCTATAACACCGAAATGAAAACAGCGAGTGAATTCCGTATTGGTGGGGAATATAGAATCAAACAAGTAAGCCTTCGTGGAGGATATCGCTTTGAAGAAAGTCCCTATAAAAACATCAAATATATGGGTGATTTAAATAGTTTCTCAGTAGGTATTGGTTATGAATTTGGAGACTCTAGATTAGACTTAGCCTACACACATTCCAACCGTTCCTACAAAACATCTGTACTCGATATGACAGTAAATAATTTGTATGACAATGCGACTTGGAAAATGAAAGAAAACTGGGTAACGTTATCTTATGTCATTAATTTCTAATCTCATTTAGAACTTTTAATACTATGAATCTCTTTAAGGATAAACTCTTAAAGAGATTTTTTTATTGTATTTTTGCATCAGAATTCAGAAATTAAAAGAATCAAACTAATGAAAGCCATTTTTAAACTTTTTGCAAGTGTATGCTTGTTGGCAACTACAGTAGGATTTGCACAAGAAACAGCTACTACACCTTTGCGTTATACCGCCTCAAACAAAGGTAAATTTTACATTTATTGGGGAGGAAACAGAGGATATTATACCAATTCAGACATTCGATTTAGAGGGGAAGGCTATGATTTTACTATTAAAGACGTAAAAGCAGATGATAAACCGAAAGGATGGCATGTTGATTACATCAATCCAGGACGTATGACTATTCCGCAAACAAACTTGCGAATTGGATACTTTATTACAGATAAATACAATATTTCCATTGGGGTTGATCACATGAAATATGTGATGCGTCAAAATCAAACGGTAAATTACTCTGGAGAATATTATGGTGCTGGTAGCTATGGAGAGCAAGTCGCTGGTCATCCAGATCAAGTAAAATTAACGGAAGAATTTTTAAAATTCGAACATACAGATGGATTAAACTATTTGAATGTTGAAGTAAATCGCGTCGATGATATCTCGAAATTATTCCGCATTTACAATACAGATAAAATCCAAGTGAATGTTACAGAAGGTCTTGGATTCGGTATCATCTACCCTAAAACAAATACAACCTTGCTGGGTAAAGATCGATATGATGAATTTCATGTTTCTGGTTTAGGTTTTTCTGCAAAAGCAGGTTTAAACGTAACCTTCTTTAAACACTTCTTCGTTCAAGCAGAATTAAAAGGAGGATTTATTGATATGTATGATGTTCGTACAACAGCTAGCAAAAAAGACAAAGCGTTCCACAACTTCTGGTTTGGTGAGACAGTTATCGCATTTGGAGGGATTTTCAAACTGTAAATCCACTTCTTTATACTCTCATAAAGTGGCTGTTCTTCGGAATTTGCCACTTTTTTTATTCCCTTATTTGTCACACATTCACCTCCTATCTAAAACGGAATCATTTTAGATAACCGCAGCACTTCTTATAATTCTCACAAAGCTTCTTCGCTATATAGAAAAAAAATGTACTTTTGCAGTCCAATTTTTTTCAAACAAATGAGAACTAAATCTTTAAAAAAGAACAAGATAAACGTTGTAACTCTAGGTTGCTCTAAAAACATTTACGACAGTGAAGTGTTAATGGGTCAATTAAAAGCTAGTGGTAAAGACGTTACACACGAAGCGGCTAACGATGAAGCGAATATCATTGTGATTAACACTTGTGGTTTTATCAACAATGCGAAAGCAGAATCAGTGAATACGATTTTAGAATACGTAGATAAAAAAGAACAAGGTGTTGTAGATAAAGTTTTTGTAACAGGGTGTTTATCTGAGCGATACCGACCTGATTTAGAAGCTGAAATTCCAAATGTAGATCAATACTTCGGAACTACAGATTTACCACTTCTTTTGAAAGCTTTAGGTGCCGATTACCGCCATGAACTTTTAGGTGAGCGTTTAACAACGACTCCTAAGAACTATGCCTATTTAAAAATTGCAGAGGGCTGTGACCGTCCTTGTAGTTTCTGTGCCATTCCTATTATGCGTGGAAAACACATTTCTCAACCTATTGAAAAATTGGTCAAAGAAGCTGAAGGGCTAGCTAAAAATGGCGTAAAAGAATTAATTCTTATTGCTCAAGATTTAACGTATTACGGACTAGATTTATATAAAAAGAGAAACTTAGCGGAGTTACTTGAGAACTTAACGAAAATAGAAGGAATCGAATGGATTCGCTTACACTATGCTTTCCCTACAGGTTTCCCAATGGATGTATTAGAATTAATGAAGCGTGAGCCTAAGATTTGTAATTACATTGATATTCCTTTGCAACATATTTCAGATAATATCTTGAAATCGATGCGTCGTGGAACTACACAAGCAAAGACAACAAAATTATTAAACGAATTTAGAGCAGCTGTACCAGGAATGGCTATTCGTACAACGTTAATCGTTGGATATCCAGGTGAAACAGAAGAAGATTTCCAAATCTTAAAAGATTGGGTACAAGAAATGCGTTTTGAGCGTTTAGGTTGTTTTGCTTATTCTCATGAAGAAAACACCCATGCTTACGCTCTAGAAGATGACGTTCCTCAAGAAGTAAAACAAGAAAGAGCAAACGAAATCATGGAAATTCAAGCTCAAATTTCATGGGAATTAAACCAGGAAAAAATTGGACAAACCTATCGTTGTATCATTGATAGAAAAGAAGGAAATCACTTCATTGGTCGTACAGAATTTGACAGTCCAGATGTTGATAACGAAGTTTTAATTGACGCAACTAAGCACTACCTAAAAATTGGGGAATTTGCTACCATCACCATTGATGAAGCAACAGAGTTCGATTTATACGGAAGTCCTGCAAACTAATATAAAAAATCGCCATCTCAAGAGATGGCGATTTTTTTTTTGGCCCTATGGGCTATGAAGTTATGGGTTATGAGTTATGGGTTATGAGTTATGGGTTATGAGTTATGGGCTGCTGACCCTCTCATCCCTTCTCATCACCTCACCTTCTCATCACCTTACCTTCTCATCACCTTACCTTCTCATCACCTTACCTTCTCATCACCTTACCTTCTCATCACCTTACCTTCTCATCACCTTACCTTCTCATCACCTTACCTTCTCATCACCTTACCCTTTCATCACCTCACCCGCTCATCACCTCACCCGCTCATCACCTCACCCGCTCATCATCTCACCCGCTCATCATCTCACCCTTTCATAACATAACTTCCAACAATGAGAAGATAACTAAAGAACAAACAGCACAAAAAACAAACCACACAAAACCACTTGGGTGTTGCACAAAATAGTTTTAAGTTTAGGAAAAATATAGAATTATGCTGAAACAGACTATTTCTCTTCTAACCTTAGCCTTGACTTCCATGGTCTGGGGTCAAAATAAAGTGCACTTCACCTCTACACCTTCGCTAAGTCCAGATGGAAAAACCACCTACTTTAGTTTTGATGGAGATCTTTGGCAAGTGCCCACATCAGGTGGAGAAGCTTTAAGACTCACGGCTCTACCAGGTAATGAAACTAACCCTCGTGTTTCTCCAGATGGAAAATGGTTGGCTTTTAGTTCAGATCAATATGGCAATAAGGATATTTTTCTGATGCCTTTAACGGGTGGTCCAATTCAACAGTTAACCTATCACCAAGCCGCAGATGAAATGGAAAGCTGGAGCTGGGATAGTGAAACAATTTATTTTACAAGTAATGCGTATAACAACTATGCTTCTTTTTCTATAAGTAAAAATGGAGGTACTCCCACCCCACTCTTCACCAACTATTTCAATAATACCAATGGTTTAGTTGAAACACCC
The DNA here is from genome assembly GCF_001549985.1 of Myroides odoratus. Lineage (GTDB taxonomy): Bacteria > Bacteroidota > Bacteroidia > Flavobacteriales > Flavobacteriaceae > Flavobacterium > Flavobacterium odoratum_A. The sequence continues at coordinate 9,541 of NZ_LROZ01000024.1, read as the reverse complement.
GCTGGGGAATACTTGTTTACCAATTCAACTGAAAGCTCAAATCAAGTAATGCGTAAACGATATAAGGGTGAAAATAACCCTGATATTTTGGGGTATAATCCAACGAATCAAAGTTTCAAATCCTATACTGATTACAACGGAAAAGATTTTAATCCTACTGTCGATCGACAAGGTAACATTTACTTTATTTCGGATGAAAATAATGGACATTACAATTTGTATACCTTCAGAAATGGCAAGAAAACAGCCTTAACTGAGTTCACCTCATCCATCAAAAAACCTTTTGTATCTGCAGATGGAAGTCAAGTTATTTTTGAAAAAGACTACCAGCTTTTTGTGTTTGATACCAAGCTAAATCAAGTTCGCTCACTTGATATTACATTAAATACAAATAAATCTATTGCGAAAGAACAAACCTTTAAAGTAGAAGACAATATCAGTTTCTTTGATCTTGCACCTGATGGAAAAAAATTAGCTTTCGTCAGTCGAGGCGTACTTTTTGTATCGGATATTGAAGGTAAATTTATCCAAGCAATCACAACAGGTACAGAACGAGTGATGGAGGTAAAATGGCTAAAAGACAACCAAACACTCTTATTTAGCCAAACGCATAAGGGATACCAAAACTGGTTTAAAATTGCAGCAAACGGCAAAGGAAAAGCAGAACAGTTAACACAGGATTTGCGTAATAATAGAGATTTGACCTTTAATCAAGCGTTGACTCAGGCTGTTTATACGAGTGGTCGAGATGAAATTCGCTTACTTGATTTGCAAACGTTCACTTCTAAAACAATTATCAAAGACGAAATATGGGCTTTCCAAAGTGCACCACCATCCTTCTCTCCAGATGGAGCGTATGTGCTCTTTACAGCAAAACGCAATTTCGAGGATGATATTTTTATTCATAACATCCAAAAAAATGAAACCATTAACTTGACGAATACAGGAGTTTCAGAAACGAATCCTGTTTGGTCTCCGTCTGGGAAATACATTTATTTCACTAGTGATCGATTGAATCCTTCTTATCCAATGGGTATGCAAAATGCTAGTATTTATCGCCTAGCCTTGGATTGGTATACAGAACCATTTAAATCAGATGAATTTGATCAATTATTTACAGTCAAAAAAGAAGAAAAAAACGAGAGCAAAAAAAAGAAAACAAAAGCAACCGAATCACCTAAACCATCTCTTGTAGTTAGCATCAATACAAAAGATATACTAGATCGCATTGAATTGGTGAGCGACAAATTTGGCAATCAAAATACGCCTACTGTCTTCCAAGAGGATAAAAAGGAATATGTCTATTATTCTTCCAATCAAGAAAATGGAAAATACACGCTATATCGCAAGATTTATGAGCAATTTGAAGACGCTAAAACAGAAAAAGTATGGGATAAAAGTGTGAATCAGATTCAGCGAAAGGACAAAACACTCTATGCACTAAGTGGCAACAACCTCTACATATTTGCTTTAGAGAAAGGTACACCTGAAAAAATCAATATTTCTTATTCCTTCACTAAAAACTTAGCGGAAGAATTTAGTCAAATGTTTGAAGAAACTTGGGCAGGTGTAGAAGAAAATTTCTATGACGAAACGTTCCATGGTCTAGATTGGGAGGCGACAAAAACCTATTTTGCATCCTATATTCCCTATCTAAATAGTAGAAACGACCTTCGTATCTTACTCAATGATATGTTAGGTGAATTGGGTTCTTCTCACTTAGGCTTTACCTCAACGGGAGAAGAAGAAAAAACGAGGTTACAATACAATACCGTAGAAACAGGAATCATTTTCTCTGCATTGAATCCTTATGAAGTCGCGCGTGTACTACGTAAATCCCCAGCAGCAACGAAGGATATTACGCTACAGCAAGGTGATATACTGACGCATGTCAATGGGCAAAAAGTAGATTCCACAAAAAACCGCGATGCTTATTTTACGTTTGCCCCTACCCAAGAGGAAATTGAATTAACCTTCTTACGCGGAGCAAAAGAAATTATAGTAAAACTACATCCCATCTCATTTGTTGCGCAGAAAAGTTTATTGTATGACGAGTGGATCTATCAAAATAAACAACGTGTTAACGAATGGAGTACAAACAGAATTGCCTATAGTTACATGAAAAATATGGGGTCTACGGAATTAGATTCTTTCTTATTGGATATGGTTGAGCAAGAACACCACAAGGAAGGTGTCATCTTAGATCTTCGATTCAATACAGGAGGAAACGTACATGATAAAGTACTCAATTTCTTGGCACAACGCCCTTATTTACAATGGAAATATAGAGAAGGAAAACTCACAATGCAGAGTAATTTTAGTCCAAGTGGAAAACCGATTGTCCTGCTAATCAATGAGTTTTCACTTAGTGATGCAGAAATGACTGCAGCTGGTTTTAAGGCTTTAAAATTGGGAAAAATCATTGGTCAAGAAACCTATCGTTGGATTATTTTCACTTCTGGTAAATCATTAGTTGACAATTCTTTTTATCGCTTACCCTCTTGGGGAACTTACACCTTGGAAGGGGATAATTTAGAAAAAACAGGAGTAGCTCCAGATATATATGTCAAAAACACCTTTATGGATCGCCTGCAAGAGAAAGATCCACAGCTAGAACGCGCTGTACAAGAAATCTTACAAGATTTAAAATAAAAAAAAGAGAGCTTTTTTCAATAAAAAGTTCTCTTTTTTCATTCTTTTTCAATACATTAATGGTAAAATTTATCATTTTAAATGCAATCACTTTTTTATTTACAATAAGATAATGTAGAGATAATTGCTATTCCTTAGAATTGATACATTTTTGTTTTTCACTAATCAATACTTGAACTATGAAATTAAAAATGCCATTGTTATCCATACTTTGTACAGTTATCACCTCTACCACAATCGCACAAGAATCAAAAATACTGCGTATTGGACACCGAGGTGCTATGGGACATATTACTGAAAACACGGTGGAATCTATTGTAAAAGCTATCGATTTACACTGTGATATGATTGAGATTGACGTATTCAAAGTAAAAAGTGGAGAGCTTGTCGTTTTTCACGATGATACACTCGATCGCATCACCAATGCGAAAGGGGATATTGAAAGTTATACCCTAGAAGAATTGGAAGATGTTTTAGTAGGAGGTAAATACAAAATTCCAACATTAGGGGAAGTAATTGAAGTTATAGGAAAAAAGGCCGTACTAAATATTGAACTAAAAGGAAGCAATACAGCAGTAGATACCCATCGTCTTATTCGCACTTTCTTACAAAGAGGATGGACCTATGATGATTTTATTCTTTCTAGTTTTAAATGGGAAGAGTTAAAAATAGCATATGACTTAGATGCCGATTTACCCCTTGCCGTATTAACAGAAAAAAAACCGGAAGATGCGATTGAATTTGCGTTAAGTATTCAAGCCAGAGCTATTAATCCCTATCACAAAATGCTCAATGAGGAAAACACGGCTTTGATTAAAAAAGAAAAGCTAAAAATATTTCCGTGGACCGTTAATGATCTTAAAGACATTGAACGCATGAAAAAGCTAAAGGTTGATGGGATTATTACCAACTTCCCTGAACGAATTTAAATTTCAATTATTTGCTTTATACGATAAAGGCAGTTGTGAAAACACAACTGCCTTTATTATGGTATATAGGTTTCACTAGTTCTATTTTATGACTGTATAATAAGACCACGTACCATGCTCTGTTTACAAATACCTCAACACCTCTGACATATCTTCTCCAAAGAAATTGTGCTCTTGAGCAACTTCATACAATTCAGGGTATTGCTGTGCTAAAATAATAAAGTCATATTCGATGGTACTAGCGAATTTTTCTGCAACATGTAGTTCTAAAAGAGACGTATACACCCAAATCATAGCTCGCTCTTCAGGGGTATAATAGGGTTCTCGCTGGGTAAAGTAATTGTCTACTTCGCTGTAATCAGCAGCATATTCGTTGGGAATATACGGTGTTGTCATTTGAATAAAATAGTAATCCAAAGGCACTCGAATGTAGGCTTCATCTTCTTTGGCTAATTCTACAGCAGCAGCTAACATTTTTTTCTTGACAATCAGCTTTCCATCAAACCCACGAGAAAAAAACAAACGATCATACATGCGGTAATCCCAACCCTCGCGTGAAAGCTTGCTCATTTTTTTGTATTCATCCATGCATTTGATTTGAATTCTTTTGTAAACATCTGGATAATTTGGAGGGAAATCTTCATAGCCAATATCTTTCACAAATTCATAAGGTAAAAAATCATAGACTTCATTTAGTGCAGCTCGATTGGAATAAAAAATATAATTATTGTATGCAAGATCATAAGAATTTACTCTAAATCCATAATACTTTTTATCATAATCATCTAAATATCTCTCCACATCATCATAGCTAAAACTATAGAAATACCGGTGTTCTAAATCGAAAATATAATTTCCATAAGTAAAATAAAGCAATGGAACTTTATCATATTTATCTTGGTTGTATATTTTAGGTAATAGTATTAGAAAATTGTCTATTTTTTTTATTCTGGGATTAGTTGAATAATCAGTATAGATGTCTACGTTAAAAATCTCCATAATTCGCTGAGCAAAAACTTCTTCACTTGGAAATTGAAATCCAAAAGATTTTAATCCCATATAGTAGAGGTGATTCATCAAGTTTATCTCCTCCATACTATAATCTTCTTCAATAAACTCCTGACCTTCAGGCATCCCTAGATTGAGATCATAAATACCTTCTAGTACTTTTTGATTTTCTTGCGTTCGCCCTTCCATAACTTCCATAATTCCTTCTTCTTTATATTGAGGCATATGCTGCCAGTCTCTTTTGGGTTGTGTTAATATTTGTTCTTGTATTGTTGGTTCTTGATTTTTTTTTTGACAATTAAGCGATAGAAAACAAATAAGTAGGCATATAGGTAGAATTCTGTATTTCATAATAAAAATATTATAATGTTTTGGTGTAGTTAATAGGTCTAAAATATCCAAACCAACTGTCATGTGAACTAAGAGCTCCTCCAGTGCGTTTGTAGTAAGCTACTCTTGTTTTTTTTGTGTGTATTTTAGATTCCTTAATTTTTGTTATTTTACTGTTATCATATATTCCTATAGCATTTCTTAAGTGTGTATCTTCATCGCCGCTTCCTAATGCATCTATGGCTTCTAATATTATCACTAAATCATCTTTTTGATTATGCTTATATACAATTCCTGTATGTCCCCGAACTTGACCTGTTTTTTTATTAAGACCGCTCCACACGAATATATCCCCTCGTTCTGGAATAAAATCTGCTTTTTCACTTCCTACAACATGTTCAATATTGGTATTACCGATAGCCTTTTGAAAATCTTTTTCTGTAGTCATCACACCGGTATGTAATTGTATGGGTTCTTGAACGACGCCTAAATGGTAGAGATACAAGGCTACAACTTCAGAACAATCAACTTCAAAAATATCTTTGTACTTTATTCCTTTCCGAGAGCCTCGTTGACTATAGGTCCATCCTTCTTCTACATACCGTTTCATCATTTCCAATACGCCATCTCCATAATCGGGAAAGTAGGTAAAGCCACAAGTATCAATCTGAAACACCTTAGACGTCTTATCTTTAAAAATCTTTTCCTTCTCTGCATAAGCAACATTGTTTCCTATTTTTTTTGACACCTCATCAACATTCCATTCTAAATTACTATAGTGATTCGCTTTTTTATCCCTCCAAGCCCAATAGGCCATACTAGCCACCATAGCCACTTGAGGATCTATTCCTACTTTATCCGCACCTTCCTCTGTTAATACCTCCACACCCAATAGTTTTGTCGTATACTTATTTGCTTGTTCATAACTGGCTCTAAACGTAATCTGAATATAGCCTCGTCCTCTAAATTTCCAGCCTTCACCTCCTGGCTCATTTTTATCATTTCCAAATCTTCCTCCATAAACCAAGTCGGCAATCATTCTTTGGTTTGCAGCTTGTATACCCCTGTCATTAGGAGCATTTAAATCTTTTCTTCCATACTTGTTAGCATTCTGCTTATTTTGAAAAAAATTGTTTAATCGCACAGGTTGAGAGCGATAGTTTCCATCCGTATAATATCCTCCAATTTGATTAACGGTATCTCCTTTCACCCATGTATTTCCCCTTCTCCTTTCATTACCCGTTTCCAATAGTAAAGCAGAATAGTCTAGATTCTCTTTTCTAATTTTCAAGGGGCTTCCTGATTCTGCAAAAACTTGTGCAAAAAAATGCGCTTTATTCCAACAAGTATTCATTTCAAAAACCGTCATATAATCAGTATAGGCTTTTGCAATGGCTTCCAGGACAGCTGCATCTGATCCTGGAAATATCTGGAGCAATTGGGCGCTTGTTACAGGAGCCTTACATCTTGGACAATCGGAATGGGAATCAGGTACAACCTCCTTTTTATCCTGCGGTCTACGCTCCACGACAATTGGTATACTGTGTTCCTTAAAAGTTTGGCTAAACACAAATTTTTCAACCAGTTTAAGCTGATGCAGGTAGAGGTAGCCCAATTTATTGTCCTTGTGATAGGTCGCTAGGCGAAGAAGATTTTCTTTCGCTCGTTTTTGAGCCTCTGTACGAGGCAATCCTTCTTCTATTTCCGGTTGAAAGGGCTGCATCAGTAAGTGATCATTAGCTCGATTTCGCTCATATCCTTTAGGAAATAATACCTCCACAGCTGTTTTCTTTACGGTATATGGGTTTTGGTTATACAACGGTCCTTTGGTTTTGGCTTCATAGCTAATTCCTAAATAAAACACACGAGGGGTACTTGCCAATCCCTTGTCTTTTTTATGAGTATTCCCTTTGTAGATCAATTCATCCCCCGTATCTAAGGGATGATAAATTGTATGTTGCCCTTTGGGAAAAGCAAGAGAAAATGAGGTAGCCTTTCGATCTTTAAATTCCAACTTTAAAAAGCTTTGATTGGTATTTTCATATAGGGTTACCGTCAAGGTATCAGGTAAGATTTCATCCTGATCATAGCGCCCCAGTATGCGTACTACTTCAATTTCAATGGGTTCTTTGTACAGTATGGGGCGAATCAAACGGCGGTGATTAGCCGTGTTAAAATAGGCTTCAATACGGTATTTCTTCAGAATATACGCATAAGTATTCACCGTATCCACTGGAAAAACATGACCAAAAAGGGCTTCCTTTTTATCGAATAATTCCCTTTTGACATTCGATAGTCCAATTTCTTCTGAAAGGGTAAAAAAGATCGCGTATTCTTCCCCTTGACCTTCTGGAACCTGACAAGCGAAAGTCTTCCAAAAATCAGAGAAGCTTTTTACCACATGCGTACCTTTCCCTTGGCTGTCAAAATCAACCGTATCGCGAAACAATTCTAATACATCTCGTTCTCGATTGCGAGAATCATACCAATAACAAATTGTCGCTGATTGATCCTCAAAACCTGTAATTTCCAATGCAATAGCAAAGTCTTCATTGAAACTTAAAGTAGGCTGATGTTGATCCAACGCATTGACAAATTCCCAGCGGTTCACTTTTCCTTCTATACACTCAATTTCATGAGTATACGTTTGGTTATTGAATAGCACCTCCAAGCGGTACAAACCAACTTCTTCCAATTGAAGATCCAGCGTAGCTAGGTTAGACTGCAATACAATACCCTCGGTTTGGGTGTGAATAGGATAGATTTCAATCGCTTCTAAGGATTGATTGGCAAGCGTATCTGCTGATTCAGTTGCTTGCAGTTCCTTCAAATCGCGCTGAATGGCTTGTTGAAGTTTTGGATTGGCATAATACATAGACAAGTCAAAACCCGCCTGCTTTTTAGGCCCTTTGACATAAGTTAGCATATAGCGTATTTCACCGTCAACATTGGCGTGAATAATAGAAGCTGGTTGATTTTCTTTTTCAGGGAACACATAGTGAAGCAATCGTTGAAACACATTTGGTTGGTGTAACTCATGAGCTTCCACATATACATCTGCTGTTGGAGATTGATACCCTAAAGTTGTTTCCAAAGTAAGCGTCACAATAGCTTGACGGTAAACTCGATAAACTTGGTTTTGAGTCTTTTGAACAGTTGTCGAAGAGGCATGGCTTGGGCTTAGTGTCAACTGTTCGAGTTGATTAGCCATGACTTGAATGGTTTGTGTCGCTTTGTCTTTTCCTGTCCAAAAATTGCCATATACACACGCAATAACATAGGTACCTTCCGCAGTAAAATCTAGAGTCACTGTTGTATGACGTATAAAATGCTGTTGAAATTGCTTACTACCTGGAGATTGTATCAACCATTTAACCTGTGTTGGATTGATAGTTTGCTTGTTTTGAAGCTCAGCTGTAAATGTAATCCGACTACCAAAGCGAATCCGTTCTACCTGTGGAGAAATCGAGAGTACTGCATTGGCGTATATCTGAAAATATTGAGGCGGGATTGCAAAGCTGCGCTTTGAATTTTCCCAAACCTCCACTTGATAGGTATGGGTATTGGTGCAGGTATACACTGCTTGAATGACAGTACCGACTTGAGTAAATGGATGCTTACCTGCTGAGCAGAAAACAACAGCGGTTTGGGTATGTGAATCTCCTTCTTTTACGCGAACTTTGATTCGCAGTTGATCGACTCGTTCCTGTGACAAGCGAATGGTACTATGCAGTGTAATCTTTACTTGATCTCCAACAACGCGCGTTAATGTTGGGGGTTGATTCAATTCCAACAAGGTAAGAACGGCCTGATTGACCACTTCGATATAGTAGTAAAAAGTGCCGTAATATGTTTTTGTCGCCTCTTCTTTTGGCGTTCGTGCAGCAGATATAAGATAAACACCCGTCTGAGTAGGTTCCCAGCTAAAAGCACGATGGGTGGTGGGATGTGCTTGGTAATTGACGTTTTCTGCCGTTGTTTGAACGTGAAAAGTCTGACCCGTTTTTCCTGCTTCGAAAAGGCTCGAATCACCACAAGACTGTGTGACGCTCCAGCTGATGTACTGCTTGTCTTCTCCTAAAGGTGTACTCGCTCTAAATATCATTTCTTCTCCAAGGCCCACACGCAAAGCACGAGGATTTTCTGGACTAAGCGCACCCCAATGGAGTTCGTCTAAATTCACTAACGTTATACTATCGACATTGGAAACATAGCGGAGCGTTTGAAGACTACTAGCTTCACCAACTTTTTCTTCAATTAAATCATCACAAGTGTTTTCTTCTTCTGCTGTTTCTGTTTCTTGTTGCTCTTGGTCTTCCTCCGCCGTAATAACTTGACCATGGTGATGAATGGAGATTATACCGCCTATTACACATTGTAGCGTACCTGTTTCAGTTAAGATATCCCGTTCTCCAAGAGAAGGAAAATGCGCATTGGCTTCGACCTTCCAAAAACCAAGAGGTTGATACAGACAGCTTTTATCGTACCCTTTTTTGTGCTTACACGTTTTAAAAGGAGAAGGTCCTTCGACAAATTGAGTGTCTTCAATAGTCGCAATGAGTTTATCAACCGCATTCGCATAATACTTTTTATGCGTACTAATCCGCAATTCAGGAAAAAGT
>NZ_LROZ01000023.1 GCF_001549985.1 Myroides odoratus | reverse complement strand
AGTAAAGATTCGGAACTAGCAGCTAATTTAGGTTGGGCTTCGCTGGGATTGGGTATTGCGGGTTCGGCAACGGGAGCTTATTCTAAACCGAAGACAGGAGCTCCTCAGATGACGAGTAAAAAAATACCTAAATTTGGCGTTGAAGAATATGGCGTGACAGATGTATATACTCGAGAAGGATCACGATATGCAATTGTACGCCCCAAAAATGTCCCGAATTCAGATACTATATATATTATAGGGCATGCAGGACGAACTGCATATTTTCCTGGAAATAAAGAACTAATGAAAGGACCAAATCAAACCCTAAACCTTAGTTCACATTTTACAACTAACAGACAAATTATATATCATACGCCAGAGGGGGAAAGATTACCGTTTAATACGATGAGTTTTATACATGGCATGGAAAATCCCCCAAGTTATAGAGAAGTTATTCCTTCGGGTACGCGTTTAAGAGATTATGGTGTTTTATCGCCTGGATTTAAAGCCGTTAATGATTTGGATTTTACTCCTTTTGAAGCAGTCGAATTGGTTAATGATGTACTTCCTCCAAATGCACAATTTCATATTGCTATGGCATCAGAAATTGATCCTGTTAGATTATCCATTATATTAAATTCTTTAAGTGAAGAATACGTTAACATTCATATTCTTATGTGTAGAAGGTAATACTATGAAATGTTATATTATTATGGATGTTATGATTTGATAGCATAATAGTTTAGGTTTAGTAATTACGCCTAGATGCTACTTTTTGAATATATTTAAGGGGGCGAATGAAATTCGCCCCCTTAAATATTATTTATTTCTAAAAACTAATTCATCGTTAAATGAATCGAGTAAAATCATACTCTCTGCTTTGACATTACCTGCCAAAATTTCTTTCGAAAGCTTATTCAGCACTTCACGTTGAACTACTCGTTTTACAGGTCTTGCTCCAAATTGTGGATCAAACCCTTTGCGAGCTAAGAATTCTTTTGCTTCTTTTGTAGCTTCTAAGTGTATGTTTTGCTCACTTAGCATTTTCATCACTCCTTGGAGTTGAATATCAACAATTTGAAGGATGTTGTCTTGCGTTAAAGGAGTAAACATGACCACTTCATCAATACGATTCAAGAATTCCGGACGCACCGATTGTTTCAATACATTCAATACTTCTTCTTTCGCTTCTTCAGACGCTTGTTCAAGGTCGTTGATTTGTTCAAATTTCTCTTGAATAATGTGACTACCCATGTTAGACGTCATGATGATAATCGTATTCTTAAAGTCAGCCAAACGTCCTTTATTATCTGTTAGACGTCCTTCATCCAATACTTGAAGAAGAATATTAAACGTATCAGGATGCGCTTTTTCAATCTCATCTAAAAGCACAACAGAGTACGGTTTTCTTCTCACGGCTTCTGTTAATTGTCCTCCTTCATCATATCCAACATATCCTGGAGGTGCACCAACCAATCGACTTACACTATGGCGCTCAGAGTATTCACTCATATCAATACGCGTCATCGCATTTTCATCATCGAAGAGATAGGTTGCTAGAGCCTTAGCTAATTCAGTTTTACCAACCCCAGTGGTTCCCAAGAATAAGAACGAACCAATTGGTTTTTTAGGGTCTTGTAAACCAGCTCGACTTCTACGTACGGCATCACTAATCGCTTCAATAGCTTCTTCTTGTCCAACTACGCGTTTGTGTAGCTCACCTTCCAAGTGTAAGAGTTTTTCTCGTTCACTTTGCAGCATTTTAGTTACTGGCACTCCCGTCCATTTGGCTACTACTTCAGCAATATCATCACTAGTTACTTCCTCTTTGATTAAGGAATGTCCTTTTTGATTTTCTTCGAGTTGTGCTTGTGCTTTTTCAAGCTCTTCTTGTGCTTGTTTTATTTTTCCATAACGCAATTCCGCAACTTTTCCATAATCGCCTTCACGTTCCGCTTTCTCTGCTTCTAACTTAAAGGTTTCAATCTCTTGTTTACATGTTTGTACGCGGTCAACAACCTCTTTTTCAGATTGCCATTTTGTAAAAATCTCATTGCGTTCTTCTTTTAAGTTGGCTAACTCTAAACCTAAAAGTTTTAATTTATCCTCGTCATTTTCGCGTTTGATGGCTTCAATTTCAATTTCAATTTGCATAATTCTGCGGTCTAGAACATCTAATTCCTCAGGCTTAGAGTTAATTTCCATACGCAACTTAGCCGCAGCTTCATCCATTAAGTCAATGGCTTTATCTGGTAAGAAACGATTGGTAATATAGCGTTCAGATAAATTAACCGCAGCGATAATCGCTTCGTCTTTGATGCGTACTTTGTGGTGCGCTTCATATTTTTCTTTGATACCACGTAAAATGGAAATCGCACTCTCAGTATCCGGTTCATCAACGATAACCTTTTGGAAACGACGCTCTAACGCTTTGTCTTTTTCAAAGTATTTTTGATACTCATCTAAAGTGGTTGCACCTATAGAACGTAGTTCTCCACGGGCTAGAGCAGGTTTTAAGATATTAGCCGCATCCATTGCACCTTCACCACCTCCAGCACCAACTAAGGTATGAATCTCATCAATAAACAAGATAATCTGTCCTTCCGAAGTGGTAACCTCTTTAACGACTGATTTTAGTCGCTCTTCAAACTCTCCTTTGTATTTGGCACCCGCAATTAAGGCTCCCATATCCAAAGAGAAAATCTGTTTATCTTTCAAATTCTCTGGTACGTCTTGTTGAACGATACGATGCGCTAAACCTTCTGCAATTGCTGTTTTACCCACTCCAGGCTCACCAATCAACATCGGGTTGTTTTTCGTACGACGGCTCAGAATTTGCAGAACACGTCTAATCTCCTCATCACGTCCAATTACAGGGTCCAATTTACCCTCATAAGCCAACTTCGTTAAGTTATTGGCGTATTTGTTCAGTGAATTATAGGTCTCCTCTGCAGAAGCAGAAGTTACACGTGCTCCATTGCGTATTTCTTGAATGGCCGCTTCCAATTGCTTTTCCGTAGCCCCTTGATCTTTGAGCATTTGTGCTACTGTACTTTTTGATTTGAATATCGCCAACAATAAATGCTCGATGGATACGTACTCATCTTTCATCTTCGTAGCAATCGCCTGTGCTTCAGTTAAAGCAGTAGCCGCATCTCGAGATAAACCAATTTGTCCACCTTCCACTTTAGAAAAACGCTGAATCGTTGCGTCTAACGCAGATTCAAATGCACTCACATTGATATTTAGTTTCTTTAAAATAAAAGGAGTAACATTTTCATCTACTTCTAAAATAGCTTTGAACAAATGTTCATTCTCTATTTGTTGCTGGCCTAAACCCTGTACAATAACCTGTGCACGTTGTAAGGCTTCCTGTGATTTTATTGTAAAATTGTTCAAGTTCATATTTTAATTTTTTTTGTGTTGTATCATACTTTTTACAAGATGTATTCCAATCTTAAATTTACGACTTTCTGTCCAAAATATTCCCTATATTTGTATATAATTGTGACAAAACGTCATTAATTAGGAAAGGATAATTCTATTTAACTGAAAAAATGTCTTATGAACTGGATTGAACTAACAGAAACTGCTGCTTTATCGGAAGTAATAGCCAATACATCAACAAAACCTTGTATTATTTTTAAAAATAGTACAACATGTTACATTAGTAAAATGGCGTTGAGAAATTTTGAACGCTCCTTTACAAATCCCACAGAAGTTGCTTGTTATATGGTAGATGTAAAAAAGGACCGCTTGGTTTCTTTAGATATTGCGGATCGATTTCAAGTGCAACATGAATCGCCTCAACTGTTGATTATTGCTGATGGAAAGGTGGTTTTTCATACCTCTCATGAAGGAATTGACGGAGTTGAAACAGAGAAGTTATTGTTGAGATTATAACGTAAAGAATAAAAAAAGTCTACAAGATTGTAGACTTTTTGCTTTTATAATACTTTGCTTATTCAATAGAAACAACATAAATGTAAATAAGCAGTAGTGGGGACTTACTGTATCTTGTGTATAAAAGATAAATTACATCATAATAGTTGGAGCATACAATAGATATTGGGTGAAGATTCTCAATCTTTGAGGGAATCGTTTATCACTAGGTGTTGGATTGCATATCCTGACCGATGCTACTTGTTGGATATAATTCCAAGCAATAGGCGATAAAATAGTCAACTAGCGCTGTATTCTTTTGTTTAGCATAGTATGAAATAATATACTTCAAATAAGCTTCATTGGGTTGAAAGTCAACATGTAAGGATTCACTTAAACGCTTAAACGTAGTGCGAACTAAGTCTGGATTATGTTGGATTTCTTTGAAATTTAAGGGGTAATGTTCAAAAATATAACGCAATCCATCTAAGTTTCCTTTCATCGGAATACTCCCGTGATTTTCACCTTTATATTGTTGAAAGCGATACGTTAGGTTTTTTTGTGCATGCTGAGTCAAATACTGATTAAATGCTTGAATAGCAGTATAATGTTCTTCTAAATGACCTTTGTTTTCACTGTCACCTACTTGAGTTAAAAAGAGTTTACGGTGCTGAAAATCTTTCGATGCATTGGCTTGATAGGATTGAAGGATATAAGTATCATCCCACCAAATACTAGGATCGTGCACAATATAGGCTTGAAACATCGTCGTATAGTTCAATAAATGGTTTAAAGCGGTGATACCCCCAAAAGAATGGCCTACTAAAATAGTATAGGGATGAGTTCTAAATTCCCGCTGTACAAATGGTTTGACTTCCTGTTCCAAAAACTGAAAAAACAAGGCATTTCCTCCTGATTCTCCTTTGATCTTTGCTTTTTGCTCTGCATTCATAACACTTTCATTTCGCACTGTCGGAGTTAAATCCCTGGTGCGATTCGTATTGACAATACCTACGACAATCATCTCGGGGATTGCAGGATAAGGATATTTGGATAATTTCTCAATATAGGCTGTGAAATAATGGAAATTACTTTCACTATCCAACAGATAAACAACAGGATAATGTTGGGGGCTTAAGGTATTATCCCTATACGTTTTAGGAAGGTAGATCTGTATTTCTCGCTCTTCATCTAAAACGCGAGAATTAAGGGTGTACGATTGACCAATTGTTATTGGCGTTTGGGCAATTAAAGCAGTAGGGCATAGCCAGACTGCAACACATCCTAACAGGTACAGCAACGATACTTTCATTCTTTTTTCTTTGTTTGATATAAAAAGACAAAGATAATTGTTTATATTTATTCTAAATAAATAAAAAAGAAAATCTAGTCTAAGCGATAGCGTAGCGTGGTGTGAACAATTTCAAATGCCTGTTCGAGATAGAGCTGTAAGGCCCGGTTGTTTTGCTTTAAAACGAGTAGCTCAATATAATCAACTTCTTTTTGTTTGGCCCATTCTTTTACGGCTTGGATGAGTTGCTTGCCAAGTCCTTGATTGCGATAGTCTACTTCAACATACAGATCAGCAAAATTGAGGTAACGATGGGAAACAAAACACTCATACGGTAATGTTTGTTCGATAAAAAGAGCCGCCATTCCGACGAGTTTTCCTTGATCAACGGCGAGAATAAATTCACAATCAGCCTGCTCTATCGTCTCTTGTAAAAAACAAAGCGCAGGAAGATCGGCCTTAAACGAATACGGTTGATGACGTTGTAAATCAACAAATTGTTTTTGATAGAGCAATTGAAGGGCCTCTATATCGGCTAAAACTGCAGGACGAATAACCATGATTTTCTATTTTGTTTTAAATGTACAGTAAAAAATACAAGACAACAGCAAAATCTCTTGTTGATTTATTGACACAAGTCAAGAATCAAAAACAAAGAGAATGATACCTTTGTAACATGAATTTATATACCATATTAAAAAAAATAAAACCTTTTATAGCGCCCTATAAAGGATTAGTCATAGGAACATTATTATTAACTGCTGTGGGATCTATAGCGGTTCAAATTAATGCCTTAGTATTGCGTTACTTGGTAGATGCACTCAATCTCGTAGTCAATAAGGAAGAAACACTGGATTGGGGGTATCAAGTATTATTATGGAGCAGCGTTATTTTAATTCTCAAAGAAATTATCTTTAGTTGTATTCAGTTTGGACAGCGCTATTTTGGTGAAAAACTGCGTATTTATACCTCAAGAGATATTTCACAATTGGTGGTTGAGCGAATTTTAACCTTCAAAATGGCTTTTTATACTTCAGAAGAAAATGACAGTGGAAAATTACAAACTCGAATTGATCAGGGAATTAGCAGTATTACGCGTTTAGTACAGAATTTCTTTATTGATATTTTACCCTTATTTGCTAATGCGATTGTAGCCTTGTTTTTCATTTATTCGGCTAATATATATATCGGATTGGTCAGTACAGCGATGATTCCGCTCTATTTTTATGTAAGTCAACTGCAAGCAAAAAAACTAACAGGATTCAGACGCAAGATGAGAAGCTATCGAGAAAATAAAAATAATGGCATTATCTCGTTAATCAATTCAATTACCGTGATTAAATCTTTTGTGCGTGAACCTTTGGAATCAAAAAAACACGAGGAAATCCAATACGATATGACAGAAAATCAATTGTATACACGTAAAACTAGTTTTGTCTTTGATTCCGTTAAGAGTTTTATAGAGCAATTTGGTCTCGTAGTGATTATTTTGCTGACTACCTATTTTGTATTGAAAGGACAAATGAGTGTGGGAGCCATCATGTTTCATGTCTTGCTTTTTAATAACGTTACGGCGCCTATTCGTCAATTGCACCGCATTTATGATGATGTCAATGATGCGATGATTTATTCGGAAAGCTTCTTTGAAATAATAGAAGCGCAGGAGGAAGAATCTTCTGGGACGTATATTCCTAAAAAAATAGTTGGACGGATTGAATTGAAAAATGTATCCTTCAATTATCCCAACGGAACAAAAGCATTAAAAGACGTTTCGATGCTAATTGAACCCAATAAAACAACTGCATTAGTTGGGTTGAGTGGAGCAGGGAAAAGTACGGTAATCAATTTGTTAGATAAGTTTTATGAACCCAATCAAGGACAAATTCTATTAGATGGCATTGATTTGAGGGAATACGATACGAAAGAACTGCGCAAACACATTGGTTTAGTACTACAGAAGAATCATATTTTCCAAGGAAGTATAGAAGAAAATATTCGTTATGGCGATGAAACAGCCTCCTTAGAAGAAGTCAAAGAAGCCGCAAAAAAAGCGTATATCCATGAGCAAATCATGGACTTACCCCAAGGGTATGATGCAGATGCTCGATTGTTATCTGGAGGACAACAACAGCGTATTGCCATTGCGCGTTTATTCCTAAAAGATCCCGCAATTATTTTCTTGGATGAGCCTACAGCTAGTTTAGATGCCATTGCGACGGAACAAATTAAGAAAAGCTTAGATGCCATTAAGGCAAATAGAACGGTTATTATTGTTTCTCATAGTATCTCGCAAATTATTGATGCGCATCATATTGTTGTAATGGAAAAAGGGCAAGTAGTAGAAAGTGGAATTCACGAAGTTTTGTATGACAATAAGCAGACCTATTATGAAATCTTCTCCGCTATGGCCAATAGTTTGAATCTTGAAAAAATCTCACAAACATTACATGCTGATGAACTAGGGAATTAATAACCTTATTTTTGAAAGACTATTCTTGATGAATAGTCTTTTTTTTTAATGGAAAATGAAGAAATAAGCACTGAGTAAAGGATGGGTAGTCGTTTTGTTGAACATTCCTTGGACATTCCTTGGACAATGCTAGGAGAATACTAGGTAAACTTGTGCTTTTGTCGAAGGAATGTCGAAAGAATATCCAAGGAAAGAGGAAGGAAAGAGGAAGGAAAGAGGAAGCAACTTCATTCAACGCTCCAAGTTTTTTATTGATAAATGTTACAATTTCACAAAAAACAACTGGACAAAAAAACATTTTTTGACTTAGGTCAATGCTTTTGGTATGCTAGACCAAGAACTTTGTCCAATCAAAAATTATAGAAGATGAATACGAAGTATTACAAGTATGTGAATACCTTGTTTGTTGTAATTCCGATGACGTTAATTATGGCATTTGTAGGTTTAATTCGAAATTATGGATTTCAGGAAGGATGGTTTTTTCTGTTCTTAAAAGCGTGGAGTGTGATGCTGCCTGTCGCTTATGCATCAGCTTTTGTCATTATTCCAAGAGCGAGAAAATACGCAGAACAATTAATTAAAAAGTAAAATGGAAGAGAAACTTCAAGAATTTGGAAAAACAAGCCAAGAGAGAGTAGAACGTGCATTGAGTTTTTTAAAAGTAGGCAAAGGAGTTTTACTCTTAGATGATAAGGATAGAGAAAATGAAGCCGATGTGATTTTTTCAGCTCATTTGATGTCTGAGCAAGATATGGCTTTATTAATTCGATACTGTAGTGGGGTTATTTGTTTGTGTTTAAGCAATGAAAAAGCGGATACTTTAGCATTACCATATATGGTAACAGAGAATACGAGCCAATTTCAGACGCCTTTTACGATTACGATTGAAGCTGCCAAAGGGGTAACCACGGGATTATCTGCTGCAGATCGTTTAACAACAGTTCGCGCCGCTAGTGATAAAAATGCAAAAGTAACGGACTTAGCTCGACCTGGACATATATTCCCACTACGCGCAAAAAAAGGTGGAGTATTGGAGCGCAATGGCCATACAGAAGGAAGTGTGGATTTAATGAAATTAGCGGGACTCCCTTCAGAAGCCGTATTATGTGAATTGATGAATGATGACGGAACGATGGCTCGTTTACCAGAAGCTATTGAATTTGCCATCGAACACAAAATGACAGTACTAACAATTGCCGATGTTGTGTATTATCGTACTTTTGTTAGTGAAAATTAAAGGAGAATGAAGCAACTAATTGATTACATACAAGAGCGTATTGATGTTACCGATGAGGAACTTGATGTAATTCTTTCTTTTTTTACCTATGAAAAAGTGAAAAAAGGAGAGCAATTAAATACAGGTGTAAATCAAACGCAAAAAATGTATTTTGTCTGTAAGGGGTGTTTGCGCATCTTTTATATTAATGAAACCGGACAAGATACGACGAGATTCTTCGCCTTTGAAAATCAATTTGCAACTACTTTAGTTAGCTTCATCCAAGGTCAAAGTGAAGAAGAATATATGCAAGCCTTGGAAGCTTCTGATGTGTATGTGATTGCGCATACTCATTTCTATGAATTGCTGGAGTTAGTTCCTCAATGGGAAAAATTCTATCGCAAATACTTAGAATTTGCTTACATCAATAATACCAGTCGCTTTTTTGCTCTAGTGACGATGGATGCAACGATGCGTTACCAACAGTTACTTGCGCAAAATCCCAAAATAGTACAGCGATTACCGAATAAAATTGTCGCTTCTTATCTTGGGGTTTCTCAAGAAACCTTAAGTAGAATTAAAGCAAAATAATTATTTTAACCATTTAATTTCCTGGCTGACCTCTGAATTCTCAGAGGTCAGCTTTTTTTATACCTAAAGATTGACGAAAGCCCTTGTACAAAAAGTGAACTTACACAAAGAAATGGGGACATCTAGAGCAGCGTGAGGAAACAAAGGTAATTGTTAATTTTTTACTCTTTTGAATAGCTTAAAGAAAACAATTTGTTAAACTATTTTATGTAAAATAATTTATATATTATTTATATTTATGGTTTTAATTTAAAGATAAATTCTTTTTTAATTTAAATTAAGAGTAATAATTCCATGTTTTAATTAATTGAGAAACGTTGTATGGGTGTCTTTTTAAGTTTTATACGTTAAATAAAAAGAGAACAGAGAGGAAAAAGAAGGAGTGGATAAAATAAAGGAGAAAAAATAGTTCGCAAAACAGAAGGGCTAAAAAAGAATTTAGTTGCTGTATGTGTTTAATTTTTGAACATTTTTTTAAAAAAGGGATTGTTTTCTTTTTTCAAATACAATGTGTTGATTTTTAGTGAATTGTATAGAGAGGTAAAGTTATCTTCTTGTTGTGAAAATAACATAAAAATAAAAAAAGTTCTCATTTGGTACAATGTTTGATAATTGTAACAATAATGAAGAAAATTAAGCTTTTTAAGGGTTTATTTATTTAAAAAAAATACATAATTGAAATAAATAGTAGTTTATGAAAAAAAATGTACTTTCAGTTGCGTTGCTTATGGTGTCAGGAATGACTTTTGCACAGGTGGGGATTGGTACAGCCAATCCAAATCCAGCTGCACTTTTAGACGTTGAAGCAAAAACAGGACATTATAAAGGAGTTCTTATTCCGCGAATTCCCTTGCTAGCTATTAACGATAGTTCAAATTTAAATGGAGGAAAAACACCTGCTAGTTTGTTGGTGTTTAATACCACTGATAATGAGGAATTAAAACCAGGGTATTACTATTGGTTTGCCAATCGTTGGGTTCGCTTAATTACCGCTACAGATGATTTTCTCAAAGATGTAGCTAAAAACGAAGAATTAGCGGTTAATCCCATAGAGGAAACATTATTCTTGCGCGATTCTAAAAATAATACGGTAGCTGTGCCTTTGGCTGATGTGAATATTGTAACAACACTTCAACCCAATGGACAAGGAAAATATACTTATACTTCAGAAAATCAAACTCAAACAGTAATTGATGTCCCAGCGGATGTCATTCAAAATATTAGCACAATTCTGCACGATGAATCGGTGGTGAATGAAATTATTCAGGCTATTAGTTTACACGCCAAAGCACTAGATGGTGATGAAATTATTGAGGTAGTAGGAGGTGAAAAAGCCGTTTTACATCCAACAACGCTTAAGGTAAAAAACAGCAGTATTTCAACAGAGAAAATAAAACCAGGAAGTACCAAACAACTATTAGTTACAGATGCTGCAGGAGAAGTAAAATGGGTAGCGGTGACGGATGAAGTCATTCAAGAAGCGGTACGTACAAATGAACGCGTAACGATTTTAGAAGACAACCACAATGGTACATTTACGTATTATAACGAAAATGCTATTGACAGTCAAACAGGAGCACCCATTCGCAATAGAGGAATTGTATTTGATGCCAATACCTTGCGAATTAAAGAAAGAGAAGGAAATGACCAACGTGGTATTTATGACTTCTACGATGGGATGACTTCCCTGGCACATCCTTTGATGACCATCAGTACGCGTGCTAATGCTATTTATTTTGATAACAGTAGTACAGTTATCGAAGGAGATAACCTCCAAAACGTGATTGAGAATATCATAAACAAGATTGAAGTTGCTCAAAACAGACCCGCTACATTAAATGGAGAAGGAATTTTAATAAATGGAGAAACAAGCTTGGCGGAATCAGTATTAAAAGAAATGATTTTGACCATTGCAGATGGGGCAATTGTCGAAAGAAAATTAGCAGCCAATGCGGTTACAACCTCCAAAATAAATAATCAAGCAGTAACAACGGATAAAATTGCGCCAGGTGCAAATAAGCATCTATTGGTAACTAAAAATGGAGAAGTACAATGGGTTCCTGTGACAGATGACATCATGAAGGAAGTGGTCACACAAAACGAAACCATTACAATTTTGGATGCTACTGCCAATGATGGAACGTTTGTCTATTACAATGAAAGTGATTTTGATGCGACAGGAAATTTAATTGGTGCTGGTGTGCATTTTGATGCCAATACGTTGACGATTACAGATGATGGAAATGGAAAGTACATTTTTAGAGATAAAAAGACCCAAACAGGTACACCTTTAGCAGAAATTGATATTGTAGGAACTGTAATTGAAAATATCACAGCCATTTTGAGCCATGATACGGTGGTGGAAGAAATCTACCAACAAATTGCAACAAAGGGAAAAGAATTGAAGAATGAAGATGCTTCTATTCTAGTGGAAGGCGGAGAGATGTCGGTATTGCATGAAACGAAAATATCAGTTGCGCCTCAGGGAATTACGCCAGGTAAGATAGCACCAGGTGGAGATAAGTATATTTTAGTTACTAAAAATGGACAGGTTGAATGGGTCGCTGCATCAGATGAAGTAATCAAAGATATTGTAGCGTATAACGAAAAAATCACCCTTTTAGAAGTAGATCAAGACAAGGGAACTTTTGTTTATTACAACGAAGAAAATGTAGATAAAGACGGACAAATTACGGGACCAGGTGTCTCATTTGATGCCAATACATTGACAATCGAAGATAATGGTTTAGGAAAATACGTATTCCGCGATGGAAATACCAGAACAGGAATAGCATTAGCAGAAATTGATATCTTGGGAACTGTAATTGAGAATATTACGGAGATTTTGAACAAAGAAGAGGTACGCGAAGAGATTTTTGAAACCGTAGCCGCACAAGGAAAACACGTTACGTCACCCAATCAATCGATCGCAATTACGGATGGGGATAAGGCGGTATTAAAAGCAATGAAGCTTGATATTGCACCAGAGGGAGTAACGACAATGACTTTGGCTCCTCAAGCGGTGACGCCTGAAAAAATAGCGCCAGGAGTAAAAAAAGGACAACTGTTGGTGACTAATGATGGTGGAGAAGTGCAATGGATGGACGCTACAGACGCTGTAATTAAAGAGATTTTGAAAGGAAATCAGGCCATTACTTATGTAGAAGATAATCAGGATGGTACCTTCACTTACTATAATGAAGCTTGTTTTGATAAAGAGGGAGTGTTAGTTCATCCAGAACATGCGGTTACATTCAATGCGAATACGTTGCGTATTGAAGAAGTGCTGGATACACAAGGAAATGGATCTGGTGTATTTCAGTTTTTTGATCAATCCAGTGATACAATACCAATTAACACCATTAATGTTACGGCAAGTGTCATTAACAATATCGAAGAAATTTTAAACGATACACACGTTCAAAATTCCATTTATACTACGGTGGCTAATAAGGGAGCACAGATGCAAAGCACAGATGCTTCTCTATCCATTGTTGGAGGAGAAAAAGCGGTATTACATGGAGTAGCAATCAATATTAAGGAAGAAGGAGTAAAAACCAATCACTTGGCAGATCGTGCGGTAACTCCAGCAAAAATCAATTCTCAAACTGCATTAAAAGGGACCTTACTCACCGCTGATGGTTTAGGAAAAGCACATTTTCAACCAGCAGATGAAGCAGTAAGACCCGCTATGCAAGGAGATTTAGCAGGTGAAGCAGGTGTAATCAATATAATAGGCGGAGGTGAGAATGTCTTATTTGGTGACTCAACGAAAAAAGTTACGATAGCCATCAATAAAGGAGGGGTAAAAGGCGATCACATTGGAAATAGAACAATTACCAATGAAAATATCGCAACGCAAACCATTCAAGCAGCGAAATTGAATGCTACTGGAGAACAAGTGGGAACCGTAGCAACGGTGAATTCTGATGGTACAGTGAGCTATTTGCCAATTAAGGCAGCGTCAATTACGGAGAAAGGCAATATTACAACTGATGAAGTATTAGCAGTAAATGACGGAAATGGAAAAGTTTTAGGAGATGTTGTATTAAGTGTAAAGGACAAGTCGATTAAGGTTGTTAAATTAGATGGTACAGGTGCAGCAGAGGGAGCAGTAGCTACTGTAAATGCTGATGGTACAGTAACCTATCAAGAATTAAAAGGCGAAAATATTACTGATAAAGCCGCTTTAAAAACAGATGGAATCATCACCGTTGATGGATTGACTCAACAAGAGAATACCTTATTGAAAGAGGCTACGTTAAGCATTGCCAATCAATCGATAACTGCAACTCAAATTGCAGATGAAACGATTACCAATGCCCAAATAGCACCTACAACTATTACGGTAGATAAAATTTCCGCAGGAAATGAACCACCCAAACGCGTCATGGTAATTGACGAATTAGGTGTAGTGAAATGGGGAGAGCTAGATGATATTGTTACAGATGCAGCGGGTAATTTAACTACAGATAACATCATAGAAATTACAACGGGAGATGGTGTAAATGCTTTGTTTAACGATGTTGGATTAGGGATTAAGGCGAATAGTATTACCAATACTCAAATTAAAGATCAAACCATTCAAATCGGCAAGTTGAGTAATGCTGGCTCACAACCTGGTATGGTCATGGTAACTAATGAAACAGGTGGATTCACTTATGTAGATAGAGAAACGATTGTACAAGCAGGAGAAGATTTAACTTTGGATAATGCCTTAGAATTTGTTGAAGGCAATGGCGTTTCAGCTGTATTGGCCGATACGAAAATAGGGGTTAAAGAAGGTGGGATTACAACTGATAAATTAGCAGATGGAGCTGTTACAGCTGCAAAAATATCCTCAATAGGAGAGGAAGAGCATGCCGTATTAATAGCAGATGGCCAAGGAAATGTATCGTATAAAAAAATTAATCCCAATGCATTTATAGGTTCTGAAGCGGATTTGAAATCAGATGGCTCTCTTGAAATTCCCGAAAATAACAGTGCTGTTTTACATGAAACGACCATAGGAATTGCAAGCCAGGGGGTTGAAAATAAACACCTGAAAGAGAAAACCATAACGGCGAACAAAATCAATACAGAATCAGCAGCTGATGGAACTGTTTTAGCCGCGGATGGATCAGGAAATGCAAGCTTCAAAACGCTAGAAGATATTGCTATTGAACAAGGAAAAGTGATGAGATCCGCAGACCAAACCTTAACAATTACAGCGAATAAAGCAGTGTTACAAGAGGTGAGTTTAGATGTGGCGGAAAGCGGAATCAAAACTAAACACCTCAAGGATCAATCTGTTACGGCTGATAAAATAGGCTCTTTAGATGTAGGAGAAGGTTTAGTACTAACTTCTAATAGTCAAGGAGGAGCTGCGTTTAAAACCTTGGGGGATGTTTTAGGAGATGGAGGAAAACAAATTACAGGTGGACCTTCTATTACGGTTACAGGAGGGGAGCATGCTGCTCTACAAGATGTAACGTTAGATGTAACTAATTTTGGAATCACAGAAACAAAATTAGCTGATGAGGCTGTTTCTACCTTAAAATTGAGAAATAAAGCAGTGACAACGGCTAAAATTGCTCCAGAGGGGAACAATAAAATCTTAGCAACCGATAATCAGGGGGTAGTAAAATGGATAGGTACAAGCGATGAATTGATTAAAATTATCGTGGAATCCAATGAATCAATTACACGTTTGGTAGACAATGAAGACGGAACATTAACCTATTATAATGAAGAACAGGTAGATAGCGAAGGGAATATCAAACCCAATGCAAGAGGAGTGGACTTTGATGCGAATACCCTTTCCATTAGACAACCTCAACCTTTTGTGTATGAATTTAGAGATAAAGCAGATCGAACAGGACAAACTCTTTTAGCAACGATTGATACCCGAGCTAAATCGATTGTCTTTGAAGATAATTCAATCTCCTATAACAATGTGGAGGAGGCTATTATTAGTTTAACCCAAAAAATTGAACAGTTAGAAAACCTCGATATAGAAAAAGCGCCTTTATCTGGAGATGGAATCTTAGTGAATGGGCAAGCGACAGTAGCGGATGCAGTTTTCAAAGACATGACGTTGAGTATTGCAAACGAGGCGGTAACACCTGCAAAAATAAAAGGAGGTAGTGCCAAACAAGTGCTGATTACCAATGCCACAGGAAAAGCCCAATGGGTGGATAAATCTGATCCGATTATCAAGGAAATTGTACAAGAGAATGAAAAAATAACAGTACTAGATGTACAGGATAACGGAACTTTTGTATACTATAGCGAAGCAGATATTGACGCAAATGGAACCATTGTTGGTGCAGGGGTTTCCTTCGATGCCAATACCTTGACCATTGTAGATCAAGGAAGTGGAGCTTATGCTTTTTATGATCAGTCCCAAACCGAACCACTGGCAATTATTGATATTCCAGGAACGGTGATTGAAAATATAACCGAACTGTTCGCTAATGTAGCTGTTAAACAAGAACTATTTAATGTAGTTGCGGCTCAAGGAAAAGATGTAACCTCAGACCAATCGATTGAAATTGAAGGAGGAACAAAAGCTGCTTTGACAGCAATGACGATCAGTCTGAAAGAAGGAGGAGTAACCAATAGCAAAGTAGCACCAAAGGCCATTACAGCTGATAAATTATGGGCAGGAGTAGATAAAGCAAGCTATGTGGCTATTGTACAAGCGGATGGTTCTGTGGCGTATCAACCCATGACGGTAGCAGTAACAGGACAACCTTTAACGGTAGATACTTCCTTGGAAATTACGGGTGATGGCGAGGCTTCCAGTGCTTTATTGGAAAAAGTAGGTTTACAAGTAAAAACAGGTGGAATTGAAACGAAACACCTGAAAAACCTTGCCGTAACAACGGATAAAATTACGTCCCAAGAGGCAGCAAGAGGAACAATCTTAGCGGCAGATGGTTCCGGAAATGTGCAATTTACTGCAGCAAATACTGTTGTTGCCCCAGCGATGCAAGGGGATTTAGTTAGTGATTCTTCTCTTGTCGTAGAAGAAGGAGAAAATGTATTGTTTGGAGGAAACACCACACAGGTGAAGCTGAAAATTAATGAAGGGGGAGTAAAAGGAACTCATATCGCTACGGAAACGATTAAAAATGGACATATTGCTAATCAAACCATCCAGGCAGTGAAATTAACTGCAGGTACTGGGGAAGCAAATCGCGTGGCTTTGGCCAATGAAGCAGGAAATGTGAGCTATCAACCCTTATCCACAGCGATATTAACGGAAAAAGGAAATATTACCACCGATGGAATTATTGCGGCTTCTGATAATGGAGTTGGCAAAGTTCTAGAAGATGTTCAATTAAGTGTAAATAATCACTCTATCAAAGCAACAAAACTAGATGGAGGTGGTGCTCAAGAAGGTGCTGTAGCTACAGTTGGTGCAAACGGAACATCCGTGAGCTATTTGCCACTGACAGCAGATCGCATTACCAACAAAGGAGATATTACTACCGATGGTATCATCATCGCTTCTGAAAATGGTGTGGATAAAGTGTTGCAAGATGTAAACTTAAGTATTAAGACTAAGGGAATTGGAACAACACAGTTAGCAGATCAAGCGGTAACGAATGCTCAAGTAGCAGAAAAAACGATTACAGCAACAAAACTATCTTCACAAGGTGTAACAGCAAAAAGCGTGTTGATTAGTGGAGATAATAACGAGGTTGTTTGGGGAGAATTAGGTGATATTGTGACTGATACTGCTGGTAATTTAACCACAGATGATATCATCCAAATGACTAATGGCAATGGAGTGAATACCTTGTTGAAAGATGTAAAACTCAGCATTGCAGAGAATAGCATTGCAAAAAATAAACTGAGTTCTAAAGACGGTGTAACGAATGTACCAATAGATCATCTATTGGTTACAGATGGACAGGGTGGTTTTGACTATGTGTTGAAAAATGCAGTACAGGCAGGTGGAGTAGATTTGAATTTAGGAACTGCCTTAGCATTTACAGAAGGAACAACAGGTAAAAATGCTGTACTTGCGGAGACCACGATCGATATTAAAGATGGTGGAATTGAAACAATAAAATTAGCGGATGCTGCAGTTACAGTTGGTAAAATGTCTTCTGGAAATGCAGTGGCGCACAGTGTTTTAACAGCTCAAGGCAATGGAAGCGTGGCCTATGAAGTTTTAAATGAAAATGCTTTTGAAGGTAATGGAGCAGATTTGCGTTCTGATACCTCCATTCAAGTAACAGCGAATAACAAAGCATTATTAAGTGAAACGACAATTGCTATTGCTACTGCAGGAGTAAAAAACAAACACATTGATAACCTCGCGGTAAACAATGAAAAAATCAGCTCCAAAGTAGGTACAGCAAACGCAGCGAATGGTGCCGTATTAGCAGCAGATGGAAGCGGAAATACAACCTTTAAAACGCTGAGTGACTTAGCTACAACGCAAGGAAAAGCAGTAACCTCTGATGAATCATTACAAGTAACAGCGAATAACAAAGCAGCTTTACAAGCTTTGGATATTAAAATTGCCCAAGGAGGAGTACGCAATAAACACATCGGTACCAAAGAAGTAACCCAGGATAAAATAGGAACTTCAGGGCTTAGTAAAGGATTAGTTTTAACCGCAGATGGACAAGGAGCAGCTGAATTTACGAGTATTACTGAAGCTATGTCTGGAGCTGGAAAAACCATACAAGAGGGAGCAGGTATCACCATTGACGGAGGTGTGAAAGCAGCGCTACAAGATGTGACGATTAGTGTAGCGAACAAGGGAATTGACAATGCTAAAATTGCGGATGGCGCTGTAAATGCCAGAACAATTGCAGCTAAAGCTGTAGGAACAGCTGAATTAGATACTGGTGCGGTAACGGGGGAGAAAATTGCCAACAATACCATTACCGATGGTAAAATTGTCAACTCTGCCATTCGAAAAAATCACATCTATATTCAAAATATAGAAGAACAACACTTTGCAAACGGAGCTGTGAGTACGCGTGCTTTAGCGGGTAAATCCGTGACGGTGGCTAAAATGAACGCAGAAAACGCAACGCAAGGACATGTATTAACTGTAGAATCTAATGGAAGTGTAGCGTTTAAAGCCCCTACGGGAGCTACACTTACTAAAGGTAATTTAACAAGTAAAGAAAGTGACGTCTTTGACATTGACAATGGAAACCAAGCGGTCTTGAAAGATGTGAAATTAGATCTTAAAGGGGGAGCCATCAAAACCAAACACATCGCAGATAATGCAGTAGGAACGGCAGAGATTAAAAATGAAGCCATTACCAATGCTAAGATTGCGATAAAAGCAGTGGATACGGCTGAATTAGCAGATCGCGCTGTAACTAGTGCTAAAATTGACTCCAAAGCGGTAGGAACAGCAGAACTAGCAGATGATGCCGTAACAAATGAGAAAATAGCTAGTAATTCAGTTGGATATAATGAATTAAAAGGAAGCGCGGTATATGGTTCTATTTTGAAAGATCAAGGTGTGGAAGAAGAGAAAATCAGCTCAGGAAATGCGCGTTCAGGTTATGTGTTAACCGCAGATGGATCAGGAGGAGCAGAATTTAAAGCCGCTTCGGGTAATACGGGATCAGGCGAATTGTATGGGGACGGACCTGTGAAAGTGACCAATGGATCCAATGCAGTACTACGCGATGTTCGATTGGATATTAAGGATCGTTCCATTGATACCAGACATATTGAAAATGATGCGGTGGGATACAACCAATTACAGAGTAGTTCTGTGTATGGAAGTGTGATTCGAAATCAAGCAGTTACAAGAGATAAAATCGATAATAACGCTGTAGGATTCAATCAGTTAGATAGTGAGTCTGTATATGGGTCAGTGATTAAAAACAATGCCATTACCAATGAAAAAATAGCATCTGATGCTGTGGGATACAATGAATTACGCGTAGATGCTGTACACAGTAGTGTGGTGAAAGATAAAGGAATTGAAGAGGAAAAAATCGCTTCTGGAAATGCGCGTTCGGGTTATGTTTTAACTGCCGATGGAAATGGAGGAGCTTCTTTTGAAGAAGCACAATCAGGTGGAAATGACAATGGAGGAATGCCTAAATTCTTTTACCTACCTGCGATGTATGTAGAAATTGTCTCTGGTGGTTCTGGAACACTAAAAGTATATGATGAGTATAGAGACCAATTTTCAAGTCCGATGGTATCGAATTCAGGAGCAGGATCCTATCCTTCTTTACCTGTTGCGGGGCGAAATGAATTGAACTATCACGTGACGTATTATGATACCAATGTCTTTTATGATGTACAAATGAGTAATGAAGGGGTAATGACCTATAGAATGAGAAGTGGTGCGCAACCAACAGGAAGAACCTTCTTTAATATCGTCTTAGAAGTAAAATAAGTATTCATGGCTTTCAGTAGGGGTAATCCTACTGGAAGCACAATAAGCAAAAAATGAAAAAGTTTTATTATGCCGTGCTTGCTTGCTTTAGTTTACTTACGCTACAAGCACAGAATACGAGAAGTGGATCCTATAATTTACCGTTAACCGAAGGAAATGGAACGCCACCTCCTGGTATTGTGGAACAATCGGATACAGGAGGGAATTCACCTTCGGGTTATGAGCGTTATACCTCAGAAGGACTAGTGCTAACCAATAAGAGGGTAGCCCACAGTGCTTTTGCCATTGATAATTTGGAAATTGACCTGAGAGAAGGTGTAACCATAGAGTTTGAATATGCCATGGCAACTATTCAATCAGCCTATGGAAAAGGAGAAGGAATGGCGCTGTTTCTCTATGATGCGAATGAAAGACTAGATTTAGGATATGGCTTTGAAGCCTTGGGATATGCCTACAATGAAGCCAATGGTATTATTGGAAGAAAACCAAGTTTAAAAGGTGCTTATCTCGCCGTGGGCTTTGATATAGGTGGGGGATTTAAAAAGTTTTTTGAAACCAATGAACATAGACGTGAGGGAATTTCACCTGCTCGATTCCAAGCTGCAGGGTATTATCAGAATGATTTCGGTCGATATCAAGGCAATCATATTACCCTAAGAGGAGGACATGCTACCTATTATACAGCAGCAGGATACAACGGAAACCCAGTATTGTACACCAAGTATTTCGGAGGATTTTCAGTGAATGCAGGGGAATTATCCATGGCGAGTTTAGACTACCGTACAGGTGAGTATATCTTTGACCGTAATACAGATGGTGCTAATTTTGATGTAGGAAATGGAGGGTCACAAGCCAATCCAAACTTCCAAAAAATAATTGTAGAATTAGAACCTGCTAGCGATGGAGAAGCCCTATACGTGACCGTAAAGGCTAAAGAAGGAAGCAATGAAATCACTCTTATTGACAATTTTAGATATGAAACGTCGTTTAAGACCTTTGATAAGATGAACAATCTCTACGATTTTAGAGCGCCGATTCCAGAGCGAGTAAAAGTAGGTTTTACGGCATCAACGGGTAATTTTACACAACAGAAAACCATTATCCGAAATGTTAAAGTCTCCATTCCTAATGCATTGATTCTAGAAGATGTAGAAGCAGATATGTGTGTCAGTGATACGGGAGGAAGTAGAGGAGCTGAAATAACAATTCCACTGTTTGATGATCTTGATTTTTCGGTGAACGCAAGTTCGTTTCAATTTATTAACAGCAATGGAAATGAAGTGGGGAGCTCCTATACGCAGTCGAATGTTGGAGAATGGCGTTATTCATCGAGTAGAGAAGAGGTAACTTTGACCTTAGATCATGCGTATTTTGAGCCTGGGGATGTAGCTGAGGTACACTATGTAGTGGAAGCACGAGATGGAACAAAATCACAACAAGCTACCCTTAGAGTTACGGGAATTTCCTGTGGTGCGATGATTAACCCACAGATTCGAGTGAAAGATAAAAATCAAGCAAAACCCTAACGAATATAATTAAAGGAACAAAAAGGGGCGAACCATTGGTTCGCCCCTTTTTGTTATTCTTCGATTGAATAATCCTTTGATTATTCCTCTAAATTATTTGCTTTTAACAACGCTTCGGCGCGTTCTACATCTTGTTCTTCTACAAAAACGTGAACAGCTTTACCTAAGGTACCATAGCCTGCACTGCGTCCTGCTTCAATATCATCGCGAATGATGTAGGCAATGTTGTGTTCTTCTAATAGGTTTCGAACAGCTAAAACCATGACTTCGCTTCCTGCGTATACTTTCTTGTGATTCATATCTTTTGATTTTTATTTAAAATTACACTTTTTATACGAAACAAAGAAGCACTGTTTCTTTTTTTACTAAAGTTTTCCCTTGAATCATGGTATGTTGCAAGAGAAAGTCCTATTTTTACTTGACTAAAAACTGTGACATGTACAACCTTAAAATAGACTATGCAGAAGGTGCTCACCCTGCTATTTTAGATAAATTACTAGAAACCAATTTTATACAACAAAACGGCTATGGACACGATGACTATACACTAGAAGCCAAAGCAGTGTTGCGTCAAAAAATGAATCACCCTTCGGCTGAAATTTATTTTGTATCTGGTGGAACGCAAGCCAATTTATTGGTGATTTCTTCTTTATTACGCCCATATGAAGCGGTGATTAGCGCGAATACAGGACATATTTATGCCAATGAAACTGGCGCTATTGAAGCTACGGGACACAAAGTAATTCCCATCGAAAGCAAAGATGGGAAGATTACCCCTAATCAAATTAAACAGACAGTAGCGGGATTTCAACTGCGCCCACATGTAGTAAAACCCAAACTAGTGTACATTTCGAATACGACAGAAGTTGGAACGATTTATAGTGAGCGTGAATTGAAAGCGTTATCGGATTGCTGTAGAGCGGAAGGATTGCTTCTTTTTATGGATGGTGCCCGCTTGGGACACGCTTTAACTGCACCTACGAATGATCTAACCTTAGAGCGGATCGCTGAATTGGTAGATGTTTTCTATATTGGTGCAACCAAAAATGGTGCTTTATTTGGGGAAGCTATTGTATTTCCTCAACCAAAATTAGCGCTTGATTTTGACTATAGCCTCAAGCAAAGGGGAGCACTTTTTGCTAAAGGAAGAGTATTAGGCATTCAGTTTTTAGCACTTTTTCAAGACGACTTATACTTCAAACTAGCCAAAGACGCCAATGATATGGCCATGAAATTGGCGCAGGCCTTTCAAGAACAAGGGCATACGTTTTTAGTAGAACCAGCTAGTAATCAGATTTTCCCTATTCTACCTGTCGCATTGATTGAACGTTTGCAAGAAAAATTCGACTTCTATGTATGGAAGCCCATTAATGCTGACTATGCTGCGGTTCGACTGATTACCTCTTGGACAACAGATGAATTGATGTTGGAGGTATTCATCAGCATGCTCAAGGAATAAAACAAAATGGAACATATTTTTATAACCGACTTAGATGGAACTTTACTCAATAGTAAAGGGTTTTTAAGCGATGAAAGTGAGCAACTATTACGTGAAATTGTAGAAACAAGCCCTCATCAACTTGGTTTTGCTACAGCAAGGGGATTAACTAGTGCGGTCAACGTTATCCAACAAGTACCTTGGAATTTCCCCGTGATTTTAAATAATGGAGCCGTTATTTACGATTGGCAAGTTCAACGTATTTTAAAGATTCAAGGAATGGAAACTGCTGCTGTACAAGCCGTATTAAAACGGGGTGAAGCACAAGGGATATCGCCTTTTATTTTTACCTTAAATGAATCGTTTGAGGAAGGGATTTTCTATCAAAGGAATCCCAGTAAAGGGTTAACTTACTTTATGGATAAACGCCCAAATGATCCTCGATTCATTGAAGTAGATTACTTGGCTGAGCAGCAAAAAACAAGGGATACGCAAAATCTCGTTCTGATGTTTATTGAGGAATATGAGACGTTAGTTCCTTTAAAGCTGTATATTCAAGAACACTTTGGAGCAGAGCTTCAATGCTTGTTGATGCAAGATCAGTATATTCCCAATCAATTTGTACTGGAAATCTCTAGTGCAAAGGCAACCAAGGAACATGCTATTGTCTTTTTACAAGAACAATACGGTATTCAAGGAGAACGTCTACACCTTTTTGGCGATAACCTAAATGACCAAGGGATGTTGAGTATACAGGCCAATACCTATGCGGTAGGGAATGCGCATCCCGTAATTTTAGATATGGTTTCGCATAAAATACCAACCAATGATCAAGATGGAGTAGCAAGAACAATCAAACTCCTTGTAAATCAGGTGTTATAGAAGTAGGACACATTCAGAAAGGGGAAACAAAACGAAATTATAGTATTCTCTATTTTTTTTATACCTTCGGCTTTTCTTTTTTGAACCGCAGGTAAAAGAAGAAAAAGAGTAAACCAACAATAAAAACTAAAAACATAAATTCATGAAATTAGCTAGTATCAACAATGGCACAAGAGATGGTCAATTAGTCGTTGTTTCAAAAGATTTGACAAAAGCAGTGGTCGTAAGTGAAATTGTAACAACCATGCAAGCGGCATTAGATCAATGGGCAACAAAAGAGGCACTTTTAAAAGAAGTATATGACAACTTAAACGCAGGAAAACTATCTAATACCATTGATTTTACAACAGCTAAAGTAATGGCACCGATTCCAAGAGCTTATCACTGGGCTGATGGAAGTGCGTATGTAACTCATGTTGAATTAGTGCGCAAAGCAAGAAACGCAGAATTACCAGAGTCTTTCTGGACAGATCCATTGATGTATATGGGAGCTTCTGATGCTTTTATCGGAGCAACAGACGATATTGAAATCGAGAATGAAGCATGGGGTATTGACTTTGAATCAGAGGTTGCGGTTATTACAGATGACGTTCCTCCAGGAGTAAGTGCGGATGAAGCCTTGAAACACATTAAATTGATCACCATATTAAATGACGTTTCGTTGCGAAATTTAATTCCAGCAGAATTAGGAAAACAATTCGGATTCTATCAATCTAAACCATGGACAGCTTTCGCTCCAGTAGTTGTTACACCCGATGAATTAGAGGGAGTATGGAAAGACGGAAAAGTACATTTACCTTTACACTCTACGTTAAACGGCGTATTGGTTGGTTCACCAAATGCAGGAATCGATATGACATTTAATTTCGGACAATTGGTAGCACATGCTGCAAAAACACGTTCGTTAATGGCGGGAACTGTAATTGGATCAGGAACTGTTGCAAATCAAGGAAGCCCAACAGGATCAAGTTGTTTAGCTGAGGTTAGATGTTTAGAAACGATTAAAGACGGAAAACCATCTACGCCATTTATGCAATTCGGAGATCGTATTGAAATTGAGATGATGGACAACGAAGGAAAAACAATTTTCGGTCGTATCAATCAAGTGGTGAAAGAATATAAGAAGTAATAGATGGTGGTGAGAGGAGAAGGTGAAAAGATGTGGACTATACAAACGGTTCACAGTGAACTGTCAACTGTTAACTGTTAACTCTGTCAACCACACCATTGAGAATAATAAATAAAAAAGGAGTTGTATACAACTCCTTTTTTTATTCCCTTAACCCATAACCAATTGAGTGAACATTATCAACGGTTGAGTTCTGATTTCATCCGTTTGAGTATTCTTTTGACTAGTATTCGCTGATTTAGAAGTACTATTGTATCAGGTTAAAACTTGTGAAGGGAAACAACAAACGCTTATTTATACGTATGAGATTCTATTTTTGATATAAAATGGTTGAGTTAAAATTTTATCAGAATCTCTTATCAAATAAGATGTAAAATTTTCTTTTACTAGGTTAGTAATTGATAAGGTGAATGAGGAGAACAAACTTGTAATGAGTTTGTTCTTTTTTTTTGTACTCATTCAAGAAGAAAGTCTCCTTTTCATTTTGTAATTTTGGCTACTCAACTTAAATAAAGTGCAATGAAACTCATATTTGCTTCAAACAATAAAAATAAAATCAAAGAAATTAAAAATCAAGTACCCGATTCAATAGAAATATTGAGTCTAGAAGATATTGGTTGTATGGTGGATATACCAGAAACGGCAGATACCATAGAAGGGAATGCCTTACTAAAGGCAAATTACATCAAAAGACACTATGGCTTCAATTGTTTTGCAGATGACTCAGGATTAGAAGTAGATGCTTTAGCAGGTGCACCAGGCGTGTATTCGGCACGATATGCTGGAGAGGATAAAAATGATCAAGCAAACAATGCAAAATTACTACGTGAATTAGAAGGAAAAACCAATAGAAAAGCAAATTTTAAAACGGTGATTGCCTTACATTACAATGGAGAAGAACACTTATTTACAGGAATTGTTGAAGGTGAGATTCTAAAAGAAGAACAAGGAGAAGGAGGTTTTGGCTACGATCCTTTGTTTCAAGCTACGGGTATGACAAAATCCTTTGCAGCATTAACCCTAGAGGAAAAAAATGCAGTAAGCCACAGGGGAAAAGCGGTAAGTCAGCTTGTCGCATTTCTAAAAGACAAAGAACTATAACATCTACTGATACCAAAGCTTTCTATTGCGGAAAGCTTTTTCTGATTTAGTTTGGCCCGGAGAGAGAAAAGTAGGGAGGATTTATTTTTTTAGAAAAAAAGAGGAAAGCAAGTGAAGTGCAAATGAAATGTAGAAGGAAATACAATAATAGATCCTTTAAAAAATTAATAATCAGTGTATTAATTGAGATATCAATAGTTTCATACCAAACTATTTCTCTTCTTAGGACTAAAAGATAGGCCAATAAGGTAGAAAGTTAAATCGAAAAAAGTTTTGTAGTCTGCTAGAATACTATAAATTTGACTAATTTTGCAATCGTTTTAATCAATAAAGTTACAAAAGAACAACTATGATACTATCTATTGTTGGTTATGGAGATCCTGTTTTACGCAAAGTAGGAGAAGACATAACAAAAGATTATCCAAATCTAGATGAATTAATTGCTAATATGTACGATACGATGTATTCGGCTAGTGGGGTAGGATTAGCAGCTCCTCAAGTGGGATTGCCTATTCGTCTATTCGTAGTTGATTGTGCTCCATTTGCAGAGATTGAAGATAATACACCAGAAGAGAAAGAGTTTTTAACGAAGTATAAAAGAACATTCATCAATGCTAAAATAATTAAGGAAGAAGGAGAAGAGTGGGCATTTAATGAAGGATGTTTAAGTATTCCAGATGTACATGAACTTGTTGTACGTAAAGAACAGATTACAATTGAATACTGCGATGAAAATTTCACGAAATACACAGAAACAATCAATGGATTGGCAGCACGTGTAATTCAACATGAATACGATCACATTGAAGGAATTCTGTT
This sequence comes from Myroides odoratus, assembly GCF_001549985.1. Taxonomy (GTDB): domain Bacteria; phylum Bacteroidota; class Bacteroidia; order Flavobacteriales; family Flavobacteriaceae; genus Flavobacterium; species Flavobacterium odoratum_A. The sequence continues at coordinate 28,938 of NZ_LROZ01000023.1, read as the reverse complement.
TACAGATAAATTATCAAGCCTTAAAAAGAAATTAATTGCGAAGCGATTGAAGAATATTATGGAAGGTAAAGTGTTTACAGACTATAAAATGAAATTTGCTGCTAAAAAAGGTAGATAAAAAATTGGAAATTAAGAAGTAATTAAGATATTTGTTACAAAAGAAAAATTTTAGAAAATGAGTTTAGAAAAAGTATTAGCTATTTCTGGTAAGCCAGGATTATTTGAGTTAATTGTTCAAACACGCACAGGATTTATTGCAGAATCATTAGTTGACGGGAAAAGAAGCACAGTAGGATTAAAAAACAACGTTAGTTTATTATCTGAAATCTCAATATATACGCACGAAGGAGAAATTAAACTTTTTGACGTATTTAAAAATATCGCAACAAAGGAAAACAATGGAGAGGCTATTTCTCACAAAGCTTCTGATCCAGAATTAGTTGCTTACTTCCAAGAAGTATTGCCAAACTATGATTCAGAGCGCGTTTACAATTCAGATATTAAAAAAGTATTGAACTGGTATAATATCGTACAAAAAAGAGGATTAATTCAAGAGGCTTTTCAAGAAGCAGTTGAAGAAAGCAAATAAGAAAAAAGAATAGATAAAAAGCTCGTTATACAACGAGCTTTTTTATTTTTACAAGGAAAATAATACAATTCGCTATGCATACACAACAAGAAAAATTAGAAGCTATTGGACGTTTGTTAACCATTATGGATGAGTTAAGGGTTGAATGTCCATGGGATAAGAAACAAACCTTTGAGTCGTTGCGTTCTTTGACCATTGAAGAAGTCTATGAATTAGCGGATAGTATCTCGGTTGGAGACGCAACAGAAATGCAAGGGGAGTTAGGAGATTTGTTGATGCACATTGTATTTTATGCTAAAATAGGAAGTGAACAAGGATTATTTGATGTGAAAACAATTGCGGATGGCATTTGTGAGAAACTTATTTATAGACATCCTCATATATACGGAGATACCAAAGTAGAAAACGAACAAGAAGTGCTACAAAATTGGGAGCAACTTAAATTGAAAGCGGGACGAAAATCAGTATTAGAAGGTGTGCCCACCAGTTTACCTGCGATAATCAAAGCATTGCGTATGCAGGAGAAAGCAAGTGGCATTGGTTTTGATTGGAGTGATAAAATGGAGGTATGGGCGAAAGTAGAAGAGGAAATACAAGAATTCAAAGCAGAAGAAGCGGCGGGTAATCAGGCTTTGATGGAAAAGGAATTCGGAGATATTTTATTTTCTTTAGTTAACTATGCTCGCTTTGTAGGTATAGATCCTGAACATGCGTTGAGTCAGACAAACCACAAGTTTTTGACGCGGTTCCAAACGATGGAACAGCTGATCCAAGAAGAAAATAAAGCCTTGTCTCAGATGAATTTGGAAGAAATGGACGTATATTGGGAACAAGCAAAAAAGTTAACGCAAAAATAAAGACGGACATCATGAAGAATAAAATAAATCACTGCTTTAGTTTTGGATGGAGTATTGCTTTTATCCTTTGTTCTTTTGCGACCTATGGACAGCGTATTCAACAAGATATTTTTAATGATTTAGTTTATAAAGCAGATCAGTATAACGCTAAACTGAAGAGAAATATTTTTGATGACTTGACCTTTACTGATTCAAATCATAACACCCTCAAATTTAATAAAGCCTATTTGGAAAAGAAGATGGGACCTAATTACAATGAGCTGGATGTTAAATCTATGTTTTTTCAAGATTTAATACTGGATTATATGCAGATTAGTGGGTATGAAGCTACCTATGGTATTGATATTTTAGGAAAATTGACGATTGAAGATAATCGTGGAAAAAAAATAACAGCGAAAGAAGATATTTTCGGAATCCTCCAAGTAAAAAATGAAGGAGAGCAAAAGTCCTGGGATATTCAAACCGATTTTTCTGGAGATATGACGTTTAAAGGAAGTAATAAGTCAGCTACCTTAACGAAGAATTTATCTGGAAGTCGTGTGTATACAGATAGTAATAATACAAAAATAGAAGTACCTGTACTCGTTTGGGAACGTTTAGTCAAGAAGAACCAAACAGAATATGGTGCATTTATTCAATTAATAGAACAATTTTTGTTGTTGCCTTTATAGCGTTCCTACTAATTATTGTGCTTTTTTGAGTAAAGTTTATGGGTATAGTGTTAAAGTGAAGTTTATAATTTGATTTATATTATTTTATTTATATTTTTTAGTAAAACTATTTTAAGACTTTGACATTCAGTTTATTTGAACTACTTTGCAACTCAAAATAAAACGCAAGTTCCCCACTTCAAGAAGACGCCTTCGAACAAGAAGGGTGTAAAAGGGATCTTAAAAATAAACAACAATACTGTTGGAAATCAAATAAGACAAGTAGCCACGTCTAGATTTTATGGTAAAAAAAGCCAACTCATTGAGTTGGCTTTTTCATTTCGTGATAAATCGTAAGTCGTGTATTTTACAATTCTCGATTTATATTTAAGGTACTAAATTAATTAAGGGGTATTATTTCAAGACATTTGGTTCTTGACATTTCTTGAGGTTCGCTTACAGGAACACTCCATCCTGTCCCATTAGACCAATTAAGAAGAGGATAGTAATTGAAACTATTTTTAAAGTTTTCTGATTCTGTTACAGCAGCATCATAAGTACCATAAAAATACTTTTCATGATGTTCTGCAGAACCACTAACAGCTTTGAAGTTTTGGTAATATACAGCATCAAAGCTAAGGAGATAACATTTTTGTGTAAATGTAATTTGTTCGGATTTATCTTCTCCTTTGATCTCACCATTATTTGCAAAAACGCCAAGAGATAAGATTAATGCTAATCCTAATGTTAATTTTTTCATAAAAAAGTTTTAAAATTGATTAACACAAGTATATGAAATGTTGATTAATTTAAAAAACAAAAATACATTTGTTAACAAAATAAACAGTTTTGCTGTAGTTTTTGAATTTACCATTTATAATTAAACGATAAAGTTGCAATCCTACTATCTAAGTCGTATTTCTGTTTCACCTTCGAATCGAAGTTATCACCAATAATTGTGAAGTTATTGGTTTTTAATACATCAGTTAGTGCTAGTTTAATGCTACCCTTCTCCTTGAAGACACTCTTAGAAGCTCCAATTGTTAGATCAAAGTAAGCATCTCTTTTGTATAAGCCAATATTCGATTTAGAAAAATACTGTGCATTAATTTCGGCTTTTATTCCTTTTGAAAAAGTAAAGCTATTTTGAGCATTCAGTGTAAAAGCAACTTGCTTGCTGTCAATGGTCGTTTCTTGATAGGTTCCTTTGTATTGGTTGTTAAACAAGTTAAACATACTGCTTAAGGTCCAAAAATCTGTGGGATTAGCAGTGGCAGTTACAGTAGCACCATAATGGTAAGATTTACTCAGATTCTCTAGCGTTTTAACCATAATCGTTTGATTCTGTTCATAGGAATATACTTGCGTCATGACATCATGGGTCTGACTAAAATAAATTGAAGCAATCAAATATTTACTCCAGCTATATCCGACCTCTGTGGCATGTGTAATTTCGGGTCTGACGTTTACATTTCCTTGCCAATAATTGAAAGGATCGTTGTAAAAACGGAAGGGATTCAAGTCAAAATGACTCGGTCTGTTGATGCGTTTACTATAGGAAGCATAGTAGCTATGCGCCTGATCAGTCTCATATTTAATGGAAGCACTGGGAAATAATTTATTGTAATCCATTTGATGGTGCTCCGCTGTCGTTTTTTGGTTGATGGTGCGATCTGTATATTCATTGCGTAGCCCAACTTGAATTTGCCAATGATCCCAAGTGGCTTTATAATTGGCATATAGGGCGTGAATTTGCTCCTTGTAATCGTAGTGATTGGTTGTAATCGGATCAATTGCCCATTGGTTGTTTTCCTCTATTTCATAGACAGAAGGATTGTCGTTGGTTTTTACCGTCGATTTCCAACCCGTTTCTAACGTGTGATTGTCCCAAAGAGGAATTGTAAAATCTAATTTTCCATTGAAAACGCGCAACGTTGAAGGAATCTTTCCTCGTCGGTTGGGATAAGCATCCGCAGTAGCTACTCGCGTTTCTTGGAGCTGCGTTTGGAGTGACCTAAATTTAGATTGTTCATATTCAATATCAAAATCTAAACGCGTTCCTTCTTCTGCAAATTGATGCGTTCCATGTACGCTATAGGTATAGTCATACCAATGTTCGTCGTTGTAATTATCTGTGGCAATGGATGAATACAGAGTTGAAATAGGGGTGTAAACATCGCTAATCCCTTTGGATTTGTTTTCATAACGCCCAATTTTAGCATCAAACAAGATACCTATAGATGTTTTAGCGTTGAATTGATAGTCGGTTCCCCATTTAAAATTATTGGATGTCAAGGGTTCACTCGTTTTGTAGTGTTGCATGGTTTGACGAGTAAGTAGGGAAGAAGCATCAAAAAAATCTTGATCAAAGGTTTTGCGTTCTTCCTCGCCTCTAAAAGTATAGCTGTAATCCGCAAATACACTCCAACCTTTGTGGTTGTAGTTGATGTTCATCCCTGTATTCATGCGGTTTTTCCTTCCTCGTCCAACACTAGTATAAACACTGCCATTCAATCCCTCAAGCACGCTTTTCTTCAATACAATATTGATGATACCCGCATTACCCGTTGCGTCGTATTTGGCCGAGGGATTGGCAATGATTTCAATATTTTTTACTGCACTTGAATTAGTAGAGCGTAGTAAATTGGCTAATTCTTTGGAAGACAAGGAACTCAATTTACCATTAATCATCACACTCACTCCTTTTTTTCCACGAAGTGACAATTCTCCTTCTTGAGAAACAACAACGCCGGGCGCACGACCCAGTACTTCTAAAATAGTACTACCTTCAGATAGGCTACTATTTTCTACATTAAATACCATTTTATCCGCTTTCTGTTGAAAAACAGGTTGGTTGACGCGGATAAAAACTTCACCAAGATCGGTGGGTAGGATTTGATATAAACTGTCTAACTGCGCTTCGGTTTGTGCGAACATGGACAAACTAGAACAAGACAGCATAAGGAGATAGATGCGATTCATAACTAGAATAAGATCGATTAAAAGTCTTTTAGAATATTATTTAGACTTATTAAAAATAAAATACATAGTTCGCAAATATAGAATTATTTAGAATGATTTTAATTAAATACTTATTTTTTTTATAAGGGGGTGATTTTTATGTGAGTAAGTGATTGTAAGAAAGAAATAATAGAAGACTAGAAGAAAAAATACCCGTTGAAAATAAGTTAAAGTAGAAGAGACGATCGAAAATGATTGACCTAAGTAAAAAAAAAGTAATTTTACTATTCACAAAAAATTAAAATAAAATGACACATTTAAAAGTTGGTGATCAAGCGCCAAATTTTGTTGGTATAGATCAAGCCGGAGTAAAACATCAATTAAGTGATTACAAAGGAAAGAAGTTAGTGGTCTTTTTTTACCCTAAAGCAAGTACCCCAGGATGTACTTGGGAGGTGTGTAATTTGAGAGACAATTATCAAGAACTAAAAGCACAAGGCTATGAATTACTTGGCGTGAGTGCTGATTCTGCGGAAAGACAGCAGAAGTTTATAACTAAAAATAAGTTGCCTTTTCCTTTGCTAGCAGACGAAAGCAAAGAAGTACTTCATGCCTTTGGTGTTTGGGGACCTAAAAAGTTTATGGGTAGAACCTATGATGGAATTCACCGTATGACTTTTGTAATCAATGAAGAGGGAGTGCTTAGTCAAATTATTGACAAGGTAAAAACAAAAGATCACGCTGCTCAAATCTTAGCATCCTAGTACAAAGTGCGTATAAACACACTTTTTGGGGGATAATAAATTGTATATGAAAGAAAAAGAAAAGAAAGTAACAAAGCATGAATTGTTCTTACTCCAAGAACATTCATCAATAGAAGAACAACACTTTAAAACGCTGTATCAAACCTATGGTTTAGCTTCTGCTCAACAATGGAAGGAGTTTGGGTATTATGCCCTGCTCATTTGCGGTATTGGTTTTTTGGTGAGTGGTATGCTGTTCTTCTTTGCCTTTAATTGGGATCAGATGACAGCGAGTGTTAAGTTCGCTCTGATTGGATTGGGTATCTTAATCAGTGCCTATGGAGCGATAACGACGCGTGTCAAAGAGGCAATCAATAAAATTAGCCTCGTAGCAACTTCCGTATTAATAGGGGTATTACTGGCTGTTTTTGGGCAAACCTATCAAACAGGAGCCAATGCTTATGATTTATTTTTAACCTGGTTGATGGTAGTTACTCCACTAACGCTTGTAAGTCAATCTACGTATCAATGGTTGTTTTTTAGCATTTTAGCCAATACAACATTGATATTAGCCTTAGTACAAGTACTACAGGTTGATTCTGTTTTTTTGGGAGTTATTTATTTAATCCTGATAAATTTCGCGCTTTTACTGCTTCCGCAAATTAAAAGATTGCATCCACAGTTTCAAATTGGCAATTTATATAAACAGGTGCAATGCATCGCTATTTACGTATTAGCAACTATCGGATTTAGTTTGTGGCTCTTCAGTCATGAAGCAAATTATAGAGAAACTGAGCTAGAGGGGAATGTAATCGCCTTAGTACTTGCACTAATACTAATTGGCGGTGGCCTAGTAATGGGGTGGATACAAAAACAGATTTTCTTGTTTTCTTATGCTTTAATTGCAGCAGTATGCTGTGGATTAATGATTTGGATGAAAATATTTAAGGATGCAGCAGAAGGACTGCTCGTTTACATGTTGTATGCTATAGGAGCAATCTTCTTCATTATTAAATTGGTGTCGAATAAATCAAAAGCGTGGAAAGATGAAAAATAGTTCGTGGAAAGACTTGCTTTTTCAAGTAGAAGAACAAGGTGTTCGTGTTGAGGAGCAATTAGCCAGTCGTATAGCGGAGGAAAACTCCATGAAGTATATCTTTTTGAAAGTGGTTGCTATTTTAGGAAGTTTATTAGCCATGGGATTTTTCTTTGGTTTTTTGTTTCTTACCATTGGTGATTCACTAGGATATATTAGTTTTCTACTCTTTGCAGTAGTGCTTTATGCTTTGAGTTTTATTGGCAATAAAAAGACAGAACCCGCTTTGAGAGATGGGGTATTTGTTGCTACGTATATTAGTGCATTTGTTTGCGTAATTGCGGCTTGTATTGATTTTGGTTGGAGCGAGAATAATAATCTTCTCTGTGTAATTATATTGAGTTTTGCTGGATTTATGTTATTCAAAAGCAAGATTATCCAGTTCTTATCTATTATTGGCTTGTATTATGGTGTGGTATATTACCTCGGCTTACTACATTTAGGCTATGGAGCACTCCTGTTGTTTTGGCTGCTTTTAGTTGGTCTGTACGTTTTGTTTGATAAAGAAGTCGAGCTGAAAACAAAATACTCGTTCTGGTCACAGCGATATAGTGCCATGCTACATGCTTTATTCCTTATTTTTTTCTTTGAAATCATTCAGGATAATATCACTTTGATTGATCCTGCCAATTGGATCAACCGTTCTAGATATTTTGACTATCATGAAGTGGGGCACAAGATCTATTTAGGTTTTGCCGGAATTGTATTGCTTGTTTTAACCTATTGGACAGTGAAGCAAATTGGGCAACGAGTAACTCTGTCTAAACCCATGCTTATCACTGGAATAGCAAGTGTTTTAATCTTGGGAATGGCCTTTTTAATGCATGGTTTTGGTATGCCTTTAGTGATTAGTTTTTTCTTATTGGTATGGTCTTTTCAGTTTCGCTTTTACAAAGGAATCGTACTGGCTATTTGTACATTGCTTTTCTCTTTAGGTGCATACTACTACTATTTAAATGTAAGCCTGCTTATTAAATCTCTAATCTTAATGGGCTGCGGTCTGTTCTTTTTAGGGCTATTTGTAATTTATAATCAATGGAACCGTGAAAAATAAAAGAAATAGTGTCATTGCAGTTACCTTAGTGGTATTCGCTGTGTTTTTCCTACGCGCTGTCTTGCAAAAAGAAGAAACCATTCAAGAAGGAAAATTCGTATTATTGCCCTTAGCTCCAGTTGACCCGCGTTCCTTAATACAGGGCGATTATATGCAATTGAATTACGCCCTCAACAATGAATTGCGTGAATCAACCCGCAATAAAGATGAAATACACAAACGCGGTTATGTGATTCTAACCTTGGATGAGCAAAATAGAGGTACTTTTAAAGCCATTAGTACAGCTTTGCCTAAACTAGAAGGGGAGGAAGCAATTGTGGCCGTAAAATACTTCAATTGGGATGGATTTAGTCTAGCTGTTGGAGCAGAGAGCTACTTTTTTCAAGAAGGAAAAGATACGTTATATGAACAAGCTAAATTTGGTGGACTTCGTGTAGATCAAAATGGAAATAGCGTTTTAGTTGGCTTGTATAAGGAGAATTTAGAGCGAATTGAATAGACGACAAAGCAATGCACATGAAAAAAATAATTAAACTTATCGGGATAACTTTTGTTGTTTTAGCGGTGGGATGTAAAAGTCAAACTAGGCAAAAAGACGCCATTGTATTGAAACAAGAACAAGCAAGTACAATACATCAATTAGAAGGAACTTGGGAATTAATAGATTTTAAAACGGCAACAACTAAGGGGGAAACCGTGAGTGATTTGTTTCCATTAAAAGCTCCTTTTTTTGTTGTTAATTTGAAAGACAGCAAGATTTATGGTGAAGATGGATGTAATTTACAACAAGGAACAATCAAAGCATTAGGAGCCTCAACGCTTGATCTTGAGCCAGGAATTACACCATTTCAAACGTATTGTGAGGAAGTGGAATCTATGGCTTATAAAATAGCATTCTGGAAAACAAAAGAATATCAATTCGATAATAATCTATTGCTATTGAAATCGGAAGATCATCAAACGGTACTAACATATAAAAGAATAGAAAATCAACAGTAGTTTTACAATAATTTGGATTAATTGCTTTTTATTAAGATAAATGGAGTTCGAATATTGAAAATAAGTTGTAAATTTGATGTATAAAACTATTAAAAAAAATTTCACGATGAAAAGAAGAAATTTAGCTGTGTTAACAGTAGTAGCAATGAGTGTTTTAACGCTTACAAGCTGTAAAAAAGAGGTAAAAGAAACAACAGAACCAACGGCAGTTGAAGAAGTAACTCCAACAGAAGTAATGGCTGATAATTCAAAAACTTCATTAGATTGGGCAGGTACATATAAGGGAACTATCCCATGTGCAGATTGTCCAGGAATCGATGAAACAATCGTACTGAACGAGGATGGAACTTTCAAATTAGTGGACCATTATCAAGATAGAAAAGATGGACATTTTGAAGAAGAAGGAAAGTATGAATGGGATACAACAGGGAATAAAATTACACTTATATTGAAAGATGGAAGTAAAAAACAGGCAGCAGTACACGAAGGAAGTTTATTGCTTTTGGATCAAGAAGGAAATGAAATTACAGGAAATTTAGCTGAAAATTATCGCTTGAAAAAACAATAAGACAGACTAAAAATCTAACATCTAAAAGGATGAGAATCGAATTCTCATCCTTTTTTTTTGTGCTTATTTGGATGGTTTAGGAGTTAATCTAAGCTTAAAAATAAGAAAGTAACAGAAAGGTAAAAGGTAGCAATAGGGCTATAAAAAGGCCTGAATGAGAAGGAAGTCATCGCGTATTTTTTAGCTTATCACAAGCAGAAAATAGAAAGAATAAAACTTTTTTTGATGTACTAAATAGGGAAAAAAAGAAAAATATTCAAGGGTTAAAAATAAAAAACAAGGGGAATTAAAAGGTGAGGGTAGCTGCCTTTTAGCATACTAAAACAGCAGATGGAACAAGAAGGGTTAAAAGTAATTTGTCCTTATTTAGCAACCTTTAGTTTTAGTTTTGTTTTTGCGTAACTTTACTGATTTAGAAATTGTGATATAGTGGTGAAGTAAGGCTTTTAGACTGTTTTTAAGACTTATTTGATGTATAACTTTTTGTTATGGGTTGTAAAAATTAGTTGTAATTCGTTTGTTTTTAATATATTGTGTATTTTGTGTTGCATCTTTACTTTACGTTGAATCTAACTTGCTTGAAGTGGTTTTCTAGAGACGAGGTTTGCTTGTTTTTTCTGATTTTGATTTAGTCAAAATACAGTAGGGGTCTTTACTTAAATGATAACTTTAATATAATTTAGGACTAATTCTGAGAAAAATGTCGTTTTATTCTAGTGGATTTTGTTTGTTTAAGAGGTCGTGAAGACTATTGTATTTCAGGGTTGGTCAGGATAATTTTAGACGAGTTTTTTTAAAAAAAATGGGATGCTGAAAAAGAGAAATAAAGGAGGTGTCAAAACTAAATACGAAGTTGTATTTACTTGGTTTTATCCTTAATTTTGCGCAAGTGGATAAATGAGGGTATTTGTCCGTTGAAAGCTTATATGTATGTCTAAAACAAAAACATGGGTTTCTGCTGCACGCTTGCGCACGTTACCTCTATCGATATCAGGAATTATTGTCGGAACTGCTTGTGCATTTCCTTACTATGCTAACCACGAAAATTTTTACCTTATCTTTTTCTTTGCTATCCTCACAACTTTATTATTTCAAATATTATCCAACTTTGCCAATGATTATGGAGATGGCGTAAAAGGAACGGATAACGAAAATAGACTAGGACCTCAACGTGCTTTACAAAGTGGTTTGTTGACAAAAGAGGAATTAAAAAGAGGAATCATTTTTACTGCAGGTTTATCTCTAGTTTCTGCCTTGATTTTAATTTATCTTTCTTTTGGGCGAGATCATTTTTTTACCTCTTTGTTCTTTTTTGTTTTGGGAATTAGCTGTGTGGCAGCAGCCATTAAATATACCGTGGGGCAGTCAGCTTATGGGTATCGAGGACTTGGAGATTTGTTTGTTTTTATTTTCTTTGGTTTAGTCAGTGTAATAGGAAGTTTTTACTTGTATGGACAAACGCTTAATCCTTGGATTATATTACCGGCTGTTGCAGTAGGGAATTTGAGTATCGCAGTATTGAATATTAATAATATGCGCGACTTAGATGCGGATAAATTGGTGGGAAAAAATACACTAGCAGTTAAATTAGGGCGTCAAAATGCCAAGTATTATCATTACTTCATTCTTGCATTTGCCTTAATTGCATTTGTTGTCTATGCGGTTTATAGTGCAAAACCTTTCATCAATTTTGTTTTTGTACTGGCTTATTTTCCTTTTGTGAAACACTTGGTCTTTGTTAAAAATAATACCAATCCTAGAGAACTAGATAGCCAAATGAAAATTGTAGCCTTAAGTACTTTTTTGGTTTCTGTACTTTTTTCCTTAGCTTTAATCTTATAAAATAAAAATTATGAAAATAACGTACTACGGACATGCCTGTTTAGGTATCCAGATTGAAGATATTTATGTGATGGTTGATCCTTTTATTACCGGCAATCCATTACCAGCAGCAAAGGAAATTAACGTCAATGATATAAAAGCGGATTATATTCTATTAACGCATGCACATGGAGATCACATTGCAGACGTGGAATTAATCGCGAAAAATAATCCAGAGGTTATTATTGTTTCTAATGCGGAGATTGCTGGGCATTATGAGGCTAAAGGATTTAATGCACATCCCATGAATCACGGAGGAAGTTGGCAATTTGATTTTGGCAAAGTAAAATATACACCAGCGATCCATTCTAGTTCTTTCCCTGACGGCAGTTATGGAGGACAACCAGGAGGATTTGTTATTGAGAGTAAAAATAAGAATGTCTATATCGCTGGTGATACGTCACTAACGATGGATATGAAATTAATTCCGATGTTTACTGCATTAGATTTAGCCATCCTACCTATTGGAAGTAATTTTACGATGGGAGTTGATGAAGCTGTAATTGCAGCAGATTTTGTGCAATGTGATAAAGTCTTAGGCTATCACTTTGATACATTTGGTTATATCGAAATTGACCATGAAGACGCAAAACGCAAATTCTTTGAAAAAGGAAAAGATTTAATGCTTTTATCTATCGGTGAGAGCTTAACCCTATAAAAGTATGAAAGCAACATATAGCAAGCATATTCTTCAATTTAAGAGACCTTCTGGAACATCTAGAGGTATTATGACAGAAAAGGAAACTTGGTTGCTTAAAATAGAGGAAAACGATAAAATCGGAATAGGAGAGTGCGGGATACTGCGCTCTCTTAGTTTTGATGATCGTCCCGACTATGAAGCCAAATTACAGTGGGTGGTGGAACATATCCATTTAGGACAAGAAAGGTTGTGGGAAGCATTGCGCGATTGGCCCTCTATTCAATTCGGAGTAGAGCAAGCCTTTTTATCTTTAGCAAGCACTAATCCTTTTGTTCTTTTTCCTTCTGCTTTTGTGGAAGGACATAAGGCTATTCCAATTAATGGTTTGATTTGGATGGGGGAAGAAACCTTTATGAAAGAGCAAATAGATGAAAAATTAGCGCAGGGATTTACGTGTGTAAAGTTAAAAATTGGCGCGATTGACTTTGAAGCAGAAGTGAATCTCTTGCACTACATCCGACAGCATTATAGCGTAAATCAGATTGAATTGAGAGTGGATGCCAATGGAGGGTTTACGGTAGCTGATGCTCCAGCCAAACTAAAACAATTGGCGCAACTGCAGATTCACAGCATAGAGCAACCCATCAAACAACATCAAATAAAGGAAATGGCGGCGCTGTGTCAAACAACGCCCTTGCCTATTGCTTTAGATGAGGAATTAATTGGCGTAACAACCTATGCGGATAAAGTTGCTTTGCTAACAGCGATTCGCCCACAGTATATTATTTTAAAACCCAGCTTAGTTGGTGGCTTTAAAGGAAGTCAAGAGTGGATTGATATCGCAGAACAATTACAAATTCAGTGGTGGATTACTTCTGCACTAGAAAGCAATATTGGACTGAATGCAATTGCACAATGGACGTTTACCTTGCATAATCCAATGCCACAAGGATTGGGAACTGGGGCTTTGTATACCAATAATTTTGAAGCTCCACTAGAGGTCAAAGACGGTCAACTGTGGTACAACCCAGCAATAGAATGGGGAGACTTATAGTTAACGGTTTACGGTTTATAGTTTACGGTTTATAGTTTACGGTTTATAGTTAACGGTTTATTCTTCCCGTTCACCGTCAACCGTAAACTGTCAACTAACCTTATCTTCGTCTAAATTCATCGGGTGCGATGCCAATGTGCTTCTTAAAGAACCTGGAGAAGTACGAATTATCTTTAAAATTCAATTGATAAGCAATTTCGCTAGCGGATAAGCTAGTATGCAGGAGTAGTCGTTTGCATTCAATTAAGATGCGATCGCGAATCATATCTCCAGCGGATTTTTGCTTTACTTTCTGGCACATCGCATTTAAGTAGTTGGGAGTGACCAGCAATACCTTGGCGTATTCTTTTGGAAAGCGATATTCATAAAAGTGTTTATCAATCAAGGACTCAAATGATTTAATCAATTCGTTGGATTTTACAGAATTGAGACTAGTCAACGATGTTTGATCTATTTCTTTTTTACACAAGAGCAATATTTCTAAAAGGTAGGTTCGAATTAAATTAATGTATTCACCATCTTCAGTTTCATATTCTTTCAGTATACGTTCTATCGCAATCAATAAGGTGTCTTTTAACTCATCTCCTAAGGTTACAAGATGATGGCTAGTAAATCGCTTAAAGAACGGAAGATCGTGAACAAACAGGTGGTCAGAAACGAATTGGGTAATAAAACTAGGTGTAAAACTTAATAAATAACCTTGTGTAGAGGCATTGTAGCTCCAGCGGTATTGTTGCCAGGTATTTATAAAAATAATATCCCCAGCTTTGACTTCGTAAGCTTGTAAGTCGATATATTGAATTCCTGTTCCCGCTGTGATGAGGATAATTTGAAAAAAGTTATTCTTTTGCATGGGGATGGTATAACTATTTTCGAGCCGTAAGGCGTGTTGCAACTTCATGGCGATAAACTCTCTTCTCTCTCCTCTGATATCAGATAATACCAGTTTATTTAAATTCCCATTATACATTTTATCTATTTTAAATCATAAGATAAAGATAGATTTATTGTTTATAAAAAATGATTTTATTATTTATTTTAGTATTTTTTTATAAAAACAATACGGAATGAAGGATAATGATGTGAATTGTTTGTTTGATTACTATAAGTGTAAAGTATTTTTAAATGCATATTATACTAAATCAAAAAGACCGCCCTTTCGATTGAACGAAAGAAGCGGCCTTTTTTTTAACAAACTAAACCAATCGTTTGTTTTCGTTAGAAAACATATTCGTTAGCCTCTATTGCTTTTTTAGCAATAGATTCGCGTAATGCATTTACATTAGGTAGATTTACATATTTTGTAAATCTTCTTAGTCCCATTAACATGATGCGTTGTTCATCTCCTTCTGCAAAAGAAGCAATACCTTCTTTTCCTTTTTGAGCCACAATGTCAACAGCATGGTATAAATATAATTGAGCCATCGCGATTTCCTCTTTGATGTTTTGCTCTCCTTTGCTTTTTGCTAATTTTTCAGTTCTTAGAATTGCACTTTCTGCCATGTAGATTTCAATCATCATATCAGCAGCAGCCATCATTAACGCTTGGTGTTTTTCTAAATCAGGACCAAATTTTTGAACTGCACTACCAGCAACCATTAAAAAGGCTTTTTTAAGCTTTTCAATCATTTCTTTTTCTTCTGTAAACAGTTCTGAATAATCTGGTGTATCAAAACTTGGAATACTCATCAATTCATCCGCAACTTGCATAGCAGGAGTAAGTAAATCCACATGACCTTTCATTGCTTTTTTGATTAACATCCCAACAGCTAACATGCGGTTGATTTCATTTGTCCCTTCGTAAATACGAGAAATACGAGCATCTCTCCAAGCGCTTTCCATCGGAGTATCTTCAGAGAATCCCATTCCACCAAAAATTTGAATTCCTTCATCTGTACAAGCTTGTACATCTTCAGAAACAGCTACTTTTAGGATTGAACATTCAATAGCAAATTCTTCTACGCCTTTTAGCTCTGCTTCTTGGTGTGTATTTCCTTCTTCAATACGTTGATTGATACGCTTTTCAATACTACCAGCAGCACGATATGAAGCAGATTCTCCTACATAAGCATTTGTTACCATTTCAGCAATTTTTGTGCGGATAGCACCAAAAGAAGAAATAGGTACTTTGAACTGGATGCGTTCATTTGCATATTTAATTGCTTCTGTAATTAAGCGACGTTGAGAATCTAAACAAGCAGCAGCTAGTTTGATACGCCCCACGTTCAGGGCATTCATTGCAATTTTAAACCCATTTCCACGCTCAGAAAGCATATTTTCAACAGGTACTTTCGTGTTAGTAAAGAATACCTGACGAGTAGAAGAGGCTCTAATTCCCAATTTGTGTTCTTCCTCACCAAGAGAAATTCCATTAGATGGATCATGCTCTACAATGAATCCAGTAATATTTTTGTCGTCTTCAATACGAGCGAATACGATAAATAAATTACAGAATCCAGCATTGGAAATCCACATTTTTTGTCCTGTGATGTTGTAGTACTTACCATCTTCAGATAATACCGCTTTTGTTTTACCTGAGTTTGCATCAGAACCAGCATCTGGTTCCGTTAGACAGTAGGCTCCAAACCACTCACCACTAGCTAATTTAGGAACGTATTTTTTCTTTTGTTCTTCATTTCCATAGAGTGTAATAGGCATTGTTCCAATTCCTGTATGCGCTCCAAAAGCAGTAGAGAAAGAACCTGTTGCTCCTGATATATAATCACAAACAAGCATAGTGGATACAAATCCCATTTCCAAACCTCCGTAAGCTTCAGGAACAGCAACCCCTAAAAGGCCTAGTTCCCCAGCTTTTTGCATGCATTCTTTAGTGAAAGCATAATCTTTATTTTCAAAGCGATTTTTGTTTGGCCATATCTCTTTATCGATAAATTCCTTTACCGAATCACGCATCATGAGTTGCTCTTCTGAGAAATCTTCTGGAGTAAAGATATGCTCACTTTTTGTTTCTTTTATTAAGTATTGACCTCCTCTTGTTATAGCTGTATTCATGGTTAATTTTTTTTATGGTTAATAGTAGATTATAGCAATTCGTAAATTCCAGCAGCTCCTTGACCAGTTCCCACACACATGGTTACCATACCATATTTAGAGCCTCTGCGTTTCATTTCATCAAATAGTTGAACAGATAATTTTGCTCCTGTACATCCTAGGGGATGTCCTAGGGCAATTGCTCCACCATTGACATTAACGATATCAGGATTAATTCCCAATTCTCTAATAACAGCTAGCGATTGAGAAGCAAAAGCCTCATTTAATTCAATTAAATCAATGTCTTTTAATTGTAATCCAGCTTGCTTCAGTGCTTTAGGAATAGCTTTAATTGGACCAATTCCCATAATTCGCGGTTCAACACCAGCTGCAGCATAATTGACCATGCGCGCAATAGGTTCGATATTAAGCTCTTTGACCATTTCTTCCGACATGACCATTACAAAAGCTGCACCATCACTCATTTGAGATGAGTTTCCTGCTGTAACCGATCCATCAGCAGCAAATACAGGTCTCAATTTAGACAAAGCCTCAACAGAAGTTCCCATACGAGGTCCTTCATCTTGTGTAACCGTGTATGATTTGCTTTCTCTTTTTCCCTTTTCGTTGACAAAAACCTCGTCTACAGTGATCGGTACAATTTGATCTGCAAATTTTCCATCAGCAATAGCTTTTAAGGCTTTCATATGCGATTGGTAAGCGAATTCATCTTGATCGGCTCGAGATACTTTATAGTCATTGGCTACTGCTTCAGCAGTAAGTCCCATTCCCCAGTAATAATCTTCATGTCCCGCTTTTGCTACTCCATAATCTGGAGAGGGTTTATATCCTCCCATAGGAATATAACTCATGCTTTCTGCTCCACCAGCAATAATACAATCAGCCATTCCGGCTTGTATTTTTGCAACGGCCATTCCAATGGTTTCAATACCAGAAGCACAGTATCGGTTTACGGTAACCCCAGGTACATCATCTACTTTTAATCCCATCAAGGAGATTAAACGCCCCATATTAAGCCCTTGTTCAGCTTCGGGCATTGCATTTCCTACCATGACATCATCAATGCGTGTTTTGTCAAATTCAGGAAGTGCATTCATTAAGTATTCTATGGTTTCTGCTGCTAACTCATCGGGTCTTTTAAATCGAAAAACACCGCGAGGAGCTTTACCTACAGCTGTTCTATATCCTTTTACTATATATGCAGTTTTCATGTTTCTGTAATTAGTTGGTTAATTAGTTTCTCAAAGGTTTACCTGTTTTAAGCATGTGTTGAATACGCTCTAACGTTTTGCGTTCTCCACATAGCGATAGGAAAGCCTCTCTTTCTAAGTCAAGTAAGTACTGTTCAGAGACCAAAGTAGCCTCAGATAAATCTCCCCCAGCCATCACATAAGCAAGTTTATTTGCAATTTTGTGATCGTGTTCTGAAATATACTTTCCTGCCATCATGCTGTCTGTTCCTACATAGAACATACCCAATGCTTGACGACCTAATACTTTGATATCTTTTCGTTTCACAGGCTGTGTATATCCTGCTTGAGCCATAACTAACGCTTCGCGTTTGGCTTGTGCGATTTGCAAATCTTTGTTTACGACTACGATATCTTTCCCTCGTTGTAGAATATTATAATCAAAAGCTTCTTCAGCAGATGTAGCAACCTTAGCCATTCCAATGGTTAAGAAATGCTCTTGCAAGGTATTTAATTCCACATCGTTTTTGCGGTATAAATCAGAAGCGCGAAGGGTCATTTCTTTTGAACCACCACCACCTGGGATTAATCCTACACCAAACTCAACTAAACCAATATAGGTTTCTGCAGCAGCAACGACTTTGTCCGCATGTAAGCTCAACTCACATCCACCGCCAAAGGTCATACCATGTGGTGCAGCAACTATAGGAATAGCAGAATAACGCATTTTCATCATAGTATCTTGGAACATTTTGATAGCGATGTTCAATTCATCCCAGTCTTGTTCAGCAGCCATCATGAAAATCATCATTAAATTTGCTCCAACAGAGAAATTTGAACCTTGATTTCCAACAACTAAACCATCAAAATCTTGTTCTGCAATCTCAACAGCTTTATTTAATCCAGCTAAAACACCACCACCGATTGTATTCATTTTAGAGTGGAACTCTAAGTTTACGATACCATCACCTAAGTCGAGTAGGGTAGCTTCACTGTTGCCCCATACTTTATTAGTATTGCGAATGTTATTTAGAATGATAAATGCATCCTGTCCTGGAATTGCATCAAAAGTTTGCGTTTGTTGATTGTAAAATAGCTTTTTGCTATTTTCAATTTTATAAAAACTTGTAGCACCCGTAGCGGCTAAATCTTTTACCCATTGAGCAACTTGATAGCCTTCTTTTTCCACTAATTCAATTCCCTTTTGTAAACCGAGTACATCCCAAGTTTCAAATGGACCATACTTCCAAGCATATCCTGTTCGCATGGCATCATCGATAGAGAATAAGGTATCTGTGATTTCAGGAACGCGTTGTGAAACATACGCAAATAAAGAAGCAAAATGCTTGCGAATTAAGGTTCCTGCCTTTCCTGGATCAGCTAATAGTACAGACCATTTTGCCTTTGTACCTCCAGCTTGATTTGCCGTTTCAATAGCTTCAATCTTAGCACGCTCTAAAGGTCGGTAACTTAAGGTGTTTAAATCCAAAGCAAAACGATTCGTTTTCCCTTCTTTATCTACTTCTTTATAGTAGAATCCTTTGTTGGTTTTATCTCCTAAGAATTTATTTTCAAGTAAGAAATTCAAGGCTTGATTGTCTTTTACTTCTTGAATCATCGTGTCATCCGGACAGTTTTGTTTTAATCCTAGTGTTACGTTAATCGCCGTATCTAGACCAACCAAATCTCCTAATTTAAAGGTTCCTGTTTTTGGACGACCAAGGAAAGCCCCTGTTAAGGTATCAGCTTCTTCAATTGTTAGTCCAATTTCTTGTGTAAGTTGCATCACCATAGCCATAGAGTATACTCCAATTCTATTTCCGATGAAACCAGGTGTATCCTTACATAAAACGGGTGTTTTACCTAAGTAGATACGAGCGTAGTTTTGGAAAAATGAAATGACTTCAGCAGACGTATGAGGTCCAGGAATAATTTCAAATAAAGGTAAATAGCGCGGTGGATTGAAGAAGTGTGTACCGCAAAAATGCTGTTGAAAATCGGCTGAGCGCCCTTCAACGAGCAGTTTCATAGGAATTCCAGATGTATTAGAAGTAATTAAAGTGCCTGGTTTTCTGTATTTTTCGATATTTTCAAAAACAGATTTTTTAATATCTAATCGTTCAATAACAACTTCGATAATCCAATCTACTTCTTTGATTTTCGATAAATCATCCTCAAGATTTCCTACTGTAATACGATCTGCAAAGCGAGGCGTATAAATAGGAGCGGGTTTTGATTTTAGTGCATTTGTCAAATGAGTTTGTGCAATTTTATTTCGAACTACACGATCATTTAAGGTTAACCCCTTTTTCTCTTCCTCTGGAGTTAAAGCATTGGGAACAATATCCATTAACAATACCTCAACACCAATATTGGCAAAATGGCATGCAATAGCTGATCCCATAACACCTGAACCAATTACAGCCACTTTTTTAATTCGTCTTTTCATATGTTTATATAATTCCTATGGTTAATACTTATTCTATATATTCTATTGTTTTATTGGGTTACTTTTTCGTATCAAATATGGCTTTATCCGCAATCAGTTGATTTACCGTTTCTGTAACTGCAATGAAATTAGCGATTTGCTCCTCTGTAAGATGTTTTCGTATCGCCTCGTTGAACCGCTTGACCTTTTCTTTGGAAAGCTCTCTTTTCTCAAGACCTAGAGGAGTAAGTTTTATGATAACCCCTCGACCATCGTGAGGGTTTTTTTCTCTTGTGATTAATCCTTTTTCCTCCATTTTCTTTAATGTACGAGTTAAACTCGTCGCTTCCATTCCCATATTAGGGCCTAATAGAGTAGAAGGTGTACCATTCTTATCAATACTCAACAGAGCAAAAGCTAAAGACATGGTGGCGTCGTATTTGGCAGCTTCTTCGTTGTACATCCTAGCTACGGCCTGCCAAGTTGCTCTTAAAGTATAGTCTATTGTTTTGTCCTTCATTTCAAGTTGGTTAAACTCAAATATAAGAAAAAAATAATATGCACGCATACTATTAGGTGGATTTTTTTTAAAAGGAGCCATCTTAGTGCTTTAAAAAGAATGCCTAAAGTATTTAAGTTCTTCTAAATTAGTGAATTATTTTAATATAGAAAAAGATAATGCTTTAAGCTTTAGTTAAGAAAAATAGAAAAGAGGGAAGTGCTTGCGTTAGGGGATAAAAGAAGGAAATGAGTGATGAATTTGAGAAGAAAGAGTATCTTTGGCTCGTTAAATTTAAATCGGAGTAGTAATACGCAATTTTAAAATCATGGACAGAGATACAAGCCACTTTTCTTTTATACGAACATCGAAAACTTATTTACCACAATATGATGTATTATTAGAAAAAGTGGATGCTTTTAGTGTATGGCCTGAATTTATACTTCAGGATAAAGTAAACATCAAGTATTGGGAAGATTTATATGTAGAGTTTCCTTTGTATCAATTTTTCCTGATGGACAAACAAGAAGTCGTAGGAAATGGAAATTGTGTCCCATTGAGTTTAACAGCAGAAGAAATAGAACATCTTCCAGCAGAAGGATGGGATTGGGCATTGGAACGTGCTTTTTTGGATAAACAAGCAGGAAAGAAACCCAATACCTTATGTGCTTTGCAAATCGGGGTGAATCCTGTTTATCAAGGACAGGGGATTAGTGGTTTACTGGTGCGTTTCATGAAAGCGATTGCTAAAGAGCAAGGGTTTGAACATTTTATTTTGCCTATTCGCCCTAATTTAAAGCATCAATATCCACTTCAGTCCATGGAAGAGTATAGTAGATGGACGAATGAAGAAGGATGGCCTTTTGATCCGTGGATTCGCACCCATTGCAAAAATGGAGCTACTATTGTCAGTGTATGTGCTAAAGCCATGCATGTAGAAGGCAGTATCCAAGAATGGGAGCATTGGACGAACCGATCATTCCAAAGCTCAGGTACCTATGTGATTGATTTTGCTTTGAATCCCATTGAAATTGATTTAGAACAAAAAATAGGACGTTATATAGAGCCCAATGTCTGGATGAAATATACCTTAGAGGAATAGCACCTAAATAAGATAAGTAAAAAGCCCACAAGAAGCCCATCGCTTTTGTGGGCTTTTTGCTGGATGAAATTCAAGTAAAGTGGGAAGTTCAATAGAACAGATAAATGGGGTGTAAAATTTGGTTATTTGTTTATTTTAGTATAATTTTAAGTTAATTGCTTAGAGGGGTGATTTTATTTTGATAGGAACGTTGCTTTTTGTTTGATTTTTCATTTGTTTTTGGCTTAAAATGTTGAAATAGTAGGGGTGAAGAACGGAAGCTGAGAGCGGGAAATGACACGTTGACTAGGAGGTAAACCCCGAAGTAAGGAGGATTAAACAGGAACAAATCTATTAATTTATACAGTAATGAAAAAAAAACTACCCTTGCTGAGCTTGGTGGCTACTTGTTTATTTGGTCACTTTGGTTTTGCACAAGAGAATACCCGTACAACTACAATTTTTGATAAAATTGTTTTTTACGATGGTTATGCAGCGACCTCAGAAGAAGCTGTTCCGCCAGGTGTTGTGCGATTGAACAATGCCCTTTATGCTAAAAAGATGACCAACGAAGAGCGTCAGGCAATTCTGTCTACTATGGAAGTAGAGGTAACCATCGGAGCTCTTTGTGATAATTACGATCGTATTGGTGGTGTTTTTCTTTCTTTGGTTCCTCAAGGGCAACCGATGACAGATCAAAATAAAAAAACCATAGAAATTGGCCGTTTTATAACTCCTTTTATGAATAAAAACCGCCAACCGACAGAAGTACCTTATGTTTTTGATTTGCAACATTTGGTTCCGATGTTTAAAGATCAATCTTTTGCAGCTTATGATTTCTGGATTGAATTCAATGTATTTGGTGTGCCCTATGCAGCTAATAATGAGGTTTCAGGATGTGCAGGTAGAAGTGATGTATTCGAAGGAACATTGAAAATAAAATCACAAGATACCGGAAATGCCTATGATACGTTCTTTTTACTGCCTTTGGCTAGTAGAGATTCTTTTAATAATTACAACGCAACAGATGTTGCAGGTACAACAACAAAAATTTACCAGTTTACGTTAGATGATGCGATTCGTGAATCGTATTTCCATTTGATTACGTCTAATCACGGCGCAAACCAAGGAGGAGAGGAGTATGTTCGTCGTACACATCAAGTGTATTTGGATGGAGATTTGATTGAAACGTACAAACCTGGCGGAAAATCATGTGAACCGTATCGCCAATATAATACTCAGGGCAATGGTATTTATGGCTCGCGACCGAGAACGGAAGCAGATTGGACCAGTTGGAATAACTGGTGTCCTGGCGATGTAATTCCCAATCGAATTTTCAAAATAGCAAACCTGCAAAAGGGAACACATGAGTTTAAAGTTACGGTTCCTGATGCCCGTTTTGTAGATGGTCAGGGGGATTTTCCCTTGTCTCTTTTCTTTTTTGCAAAGGGAATTAACGGCGTATTAGCGACAGAAAAGTTTGAAAAAGTAAGCTATCAGATTTATCCAAATCCTACCTCTGACGTTGTTGCGATTCATTCACCAGAAGAAGTGAAGGTCGTAACCGTTTATGATATGAGTGGTAGTAAGGTATTAGAGACTAATAATACAGCAACTATTGATTGCAAAGCACTGCCTTCAGGAACGTATCTTTTTTCTATTGCATTTGCTAATGGAATCAAAACAACAGAGAAAATAGTTAAGAAATAGGAACAAGCCTTCCTTTATATCACAGTAAACTACAACGCTCTTTTTTAATATTAAAATAGAGCGTTGTAGTATATTTGGTCATGATTTACCACCAACCGTTGGTTCTATCTATAATATTTAGTACTTCTTCCATATCTTCTCCAAAGTAATTATGCTCTTCTGCCACTTTAGCTAATTCAGGATAATTTAGTGTTAATCCAATAAACATATAGGGCGCTGGTAGTTTTTCACTCGGGGGGAGATGTAACTCCAAAAGAGAAGTATACACCCAAATCATGGCACGCTCTTCAGGGGTATAGTACGGCTCTCGTTGGGTAAAGTAATTGTCTACTTCGCTGTAATCAGCAGCATATTCGTTGGCCACATACGGTGTTGTCATTTGAATAAAATAGTAATCCAAAGGCACACGAATATAGGCTTCATCTTCTTTGGCTAATTCTACAGCAGCAGCTAACATTTTTTTCTTGACAATCAGCTTTCCATCAAACCCACGAGAAAAAAACAAACGATCATACATGCGGTAATCCCAACCCTCGCGTGAAAGCTTGCTCATTTTTTTGTATTCATCCATGCATTTGATTTGAATTCTTTTGTAAACATCTGGATAATTTGGAGGGAAATCTTCATAGCCAATATCAACAAGGTCTGAAGGTAAATAATCATAGGCATCATTCAATGCTGTCTTGCTATTATAAAATATATAGTTATTATAACTTATAGCAAGTGAATTACTCCAATAAATATTGTATTCCTCTCTATAATCATCTACTTCTGCACTAACTATACCATTAATAGTATCTATTTCTGTTAGAAATCTTCTTTTTAAATCAAAAATGAAAGTATTATCAGCAAAATCTAATGTTGGAACCCTTTGTCGGTATTCTGGTAAATAAATCTTTGAGCATAAAATTAGAAAATCTCCTTTGCGAACAATTCTTGGATTATCAGCATAGTCTGCATAAATATCAACGTTAAATATTTTTTTTATTTGCTTTGAAAAAACTTCTTCACTAGGAAATCGAAAACCTCTAGATTTTAACGCTTCGTAATAAAGATCATTGGTTAGATTAATTTCTTCCATAGTGAGATAATCTTCAGTAGAATCTTTTTTTTCGATTCTACTAAATGCCTTCCAAAGCATAGCTATTTTTTCTTGATTTTTTTTTGTTCTCATTTCCAAAACTTCTCTAACATCTGGTTCAGTATCATCTATGTATTTGGGTTTATTATACCAATGTATTTTTTCTTTTTTGTTATTTTGTTGTTCATCAATTTGTTGTTCTTTCTCTTTTAGATCTCTTTTACAAGTAAGTAAACTAAATCCCATAAATAAAAATAATAGTATTCTTTTCATAACTTTTATAACCTTTTATTGTATCCTCTAGGACGAAAATATCCCTTCCATCCATCGTGTGTTTGCAATGCTTTTCCTTCTGATTGATAATAAGCTAATCGAGTTTTATTGCTATATTGTTTTCGATCTTTTTTTGTGATTTTTTTATACCCTAATTGCTTTAGATAGGACTCATCATCTTGGCTACCACTTTTGCCTATAGCTTCTAATATGGTAACTATTTTCGTGACTTGATTATATGCATATACAATACCCGTATGCCCTTCTCCGTTATGTCTCCACACGAATATATCCCCTCGTTCTGGAATAAAATCTGCTTTTTCACTTCCTATAACATGTTCAATATTGGTATTACCGATAGCCTTTTGAAAATCTTTTTCTGTAGTCATCACACCGGTATGTAATTGTATGGGTTCTTGAACGACGCCTAAATGGTAGAGATACAAGGCTACAACTTCAGAACAATCAACTTCAAAAATATCGTCGTACTTTATTCCTTTCCGAGAGCCTCGTTGACTATAGGTCCATCCTTCCTCTACATATCGTTTCATCATTTCCAATACGCCATCTCCATAATCAGGAAAGTAAGTAAAGGTGCAGTTGCTGGTTTCAAATAGCATAGAAGTTTCAGTATTGAAGACTTTTTTCTTTTCATCCCAAGCGACATCAACACCAATAAAAGGAGATATTTTATCCGTATGTTCCTCTCCATTTGATCGATGATTTAATACTACATTTTTCCAATGTGCCATAGAAAACGCCGTAATGAGATAAGGATTAGAATCTAAAAGAGCAACAATTTCATCTGCTTCTTCTTGAACATTCAATTGCAATCCTTTAAATGCAGGATGATCCTTGATGTGATCATACGCATCACTATGATTGGCTCTACCTGTAATTTGACAAAGCCCTCTACCTTTAAATCGCCATCCTTCTCCTGAGATATCTTTCTTATTACCCAATCGATCATCATAGACAAAATTGGCAATTAGCTGTTCTTTTTCTCTGTTTGCTCCATTGGTAGCTATTCGAATCTTTTCATATGTATTATACACTGCTTCAGATTTAAATACTCTATTGTCTTCGTCTTTGAATAAGGCTTGAGGATCCCTCTCAGAAACCCATTTGTTTTTTATTTTTTTTCCTTTAAAAAAAACAGAACAAAATACATCCAAGAAATATCTCCTTTTAGCTGCTGTACTGAAGTCGTAAGCAAAGGATTCTCCTTTTTTGATATTTATTTTTCGACCTGATTCTACAACCGCTTGTGCAAAAAAATGCGCTTTATTCCAACAAGTATTCATTTCAAAAACCGTCATATAATCAGTATAGGCTTTTGCAATGGCTTCCAGGACAGCTGCATCTGATCCTGGAAATATCTGGAGCAATTGGGCGCTTGTTACAGGAGCCTTACATCTTGGACAATCGGAATGGGAATCAGGTACAACCTCCTTTTTATCCTGCGGTCTACGCTCCACGACAATTGGTATACTGTGTTCCTTAAAAGTTTGGCTAAACACAAATTTTTCAACCAGTTTAAGCTGATGCAGGTAGAGGTAGCCCAATTTATTGTCCTTGTGATAGGTCGCTAGGCGAAGAAGATTTTCTTTCGCTCGTTTTTGAGCCTCTGTACGAGGCAATCCTTCTTCTATTTCCGGTTGAAAGGGCTGCATCAGTAAGTGATCATTAGCTCGATTTCGCTCATATCCTTTAGGAAATAATACCTCCACAGCTGTTTTCTTTACGGTATATGGGTTTTGGTTATACAACGGTCCTTTGGTTTTGGCTTCATAGCTAATTCCTAAATAAAACACACGAGGGGTACTTGCCAATCCCTTGTCTTTTTTATGAGTATTCCCTTTGTAGATCAATTCATCCCCCGTATCTAAGGGATGATAAATTGTATGTTGCCCTTTGGGAAAAGCAAGAGAAAATGAGGTAGCCTTTCGATCTTTAAATTCCAACTTTAAAAAGCTTTGATTGGTATTTTCATATAGGGTTACCGTCAAGGTATCAGGTAAGATTTCATCCTGATCATAGCGCCCCAGTATGCGTACTACTTCAATTTCAATGGGTTCTTTGTACAGTATGGGGCGAATCAAACGGCGGTGATTAGCCGTGTTAAAATAGGCTTCAATACGGTATTTCTTCAGAATATACGCATAAGTATTCACCGTATCCACTGGAAAAACATGACCAAAAAGGGCTTCCTTTTTATCGAATAATTCCCTTTTGACATTCGATAGTCCAATTTCTTCTGAAAGGGTAAAAAAGATCGCGTATTCTTCCCCTTGACCTTCTGGAACCTGACAAGCGAAAGTCTTCCAAAAATCAGAGAAGCTTTTTACCACATGCGTACCTTTCCCTTGGCTGTCAAAATCAACCGTATCGCGAAACAATTCTAATACATCTCGTTCTCGATTGCGAGAATCATACCAATAACAAATTGTCGCTGATTGATCCTCAAAACCTGTAATTTCCAATGCAATAGCAAAGTCTTCATTGAAACTTAAAGTAGGCTGATGTTGATCCAACGCATTGACAAATTCCCAGCGGTTCACTTTTCCTTCTATACACTCAATTTCATGAGTATACGTTTGGTTATTGAATAGCACCTCCAAGCGGTACAAACCAACTTCTTCCAATTGAAGATCCAGCGTAGCTAGGTTAGACTGCAATACAATACCCTCGGTTTGGGTGTGAATAGGATAGATTTCAATCGCTTCTAAGGATTGATTGGCAAGCGTATCTGCTGATTCAGTTGCTTGCAGTTCCTTCAAATCGCGCTGAATGGCTTGTTGAAGTTTTGGATTGGCATAATACATAGACAAGTCAAAACCCGCCTGCTTTTTAGGCCCTTTGACATAAGTTAGCATATAGCGTATTTCACCGTCAACATTGGCGTGAATAATAGAAGCTGGTTGATTTTCTTTTTCAGGGAACACATAGTGAAGCAATCGTTGAAACACATTTGGTTGGTGTAACTCATGAGCTTCCACATATACATCTGCTGTTGGAGATTGATACCCTAAAGTTGTTTCCAAAGTAAGCGTCACAATAGCTTGACGGTAAACTCGATAAACTTGGTTTTGAGTCTTTTGAACAGTTGTCGAAGAGGCATGGCTTGGGCTTAGTGTCAACTGTTCGAGTTGATTAGCCATGACTTGAATGGTTTGTGTCGCTTTGTCTTTTCCTGTCCAAAAATTGCCATATACACACGCAATAACATAGGTACCTTCCGCAGTAAAATCTAGAGTCACTGTTGTATGACGTATAAAATGCTGTTGAAATTGCTTACTACCTGGAGATTGTATCAACCATTTAACCTGTGTTGGATTGATAGTTTGCTTGTTTTGAAGCTCAGCTGTAAATGTAATCCGACTACCAAAGCGAATCCGTTCTACCTGTGGAGAAATCGAGAGTACTGCATTGGCGTATATCTGAAAATATTGAGGCGGGATTGCAAAGCTGCGCTTTGAATTTTCCCAAACCTCCACTTGATAGGTATGGGTATTGGTGCAGGTATACACTGCTTGAATGACAGTACCGACTTGAGTAAATGGATGCTTACCTGCTGAGCAGAAAACAACAGCGGTTTGGGTATGTGAATCTCCTTCTTTTACGCGAACTTTGATTCGCAGTTGATCGACTCGTTCCTGTGACAAGCGAATGGTACTATGCAGTGTAATCTTTACTTGATCTCCAACAACGCGCGTTAATGTTGGGGGTTGATTCAATTCCAACAAGGTAAGAACGGCCTGATTGACCACTTCGATATAGTAGTAAAAAGTGCCGTAATATGTTTTTGTCGCCTCTTCTTTTGGCGTTCGTGCAGCAGATATAAGATAAACACCCGTCTGAGTAGGTTCCCAGCTAAAAGCACGATGGGTGGTGGGATGTGCTTGGTAATTGACGTTTTCTGCCGTTGTTTGAACGTGAAAAGTCTGACCCGTTTTTCCTGCTTCGAAAAGGCTCGAATCACCACAAGACTGTGTGACGCTCCAGCTGATGTACTGCTTGTCTTCTCCTAAAGGTGTACTCGCTCTAAATATCATTTCTTCTCCAAGGCCCACACGCAAAGCACGAGGATTTTCTGGACTAAGCGCACCCCAATGGAGTTCGTCTAAATTCACTAACGTTATACTATCGACATTGGAAACATAGCGGAGCGTTTGAAGACTACTAGCTTCACCAACTTTTTCTTCAATTAAATCATCACAAGTGTTTTCTTCTTCTGCTGTTTCTGTTTCTTGTTGCTCTTGGTCTTCCTCCGCCGTAATAACTTGACCATGGTGATGAATGGAGATTATACCGCCTATTACACATTGTAGCGTACCTGTTTCAGTTAAGATATCCCGTTCTCCAAGAGAAGGAAAATGCGCATTGGCTTCGACCTTCCAAAAACCAAGAGGTTGATACAGACAGCTTTTATCGTACCCTTTTTTGTGCTTACACGTTTTAAAAGGAGAAGGTCCTTCGACAAATTGAGTGTCTTCAATAGTCGCAATGAGTTTATCAACCGCATTCGCATAATACTTTTTATGCGTACTAATCCGCAATTCAGGAAAAAGT
>NZ_LROZ01000022.1 GCF_001549985.1 Myroides odoratus | reverse complement strand
GGCACTATCTCTTAAAGTGTGTAAGTTCAAAAATAAAGCTTGGGTTAGGTTTTGAATTAAAGTCTAACCCTTTCTTGATATAGGATTAAGAATTGATCAAGTATAATTCCCCAGCTTTTTACTGGCATTGACCATCTTTTAGTTGCTTCTCTTACAGCCAAATATACGGATTTCATCACAGCTTCGTCTGTAGGAAAGGATAATTTATTCTTGGTATACTTCCTTATTTTACCGTTTAAATTCTCAATTAAATTGGTGGTATAGATGATTTTTCTAATCTCTATAGGGAATTCAAAGAATACTGTAAGATCTTCCCAATTGTTTCTCCAACTTTGTATTGCATAGGAATATTTATGTTCCCATTTAACAGCAAAGTCATTAAAAGCAGCTTGCGCAGCTTGTTTATTTGGAGCATTATAAATATGTTTCATATCAGCAGTAAAAGGTCTTTTATCTTTCCAAACAACGTATTTACAAGCATTTCGTATTTGATGTACAACGCATATCTGCGTTTTAGATTCAGGAAAAACAGTGCGAATAGTATCAGTAAAACCGTTTAAATTGTCAGTTGCTGTAATTAAAATATCCTCAGTTCCACGGGCTTTTATATCCGTTAAAACACCCATCCAAAAGGAAGATGACTCATTTTTACCTAACCACAAACCTAAAACTTCTTTACGCCCATCACGTTTTAATCCTACTGCGATATAAATAGTTTTATTAATCACTTTTGAATCTTCTCGAACTTTAAATACAATTCCATCCATCCAAACAATTAAATAAACTGGTTCTAATGGGCGATTTTGCCAAGCGATAATATCTGCAGTAACAGCATCGGTTATACGAGATATTGTGGATTTAGAGACATCGAAATTATATACTTCTCGTATTTGTTCTTCGATATCAGAAACAGACATCCCTTTGGCGTAAAGGGAAACAATAACGTTTTCCAAGCCCTCCACCATGCTTTTTCGTTTGGGGATAATCATAGGGTTAAAACTAGCATCACGATCCCTAGGAACCTTTATTTCTTCTTCTCCGTAACTCGTTTTTATCTTTTTGGTAGAGTAACCATTACGCGTATTTTCTTCCTTTCGTAAATCATGCTTATCGTAATCTAGATGAGCATCTAACTCGCCTTCTAACATTTTTTCAATTCCTCGCTTTTGTAAGTCTTTTAGGAAGTTTTGAAGTTCATCTCCAGTTTTAAACTGTTTGAAAAACTCATCCGGAAATAGGTCTTTTGTTTCCATAACTATTTAAATATTAAATATATAAAAAAATTCTGCGCGGTTTTAACCCAAGCAGAATTTTATACTTACACAGTTTTTGGTACAGTGTCTTTTTGTCCAAGGAATGTCCAAGCAAACTCCAAGCAATGTTCAAGGAACCGCTATCCTATACTTTAGTTTTTATTATTTAAAGCTTGTATACAACACAAAAAAACCACGCCTAGGCGTGGTTTTCATTTATACTATAGTATAGAGACGATTATTTCTCAATCGTTTGATATACTTTTAATGCTTCTTTCAATACTTCAGCAGATCGAATTAAATCTTCTTTCTTTAGCACATAAGCCATACGAGCTTCATTTAATCCAACACCAGGTGTAGAATAGAATCCAGCGGCAGGAGCAATCATTACAGTATCGCCGTTTAAGTCAAATTCTTCTAACAACCATTTGGCAAAAGCATCAGCGTCTTTTACTGGAAATTTAGCTACACAGTAGAACGATCCATTAGGAACCGTTACAAAAACACCGTCAATTTCTTGTAAAGCTTTGATGAAAACATCACGGCGTTCTTTATACTCTGTGATTACTTCATCAAAATAAGATTGTGGCGTATCTAAAGCTGCTTCTGCTGCAATTTGTTCAAATGTAGGAGGAGAAAGGCGTGCTTGTGCAAATTTCATTGCTGCATTCATTACCTCTTTATTTTTAGAAACGATACAACCAATACGAGCACCACACATACTATAACGTTTCGAAACAGAATCAATCATAATGGCGTTATTCGCTAACTCTGGCATACTCATCACAGAAATGTGTTTGAACCCATCATATGCAAATTCGCGATATACTTCATCCGCAATTAAAAACAAATCATATTTAATTACTAAATCAGCTAATTGCTTCATTTCTTCTTCTGAATACAAATAACCCGTTGGGTTTCCAGGATTACAAATTAAAATCGCTTTTGTTTTTGGCGTAATTAACTTTTCAAATTCTGCAATAGCAGGTAAAGCAAATCCAGTGTCTATCGTTGACATTACGGGAACAATGTTTACCCCATTTGAAATGGAGAATCCATTGTAGTTCGCATAGAATGGTTCTGGAATAATAATTTCATCCCCTGGATCCATTGTGCTACCTAAAGCAAACATCAATGCTTCTGACCCACCCGTTGTGATAATAATATCTTGAGCATTTACATCAATTTGATGTGCTTGATAATACTTGGCTAATTTAATTCGATAGCTTTCAAAACCTGCAGAATGACTGTACTCAAGTACCTTTATATCTGCATCTTTTACCGCTTGTAAAGCATCTACTGGAGTTTTAATATCGGGTTGACCAATGTTTAAATGATAAACATGATGTCCTTTTTGTTTCGCCTTTTCAGCAAAAGGAACCAATTTTCTAATCGGAGACTCAGGCATATGAATGCCTTTTTGAGAGATTTTTGGCATGGTTAATTTTTTATTAATTCACTAAATAGCGACCAAACCTTGTTGATTTTTTAATCATCGATCAAATGAGGTAAAGATCTTTGCAAATTTAGATTTTTTTACGCATAAAAAAAGTTATTTTCATTCCTAAATAATAAGTTAAATATACAGGTTTACTGGGCATTTTGGTTATTTTTGTTCCATTATAAAAACAACGTATCAACAACTCATGGATAAAAAAATTATATCTTTTTTTTCCTCAACCCGATTAATGGCTGTTCTTTTCATCGTATTTGCAGTAGCCCTTGCCTTGGGAACTTTTATTGAGGATCGCTACAACACGACAACCGCTCGGATTCTTATCTACAATACCAAATGGTTTGAGTTAATCATGTTTGTTTTCCTGATTAACTTTATCGGAAATATCAAACGTTACCGTTTACTATCCAAAGAAAAATGGTCTACCTTTATGCTACATGCTGCCTTTATCTTGATTATGATTGGGGCTTTTATCACGCGATACATCAGTTTTGAAGGGATGATGCCTATTCGTGAAGGAGAAACAGCGGATAGTGTATTTTCAGACAAAACCTTTTTAACGGTTATGGCTGATGGGGAGTATGAAGGAGAAACTAGAAGACGTACATTTGAAATGGATCAATACTTTTCACAAGTAACCAACAACCATTTCAAAATGAAAAAAGACTTCAACGGAATTCCGTTTGAAGTTGAATATAAAGACTTTATCATGGCTGCTGAAGAAGTAATTGAAGCAGATCCCAATGGTACAAACTTCTTAAAACTAGTAGAATCTGGAGATGGCGAGCGCCACGAACACTACCTAGAAGAAGGAAAAGTAGCGAGCATTCACGGCGTTTTATTCAGTTATAACGTTCCTACGGATGGAGCAATCAATATTTCTACTGAAAATGGTGAGTTCTTTATCGACTCTCCTTTCGCAGGAAATTACATGAAAATGGCGGATCAATCTACAGGAGATGTAGCCGCTAACGAAAAACAACCTTTAAACTTCCGTTCACTTTACACCATGGCAGGTACTCAATTTGTACTACCTGAACTACCAATGAAAGGAAAAACAAAAGTAGTTTCCAACGGTAACTTTAAAGACCAAATGACTACGGATGCTCTTATTGTTACTGTGCGTTCTCAAGGACTTGAAAAAGAAGTAATCTTGAAAGGAAAAGCAGGTAGAATGGGTGAACCTCAAGCAATTCAACTCGGTGATTTAGAGTTTACTTTGCTCTATGGTAGTAAAGTTTATACCACACCTTTCCAAGTACGTTTAAATAAATTTATCGCAGATAAATATCCAGGTACAGAAAAAAGTTATTCTGCTTTTGAAAGTCAAGTCACTGTTTTAGATGGTGAAAACTCTTTTGATGCACGCATTTATATGAACAATATTTTAGATTATCAAGGATACCGTTTCTTCCAAGCGCAATTTGACCCAGATGAAAAAGGGACTATTCTGTCTGTAAACCACGATTTCTGGGGAACTTGGATTACATACATTGGGTATTTCTTCTTATACGTTGGTTTAATTTGGATTTTATTTGACAAAAACTCGCGTTTTGCTGACTTAAAACGCAAATTAAACAAAGTAAGAGACAAAAAAGCGTCGATGTTGACTCTACTTGTTCTTTTATTCTCTGTTGGAGCTTCAGCGCAACACATGCATGCACCTGAAAAACCAAGTGCTGCCGTAATTGATTCAATCATTCACGCCAATACGATAAGCAAAGAACACGCAGCTAAATTCGGTTCTTTAGTGATTCAAGATTATGGTGGACGTATGAAACCAATCAATACTTTCTCTTCTGAATTATTGAGAAAAGTATATAAAAAAGAAAATTACCAAGGCTTAACACCTGACCAAGTTTTCTTATCTATTACGCAATTTACCGTTGCCCAACAAATGGAAGGAGCACCTAACTTTTGGTATTTCGCTCCTATCATTGAATTACAAAGAGGAAATTATAAAATCACGGAAGTTTTAGGTTTACCTAAGGGTACAAAACATGCTTCATTTGTTGATTTCTTTGATGAAAATGGAAATTATAAAATTGTAAAATACGTAGACGAGGCAAACCACGCAAGCGTAAAAAATAAATTCCAAACCGATTTCTTGGATTTGGATGGTAAAGTAGCGTTATTAAATGCCGCTTTTACAGGAAGAATGTTAGCCATCTTCCCTATTCCTAAACACGACAACAATAAATGGATTTCTCCTTTAGAGTTAAATGAATCAGGAATGACAGGTATGGATTCTACTTTTACAAAGAATATCCTATCTCGCATGTATGTTCCTGCTCTATTTGATGCAAAACGTACTAATGATTATACAAAGGCAGATGAATACCTAGAACACATCAATACGTTCCAGCATTCATATGGTAAAAATATAATGCCATCAGACAACAAAATCAAATTTGAAATTTTATACAACCAATATGATATTTTCAAAACGTTGTATAAATATTACATGGTAGTTGCTCTATTCTCTTTCATCTTTATTATTTGGGTGATTTTAAAACCAAATAAATTTGCGAATAAAGCAATTAAAGTAGGGCATTGGTTAACCCTTGCCTTATTTGTTATCCATACTTTAGGTTTAGCTGTACGTTGGTATGTTTCAGGTCACGCTCCTTGGAGTGATGCATATGAATCAGTAATCTATGTGGCTTGGGCTACTACTCTATTTGGATTGTATTTTGGTAAGAAATCAGAATTAACGATTGCTTCAACCGCCTTCGTTACAGGAATGATTTTATGGGCTGCCCATCTAAACTACATGGATCCTGCTATTTCTAACTTACAACCGGTATTAGACTCTTACTGGTTAATTATCCACGTAGCCATTATTGTGGCGAGTTATGGTCCATTTACTCTGGGAATGATTCTAGGTGTTGTTGCCTTAATCTTGATGATCTTAACGAATAGTAAGAACAAAAAGAAAATGGATTTAAACATCAAAGAATTAACCTATATCAACGAAATGGCGCTTACTGTTGGTCTAGTACTATTGACAATAGGAAACTTCTTAGGTGGTCAATGGGCAAATGAGAGTTGGGGACGTTACTGGGGATGGGATCCAAAAGAAACATGGGCACTAATCAGTATTATGGTGTACGCTTTTGTTATCCATGCTCGTCTAGTTCCAGCAATGCGCGGTACATGGCTTTACAACGTATTTAGCATCCTTGCTTACTATGCAATTATGATGACGTATTTTGGAGTAAACTTCTACTTAAGTGGATTACACTCGTATGCATCAGGTGATAAAGTAATTACACCAACAATCATTTGGTGGTCTATTGGATTTGTTAGTGCAATTAGTATATTATCTTTCATTCAATACAGAAAACATTTAAAGAAATAATTTCTATTTCTAAACATAAAAAAAGCCTATTACCGCTCGGTAATAGGCTTTTTTATTTTCCCTCTCTCCTATTTATTTTCATGGTATTAGCTTCTTCTTTATCCGCTTATTTCCAATCGCTTTCAGAAAAATACCCACCTCTACCAAAACAAAATCAATTAGTCCAGATACGGGCAAAACGCCTCAAATACAAGTCTATCTCCCTCCCTTGTACTTGCAGGTATATACTTTTATTAAAAACATAGTTATTTTACACTATTTTAAAAATAATCCCATACATAAACCTTATATTTTACATAAAAAAATAAATAAAAACACCCGATTTAATCAATAATTCACTTTTATGGTATACCTTTTGCTTGTCTTCTAAAAAGAAAAGGACAAATGAGTTCTAATCGAATTCTAATCTAGTTTTAATATTCTATTAATGCGACTCCAAAGTCCCTATAATATGAGTATTGTAATTTTGAACCATAAATTAAGAGCAAGATGTTTAGACGTGTACTAACCTTATCATTTTTAGTTCTTTCTATGTGTATTTCACAAGCACAAGAAAAAAAGCAAGCACAAGAAAAAAAGCAAGCACTAAAATTGAGCAAACAAGAAATAGAAACTTTATTTCTAGAACAGAATTTAGATCTATTGGCTAAAAAATTGGAAATCTCTCAAGCAGAAGCCCAGTTAATTCAAGCTAGACTATGGCCTAATCCTACATTTGAAATTTCAGAAGTCAATGTTTGGCGTACCACAGATATAGAAGAGCAACCCATTATCTTCGGCAATTGGGGAACTTCCCAACAAATTTCACTTCACCTTGAGCAGGAAATAGAAACTGCAGGAAAAAGACGCAAACGCATTGATTTGCAAAAATTGAGCATTGAAGAACGTCAAACTGATTTTGAAATCGTTTTGCGCGAATCCAAACTTTCCTTGCGCAATACCTTAACCTCCATTCAAGTTTTACAGCAACAGCAGGAGATTTATCAAAAACAAATTGACAACACCAATCTCTTAATTACAGGCTACAAAAATCAGCTGAACCAAGGGAATATCAGTCAAAGTGAATACATCCGATTAAAAGCAGCCGAGTTGCAATTCAAAAAAGAATTAGTGGATGTTTCTAAAGAATTAGAAGAGGCGCTGAAAGAATTGAAAAATTTCATCAACATTGGAACCAATACTCCTATTTACGTGACCAACGAGCTAGAAATACCAACTAAATTGGTCAGTGAACTACAAATTGAAGATTGGATTATTCACGCCCAAGAACACAGACCTGATATCATGCTGAACGACAACCTCATCAATCAGGCTAAAAAACAAGTAGAGATTGAAAAAGCAGAGCGTACACCCAATATCACACTAGGTATTGATTATGATCGAGGCGGAAATATTATGCGTGATTTTGTTGGTTTCGGGTTGTCTTTTGACCTTCCCATCTTTGACCGCAACAAAGGCAACATCAAAGAAGCTAAACTAGGAGTTCAAATTGCAGAGTTAGAGGCTAAAAACAAGAAAAATGAAATTGCCAACGACATTATCGAAGCCTTGAGAAACTATACACAAGCACAAGACTTATACAACCAAATAGATGCTGATTATGAACTTCAATTAGATAAATTACTTGAAGCTTATGTCAAAAATTTCCAGAAAAAGAACGTCAGCATGATTGAGTATTTAGATTTTGTAGAAGCTTATGTAGACAACAAAAATATTCTACTCGAAACTAAAAAGGAATTAAACGAACAACTAGAAAATTTACAATTCGCTATCGGAAAAGATATTTAATATGAAAAGCATCAAAATATTCACAAAACATACTATTGGCTATGCTGTTTTAGCTGCATTGACCTTATCGGCTTGTAAACAACAAGACACTGCACCACAAACTCAAGATTCTTACTGTATTCCAGAAGAAATTGGTAAAGGTTTAGCCTTTGCTAAAGTTACACAACGCCCCATTCAACGAACGATGAGCTTAAATGGAACAGTTGAATACAACCAAGATAAAACGATTCCTTTTTACAGCTTAGTAGAAGGAATTGTGGTAAGTGCTAAATTTTCACTAGGAGATTTCGTCAAAAAAGGACAATTACTAGCCGAAATTAGAAGTACAGATTTAAACGAATTCAAAACAGAATTACGTGCAACGGAAGCAGAATTAAAAGTAGCTAAACGCGAACTAGAATCCGTTTCATCCATGTACCAAGATGGTATTTCCTCTCAAAAAGAATTGCTAGCAGCAGAAGAAGATGTACAAGTACTGGAGAGTAAATTACGTTCAGCTAAAAGTAATTTATCTATGTTCAATGGTCAAAATAAAGAAGGGATATACCAAATCATTGCTCCACAAGATGGTTATATTGTAACCAAAAGCATTGTAACAGGCATGACGATCACGGATACAGATGAGCCCTTATTTACCATTGCTAATTTAAACGATGTATGGATTTTAGCCAATGTTTATGCAACTTCCATGCGTTATGTTAATCTCAATGCTGAAGTACAAGTGAGTACACTTGCGTATCCTGATGAAAAATTTAAAGGGCATATCTCTAATATTTCACAAGTATTTGATGCAGAAGAACGTGTATTGAAAGCGCGTATTGTTTTAAACAATCACGAAATGAAATTGCGTCCCGGTATGTCTGCAGAAATTCATTTATTGATTGATGACAACCAAGGAGAAGCATTAGCTGTACCGAATAACGCCATCATTTTTGACAACAATCAGAATTATGTTGTGGTGTATCAAGATAATTGTCACCAAGAAATTCGCCAAATCACTCCCCTTACTAAAAACCAAGAATATACTTATATCCAAGGCGGTGTACAAGAAGGAGAAACGGTGATTACCACGAATGAATTATTAATTTACGAGCAATTAAACAATCACTTGTAATCCAAAAGAGAAGTAAAACATGCAAAAATTTGTCAAAAATATTGTAGCCTTTTCCCTCAAAAACACGTTCATCGTTCTTTTTGGCGTATTGTTATTGTTGTTTGGTGGAATTTACAGCTACATTCACACGCCGATTGAGGCTTTTCCTGATGTAACGAATACCCGTGCGCGTATTATTACACAATGGCCCGGGCGTAGTGCTGAAGAAATAGAAAAATTTATTACCCTACCAATCTCGAAAGAGATGAATACGATTCCCAATAAAGCAGAAGTTCGTTCGATTTCACTTTTTGGATTATCCGTCGTTACGGTTATATTCAATGATGAAATTGATGATTTCTATGCGCAGCAATATGCATCAAACCGTATGGGAAACGTCAATCTTCCAGAAGGAGCTGATTTCGAAATTGAACCTCCATCAGGAGCAACTGGTGAAATCTTTCGCTATATTATCCAAAGTGATTTACCTATCAAAGAAGTTACATCCATACAAGATTGGGTAGTTGAAAGAGAATTATTGGCCGTACCTGGAGTAGCCGATGTGGTGAGTTTTGGTGGAGAAGAAAAGATATTTGAAATTCAAATTAACCCAACAGAATTAGTCAACTACGGTCTATCCCCATTGGATGTATATGAAGCAGTCGAAAAGAGTAACATCAACGTAGGAGGAGATGTCATCCAACGCGGGGATCAAGCCTATGTAGTTCGCGGTGTAGGATTATTGGATAATCTAGAAGACATTGAAAACATCCTGATTGAAGTAAAAGGCAATACGCCTATTTTAGTTAAACACGTAGCTAAAGTAGCAATCAATGCTAAGCCGCGATTAGGACAAGTTGGATATCAAGATGAAAACGACGTTGTTCAAGGAATTGTTGTGATGCTACGCGGGGAAAATCCAAGTGCAGTTATCAGCAACCTCAAAACAAAAATTGACGATTTAAACAACCGTATTTTACCGAAAAATGTAAAAATCGTACCGATTATCGATCGTACCGATTTAGTCAATACAACGGTTCACACCGTGACAAAAAACTTAATTGAAGGGGTTTTATTGGTTTCCGTTATTGTATTTATCTTTTTATACAATTGGCGTACCACTTTTATTGTTGCAACGGTTATTCCGCTGTCTTTCTTGTTTGCCATTATTATGTTGAAAATCCAAGGATTGCCAGCAAACTTAATTTCTATGGGAGCCTTAGACTTTGGTCTACTCCTAGAAGGAACACTGGTGATTGTAGAACATGTCTTTGTTGGACTAGAAAAGAAAGCCCAAGTTGTTGGTATGAAGCGCTTCAATAAGATGTCTAAATTAGGAACCATCCGAAAAAGTGCAAGTAGCGTAGCAGGATATATTTTCTTTGCTTTATTGATTTTAATTGTAGCCTTAATGCCTATTTTCTCTTTTGAAAAAGTAGAAGGTAAAATGTTCTCTCCACTTGCGTTTACACTGGGATATGCGTTATTAGGTTCCTTAATCTTAAGCTTAACTTATGTACCTGCGATGTGTAAACTTCTACTAACGAAGAATATTGAGGAAAAAGAAAACTTCGTTTCTAGATTCTTTAAAAACTCCATTTACAAAATGTTCAATTGGAGTTTCTATCACAAAAAAGCTACATTTGCGTTATTTGGTTTAATCTTAGTGATTTGTGGAGTTCGTTTTCACTACTATGGTTCTGAATTCTTGCCTAAATTGAATGAAGGAGCCATCTATATTCGCGCTACGTTACCAAGTAGTATCAACTTAAATGAATCCGTTCGTCTAGCCAACGAAATGAAAGGTATTTTACGCAATTTTGAAGAAGTAAAATTTGTCTTAACCCAAACAGGTCGTCCGAATGACGGAACTGATCCAACGGGATTCTTTAATATTGAATTTCATACCCAGTTAAAACCCGAAAACGAATGGAAACGCTCTATTTCTAAGGATAAATTACTAGAAGAAATGCGCGTTGCCTTAGAGCAATATCCAGGAATTAACTTTGGTTTTAGTCAACCCATTCAGGATAACGTAGAAGAGTATGTAGCAGGAGTAAAGAGTTCTTTGGTTATTAAAATTTTTGGAGACAATCTTTTTGATTTAGAAAAATATGCCAACCAAGTCGCTCAAAGCATCAAAGATGTACCAGGAGTTGCTGATTTAAATATATTCAAGAACATTGGTCTTCCTGAATTGCGCATCTCTTTGAGTGATTCAAAAATGGCAAAATACGCTGTTACTACTGCAGATGCACAAGCTGTAATTGCCATGACCATTGGAGGGCAGGCAGCGACAACCTTCTATGAAAACGAGCGCATGTTTGATGTTGTCTTGCGTTTTGACAAGAATTACCGTGACTCTGCAGAGAAAATTGGAGATATTCTAATTCCGAGTTTAGATGGCAAACAAGTTCCTTTAAAAGAGATTGCAACGATTGATTATCATACGGGACCTGCTTTCATCTATCGCGAAGGAAATAGCCGCTATATTGGTATTGGTTTTAGTATTGAAGGCCGTGATTTAGGTAGTACGATTGCTGAAGCCAAAGCAAAAGTAGAAAAAGAAGTGCAATTACCTGCTATCAATAAAATGGAATGGGCAGGAGAATTTGAAAGTAAAGAACGAGCGGCTAAACAGCTAATTTTGGTTGTTCCGGTCTCTTTAGTATTGATTTTAATTTTATTATACTTCAATTTTGGCAATGTAAAAGATACGGCGATTGCTTCCTTAACCTTACCTTTTGCCTTTATTGGTGGATTTATTTCACTATGGGTAACAGGTACAACGTTTGGAATTTCAGCAGGTATTGGCTTTATTATTCTATTTGGGGTATCCACCATTGATGGTATTGTCCTCATTGGGGTCATGAAGGAAAACCTCAAGAAGCGAATGTCATTGGAAGAAGCAATTCGCGATGGAGTAAGAAGTCGTATTCGCCCTGTCATCATGATTGCTCTTATGGGATCGATGGGATTACTTCCTGCAGCATTGTCTAATGGTATGGGGTCTGAAATTCAAAAACCTTTAGCTATTATGATTGTTGGAGGATTAATCATCGGAATGATTCTAGCCTTTACAATTTTACCTCAAGTATTTTATTGGGCGTATAGAAATAATAGAGATGGGAAATGAGAGATGGATGAACGTTGAACGTCCCTAAATATGGTTGACTGTTAACGGTAAACTAAAAAAGGATGACTTGCGATTGCAAGTCATCCTTTTTTTTAATCTATGATTTACGATTTTTATCTGTATGTTATCTTAAGGAACGAAAAATCACATCCTAAACTTCTATACATTTTATCGGTTATTGATTATCGGTTTTTTACTTTCTCATCTCCGATTTCCAATTTCTCATCTCCAATTAATTTGTAAACAACAATTCACGGTATTTGGTCAACGTCCACAATTCATTGTCTACCATCATTTCTAATTTATCACTGTGGTAACGGATAATTTCGAAATACGGTTTCACTACGTGGCAATACATCTTCGCTTGTTCTTCGATGTCTTCAACTGCATTAGCGATCTTGCGTTGATCCACCATTTCAGCTACTTTAGTATTGACTTGAGCAATGTGGAATGATATTTTCTTCAATATACGCATTTGCTCTTCAGCATATTCTTTGTACTCTTCTTCTCCGAAAATTTCTTTCAACCCTTTTACGTTCTCAATAACTAAATTTTGGTACTTAATAGCAGTAGGGATTACGTGATTCTTAGCGATATCACCTAAAACACGTCCTTCAATTTGGATGCGTTTTACATATTCTTCTAGCTCAATTTCATAACGTGCCTCTACCTCTACTTTCGTC
Organism: Myroides odoratus; assembly: GCF_001549985.1. Classification (GTDB taxonomy): domain Bacteria; phylum Bacteroidota; class Bacteroidia; order Flavobacteriales; family Flavobacteriaceae; genus Flavobacterium; species Flavobacterium odoratum_A. The sequence continues at coordinate 54,975 of NZ_LROZ01000022.1, read as the reverse complement.
ATCACCTGCATTTCTTCAAATAGAGCAATAGACTCTGGATATACTTTAGCTTTTAACGCTTCTGGTGTTGTTTTATGGTTGCTTAACCCACGTTTTGCAGCCTCTTCTTCCCATTCTTTACTATAACCATCTCCTTCGAATAAAATACGCTCACTTTGTTTGATATATTCACGTAATACGTTAAAAATAGCTTCGTCTTTTTTCAATCCATCTTGCTCAACCAAACGATCTACTTCCATTTTAAACTCTTTCAATTGTTTGGCAACAATCGTATTTAAAACGGTCATTGGGCCTGCACAGTTTGCTGTTGATCCAACGGCTCTAAACTCCCATTTATTTCCTGTAAATGCAAAAGGAGATGTTCTGTTACGATCAGTATTATCCAACAATACATCTGGAATTTTCCCTACTACATTTAATTTTAAATCTGTTTTTTCTTCTGGTGATAATTTACCATCTGTCACCTCTTTCAACTCTTCCAATACTTTGGTTAACTGTTGACCAATGAATACAGATACAATTGCTGGAGGTGCTTCATTTGCTCCTAAACGGTGATCATTACTTGCTGAAGCAATTGCTGAACGCAACAACTCTTCGTTGTCGTTTACCGCTTTAATTGTATTAATAAAGAACGTCAAGAATTGTAAGTTGCTCTTTGGCGTTTTACTTGGGCTTAATAGATTAATTCCTGTATCTGTAGCCAAAGACCAGTTGTTGTGCTTTCCTGATCCATTTACTCCTTTGAATGGTTTTTCATGAAATAACACTTTGAAATGGTGTTTTTCTGCTACTTTTTTCATCACATCCATCAATAATGAATTGTGATCTACTGCCAGGTTAATTTCTTCAAAAATAGGGGCTAACTCAAACTGATTGGGTGCTACCTCATTGTGTCTTGTTTTTACTGGAATTCCCAATAAGATACAGTGGTTTTCTAAATCGTGCATATAGTTTAATACGCGCGTTGGAATAGAACCAAAATAATGGTCATCTAATTGTTGTCCTTTTGCAGCAGTGTGTCCTAACAAGGTTCTTCCTGTTGTTAAGATATCTGGTCTTGATGCAGCTAAAGCAGCATCAACAAGGAAATATTCTTGTTCCCAACCCAAAGTTGGTGTCACTTTTTTTACGTTTTTATCAAAATAACGCGCTACTTCTGTTGCCGCATCATCAATTGCATTGATTGCTTTTAAAAGTGGCGTTTTATTGTCTAAAGCTTCTCCTGTATACGAGATGAATACAGTTGGAATACACAAGGTAGAACCAAAGATAAATGCAGGTGACGTAGGGTCCCAAGCTGTATATCCTCTTGCTTCAAATGTATTTCGGATTCCTCCATTTGGAAAACTAGAAGCATCTGGCTCTTGTTGTACCAACTGACCTCCATTAAATTGTTCTACAGGATCTCCATCAAATTGCGTTTCAAAAAAGGCATCGTGCTTTTCTGCTGTTGTTCCTGTTAAAGGTTGGAACCAGTGTGTATAATGTGTCACTCCTTTAGAAAGTGCCCATTCTTTCATCCCTAATGCGATGTAATCCGCTAATCGACGGTCAATCTTAATGCCCAACTGTGCATTTTTTACCGCCTGATAGGCTTCGGGTGTCAAAAATTGGCGCATCGATTTGTCATTAAAGACATGATCACCAAAAATTAATGATTTTCTACCCAGTTCTTCTACCTTCACAGCACTTCTTGAGGCTGCTTTTTCAATTGCTCGAAAACGAAATGTTGACATAATTACACTTTTTAAAGGGACACCCCCTATTTTTATGATGCAAAAATAATAAAAAACATAAAAAACAACACCACACCCCCTCTTTTTTTATGTTATTTTTTTTATTCATCTATTTACCTCTTTATATAAGGACATTTTTATATTGATATAGAAATCATTTTTCTATACCTCTATCTCCAAACGGAAGATCCAATCTATCTTATCCTATAGGATATGAATACTGTTAATTTCATTTGTCTCCTATATCGTATATCTTTTCAATACTTATCAAGCCAGTACCTTCTTTACTACGTAAAGAAAAAGATTCAATCTTTACTAGTACTTCAATAGACTGAAATTTACCTTGCCTTAAACCTATCCTGTCATACAAAAAAGAAAGACATCCCAAACAAAACATAAGTTTACAAAAAAAGCGATACTGAATCATCGGTATCGCTTTTCTTATTTTTTTATTTCATTTTTTTAACTGGTGAGTTAGTCAAATTATACTTTAAAAGTAATTCATCATAACTCAACGGAGTAGTATCCTTATTGGATGGGATAGCTGCGTTCTTTTGGATTGGGTCCTTTCCTGCAACATAAACTACTCTAAAAATCATATCCGTAACATAACCCGGCTGCTTTTCATCCCCTGGTACTCCATTAAATAGACCTAAAGGAGCCGTTGCACGTGCTACAATTTCAAAATCATCTAATCCAAAATTATAGATATACTCTAATTCTTCATCTTTTTGTGTTGTTGTATTCTCTACAAAATAACGCATAGGTAAAGGCGACCATATTGGATCTCCATTCTTATCCGTTTTTTCTAACACATAAACAAAAACAGCATCTCCAAAGTACACCTTCGTTGGGTGTTTTACAATTTGACTTGCAACATTTGCATTTAAATTTTGATTAAAACTTAAATGGTATTCAAACACATTTGCAATATCATTCCCACCTGGAGGTCCTTGCGGTCCACGGGGTCCTTCACAACTTACCGTAAACAAAGTTCCAAGTACTGCAACACATAATAATATCAATTTTTTCATAAGATTTTCTTTTTACTTTTTCCAAATGTATCGTTTAATTCATAATTAGAATCCTTTATTAAGACATTTTTAGCACTTTAAGTCGCTATAAACCTAACAAAATCCTCTTATATATTTCTAAAACTAAGATTCTTTTAGCAAAGAAAAAAACAAATTCCTAAAAAACGTATTTAATCACTTCAATCCTGTACTTTTATAAGGTAATTATTTAAAACTAGAACGAACACCATGAAAAAACTCGCTTGTATTTGTTTCGCTTTTTTAGGTCTCTCTTCTTTTGCTCAACAACTAAAACCTACCGTAGAGGTACAAGAGATTAAAAATAGCTTGCACTTGGCTCAAGATATTCAAAAACCATTTGCTACTGATTCCTTATATCAACTCACCCAGTACAAAAATTTGTATCGTTCTCCTGAAATGGGATTAACGAACCAATGGGGACTCTATTATAATGAAGAAAAGCAAGTAGCTGAAATGGTTATTCGTGGATCTGTTAACCGAGGTATTAGCTGGTTGGCTAATTACTACGCCGCTATGCTACCTGCCAATGGAACCATTTACCTCACTCCTGATCAACCTATTGCCTATCAATTCTCAGCAGATGAAAAAGCAAGTGTTCACGCAGGATGGGCCATTGCATCGGTTTATTTATTACAAGACATGAAACCTAAAATAGATAGTTTATATCAAACCAATCACAAAGAAATCATTATATCAGGTCATAGTCAAGGCGGAGTAATTGCCTACTTAATTACAGCCCAACTAAAACAATGGCAAAAGCAAAATATACTTCCTAACGATATTCGTTTTAAAACCTACACCTTAGCCGCTCCTAAGCCAGGAAATCTCTATTTTGCATACCAATATGAAAAGGAAATGAATCAGTGGAGTTACTCTATAGTCAATACACAAGATTGGGTTCCAGAAGTTCCCCCTACAACACAACGTTTTCAAGATTTCACTCCTATCAGCCCGTTCAGTCAAGATAATATTGACAAAGCCATTAAAAAAATCAGTTGGCCAAAAAGATGGTTTGCGCGTGGAATTTATAATCGCGTAAACAATCCCACAAAGAAAAGCGTAAAACGCTACGCTAAATTACTTGGTCCCTTTTTATTCAAACAAATACAAAAGACATTACCTGATTTACAAGAACCTGTATATCGTCAGGAAAGTAACTACAACCGCTGTGGCAATCCTATTGTATTAGATGGTTTACAAAATAAAACCTATCAAAAAAAATTCAATAATCCTGACAACACCATGTCTCATCATTTACCAAATGCTTACTTGTACTTGTTGGAAAACTAACTTTCATTTTTGCTTTTTGTGTTTTTGATCCAATTAATCTTAAGGGAAGTTCTGTATCACCCTCATTTAAACTGCACAAAAAACAGAAAGACAGAAAAGCAAAAAACTAAAACCTATAAAAACGCAAGAAATCAAACATAATTCCTAAAAATTATCACAAAAAACGACTTTACTGAAAAAAAAATTTAATATAAAAATCATACAGTTTACACAATGATAATTAAATATTAACGCTAAAAAAAACTTCGTTCCTTGTACTTCTTGATAAAAAACCAAACTTCCTTCAGTAATTTAACAGTGAAAAAATGCGATATTACTATTTTTCAATTTGGAAACTTAAGAAATTCTAAGTAAACTAGCATTGAAATTGCATTTATTCTAGTAATGCGATTTTAACCAACAAACAACACGAGCTAACCTTATGAAACTTGAATTATTTGAAGAAGTACAAAGTACGCTGCAGCACTTTGTACGGCATTTTTCTAAAATTGCCCCCTGTGGGAACCTTAATTCCCTTGCTTTTCAATATTATCACTTTAATAATTTTAAAGCAATGACCTCAACCTTATTTGAAGCCTTATTACATATCAATTATGCTCAGCTTCAAAAAAGTGAAGATAAAATAACCTACAATACTCCTTTTTCCCTTACACTCAATGAATCTTTAGGACTCATTAGGGAAATTGAATTCAACAAGATTAAACAAGAAAAACAAGAAAAAATACTAGCAGCAGTTCGTCAGGAAATTAAAGATAAGTTTAGTCATCAACCGGCTAATACATATACTAATATCCACTTCAACTGCCTAGATAGAACCAAACAAATGTGCTCCTTAGTTGGAACCATTCACATCTCTACAAATAGAGAATTTACAGTCAATCTTTTTTACTTAAAAATTGAGACTCAACTGGAAGACCTCCTTTTAGATTTTAATTTTTACCTCAAGGACAAAAACAAACATCAAACCATCTATCACAACTTATTACAAACAGAAACTGCCGATGATCTAAAACTACTTTCTCTACTACAAAACCACAATTTATCCCTAGAAGAATTTAATAACAACATCCTATATTTTTATGGGGATACGTTGACTAACTATCAAAGGAAAGAACGTTTCTTAAAGTCGCTTGAATTACTCCTTTTCTCTCAAAATTCAATGGAAGAAATTAAAATAGCATGCGAAGAAACTAGATCACCCTATAGTTTAAATCAGTTTTTTAATAACCCTCGAGGTTCTAGAGCTAATGCAGTTATCCGATATAATGTTAGTTAATGGTTGACAATAAACAATTAACAGTTTGCGGTTGGTCATAATAAATGATCAACCGCAAATTATTTTTTACCATATACTCCTGTTGCACAACCAAAAAAATACGTTTGATACTTCGTTGTTAAACCTGTTGATTGAAAAATAGTCTCAACTTCTTTTGCATTTTTAAATCGATGAGTATATTCCCAAAGCATTTTATACTCTCTTATCCCACCGAATAACATTTTTCCCAATAAAGGAATGATTGTACTGAGGTAAAAAGAATATAATAATTTCAAAACAATATTAGTAGGTTCAGAAACCTCAATGAATGAAAATTGCCCTCCTGGTTTCAAGATTCTTTTTACTTGTTGAGCTAAAATTTCTACCTGCTCTGGATTTAATGTTTTTAATCCAAAAGCACAAGTTACACCATCATAAAAATCAGAAGGTAGATCATTATGTAATACATTTTGCAATGTTACTTCAACTCGTCCATTAAATTTCTTTTTATTTTTATTTTGGGCATAAATCAACATACCCTCTGAAAAATCTAAAGCCGTGAGTTTAGCCTTAGGAAACGCCTGATGAATAGCGCCCCAAGTTTCTCCCATACCTGTCATTAGATCAATAATCTGAACTGGAGCAGTTGATGAAATTTCCATAGGCCGTAAAAACTGCTTTCTCCAACGAAGAGAAAAACCAAAAGAGGATAAATAATTTACTCTTTCATATGAACTACTCATTCGATTAAAAAGACCTTTAATATAGGCTTCACTATAAATACTTTCTTTCATTTTATTCTTGTCAAAAAAACAGTGCTAAATAACAAAAATAAAAAAGTTTCCTCATTAAATCCTATTGTATACTGATAAACAGTGAGTAAACGAATAACATTTTATTTTAAACTAAAAAAACAGTATATTTGTACTGAAGTGTATCACCTCTTTTAACTATTAATTCAAGTTAATGAAGAAATATTTATCCATAGTATTACTCTCGTTATCCGTACTTGTTACAGCAAATCCAATCATCAGTTGGAATTGTAGTGACATGAGTATGGCTATGGCTGGTTGTATGGAGATGGAGGAAGATGTGATGCCTTGTTGTGCTACAGATGGCATGGATAGTCATAGTAATATGGCTGACATGATTTGCTGTTCTCCTATGGCGCGTATTCATACCGTTCAGGCTGACTTGCAAATTGAACAAACGGCTACAACACCTAAAAACAAAGAAAAAAGAGCAGTAATTCAAGTAAAATGGTTTAATTCCAACTACTTGACCGATTTACAATCGGTTGATCTTACTGCTTCTTATACTACTCCTATTGCTGGTGATGGATTTAAATTTACTTCCGTCGACCGGCTTTCCTACATTTGTCTTTATCGTATATGATGCCGCTAAATCTCAGTTAGCCTCATTCTCTATGGGAGTTCTCCCTCTTTTGAGCTAACTCAGATCATTTTTCATTATTTTTTCGAAACCCAATTTCTGTTTAGTTTACACTAAAAAATAGAACGCACAACTGATTTATATTCAGTCATTTGTACGTGCTTTTTTTATATCTTTAACTAAAAAGATTGCTTAATTTGCATGAAAGATACTAATTCATGTGAAGTCCTTGGTGTTTCCTCTAGCGTATTATTAACACTTTAAAGAAATCTATATGCTTAATAAAATCATTAAGTATTTCCTACATAATCGATTAATTACGATGTTAATCCTAATTATCGTTATCGTATGGGGATTAATCACAGCCCCATTTAATTGGCATCAAAATCTATTGCCAAGTGACCCCGTTCCTGTAGATGCTATTCCTGATATTGGTGAAAACCAACAGATTGTAGCTACAGAATGGATGGGACGTTCACCCAAAGACATCCAAGAACAAATCACATACCCTCTAACGACTTCCTTATTAGGCGTTCCAGGAGTAAAAACCATCCGAAGTAGTTCGATGTTTGGTATGTCTTTCATCTACATTATTTTTGAAGAAGATGTAGAGTTCTACTGGAGTCGCTCTCGTATTTTAGAAAAATTAAACTCCTTACCAGCAGGAACACTTCCTGAAGGGGCTATTCCAACCTTAGGTCCTGATGCTACAGCTTTAGGTCAAGTATTCTGGTACACCTTAGAAGGTCGAAATCCTCAAACGGGAGAACCTACAGGAGGTTGGGATCCTGACGAATTGCGTACCATTCAAGATTTTTACGCGAAATATAGCTTAGCCGCTGCTGAAGGAGTATCTGAAGTAGCTTCTATTGGAGGCTATGTCAAAGAGTATCAAGTAGAAGTTAAACCCGATGCGATGCGTGCGTACAATGTGTCTATTATGGATATCATGAGCGCCATTCAAAAGAGTAACTTGGATATTGGTGCAGAAACCATTGAAATCAATAAAGCGGAATATTTAGTTCGCGGTTTGGGATACATCAAGAGTATCAAAGACCTTGAAGATGCCGTTATAACTGTGCGAAACAATGTTCCAGTTAAAATCAAAGACGTTGCTTTTGTCAACTTAGGTCCTGCTACCCGAAGAGGTGGTTTGGACAAGGAAGGTATTGAAGCAGTTGGTGGCGTTGTTGTTGCTCGTTATGGTGCTAATCCGATGGAGGTGATAGACAACGTAAAGGGTAAAATCAAAGAAATGGAAGCAGGTCTTCCACAAAAAACACTTGCTGATGGAACAATTTCTAAAGTAACAGTGGTTCCTTTTTACGATCGTTCTGGTTTAATTAAAGAAACTATCGGTACACTAGAGACTGCTTTAGCACATGAAATATTAATCTGTATTATTGTCGTTATCGTTCTTGTCATTAATCTCAGGGCTTCCGTCATTATTTCTAGTATTCTACCCATTGGTGTATTAGCGACTTTCATTATCATGAAATACATGGGAATTGAAGCTAATATTGTAGCCTTATCTGGAATTGCCATTGCCATTGGAGTAATGGTCGACGTCGGCGTCGTCTTTGTGGAGAGTATTATCCGCCACATGGAAGAAGAGCGAGAACGCGGGGTAGAAAGTCGAGGACAAGCATTTATCAACCTGATTATCAAAGCGGTTTCCGAGGTTTCTGGTGCTTTATCCACTGCCATGCTAACTACAATCATCAGTTTCTTACCTGTTTTTGCTATGGAGGCACAAGAAGGTAAACTCTTTAAACCTTTGGCTTACACAAAGACATTTGCCTTAGTTTCTGCTTTTTTACTAGGTATTGTTATTTTACCTACCCTAGCCTATTACATCTATTCGATTAAAACAGACAAGGCGAAAGTGCGTAAAATTGCCAATTACATCTTGTGTATTTTAGGTATTGCCCTGTGGATTTACACTGGAGTTTTTACTGCATTTGCCCTAACTTTAATTGGGATTAACAATCTTTATACCCCAACTTGGCGCAATGAAAAAATGGCAAACTATGTCAATGTAGCAATTACATTATTTATTGCTGTTTATTATCTAGCTATTGAATGGTTACCTTTGGGAACGCAAGCCAGTACAAGTCTTAACTTTCTTTTTGTTGTCTTAGCTATTGGTGTTATCCTAGGAGTATTGTGGTTGCTCGTGATTTATTATGAACAAATCTTGCGATGGGCATTAGCCAATCGTTGGAAATTCATGACTATTCCAATTATCACAGTTGTCTTTGGTCTATTGGTTTGGCTAGGCTTCAATACCTCTTTTGGTTTTGTTGCTAAAGGATTTGAAACTGTGGGTTGGAAATCCTTTAGAGAAACTGCCTTCTGGCAGAAATCTTCAGCTGCTTTCCCAGGTATTGGTGAAGAGTTTATGCCTAGTTTAAATGAAGGGTCTTTCTTATTGATGCCGACTAGTATGCCTCATACGGGAATTGAACAGAACTTAGCTTTTATTCAAACCTTAGATAAACGCATTCAACATATTCCTGAAGTAGAGCTAACTATTGGAAAATGGGGACGTGTCAACTCAGCCCTTGACCCTGCTCCTACGCAGATGTTTGAGAATACAATCAACTATAAACCGGAATATTTCTTGAATGAAGATGGACATCGAGAGCGTTTTAAAGTAGCCAAAAATGGAGCATTCGAGTTATTAGATGGTTCTACTTATGCTGTAGCAGATGGTTACCGTCAGATTCCAAGAGATAGTTTAATTCCAGATAAAAAAGGTAAATTCTTTAGACAATGGCGTCCAGAAATTAAAAATACAGAAGATATTTGGCAACAAATTGTCAATGTTTCTCATCTTCCTGGATTAACCTCAGCACCGAAGCTTCAACCCATTGAAGCGCGTTTGGTGATGTTGTCAACAGGAATGCGTGCTCCTATGGGATTAAAAGTTTCTGGCCCTGACTTAGAATCAATTGAAGAAGGAGGAAAAGCGTTAGAGACGGCTTTAAAAGACATTCCTTCCATCATGTCATCTACGGTATTCTATGACCGTGCAGTTGGAGCACCTTATGTTGAAATTCACCTGAATCGAAACAATATGGCACGCTATGGAATTACAGTTGCAGATTTGCAAGAAGTACTAGGAGCTGCTGTTGGAGGAATGCAACTGACAACAACGGTTGAAGGGCGCGAACGCTTCCCTGTTCGCTTGCGTTATCCAAGAGAATTAAGAGACAGTCCTGAAGCCTTAGGAAAACTATTAATCCCTACAGCTACAGGGGTACAAATTCCGCTTAGTGATGTTGCTGATATTACCTATGCCAAAGGGTCACAGATGATTCAAAGTGAGAATACCTTCTTATTGGGATATGTTATTTTTGATAAGATTAGTGGAAAAGCGGAAGTTGATGTGGTTCGTGAAGCTGATCAAATTTTAAAAACAAAATTGGAATCAGGTGAACTCACATTACCTAAAGGGGTAACCTATACGTTTGCAGGAAATTATGAACAGCAAGAACGCGCTGCACAACGCTTACTTTTTGTTGTTCCGATGAGTTTATTGGCCATTTTATTGATTTTATATTTCCAATTTAAAACCATCACAGCTTCCTTGATTCACTTTTCTGGTGTATTTGTTGCTTTTGCAGGTGGGTTCATCTTGTTGTGGTTATATGGACAACCTTGGTTTATGAATTTCTCTATTGGGGATATGAATATGCGAGATTTATTCCAAATGCACAGCATCAATTTAAGTATTGCCGTTTGGGTCGGATTTATTGCCTTATTTGGGTTAGCAACAAATGATGGGGTATTAATGGGAACTTATATACACGATACATTTGAAGCCAGAGGCCCAAAAACCAAACACGATATCCGAGAGGCTGTTGTTTATGCTGGACTTAAACGTGTTCGTCCTGCAGCCATGACAACCGCTACGGCCTTAATTGCACTGCTCCCTGTTATGACTTCAACGGGTAAAGGAGCCGAAATTATGATTCCGATGGCAATTCCAACTTTTGGAGGAATGCTCATCCAATCCATGACTATGTTTGTTGTTCCAGTATTTCAATGCTGGTGGAGAGAATGGGCCATTAAAAAAGAACAAAAATCAAATGAAAAATTCGTTGAAAATGAATAAGATATATGCTATACTTCTTGTTGTCTTGGGGCTATTTACACCTATGACAACGATGTGGGCACAAGAAAATAAGATTGATTCATTGGCCTACTATACCCAATTGGCACTAGAGAATAATCCTGGACTAAAATCGCAGCGATTAGCTTATGAAGCCTTTCTGGATAAAATTCCACAAGCTGGTGCATTTGAGGACCCTGAACTATCCATGGGCTTCTATACCAAACCCATGGATATTGTTGGAGGAAGACAAATTGGAGATATTACATTAATGCAGATGCTCCCGTGGTTTGGTACAAAAAAATCCGCCAAAAAGGAAGCCAATCACATGGCTAGCATGCAGATGCAACAATATAGAGAAGCAAGAGAAATGGTTATTCTACAAGTGAATACCCAATGGTATATCCTACAAAAGCTACAGCAACAAGTAAGTAATGCCAAACAAAATAAAGATCTTTTGGAACAATTAGAGCAATTGGCCATCAAAAAATTCTCTTCTCCTTCTGGAGCTACTGCCTCTAACAGCATGGCTTCGAGCACTCCTGTTGCATCTACCACAACGAATACCAGTGGTGGTATGGGCGGCATGAATATGGGTGGTGGTGCAACAGCAACGGCTAATATATCTACATCTACCTCCTCTTCCTCTAGCAGTAGCGCTATGGGGGGTATGAGCGGTGGTGGTAGTGGTTCTGGAATGTCCGATGTATTGCGCATCCGATTGGAAACCATTGAAATTGAAAATACCATCGAAAGTTTACAAGCACAAATCAAAGCAGAAAAGGTAAAATTCAACGCCCTACTTGATCAAGAAATCCAAGCAGCTGTTACTGTACCCCATGCCATTGAGAAAGTACCCTTTTTCCTCACAGATGAAGAAGCGCAAACCCTAATTGAATCCAACAACCCTATGTTAGCTATGCTAACAGAAGAAGGTTTAGCCTATCAGGCAAAATCGGCAATGGATAAAAAAATGAGCTATCCCATGGTAGGATTTGGGGTCCAATACATGATTATTGGCAAAACCAATGACCCTATGCTCGCCATGGGTGATATGAATGGAAAAGATATGATTATGCCGATGGTTACCGTGTCTCTCCCTATATTCAGAAAAAAATATAAGGCCCAACAAGAAGAAGGTAAAAAATGGTGGAAATCCAGTGAGGAAAAGTACAAAGACACCTACAATACTTTACTTGCCTCGTATTACAGCTTTAAAAACCAAGTGGAAGATACAGAACGTACCATTGCTTTGTTAGAAAAGCAAACCACCTTAGCAGAAACGACGTTTAACCTAATTGTCAAGGAGTTTGTAACGGGAAAAAGCGACTTAACGAATGTTATTCAAGTACAGCGCCAATTATTGGATTATCAGCTTAAAAAAGCAGAAGCCATCGCTAATTACAATACGCTAGTAGCCTCAATTGAAAATATCACGGCTACTCCTAACGATTTATAATACAGAAACCATGAGTAAATTAAACGATATATTTAAAAATAATGCAGTAAAATACGGAGCTATTTTACTAGTTGGACTTCTTTTGGGCTGGTTGGTTTTTGGAGGATCAGCTACACATGAACACAATGGAGAACCTGCACCAACAGAAGAGGCTGCAGTAGTTTGGACTTGTTCCATGCACCCACAAATCAAAATGGACAAACCTGGAAAATGTCCTTTATGTGCCATGGATTTAATTCCGCTAAAATCCGCAGGTGGCGGAGATGATGCAATTGATGATGACGCCATCCAAATGTCAAAAGAAGCCGTTGCTTTAGCGAATATTCAAACTACAGTAGTGGGTCGTCAGGATGCAGTCAAAGATCTGCAACTATATGGAACTATTCAGGTAGATGAGCGTTTACAGCAATCCCAAACCTCACACGTCAATGGGCGCATCGAAAAATTATTTATTAATTTTACAGGTGAATCCGTTAAACAAGGACAGCTCATTGCAACTATCTATTCACCCGATTTATTAAATGCACAGCAAGAGCTGTTAGAAGCGAAGAAATTAATCGATTTCCAGCCTTTATTACTCGATGCTGCCAAAGAAAAATTGAGATTGTGGAAAATGTCAGATGCTCAAATCAACAAAATCCTTTCAACGGGAAAAGTTTCACCTTATGTAAGTATAACGGCCAATACTAGTGGTATTGTAACAGCTAAAAATGTCAATCAAGGTGATTACATCAATCAGGGATCTGTCTTATATAGCATCTCTAATATGACTAAGCTTTGGGCCGTTTTTGAGGCGTATGAGGCTGATTTACCTTTCTTAAAAGAGGGAGATATGTTGGAATATACACTTCCCAGTATTCCTGGAAAAATATACCGCGGAAAGATTTCATTCATCAATCCTATTATTGATGCAACTTCACGTACAGCAAAAATTCGCGTAGAAACGGATAATAAGGATCAAGCTTTAAAACCGGAAATGTATGCTACAGCAACGGTTCAAGCGCCAATTCGCGAGCACAACAATCAATTGGTTATTCCAAAATCAGCGGTATTGTGGACGGGAAAACGTTCTGTTATTTATGTAAAACAACCGCATACTGATACACCCGCATTCAAAATGAGAGAAATTGTTTTAGGGCCCTCTTTAGGGGATAATTACGTAGTAACTTCAGGCTTACAAGATGGAGAAGAAATTGTAACGAGAGGAGTATTTACCGTTGATTCTAGTGCGCAATTGGAAGGAAAACCAAGCATGATGAACAACGATACACCTACTATTACAGCTGCAGCCAATGAAGGACATGCGATGTTTACTGTTTCAGGTAATTGTGATATGTGTAAAGCGAGAATTGAAAAAGCAGCAAAAAGCGTAGCTGGTGTAGTACGTGCAACTTGGAACTCCAAAGACCAACTACTACATCTCAACTATGATAAGACTAAAACAGATCAACGCAAAGTAAGTCAAGCCATTGCTCTTGCAGGTCATGATACTGAATGGGATAAAGCGTCAGATAAAGCCTATGATGCCTTGCCATCTTGTTGTTTGTATAGCAGAGATCAAGCCAAACACGGTCAACATCAAGCAACACCTGCTCAGCCAATGCCAAAAGAAGGGCATCAAGGACATGCCATGCTAAAAGTGAAAGGAAACTGTGCTATGTGTAAAGAGCGCATTGAAACAGCAGCTAAAAGTGTAGCTGGTGTTTCTACAGCTACTTGGGATGTCAATGCAAAGGTATTACACCTCAACTTTGACAAGGCTAAAACAGATGAAAAGAAGGTTAGTAAAGTCATTGCAGCAGCAGGACACGATACTGCTTTTGATCAAGCCCAAGACAAAACCTACAACAGTTTACACGGTTGTTGTCAGTATGAACGCTAATTTAGCTTAGAAACCAAGGGAAATCGCTAAAAAGAGAAGAATACAATTTTCTAATTTCCAATCAGTTATTCTATTATTTTCATTTTTATTCGATTATCCTTGGTGTTTCTATAAAAAATAGAATATATTTGCACCATCAAAATGAGAAAGTAGCAGTACTATTTCTTTTTGATGGTCTTTAAATCTTATATGATTTAATGGTCCAGTAGCTCAGCTGGATAGAGCAACTGCCTTCTAAGCAGTAGGTCTCAGGTTCGAATCCTGACTGGATCACAAAACGAAAACCTTATACATTTGTATAAGGTTTTTTTTTATACAAATAAGCCATTTTATGTGATTTAGTGAATCAGGAGCAAAAGTTGGGGACAGTATAAAAAAGAGTATTTTTTTTAAGTAGACTTTTCCAGTTCGTATGTCACCCTGAAAAATAAAAAAATCTCTTCCATTTTTGTCATCCTGACGAAGGAAGGAGAAGGGTCGCATCCTATATATCCTAGGCTATTTTTATCATTGTCAATTATTTAGAGATAAGTTGATTGTATATACTCCTTAATTTATTAGTTAATTTGTAAGCTTGCTCAATTTCAGGATATAGTTCAAAAAGCAGTTAGCTCTGTTTTGCTGATCCAATGTCCAATTATTAGAACTTTTGTATATCGATTATGGTACCTTCGATAACTTGTTCGACAATATCCAATACAGCAAAACCTATTAGTTCTGGATTAGAAGTTTCTTCACCATTTACAAATAGTTTACCATTTTTGATTTGAATGATTGTTTCTGTGTTTTCTGTGGAATTTGTTGTTGCAAATTCTTCTTGTAGAGTTCCCATTTAGTTTTTAGGACCTAGACCTATTCTTGAAATAGGCGAAATATGTGTGTCGCTAAGACATTAACAAAAATAGCTAAAAATCATTTAACTACAAAAGGTAAAATAGGGGTATAAAAAAGTGATTCTATCGAGCCGCTTATGTATATTATAAATTTTCATTATAATTTAATTGAGCATATTTTAATATAGCCATACCTAAATCAGTTAACTCATAACGTTTTCTATCAGAATTTATAAGATTACCTTTGTGATTTATCAACCCTAGTTGTAAAAACTGATTAACATTACTATCCTGATAAAGTGTGTTTTTGTTATTAAGCATATCTAATCCTTTTTGCATAAAATCACTTAAAATGCCTTTATTTCTCAGATGATTATATACATTTAAAACACCTTTATACTCATCTGAATAACCATACAGCCAATACAAAAATTTAATACCATAAGGGAGTAGTTTTATCCTTGTAACTTGACCACTTTGATATTCTTTTAAGAACTTATTTGATTCATCAAGAATAGAGAACAAAGGGTCTAATTTCATATTCATTGCTAAAGGGCTATTCTCTTCATTAAATATTTTTTTTAAAAAATCAAATACTTCTATTATATTAATGTAGTTATCTTCAAACCTTTTCACTTCTGTTTTAAAACTATTTATCTCTTCATCTAAATTATTATAATCCACATGTCTAGTAAATTTAATTACATCTTGTTTAAATTTATCTTTTTCTGCTTGTTCCTTTTGTAATTTTTTTTCTAATTCGGGTATCTTCTTATTTACCTGTTCTAAACTCATTTTATTTAGTACAATTTGTCCACTCAAATCATCCTTTTCTTTATTTAAACTATCAATCTGATCTTGAAGATCTTTTAATGATACGGCTCCAGTTCTTTTTCTCTGAACTTCAAATTCTTTTTCAGCTTTTTGTAACTCGATATCTAAAGCCGTTTCATTTCTTTTTTTTGTGATTTTACTTAGCGATAATTCTATTACAAGCATTATAAAAGGAAAAACAAAATTACCTGCAGCAGCTATTATTAATGGATATAAATATCTGTTTGGTTCAAAACCATTTTGTTTGATAATCTTTATTACATATTCAATAGGGTAATTTGATTTCCAAATAAATAAGATAATATCCCAATTCCAAACTAATAGTATGACAAAATAATAAAAGAAAATAGGCATCTTGAGTCTATCCATAGTATATTCTTTTATTTCATTGAAACTATTTTTTACATCGTCCATAACTAATATCCAATTATTGATTCTAAAACAGAATACATATTATCTAATTTTCTTTCTTTAATATTGATTTTATATTTCTCAATATCTTGTTGAGTAAGTTTTGAAGTGAATCTTGACCATGCAATCTCAATTGCTTTATAACCACATTCTTTTTCTATTCTATTAGGATTTTCCTTTAAAATATGATTTTCAGTACTCTTGATATCTTTTAAACAAGACTTAGCTTCATTAATTATGCTCATATTGCGATTTTTTATAAAGGAGCTAATTTACTTAAAATAACATAATTACTTTTTTTATTTTTTATGTAAAAGAAGTTGAAATCTTTTTTTTAGAAAATTGATATTATCTTAGCAATGGTTGCTGTTTTATGATTTCCATTTTAATTGATGGATATATCAAAAATAGTTATTAACATTATTTGATAAGTTAAAGTGAAATAACGTTGACATCATAGGAAGTATATACTACCTTAGCAAAGTGTTACAATAAAAAAATCCGCTAGTTAAAAACTGCGGACTAATTTTATATTTTAGTTCAATAAACTTCGGGTTTTGCCTACGATGGGCGCTGTCGATGAATATTATCTAACATCTAAATCTTTTTTTATGATTAAAGACATAAAAGACTTAGTTTGTTCAGTAAGTAAGTTAGTATGGTCAATCACAGCTTTACTTACTATTATTGCAATTTTCTACAAAATGTAGAAGTCTTATTAAATAGAGGTGTTCGTAGCACCTCTATTTTTAAACTCCTTCAAAAGTACAAACTTTTTACAAACACTCCAACCTTTTTGTAAAACTTTTTACATTTGTAAATATGTACATTTGTAAAAATAATTAAATAATCATTTAACTACATATATAGATAAAGACAATAAAAAAAGCGACTCAATGGTCGCTGATAAATGTTTTTATTACACTTATACTATCTTGTATTTGATGTTTATTAAGTCCTATTTCTTGTAAAATAATAATTAAAAATAAAGTTTTTCCTTTCTGTATTGTATTAAATAGTTTTTGGCCTTTTAATGCTTTGTTTTTTAATTTATTATCATAATGTGTGAAATAATTCCTCGTTTGTTTTATCTGCTTTATAAATATCGCTTTGTCATTGATTAAGACATTTAACAAATCACTTGGAACTTCTGAAATTAATTCCTCTAATCTAAAATGCAAACTGGGTTCATTTCCAAAATTTAGTTTTTCCTTGACAAAGTTTTTATGTTCAAGTGGCACAGAATCTACTATTTCATCCAGCATATTTTTAAATTCTTCCTTTCCATACACGGTATTTTTTCTGAATTTTCTATGAAATGACTCCATTGCTTGTAATAAGTTTAGAAATTTATTTTCTAGGATTCTACCTTCATTGTAAAAAACTTCCAAAAAAAGACCAAGTATTTCAGGAGCTTCTTTATCCAATTTATACCATTTTCTTAGAATATCTCCAAAATCATCTTCGATATTTTGATATGAAGTAACAAACAAAACTCTTTTATCTTCTTTTACTTTATTAAATCCAATCAATACTTCTACTGGATATTT
Source organism: Myroides odoratus (assembly GCF_001549985.1). GTDB lineage: Bacteria > Bacteroidota > Bacteroidia > Flavobacteriales > Flavobacteriaceae > Flavobacterium > Flavobacterium odoratum_A. The sequence goes on along the minus strand of NZ_LROZ01000022.1, from coordinate 37,161 downwards.
ATTATCTGTAATGATTATTTTTAGACTATTCAAATAAACTGGTCTGAACGAAAAAAGTGTTATTAAATCTCTAAAAACATATATTTGTCTCTCCAATTCAAAAAATGATTTATCCTTTGATGTTGTAATAGATATTATATTTTTTTGATGTGATCTAAAGCTATTTCTAGCTCCTACAGTATGTACAATATTAAAATTAAACTCTATTTTAAAATCCTCATTAATTGTATGTTTTATATCTAAAGGTGATTTATATTTTAAATCAAAATCATACAAACTTGTTTTAGATAATTTAAATCCATTTTTAAACATCCATTCATTTAAAATTGGAAAATACGCCATTATTTTATTTGGTTTAATATCACTTTCATTGTCAAATTGATGTCCAATAAAAACGTAATCTACAGACCATTTAGAATATGTTTTTTGTACAAGATTATTTTGATTATGTATTTCAATACAATTGTATAAGGTTATTCTTTTTCCATCAATAGTATTTCCGTGAATAATCTTTATGAGATGTAAGTCCTCTAAAAAAATTTCTTTTTCAAATCCTTCAAAAATAGATAGAATAATCCTTTCACCTGGCGCATATTTTAAAGTACCAAAAACTTTTTCTTCTATTTTACCAGGTAGAAACCATTCTCCTTCAAATACTCTTTCTTTATCCATAATTTATACAAAAGTCAAATATATAATAAACCTTAATTTTTAAATTAAATTAAGGTTTATTTTTCACATATTCAATTTGTCATTATACCAAAAATATGCTGGAACCAATACTACTATGCTTCCAGGTGCGGAAATAAGAAACATCCAAAAATTGTGATATTACCTAGTTAAACAAAAACAGCACCAATCATTACAATTGATGCTGTTTTAAACAAGGGGTATTTTCTTTTTTAATTCTTTTTAAACAAATATTTTTTGAAAATAAAAATCCCTAAGGTTACTGAAAATATAATTGAGAAAAAAATTGATTTAAGTACTTCTACTCTAGAAAAATCAAACATGTATAAATCGTAAATTTTGCAATACAGAAAATGATTAAATAATACAATAAAAGTAATAACAATTATTAAGTACAACCATTTTTTCATTATCCAAATAGTGCCGAGGCCATAGCCGATTCAACAGCAACCCATACTAATGCTCCCGCTCCTAAGGCAAATGTTGCTGGACCGAACATTACCCCCCAAGCACCATAAGCAGCAAGACCTAACATCCCTGTTGTCATTCCTTGTGCATCTGCTATTGCTGTATTTCTCCAATTTCTTTTCGTTTTTACAGCTGAGTTAGTAGTTCTAGATTCTAATAAAGAAAATCCGAATCCTTCTCCTCCCTCTTCTACAGAAGCCCAATAATAAGAAGACTCTTTTAATGTTTCAATATATAAAAGTATTGGTGTTTTGTACATTTCTCTTTCATCTGACCTAACACTTGCTGCTACTCTATCGAGTGAGCGATTTAATTCATTTAAATTTGCAGATCTATGTAGTACCTCATTGGCTTCTGCTAAATAGCTTTTTTCATAATCATAAATTAATAAATCTGCTGGGTTACCTACCCTGGCTACATTTCTTGAGAAATTAATCACAGCCTCTAGTTCCATTTCTCTTTCAAAACCAGACATATGTCTACGATACATGTCTCTAGTTAATTCTAATTTTTCATTTTCATCATACAAATAAACATCTCCCCTATTCAAATGAATATCTTTCAAAATTCTATTGTGCATTTTAGCCATTTCAGAAATCTGGTCGATAGAAAGCTCTATATTATTATCATTTTTTGTTTGATAATTTTTACCTTCAATATCTTTCGCATCATCTGAACATTTCACAAAAAATAATAGACAAACAATGCCGACAAATGTTGTTTTAATTTTACTCATGATATTTAATTTAAAGATTAGTTATTCTAAATATACATAATGTTAATTTAACCAAAAACAGAAACGTATCGAATTAACAAATTATACAGTTTTAATGTAATTCTAATTTTAAAAGAAAATAGAGCAATAAATAATCACATAACTATCTTTTCAGCGCTTATTTCGTACGCTTGGTGTATTTCATAATTAGTTCCCTGTTTAAGTCCGTAATGCACTTCTTTGTAACCAACGACTATATCTGAGACTAATCGAGGTAATTGTTCTGGATCTGTTCTTAAGTAAACTATTTGCTGTATCTCAAACTCAATAGATACTACGATTGTTTTTTTTTGTTTTTCCATAGCCCTGTTGCTTGTACTTCGTCCAATAAGGGGATTACGTTATCTAAAATCTCTTGTTTGTTTCTTAGGTCCTTGAAGTATTGCTTTATGGATGTATGAACTAACCTGTCTTTTTGATGAATCAAATAATAGTCACAAACAACATTCTGTACATATCGATTATAACCTAGTTCCGCAATGAAGCTTTTAATCTATTGTTCATCCATAATACATCGAATTAAAAAAGCACTCCTAATGAGTGCTCTAATGTTGTTTTAAATTTTTAAAACGGTAAATCATCATGATTACCTTTATTATACTGTGGTGTTGATGGAAACTCTTGTTCTTGTGGTGGTGGTTGATAATTTTGTTGCACCCCACCCCCATAGCTAGGATTGTGATAGAATCTTGGTTGTTGTGCCGGTTGCCCTGTATTAGCTTGGTAGTTCCTTTGTGATGCATTATTACCCATTGGCAATCTCTCAATCTTCCATCCTTGAATCGTATTGAAGTATTTTACTTCTCCTTGGGGAAGTCTACAAAATGTACGAGAAATTATTCCTTAGTTCTTACTATAAAAAAATCCTACTCTGATTAATCAAAGTAGGACTTCTTTTATTTTTAATTTAGCATTTTAAGGTAAAGCCATTATTGCTGCTTCTAATTGTTGATAGTCTGTTGTAGAAATCAAACTATTAGCTGATACTACATAAGTTGAATTATTTCCAAGAGTTGTAGATAAAATACTATAAACATAATTTCCATTCATTTCAGCTACAAAAATAAGATGAACATCTAAACCTACAGTTGCTATATCCGAAGAAAATTTAAATGCATTTGCTCCTGGATTAAATGTATCCAATTGAAAAATCATATTATTTTGTCCTTCAACCGCTAAATATACAGTAGAATTTGTTTGATCAAAATTCGATGGTACAATTACCCCTACATTGGTTTTGTCTCCTGGGAAATTAATTAATTTATCAACATTACACCATCCTAAACTACGAGAGTTCTTAATTAAGATATCATACTCTTGTTTCTTATCTCTATCACCTTTAAAGATTTCACCGTCTTGTTCGAAAATTAAATCATCTGGCTTTGCTGGTAGCCAGGTTAAATCATCATTTTCATCAATTTCTCCATTCCATAAAACCATACCTTCAGAATTTTCATCTGAATTCCATGTACCGATATTTACTTTAATAGGACGAACTATTTCTACTTGCTCTCTTTCGTATCTAATATCTATATAAAACTCGCCACCAGTTACCAATATGTCTTTTCGTCCATTGATTAAAGCCATTGTGGGTGTATTCGCTACGACCATTTTACTTCTCTCAAAAATCTCTATAAAATCGATCTCTACAATGCCATTAATATCTTCTCCATTTCTTGTTTTAATTGAATGAGGCGGAATCACAATACTAGAGTTACCTTCTGTCTGAAAAACAGCACCTCTTTCTGCATAATAATAAATTCTACCTCCTTGGTTAAAGTCGGTCAAAGCATTTTGTCTAAGAGCTCTTAAGTTCTCATTAACCCTTAATTCTGTTTTTGAATTTGGAGTTTCACTGTCAGTATTAACTGAATCCGAACTACAAGAAGCAAGCGTTAATGACAAAGTCAATAACATAAATAAAATTTTCTTCATAATTTAAAATTTAAATTGGTCATTATTTTTAATTCTACTTTCAATAAGTAAAATCAGCTATTACATCTCATAAAGTATTCCGGACTAATTTTTAAAAGACATTATAGTGATATAAATTTAGTTAAATAAAGTTAATTAACAATAGGTAACAACAAAATATTTAAAAAAACACAAGTAATACAGTTTTTTTTTAACCAATAACACATGCTTAAGTACTAAAAACATTGGTATTTAGTAATTTTACTAATCAATTCATATTTAGTAATTATTATTAATTGCCTAGTAAAAATAAAAAGCGCCAATGAATAGAAAGAAAAACTACCTATCTTGTTAAAAATCAAAAGTTTGTTTTTTTAACATTTCAACTTCTTCTATCTTTAAAAGAACCAATTTAAATAATATAATAATGAAAAAATTACTAGTAGGATTAGCTTTAACCCTTTCTTTTGGTGCATTAGCCAACACAGGAGAAATAGACAAACAAGAAGAGCAACGATTAGAAAGAATCAATTGTTACGAAATACAAATTTATGCAGTAACATTTAACCGAGGTGTACAAGTAAGTTCTACACAAATTGGTACACATCATAAAAGCTGTACAGAAAGTGAATCTCGCATTTGGTATCAAGAAGTTGTAGTCTCATATGACGGAATGTTCCATTATGATCGTCAAACGCAAACGGGAACCTTAGTACAGATACCGATGATACCTAACCAAATGGCTGATGACGTTTGTGGAGTATACACTACCATGCCCGTTACGCCTAAATAATATGCAAATAGGGTGTCTCAGCAAGACACCCTATTTATTTTTCTACTGCAATATATTCATTTCTACTTCACAACTGAATTAGATTTTTTAAACCAATTCCATACAAACCTATGCTTCTTTAATCCCATAGCAAGCTAGATATAACAGATGACAAACAAGTAGAGCCAACCCTGTTAAGAGTAATAAATCTACGGGGATTAAATTGGTAGCTGCAGAAACAATAAAGGTTAACATCAACTGCAAAGACCCAAGCAAGGCGGAGGCAGATCCACTATTTTCATGAAAAGGCTCTAGGGCTAATTTCGTTGTTGCAGGGAATAAAACCCCCAAGGTTAAAATAATAAAAAACAAAGGAACTAAAAGCCATTCGATTGGCTGTTGCAATATACATAATCCTAAGAAAATGATACTACAAAGAAAGCCCAATATAGTCGTATATAAAATAATCTGACGAATGGACCACCAACGGGTAAAGGCACTTGATGCCCAAGCCCCTACCATCAATCCCACTGCATTAAAAGCAAAGATATAGCTAAACGTAGCAGATGACAATTGACCATATTCCATAATGAGATAAGGGGCATTAGCTAAGTAAATCATTAAAACACTATAGGTTACACTCCCTATTAAAGTATATTTCAAAAAGATTCTCACTCGTAATATGGCTCTAAAATCTTGAAGCAAATTGCGCTTCTGCATAGGCGCTGTCGTCTTGACTTTCGTTTCTGGCAAGAAGAGCACAACCAAGAGTAAAGAAATAATCCCTAAAACTAAGAGGGTAATAAACGTAGATTGCCACGTAAAATGAGACACTAAAAAGTTTCCTGCAACAGGCCCAATAATTGGAGCAACACCAGCAATAATAGCTAAAAGGGAAAACACACGCATGGTATCATCCTGTTCGAAATACTCATTGACAATCGCCCTTGCTATCACTACTCCAGCACAACCAGCGAAAGCTTGGAAAAAACGAGCAATCCAAAACTGTTCAATACTCACGGAATAAATACAGGCAATGGTTGCAGCTATAAAAAGCAACAAAGAGGCAATCGTTGGCCATTTGCGTCCATATTGATCCGAAATAATTCCCCAAAACAATTGACCAACAGCAAACCCTGCTAAAAACGTTGAAATTGAAAATTGAACTGCCTTTAAATCGGTTTGATAGTACTGTGCCATTTTCAAAAATCCTGGCAAATACAAATCAATACTAAAAGGCTCTAATGCAGACAATAAGGCCAAAATAAAGACCACAATAAACTGCTGTTTCTTTAACTTACTCATACTCTTTTTCTAAAAGTGCAAAAATACATCGAGGTTAAAGAGTAAAACTTATCCTAATAGGACTTATCCTTGGACTTTTTTCACCTGAGCCCTAAAATCTTTGGGAGTTTGATGGGTAAGCTTCTTAAAAAAACGATTGAAATAGGAGACTTCAGAGAAATTCAATGCATCAGCTATCGTTTGAATATTCTCTTCACTATAGCCCACTAATCGTTTCGCTTCTAGTAATAACCGTTCTTGTAGTTGTTGTTTTAATGTCTTCCCAATAGCGTGATATAAAATTTCATTCATTCGCTTGACAGAGAGAGCAACTTGATCTGCATAAAACTCGTTTTTTCGCTGTGTTATATAATGTTCTTCTATCAGCTGTAATAATTTATGCATGCGTTCATCTAACACAATATGCTTTTCTGCTATTAGCGGCAAATCCTGTAAATGAACAATATACAATTGCAAATACTGCTCCAAAACGGTAGGTCGTTTATGCGTATTGAATTCAATTTCAATCAACAAATGCAGGTATTCTAAACGCCAACTTTCCTCTGTGGTAACCTCAAATTTCAACTGGTTATGGCCTGTAAAAAATTGTTGTTTGGCTTCTTTAAACAAGACACTGTGAAAGTAATTTTTATCGATCGCTAGACAATACCCTTTGCTATAACGTGTATCTAACTGATGAACTTGCCCAGGGTAAATAATCCAAATTTCTTGAGCCCTTACAGGATAAGAAATAAAGTCAATTTCTTGATGATGAGGAACGAGTACCGTTGTAAACCAATAGATTTGATAAAAATCATATTGGTAATGCCCTTCAACTTCAAAAAGATCTCCAATGGCTTCAATGCGATAAAACTCAATAGGAATGTTCTTATCGACTTGATGAACTTGAACAACTTTTGCTTTTGTCTTCATATACACTTTTGGATGAGTACTCACTACAGCACCTGACTTCCCTATACTGTCGTTTGTCTCCTAAATAAAAACAAAGATATTGTTTTTTAAAAAAACGAAACAACCTTATAAAATTCCCACAATTCCCCTTTCTATATTTCCTCTTGTTTTGTCATTATCTCAAAAAACATGTTTAACAACAAGTACAGAAAAACAACCTAAATAGTTAATAATCAAGTTTATTTAAACAAAAAATAAGTCATTATTATTAAATTAGAGTAACCAATTTTAATTTATACGATTATGAAAAATTTATTTTTAGTATTGACTTTACTATTGTCTTTTAGTGCTTTTGCACAATATGAACCAGCAAACCCCGATCGACCAGATATGGAACGTTGGATTACGTATGAGTTTTACACTTGTGATAGTGATGGCTATAGAATTACAGATCAAAGGCATCCTAAGTACAAGAAATATACAATAGAAATACTTCAGACGATTTATGGTACACCACCTACGGGTATTTTATATCCTATTGTTCAACAAATTTCAGATCAAATCTGCCAATATGGAGAACTTCAACGTTTCTATCCTAATGTAAGAATACTTGATATTGAATACTCTTCTTATATTGGTATAGGAGACCCAATAACACCAGATCCAATAATAATTAAACCCATAAAATAATAAAAAAGGCTCGTTTAAACGAGCCTTTTTTATTATTTTACAATTGAGTCATTGTTACTAACTGAGCATGAGGTACTTTAAAATGCTGCATACCATCACTAAAAATATAATGATTGACTTGTCGTTTATCTGTATAATCTAACGCAATTAATTTTTTATCTCTACTTACAGATTCTACTTTTCCATTGCGTTCTACTTTATACGAAACCATAAACCTTTTTCCAACTAATTCGCAAATGCTAGCGGTATCTAGCTCAAAAATCTCATTTGAGGTCATATTTTTAAATTTTAAATGATATTCTTGTAAGATACTAAAAATTAAACAGATAACCAAATTCGACTACCATAGGTCGTTGAAAAAAACAGGTTATTTGGCGTATAAAATGAAAATTAGTACCGAATAAAACATCCTTTTATCTTGGAATTGTATCAACCAATTACCTTTCATTATGATATGCAATAAATAAAAAACTATCTTTATTTTCTAATTGTTAGCATCAATGAAAATATCTTCTTTCAACTTAAATACAATAGAACTAAAAAGTTTTATTCCGGCAAAGGATTTTCAAACTTCCCTTGCTTTTTACTCCGCTTTGGGTTTCGAAATTTTGTGGCAAGAGGAACAACTATGTCTATTTGCACTAGGACAAACCAAATTCTTTTTACAGAATTTGTATACCAAAGAATGGGCAGAAAATACCATGCTCCATTTGCAGGTAGAAAATGCAGATGCTTGGCATACCCACATAAAAGAATTAAAGCTGCATCATACCTTTACTTTCACCTTGACAGATCCTGAAGATCGAGCATGGAACATGCGTGATTTTGTTCTCATAGATCCTTCTGGGGTGCTTTGGAGAATTGCGCATAACATCTAAAATCAAGATCATTTTTTATTCTTCTCTATATTTATTTTACTAGCTAAATCAATATGTCAACTTCTCTTCAAATTGAATTCCAACACATTGTAAGTCAATATTCAACAGATCAAAATCTCATACAATCCTATTGGCTTGAAATAAAAAAGCAATACGAAACGGTTGAGCGATATTATCACAACTTAACCCATCTCAAAAATATACTAGAGGAGCTAAATGAAATACGTACCGAAATAAACGATTGGGAGGCAATCTTATTCTCTGTTTTTTATCATGATATCATCTATGACGCCCGTGCTCAAGATAATGAAGAACAAAGTGCTCAACTCGCAAAAGAAAGATTAACTATCCTTCAACTACCAAAATCAAAAACAGACTTAATTGTCAATCAAATAATAGCAACCAAGCAACATCAAAAATCTACAAATTCAGACACCAATTACTTTTTGGATGCAGATCTTAGTATTTTAGGAAAGGATTGGGAGCAATACAAAAGTTATTATCAAAATATCAGAAAAGAATATGCCATTTACCCTGATGATGTATATAATCAAGGTAGAAAAAAAGCACTTACTCATTTTTTGACTCTTACCTCTATTTTCAAAACTCCATATTTCAAAGAGAAATACGAAAATCAAGCTCGACTGAATATAGCAAGAGAGATTAATCTTTTCTAATTGTCTTTCCATTTCAAAACAACCTAAATAATCTTCTTTAATTTTAAAAAAAAAAAATAAAAATATAATAATTATTCAAGCAGTAATCAGCAATAAAAACTAATTAACCATATTTGTTAAATTATTTTTTGTTAAATTTAACTAACTAATCTTTTAAACTATTTAATTATGAAAAAAGTATTATTAGCATGTTTAACATTAACGTTACTATCTTGCTCTAAAGATGATGCTTCATCAACGTCAACGCAATTGGATAAAAACATCCAAACCTCAGATCCCAACATTGGTTATGAATCCCCGTATAATTTCTATGGGTCTGGATCAAATATTGAGCATAATCAAATTGATTATTATTTTATTAATGAAACAGATTATTATTTTTATGTTACTCCAAATTTTGGAATTGGCTTTCACATTAATGACGGAAACTACTATGGAAACGGCTCTATGTTTAATACCTTAGGCACAGGTGGTCAAGTATATGGAAATTATGTACCCGCAGATGAACTGATTATAAAACCATATTCTTCTCATCTCATTTCTTCTTTTTTACCTGTTCCTAATACTGCTATAATGTCTGGTCCTAATCTTTTTAGTTTTTCAAACCCTATCATTACGAGTTCAGAGAAAAGTGAACTAGCCAAACGTGGTAAACTTTTCTTCTATGATTTCTCTGTACTTGATAACAATACTCCTATTGTAGCAAATGAACGAGTAAAATTAAATTTCCCTTATGATGTTAATAGCAGTACTGGATTACCAGTTCCATGGGCTAATTTACCTTTTAGTGATAACCACTTTGCAGATGAATTAATTTTTAATAAAGAAACCTTAGAGGTTTGTTCGACTATAAGTTCCTCAAGTATATACAAAAACAAATATACTTTTAATTATGGAGGTGTTGATTACTTAGTCTTTGTTGAACAAAGTACTTATAAAGTAATTATCACTTTACAAAAAGTGATTTAACTAATGGATCAACAAAAAAAGTCTTTGGTAAACCAAAGACTTTTTTATTTATTTTGCTTGAATCAACTCATCCAAGGTAACTCTAAATTTAGAGCTATTCCAATCGGCGGCTCTGAACTTCTGAACGACAATATTTCCTTTCTTATCAATTACATAAGAAGCAGGCAATGAAGTCGAATATAATGCTGCAGGTGGTCCATCTTGTTGAAAATAACTCGGTAAGGTATATCCATGTTTCTCTTTAAATACTTTTACCTTTTCAGGGGTATCGGTTGTGACAAATAAAAAGACAACGCTATTTTTATAATCATCATACAAGGCTTGAAAACTAGGTTTTTCTGCAATACAAGGTGGACACCAAGTAGCCCAAAAATTCAGTATCACTACTTTTCCTTTGGTATCAGCCATATCAAATACACGGCCTTCTTCATCTAACAAAGTCCAACCATCTAAACTCACTTGTTCAAAATTTTCCGGCTTTTCTAAACTGGGGCTCATGGCCAATAATTGATTCACCCAAACCTTAAACGTTGTCCCCAATGGAGTGAATAACAGCACAAAAAGAATAAGGATAAAAACCAAATTACCTATCCATCCCTTTTTCTTTTTTTCACCTTTATTAAACATACCTAAATTTATTTAGCATAAATATATAAAACTTACACCCATATTGCCAAATAAAAATTATTAATTTTATTTTTAATAACTTTTAACCTTTTTTATTTAATATATTCACAATATTATTCCTTAAACATATCATCAAAGGTAATTTCTTTCCTTCCTGGCAATACAATATTTAAAATAATACCAATAATGGAAGCTAAAGCCATCCCTTCAATGGACATTAAATCACCAATATGAATCGCTGCACCCCCTATTCCAATGATTAAAATGACAGAAGAGATAATTAAGTTGCGTTTTACTTTAAAATCTACATTATTTTCTACCAACATACGCAAACCACTTGAAGCAATAATTCCAAACAACAAAATGGATACTCCGCCCATTACAGGAGACGGAATAGTAGCTAACAATGCCGTTATTTTTCCACAAAATCCAAATAAAATAGCAAAACAAGCAGCTCCAATGAATACATAAATACTAAAAGCACGCGTAATTGCTAATACTCCTATATTTTCTCCATACGTTGTATTGGGTGGTCCACCAATTAAAGAGGCTAACATCGTAGCTACTCCATCTCCTAGCATCGAACGATCTAGCCCGGGGTCCTTAATTAAATCTTTATTGACAACTTTACTCAATACCAATTGATGTCCGATGTGTTCTGCAATAGGTACAATAGCCACAGGCAACATCACAAATACAACATATAATGTTACGCTCGGTGTATAATCTACAAAAGGAATAGTAAAATTTGGAATTTGAAACCAAGCAGCTTCCATTACAGGAGTAAAGTTGACTACTCCCATAGTTGCTGAAAAAATATACCCACCAACAATACCAACCAAAACAGGGATTACACTTAAAAATCCCTTGGTAAAAATAGCGGCAACAATAGTAATCATTAACGTCACTAAACCAATCGTAACAAAAGTAATATCATAGTCACCTTTGGGATTATTGGTAATCATCCCAACAGCTGTACTTGCCAAGCCCAAACCGATAACCATAATCACAGGTCCCACTACGATAGGAGGTAATAATTTCATCAACCAATTGGTACCCGCTTTAGCAATTAAAAGAGCAACTAAAGCATATACCACACCCACCAAAAAGCTTCCTACTAAGAAACTTCCCACAGGAACATCATTTGTTGTAACTTGTTCCATTGCCTTAATAGCAATGATGGGATTAATAAAAGCAAAAGAAGACCCTAAATACGAAGGAACTTTTCCTCTCGTAATGGCGATAAAAACCAAAGTACCTATTCCACTTGATATCAATGCAATGGCAGGATCCATTCCGGTTAAGGTAGGGACTAATACCGTTGCCCCAAACATGGCAAATAGATGTTGAATACTCAACAATAACCATTGTCCTACTTTGGGTTTTTCATCAATAGCCAATACAATGTTTTGATCTATATTTTCGTTCATGTTGTTATTTATTTAAAAACAGGTACGAAAATAGAGCATTTTCTCACAAAACGGAAACAATAACAGCGTATACTTCTTATTTAGCAGTTCTACTTCTCGTTGTAACATAAGTAGATAGCAACGCAAGAGAAGCTAAAATCACAAGGGTAATAAAGAATCCACCCCAATTGTCGTTGTTGATAAAAAAACCAGTCGAACTTCCAATTAAAGTAGAACCCATATAGTAAAAGAACCAATACAAAGCAGTTGCTGAACTTTTCGCCTTGCCTCCCAATTGGGTAACTACACGGCTAGCAATGGTGTGTCCGCTAAAAAAAGCAACCGTAAAAATCGTCAACCCCAATAAAATGACAGCTAAATTAGCGATATACATCAATCCTAATCCCAACAGTAATAAGGTCAAGGCTAATAATAAGATATTCTTAGCTGCATAGCGATCGGATAAGCGCCCTGCAACTAAATTACCAACAATACCAAAAGCATACATCAAGAAAATTAGAGCAATGATATAATGAGGTAAACTATAGGGTGGTGCTTCTAATTTAAACCCCAAATAATTATAAATGCTGACGAAAGTTCCCATTAAGCAAATCGCAACAACATACATCGCTAAGATTTTCTTATTTCGAAAGATGCTTTGCATCTGGCGCATTTTCTTATTAAATTTTACTTTTTGAGGTTGAAAAAATTGAGATTCCGGAAAAAGATAGTAAAATACAATGGCAATACTAAAAGCAAGCAAACCAATAGTAAGCACTGCAATTTGCCAATTAAACCAACCACTGACTAAAGCGGCAATTATACGCCCAAACATTCCCCCAAAGGTATTCCCTGCGAGATAAAAACTAATCGCCGTTCCTATGGATTTGGAATCGATTTCTTCTGCTAAATAGGCCAACGTAACCGCAGATACACCAGAGATACAGATTCCTTTTAAAAAGTTAATATTGATTAGTAGTGCAAAATCATATACAAATACAGACAACAAAGTCAACAAGGTAGAAGTCACCAAGGAGAACAACATAATATCTTTGCGAGGGTAACGATCCGCTATAAAGGCAAACAATAGTAATCCAATAGCCATTCCAAACGTAGATGCTGAAACCAAATAGCTACTTTCAGCAGGGGTTATCGCAAAAAATTGAGTGATTTCTGACAAGAGCGGTTGATAGTTATACAACTGGGCGAACACTGAGACTCCTATTAAAAAGATACCCCATTTGATTCGCTTGTAGCGCACACTACCTTTGACTGCTTTTTCTGCCTCGCTAAAGTCAACATAAGCGGTTGTTGCCATTTTTATCTTGATATTTGAAGTAAAGTTAAGCTTAAGTTCTAAATTTGTAAAACGGTATTTTTCTATAACATCAATCGGTAAAAACGATCAATCATGGAACTAAGACAACTCAAGTATTTTTTAAAAGCAAAAGAGCTTCTCAATTTTACGGAAGCCGCGAAAGAGCTATTCATCACACAGAGCACACTCTCTCAACAGATTAAACAATTAGAAGAGGAATTGGGCATTCCCCTATTTGATCGCATTGGTAAACGTGTTTCCATTACTGAAGCAGGCGAACTTTTTGCTATTTATGCAGAAAAGAGTATTCAAGCATCCAATGATGGCAAACTCATCCTCGATGATTTAAAGCAAGTGAACACGGGTACGTTGAATATTGGCTTGACTTGGGGACTCAAATCGATTGTTATTAATGCGTTTAAAAATTTCATCGCACAATTTCCTAAAATTAAATTGCAAGTGACTTTTGGAACCACAACCGAATTAATTGACGCTTTGCTCAAACAAGAGATTGACTTTGCCTTGACCTTCTATGAAGGCAAACACAGTGATGAACTTGTACACGAACCCATTATGAGTTCAGATATGGCTGTTATTGTTGCTGCCACAAGTCCTTTAGCAACGAAGAAAAGTATCGACCTGAAGGAAGTGGAGCAATTGACTTTAGCACTTCCTGTCAAAGGATTCAGTACCCGCGACTTCTTAGATCGTCAATTTGAAAAATACAAAATTCACCCAAATGTAACTGTAGAAGTGAACTACACAGCTACAATCGTCGATTTGGTGCGTACTGGGGCTTTTCAAACGATTCTTACCCTAGCGACCGTACATGGTGAAAAAGATTTATGTGCCATCCCTATTCGCAATAAGAACATGAGAAGAGAAGCGGTCACCTTGCGTTTAAAAGATAGTTACCAGAAAAAAGCGGCTATTTATTTTATCAATTTATTGAAAGCAGAAGATAAAGAAGAATACAATCAACTTTAGAATGGAAAGAGGAAAGGGGAAAGAGGAAATTGGAAAAGGGATCCCCCCTTAACCCTTAACCCTTAACCCTTAACCCTTAACCCTTAACCCTTAACCCTTAACCCTTAACCCTTAACCCTTAACCCTTAACTCATAATCCATAACTATATAAACCAATAAACACGTTATAATAAAAAAGCGAAAGATAAAATCTTTCGCTTTTTTATGTAATGTCGATATTGTTAGTTGAGTAATCGGTTGATCAAACTCTTCATTTTCCCCTTTCCAATTTCCCTTCTCCACTACGCTATTTACCAGCTGCAATTAAATTCAAAGCAGATCCAGCTTTAAACCAATTCACTTGACTCGCATTATAGGTATGATTGGTTGCAATTACGTCTTTAGATCCGTCTGCATGGACAAATTCTAAGTGCAATTGTTTTCCAGGAGCAAATTCAGTTAAGTCTAAGAAGTTGATGGTATCATCTTCTTGTACTTTGTCATAATCTGCTTCATTTGCAAACGTAAGAGCTAACATTCCTTGTTTTTTCAAGTTTGTTTCGTGAATACGAGCAAATGATTTCACTAATACTGCAGTAACCCCTAAATGACGAGGCTCCATAGCCGCATGCTCACGAGAAGACCCTTCTCCATAATTTTGGTCTCCCACAACAATAGAAGGAATTCCTGCTGCTTTATACGCGCGTTGTACTGCAGGTACTGCATCATATGCGCCCGTCAATTGGTTTTTTACTTTATTCGTTAAATGATTAAATGCATTTTCAGCACCAATCAACATATTGTCTGAAATATTGTCTAAGTGACCGCGGAAACGCAACCATGGACCCGCCATAGAGATGTGATCCGTTGTACATTTTCCAAAAGCTTTAATCAATAATTTAGCTCCTGTAATATTTTGTCCATTCCAAGGAGCAAACGGTTCTAACAGCTGAAGGCGACTCGATGTTGGAGAAACGATTACTTCTACACTTGAACCATCTGCGGCTGGTGCTTGGTACCCTGGATCCTCTACATCAAATCCTTTTGTAGGCAATTCATCTCCTGTCGGAGGCAATAATTTTACTTCTTGTCCTTCGTCATTGATTAACGTATCTGTAATTGGATTGAATCCCAAATCTCCTGCAATAGCTAACGCAGCTACCATTTCTGGAGAAGTAACGAAAGCATGGGTATTTGGATTCCCATCGGCACGTTTAGAGAAGTTTCGGTTGAACGAATGTACAATTGTATTCTTTTCTCCCTTATCAGCTCCTTCACGATCCCATTGTCCAATACACGGTCCACAAGCATTGGTAAATACTTTGGTTCCCATTTTTTCAAACGTCTCAATGATTCCATCACGTTCAATAGTATAGCGAATTTGCTCTGATCCTGGATTAATTCCAAATTCAGCTTTAGGCGTAATTCCATTTTTAACGGCTTGTTCTACAATCGAAGCTGCTCTTGACATATCTTCATACGAAGAGTTTGTACAAGATCCAATTAACCCCCACTCTACTTTTAACGGCCAACCATTCTTTTCTGCATCTTCTCGCATTTTCGATACAGGTGTTCCTCTATCTGGTGTGAAAGGTCCGTTGATATGTGGCTCTAATTCTGATAAGTTAATTTCAATTAATTGATCAAAGTATTGCTCTGGGTTTGCATATACTGCAGCATCCGCTGTTAAGTGTTCAGCCACTTTATCTGCTGCATCGACTACATCTTGGCGTCCTGTTGCAGCTAAATAACGACGCATTGAATCATCATAACCGAAAGTTGAAGTTGTCGCTCCAATTTCTGCCCCCATATTACAGATGGTTCCTTTTCCAGTACAAGACATCGATAAAGCGCCTTCTCCAAAATATTCAACAATAGCTCCAGTTCCTCCTTTTACCGTAAGGATATCCGCTACTTTTAAAATTACATCTTTCGGTGCCGTCCATCCGTTTAATTTTCCGGTTAACTTCACGCCAATTAATTTTGGAAACTTCAATTCCCAAGCCATGCCCGACATTACATCCACAGCATCTGCTCCCCCAACTCCGATAGCCAACATTCCCAATCCACCTGCATTTACTGTATGTGAATCCGTTCCAATCATCAATCCTCCTGGGAAAGCATAGTTTTCTAAAACAATTTGGTGGATAATTCCAGCTCCTGGTTTCCAGAATCCGATTCCATATTTATTTGATACAGAAGATAGAAAATTAAATACTTCCGAAGATTGGGTTTCTGCTACTTTTAAATCTGTTGCAGCTCCTACTTTTGCTTGAATTAAGTGGTCACAATGTACGGTTGTAGGAACAGCTACCTTTTCTTTTCCAGCATGCATAAATTGCAATAACGCCATCTGTGCTGTTGCATCTTGACAAGCAACGCGATCTGGAGCAAAATCAACATAATCATTCCCTCGTTCAAAGGTTTGCGCAGGCATACCCTCCCATAAGTGTGTGTATAAAATTTTCTCTGTAAGTGTCAAAGGACGTCCAACTAATTCGCGTGCTTTTGCTACGCGATCTGGCATCTTTTCATACACTTTTTTAATCATTTCAATATCAAAAGCCATAATAACAATTCTTTTTAAATGTTTAATTTATAACACAATTTACCGCTTTTAATGCAGACAAAAATTATGGAAATGTTAAAAGGAAATATTTAAAATGATTCTATTTTATTGGAAAGAGGAGAGAAGAAAAGGGAAAGAAGTGAATTTTCAATACTTAAATGTATTTGCTTTTTATTACTTCATCCCTAGTGAACACATAAAATAAAATCTATCCTAATATGAAGATGATATCCTATAAACATATTGGATACGTCTCTTCTTGTATTAAGACATATTAGATAGAAAATCACAATCAAGAACTAAATCAATTAATAATGATAAATGTATGCTCAATTTAGTGTTTTCTTCTTTCTTCTTTCCAAAAAAAAAATAAGAAGAAAAGGGAAATGAGACGTAATCGAGAATTGACAATATAAAAAAAGCTTGCATTAAAAAACGCAAGCTTTTTTGTATGTATTCAATGTTTTAAAACAGTCCCCCCCTATTAAGTGAGGGCTCTGTTTTATATGAAGTTGTTAGAGTTTTCGGTTAAAGGAAGCTTATCTTACATTAGAAAATTTCACTCTTCTCTACTTTCCCTTCTCCCATCTCTCACAAAATATTATTTTGTCGAAATTGGTTTGAACTTAGTCAAGTTAATTCCTTCCACAGAAGCTTTGTATTCTTCCATTGTTGGAACTCTACCTAAGATTGCAGAAAGAACCACTACTGGAGTAGAAGCTAATAAAGATTCTCCTTTTTTGCGTTCTGAATCTTCTACCACACGTCCTTGGAATAAACGAGTTGATGTAGCCATTACCGTATCTCCTTTTGCTGCTTTCTCTTGGTTACCCATACATAAGTTACAACCAGGGCGCTCTAAATACATGATGTTTTCATATTCAGTACGTGCATTGTTTTTTGGTAAAAGGTCACTGAATTCAAATCCAGAATATTTTTGTAAATATTCCCAATCTCCTTCTGCTTTTAACTCATCAATGATGTTGTATGTTGGAGCTGCAACGACAAGAGGAGCATTAAATTTCACAGCACCTGTTTGTTTTTCAATATTTTTCAACATCTGAGAAACAATTTTCAAGTCATCTTTATGAACCATACATGAACCTACGAAACCTAAATCTACTTTTTTATCACCACCATAGAAAGAAAGCTCTCTAATTGTATCGTGTGTATAGCGTTTAGAAACGTCATCATTGTTTACGTCTGGGTCGGCAATCATTGGTTCTTCAATGATATCAAGATCAACAACAACCTCAGCATAGTATTTTGCATTTGCATCTGGCATTAAAGCAGGTTTATCACCTGTTCTAATTTCTTCAATACGCTTGTTTGCTTTGTTGATTAATCCTTGTAACACTTGGTTTTTGTTATCCATTCCTTTATCAATCATGATTTGGATACGGCTCTTTGCGATTTCCAATGATTCGATTAAAGTATCATCTTGTGAAATACAGATAGACGCTTTTGCTTTCATTTCAGCTGTCCAGTCTGTGAATGTAAACGCTTGGTCTGCAAGTAAAGTACCGATATGAACTTCGATAATTCTACCTTGGAACACGTTTTCACCTCCAAATTGTTTCAACATTTGTGATTGAGTTGCGTGTACTACGTCACGGAAATCCATGTGTTCTTTCATGTTTCCTTTAAACGTAACTTTTACAGACTCTGGAATTGGCATTGAAGCCTCACCTGTTGCTAAAGCTAAAGCTACAGTTCCTGAATCTGCTCCAAAAGCAACACCTTTAGACATTCTAGTATGTGAATCCCCACCGATGATGATTGCCCATTCGTCCACTGTAATATCGTTCAATACTTTGTGGATAACGTCTGTCATTGAGTGGTATTCTCCTTTAGGGTCACGTGCAGTAATTAAACCGAAATCATTCATGAATTTCATCAATTTCGGAATATTTGCTTGTGCTTTTTTATCCCAAACTGATGCTGTATGACATCCTGATTGGTAAGCACCATCCACAATAGGAGAAATAACAGTTGCTGCCATTGCTTCTAATTCCTGAGCAGTCATCAATCCAGTTGTATCCTGAGATCCCACGATATTCACTTCTACGCGAACGTCAGAACCTGCATGTAATACTTTTCCGTTAGTTACCCCTACTGCGTTTCTATTGAAGATTTTTTCAACTGCTGTTAATCCTTGTCCCTCAACAGAAATCTCTTTAGAAGGAGCAAAAACTACAGGAGCTTCCATTCCTAATAATTTTGAAGCGAATGTTTGGATTTTTTTACCAAATACGATAGCATAAGATCCACCTGCTTTGATAAATTCCATTTTTTGTGGAGTTAAAGCTTTCGAAATATCGATTAACTCTTGATCTCCGTTGTATAATTTTTTTGTTTTTGTATTAATTGTCAATACTGTACCAGTAGCTACAGAGTAAACCTCTTCTAATACAGGCTCTCCTTTTTCATTGCGAACTACTTCACCAGCTGCATCTGTTTTTTTCACCCAGTTTTTCAAGTCAATTCCAATACCTCCAGTTACATCAACTGTAGTTAAGAAAATTGGAGAAATTCCGTTTGTCCCTGCAACAATTGGAGCAATGTTCACGAATGGAACATATGGACTTGCTTGTTTACCTGTCCAAAGTGCCACGTTATTTACCCCTGACATTCTTGAAGATCCAACTCCCATCGTTCCTTTTTCAGCAATTAACATCACTTTTTTACCAGGATGTAATTCTTGTAAAGCTTTGATTTGTTGTTGAGCTTCTGTACTAATCATACATAATCCGTGAAGTTCACGATCTGCACGAGAGTGTGCTTGGTTCCCTGGAGAAAGTAAATCCGTCGAAATATCTCCTTCACCAGCGATGAAAGTAACTACTTCAATTTTTTCATCTACTTCAGGTAATTTAGTAAAGAATTCTGCTTTTGCATAACTTTCTACGATATCTTTTGCTACAGCATTACCGTTTAAGAATGCTTCTTTTAAACGATCTGTATCAGCTTCGTATAAGTATACTTGCGTTTTCAATACTTTCGCAGCCTCTTGAGCGATTGCTACGTCATTTCCTAATGCTAAATCTAACAACACCTCAATAGAAGGTCCACCCTTCATGTGTGATAATAATTCAAAAGCAAAAGCAGGTGTAATTTCACTTACCACAGCCTCACCTAAGATGATTTCTTTTAAAAATTTAGCTTTAACCCCAGCAGCACTAGTTGTACCAGGTAAAACGTTATAAATAAAAAGCTTAAGAGATTCTGCGCGGTGCACGTTCTCTGTATCTTTAATCTGTGCTATAATTTCACTTAATAGCTCAGCTCCATCAATTGGCTTAGGGTTAAGTCCTTGATTTTTTCTTTCTTCAATCTCGTTGATGTAATCCTTATAAAAGCTCATAATTCAGGTCTATTACTTACAGGTTGTTGAAAATCAAAGATCTCCTCTTCCCCATAACTGATTATTTTGTATTAGTTATTTTTTCACTTGTACTTCTTCTCTTCCAAGTCTGTTGATTTTAAATTTCACTTACTACATCAGCATCATAGCTTCCACTTTTGAATCCCTCCAAAAGCATTTGGAACAGTACGCTATTTTGCTTCTAGCAATCCTAACCCTTTGCTTTTGAGTCAAAAATTTAAAACCGACAACCTCTTACTTCGAAAGAGCATTTGACTTGTATTTTATTTTTTGTCGTCGCAAATTTAATCAATCTAATTAATTTTCAAAAGTTTTTAATATTTCCCTCAAATCCAAAAATTATTATTTATAAACATTCTACTTTGATGAAAAAACAACAATACTTTTAGTGTTTCTTATCAATTAATCTGAAATAAATTATTTTTTACCTTATAATTTTAAGATATTTCAACTTTTCATTCTTATTTAATAAAAAAACGACATTTTAGTCTATTGCTAAAATGTCGTTTTCAATCGTTTAGATTATTATTTTCTTATTTTTTGAGCCAATTATTATGGAATTTGCAGTCTCTATATTCCCCTTGAATGTTAATATAGGCGTCATTTATCTTCTTTGTAATCCATTTTTGAAGCTCTCCTTCTTGTTTTTTATTCAAAGCCATGTTCTTTACCTTCGTATAATCGTCAACAAAGTCGATTTTATGTGAGGCAATTTTCTTATTGATTGTTACAATACGATAGCTTTTTTGATCTCTGTAATCCGTTTTTAATGCCACAGGAGAAACCTCTTTTTCTTTAAGTGAATTAACTAAGAAATACAATTCTCTATCTTCCATTGTATTTAAGTCAAA
Source organism: Myroides odoratus (assembly GCF_001549985.1). Lineage (GTDB taxonomy): Bacteria > Bacteroidota > Bacteroidia > Flavobacteriales > Flavobacteriaceae > Flavobacterium > Flavobacterium odoratum_A. The sequence continues at coordinate 16,007 of NZ_LROZ01000022.1, read as the reverse complement.
ACGAGGATCCATTGTCATTGGATCTCTTAACACTCCACCATTTTGTTTTGTATCCTTATCATCAGAAGAAGCTGCTGCTGCTTCAGCAAATGTAATTTCATTGTTCACAATTTTCTCACGAACACCTTCTAACTTTTTCTTTGCCTCTTCCATTGCTTGTTCTGTTGGTTTAGGAACCAACAAAATATGGCGAACATCTAAATGTTGTCCTCTAATTTTCTCTAAATAGATGATGTGAAATCCAAACTCCGTTTCGAAAGGAGCTGATATTTCTCCTTCAGCTAAACTAAAAGCAACCTCTTTAAATTCTTTAGCAAAAGGAGATTTTTTCGTAATCGAATAAAATCCTCCATTAGCAGCTGAACCTTTATCATCTGTAAACAAAACCGCTTTACTGAAGAAACTTGCTCCATTATCCAATACGTCGCGACGCATTTCGTTTAAACGATCGATAACCTTTTGCTTTTGTTCTTTTGAAATTTCTGGTTTGATTATAATTTCAGCAATTTCTACCTCATCTCCTACAGTCGGTCTTTCATCTTCTGGTATAGATTTAAAGAACTGTCTTACTTCTTCAGGTGTAATCGTTACTTTCTCAACAATGTGTTTCTGCATTGCTTGAGTTAATTTATTTTGTTTTACAATATCAAAGAAATAATCTCTAAATTCTTCTTCTGTTTTTTTGTTGTAAAATCCTAAAATACGATCAATTCCCCCAACTTCTTCCACCATTCTGTTGATCTGGTCATTCATGAATCCCGTTACTTCAGCATCATTCACTTCAATACTATCTTGAACTGCTTGGTGGGCATATAATTTATCTTCTAATAAACGCTCAAATAAATCACATTTTGACAAATTATCAATAGGAATACGCTGTGCTTTTAACTCCAATAAGGTTTTATCAATTTCTGATTCTAAGATTACATAATCTCCAACTACCCCAACTACCCCGTCAATTTTTCTCTTTCCCGCTGGATTTTGTGCTTGCATACCGCCTATCATCATACATGATAGTCCTAGTGCAAACAGCACCTTCTTACTGATAAATTTCATAATTTTTATCTTTTTTTGCATCTTTTAAAATATCTTCTTCTATCTGTTTTAGTAATTCCATTTTTCGATTATTTAAAACCATTAATCGCAATGAGGGTTCTAAATAAGAATAAGGAACCATATCTCCTTTTTTCAAAACTTGATTGATACGCACAAAGTACGTACTATTTTCATCCTTAACCTCGAAATAGGTATTATTTTTTAAATATTGTTCTCTGTTTTCTGCATTAATAAAAGGTAGTTTCTCATAGATTTGAGAAACATTGACCCATAATGAATCATTTAATACATAGGATTTCATTTGCAAAGAAAGCTGATCGAGCAATTCATACTTGATATCCTTACCTCCATTAAACCCATTCTTTACCTTATTAAAATGCGTATTAGAATTTAAAATATTGACATAAGAAAGCTTGACTAGCATATCATCTACTCGAAATCCTTGTTTAACTTGATCATAATACGTTTTAAGATCACTTGTTCGAACAACTGTATCAATGGATTGTTGTACTAATTTTTCCAGATATCCTTTGATGAGCAATTCCGATTTGAAATTGGCCACTAATTCATCTATTTCTTTCTTTTTCTCATCCGATAAATTAAACTCTGCCGCATTCATCAACAGCTGTTTGGTTGCCCATTTATTGATGAATAATTCCACCATTGCGATACTGTCCTTTACCGTACTTTGTGGAGGTACGATATTTTGCAAAGAGGAACGTTCTAAATATTTATTATCCACTCGAGCAACATAGTTATCTCCATCGAGCTTCTTTTGCTTGTCACAACTCGTATAGCCCAAAAGTATTGCTAGCAAAACAACGCTATATTTGATGGATCTAATTTCTCTATACTTCATTACCTATACCTATTTTATATTTCTTATTCGCTAACAAAAATAACATATATAAGCCATAAATGGATAATTTTTAAAAAAACGAATCAAAATACGCTTAAATAAACAAGTTAAAAAACGTAATTAACAATATTACTAATACCTCATTTATTTACCTTAAGGATTAACATTCTATTTAGTTTTTTCAATCTATTTTCCCTTTCTCAGCTGCCTTTAATTCCTGTATTCAAGTTCGTTTAACCCTTCTTTTAGTAGAGAAACGTCTCCTTAAAAAAACGATTGCTATTCATTATTATTATTTTCAGCAAATAATGAGTATTTTTGCAACCTAATTTTTTTAGAGATGAGTTTTTTAACAGAAATAGAACGCAGAAGAACATTTGGTGTAATTGCTCACCCTGATGCTGGTAAGACAACCTTAACAGAGAAATTGCTACTTTTTGGAGGGGCAATTCAAGAAGCTGGTGCAGTAAAAAATAATAAGATTAAAAAAGGAGCTACTTCCGATTTCATGGAGATTGAACGCCAAAGAGGAATCTCAGTTGCAACATCTGTATTAGCCTTTAACTATAAAGATAAAAAAGTAAACATCTTAGATACACCTGGTCACAAGGATTTTGCTGAAGATACATTCCGTACCTTAACAGCCGTTGATAGTGTGATTGTAGTAATTGACGTTGCTAAAGGGGTGGAAGAACAAACGGAAAAATTGGTTGAAGTATGTCGTATGCGCAACATTCCGATGATTGTTTTCATCAATAAATTAGACCGTGAAGGACGTGATGCTTTTGACTTGATGGATGAAGTGGAACAAAAACTTCAATTGAAAGTAACCCCTTTAAGTTATCCTATCGGAATGGGGTATGATTTCAAAGGAATCTACAACATTTGGGAAAAGAATATTAACTTATTCACCGATGACAGCAGAAAGAATATTGATGATGTGATTAATATTTCTGACTTAGAATCGAAAGAATTAGACGCATTGATTGGCAACAAGCCAGCAGATAAATTAAGAGAAGAATTAGAGATTATTCATGAGATTTATCCTGATTTTGACCGCGAAGCCTACGTACAAGGACAACTACAACCTGTATTTTTTGGTTCAGCCTTAAACAACTTTGGCGTTCGAGAATTATTGGATTGTTTTATTCAAATTGCACCTTCTCCAAGAGCAAAAGAATCAGATACACGTGTGGTTGAACCAACAGAAAAAGGGTTTAGTGGTTTTGTATTTAAAATTCACGCCAATATGGATCCAAAACACAGAGACCGTTTGGCTTTCATCAAAATTGTATCAGGTACGTTTGAAAGAAATACGCCTTATTTACACGTTCGTCAAAATAAAAAACTAAAATTCTCAAGTCCGAATGCCTTCTTTGCAGAGAAAAAGGAAATTGTTGATATTTCTTATGCGGGAGATATTGTGGGCTTACATGATACAGGAAACTTCAAAATTGGAGATACCTTAACAGAAGGAGAAATCATGAGTTTCAAAGGAATTCCTAGTTTCTCTCCTGAACACTTCCGATACATCAATAATGCAGATCCGATGAAGTCGAAACAATTGGAAAAAGGAATTGACCAGTTGATGGATGAGGGAGTTGCTCAGTTGTTTACATTAGAAATGAATGGACGTAAAGTAATTGGAACTGTTGGAGCTTTACAATATGAAGTTATTCAATATCGTTTAGAACACGAATACGGCGCAAAATGTACCTATGAAAACTTTCCTGCTTACAAAGCTTGTTGGGTACGACCAGAAGATCCGAAAAATGAAGAATTCAAAGAGTTTAAACGCATCAAACAAAAATTCTTAGCGACAGATAAATCAGGTCAATTGGTTTTCTTAGCAGATAGTGAATTCTCCGTTCAAATGACACAGAGTAAATTCCCTACAGTAAAACTAGGATTTACATCAGAAGAGATTGAAAAATAATCAGTTATATAGATACGCAAGTATTGTTCAAATAAGAAGAGGGTGTTTTTTACACCCTCTTCTTATTTTTTGTCCCTGTAAGATTCGTTTTTTGTAAGAGTAACATACCGACTTTACAAACCTCATCGTCTCACCTTCTCATCGTCTCACCTTCTCATCGTCTCACCTTCTTTCAACTGTCTCAAACTTCGATTTAAACTTCGAAGAGAAATTCCCAAATAAGCCGCCATGTCTTCTTTTGATAACGTAATAGCTTGTTTTTTCTGCATCTCAACCAATTGATGCAAGCTGTATTCTATGGTATACAACTGCTGATAAGAGGCTCTACGTGCTGTATTGACAATACGCGCAGCAAAAGCATCCAAGAGCAATTCATACAACACATGATCTTTGTTCAATAGGGTTTGGAAAAAAGCGTAAGACAACCGATAAGTTTCCACAACATCTAAGGCCTGTACATTACACAATCCATCAATTTTTCGGATGTATTCAATATCGCCAATAATCTCCCCTTTGCCTAAAAACTCAACGATGTATTCTTTTTCATTTTCTTCTTCAAAGAAAACCTTAGTCACCCCTTGTTTGATTAATAAAACATGAGATGCTTTTTCATTTTGAAAAAATAAATAATCTCCAGGAGCAAATGTTACGACTGCGATAGCATCACTAGGATACGTATGTTGAAAATAAAGTTCGTCCAGATAGTGCAAAAAAGTTTCGTTGGTTCGTATCATAGTCTGTAAGACAATTGTCCCTTTTAGTCATTTTAATTTACCTAAATTTACCGCAAAATTGCAAAAACACAAAACATGCGACTACAAAATAAAATAACGACTCTTGCTTTTGATGCTGATGACACGCTCTGGGTAAATGAGCCTTATTTTCAAGAAGCGGAACAGCAATTCGTTCATTTTTTACAAGATTATCAAACAGCAGAACAACTTTCAAGTGAATTATACCAGACTGAAGTTAAGAATTTACCTTTATATGGTTTCGGTATCAAAGGATTTATCTTATGCATGATTGAAACTGCTCATCGAGTAAGTAATCATCAAGTGTCCCCACTAATTATATCTAAAATTATTGATTTAGGTCATGCCTTATTGCAACGTCCTGTTGAGTTACTCCCAGGTGTGCAACAAACCCTTGATGCCCTACATGGAAAGTATGATTTAATTCTCGCTACCAAAGGAGATTTACTCGACCAGCAGCGAAAAATCAAAAATTCTGCTCTTGGTGATTATTTTCATCACATCGAAATTATGAGTGATAAACAAACCGTAGATTATGAACATTTGCTGCATCGCTTGTCATGTAAACCCGAGCATTTTTTTATGGTAGGTAATTCAATGAAATCAGATATTTTACCTGTCTTGACCTTGGATGCCCATGCGGGTTATATTCCCTATGCTGTTACCTGGTCTCATGAACAACATGATACTGCCATGCAACACGAAAAATTAATTACCTTACAAACACTACCTGATCTTTTACATTATTTATAATTTTATGAGACATTTAATCAACCTGGAAGAATGGAACAGAAAAGAACAATTTAAATTCTTTTCAACGTTTGATGAACCTTTTTTTGGTGTCACAGTAACCGTCGATTGTACACATGCTTATGCACAAGCGAAACAAAATAAACAATCGTTTTTCTTGTATTACTTATACCGCGCTTTACAAGCGGCTAATCAGATAGAAAATTTCCGCTATCGTATCGTTGATCAACAGGTTTATTTGTATGACCAAATTCACGCTTCTCCAACCATCAATAGACCTAATGGAACATTTGGTTTTGCTTATATGAATTACCAGGAGCATGAATATACATTTATTCAACACGCACAAGAAGAAATCAAAAAAACACAAGAATCAACGGCTTTACTCCCTGCAATAACAGGAGAAAACGTCATTCATTTTTCTGCAGTTCCTTGGTTAAATTTCACCGCTCTTTCTCATGCGAGAAGTTTTTCTTTTCCTGATAGTTCTCCCAAAATTTCCTTTGGGAAGGTCACAGCACATCAAGGTATTTTAAGCATGCCTGTTTCTATTCATGCACATCATGCATTGGTTGATGGTTACCACATAGGGTTATTTGTAGAAGAATTTCAAAAATTAATGGAAAAGAGAAAATAGAAAAAGGAAAAGAGAAAAGGGAAAAGAGAAAAGGGAAAAGGGAAATCGAAACGTAGTGTAGATTCATCGAACACCAAAGCCAATATAAAATAGGTGAGATAAAGTGGAGAAGAATGAATTTTCGAATTTAGAAAAATCTGCTGTTCATCAAAAATTAATCTATTATATAAAAGCAAGAAGACCATCCCTACAAAGGATGGTCTTCTTATTTTTAAACTTTTTTATGCTATTAACCGTACACCGTTAACCGTCAACTGTAAACTATCTTATCCCTGATTGATTCAACCAAGTACTATATTTTCTACTATTCTGGTTGTGTTGTGCTAATGTTTCGGCAAATTCATGATATCCCATGCGATCAACACTAGCGCAGAAATAGATATAATCGTGTTTTTCAGCATTTAATACAGCATCAATGGTTCCTTTATCTGGCATAAAGATTGGCCCTGGAGGAAGTCCAACATTTTGATACGTATTATACGGAGAAGCAATTTCAGTATCCTTGTGATATACTCTTTTGATTACTTGATCAAAATCATCCGTATACAATTTTTTTGCGTATACCACTGTTGGGTCTGCTTGAAGTGGCATTCCAATGCGCATACGGTTTAAGTATACACCAGCTACTTTAGATTTCTCGTCGTTTTTACTTGTTTCTTTTTGTACAATAGAAGCTAAAATAGCTACTTCTACTGGTGTTAATCCTAACGCTGCAGCCTTTTCTTTTCTTTCTTCATCCCAGAATTTCAGATATTCCTTATGCATTCTGTTGCGCATTTTTAAAGGAGTAACCGTCCAATAGAATTCATAGGTTTCTGGTAAAAAACCAACTAAGACACTTTCTTTGGTAAAGCCATTTTCTTTTAAAAATTGAGGATCGTAAAACACTTCCATCATCGCAATACTATCCGCTTCAACTTGAGAAGCAATTCTTCCTGCTAAATTCTCAATGCGTTCCTGATTATTAAATGTTAGACGCACAGGAATATTTTTTCTCAATGCTTCAATCAAGCTATAGCTATCCATTCCATTAGTCAACTTGAATCGACCTGCGATTAAGTTGCTGTTGAAGCTTCGTTGACTGGCAATCTCTTCAAATCCTTCTGGATCATTTAAATAGGGACGTAAAGCTTGCAATACATCCAAAAAGTTATCAGATGTTCGAATATAAAAATACTCTTTTTCATCCCAGTTTTTTAAATTGGGGGAAAAGGCCTTTTGATACCACACATACAAATAACCTAAAAAAACAAAAGCACCTACTACCGAGAGTGCAATCAGTATATTTTTTAATTTCATCTTCTTTTTAAAATATTAACTGGTACATTATTTCATCTTTATACGTTTGACCCACTCTAGTCCACGCTTTTTTTATTCCTATTTCTCTAAAATCAAACTTTGCAAACAACTGAATACTCGCTTGATTATCGGATGCAATATTAGCATAAAGTTGATTCAAATATAGATATTCTCTACTATAATTCAGCACTAATTCCAATGCCTGAGAACCAACTCCTTGCGCTCGATTAGTATTTTTTTGAATCACAATTCCCACACCCGCTCTACCATTCTTTGGATCAAAATCAAATAAATCAATCAAACCCAAGGTTTCTGTTGTTGCTTTTGAACAAATCACCAAGCGCAATTGTTTGGCTTCATATATATCCAAATGGGCATTTTCCAAATATTGGTGAATCAAAAAACGGCTATATGGAGTTTGTGTATTACTCACTTCCCACAAGCTTAGATCATTTTCTATTTGATAAATAAACTCTAAATCTTCTGGTTCTAAGGCACGAAGATAAATCGTTTCGTGTTCTAATCTAATCATAATTATACGCTAATAGATCCTTGAAAAACGAAAGAGGCAGGTCCTTTTAAAAATACCTTTTGATAGGTTTGGTTGATGTATTCAAAATGAACAGCTAATTCACCACCTTCTACCTCTATCTTCACTTCATTGCTATCTACCTTTCCTAGTGTATGCATGGCTAGCGCTACTGCTGTTGCGCCAGTTCCACAAGAAAGTGTTTCATCTTCCACCCCTCTTTCAAAAGTGCGAATCCTAAAGTGATTGGGACCTTCTTGCTCTACAAAGTTGACATTAGTTCCCTTTGGAGCATAATCTTCCCTATTTCGAATCTGTTTTCCTTTTTTATAGACATCAAAGTAAGCCAAGTCTCTTACAATCTCAACATGATGAGGCGAACCTGTATTAAGAAACGCACCGTTCTTTTTTAACTCAACGGATGCCACATCAATCATTTGCAAAGAAACGATATCCTGTGCATCAATCGTTGCATAATGCAACCCATCCACTGCATTAAAACGACACACATCTTGTATGATGCCCAATTGCTTCGCAAAAGCAACGATACAACGTCCACCATTTCCACACATGGTACTTTCCTTTCCGTCAGAATTGAAATATACCATTTTAAAATCTGCCTGTTCATCTTCTTCCACAAGAATCAATCCATCTGCTCCTATTCCAAATCGGCGATCACATAAATAAGCAATCAACGCTACATTAGACGCATCAAAAGTTTTGTTGCGGTTATCTAGCATAACGAAGTCATTTCCTGTTCCTTGGTATTTCCAAAATGATAACATATCCAATTATTTTTTCTGTGTTCGGTATCAAATTTACGAATAATCCCTTGTATTTGGTACATTGTTAACCATTGGTTAAACACTTTTTAATTTCCGACATCCTTTTTTAATTTTACTAGTATCACATTTTATTCGTTCTATTATGAAAAAATTTTTTACAACTTTTTTCACCTGCCTCCTTACAGCAGGTATTACGTTAATAGGCTATACATATTATTTAGACAAACGAGCAGCAGCTAGAGAAGAAACACCTTTACTAGAATCTTCTTCCTCATTGCATGCGCTATCAACAGCTCAACCTGTTGATTTTACAAGCGCAGCAGAAAATACTGTCAATGCCGTGGTTCACGTAAAAAACTTAAGTTACATCACCACGCGTAGCAATCCTTTATTGGAATTTTTCTACGGGTATAAAGGTGGTACACAAGCCCAAGTGGGAACAGGTTCTGGTGTTATTATTTCTGAAGATGGATACATTGTAACAAATAACCATGTTATCGCTAATGCTTCAGAATTGGAAATTACCTTAAACAACAACCAAACATATAAAGCTCGATTAATTGGAACAGAAAAACAGATGGACTTGGCGCTACTCAAAATTGATGCACCAGAAAAGCTTCCTTTTTTAACCTTTGGAGATTCTGACGCCATTCAATTAGGTGAATGGGTATTAGCTGTTGGAAATCCATACAACCTAACCTCTACCGTAACAGCAGGTATTATTTCAGCAAAAGCGAGAAATTTATCTGAAACGGGCATTCAATCTTTTATTCAAACAGATGCGGCAGTTAATCCTGGAAATAGTGGTGGTGCTTTAGTGAATGTAAAAGGCGAGTTAATTGGTATTAATACCATGATTTCCTCCAACACAGGTTCTTATGTAGGGTATGCCTTTGCTGTTCCTTCGAATGTGACCAAAAAAATTGTCGAAGACTTCTTAGAATTTGGCAATGTACAACAAGGAGCACTTGGGGTATCTGGTTTTGAAATAAATGCCAATACAGCCAGACAACTCAACTTAACGACGAATCAAGGATTCTATATCCAAGAGGTTGTACAGGATTCTGATGCAGCTAAAGTGCAGCTAAAAAAGGGAGATATTATTACAGCCATCAATGGACGAACAATCACCTCCTTTGTTGATATTAAAAATATCCTCAACACCAAACGCCCTGGAGATCGAGTAGCACTAACAATCAATAGCAACAATAAAATCCAGCAAAAAGAGATTCGCTTAATTGCTGCTCAAGCCGCTACTTTTGCGTTTAACGGCATCGAATTCGAAGACTTAACCCCAGAAGAACAGGCGAAATACAAGGTAAACTATGGGGTAAAAATTACAGCAATTACCAATAAAAAATTTATGCCCTATCAAGGGGAATTAGTAGATGCTATTTTACTTGCTATCAATGGACAAAAAATTAACTCGATTGACGAGGCGAAAACACTATTTAGTCAAATCAATGAAAATCAACGCATCAAATTGGATATTTTATCTCCTAAGGGTGAACTAATTAAAGTTTATTTATAAGCATAGGGGGATTTAAATCAAAATTTAACTTTTGCTTTATTCATAAAAAAAGTAGACTTTTGCACTAATTTTATACAACACAATCTAACACAATATGAAAGATACAAGTTTATACGAAAAGGAATTGGCTTTTCAAGCAGACAGAAGAAAAGCATGTGTAGAGTTTATCAAAATCGTAAGTGATTTATGGTTTGACAAATCTATTGAATTATTAATGTTCCGCAATCAATTAATTGACCGTAGCGTTAGTGATATCATCAATTTACATGAATATGCTGCTAAGTTTGTTGAGAAACCGATTAACATTTTTGATACGGTTGAAATAGCGAAAGCAATTCAACAAGCTGATCTTCCACCTTCACGAATCGATATTGGTCGTCTAACTTACGAATATCATTTAGAAGACAACAAGCACAGCAATGCGTTAGGTTTTGTTGTTAGCAAATTAAAAGATGCTAAAAATACAGGAGAAATTGTTCCTAAGGATGTAGTACTTTACGGTTTTGGACGTATTGGTCGTTTATTAGCTCGTGAGTTAATGAACAAAATTGGAAAAGGACAACAAATGCGTTTAAGAGCTATCGTTACTCGTGATAAAAACGATGCGGTTTTATTAGAGAAAAGAGCTTCTTTATTGAAATACGATTCAGTACACGGTGATTTCGAAGGTTCTGTAATTGCAGATCCAGCAAACAATGCTTTAATCATCAACGGAACAACTGTTCACATGATTTCAGCTGCAACACCAGAAGAAATTGACTATACTGCTTTTGATATTGACAATGCATTAATCATTGACAATACAGGAGCATTCACTACAGAGGAAGCGTTAAAACGTCACTTATCATCAAAAGGAGCTTCAAAAGTATTATTGACAGCACCTGGAAAAGGAATTCCTAATATTGTACACGGAGTAAACCACACAGAATACAACCCTGCGGAAGTAAACATTTGGTCAGCAGCTTCTTGTACAACCAATGCTATTACACCTATTTTAAAAGTTATGGAAGATAACTTTGGTGTAGTAAAAGGTCACTTAGAGACAATCCATGCGTATACCAATGACCAAAACTTGGTTGACAATATGCATAAAAAATATCGTCGTGGTAGAGCAGCTGCATTGAACATGGTAATTACAGAAACAGGAGCGGGAAGTGCTGTTGCGAAAGCATTACCTTCTTTAGCTGGTAAATTAACTTCAAATGCTATCCGTGTACCAGTTCCAAACGGATCTTTAGTTGTATTAAACTTAGAGATTGGAAAAGAAACTTCGGTTGATGCATTAAACGAAGTAATGCGCAATGCTGCATTAAACGGTGATTTAGTAGAGCAAATCAAATATTCATTAAACAACGAGTTAGTATCTTCTGATATTGTTGGAACATCTGCACCTGCTATCTTCGATAGTAAGGCAACGATTGTTTCTGCTGATGGTAAAAACGTAGTTCTATATGTTTGGTATGATAACGAATATGGTTACAGCCACCAAGTTATCCGCTTAGCGAAATACATTGCACAAGTAAGACGTTATACGTACTATTAATAGATATAAAATCCCGCCAAAAGCGGGATTTTTTTATGCTATAAAAGGAAATTCTCTTGGTATAACATAATTGTACATTGAGTCCTTTTCTAGCAAAGTCAACCCTTCATCATAAAACCAAAAAGAGAGCCTAAGCTCTCTTCTTTTTTAACTAACTGTAACCAAAACCTACTTTTGTCTGAATATTTACTTCTTATACTTGTTGCATTTCTACTTGACTTAGCTTTTGATGTAAGCTGGGTTTGTCTTCGACATATTTTTCAACCCACTGTTCTAATCGATCTACATCATAAGGCACCATTTGGAGTAAAGCTTTATTAAATTCTTTTACAAATAGTCCTGAATCAAAACTTACATTTTCTAGTATTCTTTTTGCGTAGTCAAACATCAATCTGTTTTCCATTTTTATTTACTCTTTTTCACATTAAACAACAATCAAAAATAATCCATTAACAAATAAAAAGCAAATTATCTATCATTTTTTACATTTTTTTAAAGTAAAATCAATATTAGCAAAACATCATACCTCTCCCTTTAGTTTTCGTCCTAATTTGTTTACACTTTGTTTATTTAACCTTCCATATTTTCATATAAATGACAAATACAAGAACGATATTCTTATAATTGCTTGAATTTATCCTCGTGTTTTTTTATTTCGTATAGTCGAATTTCTACTTCCATCTACAGCAATTAGTTGAATAAAAAAAGAGGGGGGCCTGGTGCCCCCCTCTCTTCTTACTCAATATTTATCATTTGTTATTGAACCGTGTAATCTACATTTGTATTTTCCTGTACATATTGAATTGCCCAAGCAATTGCATTGGCATATACAAAACTGTTAAATACCGTAACTCCACCATTATAAGCTTTACTTAATGGAGCTCCTCCAGACGTAATAGCCGCAGGCCAAATTGTAGTTGAATTATTCGTAGCACTTCCCGCAGTCCATCCTGAATCTCCAATATAAACATAACCTAGTGAATTGTGTTTCAACATCCAAGAACGATTCGAATCATTATTTTGATGCGATAAACTGGTAAATTCAGCTGAATATCCTGTTACATAGTAGGAATTATTTACATCACTTCCTCCATTTTTCCCTCTCACATCACCAAATGGTCCATTCAATAAAGGATCATCAATATTTAAGATTGGATTTGTATACGTTGTTCCTGTTCCCGATACAGCAGTAGTTGCAGAATAAGCAATAGCATTAATTAAATCTCTTGTACCATTCGCATCATTCTCTTGTGAGTGAATAATTACTCCTTTCTTATTCTTCACAAAATCATTTAATATTGCGATTGAAGCTGCATTTGGAGTATAGTTATAACCAATAACAATAACGTCAATTTTATTATTATTAATGTTATTTCTCAATGTAGTTCCTTGTCCTGTACCACCATTAGTAATCGTAATACCATCTACTTTCACTATTCCATTTGGTCCAAAATTAGCAACAGCTTGCATTAAAGCTCTTGAAGTTTCAGTATTAGAAGCTGTTGCTGGTTGATACGCTCCACCTCCTAATCCAAGGACATTTATTTTGCGATAAATAAACTCTACATTTTTATTACATGTATTTGCTCCAATAGCACTATTCGTTGATAATGTATAACGATGTGTACCTCCACTTATTCCTGTACCTGAAGCCTGTAGTATTACATCTTGTGTACCGGTCAAAGTAAATGTTCCACTTGCCGAGAACGTCACACCATTTACTGCATTAGTAGATATAGTATAAGCTCCTGGATATTGTACGTTTACACTTAATGTCATGGTATTTGTAGCATTCATTGCTATATTAGGAGCATATGTTCCATTTACCACTATAGTAGAACAAGTTAAACTATAAGCTACAGGTTGCCCTGTCACTGTAACATCAAATGCACAAGTAGCAATCATACCTGGTGCAGCATCTAAAGTAAAGGTATTTACACCTGGAGTAGTTGGTATTCCTACAGCAGTAAGTACCACATTTCTTTCTCCTAAAGTATCGAACGAAAGTGGACCAGAAGTAAAGTAAATTCCTCCAACAGTATTTGTACGAATAGTAGTTTCTCCCGTAGCAAGTACATTAGCCTTAATCGTTACTGTATTAGAAGCCGTCATTGCCTCGTCTTGTTTGTAGATTCCAGCTACAATTGCATTTGAACAATCTACAGCATAACGTATTGGTTTTACAATGACTTCAATTCCCATACAGTTTGTTCTAGTTCCTGCATCTGAGTTTGAAGTCAAATTGAATGAATTTGTACCCGATGCAATTGGTGCTCCTGTACCTAATAATTCGATAACTTGCCCAGCACCTGTCTGTGTAAATGTTCCCGATCCTCTAAATGAATAACCATTTATTGTATTAGTTGTTACACTCCAATATCCTGTTGACTGAACATCTACTACTAAAACCATTTTATTTGTACCATCTAAAGCTCTTCCGATCATATATTCTCCTTCTACTGAAGCTCCATTACAATCGATTTCATAGCTTACACTTGCTTTACTTACAAAAACATGTTTATCAATACATGTACTTGTTTTGCTGTTCAATGTAATTGTTAACAAATCTCCATCTTCACCGGCATCGTATCCTATACTAGGCGTTCCTAATCCTTCTAAAATAAGAGTATAATTACCTGCAGAAGGAAAAGTTCCTTTTGCTGTAAAATAATATCCATTATTAGTTGTTGCGACCACCTCATAAGTACCTGCTTGTGTAACCGTAACAGGCACTGTCAAATAATTAGAAGACGTTAGATAATCCCCTTGTTTGAAGGTTCCGTTTACAGTTAATGCATTACATTGTAACGCTGTAATATCAAATACCGCAGGCGGTGGTGTTCCACACAAACTCAACCAATTATCTTGGCTCTCACTCCAATAATTAAAACACCCCGTTGTTTTATTGTAAATCAATAACCCATCTGTCCTATTAGCAACTGCAATAGCATCTCGTTGCTGAGTTGTCAATCGCGGGGTTAAGAATCCTTTATTAGCACTTTCTAATTCAAGTATGACACCTAAACCTGGAACAGCAGATGAACCTGAAATTGTACCATCCTTAATTTTGGTCATATTCGTTTGGGCAATACCTGAAAAGATGCCTATAAAAAGTAGCAATAGTAATGAAATAACATATTTCATTCCTTTATATCTTGTATTATTATAACGCATAATTAATCGTTTAAAAAGTTAGTTTTTTTGCATGAAGTCTAGAAGCATTTTCTCTAATTGTTCTACTTTTTGTTGAACATGTTGATTAGCTTGCTCTAATTCTTTAATTCTAGACTCTTTTTCCTCTAATTCTTTATTTTGCTCAATAATATGTAAATACAATTCTTCTGTTTTTTCTAAAAGTTGAATTGATAATTCTGAAACATTAAAAGAATAGCCTTCCTCTGATTTATTCAATTCATGAATTGGCGTTATCCCAGGTAAATGACGATTTTCTTTAATAAAATCTTCAACAGCATCTAAACCTTTAAAATTATAATCATATTTTAAGGATGAATACCCATCAAAATACTTTTCAAATACATAATCTGCATAATAACTATTTACTGCTGTAATACTACCATTTACTCTTAATTTTTCATTTGGAGCATCAGATGGTTCGGTAAATCCAATTCCAACCCATCCTTTGGTGTAAATATTAGCGGTACTATTCGTAGCGATATTATGTGTTGAAGAATCTAACCAAGGA
This sequence comes from Myroides odoratus, assembly GCF_001549985.1. Classification (GTDB taxonomy): domain Bacteria; phylum Bacteroidota; class Bacteroidia; order Flavobacteriales; family Flavobacteriaceae; genus Flavobacterium; species Flavobacterium odoratum_A. The sequence goes on along the minus strand of NZ_LROZ01000022.1, from coordinate 627 downwards.
TGTTTATTAATGGATTCGATTTCAATCGTATGAATGATTCCATCCTCATCTGTATACAATAAAGAATTGGTTGCTGTATCAAATTCCAACTTCGTTAACGATTCCCCATCACCAACTAAATCTGTCAATTTTAAATTTGTAACTTCTCCTTTCTCATTTTTATAAGTTAAGACATGCTCCATTGGATCATAAACCAAAGTAGTTACTGTCTCAGTCCCTTTTACTAATACTTTGATATCAATCGGATGAGCATCTCCATTTTCATCTTTATAAGTTAACGTATAAATATCTAATTCCTGTCCATGTTCATCCTCTTCTTGAGTAACCACATTTTCAAGAACCGTTAACGTTTCATTAGACTTAACTAAAGTAGGAATATCAACTACTACTGGTACATTAGCCTCATTTGTATAGGTTAACACACCATCTACATTGGCTAAGGTAGTTATCGTTTCATTATCTTTCACAAACGCCTCTAAATCGATAACATGTATACCTGTTGCATCTACATAAGTAAAAGAAGTACCATCATAACTTACGTTTCCATACTTATCACTTAATTCGGTGATGATATTGGTAATGAAATCCTCATTGTTGGTAATGTGATTGATAAACTCAAGATTATCT
>NZ_LROZ01000021.1 GCF_001549985.1 Myroides odoratus | reverse complement strand
TCAATGATAAAGTAATCGTTCTTCCCATCTCCATCAGGAGTAACCAGGTTGTAGATCACAATATCTCCATCTAGAATCCAGTCCTTTTTAACTGTACCCAAGGTGAAAAATCCATAGCCTTTTACTGTTCCAATAGTTGTCACTTCTTTGGTAGACATATCTACTACACCGCCTTCATCAACCCATAGCTGTTGCTTGGCATCCCAGCGAACAATGTGTAATTCTTCTTCTGGATTGGTTAAAACTTCAGGTGCAGTAGTCGACTCATCCCAAGTGAGTGTCAACAAAACATCACTTTGCTTGTCGGACCCTTTATCGATAATCCAATATTCTTGGTCATTGATGGCCTTGATCACTCCAACTTTGTTAGGACGGGAGGCGAAAAAGGCGGCATCTTTATAAACATATTGACCGACGAAAATATCACCTTCAGCTTTAGGGGCTGAAATTCGAGCAGGACGGTATCGTTCGCCATCCCCTATTGGATAAATGAAAACTTCATTTCCAATCTTTTCCACCGCTCCTTGAATATGAGATGCATCTCCCATAGCTTGAGCTTTAGCTCCTTTTTTAAAGGTAAACATCCCATGGGAAACCTTCGTGACTGGGTTATAGGTTGAATCAACCAAAATGATTCCTTGCTGAAAATCAACCAAACCAGAGGCATCAATATTATTTCTTAAATCAAAGGCTACTTTACTCACTGGACTATCAAAAATCACATTGTAAAAGGAGGCAATCTCATTTCCTTTGATTTGTTTCGCTGTTGTTGGCATACCTTCAACTGTGAAAATCGTAGTTGAAGTAGTCCTCCCCTTAGTCAAACCGTATCCTCCATCATTGATAAAGTCATGATAGTATAGCACAGTTCCATCATTTGTAACATCTCCAGATACTTGATTTTCAAAGGTACCTTCAAAAGACATAAGACTTTCTGGAGCAATTGATAATGTTCCTGTATTAACAATGGACAAAGGTTCTTGACTATATGTAACGTTTCCTATTAAAAGTAATAGGCTCGTTTGTATTATTTTAATTTTCATCTGTTTAAGTGAATAAAATTAATACTCAATTAAAACACGTGTTGTATTTTAATCTTTTTGATCAAACAATGAGTTTAGCTTGTACTAAACTCATTGTATTGAAAACTATCTTAAGTCATAGTTTACATCTGTATGCTCTTGTGCATATTTTATTGCCCAAGTCATTGTATTTGCATACATAATACTATTGTAAACCGTTACTCCTCCATTGTAATTTTTGCTAATTGGAGTTCCTCCAGCAGTAATTGCACAAGGCCAAATTGTTGTAGATGAATTGCTTGAATCTCCAGCAGTCCAACCACTATCACCAATATAGACATATCCTAAGTTTCTGTGTTTCAAAAACCAAGAACGAGATGGGTTTCCTTGTTGATGCGATAAACTCATGAATTCACTAGAATATCCAGTCACATAGTATGAGTTATTCACGTCACTACCCCCTGCTTTTCCTCTGATATCTCCAAAAGGTCCATTTAAAATATCATCATCCACATTGAGAATTGGGTTGATATAAGTAGTTCCTGTTCCAGATACACTGGTACTACCCGAATTTGCAATTGCATTAATTAAGTTTTCAACAGAACTACTAGTGTTCTCTTGTGAATGAATAAGTACTCCTTTTTTCACCTTAACAAATTCTTGTAAGATTGCAATAGTCGCCGCATTCGGAATATAGTTATACCCAATTACGATAATATCAATTTTATTATTATTGATTAAGTTTTTAAGTGCTGTACCTTGATTTGTACCTCCATTTACAATTCTTATACCGTCTGTTTTTACTTTTCCATTTGGACCAAAGTTAGAATTAGCTTGAAGAATTGCTCTTGACGATTGTGAGTTAGACGCTGTACCTGGTTGGTATGTACCACCACCAAGGCCTAATACATTCATTCTACGATATACAAACTCAATATTTGTATTACATGTATTTCCGCCAGAACTACTATTTGTTGTAATTGTAAATCGGTGGATACCACCATTTAAAGGTGTCCCATTTCCTTTTAAAACAACTTCTTGTAATCCCGTACTTGTAAATGTTCCACTTGCTGTGAACGTAACACCGTTTACTGTGTTAGTAGAAATGGTATACGCTCCAATGTATTCAACACTCGCATTTAATGTAATTGTATTCGAAGCATTCATTGGAATATTTGGTGCATAATCCCCTCGAACAACAATTGAATTACAAATTAAGCTATAAGCTACCGGTTGTCTTGTTACATTAATATCAAAAGAACACGTACTAACCATTCCTGTAGCTTGATTCAATGTAAATGTGTTTGTACCCGCTACTGTTGGTGTTCCGATAGCTGTTAAAATAATTTCTTTCGGACCAAGTTCTTCAAAAGAAAGAGGACCAGAAGAGAAATAAACTCCTCCAACTGTATTGGTTTGAATCGATGTTGTTCCTGTAGCTTCAACATTTACTGTTAATGTTACAGTATTCAAAGCTGTTACAGGTTCATCTTGTTTGAATTCCCCATTGATTACTGCACTATTACAGTCTACTGTGAATTTAACAGGTTCAACAATAACAGAAATTACAGAACAACTTGTAGGTGTATTCGAATTCGCTGAAATATTGAACAAATCCGTTCCAGAAGCTGTAGGTTTTCCAGTTCCCAATAACTCAACAGTATGGGTTCCTGTTGACGTAAAAGTACCTGATCCTGTAAATGCATAACCATTTACTGTATTGGTTGTAATATTCCAATATCCAGTAGTCATAACATTTACTTCAAGCTTAAGTTTATTTGTTGCACCTAATTCTTTACCAACATAATATTTACCTTCAACTTCAATATTAGAACAATTCAATACGAAGTCCACTGCCGCTTTTTCAACGAATACATATTTATCAATACAAGTACTCTCTCTGCTGTTTAATGTAATTTTCAATACATCTCCATTTTCACCTGCATTGTATCCTATGTTAGGCGTTCCAAGTCCTTCTAAAGTCAACGTATAATTTCCAGATGCTGGAAAAGTTCCTTTAGCCATAAAATAGTACCCATTCACAGTCGTAGCAATAATTTCGTATGTTCCTGCTTGTGTAACTGTAACAGGTATAGTCAAAAAGTTACTCGCATTTAAATAAGTTCCTTGTTTAAAAACACCGTGAGTTGTAATGGCTGAACATTGTATATCAGTAATTTCAAATACTGCAGGTGGTGGTGTACCACAAATACTTAGCCAAGTATCTTGTGCAGTATTCCAATAGTTAAAACAACCTGTGGTTTTATTGTAAATTAATAAACCATCTGTTTTAGCTGTAATTGCATCTCGTTGTTGTGTAGTTAATCGAGGTGTCAAGAATCCTTTATTCACACTCTCTAACTCAAGAATGGCTCCTAAACTTGGAACAGCAGTTGATCCAGAAATAGTTCCATCTTTTATTTTTGTCATATTGGTTTGGGCGATACTGGAAAAAGCTCCAATAAATAGTATCAATAACAACGAAATCATCGATTTCATCCCCTTATATATATTTGTATTTGTATTTGTATACATAATTTATTCTTTTAAAAAGTTAGTTTTTTTGCATTAAATCCAAAATCATTTGTTCCAATTGCTCAATTTTGTGCAACATCTCTTGATTTTGTTGTGCTGTCTGTTCGTGAAGCTTTTGATTGCTTTCTTCTAACTGTTTAATTTTCACCTCTTTTTCTTCTAACTCATTTTTTTGATCAATGATGTGTAGATACAACTCCTCTGTTTTTTCTAACAACTGAATAGATAACTCAGAAATATTAATAGCATATCCTCCATCTAACTTAGTCAACTCATGAATAGGTGTAATACCAGGCAAATGACGATTTTCTTTAATATAATCTTCGACAGCATCCAAACTCTTGAAATCATAGTCGTATTTTAAAGAAGAATATCCATCAAAATAATTCTCAAACACATAGTCCGCATAATAACTATTTACTGCTGAGATACTTCCATTTACTCTTAGCTTCTCACTTGGTGCGTCAGAAGGTTCAGTAAATCCAATTCCCACCCATCCTTTTGTATAGATATTTGCCGTGTTTGTAGTCGCCACTTTTTGTGTGGTGGTATCATACCAAGGATGTTTATTAATTGATTCTAATTCAAGAGTATGAATAATCTGATTCTCATCTGTATACAGTAAACTATTTGTAGCTGGATCAAATTCTAACTTAGTTAAAGACTCTGCATCTCCAACTAAATCAGTCAATTTAAATAGGGATTTAGTTCCTTGCTCATCCACATAAGTTAAAACATGCTCGATTGGATCATAGGTCAATGTAGTTAAAGTCTCACTTCCTTTTACCAATACATTAATATCAATAGGATGTGAATCTCCTTTTTCATCTTTATACGTCAAAGTGTATAAATCAAACTCTTGTCCGTGCTCATCTGTTTCCGTCGTTACCACATTTTCAAGTGTTGTCAAAGTTTCATACATCTTCACTGCAGCTCCTAGATCAATTGTTTGTTTATTATTTTGATCGTCGTAGTAAAAGAAACTATTGTTTACTGTGTCATAACCAACATTACCATACGTGTTTTCCAATTTATTGATAATGTTTGTGATGAATTCATTGTTGTTTGTAATCTCATCAATGAATTCTGTCTTGTTTCCTAGTTTTGAAATAAACTCCTGATTGTTAACTAGCTCCGTTACAAATACATCGTTGTTTGCAATGATTTTTCCTAAATCGTCAATCGCAACAGTAAAGCGAGTGTTTTCTGTATCGGTAATAACTAACACATCATTTACTTCGTCTACTTCAAAGGATTTAATCTTCGTGTTTCCTAAAACATCCCAGCTAATTACTACTGGTTGTTTGTTTTCATCGTAATAGAAGAAATTGTTGTTTATAGTATCATATCCAACATTACCATAGGTTCCTTTTAATTCCTCAATAATATTGGTGATGAACTCATTGTTGTTGGTAATTTGATTGATGAAATCAATGTTGTCTCCTAGCTTAGTAATAAACTCTTGGTTCTCTACTAAATTTGTTACAAACACATCGTTGTTGGCGATAATTTTTCCTAAATCGTCAATCGCAACAGTAAAGCGCGTGTTTTCTGTATCGGTAATAACTAACACATCATTTACTTCGTCTACTTCAAAGGATTTAATCTTCGTGTTTCCTAAAACATCCCAGCTAATTACTACTGGTTGTTTGTTTTCATCGTAATAGAAGAAATTGTTGTTTATAGTATCATATCCAACATTACCATAGGTTCCTTTTAATTCCTCAATAATATTGGTGATGAACTCATTGTTGTTGGTAATTTGATTGATGAAATCAATGTTGTCTCCTAGCTTAGTAATAAACTCTTGGTTCTCTACTAAATTTGTTACAAACACATCGTTGTTGGCGATAATTTTTCCTAAATCGTCAATCGCAACAGTAAAGCGCGTGTTTTCTGTATCGGTAATAACTAACACATCATTTACTTCGTCTACTTCAAAGGATTTAATCTTCGTATTTCCTAAAACATCCCAGCTAATGATAACCGGTTGTTTGTTTTCATCGTAATAGAAGAAGTTGTTGTTTGCAGTATCATATCCAACATTACCATAGGTTCCTTTTAATTCTTCAATGATGTTAGTAATGAACTCATTGTTCTCCGTAATGTGTTTAATGAAATCTATATTGTCTCCTAACTTGGCGATGAACTCTTGGTTCTCTACTAAGTTAGTAACGAATTTGCTGTTCTTTGCAATTTCTTCAACAGCTAAGCGAACCGCATTTCCTGCTGAATCAGTAACCACTAAGAAATCTTGATCTAAAGTAAAGCTAACGTTCGTCGTATTATTGGAAGACCAATCAATCTCATGCTCTACGCCTTGCTCATCATAATACACAAACTTATTTGTTGTTGCATTATAGTTTACATTTCCGTATTTCCCTTTTAAGTTATTGATAATCTGATCAATGAACTCATTGTTATTGGTGATGTGGTTGATGAAATCAATATTGTCTCCGAGCTTAGTAATGAATTCTTGGTTCTCTACTAATTCCGTTACAAATACATCATTATTTGCAATGATTTTTCCTAAGTCATCAATCGCAACAGTAAAACGAGTGTTTTCTGTATCGGTAATCACTAATACATCATTTACTTCGTCTACTTCAAAGGATTTAATCTTCGTGTTTCCTAAAACATCCCAGCTAATTACTACTGGTTGTTTGTTTTCATCGTAATAGAAGAAATTGTTGTTTGTAGTATCATATCCAACATTACCATAAGTTCCTTTTAATTCCTCAATGATGTTAGTAATGAATTCGTTGTTCTCCGTAATGTGTTTAATGAAATCGATATTGTCTCCTAGCTTAGTAATAAACTCTTCGTTTTCTACTAAGTTGGTAACGAATGTACTGTTCTTTGCAATTTCTTCAACAGCTAAGCGAACCGCATTTCCTGCTGAATCAGTAACCACTAAGAAATCTTGATCTAAAGTAAAGCTAACGTTCGTCGTATTATTGGAAGACCAATCAATCTCATGCTCTACGCCTTGCTCATCATAATACACAAACTTATTTGTTGTTGCATTATAGTTTACATTTCCGTATTTCCCTTTTAAGTTATTGATAATCTGCTCAATGAACTCATTGTTATTGGTAATGTGATTAATGAAATCAATGTTGTCTCCTAACTTGGTAATGAACTCTTGGTTTTCTACTAAATTAGTAATGAACGTTTCATTATTGGCAATTTCTGCAACAGCTAAACGAACCGCATTTCCTGCTGAATCGGTAACCACTAAGAAGTCATTCACTAACGTAAAACTAATGTTCGTTGTATTAATGGAAGACCAATCTATCTCGTGTTCTACACCTTGCTCATCATAATACACAAACGTATTTGTTGTTGGATTGTAGTTTACATTTCCATATTTACCTTTTAAATTATTGATGATTTGCTCAATAAACTCATTGTTGTTGGTAATTTGATTGATGAATTCAATGTTGTCTCCTAACTTAGTAATGAATTCTTGATTCTCTACTAAATTAGTAATGAACGTTTCATTATTGGCAATTTCTGCAACGGCTAAGCGAACTGCATTTCCTGCTGAATCAGTAACAACTAAGAAGTCATTCACTAAGGTAAAACTAACGTTTGTTGTGTTTAGTGAAGACCAGTCGATCTCGTGTTCAACACCTTGCTCATCATAAAATACAAACGTATTCGTTGTTGGATTGTAATTTACATTTCCGTATTTCCCTTTTAAGTTATTGATAATTTGTTCAACAAACTCATTGTTATTGGTAATCTGATTGATGAACTCAATATTATCTCCCAACTTAGTAATAAACGATTGGTTATCAACTAAATTGGTAATAAAAGTCTCATTATTTGCTATTTCAGCAATAGCTAAATATACACTATGGTTTTCGCTATCCGTTATAATTAATGATTCTTCATTATTTTTTGTTGGATTTGCGCCAATTGTGAAAGTATTATTCATACGATCAGTAATGGTATCACCAGAAAGTAAAGGAATCCATGTATTGTTTCTCCAATAATAGAATCCTGCTTCAAGATTATTCTCTCCGATATGATACACCAGCAAACTTTCAACTTGCTCACCTTCAATAGGATTAAACGATGTTAAGGCTTCAAGTTTAACCCTTGGGATTAAAACTCCTTTTCTTTCAGCAACAATCTCTAATTGAGCAGAACTTGCAGCTCTCTTAGTACCGATACCTACTTGTGCCATTGCTGAACCACATAAAATAAGTGTTAATAGAGGAATTACTTTTCTTTTCATAATTTATACTTTTGTGTTATATAATACTTAAATATTATACCTTAACAAAGGTACGTCCAATTAATATTATACAATACATAAAGCAAATTATTATAAATAATCACAAATAATAACAATTAAAATGAATTAAAATCTAACAATTTATACAAAATTAATATTAAACAGAATTCAACACTAAAGGCTAAAAATCGCAAAAAATCATAAACAAAGTACGTTTGTTCATCAAACAAGAATAATAGCGATAAAGGTTTTCACTTAAAAATAAATGAATCGCAAATTGAGTACAACGACTTCTTAAGGACCAAATCAATTTTTTTCAGTCCAGTTTTTATACTTTTTAACTTGAAAAGGGACCATATAACTAAAAAAACAGTAGGCATACATCAAATGAGGTGCATTATCTTAAATCCAATCCATTCTAAAATCTCATTTCATGCATAATTTGTATAGAAACAGGATAAATACATTTTTACTATCACAATTGATGCATTTTTAATCTCAACCAATATCACACCAATGAAATAAAGTATATATCAACGAGAAAAGCTGTTTTAAGTATAAAAAAAAGAGGTAGAAATCAGATTTCTACCTCTTTTTTTATAAAGTTACTTTAGGTCAGTACATATTATTTTGCCTCTAAAGCTTTCAATTTATCGTTCATTTCCAATGCACGGTAAATATTTTTTAACGTTTGAATTGCTTCTTCATTAGCCGGATTAATTGCTAATACTTTTTCTAAGTCATTCATAGCATCGCGGTAAATTGCTTTCTTCTCTTTTTGCAACTGCTCGTATTTTTTATTATCTGCAGCAGACATACCTAAGCTATTCATCTTGTTTGTCAACTCCTCATCTGGTTGTAACTTAATGAAAGCCATGTTTAAGTACGCATTTTCATTTTTAGGATTAATGCGAATCGCTTGCTCATAGTATTTTCTAGCGTCCTCAATTTTACCAGCTTGGTAACTTGTAACTCCTAGATTATACAACAATAAATCATCATTAGGGTTTTTAGTTAATGCTTCTTTTGCAATCTCTTCATATTTACCCATATTGTTTGATTTCAAGTACAAATCCATTTGTGTTAACATCAAGTTTGTATCATCTGGGTTTGCTTTTCTTGCCTCAACAATCGCTTTTTCCGCCTGATCGTATTGTCCTTCTTGGTAATAGATTAACGCTAAATTTTTAACAATCTCTGGGCGTTTAGATTCTTCTTTTACTAATTTTGGATCTGTATGTGTACCTTGTTTCACTAATACATCTCTCATTTTAGAATCCTTACCAAAGTTTTGAACCTCACCTGTTGCTTTTTCAACTGCTGTATAGTATGATTCATTTCCTTTGTATCCTAAGTCAATCAATTGCTTATAGTAAGCAGTTGCTGTAGGATAGTCTTTTGACGTAATTGCTGTTGAAGCAGCGTAGTATAGATACAACGTATCTTTTGGATTGATATCAAATGCCTGTTTAAACTTTTTAGTCGCTCCTTTATAGTTTGAAGAATTATTATCTTCAATTGCTTTATTAATAACTTTCGAAGCTACTGTTCCTAACTCCTCATTTGCTTGTTTCGCAAATTTGTTGTTTTTGTCAATCGCCTCGATTGCTTTATAAGCCTCTACCATTCGATCAACGTTTGCATCGAAATCTTGATTTTTCTCAATTTGTTGGAAAGCTAAATTCGATTTTAAATAGTAAAATTGAATTTTTTGATCATTTGTTGCTTGACCTAATACACCTTCAACTGCTTTTAATGCTGCATTAGCTTCTACAACATTTCCTTTTTTAACTGCTTTCTCAGCATCTTTCAACTCTTTCTTTTGAGCCATTGAAAGCCCTGAAATCATTAGGGCAGCTGCTAAATAAACATATTTTTTATTCATAACTCTGTTGTTTTTATTGATTTATTCTTGATCTTGGTCTTCTTCGTCTAGCTGATCGTCTTCTACTTGTTCATCTAAATCTTCTACGACATCTAATACTGTTCCATCAATTTCTACAAACTCTTGATCTAGATCCTCTTCATCCTCCTCTTTCATTACTTTACAAACAGCTGCAATCGAATCATTTCCTTTAATGTTAATCAAACGAACTCCTTGAGTCGCACGTCCCATCACACGAAGATCCGAGATACGCATGCGAATCGTTAATCCAGATTTGTTGATAATCATTAAATCATCCGCGTCAGTAACCACGTTAATTGACACTAATAATCCAGTCTTATCACTGATATTCATCGTTTTAACTCCTTTACCTCCACGATTCGTTTCTCTATATTCTTCTAAAGCAGAACGTTTACCATATCCATTTTCAGAAACGACTAAGATTTCACTGTTTAAATCACTCACAGATACCATGCCGATTACTTCGTCTTTGTCATCCGCTAAGGTTATACCGCGAACTCCAGACGCAGTTCTTCCCATTGGACGCGTTTTCTCCTCATCAAAGCGAACTAATTTTCCAGATTTCACAGCAATTAATACTTTACTCTTACCGTCTGTTAATTTTGCTTCTAGTAATTCATCATCTTCTTTAATCGTAATGGCATTGATACCATTTTGTCTCGGACGCGAATATTGCTCTAATGGTGTTTTCTTTACTTGACCTTGTTTGGTCGCCATGATTACATAGTGATTGTTAATGTACTCTTCATCTTTTAGATCTTGAGTACAGATAAATGCTTTCACTTTGTCATCATTCTCAATATTAATCAAGTTTTGAATTGCACGACCTTTGCTTACTTTTGTTCCTTCTGGAATTTCGTAAACTCTCATCCAAAAACATTTTCCTTTTTGAGTGAAGAACAACATATATTGGTGATTCGTAGCAACATACATATGCTCCAAGAAATCTTGATCTCTTGTACCAGCCGATTTTTGTCCTACTCCTCCTCTATTTTGTGTCTTATATTCAGAAAGCGGTGTACGCTTAATGTATCCTGCATGAGAAATTGTAATTACTACTTGCTCATCTGCAATAAGATCCGTAATACTTACATCTCCACCTGCATATTCAATAACCGAACGACGTTCATCTCCAAATCTTTCTTTTACTTCGGTTAATTCTTCTTTAATTAAGTTCATTCGCATTTCTTTGCTTGCCAATAACTCTCTCAAATGATTAATTAACTTCATGATTTCTTCATACTCTGCACGTAGTTTGTCTTGCTCTAGTCCAGTTAACTGACGTAAACGCATTTCTACAATAGCACGAGCTTGAATTTCAGACAAAGCGAAACGCTCAATTAATTTAGCTCTTGCTTCATCTGCATTGCTAGAAGAACGAATTAAAGCAATCACTTCATCAATATTATCTGATGCAATGATTAACCCTTCTAAAATATGCGCACGCTCTTCTGCTTTTCTCAATTCATACTGTGTACGTCTAACAACTACATCATGTCTGTGCTCTACGAAGTGATAGATTAACTCTTTTAAATTAAGCGTTTGCGGACGTCCATCAACCAAGGCGATATTATTCACACTGAAAGAGGATTGTAACTGCGTATATTTATATAGTGTATTTAATACAATGTTTGGAATAGCATCGCGTTTCAATACGTATACAATACGCATCCCTTTACGATCCGATTCATCGCGAATAGTAGCAATTCCTTCGATTTTCTTCTCGTTAACTGCTTCTGCCGTTTTCTTAATCATTTCGGCTTTGTTCACCTGGAACGGAATTTCCGTTACCACGATACACTCTCTACCATCCACTTCTTCAAAATTGGCCTTTGCACGCATAACTACACGTCCACGTCCCGTTTTGAAAGCTTCTCTTACTCCTTCATAACCATAAATAATTCCTCCAGTAGGAAAATCAGGTGCCTTGATGTGGTTCATCAATTCATCAATTTCTATATCGTTATTATCGATATAGGCTAATGTTCCATCAATAACTTCTGAAAGATTGTGTGGAGCCATATTGGTCGCCATACCTACAGCAATACCTGAAGCACCATTAACCAATAAAGTAGGAATACGCGTAGGCATAACCTTTGGTTCTTCTAAGGTATCATCAAAGTTTAATTGGAAATCAACGGTTTCTTTATCAATATCGGCAAGAATTTCTTCAGATATCTTCTTCATTCTAGCCTCTGTATAACGCATTGCTGCTGGGCTATCTCCATCTACAGATCCAAAGTTACCTTGTCCATCTACTAGCAAATAACGCATACTCCAATCTTGAGCCATACGTACCATAGCGTCATACACAGAACTATCTCCATGTGGGTGATATTTACCTAAAACTTCCCCTACAATTCTGGCAGACTTTTTATGTGCTCTATTAGACATTACACCTAACTCGTACATACCAAATAACACTCTACGATGCACAGGTTTTAAGCCATCTCTAACATCAGGAAGCGCTCGAGATACAATCACGGACATTGAATAATCAATGTAGGCTGATTTCATCTGTTCCTCAATGTTAATAGGAATCAACTTTTCTCCTTCAGACATAAGTATATTAAATTTAAATTGTCATTATTAAACGTGCTAATATACAGTTTTTATAGCGTTTTTCCATACTCCAGAACCATGAAAAATTTACTTTTTTAGTATTTTTCTAAATTTTATATTCCTTCAATCCAAATAGAGTCATTTTAAGGTAGAAATAAGCCACTTTTAAGATAGAGATGTACCCTTTAGGGTATGGAATGGCGGTGTGAGGTGTGGTACAATTTTCTTCATAAAAAAATCTCACCAAAAGGTGAGATTTTTTTATGCCAATCGATGGTGTATTTGTTTAAAATAATCAAAGGCTTTACCTACTCTTGTTCCATACCAACTAAACATTTCTCCTTCCACAAAGATGGTTTTACCATGGTGGGTAAATCTTCCTATTTCAAATGCATCTTCTTCTTGAAACGAATACGGAATCGAAGGTAGAAAAACCAACTCAGGATCACCCTGAATTCGAATCTTTCTTATTTCTACTTCAGGATATTGTTCCGTTCGTACTGCGTAAACATTCTCAAACTTGTTTAGCGTTAAAAGTTCTTGTACAAATGTTCCTTCTCCTGCTACGACAAACGGATCTTTACCTACAAAATAAGCCACTTTAAAACCTGGCTTATCACGGACAAAATCCATCAGGTCTTTTTGTCCAAATTGTAGTTTATCTATCCATTTACGCGCTTCTGTTCGCTTGTTAAACAATTGACCCAAGGCTTCAATTAACTGAATATTCTGATCCATTGTTCTCACATCCACTAGCCAGATGGGACAAATATCTTTTAAACGCTCAATTTCTTCCAACGTATTTTCTGTTGGACTCGCAATAATAATATCAGGTTGCAACAACTTAATCTGCTCTACCTCTACTTTGTTTACTTTTCCTATTGTTGCCTTCGTTACTCTCAGGTGATAAGGATGCATACAAGCAGTTGTAATTCCCACTAATTCATCTTCTAACCCTAGGTCAAAAAGTGTTTCTGTTAGCGCTGGCACAAGTGAAACAATGCATTTTGGCGTTTGCTCAAAACGATGCTCACGACCAAGTTGGTCCTTTACTACGATCATAATCTATTTTTTAATATCTCTTGCATTTCTTGTTGCATTTTCAACGCTTCTTCTCTTGCTCTTTCTGCAAAGTCTATTTGGTTGGATGCATAAATAATCCCTCTTGACGAGTTGATTAACAAGCCTACATTTTCTGCTAATCCATACTGACATACGTCTTGTAAACTTCCCCCTTGCGCTCCAACTCCTGGAACAAGTAAAAAGCTAGTCGGTGCCACTTGGCGAATATCTTTAAAGTACTCTGCTTTAGTTGCTCCAACCACATACATCAGGTTTTCAGCGTTTTTATATTGTTGTGACGTTCGGATGACTTTTTTATACAAAGGTTCTCCATCAATCAATTGCGTTTGAAAATCAAAAGCACCTTCATTTGAAGTTAAGGCTAATAAAATGGTGTGCTTATTTTCAAAAGCCAAGAAAGGTTCTACAGAATCTTTTCCCATATAAGGAGCAACTGTTACACTATCAAAGGCCATATCTTCAAAAAAAGCCTTGGCATACATCGATGCGGTATTGCCGATATCTCCTCTTTTTGCATCGGCAATCGTATACAATTCCGGGTATTGTTCCTTGATATACGCAATCGTCTTTTTTAAAGACTCCCACCCTTTCAATCCATAGGCTTCAAAAAAAGCAATATTGGGTTTATAAGCCACTGCCAAATCATGCGTGGCATCAATAATCGCTTTGTTGAAACTAAAAATAGAATCTTCCTCTTCGAGTAAAAATGCAGGAATCTTAGTTAAATCAACGTCTAACCCGACACATAAGAATGAGTTTTTACGTTTAATTTCCCCAATGAGTTGTTGTGTTGTCATGCTCTAGTACTTTTAAAAAAAACCACACTGCTTAGTGTGGTTTCTCTTTATCTTGCGTATTAATAAACTTCGCTTTCTTTTAATTTTTCCGTATTACTTACTAATTGTAACTCATCAATAATTTTCTGAATACCTCCATTCATCACACCATCTAGATCGTATAATGTCAATCCGATGCGGTGATCAGTAACACGTCCTTGTGGGTAGTTGTATGTTCTAATCTTAGCTGAACGGTCACCACTACTTACCTGAGAGTTACGTTTCTTCGCATCTTCTTCTTGCTTCTTCGCTAACTCCATTTCGTATAAACGAGAACGCAATACAGACAAGGCTTTATCTTTATTTTTGTGCTGTGATTTTTCATCCTGACATTGCGCTACTAATCCAGTTGGGATATGCGTCATACGCACGGCAGATTTTGTTGTATTTACAGATTGTCCTCCAGGACCTGATGAACAGAATAAGTCAATACGAACATCATTCATATCAATGTGCACATCGAATTCTTCCGCTTCTGGTAATACCATTACTGTTGCAGCAGATGTGTGAACACGACCTTGTGTTTCTGTTTGAGGAACACGTTGCACACGGTGTACACCTGCTTCAAACTTCAACGTTCCGTATACATCTTCTCCAGTTACTTCAAAGATAACCTCTTTGTATCCTCCAGAAGTTCCTTCATTCACATCCACAACAGATGTTCTCCAACCTCTAGATTCACAATATTTGGTATACATTCTGAACAAATCTCCAGCAAAAATACTCGCCTCATCTCCTCCTGTACCAGCACGCACTTCCACCATTACGTTTTTCGCGTCTTCTGGATCTTTTGGAATTAAAAGGAATTTGATTTCATCTTCTAATTCTGGCAAACGATCTTTTGCTTCTTCTAGTTGCATTTTGGCCATATCAACCATTTCAGCATCACTTCCGTCTGCTAAGATTTCATTTGCTTCCGCTATATTTCCTGTAAGATTTAAATATTCAGCACGTTTTTCAACCAACTGTTTTAAATCTTTATATTCTTTGTTTAATTGAACATAGCGTTTTTGATCGGAAATAACATCTGGTTGGATAATCAAATCAGAGATTTCATCAAAACGCTGTTTTATAATTTGTAATCGATCTATCATATCTTGAAAAGAGATAATTTAATTGGAATGCAAAGGTAAAAAAAAAGAGGAATATATCCGCATATTCCTCTTCATTTCGTGTATTTTATTACTTTTATTTTTTAATCTCTACAGCAATCTCTACATCAGACCATGTTTTCCCTTCGTGTAAAGCATTACAAGCTTCATGCAAAGCG
This sequence comes from Myroides odoratus, assembly GCF_001549985.1. Classification (GTDB taxonomy): domain Bacteria; phylum Bacteroidota; class Bacteroidia; order Flavobacteriales; family Flavobacteriaceae; genus Flavobacterium; species Flavobacterium odoratum_A. Next base: position 53,257 of record NZ_LROZ01000021.1, on the reverse strand, counting down.
TTGAAAGCATCTTGAGCAGTAAAGTCTGCTATAATATCAATTGAACCGTTTAATTTCACACCTGTTTCTGTAGCTTCGTATGTAAATTCTTTTTCTTTTGTAATTCCATTTAAGGTAAGATTCACTAAAACTTTACCATCTTTAAACTCACCAAAGAATCCGTTGATATTCCCTACTAATTTACTGAAGAAGTTTAAACGCAAGGTTTCATCTCTTGCAGGATCTCCTGTACTAGCAGAACTGGTAACAATTGAGAATTGCGCTCCTTTCAATCCCTCTGCTAATGTAGCTGCTTCTTGGTTTACTTCTGATAATTTCACTTGGTCAAAAGTTCCTTTTACTCCTACTTTTGCAGGTGTTTTAAAAGCTGTCCACTCAATTGAATAAGTCAACTCCTTTTGTTTAGGCGCTTCTGTTGTTTGCTCTACTGCTTCAGGCGCAGTTGTATCTGTTGATTTTTTATCTCCACATGAAATAGCTACCATGCTTACTAAAGCTAGTGCTAAGATTGATTTTTTCATAATGCTTTTGAGTTTTGTTTTCTTGAAGCAACTAATGTACAAAAAGCAATCCACAATTTGCTGTGCCTAAAAATTAAAATTTCCTTAAATAATTATGGCAGTTTTGGTCCCCCTAACGAACTAAAAACTTCGTTATATTGTCTTCATACTTTACTTTGAAACGCTCCATCGCATCTACGTCAATTGTCCCATCAGGTAAAACAATCCCTTCTTTCACCATTTTTTTAAAGACTTTTTTAAGTCCTTGCTGATTAAATTTTTGTGTTTCGAAAGAAACTTTTTGCTGTACAAAGGCAATAGTATAATACAACATATTAGCCTTACGGCTATGTGGATCATTTGTATATTGAAGATAAAGGATTTCTTCTTTAGAATTAAGCTTGAAAAAAGTCATATTATCAGACATAAAAGGCTGTTCATAATTAAGCACTTCATTCTGGTCTATCGACACTATTTTATTTTTGAATTTAACGTCTTGAGCTACGAGGACGGTTGTAAAAAATAACGTTAGTAAGGTAAAGTAAGTAGTCTTCAGCATAAATAATTTATTTAGTTATCAAGTAAAAATAAGAATATTTATCTAAAATCATAATTAAAACTTAATATTCTTAAATATAACTTAATTAATAACTCACCTTCTCACTATAAGCGCAAGCATTAAAACGATTTGCTCTCTTTTATTTACTCAAAAAAAAAAGCAGCAAACTAAAGTTTGCTGCTTTTCTATATCAAGTATATATATTCTTTATTTTTTCTCTGGGATTTGTTTTAAAATCTCTAAAACAAAGTTCCAGAATTTTTGAAGTGACTCAATATTTGCACGCTCTGCAGGAGAGTGAGCTCCTTTAATGGTTGGACCAAAAGAAATCATATCCATATCTGGATAATGTGTTCCTAAGATTCCACATTCCAATCCAGCATGACAAGCTACCACATTTGGTTTTTCGTTGTGTTGTTTTTCGTAAATATCAACTAACACATCTAAAATTGCTGAATCTGGATTTGGGCTCCATCCTGGGTATGAACCTGAAAACTCTACTTCACATCCCATTAATTCAAAAGCAGAACGCAAGCCATTCGCTACGTCCATTTTAGAAGATTCTACAGATGAACGCGTTAAACATTTTACAGTTAACTGTCCATTCCCTACCTCAACTTTAGCAATATTATTCGATGCTTCTACTAAATCATCAAAGTCAGGGCTCATACGGAATACACCATTATGCGCCGCATACATCGAACGCACGAAGAAATATTGTGCCATAGAAGGCATAACTTTTTTCGGTGTCTCTGCCTCGTCTAATTTTTCGAAAATAACTTCAAATCCTGGATCAACAGTATGCAATTCCGCTTTGATATCTTCAACAATTTGTGTCATATCATAAACGAAAGCCTCATCATACATTTGAGCAATAATCACAGTTGCAACGCTTTCACGTGGAATAGCATTACGCAAACTTCCTCCTTTGATTGTAGCAATTTGTAAACCAAAATTATCAAAAGCATCAAACAACAAACGGTTCATGATCTTATTTGCATTCCCCAATCCTTTGTGGATATCCATTCCTGAATGTCCTCCGTTTAATCCTTTAATTGTAATGCGATATCCTACCGAATTTTCTGGTGTATCTTCTTCATCGTACTCTGCTGCTGCAGTTACATCAATACCTCCAGCACATCCGATATCAATTTCATCATCTTCCTCTGTATCTAAGTTTAAAAGGATTTCACCTTCTAATAAACCTCCTTTTAATCCTTTTGCCCCTGTCATTCCAGTCTCCTCATCAATCGTAAAAAGCGCTTCAATCGCAGGGTGTGGAATAGTTGAACTTTCTAAAATTGCCATAATCGTAGCAACTCCAAGTCCATTATCCGCTCCTAAAGTCGTTCCTTTAGCACGTACCCATCCATCTTCAACATACATTTCAATTCCTTGTGTATCGAAATCAAAATCTGTATCGTTATTTTTTTGGTGAACCATATCCAAGTGCGATTGCATCACAATGGTTTTTCTGTTCTCCATTCCCGCAGTTGCAGGTTTCTTAATGATAACATTTCCTACCTCATCTTGGATTGTTTCTAATCCTAGTGACTTTCCAAAGTCTACCATAAACGCAATCACGCGTTCTTCTTTTTTAGAAGGACGTGGCACTGCATTTAAATCAGCAAACTTATTCCATACTTGTTTAGGTTCTAAGTTTCTTATTTCTTGGTTCATAATTTCAATATAGATTCTTATTATTCCTTGTTCCTCAAAGGTAAACTATTCTCTTTAAAAATGAGGTACTTCCTTTTATTTTGTTCGACTCCCTTTTCTTTGCTATTCAATAACACTAAAGTAAAAATTCAATCGATAAGCACTAACTAACTTTAGATGAGGTTATTGTAGTTCCTATACTTGCAAAAACAACACAAGCAACGGACAACCACTGAATCAAACTCAATGCTTCTCCTAAGAACAATAAACCGCTCAAAGCGGCAAATGCAGGATGTAAACTAGTTAAAATACTAAAGCTCTTTGCCGGCATGCGCTTCATGGCTACCAAGTCCAAGGTAAACGGAAGTGCACTAGATAAAATGGCAACGGCCAATCCCAATAAAAAAAGATTGAGTGTAAGGTGAACCAATCCTCCAGAGGCAATCCCTACAGGAACGATAATCATTGCGGCAAATAGTGTTCCAATCGTAACTGCCGTTCGTCCATCAATCAATTTAGAAACCTTGCTTCCCATGACAATATAACCAACCCAAAACATCCCGGCTGTAAAAGCCATTCCCAGTCCGATTAAATCCACATTATTACTCTTCCAAGGCACAATTAACAAGATCCCTGCACAAGCGAGCAAGGCCCAAAGCACATCGAGCACTTTTCTCGATAAAAATAAGGCTAAAAGTAACGGCCCTACGAACTCTACGGTCACTCCCAAACCTAAGGGTACTCGTTCAATTGCAAAATAAAACAGCAAGTTCATCCCTCCAATACTCACCCCATAACCTAAACAGCATAGCCATTGTTGTGTGGTTAATGCTTTAAAATTAGGTCTATTGATAAGTAACAACAAGATAGCGGATAAACCAATGCGCAAGGAGCTTGCACCTGCTGGTCCTAAAACAGGAAACAGCCTTTTTGCTAAAGACGCACCACCTTGCACACACATTATAGAAGTCAAAGCGGCTGAAATAGCAGTTCTTTTTTCACTCATTTCAAATAATTAAAAAAAATAAACTTTATCCTTCTTCAAGCATAAAGTTCAAATTTGATGCAAAAATAGTGCTTCAAGAGAAGTCTTACAATGGAAACAATCTTTTTATTTTAGAAGAAAACCGAATTAAATCCCCCTATTCTTTTATTCTACTCTAAAATTGGCATGTTGCGTTGCTGTAAAGAAATCACAGAAGATTTGATGTATCGGCTGATCGACTTGCGTTCCTTTAATTCCCAGTTGTACATGCACCTGAATAACCTGTTCAATCAATTGTTCGACAATTTGGGTACCAAACGCATGTATTTCCTCTTGTTTTTCTAGAGTGATAATGAAGTTATTCGCTAGATTATTTTCCAGCTGCTTAGCGTATTCTACTACTGTCTCAAAAGTTGCACTGATGTTTGTCTGATAAGCACTTAAAGTCGCTGTAGGAAGCAATAGAGCAGCTTCCTCCAAGAAGTGATAAGCAATGCCTAAATAGTTCACGAGAAGCGTTAAATCTGCAAACGCTCGAAAAGGAATTTTGGTTACCACATCATCTGTATAAAACGCATCATACTCAAAGTAATAATCCGCTGGAATAACCACTTGATTCACCTCAAAAGAGAAAGTCCCTGTTGCTTTCATCCCCATGGATTTCCAGTTTGGAATGATTTTCACCTTCCTTTGTTCTACAATAAAAGAGCGAATACAAGGATTACCTTCCACATCCAAACAGGGTTTTCCTTGTTTCAGCAGTCTCGCATTAAGAGTAAAATGGCTTAGATACGGTGCTCCCGTTGCATAATGCCAAAGCCCATTTAAAAGATACGTTCCATCTTCTTGTTCATCTGCAGTACCTCCCACCATGCCACTTCCTCCAAAGCAAGTATTTTCCTTTGCAAAGAGTGTAGCTGCAGTTTCAGGAAGCATATTACGAGCAAAATAATTCGCCCCAGAACACAACGTCAACATCCAGCCTAAGCTTCCATCAATCTTTGCCCATTCGTATAAATGGGTTAATCCCGTTTTAAAATCACATCCCAAACCTCCATACTGCTGGGGTACCCATATTTGCAACCATCGTTGTTTGTAAATATGTGCCAGGACCTCCTCTGGAATAGCAATCGCTCCCTGCATGGCAATTCTCAATGCACTAGCACTTAACATACACCTGTTCTTTTAAAATTTTACTCCATTGGATATACCCCAATACGGCTACAATAAACAAGAAAACAGTCAATCCTGCATAGAGATACAAATCCTTGTGTATCATCAAAGGCACTGAAATCAAATTGCTAATATTCAATAAAATCCAATTTTCCACCTTGCGTTTGGCCATCAACCACATCCCTGCCCAAGCAAAAGCGGACACTAAAGAATCCCAAATAGGCACATCTGAATCGGTATAATGCGTAAGGAAAAACCAGAATAATCCAAAGGTAAAACTGACAATGCCCACCGTAATAAGTTTTTCCTGCCCATTGGTAGTTGAAATCTTAGTTTCTTCTTTTTGTTTACCGTATTTCCAATACAGCCAACCATAAATACTCATCGCTAAGTAGTATAGATTGAGCGTAAATTCGCCATAGAGTTTTGCGGTAATCATGACATAGAGTGTCAAGGATATACCCGCAATACCGAAAAGATAGTTGTTGGAATTATTTCTCGATGCAAGTACAACTTGAATCATAGAAAAAAGTACACCGAGCCATTCAGCCCACGTTGTTTGTTGTAAAATGTCCTGCATCATATTAACTTAACTAAGGTAAATGATGAGATGATAAATTATAAATCCCTACGCTAGCATTACCTAGGTCAGGTGTGGAAACAAGTTCCAGGGTATCATCTCAGCCGCATAACAATGCAGCACCCCTTTCAGGACACAAAGTTGACGTTTTTTTTTGACACAAAAAAATTTAGGATTCTTCTTGTGCTAGAGAATAACCAAGCATCAGAGAACCAATACCCTAGACTAAAAGGTTTGCAAACTCAATGCTCCTACTCGCTTGAGTTGTTGCTCAATCTCTTCAGACCAAGGTAATCCAATACTAATTCGGATACAGTTTTGAAATTGGTGTTGTACCGTAAACATTCGACCAGGAGCAATACTAATCCCTTCCTTGATACATAAATCATATAGCTTTAGTGTATTCACTCTTTGGTCAAATTCCACCCACAACGACAATCCACCCTCTGGACGACTGACTTTCGTTCCACTAGGGAAGTTTTCCAAAATAACGGCTAGTATTTTCTGATAATTGACAAAGAGACTTTGCCTTAACTTGCGCAAATGTTTTTCGTATTTACCTGATTTTATAAAATTAGCTACGGCCTCTTGTACAATAGTTGGAGAGGAAATAGTGTGAATCAACTTTTGTTGAATTATTTTTTCTTGGTATTTTCCTGCACTTACCCAACCCACGCGATAACCTGGAGCTAATGTTTTAGATATGGAGCTACACAACAATACATTCCCTGTTGTATCAAAAGCCTTACAACACATCGGGCGTTTACCATTGAAATTTAAATCTCCATAGACATCATCTTCAATTAATGGGATGTGATGTGCTTCTAATAAGGCAACAATTTTCTTTTTGTTTTCAGTAGGCATACAGCTGCCAAAAGGAGTGCTATAATTGGATACCAACAGGCAAATATCAATGGTTGAACAAGCTTGCTCAAGTGCTTCAATACTTACTCCTGTAACGGGATCAGTCGGTAGTTCTACTACTTTAAACCCCAAATCAAGAGCCAATTGATAAATACCCGGATAACACGGACTTTCAATAGCCACCGTATCTCCAGGTTTTCCAATAGCTAATAAACAAAGGGAAATGGCATTAATACTCCCATTGGTTGTTACAATATCATCCTCCGTTAAATTCCCTCCCCAACTCATTGAACGGGAAGCAATCATACGACGTAGATTTAGATTTCCTTGCACGGATTCATAATCAATTCCCCCATAGGTTAATGCCTTACTCGCCTGGACAATTTCCTTTTTCATTTGTGCACTAGGGAGAAACTCGCCATACAATGAATTAAAAGAAAATAAAGTCAGTGCTTCATTCCCCATATTCGCATAAACTTTATTAATAATATCCTTTGGAATGGTACTATCCGCTAAAGGCGTAGGATTACTGGCCTGTGGTAAAGGAAAATGGGTATAATTGACGTGACTTACAAAATAACCTGATTGGGGAATAGATTGTACCAGTGATTCCGATTCCAATTCCAGGTAGACTCGCTTTGCTGTATTCATACTGATACTGTACGTTTTACACAACGTGCGAATAGAAGGCATACGATCACCTTCTTTTAATACCCCTTTTCGAATTTGATGGGCTAATTGATCTGCTAAGTCTATATAAATATATTTCTGATTCATATCATCAACTGTGTCCATCCAAATATACAAAACTGCGACTGTGTTTGTCTATAAAAACCATTTACTTTTGAAAAAAATAACAAACTAATGAAAACAACAGTAACTGCCACTACTTCGAATGGATGGATGAACGGATTAATTGGCGTACTTTTATTTAGTGGATCCATGCCTGCAACAAAGGTTGCTGTATTGAGTTTAGATCCCATTTTTGTAACCCTTGTACGCGCATTAATCGCCGCTATACTTGCCGCGCTTTTCTTGTTCTATACCAAAGCAACTTGGCCAAGCAAGCAAGAATCACAATCCCTTTTATTGGTATCTGCAGGTGCTGTTATCGGATTTCCTCTTTTATCTTCTTTGGCTTTACAACATATGACCGCAGCTAGGTCTTTAGTTTTTGTAGGAACCCTGCCTTTGAGCACCGCTATTTTTGCGGTATTACGAGGAAAAGAACGCCCTAAACCTTTATTCTGGCTTTTTGCTTTTTTAGGTAGTACACTCGTAGTAGGATTTGCTTATCTGCAACATGCGACAAGTTCCTTGACTGGGGATCTATTGATGCTCGCTGCTATTGTGTTATGTGGTTTAGCTTATGCAGAAGGAGCAGTACTGACAAAAACTATGGGAGGAAGCCAAGTGATTTCTTGGGCGATTATTTTTGCTTTACCCGTTTTAGTCCCTACTTTTTTCTTCTTTATTCCAGCTTCTCTTGAAACGATACAAATGGATACCTGGGTAAGTCTCCTTTATCTAGGGACAATGAGCATGTTTACGGGCTTCATTTTTTGGTATAGAGGACTCGCACAAGGAGGAATTGCAACAGTAGGACAACTGCAATTATTACAGCCCTTTTTCGGGTTAGCTTTAGCTGCCTTTTTCTTAAAAGAATATATCTCAATTGGCATGATTGGCGTTACGTTAGGGGTAGTTTTATGTGTTGCTGCAAGTAAGAAGTTTGCGTGAGACACAGTGGGGTGAATTTGTAAGATTGATCGATTAAAGAGGTACACCAAGGCGAATACCATTCACACAATCCTCATTTCTTTACCTTCCATCTTGTAAAAACTTTGCATTTTTTTAATATACCGATTGGTATTTTTATTATACCTTTGGTGTTCGAATACAGTACAACATCATGAGTAAAGCCGAAAAAACCAAACAATTTATTATTGAAAAAACAGCCCCTTTATTTAACACCAAAGGGTATGCTGCTACTTCGTTGTCAGATATCACAGCAATAACAGGCTTAACGAAAGGAAGTATTTACGGCAATTTCAGCAATAAAGATGAAGTTATTATCGAAGCATTTAAATACAATGTTTCTCTTTTGCGAAAGAAAATTGGCGGTGCCTTAAACCAAGGAGACAACCCCAAAGAAGCTTTATTAAGCTTTGTTGCTTTTTACCGCAACCATTGGGAATACTTAGTTCAAACGGGAGGATGTGTTTTACTCAATGCTGCTACAGAAGCGGATGATCACCTTTTCTTTTTAAAAGAAAGTGTTCAGCACAATTTTAAAGCTTGGGAAGATCGCTTGGTTGAGGTAATTAAAGCAGGACAAGCACAAGGGTATTTTAAGCCTGAAATCGCAGCAGATGACCTAGCTGCTTTGATGATTATGCTAATAGAAGGAGGCGTTCTACTTTCCCGTACTTTGGCCACCAAAAGATATTTGGATGTAGCCTTAGATCAAATTGAACGCATGATTACAGACGAAATGTCCTCTTAATCCCTGAAATCATTGGGTCATCAAACACAATGATTTTTTTTAAAACAAAAATATACCAATCGGTATATAATCATAACTAGAAAAATTAAAAAAGATGAAAGATGTATTTATTGTAGCCGCTAAGCGCACCCCCACAGGAGGATTCTTAGGAAGTTTAGAGGCTTTTACTGCTACAGAACTAGGGAGTTTAGTCGCACAAGAAATCAGAAAAGAATTAGACTTACCCGCTACGGCTATTGATTCCCTTTATATTGGCAATGGATTAAGCGCGGGTCTTGGACAAGCCCCTGCTAGACAGGTGGGTATTCTTTCGGGCTTATCTCCTGATACGGAAGCAACAACCATCAATAAAGTGTGTTCTTCCGGATTGAAAGCTGTATCACTAGCTGCCCAACAAATTCAATTGGGTCAAGAACACCTTGTTTTAGCTGGTGGTATAGAAAGCATGAGTAACGTTCCTTTTTATTCTTCCCATCGCCAAGCTCATAAACTGGGCCATATTCAAACGACGGATGGGCTTTTAAGCGATGGATTAACAGATGCTTATGCCCACTGCCACATGGGAAATGCAGCCGAAATTGGCATCCGTCACTTTGCTTTTACTCGAGAAGAACTCGATCAATATGCACTAGATTCCTACCAAAAAGCACAAAAGGCAACGGAAGACGGAAAGTTTACAGCAGAAATTATTCCTATTGCCTTACCAAAGCAGAAGAGCATCCTAAACACGGATGAGGATATTTATAAAATCATCGCTGAAAAACTACCGCAATTGCGTCCTGTTTTTGAAGAAGGTGGTGCTTTAACAGCCGCAAATTCAAGTAATTTAAATGACGGAGCCGCCCTACTGCTACTTGCTTCAGCAGAAGCTTTACAAACACATGGGCTCCAGCCTCTGGCTCGTATTGTTTCTTACGCGGATGCTGCCCAAGACCCGCTTTGGTTTACTACAGCTCCTGCTTTAGCAATTCCCAAAGCCTTAGAAAGAGCCAATTTATCCCTAGAGGCGATTGATCTCTTTGAGATAAACGAAGCCTATGCTTCCGTTCCTTTATCTATGGCCAAACTCTTGAATATTCCACTCAACCGCATCAATATACATGGTGGTGCAGTTGCGTTAGGACATCCTATTGGAGCATCTGGTGCTCGTATTTTAGTTACCTTAACGCATGCGCTCCAACAAGAGAACAAACAATATGGTTTGGCGGCAATTTGCAACGGTGGCGGTGGCGCAACTGCTTTAATTATTGAGAAATTATAATCAAATACAACAAAAATGGAAAAATTTGATCTTGTCGTTATTGGCTCAGGACCTGGTGGCTATGTAGCAGCTATACGAGCCTCCCAATTGGGATATAAAACAGCTATTGTAGAAAAATATGAAGGATTGGGTGGAACTTGTACGAATGTAGGTTGCATCCCAACTAAGGCCTTATTGGATAGTACCCATCACTTTGCAGATGCACAACATAAATTCAAATCACATGGAATTGACATTCAAGACATTAAACTGAATTTCCATCAGATGTTTCAGCGCAAAGATGAAGTAATTCTGAAAAATACGCAAGGCTTGGACTTTTTAATGCAAAAGAACAAGATTACTCGATTACTGGGTACAGCGAGCTTTCAGAACAATACCGCTATTACCGTAACTTCTCCAAAAGGAGAGCGTATACAGGTGGAAGCTGATCGATTCATTATTGCAACAGGTTCTAAACCAGCTAGCTTACCTGGTATCACACTCGATAAAAAACGCATCATTAGCTCAACAGAAGCGCTATCCTTACCCCAAAAGCCGAACAGTATGATCATTGTTGGTGGTGGCGTAATTGGTGTAGAAATGGCTTCTATTTATCACCGTATGGGAACTCAGGTTACGATACTAGAATATGCAAGCAACCTAATCTCGACAATGGATACGGAGCTTGGAAAAACTTTACACAAAATACTCAAGAAAGAAGGTATAACCGTCCACCTTGAACAATCAGTCTACCAAGTAGAGAATCTAGGAGAACAAGCCCTTGTTAAATTCAAAAATAAGCAAGGGGAAGATTTTGAACTCCAAGCAGATTATGTATTAATGGCTGTTGGAAGACGTCCCTATACGGAAGGGCTAGGCTTAGAACATACCGCTGTTACATTGAATGCGCGTGGTTTTATTGAAACCAACGAAAAACTGCAAACGAATGCGCCAAACATTTATGCAATTGGAGATGTCATTGGTGGTGCTATGCTCGCACATAAAGCGGAGGAAGAAGCTGTATATGTTGTGGAAACCATCAACGGACAAAAACCACATATTCACTATAACCGCATTCCCAACGTCGTCTATACCTGGCCTGAAGTTGCTGCTGTAGGTGCGACAGAACAAGAGTTAACACAGCAAAATATCCCGTATAAAGTAGGTAAATTTCCATTTTCAGCCAATGCTCGCGCTCGCGCTTCAATGGATACAGATGGTTTTGCTAAAGTATTGGTTGATCCAAAATACGGAGAGGTTTTAGGCGTGCACATCATTGGAGCTCGTGCTGCAGATTTGATTGCACAAGCCGTAATTGCCTTAGAATATGAGGTAACCGCTCAGGATATGTTCTCCATTTCTTATGCTCATCCTACCTTTGCTGAAGTTTTAAAGGATGCCTATCGAATGGCCTATGGACATCCTGCCATCAACATTTAATTCATCTGGTATATCAACTAAAAAAGAGCTCTTTGAATCAACAAAAGAGCTCTTTTTACTAAAAAATAATATTCCCCTTAAACTACTATCTTTTTATTTTTTTCTACTAGTGCGATTACTGTAATCCATTTAAAATCTGAATAACTTCTTCCGTAGTCCCCGTTTTTAAATCTTCCAATTTAATTTCCACCATTTGATTTTTACTCACCTTAATATCCTTGATTGCATATACAACCTTATTGGTATCTGGATCCACTGAAATAAAGAATACATAGCCTTCTAATCCAACTGGAACCCACCCATAATGCTCGGTAAATACATCGCCTAGCTCTGGGTGATTCAAAAACACATCCAAGTGAGCTAATCCTTGTTCATTCTTTACACCTAAATAAACAGCCGCATTTTCGTAATTGTATCCTTGTGGAACTTTGACAAAAAATTGCGTTTGTTCTCCTTCATAATCAGCATATTTATCAATATTAGACCATCCTATTTCGGCGGGTAATTCATTCCATCCATTTAAAAACAACACATAGTTTTCGTTGTCCTCATCGCTACCTAAAAATCCCAGTTCTGTTTGGATTGGAATTTCCGTAAAAGTCAAATCATCCTTAGCATCTAAATTTCCTTGCCATAGAACCATATCTTCTTGGAAACCCTTGGTATTTTTAGTAGGAACCTCCATATTAATTCCATAATTGGTGACTTGTTTTCCCTTTAGCTTGATGTCAAAATAAAATTCTCCACCTGTAATGATAAATGCGCGATATCCTACTGTAGACAAACGGCCATAGGCGTCTTTCTCTACCTCAAAATACCCATTTTCATCACGATCGGTTGGATATACCCCCATCGTTGGACGGTTCGCTAGAGCCATAGTTCCCTTATCATATAGTTCAATAAACGTACATTCAATTGCATCGCCTGCTTCTCCCCAATGTTCTGGGGTTGCCAAAGCCGTAACCTGCACCTTTACGCCTTGTTTACTGATAAAACTAAAAGAGCCATCTTCCCCAAGGGTCGTTGTAATCTTTTGTTTGAGTCCGTCGAGTATTTCTTTTCTAAAATTAGTAAAATCTGTAGCGGCTGGTACTTTTATCTCTACAGGAGGTAAAATAGGAGGCGGATTTGATTTGTTGTCATCACTACTACAAGACATTACTCCTAACCCTCCCAACAGCAAAAGAATAGCGATTGAGCCTTGAATCTTTCTTTTCATACTTTTAGTTTTAATTTTAATCAAAAGTATTAAATAATATGCAATAAAATAAAAAATAACTATACCATAAAGCACTATAAAAACAACATAATCATTTAGTCAACATTAAAATATGTTAAAACAAAAATAATAATTCATCCATAAAATAATTCTTTAGCATCGATGTGTTCTTGAGCCTAGGAGCTCTTCCTTTTTTTAGCGATATTTGTACAACAGATTTGTTTTTCATTACTGAACATTTATTATGACAAAAACGGAAAAAATAAACTTTGTTTTAGAAACCTTAGATGCCTTGTATCCTGAAATTCCGGTTCCTTTAGACCATAAGGATGCCTATACTTTACTGATAGCGGTGTTGTTATCTGCTCAATGTACGGATGAACGCGTGAATAAAATTACCCCTATCCTATTTGCTAAGGCGGATAATCCGTATGATATGGTTAAAATGACGGTAGAGGAAATTCAGGAGATTATTCGTCCTTGTGGCTTGTCTCCAATGAAAAGTAAAGGTATTTACGGACTGTCTAAAATTCTAATTGAAGAACACAACGGCGAGGTACCAGCAGATATGGAGGCCTTAGAGCGTTTACCTGCAGTGGGACATAAAACGGCCTCTGTGGTGATGGCTCAAGCCTTTGATATTCCAGCTTTTCCCGTTGACACCCACATTCACCGTTTGCTTTATCGCTGGGGATTTTCAAATGGAAAAAGTGTCCAACAAACGGAAAAAGACGCCAAGCGCTTATTTCCTAAAGAGCATTGGAATAAACTGCACCTTCAGTTGGTATGGTATGGACGTCAATATTCTCCCGCACGAGCTTGGAAATTGGAATTGGATGTAATTACGAGTGTAATCGGTCGTAAAACCGTACTCAACGAATACTATAAAAAACAAGAAAAAAAAGCATCGAAATAAATTCGATGCTTTTTTTTAGTTCGCTTTTGAAGTCGTTAAATTGGGCTCCATAAAATCGCTCAGTGCTAAATGAGACCAAAACTTAGAATACGTCAATAATTTCTCAATTATTTCAGTCTTGGGTAACTTAGCTTCTTTCGCTTTTAAAAGGGATTTGTAATTTTTTTCCATATAAAATCTGTTAGCTTCCACTTTTAAAAACGCACGAACTGAGATTTTATTATAGACTTAGTGAAATTTGTTTCTTTTCCATCAATCTTCTCAAATTGATAATGGCATAACGCATTCTTCCTAAGGCTGTATTAATACTAACATCCGTTACTTCAGCAATTTCTTTGAAGCTCAAATCCTGATATAAACGCATGCGAATTACTTCTTGTTGATCTTCAGGTAATTCCAAAATCAACTGTTGTAAATCTTCTGTGATTTGGTTGCTGATTAATGTCTCTTCTATGGTTTCACTATCATCTTTTAAAAAAGTAAAAAATGGCGTTTGTGCAGTATCATTGTGAATGACCACACGCTTTTCTCTGCGGTAGTGATCCATAATCAAGTTGTGCGCAATACGCATGACCCAAGAAATAAACTTTCCTTCTTCGTTGTACTTTCCTGTCTTGAGGGTATTAATCACCTTGATAAAGGTATCTTGAAAAATATCATTGGTCAATTCAACATCGTCTAACTTACTGAAAATAAATCCAAAAATTTTAGCTTGATGTCTTTTGATTAAAATTTCAAGCGCCTGTTCATTGCCTCCTACATAATGATGCACTAAAGTTGCATCTGGTAATTGAATTAATTCCATAACAAAATTCTTTTATAGCTGTTTTATTCATTTCTAAAAAAGTATTTCTGTTATATAGGCACTTGTATTTATCGATTAAGTGTTACAAATATATATAAAATATTTTGTTAAAAACAATAGTTTAAAAAAAATGTTAAACGCCTGACCTATTCTTTACTACCAAAAGCATTTCATAAACAAAGATAAAAGCGTATTTTTGTGTTTCAAATACACGAATCTCCTATGTCTAAAATAGATTTTTCTAAACTAGATCCTAAACACAATATTATAATTAAAGGAGCACATCTACATAATTTAAAGCATATAGATGTTGTCATCCCGAGAAATCAGATGGTGGTTATCACAGGGCTTTCTGGCTCTGGTAAATCATCTTTGGCCTTTGATACACTTTATGCAGAAGGGCAACGCCGCTATGTAGAGAGTTTATCTTCTTATGCGCGTCAGTTTTTAGGCCGTATTGATAAGCCAAAGGTGGAATACATCAAAGGGATTGCTCCTGCTATTGCCATTGAGCAGAAGGTCAATACAACCAATGCACGATCAACCGTAGGAACTTCTACAGAAATCTACGATTATATTAAATTATTATTCGCGCGAATTGGACGCACCTACTCTCCTATTTCAGGGCAAGAGGTGAAAAAAGACACCGTAACGGATGTGATCCAGCTGATTCAATCACTGCCTTTAGAGAGTAAATGGCTCTTGTTAGCCCCTTTACTGTTTGAAGAAGGTCGTACCTTAGCAGAGCACTTGGCTGTTTTATTAAAACAGGGATATGCCCGTTTATTGGTGAAAGGAGAAACGGTTCGATTAGACGAATTTTTACAACTAGAAGAAGACTTAATCAATCAATTTGCAATTGCAGATGTATTGCTCATTGTGGATCGTATTGTAGTTAAAGATACAGATGAGTTTTTCAATCGCTTGGGAGATGCTATTGAAACTGCCTTTTTTGAAGGAAAAGGCACGTGTTATGTCCGTGCTTTAGAAAGTACTACTCAACATGAATTTAGCAATCGCTTTGAACTTGATGGATTGACCTTTTTAGAGCCCAATATTCATTTATTCAGCTTTAACAACCCATATGGAGCTTGCCCAACCTGCGATGGCTACGGTAATGTCATTGGTATTGATGAAGAACTCGTATTCCCTAATACAGGATTATCCGTCTATGAGAATGCAGTATTTCCTTGGCGAGGAGAATCCATGGGATGGTATCGCGATCAATTGGTACAACACGCCTATAAATTCGACTTCCCTATTCACCGTCCCATCTTTCAGCTTACTGCGGAAGAAATGGCCTTGTTGTGGGAAGGGAATGAATACTTCACTGGTTTACATACTTTTTTTGAGGAACTCGAAGAGAAAAATTATAAAATTCAAAATCGCGTCTTGCTATCAAGATACAGAGGAAAAACAAAATGTCCGACTTGTAAGGGAAAACGCTTGAGAATAGAGGCTAATTACGTCAAAATTGGGGGTAAAACCGTTTCTGACTTAGTGGATATGCCAATTGAAAAATTGTTGGGGTTCTTTAAGGACTTACAATTAAATGAATATGAGCAACAAGTAGCGAAACGCCTGTTAATCGAAATCAATAACCGTTTAGGTTTTCTATTGAATGTGGGATTGGCTTACTTAACATTGAATCGAAATTCATCTACGCTATCGGGGGGAGAATCTCAACGTATTAATTTAGCCACTTCTTTAGGAAGTAGCTTAGTAGGTTCCATGTATATTCTCGATGAGCCAAGTATTGGATTACATCCTAAAGATGGAGAGAAATTAATTCATGTCTTGAAACAACTTCAAGCCTTAGGGAATACGGTTATTATTGTTGAACACGACGAAGAAATCATGCAAGCAGCAGATCAAATTATCGATATTGGACCTGAAGCAGGTACTTTTGGTGGAGAATTAGTCGCACAAGGAACACTGGCGGAAATCTTGAAATCAGATTCCTTAACGGCTCAATACCTCAATGGAACAATGGCGATTGAAGTACCTAAAAAACGAAGAAGTTACAAGCATTATATTGATATTATTGGGGCAAGAGAACACAATTTAAAAAATATTGACGTTCGCTTCCCATTGGATTGTTTAACTGTGATTACAGGGGTATCTGGAAGTGGAAAAAGTACATTAGTCAAGCGTATTCTATTTCCTGCTTTACAGAAAAAACTAACGGGTCTAAGTGATAAACCTGGGCAATTTACTGCTTTAGAAGGTAAATTTGATCACATCAAACAAATTGAATACGTGGATCAAAATCCAATTGGACGAAGTTCACGCTCTAATCCAGTAACCTATATCAAAGCATACGACGAAATTCGTGATTTATACGCCAAACAAAACACCTCTAAATTAAGAGGTTACCAACCGAAACACTTCTCTTTTAACGTCGATGGCGGTAGATGTGAGGTATGTAAAGGGGAAGGAAATGTAACGGTAGAAATGCAATTTATGGCAGACGTTCATTTGGAATGTGAAGCTTGTCATGGAAAACGCTTTAAAAAAGAAGTACTTGAGGTAAACTTTGAAGGAAAGAACATTGACGATATCTTATGTATGACGATTGATGATGCTTTAGCCTTTTTCAAGCAGTATAACCAAACTAAAATTGCTACGCGTTTACAGCCATTACAAGATGTAGGATTAGGCTATGTCCAATTGGGACAATCGTCTTCTACCCTTTCAGGTGGTGAGGCACAACGTATTAAATTAGCCTCTTTCTTACTTGCAGGATCAACAAGAGAAAAAGTGCTCTTTGTCTTTGATGAACCGACAACGGGATTGCATTTTCACGATATTAAAAAATTATTGACTGCCTTTAATGCATTGATTGATAAAGGCCACTCCATTCTCGTTATCGAACACAATTTAGACCTAATCAAATGCGCAGATTACGTCGTTGATATCGGTCCTGAAGGCGGTGAAAATGGCGGTCAGCTGATTGCTTTTGGAACACCAGAAGAAATTGTTCAATGTGCTGCATCTAGTACAGGACAGTATTTAAAGAAAAAATTAGAATAAGAAAAAGGAGCCGATTGGCTCCTTTTTCTTTTCTTATTTTAATTTCAAGTAATTGATAAAAATAACGCATTACCCATAATCCATCACGCATCCCCCTTCTCCAACACACTCACCAAGCGTTCCGTCAAGCGTTTACGACCAAAATACTGTAAACCCATAGCGTGTACTTGTAATTGCTTATTCTGATATTGTTCAAAATACTGCATTAAAATTTCGCTTATTTTATCTTTCTCACTGTATAATGCATTTCGCCCAACATTGGTTTGTTGAATAATCTCAAAGAAATCAGATTCTTCGGGTCCAATTGCAAGAATCGGACGTTCTGCTGCCATATATTCAAACAGCTTACCAGGAATAATTGCTCTTGTATCATCTGAATCAATTTCAACAAGTAATAACACCTGAGAAGCACGCATTTGTCTCAACGCTTCTTGGTTTTCAACATACCCCCTATTATCGGTGCATTCCAATAGTTTAAACTCTTCTAAAGTATGCAGGATATCCTCACTTACTTTTCCTATGAGCTTCAGTTCAAACGCTTCTTTGAATGCTTGATTTTCTCTTCGTAACTCACTGATTGCTTTCCACAATACTCTTGGATTGCGATTTGAAAGAAAAGAACCAATATGCGCCAAGGTAAATTTTTCATCTAACGGAATCTTCCCTAAATGCGCAACATCATATCCATTGGTAATAATCGCAATGGGTTTATCTGTTTTGGTTTCAAACTCTTTACGCGTCGTTTTACTCGTTACAATGAGCTGATCAGCTGTATTCAACACTTCGCGTTCTAGGGCAAGATGCTTTTCTTTTGCTTGATCTGATAGTTTAAGCTCCTTATGATAACCTATTGTTGTCCAAGGATCTCTAAAATCGGCAAACCATTTGATGTTCATTTTTTTCTTCAGCGCCAATCCAATCAAGTGCACACTATGTGGAGGTCCTGTTGTAATGATTGTGTCAATATCCGGATGCTGTTTCAAGTAGTCTTGTAGGTAAGCTACGGAAGGTTTAACCCAACCAATACGCGCATCTGGAATAAACATATTTCCTCTAATCCACAACAGTAATTTATCCCATTTGGATTGATTGCGCACTTGCGGAATCATACCCGAACTCATCGTTTGTGCTCGTTGTCCCGCTAATTTCTTTGCTAGTCCATAAGGTTCCTTAATTTTATGTCGAAGAATCGTAATCGAAGGATCTACTTCTTGTTCTAGCTGTGTATCAATCAGTGGATAATTAGCTCCATCTGGCACATACACAATGGGTTCTATATTAAAATCAGGGAGATACTTGACAAACTTTAGCCAACGTTGTACCCCTGGGCCACCTGCTGGAGGCCAATAATAACAGATAATTAATACTTTCTTCTTTTCTTTTTTCATGTCCATTTTATCTCCTACATTCTATTTATTCTTCTTTTCTTTTTTTTCTCATTGACCAACCTATTGCACCAGCAGAAGCTAGTAAAATCAACACAGCACTAGCCAAGGCAATTCGACTTCCCGTTTTGACTACCTGAGGTTCAAACGTAAATTCAATAGTATGTGACCCTTGAGGTAATTCAATTGCACGCAATACATAATCTACTGCCAAAATAGGCACTTCCTGTCCATCTACTTTGGCTATCCATCCCTGTGGATAATAAACCTCTGAAAACACAGCTAAACCGTCATTTGTATTTTTTGCTTCATACACGAGCTGATTCGCTTGATAAGACACTAGTTTAATAGAAGCTAACGAATCAACGGTATACGTATCATTTACTGCTTGTGTAAACACATTTGTATTCAGTACTGCTGTTGTTTTTGTATTGAGGTCACTCAAAGCTTTCATCTCTTGATCTGCAGAAGTTACTTTTTGAACCGCTGAAACAAACCAAGCATTTCCATTTGCTTCGTTGTTCAACATAGCTACACTACGTCCTTCTTCATCCGCTTGAATCACATATTTAACGTTCATCATATTAAATACAGGCATCGGATTTTTACTCATTTGGTAATCTGCTAATTGCTGAATTCTTCTTGGTTTAGCAGCATGATATCCTCCCAACGAATGATGGAAATAAGACGCTTTCGCACTATTTAACCCTCCTTGAGCATCAAATACTCTAAAATGAGTTGGGTCATTTAAAATTTGTTTATCTGCTTGTGTAATATCAAAAGGTTCTTGCATTTTTCTCGCCGCTACAAATGATTCATCATTCACGTATTTGCGATCAACCATTACTAAATCTCCCACTAACAAACATCCAATGATCACCAAAGCATACATTTCTTTTATTTTGTCTTTTGCAAACAAAAATAGAATGGCAGCTGTAGCTAAAATCAACAAGAATGAACGAATCAAATCGCTCGTATACATTGCTTTTCGCTCTTCAATCAAGGCGCGAATGAATCCAGGACCTACTTCTCCATAAGCCATGCGATAATAATCGTCATTTGAACCAACAAAAGAAAGTGTTCCTTTAATGGCAAACAAGAAGACCAAGATTCCACCTGCAATGAAACCCGATTTCTTCAGTGCATCCATTTGCTGTTTTTGATCTAGCTTAAAGAAGCTATAAAGTCCTAATACAGCCATTGCAGGAATACACATTTCCAAGATAACCTGAATAGAAGATACAGCTCTAAACTTATTGTACATCGGTACAAAATCGATGAATAGGTTTGTAACAACCGCAAAATTTTTACCCCAAGATAGGATTAATGCCATAAACGCTCCAACAAAGAAGATGTACTTTAATTTGCGTTTTTCTGTAAACATCCCCAAGACAAATAAGAAGAATACAACAGCTCCAATATAAGCTGGTGCAGCAACAATAGGCTGATCTCCCCAGTATGTTGGTGCTTGTTTACTCATCTCTTGTGCTTGTTGTGGATTAGCTCCAATCGAAGTAAAATAACGGTATACCGCATTGTCTTTTTCGAGTGTTTCATTGTTTGCTCCCCCAGTTAATCGAGGTGCAATAAGGTTTAAACTCTCAAAAACACCATAACTATATTCTGTAATATAATCATAGCTCATTGCGTTTGAAGACGTTTTAGGAGAACCATCGGGCTCATACGTCAACTCACTTGAACTACGGGTGCTAAACTTCGTATATTCTGCAGTTGCCATAATATTGGTTGCATTCGCTCCAATACTCAATATCCCTGCTCCTACAAGAATGGCATAAGCGGTACCTAAGCCTTTCCAATCTTTGGCTTTGCTATATTCATAGGTATAAGCGATTGCAACTACAACAAGAAACAACAGCAAATAGTAAGTCATTTGAAAGTGATTGGCACTAATTTCGAGGGCTGCGGCAAGGACCGTTAAGATCCCTCCAGCAACATATTTTTTTCTAAATACGAGTAGCACCCCTGCAACTACCATGGGCATATAAGCAATAGCATGGGCTTTAGCATTGTGCCCCACTCCTAAAATAATAATTAAGTAAGTAGAAAATCCAAAAGCTAAAGATCCTATAAACGCTTTTAATGGACGAACTCCTAAGGCCATCATTAAGGCGTAAAATCCGATGAAGTAAAGAAATAAATAATCGGCAGGACGCGGTAAAAATCGAATCGCTGTATCTAAATGCTTAACGAAGTTATAGGGATACTTGGCTCCCAACTGATAGGTTGGCATTCCACCAAATGCGCTATTGGTCCAATAAGGCTCTTCATTAAATTCGGCTCTAAAATTATTTTGCTCTTTAGCCATCCCAGTATACTGTACAATATCAGACTGATAAATGACTTTATTTTGCAATACTGGAGAAAAATAGAGTAAAGCTACTACGATAAAACCCACCAACACCAAGAGATGTGGTACATACTTTTTTACTGCATTCATGCTATAAAATTACTTTGCGAGATTTGAATTCTGTTCAATTAGCTAAAGTAAGTAATTTTAGGATTAGATGAGTAGTTTTGTGTTTTGCTTTTTCGCTTTTTTGTCGGGGTTCTTCTATCAATGTGTGTAAATATTATCTATGTTCTATTCCTATTCTAAAAAACACCCATTGATAAACAGCATAAAAAAAGCTCCTTCTATAGGAGCTTTATATTATTTTTTTTCAATCTCTTCAAAATCAATGTACTCGCCAACGACTTTAGTCGAACGTGGAAATTTGTCTTTTCCTTCTGACGATTGATTAGTAAAATTAGGTTCTTGTTGAGTTGATCTATTATTTTGTTGATAAAAATCTTGCTGTTGCTGTTGAAAATTTCGTTCTACTTTTTTTGCCATTTTATAGACAAAAAGTGGAAATAAATAACGCATCGCAAATTTAAAAGCATAATAAATCACTACAATGATGACTAAGGTTCTTAAAAAACTTCCAAATGATGCTATATCCATACTTTACCTTTTTTTCAAAAATAACAATTTTTTCAATCATCTACTGCCCTCAATTCTTAAATAATTGATAAATTAAATCTAGTCTTTTTCAGCCTTCCACGCTTTATAACCGCCAGCTAATTCAACTACATCAAATCCCGCTTCTTGCATTTTTTCGGCTGCAGCTGCACTTCGCTTTCCCGATTGACAAAAAATATAAACGGGTTGTTTCTTATCTAGCTGCTCCAGCTTTTTTAAAAAGCTTTCATCTAAAAAATCAATATTGATGGCATTCAAAATTGTTCCTTCTTTGTATTCTTTTGGTGTACGCACATCAATTAGCTGTACTTTTTTATTTGCGATTTGCGATTCAAAGGCAACGGGATTGACCAACGCTTTCGCTTTAACTTCTTGAGCACTAACCTTAAAAAATGAAAACATTAGTAAGATAGCTGTTAAAATTATATTCTTCATCCTATTTTTAATCTAAATTTTTTTAATCAAGTGACAAATATCAGTATTCTTCTTTTTGATTCCTGTTACATTTGTTACAAATATACGAAAAATGGCTACCCCTTTGATACAAAAATACAATGTACCTGGACCTCGTTACACGAGTTATCCTACTGTACCCTATTGGGATGAAACAAGTTTTTCCCGTGATAAATGGCTGAAAAGCGTAAAGGAAACCTTTGATCAAACAAATGAAAAAGAAGGTATTAGTCTATACATACACTTGCCCTATTGTGAGAGCTTATGTACGTTTTGTGGTTGTCATAAACACATCACCAAACGCCATGAAGTTGAGATTCCCTATATTCAAGCCTTACTAAAGGAATGGGAACTGTATTGTAACGTATTGGTAGACAAACCGATAATCAAGGAAATCCACCTAGGAGGAGGAACCCCTACTTTTTTTGATCCTAAGCATTTACAAACCTTAATTGAAGGCATCGTATCTCGTGGAATCAAAGCAGAGGGATATGAATTTAGTTTCGAAGGACACCCTAATAATACCACAAGAGAACATTTACAAACTTTATATAACCTCGGTTTTCGAAGAGTTAGCTTTGGCGTACAAGATTATAATCGCGAGATACAGAAGGCCATAAATCGTAATCAAACGTTTCACGATGTCGCTAAAGTAACTCTTTGGGCCAAGGAAATGGGATATACTTCTATCTCCCATGATATTATTTTTGGCTTGCCCTTTCAACAGATTGAGCACGTAATTGATACGATTGAGAAAACAAAATCACTTTCTCCTGATCGTTTGGCTTTTTACAGCTATGCCCATGTGCCTTGGATCAAAGGAAATGGACAACGTGGGTTCAAAGATGAGGATGTTCCAAAAGATGAAGAAAAAAGAAAGTTATACGAAATTGGAAAAAACCTTTTAGAAGAAAAAGGCTATATTGAAATTGGTATGGATCATTTCGCTTTGAAAACAGATTCTTTATACAAAGCAATGAATACCAATAGCATTCATCGAAACTTCATGGGGTATACTTCTTCTAAAACAGATTTGATGATTGGCTTAGGCGTTTCTTCCATTAGCGATAGTTGGACGGCTTTCGCTCAAAATGAAAAAAACATAGAAGCGTACTACACCGCTTTAGCTAATAATGAAATTCCAGTAGTCAAAGGTCACATTTTAAATGAAGAAGATTTGATAATTAGAAAACATATCCTACATTTAATGTGTAATTTACAAACGGATTTAACTAGCGATTTGCATTTGATTGATTTTACCCCCATGTTGGAGGAATTAAAAGAAATGGAAAATGATCAGCTCATTACAATTAAAAACAATGTAATTACCATCAACAAATTAGGACGTGCCTTTGTACGCAACATTTGTATGGCGTTGGATTTGCGCTTACAACGCAATAAACCAGAACGCGCTTTATTTTCTATGACTATTTAAGCTATACTATGAATAAAAAAATTGAAAAAATAACCACCTATCTTGTTTTATTACTGCTGGTATATGGTATTTATCAGTTGGATATCGACCAATTATGGTCTATACAAGTCAATTGGTTTTCCTTCCTAGCTTTTTTGGTTTTCTTCTGCTATTTGATATTTTCACTGAAGAAAGCGGCAAAACAACAAGATTTAGAAAAAGGAAAGTAAGTAATGTAGGTAGCTCTTTGTCGTTATGACAAAGGACCTACTACTAAAATAATAAGACGACGATAAAATAGGCTTTTATCGTCGTTTTTTTTATTTCTAACCTTATTCGAATGGATTTATTCCTGTTTTTTTTCTTACTTTCGTTCTGTAAAATTGAGATAAACATGTCCCCCAACTAGGCCAAAAAAGAGACTCTCTTGACACAAGAAAGGAAGAGAAAAACAAAAGTTACAGTTGGTAATTCATGTTGTATCACACCAAAAAAGCAAACATGAACAAAGCAACACCCTCGTTTATCTTTCCCGTTCTTCTTATTGGATTTTTAGTTTGGCTTCTAGCCACATTAGCCTTTCGTCTAGCTGGACAGTTTTTCTTTCTCACAGAATCACCTATAATTTTATCAATCTTGTATGTAGTTGTCATTCCTTCCATGGTTTTTCTTACTTTGTTTACCTTTAAGAAATTCCATTTATCAGGATTTGAGAAAACAGCAGCGGGAATTCTTTTAGTACTACCAGGAATGCTTATCGATACATTTGCTATTCAGTTTTTCGAGGCAATCTTTCCCAATATGCCAGCAACGCGAGCTGCTTCTTTTGGTTCTTGGTTGATGTGGGCTTATTCTATCGTATTAGTAACCGCTATTATTAGTGGAGTACGTCCAAAACAAGGGTAAATACTTATAATTTAACATTAAATACATACAAAAAAGGAGAGCGATATCGCTCTCCTTTTATTTTTATAGCTGTATTTTAATACCATTCTACTAGTGAAATTCCGATACCAATGGTGGTTTGATTCCAATTGTAATCAATCATGGATTCCCCATACCCATTATTCATCACGAAAAATGCTTTGAGGTTATTTTTGATGGGATAGGTATAAGTAAATTCATGAAATCCTTTATAGTGTGAATTCAAACGCATATTGTTTCGCATCATAAAAGTAAAGACTTGTCCATTTCTTTGGTAAGCAACCGTTACTTCTCCTTTACCTGCATATTCTGTGATACTTGCATTATCGTCACTTTTGTTCTTTTCTTTCAATCGCATCCAAGGTTTAACCATGAATGTCCAATCATTATATTCCATACCCAAATGGAAAATTAAACGATTCCAACTTCGAGAACTCGGTTGACTTTTCCCATTGGATTGATGATTAAAAGCTACTCCTGCCATCTTGAATTTAAGATTTGACAAAGCCAGATCCAGTGGATAGTTAAAAATAACCTCTGGTTCGTAATTAAGCTCTCTAAAAGGTCGAGATACTTTTTCATTATACGCTTGCCAGTTTGCGGTTTGCGTAAATGCCAACCAGATATCCCCTTTACCAAACAAAAGTCCTTCTGTCACTTTTGTTTTAAAACTCAATTGAAAACGTATTTCAATCTGGTTGTAATCGATGGCATCTGGTTGTCCCATATGCTCACTAAAGCTAAAAGGCTGATCATTGGGTTTACTACTCCAACGCGCAGGAAGTAAATACACCGGTTTATAAGGAGCAATCGTAAACGTTTTACTCCTTGCTGTAGGAGCTAAATCCCATCGCTCAGTTAACGAGTGTGATTCTGGGACACCAAATAGATTATCACGAACAGATTCTTGTTCCTGTCCATAAGCACTTCCTATTGTGGCTAACGCCATAAACCCACTTATTATCTTAGCTGCATTTCTAATCATCTCCTACTCTATTTCTTTTTCTATCTTATTTTAATACCCTGTCACATGCAAGTCTTTCTCTTGTTAAAACAAGCTACTTTGTCCATCTTCGTCTATCGTAATATCTGGTAAATTTTCCAGATCATAGGTAATGGTTTCCTCCTCTTCCACTACTTCTTCATAGGGTAAAGACTCTAAATGATCGATTTGTTTTACCTTGTCTGCCGTTAATTGATTACCTAAAGCTTTAATTCCCTTAATCGTTATAAATTGCTCTAAATCAAGAACTAAATTTTCTTTCTGCACCCCTTTAACCTTAGAAAAAACAACTTCTACTACAGGGCGATAATCTGTAGAAATCAACTCTAATTTGGAGTTCTCATGCTCGGAAATAAAGACATCTTCTCTATTTTCATTTTCCACTACAAATCGCTTCACATAGTATCTTGCTTTTTCACCATCATAATAAATAGCAGAAATTGGTTTTGCAGGTTTCCATTTTTCCAATACAATCATATCTTCCTCAAAATGCGTGGTCAATTCAGGAACAACTGTTTTAACCCTTCCGCTTTGGGTGATAATGAGCAAGCGATCTTCTGGTTTGAATTCGCCTAATAAATCTCCTCTTCCTTCAACATTCAACCTTCTTACCGTATCATCGTACCAAATTTTGCGCGGACGCAAAGTAGAAATTCCTTTTTCTTTGAGTTCGATTTTCTTGATGGCGTATTTCGTTACCAAGTTTCCTTTCGCGATACGTCCTTTAATTAAAAGATCCGCGAAATCAACATCAAATTTTAATTTCTTCACATTACTCAATTGGCGCAACAAAATAGTGACAACTTCTGCTTCTCCATTTGGATTAGCTGAGAAATACAAGATTTGTGAACCTGCATTTCCTTGCGTTAAGTCGTACACTTTATCACGAGTAATACTCATTACATTGAAACGTTTGATATACGTTGGCCCTGATTTTCCATCACGGTAAATCAAGTTATAAATGGTGCGTTTATCATTTTTGGCAAATACGTCAATGTGAATGATGTCTTTACCAACAAAACGCTTCTCTTCCACTTTTGAGATAACCATTGACCCATCACGTAAAAAGACAATGATATCATCAATATCAGAACAATCGCAAACATATTCATCTTTGCGCAATGAAGTTCCAAAGAAACCTTCCTGTCTGTTGACGTATAATTTTGTATTTCTCAAAACCACTTTCGTTGCTTCGATAGTATCAAAACTTCTCAATTCTGTTTTGCGCTCCCTTCCTTTACCATACTTCTCTTTCAAGTTTGTAAAGTACTTGATAGCGAAATCAATCAAGTGCTCTAAATTGTATTTCACTTGTTCAATTTCTCCTTCTAGGGATTCAATTTGTTGATTAGCCTTATCAATATCAAAACGAGAAATGCGCTTGATTCGAATTTCGGTCAATCGGATAATATCCTCTTGTGTTACTGCTCTTTTCAGGTGAATAACAAATGGTTTTAGCCCTTCATCAATAGAGGAAAGTACCCCTTCCCATGTTTCTTCTTCCTCAATTGCGCGATAAATTCTATTTTCAATAAAAATGCGCTCTAACGATAAGAAGTGCCATCTTTCTTCTAACTCCCCTAATTCGATTTCCAGCTCTTGCTTCAATAAATCAACCGTTTGATGTGTTGATCGTTTTAGCATTTCTGAAACCCCAATAAACAGTGGTTTGTTGTCTTGAATGATACAAGCTAATGGTGCGATTGATGTTTCACAACCTGTAAAGGCATATAAAGCATCAATTGTTTTATCTGGAGACGTTCCAGGAGGCAGGTGAATTAAGATTTCCACATTTGCCGCTGTATTGTCTTCAATTTTTCTAATTTTTAATTTCCCTTTTTCATTGGCTTTCAATATACTATCAATCAAGGAAGTCGTAGTTGTTGAAAAAGGAATCTGTGTAATAACTAAGGTATTCTTATCTAACTGGGAGATACGAGCACGTACTCGTACACGTCCTCCACGCAATCCATCATTATAGACAGAAACATCGGCGATTCCCTCCGTTGGAAAATCAGGGTATAACGTAAACGATTTCCCCTTTAAAATTTTAACCGAAGCATCAATAAGTTCAATGAAGTTATGAGGCAATACTTTGGTCGATAAACCTACGGCAATTCCTTCTGCTCCTTGCGCCAACAGCAAAGGAAACTTCACTGGTAAATTCACAGGTTCATTACGACGGCCATCATAAGACAACTGCCATTCTGTAATTTTAGGAGAATACAATACCTCTAAGGCAAACTTACTCAAACGCGCTTCAATATAACGCGAAGCTGCTGCCCCATCTCCTGTTAGGATATTTCCCCAGTTCCCTTGCATATCAATAAGCAATTCCTTTTGCCCTAACTGCACCATTGCATCCCCAATACTCGCATCCCCGTGTGGGTGATACTGCATCGTATGCCCTACCACATTGGCTACTTTATTGTATCGTCCATCATCCAATTCTTTCATGGAATGCATGATACGACGTTGCACTGGCTTAAAACCATCCTCAATAGCGGGTACCGCACGTTCTAAAATTACATAAGAAGCATAATCCAAGAACCACTCCTTGTACATGCCTGTAACCTTAGTAATCGTTTCTTTTTCCTCTTCTTCTTGTAATTGCGTATGATCTTCTACAAACTCCCCGTTTTCTAGGTTATTTGGTTGGATATCTTCATTCAAATTATCTTCCGTACTCATAGTCTATTCTTCTACAACATCAAGTTCAACTTTCAAATTATCAATAATAAACTCTTGTCTATCTGGGGTATTTTTACCCATATAAAATTCTAACATTTTTTCAATAGACATCGATTTATCAAGCATAACAGGATCTAAGCGTATACTCTCACCTATGAAGTGTTGAAACTCATCCGGGGAGATCTCTCCTAATCCTTTGAATCGAGTGATCTCTGGTTTAGGTTTTAGCTTTTCAATAGCTGCTACGCGCTCTTCTTCACTGTAACAATAAATCGTTTCTTTTCTATTTCTCACACGGAATAAAGGGGTTTGCAAAATATACAAATGACCTTCTTTGATTAATTCAGGGAAGAATTGCAAAAAGAATGTGATTAACAGCAAGCGAATATGCATACCATCGACATCGGCATCCGTTGCGATTACGATGTTGTTGTAGCGTAAGCTTTCAAAGTCTTCTTCAATATCTAATGCTGCTTGAAGCAAGTTGAACTCCTCATTCTCGTATACAATTTTTTTAGTCATTCCATATGAGTTTAGTGGCTTACCACGTAAACTAAATACGGCTTGGGTATTCACGTCTCTCGACTTGGTAATTGATCCAGAAGCCGAATCCCCCTCTGTAATAAAAAGTGTACTTTCTAAATATCTTGGATTTTTGATATCCGTAAAATGAGTACGACAATCGCGTAATTTTCGGTTGTGTAAACTCGCTTTCTTTGCACGTTCTTTGGCTATTTTACGAATACCTGACAATTCCTTACGTTCTCGTTCTGCTTGCAAGATTTTGCGCAATAATGTATCGGCAATTTCAGGGTTCTTGTGTAAAAAGTTATCTAGTTGTGTTTTGACAAAATCATTAACAAACGTTCGTACTGTTGGCAAATCAGGCCCCATATCAGTTGAACCTAATTTTGTTTTGGTTTGCGATTCAAAAACAGGTTCTTCTACCTTCACGGAAATAGCAGCCACGATGGACTTTCGAATATCTGAGGCTTCGAAATTTTTATTGTAGAACTCTTTTAGCGTACGAACCACAGCTTCTCTGAAGGCACCTAAATGCGTTCCTCCTTGGGTTGTGTTTTGTCCATTAACAAAAGAATAATACTCTTCGGAATATTGTGTTTTACTATGGGTAATTGCTACTTCAATATCATCACCTGTTAAGTGAATGATTGGATATACTTGATCTTCTTGATCGATATTTTCGTTCAAAAGATCCATTAATCCATTTTCTGAATAAAATTTTTCTCCATTGAAGATAATGGTTAATCCTTTATTCAGGTAGCAATAATTTTTGAGCATACGCTCAATATATTCTTTGCGGTACTTGTAGTTTTTAAAGATTTTCTCATCCGCAATGAAAGACACTTTGGTTCCTTTGCGTTTGGTAGTTTCCGTTAATTCCTCCTCGTTCACCAAATCACCTGCTGAGAATTCAGCTGCTTTTTGTTGATTATCACGAACAGAAACAACGCGAAAATAAGTAGATAAAGCATTTACTGCTTTTGTACCTACCCCATTCAGACCAACAGATTTTTTAAACGCTTTTGAGTCGTATTTTCCTCCTGTGTTCATTTTCGATACTACATCGATCACCTTTCCTAATGGAATACCACGTCCAAAGTCACGAACCGTAACCATTTTATCTTTTAACGTAACTTCAATAGTTTTTCCTGTGCCCATTACAAACTCATCAATACTATTGTCAATTACCTCCTTAATCAGGATATAAATCCCGTCATCTGGAGACGATCCATCACCAAGCTTACCGATATACATACCCGGACGCATACGGATATGTTCCTTCCAATCTAAAGAACGAATATTGTCTTCAGTATACTGATTTTGATTTTGCATATAATTTGTTGGAATTTGTGCTAAAATACTACTATTTAAACTAAAATAAAAATGATAAAAATTTGTAATTATCGTTTTTTTGCTACCTAAACTTTCTGTTCTTCAACTGTTTTGACAGCATTTTTATCAATTTCTAAAGAAAATTGCCCTGGTCTGATTCGCTCACCGAATAACAATGCATAGTTTTTGGTAAATTCTGCCCCAAAATACAAAATCATCGCGGAATAATAAACCCACATGAGCATCACTATAATTGACCCCGCTGCACCATATAAGGACGAAGTAGCCGTTGTTCCTAAATAAATTCCGATTCCCCATTTCCCGATCATAAATAACACGGCTGTAAAAGCTGCTCCTACAAAAGCATCTTTTAAACGGATAATACCGTTAGGTAAGGTTTTAAAAATAAGGGCAAATAAAAAGGTAATAAGAACAAAGACAATGACATTATTCAACACTTTCACCAAGTAAATCGTTGATTCTGCAAAAAACTCAGCCAAGTAGTCGTATAAAATACTAGCGAGGGAATTGATAAGCAAACTCACAAGCAACAAAAAGCCCACAGAGGCAATCATAGCAAAGGAAAGCAAGCGATTTTTAATCATTCGAATGACGCTTTTTTCTGGTTTTGCAACAAATCCCCAAATGTAATTAATGGAACTTTGTATTTCTGCAAATACCCCAGAAGCACTAAAAAGCAACATGGCTATCCCAATTATAGTAGGCAAAACACCTGATCGATTCAGGGTAACATTGTTCATGGCATTCTCTACTTCTCTTGCCGTATTTGGTCCTACCAAATCAGACACTTGTTGGTAAAAAAATGCAGAGACATCTTTTTCTTCTATAAAAAAACCTGAGGCTGAAATAATTAGAATAATTAAGGGTGGTAGGGCAAAAATGGTATAGTACGATAAGGCTGCACTAAACTTAGTTGCTCGATCATCTAAAAAATGCATCACGGAATCCTTCAATAAAGTTCCTATTTTCTTAAAGGGTATCTGTATCATAATTATTTATAGTGCCTAAATATTCCTTGATCATGCAAGGTCCACAAGGCTGCTTTTTGGTTAATTTGTTTCAATCCTTGATTTACCCAGGTATTACAAGTATAGAATAAACTATAGCTTCCCCTAGCTTCATAAAACGCATCTGATTGATGATATCCTTCAACTTCAATGCGTTGATACGCTTCTTGTTTCTTGTCAAAACTAGCATCAATATAGTGTACTAATGCTTGATATTCCTTTTTAGACAGTTTTAATTCTACTGTATGTTCATCCTGTATCCATGTGGTATAAGCCGTCACATGCATCGCCGATTCTCCGACTCCTGATAAGGCGCTCAAAGCTGTGGTCATACGCAAATCACTCCATGAAGGGGTATCAATATAAAACCCTTTATCTCCCCAACCAAAAGCCAACCACTTGGCTCCATTTAGGGGTTGCTCCACTTTTGTATGCCAATCCATGACTTCATGTACCACTGGCACAACAAAATCGGTATGTACCCCATTGGTGGACAAGTAGATAATCACTTCGTCTTCTGTTGATGGTATTTTTTCATTTACGCTCTTACTAGGCACAAAAGACAATCCATAAAAAACGGCTACGTAAACCACAACAAATGTAAAAAAACACAGGATAAACACTTTTAAAAAACGTGCGATTTTTTTTAGCATATTCTACACAATCAAAACCTAAATATACAAAAAAAGAGAGGCTTTGTTAACCTCTCTTTCTTCTATTCTTCTTTTATTATCCTTATACATTAAAGCGGAAATGCATCACATCACCATCCTTAACAATATATTCTTTTCCTTCTACTCTAAGTTTACCAGCTTCTTTTACTTTTGCTTCAGAACCGAATGTTACATAGTCATCATAAGCAATTACTTCCGCGCGAATGAATCCTTTTTCAAAATCAGAGTGAATCACACCTGCTGCTTGTGGTGCAGTATCGCCAATATTAATCGTCCACGCTCTTACTTCTTTTACACCTGCTGTAAAATACGTTTGCAATTTCAACAACTGATACGCTGAACGGATTAATTTTGACGAACCTGGTTCTTCTAATCCTAAATCTTCTAAGAACATTTGACGCTCTTCGAATGTTTCTAGTTCAGTAATATCTGCTTCAGTTCCAACAGCCAATACAATTACTTCTGCATTTTCGTCTTTCACTAGCTCTTTTACTTGCTCAACATAGGCATTTCCATTTACTGCTGCCCCTTCATCTACGTTACATACGTATAATACTGGTTTGGTCGTAATCAACTGGAAAGCTTCTAGCAATTCTTCTTCGTCTTGATTTTTTGCTTCGACTACACGAGCTGATTTTCCAGCTAATAATGTTTCTCTGATTCGCTCTAATAAATCAGCCTCTACTTGTGCTTCTTTATTTCCTGTTTTAGCAGCTTTTTTTACTTTTTCCAAGCGTTTTTCTACTGTTTCAAGATCTTTCAATTGCAATTCAATATCAATTGTTTCCTTATCGCGAATTGGATTTACTTTTCCATCTACGTGTACAATATTATCGTTATCAAAGCAACGCAACACATGAATGATAGCATTACACTCGCGAATATTTCCTAAGAATTGATTTCCCAATCCTTCTCCTTTACTTGCTCCTTTAACTAATCCAGCGATATCAACGATTTCTACTGTTGCTGGTAAAACGCGCTCTGGGTTTACCAATTCTTCTAATTTTAATAAACGTGGATCTGGAACGTTTACAACCCCTACATTGGGCTCGATTGTACAGAATGGGAAGTTAGCACTTTGTGCTTTCGCGTTTGATAAACAATTGAATAGAGTTGATTTTCCAACATTAGGCAATCCTACAATACCTGCTTTCATATCTTTAGTAACTTAGTATCTTTTTATAATGGTTGCAAATATATTCAAATTTTACAGAAACTCTTCTATAATCCGCTACATTAAAAGGAAGAATAGCATCTAAAAACGCAAAGTACTCCTTTTTTGACCCTGAAGTTTCCCTGAACCAGCAGAAAGATTGTATTTTTACCTTTGATTCAATTTATAGTCTATGTTACTGGAAACCCTTCAAATTAAAGAGATTCACACTCCTCCCTATCCCATGCACTTACTTTTACTTGCAGATGAAACAGTAGAGGCCATTGAAAAGTACGTGTATGATAGTCGCGTCTATAGCGTTTGGAAAGACGAAGAAGAACTGGCAGTTTTTTGCCTCTATCCACATGATGCCGCTTGTTTAGAAATTAAAAATATAGCTGTTAGCACCGCCTATCAAAACCAACATATTGGCAGTTTTTTACTTGAGAAGATTAAAGAAATTGCACGCCAACAAAACTACCAAACCTTACTCGTAGGGACTTCTGACACTGGAGAAGCTCAGATTCGCTTCTATGAGCGCAATGGTTTTGTGCTATACGACAAGCGAAAAAACTTCTTTATAGACCATTATCCTGAACCTATTTTTGAAAATGGCAAACAGATGATCGATATGGTTTTGTTGAAATATACTATTGGAGATAAGCCATAAACAGTAAGAGGATGCTTATATTCTCAGGCACATTTTCAAAAAAAAGGCTATCGCATTGCGATAGCCTTTTCTATTTTATATGACTTGAAACTGTTAATCTTCTTCGTCAGCAATTTCTAAATCCTTCAATGCATCTAATGAATCATCTGCAGGATCTACAAAATCATCTTCATCTTCGTCATCGAAATTTTCGATACGATCGGCTAACTTAGTACTTACTTTAACTAGATAGATGGTGTCTTCTGTTCTCACTTCTACAGCCTCAACAGTTTCGTTTTTAATATTTTTAAAACGAATAATATCTGAATCGTCATAACCATCAGGAAATTTCTCCACTAAAAGTGTCAAAATTTCGTTTGTTAATTTCGCGTAATCAACAATTACTCTCTTCATTTTATATTTATTGCTTTATTTCGTTTTCAAATGTAATAGCTAAATCCTAATTAACAAATAAAATGCCAATTATTTTATCAAGATTTTTTATCTATTCATTACTGACCTAAAATGTATGCAAACACTAATGGAGCCACAATTGTTGCATCTGATTCAATTACGTATTTTGGTGTATCAACATCTAGTTTACCCCAAGTAATCTTCTCGTTTGGCACTGCCCCAGAGTAAGATCCGTATGATGTTGTAGAGTCAGAAATTTGACAGAAATATGCCCAGAAAGGAACATCTTCCCACTCTAAATCTTGGTACATCATTGGTACAACACAGATAGGGAAATCTCCAGAGATACCTCCAGCGATTTGGAAGAATCCAACTCCTTTACCTCCAGAATTAGCACGGTACCACTCTGTTAAGAAGATCATGTACTCGATTCCAGATTTTACTGTATGTACGTTTAATTTACCTTTAATTACGTTTGACGTAAAGATATTACCACAAGTTGAATCTTCCCATCCTGGAACTACAATTGGCAAGTTTTTCTCAGCAGCAGCAACAATCCAAGAATCTTTAGGATCGATTTCATAGTATTGCTCTAATACTCCAGAATTTACCACTTGGTATAAGAATTCATGTGGAAAATAACGCTCTCCTTTTGCTTCAGCAGCATGCCATACGTCTTCTAAGTGTTTTTGTAAACGACGGAATGCTTCTTCTTCTGGAATACAAGTATCTGTAACGCGGTTATAGTGATTGTCTAATAATTCTCTTTCTTGCTCTGGCGTTAAATCTCTATAGTTTGGTACTCTTTTGTAGTGAGAGTGCGCTACTAAGTTCATTACGTCTTCCTCTAAGTTTGCTCCTGTACAAGAAATAAAGTGAACTTTATCTTGACGGATCATTTCAGCTAATGAAATACCTAATTCTGCAGTACTCATTGCTCCTCCCATAGAGATAAGCATTTTTCCACCTTCTGCTAAATGCAATTCGTATCCTTTTGCAGCATCTACTAATGCAGCAGCATTAAAGTGTCTATATTGATGCTCAATAAACTGACTAATTGGTCCTTTACTCATTTTATTAATCTTTTATATTTTATTGTTTATTTATTTTTGTTGTAACCTAATATTTCTAAAACTTCATCTGCCGTTTGCTGTTCAGAGAACAATTCAGAAGCAATGATTCCATTCTCGTCTTTATCAATCAAGATGTGTTTTGGCTGAGGGATTAGACAGTGGTGAATTCCACCAAATCCTCCAATCGTATCTTGATATGCTCCTGTATTAAAGAACCCGATATACAATGGCTTCTCTTTGTTATACTTTGGCAAATAAATTGCGTTCAAGTTCTGTTCTGAGTTGTAGTAGTCATCGCTATCACAAGTCAATCCACCTAACAAAATACGCTCATAAGCATCGTTCCAACGGTTAATTGGCAACATAATAAATCTTTTGTTAATTGCCCATGAATCAGGTAATGTAGTAATGAAAGAAGAATCAATCATATTCCATTTCTCTCTATCATTTTGTTGTTTTTGATACAAAATTTCATAGATCGCACCACCACTTTCTCCTACGGTATAAGATCCAAACTCAGTAAAGATATTTGGCACATCTACTTCTGCTTCTTCACAAACAATTTTAATTTGATTGATGATTTCATCGACCATGTATTGGTAATCAAATTCAAATGCCAATGAGTCTTTAATTGGAAATCCTCCACCGATATTCAAACTATCTAATGTTGGACACTCTTTTTTCAGTGTAATATACACTTTTAAACATTTCACTAATTCATTCCAATAGTATGCCGTATCGCGGATTCCAGTATTGATGAAGAAGTGAAGCATTTTCAATTCTACTTTTGGATTCTCTGCAATTTGCTTTCTATAAAAAGGCAAGATACTTTTATATCCAATTCCTAAACGAGACGTATAAAACTCAAATTTAGGAGATTCTTCTGATGCAATACGAATACCAATTTTGAAATTTTTCTCAATTTGGTCTTGCAACAATTCTAATTCTTCGTAATTATCAATAATTGGAATTGTTTTTTCGTGTTTGTTGTTGATCAGATTTGCAATATTATCGATGTATTGTGAACGTTTGAAACCGTTACAAATAACGAAAGTATCTTTGTTGATTTTACCTGTCTCCAATAATCTTTCTACGATGTTTACATCAAAAGCAGAAGACGTTTCTACGTGAATATCGTTTTTAAACGCTTCATTTAACACATAAGAAAAATGAGAACTCTTTGTACAATAGCAGTAGTAGTAGTTTCCTTTATACTTGTTTTTTTCCATTGCCTTTCTAAACATTCCTTTTGCTTTTGCAATGTTGTCTGAAATTTTTGGCAAGTATGTAAATTTTAATGGAGTTCCGTATTTTTCAACTAATCCCATTAAATCGATATTGTGAAATTGAAGGTTATCTTTATTCAATTTAAACTCCTCTTGCGGGAAGTAAAAAGTTTGGTTGATTAAGTCAACATATTTTGTATTCATTTGAAAAGTCAATTTTAAAAGTTATTAATTATTGTAATTTAAACGGTACTACAACCGCTTTTCAAACTCTAATATTGGCAAATACAATAGGAAGCTTGTTTCTAAAACGGAATGAGTTCAGAGCTTCCTTTGAATATTTAATAATTGTATATACAAAATTAGCCTTTTGTTTTCTCACAAAACGCTTAATGTTCCTTCGAGATGAAACACATAATCTAATATATAAAACATCTATTTTCACGAGCGCAAATGTAACAAAATATTAAATCGAATTTCCAAAAACACGATTAAAATCGCGACTATTTTAAATAATCCTCAAACCCTTTCACTATCAAATCCTTAGACACCTCCCTATCATAAGAACACTGCCCGATATTTGCTAGTAAAACCATTCGAATCTCTCCTGCCCTATTTTTCTTATCAAACTTTAACCATTCAACTATTTCTTCAATGTCTGTTTGGGTAAATAATTGTTTACCATAAATATATTGTATAGACTCTTTGATTTCTTGATAAGTGGTGGGATTTAACCCTAAATCAACAGTTGAAATATACGCTTCTACAACCATACCAACCGCAATGGCCTCTCCGTGCAACATACGATTTTTTGTTGGATTTGTCAAACAATAACTTTCCACTGCATGTCCAATGGTATGCCCAAAATTCAATATTTTGCGTACCCCTGCTTCTTGAGGGTCTTCTTGTACAATTTGATTTTTGATTACAACCGAATGGTAAATCAACGTTTCAATATCGCCAAAATCAACTTCTGCAATAGCCGCCAAGTGATTAAAATAGGTTTCATCATAGATTAAACCATGCTTCAACATTTCAGCATATCCTGATTTTAGCTCCCTTGGATCCAAGGTTTCTAAATAGGAGGCGTCAATGATGACCATTTGAGGCATTGTAAACGTACCAATTGCATTTTTTACTCCTTGGAAATCTATACCTGTTTTTCCTCCAATAGAAGCATCAACCATAGCGAGAAGTGTTGTTGGAACTAAAAAGCAATCAATCCCTCTCATATATGCAGCGGCTACAAAACCACCTAAATCAGAGACTACTCCCCCTCCAACTGTAATAACCGCACTGTGTCTATCCAGTTCCAAATCGAGCATTGCAGACCAAACCCCTTCACAGGTTGCTAGGTCTTTGGCTGTTTCACCTGGTTCAATTTCTATAATTTCAAAGGGAATTGTTGTCGGAAGGTTGGCTAAAAAATGAGGTAAACAAAGTTCGTTACAAGTTGAATCTGTTAAAATCAGCAACTTACTGTATTGTTTTTCGTTCAAAAAGTTACCTAAAATCGCATAACTTTCTACGCCAAAATAAATAGGATAATCCGCTGTTTCTACTTTTATCATTTAAATTCATTTTTCTATACAAAGTAAAGTATAAATATTTGAATAAAAACTAAAAGAGTAGCTATATTTGCACAACAGTTATTATTAGCAAATAATGAAAAATTTATTTAACAATACAGAAGTAGCTTTTGCACTTAAGAATAATAAGGAGTTGAAGAGAGCTCACTTTTTATTTAAAATGATTAGCAAACCCGCACTTGTAAAAATGGGGTCCTCTTTAGCTAATTTTGCCATCAAAACTCATTTACCTGTGACGGGATTAATACGATCGACAGTTTTCGACCATTTTTGTGGGGGTATAAACGAAGAAGATTGTTTGAGTGTAGTTGATAAAATGTACAACCAAGGAGGAGTTGCATCAGTATTAGACTATTCTGTAGAAGGAAAAGAAACAGAAGAACAGTTTGATGCAGCCTTAAACATGACCATTAAAACGATTGAATTTGCTAAGGCTAGACCTGACGCTATTCCATTTGCGGTTTTCAAACCAACTGGATTTGGTCGTTTCGATATGTTTGTTAAAAAAGGAGAAGGTAAACCATTTACTGCTGAAGAAGAAAAAGAATGGGAACGCATTGTATACCGTTTTAATATGGCTTGTAAATTTGCCTATGACAACGACGTTCTTTTGTTAATTGACGCAGAACACAGCTGGATGCAAGATGCAGCGGACGCTATTGTACTAGATATGATGCGTAAATACAACAAAGAAAAAGCATTGATTTACAATACGGCTCAAATGTATCGTTGGGATCGATTCCAATTCTTGAAAGATTTACAC
Source organism: Myroides odoratus (assembly GCF_001549985.1). Classification (GTDB taxonomy): domain Bacteria; phylum Bacteroidota; class Bacteroidia; order Flavobacteriales; family Flavobacteriaceae; genus Flavobacterium; species Flavobacterium odoratum_A. Next base: position 14,499 of record NZ_LROZ01000021.1, on the reverse strand, counting down.
GTAATTGCAAAAGCTGAGGGCTTTCATATTGGAATGAAAGTGGTTCGCGGTGCTTACATGGAAATCGAAAGAGAACGCGCTGGGCAAAAAGGCTATAAATCTCCTATTTGCGTAGATAAAAAAGCAACTGATATCAATTATGATGCTGGTGTTACTTTCATGTTAGAAAACATGGACTGTATGGCTTTATTTGCAGGGACTCACAACGAAAATAGTTCAAAATTAGTGATGGAGTTGATGGAAAAACACAACATCGCTCATCATGATAAACGACTTTTCTTTGGTCAATTATACGGAATGAGTGATAACATCAGTTTCAACTTGGCTAAAGCAAACTACAATGTAGCGAAGTATCTTCCATTTGGTCCAGTACGCGACGTCATTCCGTACTTAATTCGCCGAGCACAAGAGAATACATCGGTAAAAGGTCAAACAAACCGTGAGTTAGATTTGATTGAAACAGAAATGAAAAGACGCAAAATTTAATTGCTGCTTACTAGCTTATATACCAAGAGGGTGCCCCAAAAGGGCCCCCTCTTTTTTAAACCAATTTATATAAGTACAAACTATCTACTACAATTAGCTGACCAAATTTTGCCCTCTTTTGTATAGGCAATAATCAAAGTACTCGCATCAATTTTGATGAGATGCGCTTCATCTGAACCAATATTAATCACTGTATTTTCACCGTCTTTCTCAAACTTAACTCCTGTTAGATTGGGAATCTTATCTGAAAAGATAAAATTATAATCCTTGCCAATCTTCACAACTTCTACATTGCCATTTTCAGCATCAATATGCGTTTCTCCTTCTGTATAGGTGATATGTCCTTTATATTTCCCAACAAAAAGATCATTATCTGTGGGATCATCATCCTTACTACATGATAAGGATACAAAAGCGATAATACTACATCCTGCTAGTACCATTCCAATTCTTTTCAGTGTGTTTTTCATAATATTTTTGTTTTTAGTTACTTAATAATGAAACAAGAATCACACTATTCCCCTCTTTGTTATATTTTTTAACATTTACCACCTATTAATCAACCATACAAGCATTATCTTTTAACAACCTCTATTTTAAAACTGTGGAATCTCTGTAGAAATATTCTACAAATCACACTAAATCCATGCTACTCAATTGTGATTTCACTTGCAATTCTTTTACCTTTGTTTTTTAAAGAAACAGACCATGAGAGAATTTCCCTCTATTTTGATATCTAAAGATGCCCTTGAAAGCAATACAGCCCTTGCCGTTGTACATTCAAATATTTCGGTTATTAACTATCTGCGCCATTCAGAAGTAGGCGATGATGAATTACATCCAGACGCCTTTTCAAGTTATTGTGTTGATTATTATTACAATACAGTAAAAAATGAAGGGTTAGCTGCCTTTATACACAAAACGAAATGGGATTTGGATTTGATTGAGATTATTCAAGCGGGATTAACAGCCATGAATGCGACAGAACATGTAGCTTACTTCGAAAAGCAAATGCGTCAGATGAAGCTTTTTAGTAAAATCAAACTAGCTAAGTTTCTACAACATCCTTTCGAACAAGGCAAAGAAACAGCACAATTAGTAGAAGATAAGAATTTCCCTCAGGAAGATTTAGTTTTATTAAATGCCAATTGGCTCAAACAACATCCCGATACACAAGTTGTTACTATTGAAGAAATGCAAGAAATGATAACTGATTTTTTAACTGAAGAAAAAAATTAGTACACAATTAAAGCGGAACATCTATTATCTGGTGTTTCGCTATAGATTTTGATTGTACAGTCGTTTGACTCTTGTCTCTCACTAATAGCTAACTATTTCGTCTGTATTCATCTGGTGTTTGGCGTACATATTTTTTAAAAAAACGCGTAAAATAAGAGCTGTCTTTAAAATTTAGCCGATAAGCAATTTCACTAGCCGATAAATTCGTGGTCATCAACAACCTTTTGCTTTCCAATAAAATGCGATCACGAATTAAATCACCTGCAGATTTACCTTTCATCTTTCGACAAATGCTATTTAAATAGTTGGGAGTTACCCGTAAGTGTGTCGCATATTCTTTTGGAAACTTATATTCGTAAAAATGATTTTCAATCAACTGTTCAAAATGATCCACGAGAATATTAGAATTAACACTTTCGTGTTTGATTTGATTTTTTCGGTCAATTTTCCGCTTAGATATTAAAAGTATTTCTAGTAAATAGATGCGAATCAAATTGATATTTTTATTTATTTCAAGTTTTAGTTCATGTAAAATACTTTGAATTGCATGCTCTACTCGATTACCTACAGCATTATTATCCAATAAATTATGTGTAGTGAATCGATTAAAAAAAGCTAATTCTTGAACAAATAAATGATTCGTAATGAATTTGGTCAAAAAAACAGATTTAAAATTAATGATGTACCCTTTAATACTCTTGCTTACACTCCAACGTTGTTGTTCAGCATTACCTACAAAACAGATATCCCCTTTTTTCAACTCAAATGCTTGCCAATCGGCGTAATATACCCCCTCTCCTTCTGTAATGTAAATCACCTTAAAGAAGTCTTGCTGGTTTAGGTCAGTTAAACTGGTTGTTCCTAATTGCAAGGCTTGATCAATTTCCATTAATACAAAATCATGCCTATTTCCACTTGCATCATATAAAGCATAGGTATCAAAAACAGTGTTTTTCATTATAAAGCAATTTTTCACATAAATTTATAAAAATAAATAACAAAAATCAATAATATTTAAAAATATTAAATATTTTTTAGTTAAATAAACCCAAAAACACAAGCAACCAATCTGTTTCTATAGGAAGGGAGATAAGAGATTCCTGTGTTGGAACAAAAAATGATTCAGCTGTTCAAGGGGTAGAACAGCTGAATACACTTTGTTAAAAATTAAATTTTCAAGCAGATTCTTCGAGTAACTATAAACTCTTGGGTTGTCTCCCTTTTATATGGCAACAATGATGAATTCACTGCGTCTATTGACTTGATGCTCAGTTTCTGTACAACGTACACCATTGCTACAAGAATTGAGCAATTGTGTTTCTCCATAGCCACGTCCAGTTAAGCGACTTGCTTCTATTCCTTGTTCTTTCATCCACTGAATGGTGGCTTTTACTCGACGATCTGATAAGTTCAAATTATAGGTATCATTTCCTCTGCTATCTGTATGAGAGCGTACATCAATTTTCATGGTTGGATGTGCTCGCATAACTTCGACGATCTTCATTAGTTCTATTGCTGCATCTCGACGAATAACCGCCTTATCAAAGTCAAAATAGATAGGTTTCAGCTGTAATCGCTTAAATAAATCATCGTTGACCTCTAATGGCTTTATCTTGCGTTCTAATCCAATATCAAACGTTTTAGTTCCAGAATCGCGATTAGGCGTAAAAACTAACTCTACGGTATTGTATGCTTGCTTTTCTGCTTTTATACGATACTTCACCTCACAATTTAAATCTGAAAGAGCATAGCGCCCTTCGTTATCTGTGTGAAGTGTATCCCTTTTTTGATATAAGGCATCTGAAACGATAATAGATGCATTGGCAAGTAATTCTTTTGTAGCTAAGTCATAGACGGTTCCTTGAATACTTTGTTTACAGGGTCTTTCAGTGAGTAGATAAATATCATCTGCCCCTATTCCTCCTGCTCGGTTGGAACTTACAAAACCTTTACCCTCTTTTGGATTCAAATACAATCCGAAATCATCCAGGCTACTGTTGATTGGCTCCCCCATATTAACGACAGGACCAAAACTACCATCAGGATACATTTTAGCAACAAAAACATCCATTCCACCTAGTCCGGGATGTCCATCTGAAGCAAAGTACAACTGATAATCTGAAGAAATAAAAGGAAAGCTTTCTCTTCCTTCGGTATTGATTGCCTTACCTAAATTCTCTACTGGACCATATCCATCATTTTGATACAAAGCAACGCGATACAAATCGGATTGTCCCACACTTCCTTTTCGATCTGAAGCAAAATACAACCATTTTCCATCAGGAGTTAAAGCAGGATGGGCAGTATTGAAATTATCCGAATTGATTGGCAATTCCAATACTTGTCCCCACGTCCCATCCGTTTGCTTTAAAGCGCTGTATATTTTTAGTGAAGAATTATGCGCTTTATTCTGTTTGCTTTTCCCACTTGGTTTGGCATTATTTCTTGTAAAGAACATTCGATTGCCATCTGCTGTAAAAACAGCAGTAGCTTCATTGACATAGGCCGCTTCATCCAAAGGAAAACGCTCGGGGCGTCCCATGCCGTTTTCATCAATTTGCGCTTGATACAAGTGCGTATAGCTTTCATTGGTCCACGAGTGAATCTTACCTTTACTTTGATTATCTGTATCTCGAGCGGTTGTGAATACCAATTGATTGCCAAGTAGCGTACCGCCATAATCAGAATATGCACTATTGATAGGCAACAACTGCAGATCATAGCGATTGGAGTGCTTATCAATATGGGTAAGATAATCTCGATTCTTATTGTACTTCGTTCCTCTTTGATCTTGTTTTTCAAGGAGTGAAAATTGATTCATCAATTCTTGAGATTTCTCGTAGTCCTTAACAGCCTTTAAGGTTTGGCTATAGCGATAGTAGTATTCTGACGGAAGTTCGCTTACATTTTTATTCTCATATTGCCCTTCAAATAATTCAGTATACCATTTATTCGCTTCTGTCAATTTTCCGTTGAAATAGTAGGCATCGGCCAAATTCTGTAAAATAGAACCATTGATGTAGCCCTTTTCCGCCATGCGTTCATAAATCTCAATAGCATCGATATAGGCCGTTCGATCAAAATGCTTATCGGCTTGTTTCTCTTTTTTAATCTGACCATAGCTTAGGTTTCCAAGACTTAAGCTAAGGGTTAATAATCCAACTTGTATGATTCGTTTTACCATAATACTTTCTTTTTAGAAGAACCTCGGCGCAGCAACGCGCTTGTAGCTGTTAAACAAACTAAAACGCATAAATATTTCGTGAGAGCCTGAATTGTAGCGAGCTAACTTACTCGTTTCAGCATCATAGCTGTACCCGACAAAAATGTTATCAGACACTTGAAATCCAACTAATCCACTTATTGCCGCATCCCAACGATAAGCCGCCCCAAGCGTAAACTTATCTAAGAACATAAAGTTGGCACTGACGTCCATTTGCAAGGGTGATCCCTGTTCCATTTTCACCATAGCAGCAGGTTTGAATTTCAAATTGGGATTTAGGTCAAAAACATAACCTCCCGTTAGGTACATATGCATTTTTTGGCGAAGTGTTCTCACCTCATTGTCATCATACCGCGATCTCGTCAAGAGATGAGGCGCGGATAATCCAACATAAGCTTTCTCAGAATACAAGAATAATCCAGCTCCAATATTGGGTGAAAATTCATTCTTAATATCATCTTCTGCCACCGGGCCTGTTGGATTGTAAATGTGTAATTTACTGTAATTTACATCTAGTAAGTTCGCCGATCCCTTTAACCCAAAGGCCAACTTATATTGGTGATTCAAATCAATGGCATAAGATAAATCAACGGACAAGGTATTATCATCCATGACTCCCAAATGATCATTGACAAAATTTACACCTAATCCCAATCCAGAGTCTCCCAAGGGTGTATTGACAGATAAGGTAGCTGTTTTAGGTGCGCCCTCTAGTCCCACCCATTGCGTGCGATATAACCCGAAGATCTGTAATCCTTCTCTACTTCCTGCATAAGCAGGGTTGATATTGGAATGATTATACATGTATTGGGTATATTGTGGATCTTGCTGTGCATACGTTTGCGTTATACCAACCAAACCTAAGCTTAGAAGAAATACGGTACGTGTTGTCTTTTTTAGTCTCATGTTTTTGTGGTTTAATTGGTCTCTAAATGTAAGTTAGCCGCTTTCTTAATCATGCGACTACCATTGGCATCTGTATATTCATAGGTTACAATATAGTAGTACGTTCCGCTCGGTAATTTTTTCTTTTTGTCTACCGTAATTTTACCTTCTGAATATCCATTAAATACATTCATACTTCCATCTCCATTTGGATCATATCCTGTCGTTTCATATACTTTTACTCCCCAACGGTTGTAAATTTCCACTCGGTTATTCGGGTATTTTCGGATGTTATCTATGATAAAATAATCATTTTTACCATCGCCATCTGGTGTTACTAAGTTATAAATGACTACATCTTCTTCTAAGATCCAATCTGCTTTTACCGTACCCAAGGTGAAGTATCCAAAATTTTTAATTTGTGCTGGTGTAGAAACCGTTCTCGTTGACATATCTACTACCCCACCTTCATCAACCCATAGCTGTTGTTTTTCATCCCAACGAAGAATATGAAGGTCGCGCTCCACATCAGTCAATAAGGAAGGTAACGTTGTGCGTTCATCCCAACTTAAGCTCAAGATTACCGTTTCCACCTCTTTGGACTTTCCTTCTAATTTCCAGTACTCTCTGTTGTTCAATTCTTTCACAACACCTGTCGTGGTTTTATGGGTTTCAAAAAAAGCAGTATCATTGAATCGATATTCTGCTACAACGGCATCTGTTTTACTCTTAGGTGCACTAATCATCGCTTGTCGAAAGTAGGTTTGATCTCCAATTGGAAACTCAAATCGTTCATTTCCAATTTTTTCCACCTTTCCTTCTGCATGTGAACGATCACTTGTACCAGCAGCAGTTGCTCCTTCATGGAACGTCAACATACCATAAGAACCTTCTGTTATCGGATTGAAGGATTCATCTACTTTTACAATTCCATCTTTAAACTCAAGCGTACCAAAAACATCCATGTTGTTTTTGAGATCAAAAGCAACCAAAGGCTTACTATTATCTAATTCGATATTATAAAATTGAGAGAATGCATTCCCACTAATAAGCTGAGTGCCTTCTTCACCTTCATATCGCTTAAAAATGGCTTTACTGCTATTTGTCGTTCTACTTTTACTCCCACTATAACCATAGTGACCATCATTATTAAAATTTCGAAAAAAGTAAACCGTTCCATCGTTAATTACTTTTCCATCTGCTGTATTGGTAAAGTCAAAACGAGTAGCGAGTGTTTCATTGGATGCTACAAACATTACTCCTGTATTAACCATTACCTGTTGCGCTGTATTTTGTGCCTGAACTACGCCAGCCAAAAGGCCAAAGGCAAGTCCTATCGTATACTTTTTCTTTTTCATGTTCTAGAATTTTAAACTGTACTTGCTGTTTTTACCAAATTTCCAAGGAAATATCCTCATTTGACTTTCCAAAAAGACCATTCTTTTCCATTAAAAATGCACAGCATTTTTGATACGGTATCAAAGGCCATTGTTCCCGCTTTTGGGCTTAAAATGTTCAAATGTGGGCTCTCCATTTTTGGTAAAACCATCGCTTTACTGTTTGATTCTAAAACAAGAACACCTGATGCAGTTGAAGTTCGACTTCCTAAAACGGAAGGCACTACGGTTGCCTGTTCAGCAAAGGGTTGTTGAATACCTAGGTCAACATTTCCTTCTTGGATCGATAGATCTACCCAAGTGGACTCCGTGCCTCCTTTATAGTACTTTACTTTTTTGTCGTTCGAATCAAAAATTAAAGTACCTCCAACAGGTGTTGTTACTTGTTGTGCACCCGTTACCCAAGGCAAGATGATCCCTCTATTATCATTGACTTTAAAATCTAGGATTACATCGCTTCCTTCTACCATCTTTTTTCCAATAGCTGTTTGTCCAACAGCTGAAGCAATGCTGAAGCAAGAACAAACGATAAAGAAAAAGAATGATTTATTTATAATATTTGTCATAGCAATTCAAATTTAGAATAGTGGAAAAAGGAATTCACACCTGTTCCTTCCCTTTTCCACAGTGATTAACTATTCATCCACACATCCTTGATCTAAACAGCCCCAATTGGTTCCGTTATACATCTTTAGACAATTGATTGTTGTATCATATACTAGCATGCCTTCCACAGGACTTAGTCTTTCGATTTGAGCCGTAGTCAAACGCGTGATGACAAATCCTTTTGTTTTTGATTCTAGTATCATGAAGGCATTTCCTCGATTCGGAATCCATGTTTTATCTGGTCTATTTAACGTTGTAATTGCCAAATAACCTGCTGAATCCAATATATTTCCACTGTCCCCTTCTACTGGATCGTAGTAACAAACAGTACAGTACTCTACTTCCAAAGACCCATATACTTCTGACGTTATTGCATTTAAACATAAATCATCCGATTCATTCAACAATTCAAAATCAAGGTATAAGGGTGATTCACGTTGTCCTAAAGCAGGATTAAGTGGATCAATATCTTCCATGACGATTCCTGCGCGATTTGGTGCTTTCACTTTGAATGTCAGGGTATGCTCTCCTGGAGGGAGTACAAAATCTTCAATAATCAAACTACCTAATTCAGACGTATCTACAATCACAGCACCACCAAAATTAAGTGAGGCTGATGTCAAGGAATTATTTACATAGGTAAATTCGTCATTGAAGTTGAATTCTGACATCATATCCTGAATACTAAAAGCATTTGGATTTTTCACTTTAACAGCTACAGTAACGACATCATTTTCAACATAACATCCTTTATCTGTTAAGGCGCTCACCACTTCTATTGGCAATGGTCTTTCGGTTGGATCTCCGGTTGCTAACGTACGCGTTGGTTCGCATCCCGTAGACAAGCGATCACAACTCAGTAATTCTACTGTTCTAGCTGGACCATCAAGTGGTTGATAACTCAGTTTCCCTCTGTTTTCATATACTCCTGCTGGTGCATCAAGGTCAAAAATCGCCTTCGCTCTAAAGGTCAAGGTTGATGTACCTGGTACTTCTATATTTTGAATATCAAGTGTACTGCTTTGTGCATACGCGTTAATCGTTGCTTGAGCAACTGCAGTATCATCAATTGACAACGACTCGCTTACCCATTTCATCCCTGCAGGTAATACATCAGAGAAATTCACCTTGTATGGCGCACAGTTTGTATTTGCGATGCGGAACGTATACGTTGCCTCTTCACAAAGTAATATTTCTGGTGGACCTTGTTTGGTGAAGATTAATCCTTCTTCATTTGGTTCTGGTAATGGAGGTAAACAATAGAAATCCATAGGACCAATTCCCATGCGCATATTTCCAGCTCCTGCTCTTCCTGTATAGGTATGAACAACATAGATTTTTTCTACAGGAACATCAAATTCTACATACATTCTTCCTTTCGGAGACGCATAACTAGATGATTTATGTCCTTTTGCTCTATTTTCCTCAATTTTATAAGTTGGTTTAGCAGAAACATAACTTAGATTTGGCATGACGACTCCCGCTCCACAAACTCCATATACTTCGATATTACTATAGCGATGGCCATAGCGGTCAACTTCAAAAATTTCAAATGAACTCGCTGCTGCTTTTAAAGAACCATTCTGTTTGAGCACAACTTCAGTCACCATTTTCTTATCCCCTGAACCTCTTCTTCTGTATTCTCTTAAAGAGCGATACGTTGAAGGTCGAGGGTAACGGCTTCTCAAAGAAGAGGGTGTTTCTACGGTTACTTTTACATCAGCTGTAAATCCGTCGCCTAAATTAAACGTTTGTGTAGTGGCTCCTTTTGCCCAGCTATTCTTTGTAAACTCTAATCGTTTTACGCCACTGAAATCACAAGACTCACATATTCCTGGCAATGCTTTTGCTGCAAATGTAAAATAGGTAAATTGGTCTTTCGGAAATTTATAATTCACTTGGTGTCCATCGTATAAGTATTCCATTGGAATAACGCGGTCCCATTGGTTAGCCGTTAATTTACCTGGAGAATCTGCAACCAACAAGAACACTTGCCAGTTGGGTCCATTAAAAGGAAATTGTGAATCTGCTGCGCGTACGAGTATACTTTGATCGAAATCCGTATTATCGACCATCCAAATTCTACCACTTAATTTGGAATCCATTTCTCCACAAATCGTTTGATTTCCAGCAAAAGAGAAACGCGTTAATGCTCCATCATTATGCCCCCAAGTTACTGCCGTTCTGTCTTTTTTAATGACGCCTAATTCGGGATCATTCCCTAACTTAGTTCCCACTCCCATGTGGACAATCGAACCTAGATCAGTTGATTTTGATTGGTAGTTGTACAAATCGGCATCATCATCACGTACAACAGACGCCACATTGTGATGGAAATTTCTGTGTGATGCATCATTCCCATTCCAAATAGAGGTATTATCCGAAAGTAGGTAATTGAAGTTTGGCGAAACGCCTGTTCCCAATTTAATGGTAATAGCGTATTTAATTCCCAAGTACGAGTTTACTCTTGATCGTTCATTGGCTGTCAGCACACCTTCATATAAAATCACCTCTGGCATTACCCCTTTTAAGGTGTAGCTTTTAGAGGAACTTCCTAGTCCTAACATTCCAGGTCCGTTCATCAATACGTTGGTGTATTTATGCGTTACAGATTCGGAATGTCCTCCATCGAACTCAAAAGTAACACTCGTTCCAACATCCCAGTGATATCCGGCAATGGTAGTTGCTCCTGTATTAAACAATCGGCTTGGGCTATTTGTCAATCCAGAAGAACCGATACGTCCTAATCCATCAACATTACTTGAACCTCCTTTATACACTCCAAACGAAGGTCGTCTTGCGTTGGTTCCGATTGTCTGTTGACCAAACCCTATAAAATAGGATCGCGATGAACTTTCAAAGTCGTGATTTACTACCGCATAAAAGGCCACATCATCAGGCACAGCCCTAGACATAGCGGCTTTATCGGTAATCAAATAATCTTCCCATTTACGGAAATAAGGTGTTGGGTGGAAGTTTGTTCGCTCTTCCGCTTCCAAGTATAAAGGTGCAGATCCATTTGCTCCTCTTTTTCTATAGGTTGTTCCCATCCCCGAGTGATCTACCCAGTTCACCACCTCTCCTCGACTATCTACTGTAATGGTATTTTTCTTTGACGCATTTAACCACATTCTCAGTCCGTTGCTTACTCCTCCTGGAGCTACAAATTCAGAAGTAAATCCAATATAATCTCCATCGTTAATGACCACGTTTTTGGCCACTCCATCAACTACTTTATAAATACGCGATTGACTTGGAGGGAAGTTTGGATTGGCACTAACCAACAACCAAGTTCCAATTCCTATACGGGCATTCACTGTATAAGAGCTCTGCCCTGTTGCTTTGGCCTTGAGTTTATAATTAAATAAAGTCGTTAATTTTTCTTGTTTTACCACTCCAGTAACGGGATCTGTATGTACCTGTAAGGTATAATTCATAAAGGCTGTTCCTGCTAAATGTGCATACGGTTGATTTCCTTCTAGTCCATTACCCCCAAACATCAAAGCGTTTTTATCTGGTAATGTTGAAGTATTCTCAGCATTATTTTCCTGAAAATCTCCTAATGACACAGCTAAAACAGGATTATCCGTACTCATAGCTTGCTTTTGATACAATCCACTTTGATCATCTCTGGCGATACCAAACACATCTTTTGCATAGTCATAGTACCCTGGTAAAATGCTACTATAAATAGGAGTTCCATTGGATAAAATATAGTTATCATATATACTTACCCCATACTTAACACCAAAATGAGTATTGATTTTACGCAACTCATCTGTAGTTAAAACCGCTCCAGAAGTTCCCGCTGGTTTAGACAAAACAATAACCTCCATGATTTCTCCATAGTAGTAATAAGGATTGGTTGTTCCTGAACTCGCTCCTCCAATTACACTTTTTGTTTGTCCTGTTGCCATCGTTCTCCCTGCCATGGTTGAGGTACTCACGACACCATTAAGTATTTGACTCTGGGGTGTTGCTGTTTTATTCGGCATCATTGCAATACCAATTCCATAAATATTCCCATCATTACTGTGGGTATAGGAGCTTCCTCTCGTTTCATGCCACAAACGTTGAGCCGTTGACCCCGTACCTGCTGTCCAACCATAGTTATCACCACTAGAGGCGGTATTCAAGGTAAAAACAGGAGCATATTTTAATGAACCTGAAAACGATTCATTTTCCAAACGGGAAATCCAAATGACAAAATAGGATTTATTGGGATCCATCTGAAAATTTCCAACCGATTCTAATCTTCGTCTTTCATTATTAGCTGTAGTTGCATCTTCGTCATTATAGAACTCTACAGCTGGATGAAAGTTCATCGCCGATTTAATAAATCTAGGATAATAGCCTGTGGTATTCGCAAAATGTCTTGAGTTTCCTGATTTGTCCATCCAAATTGACACATCATCCCCATCATGTATCGGGGTGGTTGTCAATTCATCTGCTTTTAACCAATATTCTATGGTTGTTCCAGTTACTCCTCCTGGAGTTTGAGCCATAACCAACATAGAACATAGGAAAAACATTATTAAATATACTTTTTTCATACATTTTTCTTTTTTTAACCCTTGCTAAAATTGCTTTCAGCAAGGATCTAGTTACTGATGTTGCTTATTTTTTCTCCATTAATTGCTCCAGTTTCTCTAATCGCTCTAAGACTGTCGCTTGCTCTTTTTTCATTTGATCAATTTGGTCTTGTTGCTCGATTGTATGTAGGAATAATTCTTCTACTTTTTCTAATAACTCAACAGAAAGATTAGTTAAATCAAATCCATATCCACTTTCGTTTTTATTTAACTCACTGATTGGTGTAACACCTGGTAAGTGATGGTTCTCTTTGACGAATCTTGCGATATCCGTTAATGTATTGAACTCATAAGTCAGCTTGATATCTGAGCTACCTGTAAAATACTTTTCAAATACATAATCCGCATATACTGCATTGGTTGTAAAATACTTCCCTGTTGTAACTACATCTCCAGCTACAAATAATTTAGCTGTCGTTTCGGTAGCTGGAATTTGATTGGCTCCAATAGCAATCGTACCAGTTTGGTAAATATTTTGTGTATTCAATGTTGCTATAGTAGATGATCCTTGTACCAACCATGGTGAAGCTGATAGTAAAGATTTATCCGCCCAGCTTGGAATATTGCTTCCATTCGTTACTAACACTTGATTTGGTAAAAGAGATTTAGCCATATCTTCTAGTAGGATTGTTCCATCTTTGATATGTGCCGTTGTAATTCCATCATCTGCAACCTTAATACTCGCTTCTTTTAATAGCGTTCCTGTACCGTCTGTTACTGTAATTGAAGCGTCTGATTTCAACTCTTTTCCTGCCGTAATCTTTGTTACATCCACCTCAGGTGTACCAGGTACCCATGAAGTTCCATCAAATACTAAGGCTTGCCCAGCTGCTGCTACAGCTGCACTTACAGGATTACCCTGGATTTTAGACAAGGTTGTCGCTCCTGCTGCTCCTGTTACATCTCCAGCTAAGGTTACACTTCCTAAATCAACTTCTTCTTTCGATCCGTCGTCTTTGATGTAATAATATTTGTTGTTTGTTACATCATAGTAAACATTTCCATATTGATTTTTTAATTGATTAATGACTTCCGTAATGAAAGTGTCATTCATCGCAATTTCTTTGACATCTAATTGTACTTTGTTTCCATCAGAATCCGTAACAGTTAACATATCAGCATCTAACGTGAAGCTAGTATTCGTGGTGTTAATTGCTGACCAGTCTACTTCTCCTTTCGTTCCATCTTCTTGGATATAGTAAAATTTATTATCTGTTACATTATAATATACATTACCATATTTACCCGTTAATTTGTTTACTATCTCTGTAATTAAGGTTTCGTTAGCTACTAATTCCGTAATGAACGTAGCATTATTCGCAATCTCTTTGACATCTAATTGTACTTTATTTCCATCAGAATCCGTAACGGTTAACATATCGGCATCCAATGTAAAACTTACATTGGTTGTATTTAACGTTGACCAATCTACTTCTCCTTGTGTTCCGTCATCTTTAATGTAATAGAATTTGTTCTCGGTTGCATTGTAGATGACATTACCGTATTTACCAGATAGTTTATTGACGATTTTCGAAATCAACGTTTCGTTTTCTGTCAAGTTGGTGATAAACTCATCGTTATTCGTTAGTTCCGTAATGAATGTTGAATTATTTGCAATCTCTTTAACATCCAACTGTACTTTATTTCCATCAGAATCGGTAACTGTCAACATATCTGCATCCAATGTAAAGCTTACGTTGGTGGTATTTAACGTTGACCAATCTACTTCTCCTTGTGTGCCGTCACCTTTGATGTAATAGAATTTGTTCTCGGTTGCATTGTAGATGACGTTTCCGTATTTACCTGATAGTTTATTGACGATTTTCGAAATCAACGTTTCGTTTTCTGTCAAGTTGGTGATAAATTCATCGTTATTCGTTAACTCCGTAATGAACGTAGCATTATTTGCGATCTCTTTAACGTCCAATTGTACTTTGTTTCCATCAGAATCCGTAACGGTTAACATATCAGCATCCAATGTAAAGCTTACGTTGGTTGTATTTAACGCTGACCAATCTACTTCTCCTTGTGTGCCGTCATCTTTGATGTAATAGAATTTATTCTCGGTTGC
>NZ_LROZ01000020.1 GCF_001549985.1 Myroides odoratus | reverse complement strand
CGGTAAGCTTCAATGCCTTTTGACAACACATATTGAACCGTCGTTTTCGCGCGATTCTCTGATAACTTCTGGTTGTACGTCGCACTTCCGCGGTTATCCGTATGAGAACCTACCTTGATGCGCATCTGTGGATTGCGCTTCATTACTTTCACCAACTTATCCAACTCGATAGAACCTTGTTGGGTAATGTTGAAACGGTCAAACTCGAAGTAAACATCACCTAAGATAATCTCGTCTTTAGTCACAATTACCTCGATCGGACGCAAGCCTACATTAACTAACTGACGACCTCCCTTGCGGTTCAAAGGTACTTCTACAGCCTTCCCTTCAAAGTCATCCATGTCAACTTGTAAGTGGTAAAATTTCCCACAATCTACAACATATTCCACAATACCGCGTTGATCCGTAAACTTCGTCTCAATCAAGTTCTTGCGATCGTCATAGATATCCACACGAGCTCCTGTTAAGATCTTTCCGGTGTCTTTGTGTGTTACTGTCACATACATCTCCGTATTACAAACTGGTTTCGCTTTATAGATATCATCGCGTCCAATGCGGTTCGTGGAGAAGAAACCGATGTCTTTTCCTGGGTAGAAAGAAAAAGCAAAATCATCTTTCGCTGTATTAATCGGTGCTCCTAAGTTCTTCGGCTCTGCCTGTGGAATAGCTAAATCTACTACGTAAACATCTAAACCACCAAAACCTTTGCGGGAATCAGATGCAAAATACAACTTCCCATCCTCTGAAATAAATGGAAACGATTCGCGACCTTCGGTATTGATCTGGCTTCCCATATTCACCGGTGTACCATAGTTACCGTCCTCATCAATATCTACTTTCCAGATATCCGTGCTTCCCATCGTGCCTGGCATATCAGATGAAAAGTACAATGTACGACCATCTTTGCTCACACTTGGGTTACTTACTGAGTAATCGCTACCGTTGAAAGGAACTGGTTCAAAATCCGTCCATTTACCCTTCTTCTTGGTCGCTCTAAAAACGCTAACCTTACCTAGCTTCACGAGTTTAGCCTTGTTCTTGGTGTACTTCCCTGCACGGAAACTCTCCGTAGCAAAGTACATCGTGTGACCATCGCCAGTTACTGTTGCAGGACCATCGTGATACTTCGTGTTCAACTCTGAAACTGGCTCTACATCATACAACGGGTCATCTGCATTTTTATACTTCGCTTGAAAGATATCCAAGTACCCTTGGTTATCCCATCCGTATTTTTTCTTAGACTTGTTGCCCTTGCGCGTAGATGCAAAATAAAGTGTATCACCTACCGTTAAAAAAGCTCCGAAATCATTTCCCTGACGGTCATTGATCCCCGATTCCTCAAAGGTAAACAACTCCTCTTGCGCGCGTAAACGAGGAATGTAATCTGGCTCACGCATAAAAGCAATCGCACGTTGATCCTCCGGGTTGCGCTCTGCGAATTTACGCATCGCAGCATTAGAAGAATCATAACGACCACTTGCCTTAAGCATCTGAGCATAGCGATAGTAAAGTTCCGAATCTAAACTCGGATCCTTCTCCAAAGCCTTCCCGTAGTACTTTGCTGCTTCTACTGTATTGAAGATGTTGTAATAACAATCAGCCAATTGTAAATAAATATAATTATCTGTCTTCGCACCGCGAATTAGCTTCTGGTATACTTTTGCCGCATCTACAAACTCATAGTGCTTGTAGTGATCATCGGCAATCTCTAAGGGAGTTTTGATCGGCTCCTGAGCACTCATACTCTGAGTAGCTAAGAATCCGCCCAATAACAGCGCTAAATAAACCTTTCTTATTTTCATTGTATTCTTTTTATGCTATTAGAAATAACGAGATGAACTTGACACTTTCTTAGACAAGAAGATATCATAAAGCACCATAAACTCATGAGAGCCTTTAGCCACTTTGTTGATATCAGAGGTGATGTAATCATACGCATAACCCACGCGCAATTGTGGAGTAACACGGTAGTTGATCATACCCCCAACAGCATCTTCTAATCGGTAACTAACCCCTGCCTCAATCTTGTTCAAATACATCACGTTCATGTTCAAGTCAAAAGAAACGGGTGAGTTCAACGCGTATTTGATCATGGTCGAAGGTTTCAACTTCCAATCTTGATCCAAATCAAAGACATAACCCCCATTCAAATACATGTGAATCTCGCGTTGTCCAAAGTTCTTCCCATCGTAGTTCAAATAGTATTCTTTTATCATATTGGGTACTCCTAAACCGATAAAGTATTTATCCGTATAGTAGTACGCTCCAATACCTGCGTTGAAAAGCGTAGACTTGCTATCCTCTCCAAATGCAGGGTCATTGGGATCAATGGTATAACCATCTCCAATATCAGAAAACAAATTAGAACTGTGAAACGTAGCTCCTGCTTTGATACCCAAGGCTAATTTATGAACGCCACCTAACTCCAAAGTATAAGAAAAATCTCCGTAAATATTGTTCTCCGTAACAGGACCTATGCGGTCATTGATAAAAGACAATCCAACACCAACTTTCTTACCTACACGACTGTTGATGAAAAAAGTCCCCGTTTCAGGTGCTCCATCAAAACCAGCCCATTGTTTGCGATACAAAGCTCCCATAGAAACAGCATCCTTAGATCCCGCATAAGCCGGATTCACAACACTCATATTATACATATACTGCGTGTATTGTGGATTCTGTTGGGCTTGCACTTCTAGGCAACTAAGTAAACTCAGCACTCCTAATGTTAAATATATTTTCTTCATATACGATTTATTTTTTTGAAACAACTGTGTGTTTTCACACACAGTTGCTGGTTGTATTTATATTAATAACTAAGTTGTACCCAACCTGACTTCATCTCACCATTAGCAATAATGATATAAAAATAGGTTCCCGATGGTAATTTATTGCCTGATTTATCTTGTCCTTTCCACTCACTTTGATATAACCCTTGGGAATAAACTTCCATTCCATTGCGGTTAAAGATCTGAATTTTGGAAACCCCATAACCACTTAAATCAAATGAATCATTTACTCCATCTCCATTTGGTGAAATTCCCTTTGGAATTGGGCAGTCATCAAAATCGACAGTGAAACTACTTTGATCCTCACAAATAGCACCTCTTTCACCTCCATTTGTAGCAAAAATGTAAATCGTTGTTGGTTTATAGATGATGGTACCTGCTGGTATTTCTTCCCCTTCTCCATTTGGTAAAGTATAGTACTTATTATACTCAGACAATTCTGGTAATGTATACACCTCACACTTCAACATCATATTTGCTATTCGATCAGCAACAGGTTGCACTGTAATTTCTAATACAAATTGGGATTGACCAAAACATCCGTTTTCATCCTCTTTGTAAATATAAATATCATGAACACCAATCTCACTAAATATAGCTCCTCCTTCATATTTAATTCCTGCTCCATATGGCTTCGTGTAATAGGCTTCTCCTTCCTCCAATTTTGGAAGCAAATACGATCCACATACACTGCTATCTTCTAAAATTGATACTGGTAAAGGTTTGTCCACACTCAATCTAAATGTTTTATACTCCACACACCCTGTGAGTTTGTTCGTTAATTTAATATAGATTGGTTTATTGGATCCTTTGTACTTCACGATATCCGGTAGTGAAGCTCTATCAGCATCTCTATCTTCCACTGTTTCATAGAACTTCAATACATAGCGCGCTGGATCAAGATCACCATAAATATCCGGATAGGTATCTCTCAAATCAAAGATATTTTCTTCTCCTGGTTTTCTTGCACAATCTACTAAATCTTTCACTTGGCCTATTTCAAAATCTTCTTTCAGGAAGATAAACTCCTTCGTCATTATCGTTTCTTCTTCTCCACAGATTTGATAAATTGCTTTTGCCGTATATTTTACTGTTTTATCTACCTGAATATTAATCTCAGCATTTGTAGAGAAAAATTCATCGTCTTTTTCCCATAAGAATTCAGCTGTTGATTCAGCATCTGGAGAAAAACGCCACGCTTCTTCATGAGCATTCCATGCACCAGTATTTCTACCTGGTGGAGTATATGCTACCGTACCATTAGCATTTTGAATACCAATCAGACCAGCGCCTTGATTAAATCGAAGGCATGCCTGTCTATTTTTAACGTACACTTCAATAATATTACTTCCCTCATACAAAACTATTTGTGATGTTGTTGTTGATCCTTCAACATCATTTACATCATACCCACAGGTAAACAGTCCCATATGATATAAGTTAAATACTAAAGTACGACAAGGAGCTTTCCCCATGATTTGATAATTCACAGAATAATCTTGAGGTGAACGATCTGGAAACATATCTTGCATTACGCCATGAATCGTATTTACATATGGAGGATTTCTATTCCCTCCTCTATCTAGAGGTATTTGATGAGTTGGGTCAAAATCCCAACCAGAACCATCAAGTGCTGTATACCTTCCATCTGGAACTTCACCTCTGATACTAAACGTTATCATTCCGTTGGTTCCAATTAAAACCTTATTGTAACTATTTCCAAAGAAACAGAAATTAAATCCAAGATCAATAACGTCTGACCATACATCATCTTGGGTCAAATTAATAGCATCTCCTCCTTTGAATGGGAAAGGTGGTTTATATTCTATTGGTTCTACTTTGTATCGCTCCGTTTTTTTAATATCATAATAAGAAGCTCCTAATGTAAAATCAAATGTTCCTTTCTCACAAATCACATACTGTCCTTTTTCATTCTGTTCCAACCCTTCAAGGTCTGTAAATTCAATATCTGCTTTTACTTTCGCACAACCTGGAGGAGGAATAAAAGAGATGGCAGCAGGTCCTGTCCATTTTTTTACTGTTCCGTCACCATCACAAACTGGGCGAACATAAAATTTATAAAAACGAGGAGCTGGGTTTGTTGGATCTGGATCCCTAAACACATAACTCGTTTGGTTTACAATAATGCCCCCTGGTGTTGTATTATTTGGCACCGTAGGATCATCCAATTCAAAAATGATTACTTCCCATTGTGTTTCGTTACCAAAGGAATCCCAAGTTAATAATGCACTTTGTGGTACTGCTCCTTCAATAGCCTCCGCTTGAAGGTTTCTAACTTTTGGACAAATCCCTTTTTCAATTCTGATGTTATCAATGGCTCCTGGGGGCTGCTCTCCACCATTTGCATCTTGACGCCATTCAAAAACTAATCGCATGACCTGTCCTTGAAATCTAATCAAATCAATATTTTGGATAATATAATTGGTAAACGTTTCTTGCTGATTAAACAATCCACCAACTTGAATACGATCATCTGCAGCCGTAATTTGTTGTCCTACAATTGGTGTAAAAGTATTCGGTACCAACCATACTTTAAAGTAATCACGCTTTGTCGTTGTTCCTTCACCCATACAACGCCAATCAAAACTTAAATTGGATTCGGCTGTCCCCATTGGAACGGCAATATCGCGATACGCATGTGCAACAGTTGCCACAGTAACATCATATGAATTCGTAACTCCTTCATCTTTTGTTACATACAGTGATTTATCTCCTCCGTTATTCACAGCTGTACCAATCACCCATTTATTCAACGCTGAACTTTGGAAATCCCAATCACTTATACCTTCAAAATCTTCATTATAAGGCATATCCGCTGGAATTTGTCCAGTATTGAAAGTCAGACGTACCCAGAAGCTTCTGTTGTTATCACCACAAACTGTTCTAATCCATACATAATAAGTTGTTCTAGCACTTAGTCCCGTTATGGTATATGGGTTCTGAGTCGTAATCAAAGACCCCGTAACAGTCTCTCCTGGTGGTGTATCTGTTGTAGAATAGTATATTTCAAATCTATTTTGTCTAGGGACTCTCGTCCAAGCTACTTTAGCTGTAGTACCACGTGTTTCAACTACTCTAAAATTGGTCGGTGCAACACAGCTTTTTGCTTCAACCTTCAAATTATCAATAGCCACTGGAGGTTGGTTACCCCCTGCATTATCTTGTCTCCATTCGAATACTAAACGTACATTTTGACCGGCATAAGCTGTCGCATCAAAAATAATTTCTTCACTTTTAAAGGTATCTCTTCCATTAAACTGTGCACTGCCCAATCTAATTCTATTCGCACCCACTGCAATTTGTGTGCCTACAGAAGGAGTATAATTCTGAGGAACTACCCAAACTCTAAAATAATCCGATATGGTCCCTTCTCCTACACAGCGCCAATCAAAATTCACTTTCATTTCTTGTGTTCCTGCAGGTACTTTAAAATCTTTGTACACATGTGAAACCTGAACTCCTGTAACGTTATAGGTATTGGTCAATCCATAATTTTCACTAATATACAATGCTTTTGAACCACCATTATTCACTGCTGATCCAATAAACCATTTATTTTTAGAATCATTTTTCTTATATTCAAAGTTAGTTACCCTTTCAAAATCTTCACGATAAGGTAACTCTTGCAATGTCATATCGGTTGCTAAAATTTTAGGACCATTCCAAACACTTAATTTATTGGGTTCACATTTTGCACGCACCCATACTAAATATTGAGTTCCTGCCTTTAAATTAGTAAACGTATGTGTTATCGTATCCGTTGATACTAGAATCCCATTATTACCAATAGGAGGTATAATACTTGCTGGAGCTTGAGGGTTTTCTGTTAAATACACGTCATACGATGGAGCAGTAGTAGAAGTCCAACTTACCGTTCCTTCCGTTGTGGTAATATTAGAAACCTGAATCGTACTACTTGCAACTTTTTTACAGAAATAAGGTTTAATATTTAAATTATCAATTGCAGCAGGTGGATCTTCTCCTCCACTTGAATCCTGTTTCCACTCAAAAACAATGCGCATTTGCTGTCCTGCAAATGGAGCAACATGAACAAATGCTCTCTCATTCAAGAAAACGGTATTGTCATAAAATTGATCTCTTCCGATTTGAATCCTAGTAGCATTAGCCGTAATTTGTGATCTAACCGTCGGTGTATAAGTCATCGGAACAAGCCAAACTCTAAAATAATCCTTTAGTCCCGTTTGTCCTAAACAGCGCCAATCAAAAGTAATTTCTAAATCTTCGGCACCTTCTGGAATTTCAATATTCATAAAGGCATGAGATACTTGTACACCAACATTATTATAGGTATTGGTTACCCCTGCATCTTTACTAATGTACAATCCTTTTGTACCTCCATTCGCAGCAGCCGTCCCAACATACCATTTATTATTTGTATCATTCACATAATAAAAATGTGTTTCATCTTCAAAATTCTCTGTAAAAGGTAAACGAACAATATCTAGCGGTGTTGAAAAATCAAGACCTTCACTATACAACGAATTTTGACTATTCGCACAATTAGCACGAACATATAAGGTATAATTAGTCAAATGAGTTAGTCCTCCCACAACGAAAGGTTGTGTACTCATATCCGTAATCGTTCCAGATGCTGCCAAGCCTGTTGCTCCTGAACCTGGATCACCAGATGTTCTTATTTCATAGGAAAAAGACGTTGTTGTCGTTTGTGAAGTAATAGTAAAGCTAATGCTTTTTGCTTTCACTGTATCCAATACAGCATGAATCCCATAACACGTAATTTCAGGACCAAATGTCATTTTAATATTAGGTCTACTCGAAACAAAAGACAAATTACCTGAGGCATTCGTATTATCTACTCGAGTAGTCAAGTGTCGATTTGTACTTGTAGAAGCTTTAATGAGCAATCCTTCTGCCTCATCTATTCCAGCACCACCAGCATTTGTTTCGACTAAAACCAATACACTTTTAGTCCCTCCAACATAATTGAAACTTCGATCCAAATTAATTGTACGATAGCCTGTCGTATTTTTTGGAATAAAACTTCCGTTGTAGACCAACGTTGCTCCGGTTGTTAAAGTAGACCAATTCGCAGCGACTAAAGTATCTGCCTCTACTACTTTTAAATATATTTTCACAGGTCTACTATCACCCATCTTCCCGATATCCCAAGCTAACTTATTAATAAAGCCGGTTTGATTAATTTCAGCTGCAGTATATAATGCTGCTGAACGTTGATAACCGTAATAATTAGATAAAGGATACTCTTGAGCAATGTTACCTGTGCCAATCGTTACTTCTTGTCCGTAGCTGAAAAATAGACTCAGCAAGAAGAAGAAAAGCACTGTAATTCTTTTCATGTGTATTCGTTTTAGGTTAGTTACTGTCAAATATATAATTTTTTTTATATTAATATTAACAAAACGTAAATTAATATAAATCATATTATTCTCTTTTTTTAAACAAAAAAAAATAGAATATAGCAAACCCTTATAAATATATAATAATTTTCATCACTCTCAAAATTGAGCTACAGGAGTAAAAGCCCTTATTTTATTAACATTTCTTAATTTTTTCACGCATTGCCTTTGCCTTCACCATCCATCTTTTCGCTAGTATTTCTAAAAGCTTTCCCGCAGTCAAATCACAAACTCTTGCTTGACAAAACCATCAACCCATATTTTTTTACTAATTTTGTCTACATAGACAATAGTTATATGATTGAAAGAGAAGAAATAAATTTTGAAAGATCTGTTATTGTAGGTATTATCAATCGAGATCAAGATGAAGCGAAGTTGAATGAGTACTTGGATGAGTTGGAGTTTTTAACTATTACGGCAGGTGGAGAAGTACACAAGCGTTTTAGTCAAAAATTAGATCAGCCCAATGCCAAGACCTTCTTGGGAACGGGAAAAATGGAGGAGATCAAATCTTATATTGTCGAACACGATATTCACACGGTAATATTTGATGATGAACTTTCACCAGGTCAGCAAAAAAACATTACTAGAATACTCGACTGCAAGGTCTTAGACCGAACCAACTTAATTTTAGACATTTTTGCTCAACGTGCACAGACATCATACGCAAGAACCCAAGTAGAACTCGCTCAGTTTCAATACTTACTTCCTCGTTTATCGGGTATGTGGACCCACTTGGAAAGACAACGTGGAGGTATTGGGATGCGTGGTCCAGGAGAAACAGAAATTGAGACAGATAGACGTATCGTTCGCGATAGAATCACCTTGTTGCGTGAAAAATTAAAAGTGATTGACAAGCAGATGGCTTCTCAGCGTAGTAATCGTGGAGCTATGGTTCGCGTTGCACTTGTTGGGTACACCAATGTGGGTAAATCAACACTTATGAATGCCATTGGAAAGAGTGAAGTTTTCGTTGAAAATAAACTATTTGCCACCTTAGATACTACCGTTCGAAAAATTGTTATTGGCAATTTGCCTTTCCTTCTTTCTGATACGGTTGGATTTATTCGCAAGCTTCCAACGCAATTAGTTGAGTCGTTTAAAAGTACACTTGATGAAGTGAGAGAAGCAGATTTACTTTTGCATGTCGTTGATATTTCGCATCACGATTTTGAAGATCATATTGCTTCAGTCAATGACATTCTAAAGGACATCAAAAGTGATGATAAACCGACCATCATGGTCTTTAATAAAATTGATGCCTACCACCCAGAAGTGATTGCCGAAGATGATTTAATGACAGAGCGCACCTCTCGTCACTATTCTATTGAAGAATGGAAGAAAACATGGATGAACAAAGTGGGTGTAGATAATGCCATTTTCATCTCAGCGACCAACAAGGAAAACTTTGAGGAGTTTAGAAAAACAGTGTATGAAGCCGTTCGCCAAATTCACATCACTCGATTCCCTTACAACAATTTCTTGTATCCTGATTTTGATCATTTAATTGAAAATGAAGAAGATAAAATTTAACTTTTATTTTAGAGTACAGTAAAGATAAAATGTAGTACTTTTATTATTCCGTTTAATCAAACGCCAATTCATTATGCTTATATCAATCGTAACTAATACTAATTTCTCTTCAAATTTGAATTGCATCTGCACTTCGAAGGGGAATTTCTATGGATTGAGAATAGGCTAATATTTATATTATTTATTCAACGTTTCAAGGCTCCTCATTCGAGGGGCCTTTTTTTATTTATAACATTTAACAGGTACCATTATGCGTAAAAAAGAAATTTTACAGACCGAAAAATCAATTGCCTTCATTAAACAAACCTTTGCTGCTAAACTAAGCGAAGCACTAAATTTGTATCCAATTTCATCTCCTATGCTTGTTAATGAGGGTACAGGAATTAATGATGACTTAAATGGTGTTGAAAAAGCAGTTTCATTTCCTGTAAAATTTCTACCGAATAATGCTATCATTGTACATTCACTAGCCAAATGGAAGAGAATTCGCTTACAAGAACTTGAACTACCGCTTTATGAGGGAATTCTAACAGATATGCGTGCCATCCGTGCCGATGAAGATTATAGTCCCATTCACTCCATTTACGTCGATCAATGGGATTGGGAATTGCGAATAGCTCCACACAACCGCTGTTTAAGCTATTTAAAAGCCATTGTACGCCATATTTACCAAGCGTTAAAGGAAACTGAAGCTATGGTTTGGCAAGAGCTTCAGATTGAGCCTATACTTCCCGAAGCAATTTCTTTTATCCAGGCAGAACAACTCTTGCAACTCTACCCGGAGTTAAGTCCGAAAGAAAGAGAACAGGCTATCGTCAAAGCACACGGAGCTGTTTTCATTATTGGTGTAGGCCATCCGTTATCCGATGGAACCCCTCATGACAGTCGCGCTTCCGATTACGACGATTGGAGTACGGCTACAGAAGATGGATACAAGGGGCTCAATGGAGACTTGTTGGTTTGGCATCCTGTTTTAGAACAGGCAGTCGAGTTGAGTTCCATGGGAATACGCGTCGATCAAGCAACCTTACTGCATCAATTAGCACTCACCCAAACCAGTAGCAGGATGAACTTGCTCTATCATCAACTGGTGCTACAAGATCAAGTGCCTTTGAGTATTGGTGGTGGAATCGGTCAATCGCGACTTTGCATGTTTTTAATGCGCAAGAAACACATTGGCGAAGTCCAAGTCAGTTTATGGCCCGCAGCAGTTCGAGCCCAAGCAGCACAGCAACAGATTCACTTATTGTAATAAAAAAAAGGGTTGTCTTCAAGAGACAACCCTTTTTTTATTAGTCTTTCACAATTTTCACTTCTTCTCCTTGATTGGTTTTTAAAATATACATGCCTTTTTTCAAATCAGACAGGTCCATTTTAATTTCGTCTTGTTTTGCTTTTACTTCTACTTGTTTTACTACTCGTTGGCCTAAATCATAAACCGTAAATTGTGTAGCCGTCGTATTTCGTATGGAAATAGTACCACTTACTGGGTTTGGATACACTACGAAGTTTTGAGATGGATCAAGACGATTTACGTCGATTTCATCTAGACAATGATTAAATGGGTCATTAGGATCATAAGGTTTATATTGACCCTCTTCCCAACTATAAGTGTAGATGCAACACCAAGTACTCCACTCCGTACAAGGTGCTTTTACTCTCAATCGTATAAGCTTAGCACCAAGGGTTTCTGTCATTATAAATAAAGTTCTGCCTGTCATATAAGGTTCATTAACTTGAATACTATAAATCTGTCCAGTAACTAATCCTTTAATATACGTGTTTTTAGAACAGTACCCATCATAAACAAATTCAATAGTATAAGGACCTCCAACATCATCCCATTTTAAATAACCATTAGGACCTCCAATTCCAGTATATTCATCATGCTGAATATCTAAATTTAGTCGACCTGGATGAGTAAAACTAATATCTACGCCTGCATTTGTAGATTCCGCTTCTAAAAGGTAGTTATAGCCGATGCTATTAGTAAAGGTAGCTTCAACTTTGATTTCATACCCTCCTATTGGTAATGGAGTAGGAAATGCTATCGAATAGCTGAATGTTCCTCCACTAAAATGATTTAAATAAATATTTGAAGGATTTATGGAAACTGGGTTTCCATTGTTATCTAATATCTTTATGTTTGAACTCGTGTACGTAGTACCACGTGGGGCATTGTAAGTTCCTGTAATCTCAACTTTTTCTGGGTTGCAAACATTATCATTCGGATTCAAGTCAATAAAACCAAATTGAGATTCTTTACAAGGATCTCCCATTCGAATGTTATCCAAATACACCACTCCTACATCACCACCTAATCCACAATCTGCAATCACAAACTGAACTTTGATATCTTCCCTATTAACATATTCTTCTGGAATTACAATCGTTTGACAATAAAAATCTTCCGTATAAAAAAGTTGATTGTTCACTTTCGTCAAAATCAAATCATTTAATGAGGCTTTAGCACAAAAAGGAACGGAAGAGATAATAGTATTATTTATGTCTAATAAACGGACCGTAAAAAAGGGTTGTACATCATCCTGTGTAATATGAGGAGAATTTAAAACAGCCAAATAGTCAAAACTAAGGTATTTGGATGTAGGTCTGAAGGTTTGGGTATAGGAGGTGATGTCTTGCCCGCCTCCTTGATTGTTTAAACGAAGGGAATATTTACCGCCACTTGGCCCTACACAAGGATAAGCGATACCATAATTGCTTAAAATAGGCTCGTTAATTCCTGTCATAATGGATGCTTTTGCAACGGCATTATTCAAGAGACTTGGCGGAGTAAAAACACTGCCAAAAGTAACACCAATATTGCATTGAACAACATTAAATACGGTGCTATTTTGATTTCGGTAGACCGCAGCGTTCAACGGAATAGAAGCTGGGCCTTGCTCAAAATCATTAATCATCTGCGCGTAAATTCCACCAGAGCAGAGCAACAAAAATAAAAGTAATAAATTTTTCTTCATAATTGGTTATTTTTGGTTAAAAATAAACGTGAATTTACACAAAAAACCAACAAAAACAAATGTATTTATTACAAAATCACTTTACGATATATATATTTATCATAAAATTAATAAAAACAAATACTCCTAGAGGCAAATGACGATTTGCCCCTACTATTCGCTAAATGCGGTATAAAAGCTTACAATTCACCCTTTATGTCCAGTAAATCTTTTACACAATAAAAAAGGGACTGTCTCAAAAAGACAGTCCCTTTTTTATTATTCTTGTAAAATCTACAATTAAAACGTATAATTTACTCCTAAACCAATCATTTCTCTTAATTGGAACCCTTGGTATGCTTTGTCATCGTAAATTGCTTGGAAAGTCAAGTTTGTAGATAAATACTTGTTCACTTTCAAAACAACATTCAATTGATAATCTAATACCACATTTTCTGGTTTTTCTAAATAGTTAGAATACAGGTTTAAGATATTCTCAATAGAAACATTTTCCATCGGATTAAATTTGTAGTATCCATTCACTGCCATCCCCAGTTGGTACTCCATTGTTTTTCCTTGTTTCACCCCAAAAGCATCACCAAATTCAGTAAAATGCTTGTGAACCATAATAAAACGAGAGGTTGCTGGCGCAATGTTTACTTTTAGGTTGTCATCGTGTTTCCACAATAAACCAGGTCCTATTTGTAAATAAGCTGGTGACATAAAGTGCGTATTCTTATTCCCATCTTTATCCCATCCAGAATCCATCTGGGTTTTAAAGTTCATGAATAATGAATAATACCACTTGTTTGTCATTTGTTTACCAAGTAAAGAGGTAATTTCTAAACGGTCATCCGTTTTCTTTTCTTTTTCCCCTTTTAACTTCGTAAGACCATAACTCACTTGAAATTTGTTGTCCCAAGTCCAATCGTCTTTTTTGTAATTCAAATCGTAATTCAAGTTTACATTTCCAGCAAGGTTATTGTCCCCACCTGCTTGCCAATTTGAAAAACTAGACTGATTTGCAATAAGAGCGAAATTTCCTTTTGAAGTCCAATTTTTTTGTACTTCAGTACCTTCAGCTTCCTGAGCTTGTGCGGAATACAACATAAACACAGCAGCAATGCTAAGCAAAAATTTTTTCATAATACTGTTATTTTAACACGAAAATAACAATAAACCTCGAAAAAGGCAAAAAAAAATTACTTTTTTGCTAAACGTTTGTAAACTGGTACAGCGGAACAAGCTTCACCAAACATGACAGATCGCGCTGTATTCATCATCAATTGTGTTGCTAAAACATAAGCTTCCTCTGGAATCTCTTTCTTTGAGCACCCCTTGATAATCACAGGCAGGTCCTGGTATTGGCTGTAATCTACGGCAAACAACAACTCTTGGTAAATCGCATTTTCCAAATGGTGCTTATCGCCCAAGAAAACGCGTTTTGCAACGGGTTGTAAATAACTCGTTAAAAGCATATACGCCCAGCCTGGTAAGATTGCATCCGTTGAACAATATAAACCAACATAAGCATCTTGATAGATGGTCCAATCAATCTCTTTTAAAGCCGCTCTGAAGTCTTTCTCTCGTAAAACAAAGCCTTCATATAACCACTGAGCAATATCCACTTCCATCCTTGGATTGGGCGGATACATATCCTCCAAATCAAAGACTTTCAATGCACTATTGGCAACTTTATTTACAATTTCTCCTTCCATATTACAATAATCCCAACTCTAATTGTGCTTCTTCACTCATCAAATCTTTAGACCAAGCGGGCTCAAAAGTCAACTCAATCTCAACATTGTTGACATTGTCTATCGACTTTACCTTCTCTTCTACTTCCATTGGTAGCGTTTCTGCTACTGGACAGTTGGGTGATGTTAAAGTCATCAAGATTTTAACATCATGGGTTTCGTTGACAAATACGTCATAAATCAACCCTAATTCGTAAATATCTACTGGAATTTCCGGATCGTAAATTGTTTTCAATATTCTTACGATATTTTCTCCTAATTGTTGTACGTCTATTTCTTCCATACTAAAACTCTTTCTTTTGAATTAAAATTATTGGGCTTGAAAAGCCAAAGCATACATGCGGATTTGTTTAATCATCGAAACTAATCCGTTCGCACGTGTTGGCGATAAATGTTCTTTCAAACCAATTTCATCGATAAAAGACAAATCGGCTTCTACGATATCCGCTGGTTTTTGATTGGAAAAAACACGAATCAAAATGGCGATAATTCCCTTGGTTAAAATAGCATCGCTATTCGCTGTAAACACAACATTTCCATTTACGTTTTCAGCGTGTAGCCACACTTGAGATTGGCAACCTTTGATCAAATTTTCCTCTACTTGATACCTTGCATCAATAATAGGAAGTGATTTTCCCAATTCGATGATGTACTCATAGCGTTGCATCCAATCCTCAAACATGGAGAATTCGTCCATTATTTCTTCTTGTGCTTCTCTTATAGTCATATTCTACTAATTTCTATGTTCGATTAGGAAAGCATTTGTTGGGCTTTGCGCACCGCTTCCACTAAAATGTCAATTTCTTCTTTTGTATTGTAAAAGCTGAATGATGCTCTGATTGTTCCTGGAATACCAAAGAAATCCATAATCGGCTGTGTACAGTGATGTCCTGTACGAACTGCAACTCCCAGCTTATCCACAATTACGCCTACATCATACGGATGTAATCCTTCAATATTAAATGAAATTACAGACGTTTTATTTTCTGCTGTTCCTACAATATGCAACCCTTCAATTTCTAACAAGCGTTGTGTACCATAGGTCAAAAGTTCATGTTCATACGCCTGTATGTTATCAAATCCCAGTTGATTCAAATAATCCAAAGCATACCCTAAAACGATTCCTCCTGCAATATTTGGAGTTCCTGCTTCAAATTTATGAGGCAAACACGCATAGGTTGTTTTTTCAAATGTCACGGTTTTGATCATCTCTCCTCCTCCTTGGTAGGGAGGTAATTTATTCAACCAAGCTTCTTTCCCATATAAGACCCCCGTTCCCGTTGGTCCACATATTTTATGGCCTGAGAATACGTAGAAATCACAATCTAAATCTTGTACATCGGGTTTAATATGCGGTGTTGCTTGGGCTCCATCAATTAAAACAGCAGCTCCCACAGCATGCGCCTTTGCAATCATCTCCTTGATGGGATTAATCGTTCCTAAAGCATTTGAGATATGAGATACAGCAACCACTTTGGTATTTGGTGATAGTAACGCATCAAAAGCCTCCATAATCAACTCCCCTTTTTGGTTCATTGGGATTACTTTTAATGTAGCTCCAGAGCGTTCACAGGCAAATTGCCAAGGCACTATATTAGAATGGTGTTCTAAAGCAGAAATCAATATTTCATCTCCAGCTTGTAATAACGCACCAAAACCACTAGCCACTAAATTAATTCCAAAGGTTGTTCCTGGTGTAAAGATAATCTCACGATCTTCTTTTGCATGAATATGATGTTGTACTTTTTTTCTCGATTCTTCATACGCATCCGTTGCCAATTGACTTAACGTATGCACTCCACGGTGGATATTTGCATTAATGGTTTCGTAATACGTTTTGATCGCTTCTTCTACCACTTTCGGTTTTTGAGCTGTAGCAGCATTATCAAAATATACTAAAGGCTTCCCGTTTACCTGTTGTTTCAGGATCGGAAAATCATCTCTAACTGCTTTTATATCTAACATAACCTGTCTTTTTTAATCAAAAATATAGACAAAGATAGTGAATCCCATCGGTTTGCAGAAAACAATCTATTCGCAATACAATGACTTATTTTTTAAAAATTAGGTGTATTATTTGCCAAAACACCCTATACCTTTTACTTCTAAATCGAGATTACTAAAAACTCTAGGGCGAAAAACTTTAAATCAAAGAAATAAGAAATTTACATTTTAATACTATTTTCACATCTTCATCCCCAGCAATCATTTTCATGTGAACCTCAAAACATAAAAAAAGGGCCTGCTCTTTTTTATGAGAGACAGCCCCTTTGCTTTCTTTATTGAGTAAAAGACTATTTTTTTGCGTCTTTTTTAATTTTTTCTTCCACGCGTTTTACTCGTTTTTCGCTATCTGGATGACTAGCAGACATTTTTGCAACAATGGATTTATCTGTTCCAT
The DNA here is from genome assembly GCF_001549985.1 of Myroides odoratus. Classification (GTDB taxonomy): domain Bacteria; phylum Bacteroidota; class Bacteroidia; order Flavobacteriales; family Flavobacteriaceae; genus Flavobacterium; species Flavobacterium odoratum_A. The sequence continues at coordinate 57,446 of NZ_LROZ01000020.1, read as the reverse complement.
ATTCTTTCTCCATGTCCGCAAATTTTTGGAATCCATCTGCTAAGGCTTGCGGATCTTTTTTATGCGCCACTAAGAATTTATACGAATAATCATCTGAATCTGATTCTTGTTTTCTCGAGAAAGTAGCTCCCATAAATTGTTCTGCCATCCCTCCTAAATTAGAGTTCATGATATCTGCAGCTGTTCCTTTTGTAGAACCTACATATTTAGTTGCTGCTTCTGCAAGTAAAATTTGCTCATAAGCTTTTTTCGTATGCCCTAACTTCACATGTCCAATCTCATGACCGATAATTGCTAACAATTCATCATCTGTCATGATATCCATTAAAGAAGAAAACACGCGAACACTACCATCTGCGCAGGCAAACGCATTGATATCGGTTACGTAGTACACTTTGTAGTTTAAATCTAAACCATCGTAATTTTTATATGGTTTAAAGATACGATCCAAACGCTCAGCATACTCACGCATGTCTTTTTGCTTCGAATTTAATTCACAAACCTGATTGTTTTCATCCATCCATTTCACTGCTTCTCTAGCAGATTGCTGAATTTCTTCATCGGATACTGTAAAAGCAGAAACTGCTGTTGTCAGTGCGTCAATTTTTTTTCCACTCAATTTCCCTAATTGAGCTTGCGCTGATGCCATTCCCAAAAATGCTACAGCTACTGTAAATAAAACCTTTTTCATCGTATTTTTTTTTATCCTTCAAAGATACTTCAAAAAAATCGTCTTTTTGTCTCTCCTTTTTATCATATTGACAAAACGAGAAGAAGGTCATTGACTTGTTTGATACTTTTCAGGGGAGTACCGCTATTTTCTTCTATTTTACCTTTCTCATTTTTGAACCTAATCCCCTTGTATTCCTCACTCGTTCTATTATTTAAAATTAATCTTAATATATTTTGTTTGATTTGAAAAAGTCCTATTTTTGCCTCTATTCAGATTTAATTAAAATAAGAATCCTGTATGAAAAGAACTGCCCTTTTAGTCCTACTCGCATTATCCGTTGTTGCGTGTAAAAACAGCAAAGAAGAGAAAGCTGTTGAGACAACTACCACAGAAGTAGCTACTTCGAACGAACGTATTGTTTCCTTAAATGGAGCAATTACAGAAACTTTAGTTGATTTAGGTCAACGAAATAATATCGTGGGAATCGATGTTACTAGTACCTATCCAGCAGATATGAATACTACAGCTACCCAATTAGAGCACGTAAATAAAATCAATATTGAAGCTTTAATGGCGTTAAAACCAACCCTTGTTTACATTGCGAAGAAGGATTTAAACGACAATTTGAAAAAGCAATTAGAAGATGCAAACATCAAATTAGTTATCATTGATCAAGATTTTTCAATTGAAGGAACCAAAACGTTAATTAAAGACATTGCCGCTTCTTTAAACGTGAAAGACTATGAGGGGTTATTAGCTAAGATTGACCAAGATCAAGCGCAGTTAAAAACCTTTGAAACTAAACCAAAAGTTCTTTTCATTTATGCAAGAGGTGCTGGTAATTTATTTGTAGCTGGGGATAAAACGCCAATGCAAAACATCATTGAACTAGCAGGAGGACAAAATGCAGTAACAGGATTTGACGATTTCAAACCACTTACTCCAGAAGCTTTATTAAACAGCAACCCAGACTATATCTTGATGTTTGATACAGGATTACAAAGTATGGGCGGTGTAGATGGTGTTTTAAAAATTGAAAGTTTAAACCGCACAAACGCAGGAAAAAACAAAAAAATAATCGCAATGGATGGTTTATTATTAACGGGTTTCACTCCTAGAGTTGGAACTGCAGTTACACAATTAAACCAACTGTTATCAGAATAAGGGAATTAACATGCAAAAAAGACTCTCTTTTTATATAGGCACCTTGAGTATTGTATTAGTGGTTATGGCAGCCGTGTCTATTTTTTTAGGAGTTTACAACTTTGAAGATAGTAGCCTAAACACCTTAATTCATTTGCTTTTTCATCCTGAAAAAGTAGATTCGAGTGATCAATATGTCATTACACATGTGCGATTACCTCGTATTATTATGGCCGTTTTAGCGGGTGGTGGTTTAGCTTTATCCGGTACTGCGTTACAAGGGATGTTCAAAAATCCCTTGGCATCGCCAGATTTAATAGGAATCACCTCTGGTTCAGTACTTTTTGCTTCCATAACCATCGTTTTAGGCGCCTTTATCAAACCGTTTATCCCTGAATTTCTCCACTATTCGCTTTTGAGTATCATGAGCTTTATTGGAGCTATTCTCACCATGAGTTTTGTCTATAAAATGTCCACAGTGAATGGCAAAACCAACATCAGTATCTTGTTGTTATCTGGAGTTGCTATTACCGCGCTTTCAGGTTCCATAACTGGATTGCTGACTTTTGTTTCCAATGATGAAGAATTGAGAAACTTAACCTTCTGGACTTTAGGTAGTTTAGCTGGTGCAACGTGGACAAAAATAGCGATTTTAGCAGTTGTTATTGGAGTATCTTTATTTTATTTGCTTAACTTAGGCAAAGCATTAAATGCCATGATGTTAGGTGAACAAGACGCCAATCACCTCGGTATAACTGTAGAGCGCATCAAGAAAAGAATTATTTTGTTTTCGGCCTTAATGGTAGGAACCATTGTTGCTTTTACAGGAACAATCGGTTTTGTCGGTTTAGTAGTACCGTATATTTTACGGTTAATCTTCAAGTCGAACTACTACTTTATTCTTCCTCTTTCTTTTTTAGCAGGAGGTATTTTACTGCTACTAGCAGATGGAGTAAGTCGAACCTTAGTTCCTCCAACAGAAGTTCCTATTGGAATCTTGACTGCAATTATGGGAGCGCCTGTTTTCATTGCTATTTTAATTAAATTCAAAAAATCAATGTAATTATGATTGAAGCACTTCAAGTTAGTTTTAAAGCAAAAGATACCTTTCTCATCAACAACATCGATTTCAGTTGTCAGAATGGGGAATTCATTGCTGTATTGGGACCTAATGGTGCAGGTAAATCAACCTTTTTAAGTTTACTTGCTGATGAATTACATCAACCGGGTAATCGCATCTTATTGAAAGAATGTGAATATCCGAAATGGTGCAAAAAGACATTGCCTAAACACAAAGCTAAATTCTCTCAATCATTTAATACTGATATTCCCCTACAAGTTGAAGATGTAGTGATGATGGGGCGATACCCCTATTTTGAGCACACCCCTTCTGAAGAGGACAAGAAAGCAATCCAACACAGCATGGAGTGTATTGATGTATGTCCACTTCAACATAGAGAGTACAATCACTTATCAGGAGGAGAAAAACAACGTGTACATTTAGCACGTGTCTTATCTCAACTCAACAATCCAATAGAAAACAAATTGTTGTTTTTAGATGAGCCACTGAATAATTTAGATGTTTTACATCAACATAAAATTCTAGATTTAATCAAGGAATTTACTAAACAAGGAAATACAGCCATTGTAGTAATTCACGATTTAAATATTGCTGCGCAATATGCTGATCGTATCCTTTTACTCAACAAAGGAGAAAAGGTCCTTTATGATACCCCTGAAAAAGTATTAACCCAAGAGACGATTTCTCAGGTTTATAAATTTCCATGTATTGTAACAAAAAACCCAGTTAATAACGCTCCATTAATCATCTTTGGAGTCTAAACACATTAAAAATGAATACTGAAATATTAGCTTTAAAAGAACGTTGGGCAAAATTAAAAGAAGAAAACCCGCGTTTGCGTATACGAAATGCAGCTGCAGAATTAAATGCGAGCGAGATGGAATTACTAGCCACTACTTTAGGAGAGACTGCAACTTTACTTCGCCCTGAAATGGTAGCTATTTTAAGCGAAATCGAATCATTAGGTAAAGTTATGGCTCTAACACGCAATGACGAATGTGTACATGAGCGCAAAGGAATTTACAGTAATCCTGATTTTTCTAATCCTCATGCTGGTTTATTCGTAAACCCAGATATCGATTTACGCATCTTCTTATCGCATTGGAAATATGTATTTGCTGTAGTAGAAGAAACAGGAAATATTGTACGTAAAAGCTTACAGTTCTTTGGTAAAGACGGAGAAGCTATCCACAAAATCTACTTAACTTCGATCAGTAATGCGGATGCTTTTGATGCTTTAGTTGCTAAATACAAAGCGGATGTTCAAGAGTTTACTGATAAAACAGAGCCTTACATCCAAAATTTAGATGAGCGTTTAGACGAAGAGGTAGATGTTGAAGCATTCAGACAAGAATGGGAAAGCTTGAAAGATACCCATAACTTCTTCAGCTTACTTAAAAAATACAACGTTACAAGAACGCAAGCGTTGCGTTTAGCACCAAGTGAATTCTACGCCAAACAAATCTCTAAAGAGGCGATTATTACGTTATTAGAACAAGCTTCTGCAGAAAAAACACCAATTATGGTATTTGTTGGAAATAGAGGAAATATCCAGATTCACACAGGAGAAGTAAATAAAACCATGTGGCACCAAAACTGGTACAATGTGTTAGATCCAGACTTTAACATGCACTTAGACATGGATAAAGTAGCTCAAACTTGGGTGGTGCGCAAACCAACAGAAGATGGTATTGTTACTGCAGTTGAGGTATTCAATGAAATGGGCGAAATCATCGTTCAGTTCTTTGGAAAAAGAAAACCTGGAATTCCAGAATTAGAAACTTGGCGATCTATTGTTGCCCAATTAAATTAAACTAAACCAAAATCAAGTATACTACAGTGCATTTATTCTCCTTGAATAGATGCACTTTTTCTTTTCTTTTACCGTTATTTTTTGCTTCGCCTCCGATAAAAAAACTTGATTTTTATATCAAAAAAATTAAATATAAATCTGCTAAAAACATCCAAACACAGGTAGAATCACGTCAAAGCCAAGGCAGAATCAGGGGTATAAAAGTTATTAACAATATTTGATAACTTAATCTAAAATAAAGTTGACATCATAGCATCTAAATAGTAACTTAGCACTGTTCACTTTTCAATTTATGCCTTGTTGTAAGGATATAAAACTAAGTGAGTTAAGCAAAAACCAAGTGACATTTTTGACTGAAACGTCCAGTGTTTACTGCCTTTGCAAAAACTACGTCCGTTATTAATTTAAAAATATATTGCTATGTCTATTTTTGATAAAAGAGTTAACTATAAACCATTTGAATACCCAGGTATCTACCAATTTACAGAAGCGATCAACAAATCATTTTGGGTGCATAGTGAAGTAGATTTCACAGCAGATACACAAGATTTCCATTCTCACTTGACAAAAGAAGAACAATTGGCAATCAAACACAGTTTATTAGCTATTGCTCAAATCGAAGTAGCCGTAAAAACGTTTTGGGGAAATTTATTTGGTCACTTTCCAAAGCCAGAGTTCAATGGTTTAGGAACTACTTTCGCAGAATGCGAATTTAGACACTCGGAAGCGTATTCTCGTTTATTGGATGTATTAGGGTACAATGACGAATTTGAAGCCTTGTTAACAATTCCAGTAATCAAAGAACGTGTGGAATATTTGTCTTCTGTTTTAGAAAACTCAAATAATAGCACGGATCGCAAGAAATACGTTGTATCGTTAATTTTATTCTCGTTGCTAATTGAAAACGTATCTTTGTTTAGTCAATTTGCCATTATCCTATCTTTCACAAGATTCAAAGGATTGATGAAAAACGTAAGTAACATTATCGCATGGACTTCTGTTGACGAGCAAATTCACGCCAATGCAGGAATTTACATCATCAATATCATCCGTGAGGAATACCCAGATTTCTTTGATGAAGAATTAATTAACCACGTAAATGATGTTGTAAAAACATCCATTGATATTGAAGCTAAAATCCTAGATTGGATTTTTGAAACCGGTACGATTGAAACGGTTAACAAACATGACTTACTAAACTTCATGAAATTTCGAGTGGATGAAAGTATGTTGAAAATCGGATTGAAAAAAGTGTACAATATCACACAAGAACAATATAAACCAATGGCGTGGTTTGAGGAGGAAGTTTTTGCGAATAGCTTAGACGATTTCTTCGCTAAAAGACCAGTAGATTATACAAAACACGACAAGAGTATAACCGCTGAAGATTTATTCTAATTAACCCCTTATAATTGCACAAAAATACTATGAACAATTTCGCATTACCACTAGAAGTAAAAGAGAACGATAACCTACAGGAAAAACTGTGGTGGAAAAACTCAGAGAGTGAGCAGATCCTAAACAGAGGTTATTTGTTGAAAGGAGAAACGGTTGAAGGAGCTATTGACCGTATCACAACGGCAGCTGCAAAGCGCTTGTTTAAACCAGAATTGAAAGAGTCTTTTCAAGAGATGATTGAACGTGGATGGATGAGTTTAAGTTCACCGATTTGGGCAAATATGGGAACAGAACGCGGTTTACCGATTTCTTGTTTCAACGTAAATATTCCGGATAGTATTGAAGGGATTACGCACAAATTAGGGGAAGTTATTATGCAAACCAAAATCGGAGGAGGTACTTCGGGTTATTTCGGAGGCTTACGCGAAAGAGGAAGTGCAGTTACAGATAATGGTAAAAGTAGTGGAGCAGTAAGCTTTATGAAGCTTTTTGATACAGCTATGGATACAATTTCACAAGGGGGAGTAAGACGCGGTGCATTTGCAGCTTATTTAGATATTGATCACCCAGATTGTGATGAGTTCTTAAACATTAAAAATATCGGAAATCCAATTCAAAACTTATTCTATGGTGTAAGTATTCCTGACTATTGGATGAAAGAAATGATTGACGGGGATAAAGAAAAAAGACAATTATGGGCAAAAGTACTAGAAAGCAGACAGCAAAAAGGAATGCCATACTTGTTCTTCTCTGACAACGTAAATAGCAACAAACCACAAGTATACAAAGATTTGAACATGCGTATCAACGCAAGTAATCTTTGTTCAGAAATTATGTTACCTTCTTCTGATGACGAATCATTCATCTGTTGTTTATCTTCGATGAACTTGGAGTTATACGATGAGTGGAAAGATACAGAAGCTGTAAAATTAGCGATTTTCTTCTTGGATGCAGTATTACAAGAATTCATCGAAAAAACAGAAGGAAACTACTACTTAGCTTCAGCAAACCGCTTTGCAAAAAGACACAGAGCTTTAGGTTTAGGCGTTTTAGGATGGCATTCATACTTACAAAAGAACATGATTCCATTTGAAGGATTAGAAGCTAAAATGTTGACAAACAAAATTTTTGAAGATATCAGCGCAAAAGCAGATAAAGCCTCTCAAGAATTAGCTCGTATTTACGGAGAACCTGAAATCTTAAAAGGATACGGTAGAAGAAATACAACAACAATGGCTATTGCGCCAACAACGTCATCTTCTGCTATTTTAGGACAAACATCTCCTGGAATTGAGCCTTTCAGTAGTAACTACTACAAAGCTGGTTTATCAAAAGGAAACTTCATGCGTAAAAATAAATACCTAACGACTTTATTAGAGTCTAAAGGAATGGACAATGAAGAGACTTGGAGAAACATCATGCTTTCTGGAGGAAGTGTTCAACAATTAGAAGGATTAACAGAAGAAGAAAAAGCTGTTTTCAAAACATTTAAAGAAATCAGCCAATTGGAAATTATTCAACAAGCAGCAATCAGACAAAAATATGTCGATCAAGCACAAAGTTTGAACTTGAATATTCCTTCTTCTCTTCCAATTAAAGATGTAAACCGCTTGATGATTGAAGCGTGGGAATTAGGTGTAAAAACGCTATACTACCAAAGAAGTCAAAGTGTTTCGAAAGAAATGGTAACAAACTTGGTGAACTGTAGCAGTTGTGAATCTTAATCAAGAAATAAATATAAAAAGCCTCAAAAAGAATATTTTTGAGGCTTTTTGCTTATTCCTCTTATTCACATCATTAGATTTACTCGCAAACCTCATCCAAAAACAACGTATCAGACTGTTTTACGCCATTTCATTACTTAGTCAGCCGTTTTAGCGGTTCATTTATTTACGTGTCTTATTTGGTTTAAAATCGCTGTATTATCGTTTGTTCAGTTGTATTTGTTACCTCAACCTTTTAAATACGTCAAGCATCATTGAAAAAATAAGGTAGACAAAACTTCTTAAACAGAAATGAACCAACTCTTCTAGATAAATCTTATTCAAAAAAGTACTGTTATCAACTAAGCCGGGTATATTCATTGGTAAAGTTCTTCTCTTCTATAAACCAGTACCTCAATTTCATATTCTAAAAAATCCAAGGCAAGAAGTTTTGTTCGGTTTTCATTTATCACAAGTAAATTTTCACAATTGGATTGTTGCTTGGTAGCAAGTAAACTTGATTGAAATAACACTTTCAACCCAAAATATTCTTCGTGGTATTGAATAAAATAAATCACAGGATCCTCTTCATAAAACATCGAACTATTGGTTATAAAATATTCGAATGCTTTTGTATAGGGAATTGCATCATCTAGATATTCATGAGTGTCTGCATTGTAATAACTAAATCTCTTTCGTCTTACTTCCTCTGAAAGACTTATCCGTTGATAGCATTCACTATATACTTGCAACTCCTCTCCATGAAAGATATCCAATATAGCATCAGCTCCGAATTGCTCGAGTATTTGCTTTTTATAGTGTGCAATCTTCCTATTTTGTATTTTAGTATTCATCACGATTTATAATTATTCTTTTTTATATTATTGATCCCCTTACTATTTTCTGGTATATGGCCATCGTGTTGATTGTACTTTCCTGGATTTAGAGGAGATTTTCTTTGATAATCGCCTTTAAAAGCCCAAACGGCTCTATTCTCATCTTGTTTATCATAAACATGAACAGGTTTGGGTGTATTAATGTGTTTAGTAATCCTCAACTGTTGTTTAGCTCTTCGAAATGCCTCCTTAAAAGTCATTTGATTAGTAAGATCTAACCCAAAAACATCCAACCACCTCGTAGAATCGGCTAGACTACGTACCCACAAAACGTAGGGGTGTTCCATGCTAAACTGATAGAATCCTGATTGACGTAATTACCAATACTTAGATTGTGATATAGAAAACAGTTCACTTAGGTGAATAAAGTACATTATTTTTCATTCATTGCTTTCAATAACTCTTCAGCAGTAGTCCTAAGATATTCGTAAGAAGATGTTCGATGCATCGAAATGATATCTTTTGATTCGCTAGTGTTTGCTTGATAAATTTTCCACAAAGCCTTACTCCAAATAGGTACCATAAAAGTATCATTACTTTCAAAATCTTGAACTTGTAGATAATTTGATTCTAATACTTTTTTGAAAAACTTTAGATAATCTTTAGTAGTAGGTAGATAATCTAATGCTTCTTCATATAAATGAATTTTAGTAATCCAATTTAAATTCAATATTTGACCAGAAATTTCAGCTAATTTACTCTCATCTTCATCTATTATACAACTAACATTTAAGCAAATTTCTAACGTATCCTGATCCTTATTCTCTATCGATTGATAAATTTTATCATAAAAGTAATTTTCATTATACTTTAAATCAATGGGATAATCTTGATAAAACTCATTCACCGAAATTTCATCAACAATTAATTTGTTAATTAACTTGATTTCTACATTACTAATCATAATTATTCTTTTTTATGGATTGTCCAACCCGTTTAGATGATGTAATATGCTCATTAAACACAGATAAAGCATCGCCTTTTCCTAATCCTAGATTCACTTGTTTTTGTTTCCTTCCTACTTTTTCCTGTTTAAAATACGCATTTTTTAAACTCCATCCTGATCTAACTTCAGGCATATCAGGATACAAGATTTTTGTCAAAATGGATTGATCTCTCACGCCTATAGTTTCTAATTTTTTCGTTGTACCATCTTTTACTTTAATCTCAAAAGTAATTCCCTCATAATTCTTTGAAAAGGCATAAGTTGGAGATATAAAAGTCTCCTTCGTTGCAGGAATACTTCCAGTTCTGTCGAATATTTCGGCATGTGATATCGACATCGTTCTATAATAAGTTTCGTCAAGACCAAACACATCCAACCATCCCGTAGGATCGGTTACATACCCATACAACGTAGGGTTATTCCCTGCCAGACCAATGGGATCTTGAGCAATGTAGTTACCAACTTCAGGATCATAGTAACGGAAGCGATTATAGACTAAACCTGTCTCCTTATCCTGTGTTTGCCCTTGATAAAGGTAAGAGCAAAACCCTTCATCGCCAAGGGTCATTCTTGCATTTCCAAAACTGTCCAACTCGCGTTCCCAAACTTTATCTCCAGTGTCTGTATAGGCGCGGATTGGGGTTCCCAAATGATCCGCTACCAAACTGTATTGCTGTTTTCCTTTGAGTTTAGCTAGAGGTACAAACCCACCCTCCTCAAATACCCAGGTAATGATATCGTCAGCTATTGTTTCTTGAGCATCAAAGCATTTGTATTCATGCAATACGACATTACCTTGCCATACGTAATGTGTAGTCCCAGTTTTATAACGCTTACTTACGCGTCTCCCTAAAGCATCATACTGAAAATTGACAGCATAACCATCAGGTCGTATCACCTGTTTGAGCATACCTGCTCCATTCCATTGGTACGTCCACTTTTTACCTGTACTTTTTTCTATTTTCTCGGTCAAGAAACCTTCTTTATCGTAACTGTACTTATTCTTTTTTGTTTCTTGCAAGCGATTTTTACTGTAAATTCTATCCTTGCAGTTCAACTGCTGATATAAGTTTCCAGTAGCATCAATACCTCTTTCTTCTACTTCCTTTCCTTGGTAAACAATCTGTTGCAAGAATCCTCTTTTATCGCGTTGGTAACGCGTGTGTTTCTGTCCTTGATCTGTAATTTGATTGAGTACTCCTCCAACATCCCAACTATACTCTCGATAAAACTGAGGGACTCCTCTACTCAACAGTCCTTGCTTGTTGACTCCTTGCGTTACTAATCTACCCAGTGGATCATATTCCCATGTCTGTTGCATTCCTCCTTCATACGTTCTCAAACACTCCCTTCCAAAAGGATCATATTCACGTATCACCTTCCAGTCGTTGTATTGACTCTCAACCACATTGCTCCACGCATCAAATTGATGCTCAAAATCGGCGCCCAAACTACTGTGTAAACCTAAACGACGCCCATAAGCATCATACGTACTTTGTACCTTTTGACCATTGAAGCATTCCTCGATTAAATGCCCTTCCATATCATAGTGCAAATCAAGAGTTCCAGCGCTATTAACTGCTTGGCGCAACAATCCCGTAGTATACACATAAGTTTCTCTCGTTTCATCACTATAATCCACCTGAGTAATCTGTCCCATTTCGTCATACGCATATTGAGTCCATCGTTGATTCGGACGCTGAATGGTGGTTATCCAACCTGCTTCATTGCGTTTGTACTTCTTTTCTACTCCATCAAAACCACATTCTGCTATGACATCGCCAACGGCATCTAAAACAAAAGTATAATGCTGCCCTTCCTCATTGGTAATTGTTCGCAGTCGCTCATTAGAATCATAGTCAAAACGAATCACCTTGCCTTCTTCCTTTCGACTGATCAGCTTGTGCATTCCCTTAAAACGGAACTGAATACTTCGATGTTGATCTTCATACTGAATTATATTATCTAATGCATCATATTTCAAGTGAATTGCATGGCCATCAAAATCGTGAATCACCAAAGCGCGTCCCAAGTAATCCAATACCTTGTTTTGTTGTGCTCCACGGGCATTGGTAATTTGTATACAGCGATTCCATAAATCATACACATACTGCGTGCGTTGCCCTGTTGTACTGCAAATTTCTACTATATTGTACTGGTTGTCATACTTCCATTGCGCACGCGCACCTAATCCATTGCTTACCTCCGAAATCAATCCATCGGCTTGATATGTAAATTCCGTTTTTGCCCCTAAAGGGCTGTGAACTGTACGAATCCGTCCTGCTTGATTATACTTATAACTCCATTTCCCACCACGAGAATCAACAACTTCTGTCGGTAGATACGGATAATCCACATCGAGATACTTCAACTGCGTAAATTGTCCATCAGGTTCAATGACTTGCTTTATATTACCAAAATCATCACGAATCAGGGTCTGTGTATTTCCCAAAGGATCAATACTACGTTCTAATTCGCCATATTTATTGTAATATTTCTTCCACAAAGCACCTTTAGCATCAAGCATTTCATAAACGAGTTGATGGCGATGTTTGTAAATTGAACGATATCCTTCTCCGTCTATGACGTGAGTTTCTCCTTGGTAGTAGGTAAGTTTAAAATGCTGAATTCCTCCATCACCCCAAGTTTCAATACACTTTGCTCCAGTATGCTTTCCGTCGTATTTAAAAAACCAATGATGTCCATTTCGCCATATTTCTTTGACCAATAGATGTTGTTCATAGTGCATTTGTAGGGGTTGCTGTATCTCATCATAATGCACAATCAAATCTCCTACTTGATTATACTGATAGGTTGCAAGACACACCTTGGGCATTCCCTCCTCTGGCGCTGCTGTCCATACATTGATAATTCGACCTTGCTGATCATTTTCAATCGTATAAACTCGATCAACTGAATCCAAAATTTTCGTCAAGGAGCCATTAGAATCATAGGTAAATCGGAGGGCAAATCCTTCGCGGTTACTTATGGCAGATAAGAGATGTGCTCCTTGTTTATTAGCTATTGATGGAGTATCAAAGAGAAACCATTCTTCTTTTTGATCTTTGAGGTAGTAATACCCCTCTGCATGATAACACAACCAAATTTTTTCCGAACGGTGATAGCGAGGCATTGGGAATTCTTGCGTTGGAATGCGATCGAAATTAATTAGACGACCATCTCCTAGACGCACTTGTGCTCGTCGATATACTTGGTTGACAAATAAGGCCATATCGTAACTATGGTGCCAACCATGCCCCAAAGGCCCCCTATACGCACTATCACTATACCAAATACGCTTAAAAGACAAAGGAATAACTCCTGCAAAGGTAAAATCCGTACTATCCGTAAATAAATCCCCTCCAACCACATCAACAGGGTGACCCACATAGGTTTTGAGTGTTTTATCCACTTTGTTATATACCCCTCGAGTGTATTCATGGTCAAAAAGCTTTTTATTCACCTTATTCAAAACAGTAGAAATAGAACTACAAGGTTTTCCATTATCTGCATTTTTTTCTACTTGTTTGACGCGTTTTGCTTTGAGCTTATTGAACCCCGCATGAAAGAGCCTTTTAGGCACTGAAAGTGGATTAATTGCAGAAGGTATAGGGTTTGTTAATACAAATCGGGTTAATGGAATGGGAATAATCATCCCTGTGGGTACGTACAACTTTGCTTTCATTCCTTTCTCAGGATCAGGGGGTGGTCCTGAATCGTGAATCGAAGTCATCCCAACATCAGAACACACATTTTGCAAATGTGCAAAGGCCCCAACTAAAGGAGAACCATCTGCAACAACAAACATACTCCCCAACCAAGAATGTCCTGTATTTTTTGTAATGGTATTGTCTGCAACAGGATGAAACCCTCCTCCTATTGGCGCATGTTCTAAACAGCGAATACTCGTTCCTGCAACCGTACGCGGCAATGCAATGCCAACTTTCACAGATGCTCCAAGATTACTGATAAACATCCGAGCCACATTATTCACCAAATTCCCCGCATTCATGATTATTTCTGCATTTACATCTGACAAGCTCTCATCATCCACCTTCTGCTGTACGGTTTGCTCAAACGCATCAATAGCAGCAACACTTACCGTCATCGCCGCTAAGGCTAAAAAATCCTTAGGTCGCAAAGAAAATCCCATAAATGGATGTGGCACTGGCACTGGCGCAGGTGATGGAGGAGTCATCACCATATGAATATCAATTAAATTAATTACGGGATCCAATTGCTTAGCTACAGGTAAACAACCGATCCCCTTCGGTATATTCAATGTTTGCAAGTAGGGAAGTATAAGAGCCTCACTGAAACTCGCTGTCAAACTAGTAACGGTAGAAAAATAATTTAATCCGCTTTCTGCCAGATGCAGCATCGTGGCATTTGTCTTTTGAACACGATTTAACCTAGAATCATTAGCAATATAATTTTCTTTCTCCCATAAATCTGTGAACGTCTTTTTATGTTTTTCGAATGCTGAAGTCAGTCTTTCATTATACAATTTTTTATATTCTTCATAATCAACAGGATCCACATCAGATGTGGCATTTTTTAAGCTTTCTTCTATCATAATGATTATTCTTTTTTTTCAACAACAATACTTATGACTTTCTTTCACTACATGGCTTCAAATGAAGATTTTCAACCTATTTATTGATTATACTAGCGATTCTTAGCCAAACTCCCAAAGAGATTAAAGCAATTCCCATTAATATTATCCCCCAAGCAATAAACAAATTCAACCGCTGAGCTACGGCCTCTCCAAACATATTCTTGATCCAAGTGATATTGCTAAAAATTCCAGGTCCTCCTGTATCGTACATCCATTCTCCCCCTTTGATTGCTGCATACCGAACAAGTAATCCAATCAATAGCAACAGAATACCAGGTAATTCAGGAAATATCACTAAAAACTCAACTAACCAATCCTTATTTTTTGTATTCATTTTAAATCTTTATTTACGAGTATACTTTTCACACTCTTATACTTTATTCGCCATTGTTCCCCTAGCAAAGGTTTGATGATGGTATCTAATTCCTTATCCGAAATAAATGAACTGTATTTTGCCTCCAAGACCTCTTTCACTACCAAAGTATAAGATGAAGATTGAGCCAAGGTGTCATTTAGGTTACTCCCCAGGCGAACTCCTTTATTTAAAGCTTCATACCTCAATTTTTTATCACTCATCTTCTTAGCCGTTTCTGCTATGGACCTCAAGGCTTCTATTTGCATCAAATAATCTACACAACGTTCAAAATAGCTTTCACCTCTTACAAAATCATCTTTTGCCTTTTCATATTGTTTCAAAATAAAATAGAGATTACCTCTAAACAACACCCCTTGTCCCAATAAGCGATAAACTAAATCATCTGGTAATACCCCTTGTACTTCTTGTACAACATCCAATCCTTGGTTGATATAATTTATCGCTTGCTTGAACTGTTTTTTGCCAAACTCAAAAGTTGCTACTGCACTGTATATTACCATCTGTTGCACAGACCAATTCGCATCTTTTGTTCTATTTTGTTCCGCAATCTGTAAGCAAATGACCGCGTGTTTTTTAATCTCTTTTTCGTGTTTTTTATTAATGGCTTCAAACAATTGTACCATATGATACCTAAACTTGGTATCTGGAGCCTCAGGATCTCCCATAGCTGCAAGCGCTTTGATTGCTTGATCTAACTCAAAATGATGGGGTAAAATCTGTGTTGACTTTGGTGCGTAATCTTTCAACACATTAAATAAAGGCTGCTCAAACGTATCAGAGAGAAGCAGCTGAACTCGTGGATGCAACTCCAATTGAGCTAAATCTTTCAACCATTGAAGCATCTGCTTACCCTCCTTATTTTGATAATCCAATACACAGACGATATTAGCGTCCTCTTCTAGTTCAACCGCTTCACAAAAGGCATTAAGATTTGCAACAAATAGTGCTGCAACATTCTTATCTGACCCCAAGCTCCTATCCATCTCCCAATCCACATAATTATCTGAAATACTGTTGGGTTTTTCAGAAAAATTCCAAAGAAAAACCAACGAAAACAGCGCTTCAATTAACGCCTTACTATAGGTTTGCTTTTCATACAGTGGCGACTGAAATAAGAGGACAACATCCTCAATTTCATTATCTATTCCTAACATATGATCGTAAAATGCCTCTACCATCTCCCTTTCATCTTGCGGTGTACGTAAGATTAGATACTTATACGTTTGGGTGTAACGAAGTTCTACATACTTCATTTCCAATTCTTCTATTCGTTGCTGTATCGGATTACTTTCCATCCCGTTTAATTTAATTTGACGATAGCACCTTCTATGGAAGCAGTTCCACTAGCCGCTAATTTGGCATCTAAACCTCCATTCACTGTTGCTGTGCTCGATCCATTAATTGTACTCGATTTTGCACTTAAAATAGCTTCATTCTCCTCTGCATCTAAGGTTAAAACCGCATTTCCACTTTGGGCAGTTAATTTCTGACTAGCTGCATTAGAAATTGTTTCCCCTATTGTATATAATTCAATACCTTGTAATGTGATTTTTCCATTTTCCTCAAGTACTAAACTTGATTTTCCTGATTGTAATACAATAGATTTGGAACTCTGTACTTCAATTCTACCCTCTCCATCCAGTTGAATCACATTCTTTGTTTTATCTATTATTTTTATTCCCCCCTGATCATCAAGCACAATCATATGGCCACTTTTTGTACTCCAACTTTTCATGTTATTTTCATTTCCTCCACCTGCACCTATTTGTCCATGAAAAAGTCCTCCCATAACAAAAGGCTGATCAGGGTGTTGATTCATAAATCCAACCAACACTTGGTCTCCAACTTCTGGAATAGCAACAAAACCGCGATTGGTATCTACTTTGGCACTACTTCCTGCATCTGGTGCCATAACGCGTATAAAATCCGTACGTAGATCTGTATTTTGCCAATCGAAACGCACTTGTACACGGCCTTTATTTTGCGGATCTGTATTATTTATAACTGTGGCTATTTGTTGCTCCACCAAGGGGTTTTGATACGTTCCTTTTGGAATACTACCTGTTTCTGCATCAACAGCCTCAAAAGAACCTTTGTATATACCTAAGGCATCAATCTCATGCGAAATATGAGTAATCATCAATTTAGTAAAGAAGTGATTTTCTCTTTCTTGTGGATGAAACATACTGAGTTCAACAATACATCCTGGGTACAGAAAAGGAACAGTTGTTGTACCAGAAATAGTAAAAACACTCATTCCAACCCGACCAATCAATCCTTTTTGTGCTTGTGTAATGTCTTGATTTGTAGAAGCATTCATTGGAGCCACTTGTACAGAAGGAGCGGTAAACACGCGCTGTGATTCTTCATAAGCACGTTGGGCTAAAGTTCCTTTGACTTCTAAATTCGTATCACCAATAGCGCTTAAACGCTCATGGTTTAAGCTATTATATCCATATAACGCTCGATTGACATGTTGAGCAGCCATACAAACTTTTATCTGTTCAACATCCCGTCCATATACTAAAGCAACTGGAGCTTCAATGCGCGGAACATCGCCGAAATGCAACACCGTTCCATCATAAAAAAACGGTTCTCCATAAGCTTCAGCCATACGTGTCAAATAATTATAAGCTGTTTCATTATACTGACAACTATAGGCGAGTGCCTTTTGTTTTTGTGATTGAATCAGGTAGTTGTATTTTCCATTTTGGGTATACCCCTCTTCTACCAATTGATGTACAATAGCTGGTAACGAAGTAGGATCCTGACCACCAAAACTTTGAATATGAGGGGCTCGATCTAATAAAATTGTTGGACTATATCCGGTAAGAATAATATCCCCTCGATTTCCTCTGGATTGCTCAAAACTAACTTCAGTAATAATGCCTATAAAATCTCGTTCTGGTCTTTCTGATCCATATTTGTAAGTAAAACGCGCTA
Organism: Myroides odoratus; assembly: GCF_001549985.1. Lineage (GTDB taxonomy): Bacteria > Bacteroidota > Bacteroidia > Flavobacteriales > Flavobacteriaceae > Flavobacterium > Flavobacterium odoratum_A. The sequence goes on along the minus strand of NZ_LROZ01000020.1, from coordinate 39,856 downwards.
CCATGCGTTTTCCCAATAACTCTTGTGTTTGTTCCATGCGATACGTTTCATTTTCTCCTAATGCATGATGGGGTAAGACTAGGACAAACGTATGGTGGTCTTGCACATTTTGCTTCAGCTTAAACTCTTTAAACCCCTTGCATTCAGAACCTTCAATTGCAATTCTAAGATCTACTAGAGGATTAACACCGATGGGAGAATGATTCGCTATTACTTTAGCATTACTGTGAATGTTAGTTTCGGTATTGTGAAATTGATTTAAATATGCTGTTACTTGTTTGGTTTGATTTAGCTCTTGTTCATCAAATAAAGTTTTAGTTGTCATAGGCTAAATGGTTTACTAAACCCGTCGTTATGGTTAATAGAAAATAATGTTCTATATCATTTAAAAGAGATAACTTCTCTTAGGAATAAAAAGCGTATTCTAGACAGAGATCGCTTATCTTATTTCGCCGTTATCCTATTTCTATTTTGGTAAATAAAAAACCCAGAATAAGTAGAAGTCTAATAAACAAAGTGGCAATAGGAAGTAAACCTTACATTTGAAAATCAACTTGTAAAATTAGACTCTTACTCATGCTGGGTTATAGAAAAAACAGCACTTAATTTGCTTTTAAACGCGAATTAAGCCGTTGGCCAAGTACCTTGATAAGCTGAATTTCCATAGTCAATTTGCTCTGCACTCACAACAAAAGTGATGTACATCGCATTTGCATTAATTGCATCAAAATCCACATGATGTTGAATCACATAACCATTTGTCCATTTCAAGGTGATTAACGTTCCTTCCTCATGTGATTTGTTGAAGATAATTTCTCCTGTAGTTGGCTTGTACTTCCCGTTCAGTAGACTTTCTAAGACATCCGATTTATCTGTTGCTTCTACTGTAAGGGTAATTAATGCATTAGAAGGATCTGATGCTACACGACCTGAAACGTCTACTGAACGAGACACTCCATATTTGAGGTTCAATACTTTTTGTGCATCGCCTCCATTGAATTTTAAAACGGCTCTTGAATTGTTTTCTGCCATACGAATTAGGTTTTAAATTATTACTGTATCAAACTTAAAAACTAATCATGCTAGCACTCAACATTCCCTGCATTTTCCGAAAAATAACAGGGTTTTTACTGTGAAAAAATAGTTAAAAACAAAATATTCAACTATTTTAATCAGAAAAACATCAATTATTTTGCTTTTATTTAAACAATAAAAACATTCTTTTTTCAATGTCCTTATTCAAAAATAAAAGAATTTTTACTGCAAAATATAGAATCAAAACGAGAGCATTTGAACCCTCTGCCAAAAAAGAAAGAGTTGCGTTTGCATGGATAAAAAAAAAGCCAGTAGTTCACGTAAAAACTACTGGCTCAAAAACAAAAATTTACTCTTGTACATATTCAGCTTCCCAATCATTTCCATCATCTCCTTTATGACCATCCAATTTAATCACAAAGCTTTTGGCAGGGAAATAAGGCGTTAGTCGAATATCTAACCACACTCGATCTTTTTGGTGTTTATCCTGCTCAAAACGAACGATTTTAAATTTTTCAATCAATTTATCCGCTCCTTTAATGCCATCTAAGAAAAGGACAATTTGCTTGCGTAAATCATCTTCATTTTTTGCACTCCAATTTTCAAAAGCTCGGCGGTTTAAAAAATCTAACAACACTTTTGTGACATAATCAAAAACCCGTACAACGGAATAGGTTTGAAGGCCTATATTATCCCCATCAAATAGGGTTTTTGCAGAAAATGCCATGATTTTTCCATACTCATTGACCATGGGAACAAGTCCCATTTTTTCCAATTGAGAGATCTCACTCTTTTTCAATTCAAATTTAACGGCATCGACCTCGTTGATTCCTCCATGCTTTTTTCCTGCCGCCACTTGTGACATTAGTGTTTTGTGAATCTTCCCAGTCAAAGAAGTTGAAGGGGCTATAAATACATCCTCTTCTTCTCCAACTTCTACAGCACGTCCGCGCCCAACTAACCAATTACACGTCATGATAACATTGCTTTTGTGTACATCGGCACTTGTTAAGTTAGCCGAGTGAAATAAGTCAACAACATCATCTGGTTTGTCTAGATTGGCGAAATCTGTCAAAAGCATGACTTTATTTTCGTTGCAGATTCTCGCCCATTTATCGACCACCAAATTGGATCCCATATATCCAGGTATAGATAGTAAAGAATAATTATCACGTAGATCTAATCGATCGTAGTACAACTTAAATTCTTCTGCTATATAATCCATAAATACGGGATTATCTAAATCTGTTATTTGTTCCATAGAAGCATTGATAATATGGACATTATCGACTTTATCTAACTCGGTATTTTTATAAAACTGTGCGATTGTTCGGTAATTAACTTCTAAAGTTCTACATTGATTCAGCGCCTTTTTTAGATTGCTTTTCAAGCCAATTACCGCTTGATTCGATTTTTGCTTGCATCTTTCAATAAGCTCCGCTGTAGATTCTTCAGACTCTAATAATTCCAACCAAAGCTTAATGTTTTTCAACAAATCTTCTCGCTCTTCTTTTTTACTAGAATCAGTAAGAAAAATTTGTTTTCGCGCTTTTCGTTCTGGATTCATATTTGCCATACCATCAACCACAGTCTCAATAAATCCAAACCCTCCCAATTTTTCTAACTCAAACCCAACAGCGTCCAAATTTCTATCATGAAATTCATTGTCAACTGCTTGTAATTCTTGATTTACTTTTGCCATTCTGTTCCTTTTACTGTTCTAACTCTTTCGCTATTGTTCTTAAAGTAGCCGCAAACTCTTTTTTTGCGGCTTCATTCTCTACTAATTTTTGGAGTACTTTATTCACTCGCAATTGTTTTACAATCTTGTTATATTGTTCTTCATCTACTTTCAATCCTTTTAAAAAAGGAGAATTTTCAATCATTTTTTTGGGCGTAAAGTCGCCTAGATTTTTGAATCTAAATTCTTCTTTTACCGTTTGTCCCTCAGGGGTAGAATGCTCCATCTCCATCCGAGGTGAATAGTAATTGAACACCTCTTCGACGGTTTTCAACCCCGTTACTATTTCTGGAGATATAGCATCCTCCGTTGTCAATTTGGCCACCAATAGACTTTTATTTCCTTGGATTTCCTGGATTGCTTCATTAGCATCCACTTTTATTTCGTTGCCACCAACACCATAATTAAACATTGTCATTGTCTCGTTTTTATATAAATTAATACTCATTCTTTCCTGATCTATAGCAAGTTGTGGAGTGCGAATAAGACTCGTTTTCCCTTTATTTCGTTTTTCCTTTTTGCAGCATTGTTCTCGTTGAACTTCCTCCTTTTGTTCAATTACAGCATCTACAGATCCTGCAATAGTCCTTACTGCTTTTATCAATTGATTGAACAACCTCATCTCCTTGTATTTACATTTAATCCAACACACTCCAACCGCGATTAGTTTTAGCCGCTGGCGTTACTTCTAACTCATTTACAATGATATTCTCTTTGCGTTGACCGATATAATCCAATTCGTTCAACTTGAAGAACACCTTTTCTAAGCAACTGAGCATCAACTGAATCTCAGATAAATGCGAGGCACAATCTGTATGTTGATATTTGATTTCCGCTACTCTTGCCAGTTGATTCAAAAAAGTATGGGGTACTATCTCACTCCATTCACTGATATAGTTTAAGAGTTCTTCCAAATCCATTGGAGCCAATGTTTGCGTTACCTGATACAAATGAGTAGCGATTTGTGATAGACACTCCATAAAATAAAGGGGAGGTAAATGGGGAACAGTATTTCTAAAGTGAAAATATGTAGCTCCAATGTCGTGAATCAAAGCTTGACAAAGCAATTTTACACTGCTCGCTAACTTGGTATTTTGCCTAACTTGGTGTTCTTTTTGCAGTATTTTTACTGCATACTTTTGCAATAAAGACAAGGCGTTTGCTACCTTGTTGTATTGTTTCAGTAACAGAGGATGACTGCTTACACTTGTACAAGGGGGAATATAATCTTCCTCCATTTGAATCATTTCTCCTTGAATCATTACCTGACCGATAATAACGTAATCTCCACCGCTGTATCCGCTATTTACATCAAAAACAGAAACGGGTCTCAGGTCAATTCGATACCTTGGTTTAGTGAAGGGATAACGTGGGGGGTTTTCTTCTACATCCATTGTCCCATATGGAATTTTATCAAAGAGATTGATGGCAATCACCACATAATACGCACGCTTTTGATGTTCTAATTCCTCTCCTACAAGGGGAATTAAAGGTTTTAAAGCAAAGCGAAAGTCAATAACCTCAACACTACACCCCGAAGGTGTAATAGCCTTACATGTTTTAATAATATACTCTACATCCCCCGAAACTGTTGCGCGTACCTCTACGATATCCATCCCTTGATTTTGAGTATCTAAAGGCAATAACCCATAAGAAAATACTTGGGTATAGGTCGCTCTAACATCTCTGAGTCCATCAAGAATAAAATTTGTCTGCGCATCAAAGTGTTTCTTCGAAATTTTCATGCCATCAACCCAGTTGACAGCATCATGTTGTATTGGCTTTATCATAGCAATTCATTCATTTTTTGTTCATTTTCAACGACTCTTCTACAGCTAATGACCTCATTCTCTCTTATTTTATTCTGTGCAATATCTAATTCAAAATCCACATACTTTCTCAAGTGAAAAAAAGATCGTTTAGTATAAAATATCCAATGGTAATATGTCCCATCCTCTTGCTGCAATTCAATGGTATTCATTCCATTTTTAAAATTGTAATCTTCCAATACTTTTTGAAACCAATCGCCAAAAGTGACTCCTGTAGTAAGGGTTTTAGCTTTTATTCTAAATTGGTTTCCATCCTGTACATTTTTAGCTAATTCTAGTGTAACTACCCTTAATTGTTTCAAGTCGACCCCATCAAAGTCGATCACAGATTTATTTACCTCATAATTCCAAGTTTTGTAAATACTGTAAGGAATTTGCAAGAATTGCATATAACTATAGTAGAAAAACAAAGGAATTAGATAAGCCACACTTGACCTTGCTGATAGATACGCATATCCTTTAAAAGGACTCAACCAATCAAAAATATAAGTGAATAGATAAACCCCTAACAGTAGAATAAACCCCGTCAAGATTATTTCAAATGCCTTTGATAATCGCAGCGGTACATCTTGTCCTCGAAACCGCTTTGAAAGTTGATTGACATGAATTAATCCAAATAAAAAATAAAGCAAACTCGCCAACAGATACCAATAAGGATTAAAAGTATTTCCAGAGAACCCCAATAAACCAGGTAAGGCAAGTATTAATCCACTAAATAGTACATAAAAGATTACTTCTTTAGATTTGATAAAAGGCATTTTCTTTTGGAGATAAACCAAAGGAAAAACGAGAACCAACAACACGGTTGGGAGAAGTAAATGGGCGAGAAAAAAGGCTTTTATAGATTCTATCTGTATCATTATATCCGTTTTTTTACATCATAAATAGGTTGAATAACCTAATAGGCTATTGTTATTTGTTGAAATTTCAAAAGCATGCGCATTATTAAGGGTTACAAACGTTTCTATTGCCGTTGCAGTACTAGGCAAGCAATAATCATAGATCGTTTGTAATAACGTGCGCAATGGACTTCCTTCGAGGTATAAATGCAGTTCCTCGTATGCAATAGGGCCATATTCGAATTTCCAATCGAATCCACCATCCCTATATGCATCCGCTAATACTGTGGTTAAGCCCAATTGCATATCCCCCAAGGTAATTGTGGCAGATAATTCGTCAAATACCGCGATGTGACTCGCCATAAAGCTAATCTGCACGGGCAAATCGAGCAATGCTTTGAGGCATTGCTCCATCCAAATTTTCTTTCCTCTAGCAGCATGAAAATGAGGAAGTAAAGACGCAAATACTTGGGCATTTTTATCGTCTAAGAGCTTCAAAAGAGGCCACAATTCTTCCAGCATACAAACAAATTGATTGCGCAGCTTGAATCCATCGAGACTATCCTTCACTTCCAAAGCCTTAAGCTGACAGAAATAGACTTCTAACTCAAAAGGTTGGAAGAACATCCGCTGTTTTTGCTCTATTCTTTTTTCTTGTCTAATTTGCTCGACCACCTCAACAATATTATGTTGTGAGTGCTTCAATGAAGGGGGATGAAAAAGTCCTTCTGGCAAATAATCATAAAGTCCTTCCCTATAGCTCTCTACGCTAATTATCCTTTTATTTGCATCGGTAAATTCCTCTTTAACCTGCTTTAAATCTTTGTGAAAACTCCTGTTGTTGCTTCCTAATCGCTTGAGTAGAACTCCGTCAATCTCACAGTGTTTTTTCCAAATATAGTAGGCGATAACCTCTGCTTTGTAATCTGTGTCTAATCGGTTGTACTCTTGAAGCTTTACCTTATTCAACTCCTTCATTTGTTAGTCCTCCTCAACTGAATCTTCTCCTTTAAATTGCACGATATACACTATTCCATCAATCCCTCTATTTTCCAATTGACTTTTAAAATTACGTGCATAATCTACCCAATACTGACTACTTCCAGATTCGTAATTATCCACAACGATCTCAATTTGTACTGTCCGAGTAAACCCCTCTTTGGGTTTCTCACTGACTTGAACTCCATGCGAAATATGCACCGCTTTACAATGTCCTTGGAGCACCATGGTACAGTAATTTTTGATGTCTTCTTTCGATATAATTTTATCTCGTGTTGTCAAGGCATACTTATAGGCTTGAATGGCATTTGTCCCTTTCTTTTCCTGTTCTCCACCTTGGGTTGTACTCAACAAAACAAGATGCTTGTTTGCATTAGCATAGACCTTATCTTGTTGAGTAAGTTGAGCGCCTTTTCGAATATTATTCGCTAAAGCACAATGCGTAATCCAATACGAAGCCTTAACTGCTTCAGTATCTGGTAAAGGTTCTACAATAACATATTGAACTTCACTCGCTATACTGTCATGCACTGTTTTTATTTTCTGATTCAGTGTTTGCATTTGATCGACCATCTTTTGAAGGGCTTCAATCACTTTATCCCGTTCAAGAATGCCAAAAGCGGATACCTCATCGCGGGTTAATTCAATGACATAACTAATCATATCTATCGCATTGCGTTCGCTAAACCGCTCCATCCCACCTTTTCGGATTGTAAATAGCCCTTGCATCAAGCTACTCTCCTCCGAAAATGGAATTTCATTATACACTCTCATATGACTATCCACTACCTGATGAGTATAGAGAAAATCCTCTCCTACTTTTGTCACAAGAGGGATTGTATTTCCCATTATATCCAAACTAGATTCATTCCATCTCCAACCTCTATTGCATATTGGAAAAGCATTCAAGTAAAACGAAAAACCTTCAATTATTTCCTTTGTATACGAAGGGGGAAACTCCATTTTAATCCACATCAATCGCTTGTCTTTCAGATGCGTCGCTGTTTTATCCTCTTCCATTAAAAAGGCTATTTCTTGTGGTAAAATTTCCAATTTTAAATCGTCAACCTTTCTTTTGAAACCATGCAATTCAATAAATTTGCTGGCATAGTTTATTTTGATATTTTCCTGAATCCTACGCTCCATAGAATATTCATCAAACACAGCCTCAAATCCCGTTTTATTCTTCTTTACTGGATATGATAATCCTGTTGTGACTTCCAGTGGACAATCTTTGACGGTCATCTCGATAAAAGGCAATAAATTGTAGACAAACTCAAGATGATCAAACATTGGATTATCGCAATACAAGCTAAAACACGCTGGAATATCTTCTAGTTCATATGTACTTAAGTCAATGGCTAAAAACAACTGATTCGCTGTTAAAGGTTGCTTAACCTTTGCTACAGGTACCTGATTATAAAAAGCATCATACTCCCATAACGTATCTCCAATCAGCGCATACCTTACCTTGGCCTTGATGAGGTTGATGTCGTCAATAGCAGTAAAAGGAATATCTAATTTAAAATCTGAAGTCGTTTTAACAGTAGAGGTAAATGTTTTCTTGATAAAGAATTCTTGATGATCAAAGAGTCTTTGTTTCGATTCTTCTGGCTCAATAACCGCAATGGCATGTGCAGGTCTTGAACTAGTATACATACTTGGCGTTAACAAGCGAGCAATCTTCTCTAAAAGACCTCCTTTAATCTGTTCAATATCGTTGTTTACTTTGAAAATTTCCGTGCTAAAAGCATCAATCAACAAGGTTACAAAAGGATCCAAAGCATGAGGATTACTCACTCCCCAAAGCGTTGTGGCATTTTTCAAAATTCTTGATTTAATGGCTTCTTTTGCGTAATTACTCGTTATATTTTTCATCTTTTATCTTTTAGTCTATGGCCATTGGGCTTAAATAAATATGAGTACTAAACGTGAATCGTTCACCAACTTCCGTTAACACTGCATTGATTCCTATTTTGGCTTTTTTTCTAATTTCGACAAAGTCTTTTGTCCCATAACTATGCTCTACATATTCCACTTGGACTTGAATTTTAGGATATTTTATGCGCGGTTCATATTGAGTAATTTGCTCCAGGAGGCTTTCTTCAAATACCTGTTCCCAGACAACTGTAGTCACAGCATTATCAAATTCTAGATCCCATACCGCATTGCCATAATCTGGGTTAAATCGATTTTCTCCTTTGCGCGTCAATACCAACAACATGATGTGTTGGGCAATACTTTCGGCTAAACTACACGTAGGTAAGCATAGTCCCTCTGTCATTGCATATTCTGAATTAAAAGGAAATTTTAAAAAGGTATGATGCATACTCATTCTTCGTCTGTAACCTGAAATACCACCGCATCATTTTGCCAATCCACCCTTATTTTTTGCCCAGCCACAAGTTCTTCTCTGACGAGCATTTTAGATATGGGACGGGCAATTTGCTGTCGAATTACACTATTGATTTGCCTTGCTCCATATTCAGCAGTAAATCCAGCAATCGCTAATTTTTTAAGTGCTACATCCGTGATTTCAAATGCAATTTGTAAGTGATGAAGACCAGTCATTAGCACTTTCAATTGAATAGTGAATATTTGTTCTGCCATTTCTTCCGTAATCGGAGCAAAAGGAACAATTTCTGTGATACGCGCTAAGAATTCTGGGCGAAAACAACCTGTCATCCACTGCATTAATTCTTTAGAAGTTGGAATTCGATGTGCTCCAAAAGCGGCACTAATCTCTTCACTTCCAATATTAGACGTAAACAAGATTAAGGCATTACTAAAGTCACCTACTTTCCCCAATTTGTCGTGTATTTTACCTTCATCCATCAGCTGAAGAAAAACATCAAAAACAGAAGGATGTGCTTTTTCGATTTCATCAAATAGAACGACAGCATAGGGCTGTTGACGAATTTTATTAACCAACATCCCTCCCTCTTCATATCCTACATAACCAGGAGGTGCACCATATAATAAAGCGGCTGAATGTTCTTCTTTAAATTCAGACATATCAAAGCGAATCATGGCTTTTTCATCATTAAAAAGCAAAGAAGCAATCGCCTTTGCTAATTCCGTTTTTCCTGTCCCAGTAGGCCCTAAAAAGAAAAAAGAACCTATCGGTTGCCCAGGCTTATTTAATCCACTTCTACTCTCAATGATAGCATCAGAGACTACTTTCAATGCATGCTGTTGCCCTACAACACGATGTCCTAAAAGCTCCTCCAGAGCTAAGAGTTTTTCTTTTTCTTGCACTTGAATTTTACCTATAGGAATACCTGTTTTTGCAGCCATTACAGCAGTTAACTCTACCTTAGAGACACTGGTGATTTTATGCTCAGCATTCGCTACTAATTCATCATAAACTAATCCAATGATGAACTGTAATACTTCACTGCCCATATACAATTCCAATTGGGGTTGTTCCGCCAAAAGCCCCCAAAGAATAGGACTAATTCGATGCTGTAATTGCGTAAAATGCCAGACTATTTCCTTGCATTTAGCTTCGTCACCCACAAAGTTTTTACTTAAACTTTTATCGTAATCTATTTTCCAATCGATTAACGTTGCAATCGCCTGTTCATCTAGCAATTTAACAGCAGCCATAGTTTGGTCCAATAAATCAAAAGCGGTATCGGGTAATTTTTTCTCATTGGCATAGCGCTTAGCTAATGCTACACAAGTAACGAGTGCTTCTGGTTCTACCTGAATACCATGGTAAATGGTATAGTTTTGGACACTACTTTCCAGCATTTTCACGCAAGTTTCTTCATCAGGCTCTTGCACTTCAAGTTTCTCAAACCGCCTATTAAATAATCCCTCAGGCTCAATTAACTTGCGATATTCTTCTACGGTGGTTGTTCCAATCACTGTAATATCTCCCTTAGTCAGATTAGGTATCAGTAAATTAGCTAATCCACTAAAATTCCCTTTTGAATCAACGAGTTTATGAATTTCATCTATGACAAGCATTCCACCTTGCCATTTACATTCATCTAACACTTTTTTTAAGCGCTCTTCCACCTCGCCTTTGTAACTCGTACCTGCAACTAATAAGCCTAAATCGAGCTGATAGAGCTGATCTCTGCCTATTGTTGACAGTCTTCCTTGTTGTAATAGCTTGGCAAACCCCTCAATCAATGCTGTTTTACCTACACCTGGTTCACCAACTAAAATTACATTGGATTTTGATTTTCGTTCAACTATTTCAACAAGTGTTCGAATCTCTTTTTCACGTCCTACGATTGCAGTATCACAATTTCCAGCTGTACTTTGTGCAAGTAAATCCGCACAATACATTGCTAAAGCAGTCGTTTTTTTACTTTGAGTTATAGCACACCTGGTTTTTTTACTGATTTTCAACTTACTAGAAAGAAAAGAAATGTCCTCCTCTACTTGGATAGCCGCAAATAATTCTGATTCGCTCAAGGGAAAAGATTGCAATTGTTCAGCAGTAAATGCAGCATAAGGCTTGACAAGACTCAGCAACAAACACAAAGGTGTTATCTCTTGTAATCCTAACTTATTCCGTACCTCTTCCGCATATTCCCATAGCCCTTGGACATGTTCATCTGCCTGAATTTCCATCTGCTGTTGTGTTGTTTTTGGATAGTCTTCAATTCTTACTTCTGCCCATTCATAAACATACTGAGGATCCTTTCCCATACAGTCTAAAAAATCATATACATCAAAGCTTTTATGCAGTAAAGCTTGTAAAATATGAGCTCCTGAATACTTGGAATTGTAATTTTCTTTTGCAATTGACTGAGCAATTTGAATCACTTCTTGTAACGATTCGTTCGATAATACTACATTCATTTTTTCTTGTTTAAGGCATTCCTTTTTTTACTCGTGTTAAGTATTTTTTGGTATTCGTTTTATTCTTTTTCTTTTGCCTGGAGGAAGATTGGATTTGCTCCAATTCAATGGGAAGAATTTCAAAAGAATGATCTACTTCTTTTATCTGACTATAATCCAATACCGGAATATACGCTTGGTTGAGCCAATAAAATTTTGTCCCCTGTTGTTGTATGATTCCCATTTGATTTTCCTGGTAATCCTTCATTTTATTTGCTAAAGTTTGGAAGGATTCAAAGAAATGTTCTAGCATATGAGGATTCACAAAATTGGCGTGTTTCCACTGCTTAAGATTTTGCTGTGCAAGCGTATCCATCGTTGCTAAATACAACCCGGTTTGTTGCAATAAACCGATAGCCATAGGATTCGTACGCCAAAATTTTCGATTCATTTTCTTCGGTGCTACGCTATTTTTCCTTGCTGCCGTGATATACCTTCGAATCATCTTTTTATTGTTCAAACCACCTTTTCTGAATACATGCTTATATACACTTCGATAATATTGTTGTACTTGTTCGATTTCTTCTTCATCTAGAAGTACGCCATATTCCTTATTTTCTTCCGCAATTACTGCAGCATTTTGAAGTATTCCTTCTCGCATAAAAGCATAATCTTGACACATTAACTGCTTCGCGATTGGAATGGATACCTTGCTCTTTATTTGCCGATTGAAGGATACATAATCGGGTTTCATTTTGGTATGTCCTAGGCCTATATCGCTTCGAAAAACAGCTGTCAATGTGCTGTCAATATGTTGGTTATCAATTGTTATATCCTGTACCATTTTCGCAAAAACCTGCTGCAGGAGTAAAGGTCTATTTTCTTCCCCTTTACGAGGAAAAATAACCGCTCCTTGATGCATACTTTGTGTGGGGTAATCCAATTGATAGACCCCTTGGTCCTCTTGAGATAGATCAAATGCATTGCTTTCTACTATGCCATGATAATCAACCAACAATCGTTTTTTATCCTTTGCAATTTGAGCTGCGGAAGCTTTGATTATTTCCTCTCCCGCTAAAACAAAATCATTGTGTGCATCATTGGGATTTCCCCTCACCTGATAAAAAATTACCCGACTACCTGTACTTCTAATCTGCTCTACTACTTGCTCTTGCTTCGCCAAATCTTCAGCAGTGAAACGCTGCCCAACAATCACCACCAAATTACTTTGATACTGCTTTGGCTTGAGCAATCGAGTCAAATCTTCCATAGCCGTATATAAAGTCATGGGTATAGTTGATACGGGGTTAAAAGTAAAAGCAGTGTCCAACGAATTGGACCAACGGTTAAAATCGAGCAACTCCTCCGTATCATTCTTTTTGTTCTGTGGATCGATATGGTAAAAGAGCGTTGCGTAAGAAATAGAAGTAAAATATGACGAAGCGCTTACCTGCGTTCCTAATCCTTGAAAAACTCCTTTTAATGGAGCTAGACTTGCCGTTTCTATTGCTCCATCAAGAACAAATACCACATTCAACTTTCGGTTACCAGCTAGGATTTCGCGATACACATCATAGTAAATCGGTTGCCCCTCAACATTGTATACTTTATTTTCACTGTAGTCCAACAGTTGATCTAGGTAATTTATTTGAAATTCATCCACACTAGGACGATAGGTCAAGGGATAAAGTTGTTCAATCCGCAAATTGTCTTGTAGGCTATCCCTACTTTCAATAGGAGTAAAACGAATGGTGCTTTGATCCCTCCTTTCCAAGGTCAATTGGGTTTCTTGTTCATCTGCGGAAGGTTTGATTTGAAAAGCAGTACGCGTTCCCCATATTCCCAATACATCAGTATCTACCCAGCCATACATTTTATTGTCGGGATTCCCCTCTATAATGGTTGGAGATTCGCCAATGAAGACCTTCTTTTTATCTGCTGTAAACGCATAGAGGTAAACTAGGGTATTGAGCGCTAATTTGCGATCCTCTCGATGGAGTAAACTTGGGTCTTTAAAAATATAAAGTGAATCGTTATCCATATACTTTTCAAGCCTAGTTAGTACTGCTTTTTCTTGTAACGCTAACATTCCTTTCAAGCGAAAACCTGTAGTTTCATCGCGCAGCGATGCTGTCCATAGCAGTAGATCATGGCGATGAATCCAGCCTTGTCCTTTGAGTTTTGTTACATCAATCTTCCCTTCTACGATACTTGCTGCATCATACTCAGCAACCTCATAACGATTTCCCTTTTGTTTGAGCACAATAAGTGGAGTAAAAAAAGCCACCTTTTTATCTGTTGATTCACTTGTCGCATTAGCATACAAAGAAGCGTTTTGCTTGGCTACATAAACAATCCATGGTTTTGCATGTTTAGGATAACCAGACAACAAGGCATATTCATCATATGTATCAACAGCAGTAGCAGTTGGTGTTTGTAGTACGCTTCTTTTTTTTATACTGCAACTTGACAGGCTAATTCCCCCAATCAAACACAGCATCACGATTGTTTTAATACTCATTTTCAATTACTTGTTTGAACCACATTCAGTTTAGTTACACAATTTGCCTCTTCATTGAAACTCACTTTAACCGATTGAATACTTACATTGCTATCGAATCTCAATCCCATACAGTAGTAATAAAATGAATTGCGTTTGGTTGTATTTACTAGCACTAGTGCATTCTCATTTTGACATAAGTAAGTGTTAACCAAATAATTATAGTGTTGATTAAACGGAGCTCCGTTGGCTATTTGTTGTAGATGTTCTTTAAAATCATGGTCAATGGATTTATAGCCATCTTCCACATCTAATTCCTCATTAAGATGCTTAAACGACGGATGAATTGTTATTTGATGTATCACAGGATACGCAGTTTCATCCGTATAGAGATACACTTCATATGTTCCTGCCTCTTGATAGGCATAAATAGCAAAAGCCTCTTTAGCGTCAATTGTACCCGTTTCTCCAAACTTCCAGCTAAATAAACTAGCCTTATCCGTTACGGCTCGAAACACTACATTTTCAAATTGCATTGCCTCAGCTGGTGCGTCAATTTCAGTAAAATAATCCCCATAACTTGGAGTAGTATTGGGTTTAACTTCAATGGAGAACAGTTGAATATCCTGTTCATTCGCGATATAGCTTACTTGATAGAATCCTGGTTTCTTATACTGGTGGTATCCCTGAGCGTCTAGCGACAAATCACCATCGCCAAATTCCCATTTTCTGAGACTAGAATTCGGTGTATTTTCCTTAAAAAACAAAGTATCTCCTACCTGTAAAGTTGTTGGATAAACCGTGACACTCTCTTGCAATGCAACGGCATTAAACTGTTGTTGATAAACATAAGTCCCAATAAAACATAGGACAAAAATTCCTCCTATAAACAGCACCATTTTTTCTTTATTTTTTTTGATATAACTCATCTTTTTATTTAGCTAATAGCATATTTCTACGTTGAATCACCTGTTGTTCTTTATCCTTAAAACCAATAGAACATTCTTCAAATTGCTTGCGGAACAACTTGATGTTTTCTGTTTTTTTGGCTATGATTTTTTTATCCTCTAAATACATCCTATAGAAATACCCCATTTGGGTGTATACTTCTTTACGCGGATCGTAAATAGTCGTGTGTGCAAACGAATTGGATACTTGATTAATACTCGAAATTATTTCGTTTTCTTCTATTGGTTTGGGGCTTGTAAAAGCTATCGTATTAATTTTTTTAAAAGTGGCTTCAACTAAAGGCTCTACCATTTTTTGTTGTGCATTAAATCTATATTTCTGTTCTAGCATTTCTGCTTCCATCTGAGTTGCATTTGCAAAAGGCGAGTGATACTTGCGCAAGCAAATGAACCCTAAAAAAACTAAAGCGAATACTAACATACCTATCAAATACAACAATTGATAGCGTTGTTCTTTTTTTGAGAGAGACTGATGAGGATGTATCATTATCCTTATTTTTTATTGAACTTACGATGAGGATCATTCGTCAATTCTGTATATACATTTTTAAAGCGATATATACATTCATTGAGATCACGTAACGCAACCGCTTCTTGATTCGCAACATCCATAATTTGATCCTTTAAAATCAATAAACTATCCAGTTGGATAAAAAGCTGCCTATATCCATTAAAATTTTCTTCATTATCACAATTTACTAGTTTTTTTATCTCTTCAATATCTTTTGCTACATACTGTTCTAAGTAGAGATCATGCTCTACTTTACCCGTGTTAAGCAAACTCATGTGATAATACACTGTATCGACTTTACCTTTTAAAACATACTGCTTATTCAACAGTGTTTTATAAGCCAAAAGGTCCTTTTCAATGCGTTTTTTTTGCTGTTCTGAACTTTCATAAAAGAAATAAATTCCAATAAAAAATATAATAATCAATATTAAAAAATTGACACAAAAAAACGAAATTGACAAATAGATTTGTTTAAAATTTACACTTTTCAAATACATAAAAGAATTAAAATCGGTTATTTATTACGAATAATACAATATGTCAAAAATAGTATTAATTTTGTTTTTTCCAAACTAAAAAAAAAATAATGCCTATTTACCTCTCCCTATGTGAATCAGACTTACATTTCAAGAACCTCATTATAGAACACATTAAACGAACCTTACATCTCGATTTAATAGACTATTATTGCAATGGTTTTGAACTGATTAATCGAATAAAATACAAACAGAATAATTTTCTACTAATTGATGCTTTTACCCCAATTATGACGGGTATAGAAGCTTTAAAAATATTGCGCACCAAGCAAAATAAAACCCCTATTATTATCTATACCCAGGTCTACCAAGAAGACCTATATGACCTCTTCAACACTTATGATCAAGTCTATTATTGTCAAAAAAATAGCCTCATAATATTTAAGCTGCTAACTGCCTTAGTTCAGGGAAATAAAGCCCTCTATACGCAACATTTAGCACAATGGAAAAGCTACCAGGACTTGAATGGGGAGGTTGCAACTCAACTGCCTTTTTATGTTCCCTCCTCTATCGAATTGCAAATTATCAATCACGCGTGTCAGGGACTAACGAACAATGAAATTGGAAAAAAAGTACATTTGAGTGGACGAACTGTTGAAGCGTATATCAAGAAGTTGACAGAAAAATTTAATGTGAAGAATAAAATTCAACTCATCACCTATTGTGTAGAACAACATTTACACAATTACAAGTAAAAAAAAGGAACCAAGAGGTTCCGCTCATGAAGTAAGCTAAATCTAAGTCAAATACACGCATACTTACCTCCTATAATTCGATGTGATCAATCTTTTGTCTTCAAAAGCATCTTTGTCACACAGCAAATAAATAAGCGCTTAAAACGCTTAAAATAAAAAAGGGCACTTAACCCTCTGGTTAAGTACCCTTTTTATTTATAACGAATAAAATATATTAAATATCAAATCCCATAGACACCCCTAATTTTGAGGCAATCACTTTAGCCACTTTTCCTTTAAGCTCTGGGATTTTTACTGATTCCATTACTTCATCTGTAAAGGCATACATCAACAACGCTTTTGCTTCTTTTTGAGGAATACCACGTTGACGCATATAAAACATAGCCTCTTCATCTAATTGACCGATTGTACATCCATGTGAACAACGAACATCATCAGCAAAAATTTCTAGCTGTGGTTTCGTATACACTTGCGCTTTATCACTCAATAAGATGTTGTTACTTTGTTGGAAACCATCTGTTTTTTGTGCGATTTTATCTACGTAAATCTTACCATTGAATACCCCTACTGAATTGTCATCATACAATCCTTTGTAATTCTGGTGACTTTCACAGTTTGGACTATCATGAGAAACTAAGGTATAGTGATCCACGTGTTGTTTCCCACCAATTAACGTAATTCCTTTCATTGTACTATCAATACGCTCGCCGTCTTGATAGAAATTCAGGTTGTTACGCGTTAATTTTCCACCAAAAGAAAACGTGTGAACCGATACACGACTCTCTTGTTTTTGTTTGATAAACGTATTGTCAATTAACGTACCTGTATCCAAATCGTTTTGCAACTTATAGAAATCAACGATAGCGCGTTTGTGACCAAAAATTTCGGTTACTGAGTTTGTGAAGATACTGCACTCATCTAAACTTTGATGGCGTTCTAAGATTTGAACGTGTGCATTTTCACCAACGATAATCAAGTTACGTGGCTGAACCAACAACGCTTGTTCACCTGCTGTAGACAAGTAAACAATCTCAATGGGTTTAGAAACCACCTTACTTTTAGGAATATTGATAAAAGCTCCTTCTACCCCATAAGCAGCATTTAAAGCAGTTAAACTATCTTCCTTATCAGTTATTGTATTGTAATAAGTATCAATTAACATCTTGTACTTTGGTTTGGTCAAAGCCGAAGACATTAAACATACATCTAATCCATCATGTGTAGTAGATGACAAGTGAGAGCTAAATACTCCATTGATAAATACCAATTTATACGTATCCGAATCACTTAAAAAGTATTGTTTCACATCTTTGTAATCAACTGCTACTTCTTTCTTAGGAACCACACAAAAATCTTGCTTTAAAATTGAATTTAAAGACGTGTATTTCCACGCTTCCTCTTTTTTTGTAGGGAATCCCTTATCTTCAAATGTCTTTAGTCCTTCTAAACGAATACTGTGTAGCGTATCGTGCTCTCCACTCAGTTGTTGTTCAAAAGCAACAAAAGACGTTATTAATTTATCTTTAAGTTCCATATTCCTTATTTACCTATTAGATTAAAATGACTGTGTCCTGTTCTATTAAATCGCTTTGATTACAGCGATTCTTTGATCCAGTCGTATCCTTTTTCTTCTAATTCTAAGGCTAATTCTTTTCCTCCTGTTTTTACAATTTTACCATCGTGTAAAACGTGTACAAAATCAGGAACGATATAATCTAATAAACGTTGATAGTGTGTAATTAAAATTACAGCATTATCCTCGCTTTTTAGTTTATTTACTCCATTAGCAACAATGCGCAATGCATCGATATCTAATCCTGAATCCGTTTCGTCTAAGATTGCAATTTTTGGCTCTAACATAGCCATTTGGAAAATCTCATTTCTCTTTTTCTCACCACCTGAGAAACCTTCATTTAATGAACGAGATAAGAATTTTCTATCGATTTCAAGTAATTCAGCTTTTTCTTTGATTTGTTTCAGCATTTCATTGGCAGGCATCTCTTCTTGTCCTTTTGCTTTTCTTGCCTCATTAATTGCCGTTTTAATGAAATTAGTCACGGAAACTCCAGGAATTTCCACCGGATATTGAAAAGATAAAAACACCCCTTTGTGTGCTCTTTCTTCAGGAGCTAATTCTCCTAACTCTTCTCCATCCAATAACATTTCACCTTCCGTTACTTCAAAAGCCTCATTTCCAGCAATCACAGAAGATAATGTACTTTTACCAGCACCATTAGGTCCCATAATCGCGTGAACTTCACCCGCTTTTACTTCTAAATTAATTCCTTTTAATATTTCTTTATTTTCAACACTTGCGTGTAGGTTTTTTATCTGTAACATAAACTGTTTGTTATTTTAAATTTGTAATGATACGAATGCTTCCATGAAAGCAACGTGGATTAACCCACACTTCCTTCTAATGAAATCTCTAATAATTTTTGTGCTTCAACCGCAAATTCCATTGGTAGTTTGTTCAACACCTCTTTAGAGAATCCATTAACGATTAAGGCAATCGCTTTCTCTGTAGAAATTCCACGTTGATTGCAATAGAAAATTTGGTCTTCCCCAATTTTACTTGTTGTCGCCTCATGCTCGATTTGAGCCGTTGAATTTCTCGCTTCAATATAAGGGAAGGTATGTGCTCCACATTCGTTCCCCATTAGCAATGAATCACATTGAGAGAAGTTTCTAGCATTTTCAGCACGTGGGCCTACTTGTACCAAACCTCTATAACTATTTTGAGATTTACCCGCTGAAATACCTTTCGATATAATCGTCGATTTCGTATTCTTACCTAAGTGAATCATTTTTGTACCAGTATCCGCTTGTTGGAAATTATTTGTAACCGCTACAGAGTAAAACTCTCCAACTGAATTATCTCCTTTTAAGACACATGATGGATACTTCCAAGTTACAGCTGATCCAGTTTCTACTTGTGTCCAAGAAATCTTCGCGTTTGTTTCGCACAACCCGCGTTTGGTTACGAAGTTGAAAACTCCACCTTTTCCTTCTTTATCACCAGGATACCAGTTTTGTACTGTAGAATATTTAATTTCAGCATTGTCCAAAGCAATCAACTCAACAACAGCTGCGTGTAGTTGATTTTCATCACGAGACGGTGCAGTACATCCTTCTAAATACGAAACATAACTTCCTTCATCAGCAATAACTAAGGTACGCTCGAATTGACCTGTTCCGGCTTGATTAATACGGAAATACGTTGATAATTCCATTGGACAACGAACGCCTTTTGGAATATAACAGAATGATCCATCAGAGAAAACAGCAGAATTCAATGCTGCATAAAAGTTATCCGTTTGGGGTACAACCGTTCCTAGATATTGTTTTACTAATTCTGGATATTCTCTAATCGCTTCTGAAATAGAACAGAATATAATTCCCTTTTCTGCTAACGTCGATTTAAACGTCGTAGCTACTGAAACGGAATCCATTACAATATCCATAGCAACTCCAGACAAACGTTTTTGTTCATCAATAGAGATACCTAATTTATTGAAGGTCTCCAATAATTCTGGATCTACTTCATCTAAACTTGTGTATTTGTCTTTACTTTTTGGTGCTGAATAGTAAGATATGGCTTGAAAATCTGGTTTTTCATAGTGTACGTTTGCCCATTCTGGCTCCGTCATTTCTTTCCAGATACGGAAAGACTCTAATCTCCAGTTTGTCATCCATTCAGGTTCCTCTTTCTTTGCAGAAATCGCTCTGATGATGTCTTCATTCAATCCAATCGGGAATGTTTCAGATTCTATGTCTGTATAAAATCCATACTCATACTCCTTACCTTCTAATTCTTTTTTTAAATCTTCTTCTGTATACTTGCTCATATATTGGTACTTAAAAGCAATTATTACCTGCTTCTACATTAGACTTTACTTTGTTAAAAGGGAAGAACTTAATCTTCCCTTTCTGTACTATAAAGAAAAACTTTCTCCACATCCGCAAGTTCTACTTGCGTTTGGGTTGTTAAAATAGAAACCTTTTCCGTTTAACCCTCCTGAATACTCAAGAGTTGTTCCTACTAAATACAAAAAGCTTTTTTTATCAACAGCAATTTTAACCCCGTTATCTTCGAAAACTTTGTCGTCTTCTGTGATACCGTGATCAAATTTCAATTGGTATGATAAGCCGGAACATCCTCCGCTTTCTACCCCTACGCGAACGTAATCTTTTGTAGAATCAAAACCTTCATCTTCCATCAAAAGAGCTACGCGTTTACTTGCTATATCTGAAACTTTTATCATACGTTGTTACTTAAAATAGATTAATTCTATACCGATTGACAAAGGTATTATAAAAAAATGGTTTCTAACACTAACTAACATATTTATAACGATTAGAAGTTTTAATACTAAAATCGATAAAATCTATTGTTATAACCCATTTTTAATTACTTATTAAGCAGTAGATTAGCTAATTTACTACCAAATCTAAATCGGTTTACGAACCGAAATAAATTCTTTTTTCATTTAAAAAGCTTTCGTTACAAATTTCGCATCTATTTTTGAATGCACAAGACACAAATAAAAGAAAGGATTGAACAAATCCAAGAAAAGGTTATTTACCCTCCTTTTTACCTAAAATAAATCGCTTACTTCCTCTACATCAGAACTTTTTTAATCAAACAATGGATGAGCCTTTTTCCCCTATTTATGTATTCTTATCGGATCTGACTTGTGTTAAAAACAGGTTTTTACCCAGGGAAATCATCCGAAAAAACCACTTGTCCTTTACGGGAAATTTCTTACTTTGCAAGGAACACTTAGAAAAGGAAAAAACATGAAGTTATACAGCATAGAAAGTGGCAATTTTAAACTAGATGGAGGTGCCATGTTTGGCGTAGTGCCCAAAGTACTTTGGAACAAAACCAATCCTGCAGATGCAAACAATCAAATTGACTTAGGCGCTCGTTTATTGCTTATCGAAGAAGGGTCTCGACTAATTTTAATTGATACAGGAATGGGAACCAAACAATCAGATAAGTTTTTTGGTTATTATGCGCTTTGGGGAAACAATACGCTTGAAACATCCTTAGCGAAACACGGTTTTCATCCTGATGATATTACAGATGTATTTTTGACCCATTTGCATTTTGACCATGTTGGTGGAGCAGTAAATTGGAATGCAAATCACACAGGTTATGTCAACGCTTTTAAAAACGCGCGTTACTGGTCTAATGAAGCGCATTGGAATTGGGCGACTAACCCCAATGCAAGGGAAAAAGCTTCTTTTTTACCAGAAAATATTCTACCTATCAAAGAAAGCGGTGCTCTTCATTTTATCGAAAGAAATGATTCCGATTTGTTGTTAGAAACCGATTTAGGCTTTTCTATCTTTTTTGCAGACGGTCATACCGATAAACAAATGATTCCTATTTTAAATTACCAAGGACGTAAGCTAGCTTTTACGGCAGACTTATTGCCAACCGCAGGCCATATTCCCTTGCCTTATGTCATGGGTTATGATACGCGTCCCTTGTTAACGCTTAGTGAAAAAGAAAAATTTTTAAACATGGCAGCAGATGAAAACTGGCTGTTATTCTTAGAACATGATGCACATAACGAGATAATTACAGTACAACATACCGAAAAAGGAATACGATTAAATGAAATACTTCACGCTTCCGATATCTTAATTTAATGTTAAGCTGAACGTTTTCAATCAATTATATACTATTTTTATCGGTCTTAAACGAAATTAAAAAACAAAAACAATGCGTTTGATTAAACCAATTTATCTTTCTGCAGCTCTTGCATTTGCTTTAGCTAGCTGTGGAGGCTCAAAAGCGATCATTCAAAAACCAATTTCAGATGTAGATCAATTACCTACAAGAACGAGTGCATTACCAGAAGAACAATTGAAAAGATGGAGTCATTTAGACATCTTAAGAGATACTGTACCTGGAATGTCAGTTGATCGTGCATATGAAGAGCTTTTAAAAGGAAAACCACTTCCTAAAAAAGTAGTTGTAGGAGTTATTGACTCCGGAATTGAAATTGATCACGATGATTTGAAAGATCAAGTTTGGACTAATCCAAAAGAAATCGCTGGAAATAATATTGACGATGACAACAATGGATACATCGATGATATCCATGGATGGAACTTCTTAGGAAAATCAGTACACGAAAATGTAGAAATGGTACGTGTAGTGAGAAGAGGAGACGATGGATCAGAGCAATACAAAAGAGCAGTAAAAGAACTTGCAAAAGAAATCCAAGAGGCGAAAGAAATCCAAGTTAGAGCTGACATGTTAATGCGTGCAAACGAAAGATTAGCTGCATTCTTAGGGAAGAAAGACTATACGATTGAAGATTTAAATGCAATTGGTGATGATGCTTCAGAGGAAATCACACATTCTAAAAAAGTAATTTCAAATATTCTAAACAATGGCCGTGAGCTTTCTTGGTTAGAGACATATAAAAACTACGGAGATAGCAAGTTAAAATATCACTTAAACGTAGATTACAATGGTCGTGAACTAGTTGGTGATGACCATACTAATATCAATGATCGCGTATATGGAAACAATGATGTAATTGGACCAGATCGCGATGAAGCAAAACACGGAACACACGTTTCAGGAATTATTGCACAAACGAGAAACAATAATTTAGGTGGAGATGGTGTTGCTTCAGAAGTTGCTGAAATTATGGCTTTACGAGCAGTTCCTGATGGAGATGAATACGATAAAGACATCGCATTAGCTATTCGCTATGCAGCAGATAATGGTGCAAAAGTAATCAATGGTAGTTTTGGAAAATACTTTGAAGAAAACAGCCAATGGGTACGTGATGCAATTCAATATGCAGAATCTAAAGACGTATTAATTGTTGTTGCAGCAGGAAATGATGCAATGGATTTAAACATCGAAGGTGGTGTAGAACGCTATCCAAATGACAACGTAAAAATGGGACCTGAAGTAGCAAGTAACTTCTTAGTTGTTGGTGCTTTAAATCCAAAATTCGGTGAAAATATGGTGGCTACGTTCTCTAACTACGGACACTATGATGTAGATGTTTTTGCTCCTGGAGTAAAAATCTATGCTACAACACCACACAATACCTATGAGTATTTACAAGGAACGTCAATGGCATCGCCAAACGTTGCTGGAGTTGCTGCTTTACTAAGAGCATACTACCCACAATTTACAGCTGCTGAAGTGAAAAAAATCATCATGGATTCAGGTGTAGCTGTAAATATTAATGTAATTGTTGGAGAGAAAAGAGAGGTGAGAAACTTCAATTCAATTTCTACTTCAGGAAAATTTGTTAATGCATACAATGCCTTACTTTTAGCTGAAAAATTAGCTAAGGCAAAAAAATAATCTTTTCTATTTGTAAAGAAAAATGATCCTATACTCCACAACTTAGCTATTCTTTGTTGTGGAGTTTTAATTTAAATAGCGATATGAAAAAATTAGTTGTAGCTTTCTTATTTTGTTTGCCTTTTATTCATCAGGCTGACGCACAACAGAACCCTAATCCAGGGTATTGGCAACAACATGCTGATTATAGCATGGATGTTAAAATGGATGTCAAAAAATTCACGTATACGGGAACACAATCGGTAGCCTATACCAATCATTCACCTGATACGTTACACAAAGTTTTTTACCACCTATACTTCAATGCGTTTCAACCGAATAGCGATATGGATGCTTTGTTAATGAGTATTCCAGATCCAGATCCGCGTATGGTGGATACAAAGGAGGTCCGCGGTAGAAAAATATCAGAAAGCAGAATCAATAAGCTCAAAGAGAATGAGATTGGTTTTGTGAAGGTAAAAAAACTAGCGCAAGATGGTTCCCCTATTGAAAGTAAAGTAGTTGGAACTATATTAGAAGTGACGCTAAATACACCTTTACCTCCGCATCAAACAACGATATTAGATCTGACTTTTGAGGGGCAAGTCCCGCAAATGATTCGTCGTGCTGGACGCAATAGCAAAGAAGGTGTTGCGTTGTCTATGGCTCAATGGTTTCCTAAATTAGCGGAATACGATTTCGAAGGCTGGCATACAGAACAATACTTAGGAAGAGAATTTCACAGTGTTTGGAGCAATTACGATGTAAAAATCACCTTGGACAAAGACTATACAGTTGGAGGAACAGGAATCTTGCAAAACAACAATGAAATTGGACATGGATACCAAGATGCAGGAGTAACTGTACCTAGTACGAAAGGCAAAACATTAACTTGGCACTTTAAAGCCGAGAATGTATTGGATTTTACTTGGGCAGCAGACCCCAATTATATCCATGACATTTACGAGGGGCCTAATGGTGTAAAATTGCATTTCTTGTATAAAAATAATCCGGTAATTCTTGAGAATTGGAAGAATTTA
This sequence comes from Myroides odoratus, assembly GCF_001549985.1. Classification (GTDB taxonomy): domain Bacteria; phylum Bacteroidota; class Bacteroidia; order Flavobacteriales; family Flavobacteriaceae; genus Flavobacterium; species Flavobacterium odoratum_A. The sequence continues at coordinate 15,036 of NZ_LROZ01000020.1, read as the reverse complement.
CAGCCCGTTACAGCTCAGCTAATGGATTTTTTCAATAAAAATGTGGGAGAATATCCGTATTCACAATATTCAGTGATTCAAGGAGGTGATGGTGGTATGGAATACTCCATGTGTACATTAATTACAGGAGAACGCAACTTTCCAAGTTTAGTAGGTGTAACTGCACACGAACTTGCACATAGTTGGTTTCAACATACACTAGCAACCAACGAAACAAAACACGAGTGGATGGATGAAGGGTTTACCACGTTTATCTCAGATTTGGCGATGTTGCAAATTCTGCCAAAAGAAAACTTAGAAGACGATAATCCTTTTGCTTCGACGTATAAAAGCTATTACAACATGATAGCACGTAATATTCAAGAGCCTCTAACGACGCATTCTGATCACTATCTAACCAATAGAGCTTATTCGATATCAGCCTATAGTCGTGGTTCTATTTTCTTAACTCAATTGGCTTATATCATTGGTTGGGATAATATGATGAAAACGCTTCAGGAGTTTTACCGTGACTATAAGTTTACTCATCCAACGCCGAACGACTTTAAACGCACAGCAGAGCGCATCACAGGTGCAAACCTAGATTGGTATATGACAGATTGGACGATGACAACAAATACTGTTGATTATGCTGTATTGTTTGTAGAAGAAATTCAGAAAAATCAATCCTTAGTTACCTTAAAACGCATTGGACGTGCAGGTATGCCTTTGGATATTTTAGTAACGTACCAAGATGGCTCAATGGAAACATTCTATGTGCCTTATACTTCAATGCATTGGAATAAACCCAATCAGTATGTTGAATATGAGCGTACTATTTTAGAAGGTTGGGGTTGGGCACAACCAGAATATAAATTCATCATCAATAAACCGAAAAACACGATTAAAACCATTTTAATCGATCCAAGTCAGTTTATGGCGGATGTCAACCAAGAAAACAACGTTTACCACAATAATTAAAAATGTTGTTTAATACCAAACAAAAGAAAGTCCTAGCAATATTCTAGGACTTTTTTTTATACATATCATTTTCCTTTTCTACCTTTGCACAACCTATGACAAAACAAAACGAAACTTATCCAAGAGAAGAAAAACTAAAAGCAAAAAGGCTTATAGATGAATTATTTATAACAGGTAAATCTGTTAGTAAATATCCCCTTCGCTTGGTGTATATTGAAGTAGATGAAGAGGAAGCTCCGCCGTTTCAAACGGGTGTATCTGTATCAAAACGCTATTTTAAAAAGGCGGTTGACCGCAATTATTACAAGCGTTTACTCCGAGAAACCTACCGCAAAAACAAACATCTTCTCGTTGATCATATAGATAAAAAAATTGCTATGATGCTCTTTTATCAAACCAAGGATCGGTTAAATTATCAGGAAGTAGAGCACAAAATGAAAGGGTTATTTGAAAAATTCATCAAACAACAACAAGCAACCCCTACAGAAAGCGAAAATAAAACGATTTAATTGCGTTTCTATTCGCAATCACCTCAATATAGCTTGCATGTTATTTAAAAGGCTTAAATCGCCTTATTTAACCTAGATATCAATAAAAAAGCCGAGAAATATCTCGGCTTTTTTTATTGAACTATTTTTAACGTTCCCATAATAGCTTCCAATTCTAGCATCACATTGCGCTTACTCATGGAGGGATTATATGTAAATCCTTCTATTATAAGATAATATCCGTCTTTTTTGACAATATAGGATAGATAAGGTCCTCCCATGAAACTATTCTCCATATCCCACGTTCCTTTTACTTCTGTAATTTCTTGTCCTTTGAGTTGAATAATTGTATGAAAAGGTTCAAAATCCACACTCATATTCATAAATGTATCGGGTTCTGAAGAATGAATATACTTTCCTACAATCGAATCCCTCAAATAATCCATATCCAAAACAAACGCTCTTTGAGTGGTATAAGGCTTAACTACCTCAAAGGGCAAGCTATAAACTAAAATATTGCTATTCCCAGAAGCAATTTCCTTTTTGTACCACACGAAATTATCATCAACTAAAACTCGTTTATACGAAGCTGGTAAGTCTATATTGATATGATAGCGATCGTGTAACAACACCGTTTCATATAATGGTCCTTCTTTGATACGCTGCTGTATAGCTAGAATTTCTTGTTGATGAAATCGGTTGATAATTGAATCTTTGTATTTCAAAAAAGTAGCAATAATACTCTTGCTATCCGTACCTTCGATTAAAAAATAACTCTGAGGTTGTGCATATTGATCCACAAGCAATTCAAAATTATTTCTATTTTCACGCATAGAAACATATACAATATTCTTTTTGCTTTTTGTTGTATTGTCGAAAATACCCGGTGACTGCTGATCCAAATCAAATCGAGGTTCAGCGGGAATAATTCCATCGATACCTGCGGCTAAATAATTGCGAATGGTATCTCCTACATCACTCAACCACAAATCGTCGTCCATGACCAACAAAACGTGATTAATCTGTCCTTGTGAAGGAGTTTGCATGTCTTTTTTCTGCATGGGATTTTTACAGCTCATGCAAAACACAAAACAAATGATATAAAATACAGTCTGCTTCAACAAATGACTTAATTAATTCTCAACTTCATACCAGGTTGCAACATCGAGTTATCGCTCATATTATTCAGTGCTTTTAATTTCGAAATTGTTACTCCTGGTAAATTTTTACTGATTGAATAGAGTGAATCGCCTTTTTTAACAACATAGAATCCATTCGTAGAAGCCTGAGCCACGGTAGATTTACCTACCACTAACTTTTTACCTGGATAAATAACATTCGTTTTCATGTTATTTAAACGCTTCAATTCAACAATAGATAATCCATATTTTTTAGCGATAACGCCAACACTTTCACCTTTTTTAATCGTGTGATATTTATTGCGAACCCCCGATGTTTGCGCAATGGCAATATCATAATTTGGTTTCTCTTTTCTATCCTCTTCAAAATCTACATACGCATAGATTTTTTCTTCATTTGAAACTAACATACCTGCTTTATCCAGCGGCAAACGCAAGAAATGCAATTCACTCGAAGAATAGGGAACCACTTTCAACTTATACGTTGGATTTAAGAATTCTAATTCCTCCTGACTAACATCCAACAACTTAGATATTTGATCAAAACTCATCATGCGTTTTACAGCCACAGTATCCGTTTGAACTAATTTCATTGGAATATTAGCATTGGCCTTTATACCATGTTCTTTTGCATATTCAAAAATATACATGGTAGCGTAAAAAGCAGGAAGATAATTTTGTGTTTCGCGTGGTAAATTTGGTCGAATATTCCAATAATTAGTCAAACCATTAGAGCGGCGAATTGCTTTAGATACGTTACCTGGTCCAGCATTATACGAAGCCAATACCAAGTCCCAATCGCCGAAAATCTTGTATAAATCACCTAAAAATTTAGCAGCTGCTTCTGAAGATTTTAAAGGATCAATACGATCATCTTTAAACGAAGAAACTTCTAAGTTATACTGTTTACCAGTAGCATACATAAATTGCCATAAACCCGTAGCCCCCATATGCGAAACGGCTTTTGGATTTAAAGCTGATTCTACAATAGCTAAATACTTAACTTCCAATGGAATATTATTTTTAGCTAGTTGTTCCTCAAACATGGGGAAATAATATTCAGAAAGTCCTAATAAACGCTCAAATGACTTCTTTCTTTTCTTTAAGAACGACTTAATTAGGCGTTCCAAAGATTCATTATACTCCACATTAAAGGGGGTTTTTTCATTCATCAACGCCAATCTTTCTTTCAAAACTGCCGTTGTTAATCCATCCCATTCACCATCTTCATCACTAAAAAACTCTTCACTGGTCAAGTCTTCGCTCATCTCTTCAAACAAATCTTGATTGATCAATTCATCTAGCCAAAGCTTCTCGATGCGTTCGCTAGTAGAATGATTAACAAAACTTGCTTTAATAGAATCCAAATACACTTGTGGATCTAATTCTTTACTTTTTACTTCACTTCCTTCTGTTTGTTCTTGTGCACTTAACGTTAAAGATAATAGGCTAAAGAGGGATAACGCTACTCCTTTGTAATTCATAATTTTATATTTTGAAAATAGGGTATAGCCACATCCCGTAGCTATACCCTAAGATATTATTCTTGTATTGCTTTTATACCAGGCAATATTTGTCCTTCTAACATTTCTAACATAGCTCCTCCTCCAGTCGATACATAACTCATTTTTGGAGCTAAACCAAATTGCTTAACCGCTGCAACAGAATCTCCACCTCCAACTAAAGAGAATGTTCCATTTTTAGTAGCTTCAGCAATGAAGTTTCCTAGTTCAATGGTTCCATTGGCAAATTTATCCATCTCAAATACCCCTAACGGTCCATTCCAAAGAATTATTTTGGAATCCAAAATTACTTTTTTCAAACTAGCTAATGTTTTAGGACCTACATCAAGTCCTTGCCATCCCGCAGGAATTGCATTTACATCAACGATTTGTGTATTCGCATCTGCAGCAAATGCATCTGCAGCTACCACATCTATTGGCAAGTGAATTTGAACATTTTTCGCTTTCGCTTGTTCCATAATGCGCAAAGCCAACTCTATTTTATCGTCTTCACAAAGTGAATTTCCAATACTTCCACCTAATGCTTTTACGAAAGTAAAAGCCATTCCTCCTCCAATAATCATATGATCGACTTTATCTAAGATATTTTCGATAATCGTAATTTTAGAAGAAACTTTTGAACCACCTAAAATAGCGGTCACTGGTTTTTCAGAACTATTCAAAACCTTGTCAATACTTTCAATTTCTTTCGCTAATAAATAACCAAAACACTTATCATTCGGGAAAAATTTAGCTACGATAGTAGTAGAAGCATGTGCACGGTGCGCCGTACCGAAAGCATCATTAATATAAAAATCAGCAATTGAAGCTAAAGCAGCCGCAAATTGCTCATCTCCTTTTTCTTCTTCTGCGTAGAAACGCAAATTTTCTAATAAAATAACGTCTCCAGGTTGACTATGTTCTACCGCAGTTTTTACTGTTTCACCAATACAATCAGCAACAAATGTAACTTTAGTTCCTAATACCTCTTCCGTCTTTACAGCAATATGGCGCAGAGAATACGCCTCATTTTTTTCTCCTTTTGGACGACCTAAATGAGAAACTAATATAGCTACTCCTCCATCGTTTATTACCTTATCGATTGTAGGCTTTGCCGCTTCGATACGATTGGTATCTGTTACTTCAAAGGCCTCGTTTAAAGGTACATTAAAATCAACGCGAATTAATACTTTTTTATTTTTAAAATTCACATTATCAATTGTTTTCATAATTGTATTTTTCTAAAATATGTTCTGATTAACGCAAATATAAATCTTTTTAAAATCCAAAAGGCGTTTATTTTTGATTATTCTATATCCATTTCATTTTTTTATGCATCTAGTAAGGAATATTCTTACCTAGTAAACTACTTTCTTCGAATCAACTCCGATTCATCTTTGAATCAGCCTCGAAAAAGAAGCTTTTTTCCAAACTTCATCCCCACTTGATTCAAACCTAATCCAAATTAAGTTAGAATAGTATTGTTGCAAATACGTGCAAAGTTTTCTTTTTTTTGACCTCTTCATACCCAAAGAAATCGTTTATATTTGCATTATGTTATTTTCAGAAATCGTTGGTCAAAACCACATCAAGAATCACTTACTTCAAGGGGCTAGTACAGGTCGAATTCCTCATGCTCAATTGTTTATTGGACAAGAAGGAACCGGAACATTGGCTATGGCAATTGCCTATGCACAATATTTACTTTGTAAAAATATTGGAGGAGAAAACACCGGTGGAAACGAAAGTTGTAACATCAAATTTAATGCCTTAATGCATCCTGATTTACACTTTGTTTATCCTGTAGCTACAACCAGTGAAGTAACCAAACATCCAACCAGTGATAAATTTGCGGAACAATGGAGATCATTTTTAAAAGCAAATCCTTATGGCAGTCTTTTTGATTGGTATAACCACATTGATATCCAAAATAAACAAGGCCAAATTGGTGTGGATGAAGCAGGTGAAATTCTGAAAAAACTAGCTTTAAAATCCTATGAAGGAGGATATAAAATTATGATTATTTGGATGGCCGATAAACTCAATACAGAGGCTTCCAATAAGATTTTAAAAATTTTGGAAGAACCGCCTGCCAAAACTATTTTTATTTTAATTGCCGAAAATGAGCAAGCCATTCTACAAACGATTTTATCGCGCTGTCAATTATTGCGATTTAACGCATTAAACAGCGTTGAAATAGAGCAAGCACTGATGGCTAATCAGCATTGTGATGCACAACAAGCGGCATTACTTGCCCGTCAGGCACAAGGCAATTACAACAAAGCCTTACAATTGGTTTCCAATGCTTCTGACGCTGCTGATTTTGAACAAAAATTTGTCACTTGGGTGCGTGCTGCTTTTCGAGCAAAGGGCAATGCTGCAGTAATTAAGGAATTGATCGAATGGAGTGAAGATTTAGCAACCTTAGGAAGAGAACAACAAAAGCAATTTTTAGAATTTTGCATTGAATTGTTTAGACAAGCTCTTTTGTATCATTATCAGTCGCCAAATCTAGTATACTATCAAACATCTGTAGATAAATTTAAGCTTGAAAATTTTGCTCCTTTTGTCAATGGTGCCAATATTGATGAGATTTTTGAAGAACTATCTCAAGCAATGTACCACATCGAGCGCAATGGAAATAGCAAAATGATTTTCACTGATTTATCCATCAAATTAACGCGTTTGATCCACAAAAAATAGCGAAACTATTCTGTTTCGCTATCAGGTATTGTACGTTGGTATAATTTTAATTCTTCCCAAGTAAATTCATTATTTGAGGCATTTTTTATTTCCGCAAGGGATTTGCCTTCATGTTCCGTAAATACTTGCTGTAATCGCTCTATTTTACCTTGATCTAGCACTTCATTCAATTGGATTTTACCATCTGAAATCAATTTAGCTAAATGCGAAAAAATAGTTGTTGGTGTTAACTTGCGTTCTTGTGCAATAGCATCAACGCGTAGTCCATCCATCCACAGCTCATACGTAATAGCAAAGGTACTTTTCTTTTTTTCTTTCTTCTCCTTGTCTTTGGTCTTTAAATCTTCAATTAAATCGTAATCATCCTGTAAATCCAAACGACTCGTACGCAAAAGAGAAGCAATATGTGTTAGGTGATTAATGCGGTACTCACCGACCTCTAAACTTCTTAAGTTTTCTTTCGTTAAACGCTCTTTTTTGATTACTAAATCTACAATTTGTTTGGCTTTTTTTACATCTAATACTGCTTTTATAGTCTGATCTTCTAAGGCTTCTAATTCAGTAAAAAACGTTTTCATTTGCCTTTTTCCCCTCACTTGGGCCATAGTAAATAACAATTCAAACACCACGTGGTCTAAAGTTGGGAAAAAATAGGCATAGGCCTTATCTACGCGTTCTTTTACAAACTTGATATCCACAGTGGGTTCAAGAAAAAGGCGCTTCAATTGAATAATAAATTTATCTGCTAACACGGTCAATTCTTCAAGCGTTTGAACAATTTTCACCGTCCAGCTCTTAAACTCACTCTTTTTACTTCGTTCAGCTTCATCATTATAGGAATACAAGTGATTGCGCCAATTTTGACTTAATCCTTTCCAAGAAAAAGCTTCTTGAAGTCGCTCTTCTAAGAAAAGCAAGGTTTGCTTGTGTATTTCTTCTTCTAATGTCTCTTTATCGGCCTTATTTTTGGCGTACTGCATCACATCGTAGTCATTCTTTAATCCATTCATCTGAATAGGCGTCAAAAGAACCAATCCTTGCAGTGATTTCAAACGAGATAGGGCAACATAAGCCTGACCTGGTAAAAACACCTTAGAAACGTCTAAAATCGCTTTTTCAAAGGTTAATCCCTGACTTTTGTGTACCGTAATCGCCCAAGCCAATTTTAAAGGGTAATGCGTGAACGTACCCAAAAGCTCCTCTTCTATTTCCTTGGTATTTGGATTGACTTTATAGCGAATGTTTTGCCATTCGTAGCGTTCTACTTCAATGATTTCATTTTCTTCAGGGAATTTGACATAAATCTCGCTCGGACTTAATTTGTGAATGATTCCCATTTTTCCATTATAGTACTTCTTCTCAAAAGACAAATCGTTTTTAATAAAAATGACTTGTGCCCCAACTTTCAATTGCAATTGATTTTCAATGGGATATATATTCGTAGGAAAATCCCCTACTACTTCCGCTTGAAAAGCATGTGATTTTGCTTCTAAGGCATCCAAAGAATTTGAATTAATGGAATCCGCTTTGGCATTATGTGTGGTTAACGTAATATAGCCTGTATGTTTTTGTTGATCAAAAGTAGGATTAACATACTGGTTGAGCACTTGCAAATTAGCTGGTGTAATCGTATTATTTCTCAGATTATTCAAAATCTGAATAAAGGCATCATCAGATTGGCGATATACTTTATCCAATTCAATATACAACGGTGGATTGCTTTGGATGACATTGGAATGAAAAAAGTAAGAACCTTCGTAATAGCGACGCAACACTTCCCATTCTTCATTTTTCACTACTGGAGGTAATTGCAGCAAATCTCCAATAAACAACAATTGAACTCCTCCAAAAGGTTTGTTATTTCGCCTAATGGTCTGCAACATAAAATCCATCGCATCTAATACATCCGCACGCAGCATACTCACTTCATCGACGATCAGCAATTCTAAATTGAGAAAAAGAGATCGACGCATATTACTCATTCGAAAATGCTTCTTAATCGAAACGCGATTTTCAAACTTGACATATTCACTAAAAATGGGAGGATTAACAGCATCTGGAATAAATGCAGCCAATGGAAAATGAAAAAAAGAATGAATCGTAACACCCCCAGCATTCAGTGCTGCAATCCCCGTAGGTGCAACAATAACGGTGTTTTTATGGGTGCTATTGACGATTTCTTTCAACAACGTTGTTTTACCTGTACCAGCCTTACCAGTCAAAAAAATGGACTGTTTGGTCTCGTTGATAAACTGCAAAACATACGTGGCTTCTCTAGAAAAATTTTCCATTTTTTGAGGTAAGATAAAACTAAAATTGGTTTAAAAATAAAAATAGTCCCAAGAATACTTAGGACTATTTGAATACTATATGTAATTAACTATACTTATTTTTCTTCTTTTACAGCTGGTGTAGTTTCTTTTTTACCATCTACTGTGCTAGCTGCTGCAGAACCTTGGTATTTTGCATTTAATTCTTTGATAATATCTTCTGTGATATTATACTCGTCTTTACCGTAAATCACAGTAGAAGCCTCTTCTGTATTAAATACATAATCTAAATTCTTTTTCTTCGCATAATCAGCAATGTGAGATTTTACTTTCTTTACGATAGAATCCATCTCTTTTGTACTTTCAGCTTGTAACTCTTGGAAAATAGTTTGTTGCTTCACTTGTAACTGTTGCTCTCTACGTTGTAACTCCCCTCCTTTTTGTTGAGCCCATGCTTGACCTTTTTCAGCAGCATTTGTTTGGAAGTTTTGAACCTCGCGTTGAAATTGTGCAATTTCTCCTTCGAAAGCTTTCCCTTTCTCTTCCGATTTTATTTTGTATTTTGATTCGATATCTTTTACCTCTTGATATTCTGTCATTAATTTAGAAGAATCAATATACGCAGTTTTAAATTCTGTTGTAGCAGCAGTGTTTCCATTGTTGTTACAAGAAACTAACAATCCCGCTAATCCTAATACGAAAATACCTTTTTTCATTTTTGATTTTTTTAAAAACATGTAAAATTAAAAAAACTTTTAATGTTTACTACATTATTTCAATTTATATCTAACAATAAATAATATTTATATATAAATTAATTTACATAAATAAAACCTATCAAAACAGGATTTTATAGCTTAAACTACATCCATTATCTTTTTTTATCCATATCTACACTCCACTAATGAGTAAAAAGTGTCTTAAAACGCTTTAAAATAATTTCTAAATCTCCTTTTTATGCTTTTATGCACAAAACTAAAGAAACTATTCTGTTTTAGACAAACAATAAATTAATGAGGAATATTCCATTGAATTTCTTGCTTCTATATTGGAACGCAATCCAACAAGAAATGCTTTGATCCAATTTTTCTTTCCCGTTTTATATTCTTCTGATAAAAGGGAAACATAAAAGCTATCAAATAGCATCGGTTGTAATTCATCAACTTTAAAATTAAACTGCTCAAAAATTATAGCGATTGATTTTTGAGAAAAATGCCAAAGGTGACGAGGTGCATCAAAAGCAGCCCAATACTCTTTATAATACATTGCATCGTATGATTTATAATTGGGAACTGCAAGAATCAATTTTCCTTCTGGTTTTAATAAACGACGAAGTGCTGTTATTTCTTCTTCCAAATTTGGTACATGTTCTAAAACATGCCAAAGGGTAATCACATCGAAAGCATGATCAGGAAGGTCACTCAATTGTTTTGCGATTGTTATTCCTTTTTCAGTAGCTAGTGCGCTTGCTTTATCATTGGGTTCAAATCCTGTTGTCGTCCAACCTCTTTTTTTTGCTTCTACTAAAAAATCTCCTGTACCACACCCAATATCCAAAAGTGAACCGACTGTATTATTTTGCTTAAATAATAAATCTACTTTTCTGCGCAACGCAATTTTTTTCACTCCTTGATATAAACGTTCAAATAAATTTCGCTTTCCATCAGTATGCGAAATATAATTTTCACTTTGATAATAATGACCTAAAACATCATTTGATGGAATTGGATCTGTTTGCAACAAATCATATGCACGATTATAGTATAAAGAAAATATTTCTTGAGAAACAGTATAATCTTTTACTGTCAAAAATTTTTCATCTTTTGTAAAATTCATGTCTTTCATTTCATCCAAACTAGTTCCAATTTTTTGATGATCCCTATCCAAAAAATAAATAAAACATTGACCATCGACTTTTCAAATTTAAAATTTATTACCACAAAAGCATCTTCTTTTTCGAATTAATATTTGATTTAATTTTTCCAATAAATTTACTTTTTCCTACTTCAAAACAAAATGCATTTTTCTATTTCAAGTCTATTTTTTGATTTCAAATTCGAAGAGTACTTGGAACAACTAAATTATTTTTTTTCGTTCAAATCGTAAATTAAAAGTTGCACTTCCAAGTTCATTTTTTGAGTTCAAATTCGAAGAGCAATTGGAACAACTAAATTATTTTTTTCGTTCAAAGCGCAAATTAAAAGTTGCACTTCCAAGTTCATTTTTTGAGTTCATTTTTGAAATGCAATTGGAACAACAAAATTATTTTTTCCGTTCAAAGCGCAAATTAAAAGTTGCACTTCCAAGTTCATTTTTTGAGTTCATTTTTGAAATGCAATTGGAACAACAAAATTATTTTTTTCGTTCAAAGCGCAAATTAAAAGTTGCACTTCCAAGTTCATTTTTTGAGTTCAAATTCGAAAAGCAATTGGAACTACAAAATCATTTTTTTTAGTTCAAGAGATAAATCAAAAATTGCACCTCTAAGTCCAATTCTAAATTTGAAATTCGAAAAGCAATTGGAACTACGAAATCTTTTTTTTTAGTTCAACGAGTGAATTACAATTTGCTCTTCTAAGTCCATTTTTTACTTTCAGATACTTGAATAGAACGTATCAAGCCAATCCTTTTTTTTCAGGATAAAAGACTGTTACAATTTCCTTCTACCTTTCCTTTCCCCTATTTCAACCCACCACATGAATAGGAACGAGTAAATCAACCTATTTCTATTCATAGGCGATTTTCCCTAGTATTCTACTTGATGCTTTACTTTAACTAACGCTGTAATTGATTGTAAAGATGAGAATTAATTTGATACCGCTAAACAAAAAAATAAGGATTGTTCCACGTGGAACAATCCTTATCTAATCCTTTACTCTATTTCTTATCTCCCCATATGGATCAATAGAATTGATATATCTGTAGGGGTTACTCCACTAATACGCGAAGCTTGAGAGATCGTTATTGGGCGAATCTTTTTGAACTTCTCCTTGGACTCAAATGACAGGGAAACGATCTTATCATAATCAAAATTCTCTGGTATTTTAACGTCCTCTAAACGGGTTAATTTATCCGCATTATTCTTTTCCTTTTCAATGTATCCCGAATATTTTACTTGGATTTCTGCCTGCTCTATCACCTCCTGATCGATACCTGTTTCAGCAATATACTCCTCCACTTTTTTAAATTTCAGAATGTCTTCCAATTCAATTTGTGGGCGTGAAAATACCTTAAACATCTTATCCGGTTGACTCATTAAAGAGGATCCTTTCGCTTCTAAAATCGGATTTGCTTCTTCTGTTTTGACACTTGTTTCTTTGAAAAACTCAACGAATTTTTCTGACTCATCACGCTTATATTCCATTCTTCTCATGCGCTCTTCTGACGCTAAACCGATCGAATAAGACATAGGAGTCAATCTAAAATCAGCATTATCTTGACGCAATAACGTACGATATTCTGCTCGAGAAGTAAACATACGATAAGGCTCTTCTGTTCCTTTTGTAATCAAATCATCAATCAAAACTCCGATATAAGCTTCATCTCTTCTCAAGATTAAAGGCTCTTTTTCATGCACTTTTAAGTGTGCATTTATACCTGCCATCAACCCTTGAGAAGCTGCTTCTTCATATCCTGTTGTACCGTTAATTTGACCAGCAAAATACAATCCATCGACCAATTTTGTTTCTAACGTATGCTTCAATTGTGTAGGTGGAAAGTAATCATATTCGATGGCATAACCTGGTCTAAAAATCTTCGCATTTTCAAAACCAGCTACTGCACGTAGCGCTTTAAATTGGATATCTTCAGGAAGCGAAGTAGAGAATCCATTCACGTAAATTTCGCATGTATTCCACCCCTCTGGTTCCACAAAAATCTGATGTCTTTCTTTATCAGCGAAGCGATTAATCTTATCTTCAATAGAAGGACAATAACGTGGACCAAGACTTTTAATACGTCCTGTAAACATCGGAGAACGATCAAAACCTTCACGAAGTAGATCGTGAACCTCTGCAGAAGTATAGGTCATAAAACAGTCTCTTTGCTGTTTTAAAGGCGATGTAACATCCATATAAGAGAACTTTGACGGGTTCACATCACCGCCTTGCACTTCCATTTTTGAATAATCCAACGAGCGCCCATCCACACGTGGAGGGGTTCCTGTTTTCATTCGACCAGCAGTAAAACCAAGTTTTACCAAATCTTCTGTGATTCCAAAAGCCGCACCTTCACCTGCTCTTCCACCACCAAACTGTTTTTCACCAATATGAATTAATCCATTAAGGAAGGTTCCATTGGTCAAAATTACAGTCTTTGCTTTGATAGTTAATCCTAAACTAGTCACTACACCTTCAATCTTATGGTTATTTACCAACAACGATTTTACCATATCTTGATAAAAATCCAGGTTAGGAGTCCCCTCTAACATCAAACGCCAAGTTTCAGAAAAGCGCATACGATCCGATTGCACACGTGGTGACCACATCGCTGGACCTTTGGACTTATTCAGCATTTTAAACTGAATTGCCGTCTGATCAGACACAATTCCTGAATAACCACCTAATGCGTCAATCTCACGCACGATTTGTCCTTTAGCAATTCCACCCATGGCAGGATTACAAGACATCTGAGCGATATTCTGCAAGCTCATGGTAATCAAAAGTGTTTTTGATCCCATATTCGCTGCTGCTGCCGCTGCTTCAGAACCAGCATGTCCGCCACCAACAACAATTACATCATATATATCTTGAAAAATACTCATTCTTAAAAAAATCTAGTCAATTATTGTTCCACGTGGAACATTTTCATCTTTTCTTCTTCTTTTTGACGCATTAAAGCTTCATCTGCTTCTCCCTTATCTTTATATCCACAATAATGAAGTACACCGTGTGCCATAACACGCAATAATTCAACATCAAATGCTACCTCAAAATCAGCAGCATTATCTCGTACACGCTCAATACTAATAAAAATATCACCTCCAACTACCTGATTTTCAGTATAATCGAAACTAATTATATCAGTAAGTGTATCATGATCTAAATACTTTACATTGATATCATGTAAGTATTCATCCGTGCAAAAAATATAGTTGATTTCCCCCGTTAAAAAACCTTCTGAAGCAATAATGGACTCAATCCAAGCTTCATATTGATCTTCCTGTTCGAGTGAAAAATCCAATTCGTAATTAAAAGTTATCATATAAAATTCTAAATATCAGGCAAAGGTACGATGAAAATCAAAACAGCAATACACTGAAATCTAAAAACATTCCTAAATAGAAAGAGCGATTAAAAAAAAATTCACTCCCCTAACATCTATTTGCTTTTCCAATAACTTAAACGCTTCAAAACAGCAAAAAAAAGTTAATACCTCCTCGATTATAAAAATAGAGCTGATAAAACCAAGAATTTAGGATAAACAACGCCTTGTAGTTCGCGTAAAACAAAAAAAATAATTTCAATTCTCCTATACGCAAAATACAGACCTTAGTCTAAAAAGTATCTTCCAAAGATACTACAATAAGCATCAAAACGATAAGAATTGCTTTTGAAATTACCAACAGGGATTAAAAAAAAAAGTGAACACATGACGCTAATTTTGACGGTTCAAATCATACTACAATACTACAACTCACATGATGATCGTTTACGTATTTGAATCAACATTTTAAAAAAAATCCTCTACGCAAATCTCAAGCCTTGAAAAAAAATTAAATCATTACCAACTAAAATTACCTCCTCTCCTATTTTTCGTATTTCGCAAGAAGTTCAAGAAAAAAAAATTTATGTAAACTATGCGCAATGAATAAAATAGAACAATCAAATTTATTTCAAAAAAATGCCCCTTCTATTTTTCGCATTTCAATCCAAGGGCAACACAAAAATTTTTACACGAAATACAAGCGTTCAAAAAAAAAATAAAAGTTTAATTTAGACCAAGCATAAAAAAATGACTACGCGTATTTTTCGTA
>NZ_LROZ01000002.1 GCF_001549985.1 Myroides odoratus | reverse complement strand
GATGTAATCAACAACTTCGAAGAGATTATCAATAATACCGAAGTGCAAGAGTTACTGACGCAAGTAGTAAGCAATACGGGTGGAAATATGACCTATGATGGTACTGGTTTTACGTATGTAGATGAAAATGGAGATACTGTTTCGATTGATATGTCAGCGTTTATCAAGGACAATGAAACAACTACCACTTTGGTAAAAGACGCTTCTGGTAATGGGAAGTATACCTACACCAATGAGACTAGTACAGCTGTAGAATTAGATGTTCCTGCGGATGTGATTAATAATTTCGAAACTATTGTTACTGATTCTAATGTTAAGAGTTTACTACAACAAGCGGTAATCAAAGCGAATACGCTTGTAGAAATCACTACAAATTATGTTGTATTAGATGAAGATACGACTATTATGATAGATGCTGAAGTAGCAGATGTGGCGATAACCTTACCTGCTGCCACACCTGAGAACAAAGGACGAATGATTTTAATTCGAAGAATAGATGAATCAGATAGAGTAGTAAGCTTTAGTCAGCAAATTAAAACAAGTAAAACAGAAGGCTTTACTTCTATAAATTATGGTATGACTGTTCATATTCAAAGTAATGGAACTGCTTGGTATATGATTAATTAAGATTTTTTTGAAGTTTTATAAAGGTTGTGTGAAAAATTAAAAGTTATGAATAAAGAAGTGAAAAAAATAATAGCGATACTATTATTCGGATTAGGGACGACATACTTCGCTCAGGCGCAAATAGCCACTCAAAAAATAGGAAAGAATCCAATGACGATGCATTCTTCAGCGGTACTAGAAGTAGAACATGATAAAAAAGGAGTTTTATTTCCTCGTGTAGCTTTAACCGGTTTGGATGATAGAACTACTATAGTATCACCAGCACACGCATTGACTGTATTTAATACAGCCAATGCAGGAGTAACGCCCAATGAAGTAACTATAGGTTACTACTACTGGAACGCTACAGGGGGGAAGTGGGTGAAGCTACTAAGTCAGGAAGATGTTATAGCAAGTGATACTGGTGGTCCTTGGAATAAACAAGGAACGACAACTTCAGCTACTTTGAATACGGAGAATATTTATCAAATGGGAAGTGTTGCCATTGGAGCAACTACGATTCTACCTATAGTAATTGGGTCAACTAATATTCAACCTAAGCTACATATTGAAGGAGATGTATCTACAACGGGTAAATACTATACAACCAATAGTATGTATGCGGATTATGTATTTGAAAAATATTTTAATGGTAGTTCAACCATTAATGAAGCGTACGAATTTAAGTCTTTGGATTATGTAAAGGATTTCGTTAAGAAAAATAATCACTTACCTGGAGTGACATCCATTGGAGATTTAACGAAAAGTATGGAGGGATATACTTTTGATATGACAGCTTTAGCAATTCAAAGTTTAGAAAAAATAGAAGAATTGTATTTGCATGCAATTGAGCAGAAAGAAGAACTAGAACAGCAGCGAATTGAAATAGTGTTTTTAAAGACAGAAATGAATGAAACGAAAGAAAGATTGAAAAAACTAGAGTCAATAAAAAAATAAGAGTTTTATCTTATATAGTATAACTAATCTTGATGCACGTTCAAATGGATCAAGATTGGTGTCTTATAATGACGCTATATCTACTTGTTAGATATGGGGCAACTGAATGAAAACAGAATGAAAACAGAATGAAAACAGAATGAAATTGACATGCTTTTTTAAAGGGTAATTCTAGTGTTTTTCTGTGTTTTAAAGGGAACGATGAAATTTTGTGTGAAATTGCTTTTTCTCTTTTTAAATAAAAGGTAAATTTTTTTTGATGCCTATTTTTTGTTTTCAAGTCAGGGTAGTTGCTAGTAAATCTTTTCATAAGAGGTTTAAAAAAGTAGTCAAATACTCTTGAAATTTAAATGATTACAAAAGAAAGAGAAGACAGAACAGCTGCTCAAAGAGGGAATAATAATGAAACTCCAACTAAATAATCGATTTTGGTTTGAAGCAACCTCATTGGCTGAGTTTATATGAGATCAAATAAATCTAAGCCTGAACTAAATAAAAAGAAGTGAAAAATGAAAAATTATATAAGCGCTATCATAGTGATGTTGCTCTTTGGGATCGTTATGACGCATTCGAGTCAGGCGCAAGAGTGTTTAAATATGATAGCTATACCATCAAATGGTACATTAAACCTTAATGGGGTTCAAATTAATACTAGTTCAACAGGAAGTGTATGGGAGCTCCAAGGTAAAGCAACTCCTTCATGTGGAGATATTTATACCGTGCCTTGGACAGCGCATTTAGGAGGATTGCCTGGTCCTCCTCATCGACCATTTAGTTTGATTTTAAATTTTGATAAGCCTGTAAATAATGTAGTTGTAGCAGTATCTGAAGCGGGTTGGGAGGGGCTTATACCTGCTATCAAAAATGAGACATTTACTTTTACCTCCAATGGAGGGAATGTTTCTATTAGTTCTACTGTGAATTGTTTCACAACTATATCAGGGAATGTGATATATTCCGGGTCGGGAACTTCTCTGTATACTTATCTTGGAGGTGGGTATTTTATGTTAAGCAGTCCTCAACCTTATACACAGCTTACCGTATCTGGAGTTGGGAAATGGAATGGGGCAGCTATCATGTTATGTGGAGAGTCTGTTATTGCTCCTTGTTCTTCTACCAATGTTCCAAACTGGGCAACAGCTACTAGTTTTACCCAGACTGGAATTTCGGAGCTTTCTAATGCGTATAGGGTAAGCTGGCCTTACACTATTCCCAATGGATTTATAGCCATGGAATCTAGAAATAAAGGTTTTGTGATTACACGGGTTAGAACGACTAATGATATTCCATTTGGAGGACTAGTAGAAGGAATGTTGGTTTATGATATTTCTGCTGCCTGCGTAAAATTATTTAATGGAAGTACTTGGAAATGCATTGAACTAGATTGTGGGCAATAAATAAAGGATGAACAATGAGTAAAAATATTTTTTTAGCATTTTTATTGTTGCCTATGGTAACAATAGCACAAACAGTTATAGAAGGGAAAAATCCATCTACAAGTAGTGTTGTATTAGAGTTTCCATCAGGTACAGCAAAAGGTATTATTTTACCAGCTGTAGAAAATCTACCACTAACCCCAGCCAATGGAACATTTTTGTATGATAAAATGCAACGTAAAGTGAGGATGTTTCAAAATAATAGTTGGGTTGATTTGTCCAGTGTAGGTAATGCTAGCAGAATTGTAGCATATAATAGTACGATAACATTACCGAATAAACAAACTATTATAGGTTCTCATACAACCAAGGTGTATAATGGATCAAGTTTTGTAGATGGAGCAGTTGATGGTATTGTGGTCTTAGAAGGATCTACGAAAGCCTTGGTTTTACCCAAAATAATGAATCCGCATCTAACAGTGAAGAGCCCTTATCCAGGGATGATGTGTTATGATAGCAATAGAAAAGCCTTGGCGGTTTTTGATGGTGTATTATGGAACTATTGGAAGTAAATTTAAACTAAGGTTTGGCCTATAGTGTTTAAACATGTATTAATCTAATAACATCAACAATGTATTGGTGGTTTACAAAAGAGGGGAACCAAAAGGTTACCCTCTTTTTTAGGTAGTATCGTCAACCATAAAGAAAGTATATCCGCTTTTTTTGATTGTTGCCTTTTGTATGTCAACGTGTACAAGATGTATAATCCTTATACAGGGTAGACGAATACAACTTGAAGTGTTTTATTTGTAGAGAATTCTTTCGTAAAAACAACTGTGGTTGTTTTGTTAAAAATCTTTTTTAGGGTAGTATTTCCTTATCATAAAGTAAAAAAAGGGAACGCTAGTTTGTAAATTTATGTTGAATCAGGCGCTGAAAATAGAAAAACAATTCTATTAGGTGTAAAATTTTTCCTTTTATCTATTTTAATCCTGATGAAATAAGAATTATCTTTGCCTATTAAATTTTGTTAATGATGTTGAATCAGATTTTAACTCCTCAGATTATAAAAGCAGCCCAAGAGCTGTATGATGTAGTACTTGATAAAGTAGAATATCAAGTGACTCGAAAAGAATTTGAAGGAGATATTACAGTTGTTATTTTTCCATTTTTGAAACAGATCAAAGGGAATCCTATAGAAATAGGGACCAAAATTGGTGCATATTTAGTTGAAAATA
Organism: Myroides odoratus; assembly: GCF_001549985.1. GTDB lineage: Bacteria > Bacteroidota > Bacteroidia > Flavobacteriales > Flavobacteriaceae > Flavobacterium > Flavobacterium odoratum_A. The sequence continues at coordinate 291,517 of NZ_LROZ01000002.1, read as the reverse complement.
CGGCTGAAATAGAACGGTTTAATGTCGTAAAAGGATTTTTAAATTTAGTTGTTTCTGATGCGTATTACTTATCTTCTTTCACTTCAATGTATGGAGAAGCACATTTTGGATACCAAACACCAGAAGCAGAGGACAAAGCGGTATTGGTTGAATATTCGTCACCCAATACAAATAAACCCTTACACTTAGGACACGTTCGAAATAATTTATTGGGTTTTGCTGTGGCTGAAATTTTAAAGGCCTCAGGAAAGAAGGTGTATAAAACACAAATTATCAACGATAGAGGAATCCACATTTGCAAGTCCATGCTGGCTTGGGAGAAATTCGGTCAAGGAGAAACACCTGAATCGACTGGATTAAAAGGAGATAAATTAGTCGGAAATTACTACGTGAAATTCGATATCGAATATAAGAGTCAAATCAAAGAGTTGATGGCGAATGGGATGACAGAGGATCAAGCGAAAGCCGAAGCCCCTATCATCAAAGAAGCCAAACAAATGCTGTTGGATTGGGAAGCAGGAAAACCAGAAGTGATTGCCTTATGGAAAAAAATGAACCAATGGGTGTATGATGGTTTTGCGGTTTCTTATGCGAACTTAGGAATTGATTTCGATAAGAATTATTACGAAAGCAATACTTATTTATTAGGAAAAGATGTAGTTGAGGACGGATTAGCACGTGGAGTGTTCTTCAAAAAAGAAGATAATTCGGTTTGGATTGACCTAACAGATGAAGGATTAGATGAGAAATTAGTACTTCGTGGAGATGGTACATCTGTTTATATGACGCAAGATATTGGAACAGCGATTCAACGTGTAAAAGATTTTCCAGATATCGGAGGAATGGTATATACCGTTGGAAATGAGCAAGATTACCACTTTAAGGTGTTGTTCTTAATCTTAAAACGCTTAGGTTTTGATTGGGCGGATAGTTTATATCATTTGTCTTATGGGATGGTGGATTTACCTTCAGGGAAAATGAAGAGTAGAGAAGGGACTGTTGTTGATGCAGATGAACTAATGGAAGAAATGACTAATACGGCACGTACCATTTCAGAAGATTTAGGCAAACTAGAAGGATACTCAGAAGAAGAAAAAGAAACGCTATATAAAACCATTGGTTTAGGAGCGCTTAAATATTATATTTTAAAAGTCGATCCGAAGAAACGCATCTTGTTTAACCCAGAAGAATCTGTTGATTTTGCTGGAAATACAGGACCGTTTATCCAATATACGTATGCGCGTATTCAATCGATTTTACGCAGAGCGGATTTCGATCTTACTGCTGTTGCTACGTCGATTGTATTAGATCCAAAAGAAAAGGAAATTATTAAATTATTAGAAGATTTCCCTGAAGTCATTCAAAATGCAGCAAAATCTCATAGTCCAGCATTAGTAGCGAACTATGTTTATGACTTGGTAAAAGAATATAATTCTTTCTACCAATCGGTTTCTATTCTTGGAGAAGAAGACCTAACGTTGAAAACGTTTAGAGTACAATTATCTCAAAAAGTTGGTTTGGTGATCCAAGACGCATTCTCTTTATTGGGGATTGCGGTGCCAAATCGCATGTAATTTAGTTCTTTGTGAAAGTAGTAAAATCATACATGATACAGTCATTAGCCATTGTTATATTGGCTAGTGGCTTTTTTTTATTCTTTAAAGCAAATTTGCCTCAAAAGATTTTTTCAGAAGAAAAACCCAAAACAGCAAATGTTGTCATTGACAGCTTGTTGCTGGAAGCAATTGAGGAAGAAAAAATAGCAGAAAAAGGAGATAAAACAACAGCAGTCATTGATGCTGATCAAGAAGAAGGAGCTGTATTGGTTATCCAAGAAGAAGATTTGATTTCGAATGAAGGCGAAGCAAGTTTCAAAGGCATGGTATTTTTAGATTATTTCTTTAGTCGTTTGTACGAAGTAGAAAATCAAAATCAAGGACGTGCGCGTATCGCTTATTATGGAGATTCGATGACAGATGGAGATATGATTGTACAAGATTTGAGAAAGAATTACCAAGATAAATATGGAGGTTCTGGGGTTGGTTTTATACAAATCACCTCTGAATCTGCTCAATCTAGAGGGTCAGTAACGCACAAATATTCCCCAAACTGGAAAGTACAATCGTATTTGAATGTAAAAAATCCGCGTAAACCTTTTGGAATTGGCGGACAAGTGTTTTTCATAAAAGATACGATAAAACCAACATGGGTAAGTTATCAAGCAGGGAATATTCGAAATATGACTACCTTGAATAATCCAACCTTGTACTATGGTCGATCAGCAAATACCCAGGGTAGCGTTGAAGTGATTATGCAAAAAGATACCCTTAGAAAATCGTTGCAGGCAGTTACAGCCTTGAATAAATTAAAATTGACAGGTGGTTCCGTCAAACAACTGAAATTGCAATTTCTTCATGCAGATTCAATCCCGTTGTACGGAATAGATGTGAGTAGCCCAACTGGAGTTCAAGTAGATAATTTCTCAAGCCGTGGAAACTCTGGATTGCCTTTGTCTTTATTCAATGTATCCGTGATGCAAAAATTCCAAAAAGAATTGGATTACAGTTTGATTATCTTGCATTATGGAACCAATGTATTGAATTATGGTTCTTATAATTACAGTTGGTATACCAAACAGATGAATAAAGTCGTTAGTCATTTAAGACAGTGTTTTCCTAAGGCTTCGATTTTGGTTATTTCTACAGCGGATAAAGCGACGAAGTATAATTTAACTATGGAAACCGATTCAGCGGTAACGCCATTGATGCGTGCACAGCGCAAGTATGCAATGGAGTCCAAAACAGGATTCTTTAACTTATACGAAGCCATGGGCGGAAAAGGTTCTATGGTTCAATGGGTAGAAGAATCGCCTGCCAAAGCAAATAAAGATTATACGCACTTTAATTTTAGAGGTGCACAAGCGGTATCTGCGTTAATTTTTAAACAACTAGAAGAAGGTTATGCTGCTTATAAAAAAGAAAAAGGTGGAGCGTCTATGCAAGGAGGAAGAGTCAAAGAAAAAGAAGATTCTTTGCAAAAAAAGAAAGTTCAAAAAGAAATAGATACGGTGTCCAATGATGAAATGGAGTAAAATAGTGGTTGCTTTGCTGCTGGTAAGTACAAGCATTTGGGCACAAGAACAACCCCAAAATCAAGCGAATTTTGATGCAGCTAGTGTACAAGATACATTAAATGAGCCTTATAAGAATATAATTTATTACCCGGAGCAATTGAAGCACTTTTTCACAAGCTTGAAAGAATTAAGCGAGGGGAAGAGAAAAAAAGTGAATATTGTTCACATCGGGGATTCTCATATTCAAGCTGATTTTTTTAGTGGTAGAGTGCGTAGTTTAATTCAAGAACAGTTCGGAAATGGGGGATTAGGATTTACATTTCCATACCAATTAGCGCGTACCAATAGCAATAATTTTGTGCGCTATTCGAGTAATTCGGAATGGGAAAATAGACGAAATATCTATCCTGTTAATGGTGCGAAAGTGGGGTTGAGTGGAATTGCTTTATCTTCTGCTGCAAAAGATGCAGTTATCAAAGTAGATTTGAGAGAGAGTAAATTTGCTTTCACCAAAGTAAAACTCTTTACACCAAATAATGAATTGACTTATCGCGTGGGAATAACCGATCGAGAAGTGAATTTTACGCCTACAACTAAAACCAAAACGAGTACACATAAAATTAAATCTGGAGAATCACTATCGGGTATTGCGAAGAAATACAACACTACTGTTGCCCAGTTGAAGCAGTTGAACAAATTGAAATCGGCAAACATTCAAGCGGGTAAAACTTTAGTGATTCCTACCAAAGAGGTAGAGCGACCACAAATTGCTACTTCTGTTTTTCAACCCGTGCATTACAGTAAACAAAAAACTTGTTTTGCCTTTGATTTTCCCAATGCTACTGCTCAGTTTTACCTTTATAGCGAGGCGAAGAATGAATCCAATGATTTAAATGGAATTGTATTAGAAAATGATCAAGCTGGGATTGTGTACCACACAATTGGCGTAAATGGAGCGCGTTATTCGGATTATAATAAATATCCTTTATTCTTCGATCAATTAGAGGGATTAGAAGCGGATTTAATTATCATTTCACTGGGAACGAATGAGGCCTTTGATAAAATAGATGGCGAGAGTTTCAAAGCGGAAATTAATCGCTTTTTAAAAGAAGTGAAAAGCAAAAACCCGGAGACTTCCATTTTAGTTACGTCGCCACCACCTAGTTATTTTTCAAAGGGAAATCCCAATACGGTAGCGAGTACCTTAGCCAATGAAATTATCATCAATGGGGTGGATCAAAAATATGCCATTTGGGATATGTATTATAATTTAGGAGGAACCTTGGGCTTGCCTTATTTAATTGAGGAACAAATGTTGTCTAAAGATTTAGTACATTATACAATTAAAGGTTATGAATATACTGGAACCTTGTTTTTTGAAGGACTGATGAAGGTATATCAGAATTATTTTTCAACAGAAACAAAACAGACAAATGAGTCTATTTAATATAGAAATGCCCGCTGTAACCCTGGATGATGTGATCCATTGGTTTACATTTAACCCTAAAGAACCGTTGTTGTTCAACTCGGCTTTGTTTTTGGGTATGTTTATTGTTTTTTACTTGATCTATATTGGCCTTAGGAAAACCTTTCATGCCCGTCTCTTGTATGTGGTTTTATTTTCGTTGTTTTTCTATTATAAATCAAGTGGACTATACCTTTTTATTTTAATAGGGTCCTCCTTGATGGACTATACGTTTGCTAATACCATTAGCCACAGTACAAATGAGGCAAAAAAACGGTTTTTACTGACATTAAGTGTGGTGTTAAATCTCGGATTATTAGGGTATTTTAAATACACTAATTTCTTTTTGGATGGATTCAACTTTTTTGCAGATACGAAGTTTCATTTAGATGATTTGATTTTACCTGTAGGGATTTCGTTTTATACGTTTCAATCCATCAGCTATATCATAGAAATTTACCGCAAAGAGATTGAACCCACTAAAAGCTTTTTGGATTACTTGTTCTTTATTTCCTTTTTCCCTCAATTAGTAGCCGGGCCAATTGTCCGTGCAAAAGATTTCATTCCACAAATCTATTCCAATCTCTTGGTAACCCGAGATCAGGTGAATGAAGGAATGCTTTTAATTATTGGAGGAGTTTTAAAAAAGGCTGTAATCTCAGATTATATCTCGATTAACTTTGTCGATCGTGTATTTGATGCTCCAAATAGTTATACGGCATTTGAAAATTTAATGGCTTCTTATGGCTATGCGATTCAGATTTACTGTGATTTCTCAGGATATTCGGATATGGCCATTGGTATTGCACTATTATTAGGATATCGCTTGCCGATGAACTTTAATGTACCCTATCAATCAACTTCCATTACGGAGTTTTGGAGAAGATGGCATATTTCGTTGTCTACGTGGTTGAAGGATTTCCTATATATTTCAGTAGGAGGAAATCGAAAAGGAACCTTTGGCGGATATTTCTTTCCTGGTTTATTTTTTGTTGGTATTATCGGCTGGGGAATCTATAGCTATAATTCGAGTATCTATCCTTTAATTATTGGTATACTGTCTTTGGTTGTATTTATGTTGACAATCGCTTTGTCTAAAACAAGACAGAAGAGTTTGTTTACCAATTTCAACTTATTGACTACGATGTTGTTGGGTGGTTTATGGCATGGTGCTAGTTTGCGCTTCATTGTTTGGGGAGCTTTGCACGGAATTGCGTTAGCAGTACATAAATTGGTCATGGAGTTATTCCCACGTAAAAAAGATAAACCCGTTTCTTTCGTTTGGCGCGTCATTTCCATTGTCTTAACGTTTCACTTTGTTGCGTTTTGCTGGATTTTCTTTCGCGCTAATTCATTTGAAACAGCTTTAAATATTATCTATAATATTGCGGATCTAGAATTTGATTGGGAGGCTTGGCAAACGATTATAATGGGATATAAGAATGTATTTTTACTTATTGCTATTGGATTTGTCTGGCATTTTATTCCTAAACGTTGGATGGCGATTCCTCAACAATGGTTTAATGTAGCACCAATATTTGTAAAGTCAGTGGTATTGGGATTTGTATTTTGGGTCGTATACGCAACGGCTACAGCAGGTCCACAACCTTTTATTTACTTCCAATTCTAAACGAATATTTAATTATATAACATAAAAAAACCTCGCATTTGCGAGGTTTTTTTATTTTCTGATATCTGCACTGTGTTTAGGAGATAAGTTGGGCTCTGCAAAAGAAATCACTTGTTCTTCTTCTAAAGCAGCTAAAATAGCATATACATTCTTGTAGTCCGTTTTAACTGGAACATTGATAACAAAGTAATAATCATCAACCAATTCGATTTCCGTTTGTGCGTATAAAATCTCATTGTATAAATCTTCGCGATTGTATTTTTCTTTGAGTACCATAACCTGAAGGGTACTGTTACCCGAAGGTGTTTCAATATGCTCTAATTTATAGCGTTTTTCTTGCTCGTTATAGGTTGCATAAATGATATCTTCACAAGATAGCTCTGGACCGTAAAAAGGAATATTATCAACCTGAAACAAGTTTTTGCTTGCATCAATTACAATTCCCCATAAAATTTCTTCCGTTTCTTTCTCTAATACTTCACTGTGATATTGGATGGCAATCTGTTCGTATTGTTCTTTCATACTTGTCTGTTTAAATTAGGGAATTAAAGCCATAGCTTCTTGCCTACAAAGATAGGAGGTATAAATTTAATTTGTAAGTGAACCTATTGGATTTATTGAAATATTTCCTCTGATTGTGTAATTACCGAAAGTAAAAAAGAGTAACTTAGGATTTATTTATCTTTTCAATTACCTTACTATACACTATGAAAAAATTGTTATACATTTTATTCTTATCCTTGGTTTATTCTGTGACTCTTCACGCACAAAACCAATTAGAGCATTTTCTCAAAGAAGGAATTACTTATCATGATCAAGGGTTATATGATCAAGCGATAGCGAGTTATCAAAAGATATTGGAACTAGATCCCAATTCGAGTTTAGGTCATTATGAAATTAGCTTGAGTTATATGTATAACAAAGAGTATGATTTAGCTATTGAACACAGTGAAAAGGTAATTGAAGGTGGTGGACGTCTCCTTGTTCCGGCTATTGTGGTAAAAGCTTCCTCTTGGAGTGATCAAGGCAAGGTTGAAGAAGCAATAGATTTATTAGAGGATACTATTGATAAATATGAATTAGATGTGATGGTATTGTACAATTTAGCAATCTGTCACTTTAAACTAAATGATTTAGAAAATGCAGAACGTGCCTTAGTTGCAGGAATTTATACGGATCCTTTTCATGCTAGTTCACACTATATGTTAGCGATTTTAAAAGAAAGTAAAAGTTTACGTACGGAATCCATGTTGTCGGCTTATTTTTTCTTGTTGTTAGAACCTAATACAGCACGTAGTGAAAAAATGGTAAACTTTTTGGATCGCGCATTTATGAAAGGGGTCGATTCTTCTACAGAAAAAGGAGAGAAAAAAGTTATTAATTTAACCTTAGATGAAAATGGTTTAGATACGCAGTATGGAATGGTTGAGATGGGGTTAACTATGGCCGCTGCAGTAAGTTTAAGCGAAAAAGGCAAAAATAAAAAAGAGACATTCTGTGAACGTACGACGTCTTTTTTAGAACTATTGCCTACTGCTAAACAAACGGACCAAAAAAAGGCATTGAATTTAGATACTCATTTTTATCTTCCTTTTTATAGTGCCTTGTCGAGTGCGAATTACAAGGAGTTATTTTGTAAGTATACCAATCAACGAGCCTCTGATACCAATCAGAAATGGCTGACTAAAAATGAGAAAAAAGTTAAGGATTTCCAAGCATGGAGTGAAGAAAAAATAGTAGAGCTCATTCAATTAGCGGAATAAAAAAAGCGAAAAGAAGGAAAGGTATTCCTCTTTTCGCTTATATAGGCATGTGGTTGTGAAAAAACTACACCAATTTACTATTGCCAACCACCCCCTAATGATTTGTATAATTGTACACCATATTGGAGCTTATTCAATTTCAGTTTATTTAGATTTAACTCATTGTCCAACATGTTTTTTTGCGCATTAATCACCTCTATATACGTGGCATATCCACTGTTAAATAACAAGTTAGATTGCTTTACACCCAAACGAGAAGTCGTTACTTGCTCATCTGCAATTTGAATTTGTTCTTCTGATGTTTTTAGATTGACTAAAGCATCTGTAACTTCTTTAACTGCAGTGTATACTGTCTTTTGAAAGTCGATTTCACTTTTTGTACGCTCTATTTTAGCTACTTCAAAAGCCGTTTTTAATTTGCGTTTATTGAAGATGGGATTCGCTACTTTTCCGATTAAACTTCCAAATAGAGAACCTGGAATATTGAACCAATTTTCACCTAACATGCTGTTTACTCCTCCTTCAAGGTTAATCGTCAAAGAAGGGTAGCGTGCGGTTTGAGCAACTCCCACTGCTGCATTCTTCGCTTTTAGCTCAAATTCTGCCATTTGTACATCTGGACGATACTGTAATAAGGCGAGTGGTAAACCTGTACTTCCTAATTCTTCTTGTTTCACTTCAGCCAGTTTCACTTCTCTCACAATATTGGTCGGCAATTGACCAGTCAACAAGGAAAGGGCATTTTCTTGAATGGCAATTTGTTGTTTTAGCGAAGGAATTAATGCTTTGGCCACCAACATTTGGTTTTTTGTTTGCGTAATCGCTAATGAGGTAATTTGCCCTGCATCTCGTTGTAATTCAACTATCTTAAGCGTGTTTTTTGTTAATTCATAGTTGGTTTGCGCAACTTCCATTTGCGCATCCAGCAAGAGCAGGTTGTAATATCCTGCTGCAATGTTGGCTATCAATTCTGTTTGAACTGCTTTTTTTGCTTCTGCTGTTTGCAGAAAACGAGCCAATTGTTCTGCGGTTTGACTTTTGATCTTCCCCCAAATATCAAGCTCCCAACTTAACGATAAACCTGACGTATACTGTGCCGAGTTGACATACATATTCGTTGGTGCTTCTTCTCCTTTATTCTTATAATAATTGGTAGAGGGAGTTCCATAATAGTTCTCAGAACGATATTGATAGGCTACGCTTCCTGCTTCTAAACCTAAAGAGGGCAACCATTCCATTTTCGCTTGTTTGGTTTGCTGGGTAGCAATCTCTAAATTTTTAAGAGCATTTTGCATGTCAAAATTGTGAGCCAATCCCTTGTCAATTAAACGTGTTAACTGTTCATCTTGAAAGAAATCACGCCATTTGATTGCGGAAATAGACAACGAATCTTGGGTAGCTATACTGTCCGATTGACCTCTGTAGGTTTCAGGGAGATCAATCGTTGGGATTTTATAGTTCGATTGAGGTGCACAAGCCTGAAATAAAGTCAAACCTGTCCCCAATAAAAAAACAAGCGTTAAAGGAGAGATGTTTCTTTTTTTAATCATACTGTTTTTTTTAATCGTTAGTAAATTTTGCTTTTAATCGTTCATCGATACTTTGAAAGATGACAAATAAAACAGGAATGATGAATATACCTGCTGCCACTCCAAATAGCATACCTCCAGCTGCACTAAAACTAATGGAATGATTTCCTTGTGCAGATGGACCAACGGTAAACATTAAAGGTATCAGACCTGCTACGAAAGCAAATGAAGTCATTAAAATAGGACGAAGTCTCATCTTAGCTCCTTCTGTTGCCGCTTCAACAATGGATAATCCCTTTTTGCGCTGTTGAAGCGCAAATTCTATAATTAAAATGGCATTCTTAGCCAATAATCCAATTAACATTACCAAACCTACTTGTACGTAAATGTTGTTTTGAAGTCCTGCTAAATTGACAAATAAAGCTACACCCAAAAGCCCCGTAGGTACCGTTAATAAAATTGCAATAGGCAATAAATAACTTTCATATTGAGCAGAAAGTAAAAAGTAAACAAAAATGATACTCAATGCAAAAATGAAAATCGCTTGATTTCCTGAATCTTTTTCTTCCAATGACATTCCCGTGAATTCATAGGAATAGTTACCTGGCATTTTACCTGTTACTTCTTCAATGGCTTTCATGGCATCTCCTGTGCTATAACCTTGGCTAGGATTTACTTTTACTGTAATGGCATTGTATAAATTGTAACGACTAACGGTTTGTGGACCTAATACTTTTTTCAATTTAACCAATGTATTAGCAGGTAACATTTCTCCATCTTTATTCTTGACGTAAATAGAACTGAAAGACTGTGGACTTTCTCTGTATTCAATATCAGCTTGCATATACACGCGGTAGGTACGTCCAAATCGGTTGAAATCTCCCGCTTTAACCCTTCCGTAGTAGTTTTTAATGGTGGTCATTAAATCTTTTACACTTACCCCCAGTGATTTCGCTTTGATATAATCAATCTCAAGTAAATACTGTGGAAAGTTAGCTTTGAAAGAGGTAAAGGCAGATCCAATTTCTTCTCTTTCATTTAATTCCTTGATGACCCCATCTGCAGCCTGACTAAACGAAGTGAAATCTCCGCCTAATCGATCTTGCAAAACAAATTCAATTCCCCCGAAATCCCCAAATCCTTGAATCGTTGGTCGAGGAAATACATTAAAAGTAGCCTCGTGAATAACGGATAAATCCTGCTGAATCTCGTCAATAATTAAATCGATATTTTTTACTTTTCCTCTTTGCTTGTAGGGTTTCAAATTGATATATCCCACAGCAAAAGAAGGACTCGCATTTCCATCAATGGTATTGTATCCTGAAATGGCCGTCATTCCTTCAATGTCCGTTCTCAATTTCAGAATGCTATCCGCTTTAGCTAGCACTACTTTTGTTCTCGCAAGGGAAGCCCCTGGAGGCATAGCTAAGGAATAGGTAATATAACTATCATCTTCTCTTGGAATAAAAGAGGATGGTGTTTTATATAAAAAGAATACCCCCAGTCCAATGATTACTGCTAATCCAGCAATGGCTACTTTTTTGTTGCGAATTAATTTGCCAATGGTTGCCACATATTTGGTCGTAAAGGAATCAAAGGCTGTGTTAAATGCAAAGAAAAAACGAGCAGATACTCTCTTTATTGGATTGGTTTCTTTTTGTTTAGCTAATTCCTCCGCTTTGGGTTGTTTTAAAAACAACGCACATAAAGCAGGACTCAATGTCAAGGCATTCACCGCTGAAATTAAAATAGCAAAGGCTAGGGTATACGCAAATTGCTTATAGAATATTCCCGCAGGACCTTGCATAAAACCAACAGGTAAAAATACGGCAGACATCACCAAGGTAATGGAGATAATGGCTCTAGTAATTTCACTCATGGTTTCAATGGTCGCTTCCTTAGCTTTTAATCCCGTTTGATGCATCTTTTCGTGAATCGCTTCGACGACGACAATGGCATCATCTACTACAATACCAATAGCCAGAACCAAAGCAAACATGGTCAATACATTGATTGAGAATCCCATTAAATAGATAAAGAACAACGTACCAATCAATGAAATTGGGATGGCAATAGCTGGAATTATTGTTGATCTAAAATCTTGTAAGAATAAATAAACGATGATGAACACAAGGAAAAATGCTTCAAAAAGGGTACTTTTTACCTGGTTGATTGATTCGTCAATTTGATCTTTTACAGAGTAGCTAATTTCATAGTGAATGCCCTTAGGGAAGGTTTGAGCTACGCGTTCCAATACTTTACGTACAGCAATGTCAATTTCTCTTGCATTAGATCCTGCTGTTTGAGTAATGTTCATTGTCAAACCAGGGAATCCATTCACACTGTTATCACTTCCCACATTGGATGCACCAAACTCAACACGAGCGACATCTTTTAATAATAAGACGGACCCGTCAATATTTGTTTTGATTACAATATTTTCATATTCTTCTGGTTGACTAAACCTCCCTTTGTGCTTTAACGCTGTTTCAAATGCTTCTTCTGAAGTTTCTCCAAAATTTCCGGGGGCAATTTCAAAGTTTTGATCTTTGATTGCTGCAATAACATCTTGTGGTGTTAAGCCATATAGGGCTAATTTTTCAGGGTTTAACCAGGTACGCATAGAATAATCACGTGCACCTACACGTCCTACCGCAGCTACACCAGGAACACGCAACAACTCGCGGTTGATGTTAATCTGTGTATAGGCTTGTAAGAAGGTCTCATCGTAAATCCCTTCTGGATGATTGCTGTAAAAGTTAATCGTCATGATGTTACCACTTTGACGAGGCGTAACTGAAATACCATTTTCATTTACCTCAGAAGGTAAGTCACTTGCCGCTTTACTTACGCGGTTTTGTACATTTACAGCCGCTTGATCAGGATCCGTTCCCGCTTTGAAAAAAACATTAATCGTTCCCGAACCACTGTTACTTGCTTTAGAGCTGATGTAGGTCATGTTGTCCACCCCATTGATTGCTTCTTCAATAGGCAATAAAACACTTTGGGCTACTGTTTCAGCATTGGCTCCAGGATAAGAAGTCGATACACTTACACTCGGTGGTGCAATTTCAGGAAAACGAGTAATCGGTAATAACGTAAGTCCTACTAGCCCAAGTAAAACGAACATAATCGAAATAACTGTAGCTAGTATCGGACGATCTATAATAGTCTTTAGCATATTTTTTGATTTTAGTAAAGGTGAAAAATAGGTAGGAGAGAAGAAGTATTAGTTCATCGCTTTTACATACATTCCTTCTGTTAATTTATCGAATCCCGTTTTAATTACGCGATCGCCAATTTGAAGCCCTTCCGATACAATATAATTAGTACCTGAAACTCCGTCCAATTGGATAGACTGTAGTTTTACTTTATCGTCTTTATCTAATAGATAAACAAAGGTTTTATCTTGAATAGCTGTTGTCATTTCTTGTGGAACTAAAATTACATGCGCTTTGGTTTCGCGTAGTTTAATGGTTCCTGTATTTCCAGAACGCATCACATCTTGTGAGTTGGGAAAAGACGCACGCAAAGAAATAGAACCCGTGTTGCGGTTCACTTGCCCATTGACCATATCCACTTTTCCTTTTTCACCATATTCATGTCCATCCGCTAAGATTAACGTTACTTCTGGTAAAATTTGTCCTGAAGAGGTAATACGAGTGCTATCTGATTTCTTCGTGTCTTTGGTAAAGTAAAGGAAATCGGATTCACTCATACCAAAATACACATAGACTTCACTGACGTCTGTCAAGACAGTCAAAGGTTCTTTATCTCCTCTGCTTACTAAGTTTCCAATGCGTTTAGGCATACGACCAATATAACCACTTACAGGAGCTTTAATGGTGGTATAGTCCAGATTAATTTGCGCACTAGCAACCGCAGCTGAAGCTTTGGCTAAAGAGGCTCTCGCTATTTCGTAATTCGATTTGGCTGTTTCTAGTTGTACTTCTGCAATAACCTCATTATCAATCAAAGGTCTTAAACGATCGATTTCTAATTGCGCATTTTTTAGTTTCGCTTTTTCCACATTTTCTGTGGCAATCATATTGTTTAAAATCTCGCGGTAAGGTTGTGGATTAATTTGAAATAAAGATTGACCTTCATGTACATATGCACCTTCATCAACAAAAATTTGATCTAAAGTTCCTTCAACTTGAGGGCGGATTTCTACATTAATTTTACCTTCAATATTTCCGATGTAATCCTTAATGGTTATAGCCGTTGTAGTATCAATTTGGATGATAGGCAAGGCAATGGCGTTTTCTCTTGGATCTAACGTTTTTGAATTGCCAATGTTGCAACTATTAATAGTGATTAGCGTTCCAATCATAAGCATGGCTGCAAAGCCAATAAAAAACACTTTTCGATTTGTTATCATTTTCATACTGTTAATTTACTTGTTGTAGGTGATGAATTCTTTTTCTTCGTTAGTACTAGTTACTCAACTAGAGTGCCAAAATGTAAACTATAGCATAAATAAATCTATTTTAAAGATATATTGTATTGATTTTCAATGTATTATTTTTTGTTGTTGCAGTTTTTAAATCAAAGAATAAAAAAAGGATGTTATAAAAAAATCGTTGCCAATTGGGGATGTGTTCTACAACTCTACATTTTTTACTTCCTTGAATTTAGGAATAAAATTTGATAAAGTATAAAATTAGGAAAAGAATATTAACAATAAATCCGAGATATGTTAACAAAAATATTTGGAAGTGCTGTGTTTGGCATTGATGCAACAACGATAACCATAGAAGTAAATGTCGATCATGGAGTAGGGTATTATTTGGTAGGATTGGCTGATCATGCCATTAAGGAAAGTTCCTATCGCATTGCGGCTGCTTTAGCCAATATAGGGTACCGACTGCCAGGAAAGCGAATCACAATTAACCTCGCCCCAGCAAATATGCGAAAAGAAGGTTCTGCTTATGATTTGCCGATTGCCTTAGGGATTTTAATTGCTTCTGAACAGATTAAAATGCACCTAAATGAAACCCATTACACCATGATGGGGGAATTGTCTCTTGATGGGACACTACAGAGTATTAATGGTGCTTTGCCTATTGCAATTAAGGCCAAAGAAGAAGGATTTAAAGGAATTATTTTGCCCAAGGACAATCAAAAAGAAGCTGCTGTTGTGGATGGGTTAGCCGTTTATGGAGTTGAGCATATTAGTGAGGTAATTGACTTTTTTGAAGGAAAATGCATACTTGACCCTTATCAGCTAGATTTTGAAAGTGATATGTTGAATCAAGAGGAAATGCTCGATCGAGATTTTAAGGATGTCAAAGGGCAAGAAAGTATTAAAAGAGCCATGGAGATTGCTGCTGCAGGGGGGCATAATATTATTTTGATCGGACCACCCGGTTCAGGAAAGACCATGCTAGCAAAACGGTTGGCGAGTATTTTACCACCCATGACCTTAGAGGAAGCATTAGAAACCACCAAAATACACAGTGTTGTAGGTAAAGCAAAAGACAAAGGATTAATTCGCGTGCGCCCGTTTCGAAATCCCCATCATACTGCGTCATCTGTGGCCTTGGTAGGAGGGGGGAGTTACCCTCAACCAGGTGAGATTTCACTTGCCCATAATGGCGTGTTGTTTTTAGATGAATTGCCCGAATTTAAACGTGAAGTATTAGAGGTGATGCGACAACCTCTAGAAGATCGTGAGGTGACAATCTCTCGCGCTAAATTTACAATTACGTATCCGTCTTCTTTTATGTTGGTAGCAAGTATGAATCCCAGTCCGAGTGGTTATTTCCATGAACCAGGTTCTAGGGTACAATCTACACAGGCAGAAATGCAACGCTATATCAACAAAATATCTGGTCCATTGCTAGATCGCATTGACCTTCATATTGAAGTGAACCCTGTTCCTTTTGAAAAATTAGCAGATAAACAATTAGCAGAACCTAGCTTAGCCATTCGCCAACGAGTAATTGCCGCTAGAAAACAACAAAGCATGCGTTTTGCGCCTTATCAAGGCATTCATTATAATGCGCAAATGACAACGCCATTGTTACGAGAGTATTGTAATCTAGAACCAGAGTCGTTAAAACTCTTAAAGACCGCAATGGATCGGTTGAACCTGTCCGCGCGAGCATATGATCGAATTTTAAAAGTAGCAAGAACCATTGCTGATTTGGAACATGTGGATAAAATAGAAGCCCATCACATCGCCGAAGCTATACAATACCGAAGCTTAGATCGAGAAGGATGGTTTTGATGCATGGGGCATCAAGTGTATTCCTGAATCAAAAATGCCTCACATTCAATGGAAGTGAGGCATTTGTATAGGGTATGAAGGAAGGGGTAAATTAAACTTTCGCTTCTTCTAAGTTGTAACCAATAATCTGCTTATACAAGGTAAAGTAGATAGAAAATAAGTAAGGTAAGGTGATTAAAATTCCGACAAGGAAGAAAAATAAACCTGAAAATACTAAGAAATAATTCAACACTACTGTTAGTATAATGGGAATGGGTTGTTTATTAACAATTTGAATACTTGTCTTAATTGCAGCAAAAGGAGACATACGACCAAAAATAATCAAAGGGGTAACAAATATCGTTAAGATATTGATTAACCAATTGATGATGATGGAAACCATTTCCAATTGATATTCTTTTAGTAGGACAGAAAATGCCGTAAAGAATAAAGTAATCAACCCTTGTGCGACAAAAATATAAGCTCCTTTTAGGTTGAAAAAATACTTAAAAACACTAGTAAAACGCGGAGTTTGTCCTAGTGCTGCTTCTGCATTTATCTTGTAAAATCCTGCAATAAGCACACTGGATAAAGCCGAAAATAAGACTGCAAAAAGCAAGTACGTATACAACAAAGGAGGTTGTGTTAATTTGTCTGTCAATTCAAGTAGTTTTTCTTGAATTTCAGCTGGGGTTGCGGTTTCATGGATATCTATGAATTGAGTTAAAGCAATAGATCCCAAGAAAGAAGCAAGAAAGAAAGCGAGTAATAAACTGACAACAACAAGCAAAATAGTTTTCTTGTAGTATGCAGCGGCTTCTTTCATGATTAGAAAAGGTTGGAAATCATATCCTTCATGTAGAATTTTTTGTATCGTTTGTTTTAAATTAGTCATTGTGGCTTTATAGTGAATTGTTATTTGATAAAATCGAATGTGTTGCCTTGTTTGATATCACCTGTTTGATATCCTTTCATGAACCATTCTTTACGTTGTTTAGAGCTACCGTGGGTAAAAGAATCAGGATTAACTTGTCCAGTTACTCTTTTTTGAATGGCATCGTCTCCAACAGCTTGTGCAGCACTTAAGGCAATATCAATATCTTTGGGTTCTAGGTATTTTTGAATGTGTTTAGCCCAAACACCGGCATAGAAATCGGCTTGTAATTCTTGGGCAACGGATAATTTATTGGCTTCTTTTTTTGAAAGCTTTTGTTGTTGTTCCCACACTTTAGCATTTGTTCCCAGTAAATTTTGGACATGGTGCCCAATTTCATGAGCAATGACATACGCAATCGCAAAATCGCCTTTTTCAGCTCCAAAACGCTGGTGTAATTCCTCGAAGAATCGCAAATCCATGTAAACGGTTTGATCCGCAGGGCAGTAGAAAGGGCCTACGCTAGCCTGTGCATGTCCACATTCGGTTTGCACTTGATCATCAAAGAGCTCGAGGTTAGGTTCTTGGTAGATTTGTCCCATTTGATCAAAAATATCATGCCAAACATCTTCCGTACTTCCAACGATAGCGGAAACCATTTTACCCATTTGAACTTCTTCGGATGAAAGGGTTCTTGTTTCCGTTTGTTCTGTTGTTTGTCCGCCTTGATTCAATTGCTCTAAGACTGGTGCAATTTGTTGTCCCGTTTCGCCTCCAAAAATAACAAGAAGCATGGCAATAATACCAATTAAACCTCCGCCTAATGCGGTTTTTCCAACCATCGACTTGCCTCGATTGTCTCGGACATTTTTACTTTCTCTGAGATTTTGCCATTTCATACGGATTCTGGATTTTTTCGTAAATGTATGAAAAAAATAGGTTAGTGGAAAGGGGGAAATGGGAAATGGGTTATGGGTGAAGGGGTATGGGTAAATGGGTAAGTTGCAACTACTCATCACCCATAGCCCATAATTTATTTCCATAAAAAAAGCCTCCCTAGGGAAGCTTTTTGATATATCCAAAGAAAGGAGATTACGCCATCGTAGTGAAAACGTTTTGAACGTCATCGTCTTCTTCAATTTTTTCTAATAATTTATCCACATCTGCTTGTTCCGTTTCAGATAGTTCTTTTGTAACTTGTGGAATACGGTCAAATCCAGAAGATAAGATTTCAATGTTTCTACTTTCTAGTTCTTTTTGAATCGCACCAAAACTTTCAAAAGGAGCATAAATCATTACTCCATCCTCATCTTCAAAAATTTCATCAATACCATAATCAATCAACTCCAATTCAAATTCTTCTAAATCTCTATTGGCGTCTGCAGGTATTCTAAAGTTACAAGTATGATCAAACATAAACTCTACTGAACCAGATGTTCCTAATGTACCATTACATTTATTGAAGTAACTTCTAATATTAGCAACTGTACGGTTATTGTTATCTGTAGCACATTCAATTAAGAAAGCAATTCCGTGAGGGCCATAGCCTTCAAATATTACTTCTTTATAGTTTTCGGTGTCTTTATCTGTAGCACGTTTTATTGCACGCTCAACGTTCTCTTTCGGCATATTAGCTGCCTTAGCGTTTTGCATAACTGCACGTAAGCGAGAGTTTGTTTCTGGGTTAGGTCCACCTTCTTTAATAGCCATTACAATGTCCTTACCAATTCTCGTAAACGTTTTTGCCATAGCAGACCAACGTTTTAGCTTACGTCCTTTTCTAAATTCAAACGCTCTTCCCATAATAATTTATAACTTGATTTAATAATGCAAAAATAAAAGATAAAAAAAATATATCATAAAAAAGAGGGGCTTATTTTAAGCCCCTAGTTTTTGATTCCATTATTTTTTGTAAAACGGTGTTTTTACCACTTTTGCTTCAACATCGTTCTTTCTAATTCTAATGTAGATTGTACTACCTTCAGCAGCATGTGCTAAGGTTACATACCCCATTCCAATTCCCTTTCCTAAAGAAGGTGACATTGTTCCTGAAGTAACTTTTCCAATTACAGCCCCTGTTGCATCAACAATTTCGTAATCGTGTCTTGGAATACCTTTTTCTACCAATTCAAATCCTACTAATTTGTTTTGTAGTCCTGCTTCTTTTTGTGCTTTTAAGATATCAGCACTGATGAAGTCTTTGGTGAATTTAGTAACCCATCCTAATCCTGCTTCTAAAGGAGAGATTTCATCGTTTAGCTCATTCCCATATAAACAATATCCCATTTCTAAACGCAAAGTATCACGTGCAGCTAATCCAATAGGTTTGATTCCCCAATTTGCACCAGCTTCAAATACTTTGTTCCAAATCATTTCGATATCTTCGTTTTTCGCGTAGATTTCAAATCCTCCTGAACCTGTATATCCTGTTGCAGAAATCACGACGTCTTTCGCTCCAGCAAAAGTATCGATGGTAAAGTTGTAAAATTTAAGATCAGTTAAGTTCACTGTCGTTAAGCTTTGCATAGCTTCAACAGCTTTAGGCCCCTGAATAGCTAAGATAGAGTAGCTGTCAGATAAGTTTTCAAGCGTTGCATTTACCTGATTATGTTGGTTAATCCACGTCCAATCTTTTTCGATATTCGATGCATTCACCACCATTAGGTATTCATTCTCATTGATTCTGTAGGTAATGATATCGTCGATTACTCCTCCTTTTTCATTTGGAAAATAACAGTATTGTGCTTTTCCATCTACTAACGTAGAAGCATCATTAGAAGTAACTTTTTGGATTAATGACAACGCATTCGGACCAGATAGTTTGAAAATTCCCATGTGAGATACATCAAATACCCCTACACCGTTTCTTACTGTCTCGTGTTCTGCATTTACACCTTCATATTGTACAGGCATTGAAAATCCTGCAAATGGAACCATTTTAGCTCCTAAACCTTCGTGAATGTGATTTAAAGTTACTTGTTTCATCGTGTTGTATATCAATTTTAATAATAGCGCTAAAGTAAACTAATTTTATTGGATTTGAAAGCGGGAATTTATATTCAATAAAAACACACTGAGCTTGTGTTATTTACAAGGTAGTTAAGATAAAATTTAATAGTTTATGGACTATTTGTGTATTTTATTTGAATTTTTGAAATCTTTTTTGGAACTTGGTTTTCAGCTTGTTAGGTTGTATCTTTGCAGTGTATTTAAAGAAACAAAAAACTATGGAAAAAGGATTAAAAATAGGCGCAATGTTATTGTTATTAGCAGGTATGCTAAGCTTGCCAAAAGATTTTTATGAATTGACAAAATTCATTTTGATTGCATTATTCGGTATCCTAGCTTACAATTCACACGTAGAAGCAAATATTAAAGGAACTGGACTTTATATTGCTTTAATCATCTTGTTTCAACCTTTCGTTCCGATTCCATTTGGGGCTACGGTGTGGATGGTGATTCACGGTGCAATTCTTGTGTTTCTAGGAGCTACCTTATTCACTCCTAAAAGTAAGCTTCGCAAAGCTATTTAATGAAAAGTTAATATACAAGAAATATTTATAAAATTTTAGTCTATCCAGATTTTCTGGATAGACTTTTTTTTATGGGATAAATTCTACTAAAATGGGCCAGCTACAAGGTAAATGAATGCTTTTGACTAAATGTAGAGAATTATAATAGGGAAGCGGTTTATTCGGAATGTTTTATTAATATTTAGATTTTTTAATAATTTTTATATTAAAATGTTTTATTATTGATTTTTTTTAGTATATTGCATAGGGTAAATAAATGTATTACTGTATTTTTTATTAGTTGTTAAAATGAGTATTCAGTGTTTCTTCTTACTTTGTGGGGACTTGGTTTAAGAATAAAAACGAATACGAAAGAAATTAAAAAGGGTTGCTGTTAAGCAACCCTTTTTTATGGTGTACGGTTTACGGTGTACGGTTTACAGTAAACGGTTTGAATTTTCTGATAGAGAAAAACCTTCTTAAGAGAATGAAATCTCATTCTTTTCTTCTTAATTAATAAAGAGTTGGTAGTGGTTTTGTTGGACATTCTTTGGACAATGCTTGGAGTATACTAGGAAAACAGGCCTTTTTGTCGAAGGAATGTCGAAGGAAAGTCCAAGGAAGGTCGAAGAAAGGTTCAAGGAAAGTCGAAGGAAAGTCGAAGGAACAGTAGGGTTATGGGGTATGAGTGAACGTCCCTAAATGAACGTCGATTTTCAAAAAAGCCTCTTGCAAAAAAGCAAACCTCATCCCCTCATCTTCTCACCGCCTTACAAAACACAACCCTCACAAAAAACAAATGCATCACCCATTAATCACATTCCAAATCACCTCATCTGGTGTTGGAGCTATGATTGTCAAAACTTCTTTGGTTACAGGATGAGTAAAGGTTAAGGATCGAGCATGTAAGTGAATTCCACCATCGGGATTACTGCGATCAGCACCATACTTCAAATCGCCTTTTATTGGACAACCTACTGCAGCTAATTGGCAGCGTATTTGATGATGACGTCCTGTGTGTAAATCAATTTCCAAAGCTGAATAATGTTTCAGCTGGTGAAACAAACGATAGGTTAATTTTGCTTTTTTACTATTGGAAACTTCTTTGTTATGGGCTTTGGATGTATTGTTCTTTGGATTTCTAACCAGGTAATGCTCCAGGGTGTCTTCTACTTTAGGAGGAGCATCTTTCACCACCGCCCAATAGGTTTTCTTCGTTTCTCTGTTTTTGAACGATTCATTTAAACGGGTCAATGCTTTGGATGTTTTAGCAAATACCACAATTCCCGATGTAGGACGATCCAAGCGATGTACCACACCTAAATAAGCTTCCCCTGGTTTATTGTACTTTTTCTTTAAATACAATTTGATGATGTCACTTAACGGCATATCTCCCGTTTGGTCCCCTTGAACTAAATCACCTACGCGTTTATTAATCACGATGAGGTGATTGTCTTCGTGTAAGATTTGTAAATTATCTGGAGTAGAAACAACTTTCATACGATGAATTTTAAAACAAAAATATCCTTTTAAATGTAAAAGGATATTTTTGAATGTATATTTTGTAAAAAAACAGGTTAATACTGTTCGTTTTCATTAGGGAAATCTACTGCTTTTACATCGTCAACATATTGTGCAACAGCATCTTTCATCTGATCAAAAATGTTTAAATAACGACGTAAGAATTTAGGGTTGAACTCATGTGTTAATCCAATCATATCATGGATGACCAACACTTGTCCGTCCACACCATTACCTGCTCCAATACCAATAACAGGAATAGAAATGCTCTCTGCTACTTTTTTCGCTAATGTTGCTGGAATTTTTTCTAATACAACAGCAAAACATCCGATTTCCTCTAACATTTTAGCGTCTTTCATCAACTGTTCTGCTTCTTCCTCTTCTTTGGCTCTAACCGTGTACGTTCCAAATTTATAAATGGATTGAGGAGTTAAACCTAAATGTCCCATTACCGGAATACCCGCCTCTAAAATGCGTTTGATTCCTTCTTTGATTTCAATACCACCTTCCATTTTTACGGCATGCGCACCACTTTCTTTCATAATTCGGATAGAAGAACGCAATGCCTCTTTAGGATCAGATTGGTAAGAACCAAAAGGTAAATCCACGACAATTAAAGCTCTATCTGCACCTCGTACAACCGATTGTGCATGGTATATCATTTGATCTAGTGTAATTGGCAATGTTGTTTCGTGTCCTGCCATTACATTACTAGCAGAATCTCCAACTAACATGACATCAATTCCACCAGCTTCTAAAACCTTGGCCATTGAGTAATCATAACAAGTAAGCATTGATATTTTTTCTCCATTGGCTTTCATATCAATCAGCGACTTAGTAGTCACTTTTTTATAATCTTTCTTTGCTACTGACATTGTTGTTTATTTTGTAATTCCTTGTAAAAGTAGAGTAAAAAGACTTGAAATAAAAAAATTAGCAGTAATAAATCAATTCTACTCGCAATAATTCATTATTGCGAAACTCAAAACTGTAGAGTACATCGTCCACGGCAATGTAATAAGTATGTTCAATTGGATCAATGGTTGTGATTAATCCCTTGGCTAATTTTAGAAAGAGTGTTTCAGTAGTGTACTGCTCCAACAAGTGATTATCTAGGATAAAACCATTTTGATTGAGCATGTCCATTTTTCTTACTTTATAGGTATGATCCAGGTCATGCGTGATAAATTCAGCCGAATTAAAGTATGAATTAGATTCGTAATCTCCCAAGGCGCAATCTTCTAAATTGGCAGATTCATCAATCGGATACCCCAAGTAGTTGTGAATCCAATCGATATCAAAACCGTCTAGGGGTTCAACTTTTCCGTTTAAGGCAAAGCCAAATTGCTTTTTCTTAACCATTTTATTCACTTTAGAAGAATCTCCTACTTTCGGCATGGATTTAAATACGTCCAATTGCAGTTTCAACAATTCTACTTTTTCCGTTTCGTCTTGTTTTGTAGCAAAGTCGATATAAAGCTGAATGGCCTTTTGTGTTTCTTTGTCTTCGCTATTCCATCCTAGTTCCAAGATGCGCTCTGCGTATTTGCGTTGTTCGTTCACTTCGGTTGCGCCTTTGTACGCTTGGATCAACTCACTCATTACAGGGCGTTCACCTAAATATTGTACAGCTACATAACCATATCCATCTTTATACGAAATCGGTACCCATGCATTTTGGTCATACGGATAAAATTCAATTGGTACTGCTGTTCCAATTAGGACAGTTCCCAATACACTAGCAGTACTACTTGGGTACTCGCGCACTTTTAATCCCGCTACAGTTGTGAATAGGTGAGGGGATCCATAGTACTCGTCCATTTCAATAATGGGAGCAGGCGCTGCAGGTGAATCTTCGGTATAGTATTCTTTTAGGTTTTGGGTATCCACAATATAAATGGGATTCTCATAATCGCGGTCGATCTGCACCAAACGCTTGTTGATTTTCTCATAGTACGAAAGGTGAGCATTGGAAATAAAAATTCCCGCCTTTTGAGTCGCTGCTTTGTCTTTGTAAGCTTCTGTAGGTTTGGACGTGTATAAGGTTGGGGATTGTGCTAGAACCGGAAGGGTACAGCAAAATAATAAGGCTTGAACGAGTGTTTTCATACGGTTGTTCTGTTATTCAATATCGTTAATTGAGGACGCAAATGTGCTAAAAAAAAACAATACTGAAAATAGAAAAATGTAAAGTAGAGCTGAATTTCACTATTTCTGGGGAGGAAGTAGGAAGGAATAAACAGTCAGAATAAATAGATTGTGATATTTTGGAAAATGCTATGTATTCTCCTTCATTAGATAAAAACTACTTGTGAAGTAAAAGTGTAGTATGAATATTCTTGAGGTTTAAATACCTACTAAATGTGATTTTTTAATCACTATATCTTCTGTTAATGAGAATATGTGAATTATTTATCTTTAATTTTTATTTTAAAATAGTTAAAATCACATAATTTAACTAAATATTATTTTAAATAGATATTTTTGTAAGGAATAAGTAAAGGTTTAAGTTATTAAGAATGAGTTTGACTTAATGAAATATGAATTGTATATGAAAATAAAACTACTACTAGTTACTTTAATCCCTATACTAGGATTTAGTCAAAAAGTAAAATGGGAACAAACGTTAGGTAGTACCCATGCGGAATACCTATTTGATGTGTTACCAACCGCCGATTATGGTTTTTTGTTAGCGGGGAGTTCCTTGTCCAATGAAGGAGGAGATATCAAAGCGAAGCGCCGTGGCAATATCGATGCTTGGTTGTGGAAGATGAAAGAGGATGGTGCCCAAGAATGGCAATATCGCTTAGGCGGTGACGGAAATGATTATTTGCATAGCATTTGCCATACGAAAGATGGTGGTTTTTTGTTGGGGATAACATCCACCTCTGGAATCTCAGGCGATAAAACAGAAGAAAATAAGGGCAAGGAAGATTTGTGGCTGGTGAAGCTCAATGCCGCTAAGACGATCGAATGGCAACGCAGTTATGGTGGAATAGGAACGGAGGAAATCGTCAAGGTGATTGCTCTAAAAGGAGGAGATTATGCGGTACTAGCCAATAGTAATTCCGTTGTGTCGGGTGATAAAACGGCTTCTTATTATGGAGGGATGGACCTGTGGATTTTGCGATTAAATGCACAAGGTGCTATTGTGTGGCAAAAGAGCTATGGAGGGGAATATAAAGAAGTGGGGATTGATATCATCGAAACAGCAAATCGCGGGTTACTTATTGGTGCTCAATCGAATTCTCCTCGCAGTGGCACTAAAACAGCCGAAGCTTATGGAGGTATGGATTATTGGCTGATTCACTTAGATGCAACAGGAAAAGAGCAATGGCAACGCACCTACGGTGGAGCACAAGAAGAGGAACTAAAAGAAATTCAACAAGTAAAAGACGGAGGTTATGCGCTATTTGGTATGTCTAATTCAGATGTATCGGGAAGTAAAACCAGCAAACAAGAAAGTCAATTAGATTATTGGGTGGTTCAAGTGGATGAACGCGGCAGCGAAGTAGCATCATTTGTGTATAGCTATGGAGATTACAATATGTTGACCAATGGTTTTGTGGATTCTAAGGGAGACTTCTTTTTGGGAGGAAGTAGCTTGAATGAGGCAGAAAAGGACGCCACCTTTGAATATTTGGGTACTCGTTTAGATGGAGAACGCAGTGTTGCTTGGGAGAAATCCATCAGCAGCAAGGGCAACGATGTGTTGACTAAAGTCATTCAAACTCGTGATGGAGGCTATGTTTTTGCAGGTACGTCCAATGGCGAAAAGAGTAAGGTGAAGACTGCACAAAAAGGAGGGAATGACTTTTGGATTGTCAAAGTAGAACCAGAGGAGAAAGAAAGAGAAGAGTCTACGCGTATTACTCTGGAGGCTTTTCCTAATCCAACGACTGGTTTTTCGAATATCGTGATGAATTTCGCCTATACTAAAGGAAAAATGGAAGTCTATGATTTAAGTGGACGCCTATTGCAAAGCAGAACGATTGAGTATCAAACAGAACCGGTTGATTTAACAGCGCTATCTCGAGGAACCTATATTATTTGGGTGAAAACCGATACGGAAAGTGGAAGTATTAACGTAGTAAGAAGATAAAAATGAAAAAGATATATTTTTTAGTAGTATTTATTTTAGGAGGAATACACTTTTCTTTTGGGCAAGAAGAGGTTAAAAATGAGTTGAATTTGATCTTACCTTCTTCAACCTCTTATTCGTTGGGAAGTTACGGACAACACAGTATCGGGATGTTTACTGGTACGGTTCAAGAACAGATTGAGTTGTATAACTACAAGGTGAAGGATTTAGCTGTGCCTATTACGTTGAGCTACTCCTCCAATGGGATAAAAGTAGATCAGGCAGAGAATAATGTGGGGATTGGTTGGGTACTCAATGCAGGTGGAGTCATAACCCGAGTTGTAAATGGCAAAGCCGATGAAAGGAGATCCAATAAGTTGCCACCTGATGCACACTGTGATGATCAGGAAATGGTAAACTATGTGTACCATAATTCACGAACTGGTTTATTAGATACAGAACCTGATTTGTTTCTATTTAACTTTTTAGGACGAAGTGGACAATTTACCCTAGATGACAATAAACAGGTGTTGTTGTTGAAACAAGAAGATTTAGAAATTAAAATGCTGAAAGGGACGGATCAGAACTACTATTTTACAGTCCGTGATGAGCAGGGAATAACCTATGTTTTTGATCAACGAGAAGTGACAACTACAGAATATGATTATTCATACGATAGTGCTGTTACGGCTTGGTATTTAAAGTCAATCACTTCACCTAAAGGGACTGTGGTTTATTTTGAATATACAGACGATCATTTTTCTTATCTCCAACAAGCAAGCCATTCAATTAAAAAAATTAAAATTGAAAATACTTGCAGTAATAATAGTGGAGCACCAAAGGAAAAATGGGAGTATGCAATGAATACAGTATATACTAATATGAAAACTGCTGTTTTGTCTCGTATTTATAGTAATAATCCCTATTATGGAGAAGTTTTGTTTAAACAAGAGTATAGTCGACCTCATTTTGATCATTTAAAAGGAGAACCTAAATTAATTTCAGCGGTTATAGTTCAAAATCAAGCAAGGCAAACAGTGGAACATATCAAGTTAGACTATGTTTCCACAAGAAATAGAAGAACATTTTTAAATAAAGTGCAATTCCTAGCTCCTAATCACCAGTATGAATTCGAATATTACAATCCAGAAGGACTTAATGAAAGATTTGGCTCTAAAGATGCTTGGGGATATAACAGTAGAGATCGCGGAGATTTTCCAGATCCTATTAGCAATTGGATGTTAATTAAAGACCGTAATTTAGGGTATGAAAAGCATCCTCAGGTTAGTGTAGGAAACAAGTATACAGATACATATGCTATTGTTGCAGGACTATTAAAAAAAATAATTTTCCCAACCAAGGGATATACGACGTTTTCCTATCAACCCAATAGTGTAGTGGACGGTGAACTTATACCTGCGAAGTATGGAATAGCTTCAATGAGTTTAATGTATGGGAGTCGACCTGAACCGGTATATTTTAAAACTTTGGATGAATATACTGTAGAAGCGGAGTTGAGTTTAGGTTTTTATGATCCGAATTATAATCCAGGAGGTGCGGAATATCCTATTGATCAGGAGGGGTATTATTTTAATCTAATGAAGGAAAGTCCTAAAGGGTCAGGTAGATATGTTCAGGCTTATTCTCGTTTGACAACAGAAAAAGTACATCAATTAGTGGTGAGAAAACTTCAAGTAGATCCTTTTGCCAAGTATAAATTAGAGGGATTTTATACTGGTTTTAAGAATGACAGAGTAGGAGTAATAGGAATTAAATATAAAGCATCTAATGATACCATTGTTGAAAAAGAGCTAGCACTTAATGGTGTCAGTGTGAGTAGTATAGAGTCATATACTGCTGATGATGAATTAGCACTTAAGAAAAGATATAGTTATTTGGATTTAGATACAGGAAGCTCCTCAGGAAGTAATTATTTTGATACATATGTATATGTCGCAAGAGGTGAAGAACTAACTCTGTGTAATACTGGAGGAATGTTTCCTTTACCCATTTATAATCCATCAATTACTGTTTTTTCAAATAGTCTTTTATCGTTGAATGATCCTATTGGAGATGGAAGGGTAGCTTATGGTAGTGTTGTAGAACAAATACAATATGGTGATTCTTCTAGTTCAATGACGCAGTATAAATATTACTTGGACCATGGTATGATGGGTTTTTCCTGTATAACAAATGGTTTTTCTGGACCTCCAAAGTGGACTCGGTCTAATTGGCATCATGGTCTTTTATCTGAGAAACATGTTTTTAATGAGAAAAAAGAAAAGGTACTTAGTGAAGTTTATACGTATGAAGAAGATCAATCTAAGCGATTGCTTGTTAGAGGGTTGTCTTCCCGTATTAAATATATGTCTACAACGGGCTATACAAATGATGGAGCAAATATCAATCCCTTAAACATTAAGCATATTGGATATACAAAATATGAGATAAACTCATTTAGAAACTATTTAAAATCAGTGACTTCAACTAAGTATGAAGGAACAAAATCCATAGAAGAGAAGCAAACTTTTGCCTATACTAGTCCTTATCATTATCAGAAGACACAGACAACAATAGAAACGCCTACTGCTACTATAGTAGAACGTTATTTTTATCCGGACGATGTAGTTTCTCAAGTGAGTTTACCAGGAGACGTACTTTCTGCTGATGTTTATCAGGGGATTAGTAAACTTAAAAAACAAAATGATCACAGTCCTGCCCAATTAATTCAAACGGGTATTTACAAAGATAATACTTGGCAAGGTAGTACGCGTAATATCTATAAGTTATGGAACAATAAAGCCTTATTTACTACGCAGGTAGTGAGTAAAGGAGAACAAAGTTTTTTTCCTAGTAATTTGGCTGTTACTTATTATGACCGTCACTTTAATGTACAAGAAATAGAAGATAAAAGTGGAAGTAAAACCGTTTACCTCTATGGGTATGGACAAACCTTACTTATTGCTCGCATTGAAAATGCAACCAAAGAACAAGTAGCCAGTGCACTAGGTGTTAGCATTGCCAATTTAGTTACAATCAATGAAACCAAATTGACCCAACTCAATAATTTGAGAACAAATGCTGCTTTAAAAGAGGCTTTGATTACCACCTATGAGCATAAACCTTTAGTGGGAATTACGAAAATGACAGATTCCAAAGGAACCAGTATGTCTTATGAATATGATCTTTTTAACCGTTTAAAAGCGATAAAAGACAACGAGGGAAATATCATCGAAGAATACGAATACAATTATAAAAACAATCAATAGAATTACAATGAAACAAATTACACGTTATATCTTGTTTGTGTTTGGCTTGACTTGTAGTTCCATGGAAGCACAAACGCGCTCAGAAAACTACATTAAAACAACACAGCCTCAGTACGCAACGGCAACGACTGCTCATGCGTTGTATAATAAGCCCAAGTTAGAGACTGTGGTGTATTATGATGGTTTAGGTCGTCCCAAGCAAGAAATTGCAGTGGGAATAGGTGCTTTAAATCGCAATGTGGTTAAACATATCGAATATGAGTTGAATTTAGGACAAACAAAGGATTATTTACCTTTTGTAGAACAATATTATCCAGATAATTCACTTCAATTGCATCTCAATGAAAAACGAGATTTTATCCCCAATGCTAAAAGTCAGACTGAAGCGTTTTACGACAGTGCGAAATACGAACGCACAACCAATCCGTATAGCGAAACGGAATTTGAGAAATCCCCTTTAAAGCGAGTGTTACAACAAGCTTCACCAGGGGAAGACTGGAAAATGGCAGCCAATGCGAGCCATACGGTCAAGCATACCTATGGGTTTAATGTATCCAATCAAGTAAAGAAATTCAAAGCGATAGCCACATGGAATGCGAGTTTGAAAGCATATGACATTCGCTTGGTGGATGAGGGGTATTTCGCAGCCAATAAGCTGTATGTCACGTCAACTAAAGATGAGGATGGTAACTATTCGAATCGTTTCACAGATCAAGAAGACAAAGTTTTAGCTACGGTTCAATTGTTAGATCGTGAATTGGCAGTTGTGGATCCTACCCGGCCAGGTGGTTCGTTATCTGGAGGCATTACTAGTGGTATTTCAAATGAGTTAGCGGGAAAAAGTGCGAGTGAAATCATTAATAATGCAGAAGACATCGGAAATAACTTAACGGATCAGGTATCTAACGGAGTGAACTCACTTACTCCACCTGTTAAACCAATAGATCCAGGTATTTGGAGTCCGTATGTTGGAATCGCGCTTTATACTTATTATGTCTATGACCAGTATAATAACTTAACGTATGTCTTACCTCCTTTGTCTTACGGAAAAACGGACGCCACAACCTTAGATCAGTTGTGTTATCAGTACCAATACGACCACAAGAATCGATTGGTGGCGAAGAAACTCCCTGGGAAAGAGTGGGAGTTTATGGTGTATGATAAAGCTGATCGCCTATTGGCACAAGGTCCGGTGTATAGCCCATTTGGAGATGAAGCAAAAGGTTGGATGTTTAGCAAATACGATGCTTTTGGGCGTGTGGTATATACTGGATTCTATACAGGTACTCCAAGTACAGCAGCAGGAAGAACTACGTTTCAAAATTTAGTCGATTTATCTACAGATATCTACGAAAAAAGAACGGTGCCTAGAACTATTGATAGGGTAATGGTACCCTATACTAATAACATAATGCCGAAGACTGAACTGAGAATTTTGAAACTTAATTATTATGATGATTATGAGTTTATAAACAATACTGAAATTCCAGAACAGGTAGAAGGACAAACCGTTATTTTACAAGTAAAGGGACTGGCAACAGGAACATGGACCAAAATTCTTCATCCTAGTCCTATTGCATTATCAGATCATATGATTGAATACAAACTTTATGATGATAAAGAGCAAATACTTAGAAATCATCGAGATTATGTTACTGTTTCCAGAGGTTTGACTCGAGTTGATACGAAGTATAATTTTAGAGGACTTCCAATAAAAACTGTTACGAAGCATCAATTTAGTGGCGGGAGTCAACCAATAGAGATTATGGAAACATTTACGTATGATAAAGCTGAACGTTTAATGTATCAAACTCATAAAGTAGGCAATGCTGATCCTGTGGTTCTTTTTGAAAATGTATACGATGAATTGGGACGCATTAAACAGAAAAGAGTTGGAGGCAAATTAGGGAACATTTTTAAACCCCGAGATTTGGAACAAAATGACAAAGTTATTGATAGACCTATAGCAGTTGCAGAAGCAACAATTCGCTCCTCTTTTCTACAAGAAATTAATTATACCTATAATATCCGCGGTTGGTTGACTCAGGTAAACAATGCGAATAATTTAGAGGCAGGTGATTTTGGTAAGAAAGCTTTGTTTGCGATGAAGCTGAATTACAATACCTTGGATAGTGAGGGGATTGGTGGAGTCAAAAAACTATACAATGGGACTATCGCTGAACAAACGTGGAAAACCGCCCAAGATAATGTATTGCGTCGCTATAGTTATGCCTATGATAAGGTTAACCGTTTAAAAGCTGGAACCTATCAAGAACCTGCGGGTATCATGCCCATCATTGGACTGTATGATGAAAAAATGAGCTACGATGCCAATGGGAATATTAGGAGCTTAAACCGCAAAGGACGTAGTGTGAATACCGCTATTGCTTTGGATTTAGATCAGTTGACCTACAGTTACGAAGGCAATATCCTACAAAAAGTAGTGGATAGCTCCAACAATACCGATGGCTTCAAACAGGGAAGTACTGCCGCTAAACATTACGATTACGATAGTTTTGGTAATCTGAAAGTAGATCGAAACAAAGGAATTACGAGAATCAAGTACAACCACTTGAATTTACCTGTGGAAATCCTATCTGATCGAGGGAAAATCACTTATCTTTATACAGCGACAGGTGAGAAAATAAATAAAGTAGTAACCCAAGGAGGAGGTGGTTTTACTGTGAATTATTTGGATGGTTTCCAATATTTTATGGGGAAATTACTATTCTTCCCAACCGCAGAAGGGTATTTCAATGCAGAAACGCAAAACTATGTATACCAATACCGCGACCATTTAGGTAATGTTCGTTTGAGCTATTCAGATGCGAATAAAAATGATAAAATCGACGTTGGTGAGATCATTGAAGAAACGAATTACTATCCATTTGGATTGGCTCATCAAGGGTATAACGAGAAGAATAATACCATAGCTCAAAACTATAAGTATCAATACAACGGAAAAGAGAAACAAGATGAGCTAGGATTAAACGTATATGATTACGGTGCAAGGAACTATGATGCTGCACTTGGTCGATGGATGAATGTGGATCCGTTGGCGGAGAAATTCCCAGCATGGACACCGTATCATTATGTACACAACAATCCGATGAATTTGATTGACCCTACGGGGATGAGCGCGGAGGAGAGTGATGATTGGTTTAAGAAAGGAGATGATATAGTCTGGTTCAATAGAACTGATTCAGAATTTACTGACGATAATAAGGAAACTTGGAAAAATGTTGGAGCAACTTTAACTGATGTTAAGCAGAATCTGAATATTCCTGAAGACAAAAATGTTAATTGGACTACTTTAAGCGCTTTGTCTTTAGGTAGAGGAGATGGAGGTAGAAAAGGTGCTTTTGCTCCAGTGGTGATTAAAAATACTGCTCATGTTAGTTTTGATTTTAGTATAGAAGGAACAGGAAATAATATGTTTGAATCTAATTTAATTGATGGCCAATCTAGAATATCTGGATTGAATATTAATGTAAGAATGTCATCTGAGACTGACGCACCTGGAACTATGTTAATGGCTATAGGAGGAAATATAGGTTTGAGAGGTTCAACTCCTCTTGGTAACCGCAATATAGTAGCAAGTAATCCTTTTTCAGATTTACCATATTCTATGTTATCAAATTCTAATTGGCATGCTTCGGGGCAAACAACAATGAATATAGGTTTTAATAGATTAAAAAATATGACAAATAATTTTACAGAGACATCAAGTTTAAACTTGGGGATTAACTCAACTGTTAAATATCAATTGGGCGGTAAAAACGGTTTTATATCAACTTCTACAAACCTTAGATTTTAAATAATGACAAAAACTTTTCTTTTTATTAGTCTATTTTTTCTTGCTTTCAACTGTAGTAATCCTAAAACCCAAAAACCATCAGAAATGGAAGATAAATACATTGAGAGTTACGAAAAATGGAATTTAGAAGCTGATTCTCAAGAGAAACAGGATTCTGTTTTATATTATATTGATAAATTGATAGATATTAGTAATGATGATTTTTATAAAATAGAAAAAATAAAGATTTTATATAGAATAGAGAAATATGAGGATGCTTTATCTGTATTTAGAAACCTAAAAGAACAAGATTCATTTGCGATTGATTTATTTAGAAGTCTTATAGAGATCAAGGATGACCCAAAGAATCCAAGTGTTATTTTACAGCGTATTGATCAGAAATATGAGAGTAAAGAATTAACAAGAGAAGATAGATTTTACAAAATAGCTTTAGATTATTATCTTCAAGGCAGAGATTATGCAATTGATGAGATTAATAATGTAGTACGTAAAGGAGAGTTATCAAAATATGAAAAGGAACTTTATGAAATACTTCAGGAGAAAATACAAAATGGAGAGGATGGTTTGGAGGTGTTATTTTATTTATATAACCTTTAGTTATTACTAATGTTAATCTATAATAACAAACCTTGATACCGCACGAATTTTTCGTGTGGTAGATAAATAGAAAAAGTCCAGTGTACTGGGCTTTTTCTATTTATAAAATCGATTGAATTTTTCGTTTAGCGATAAAATCGTCAATGACAGAGAAGATGTGATTGCTATCTGTTTCTTAAAACTTAGATACATTCTAGAATGTGTATGCTGGTGTCTTTGTCAATACGCACGTCATCTTTACCAGTAAGGTAATCTAAGAAAACGTCTAATATATCTGCAATTTTACGAGCAATATTAATAGAGGAAAAACCTCGTTGCGTTCGTATCTACCCAAAACGTTTTTGTGAATAGCTAGTTGAGTCGCTAAGTCTGTTTGAAAAAGTCATTTTTATCAAATAAAGCCCTATTTTTATAGGAATAATTGCTCTTTGAAAAAAGGGTTAAGTTCACTCAAACAAAAAGGAGAGTAGGTGTAGAAGAATGTGGACCCGTTGGCGGAACAAGCACCTGGTTGGACTCCATATAGATATGGATTTAATAATCCTGTTAATTTTATTGATCCAACAGGAATGTTTGAATCTAAAAGTGAGGCTAAATCTTGGGCAAAAGAGAATAATATAAAAACAGGTTGGTTTAGAGATCATAAAATAAAGAAAGGAGAGGATGGCTCTTGGTCAGTTGATAATAAAAATGATGGAATTTCTTATTCTAGAGCAGATTCAGGAAAGGGTTATTCAACTGAACGATCAGATGGTGTAGTTGAGTCTACATTTGTTAGTAGAGAAAAGTTACATCCTTATTTTCATGCAACTCCATCTGGAGAATATGGAGCATATGCTCCAGATGCTATGAGTTTAGGGGGAGGATTTGGAGGAAGTGGCGGTTTTTTCTCAGTGAGTTTTAATATTAGTATAGCTGCAACACAAGAGGATATAGCATTAGTGATAGGAGGTAATTTTGATTTTGGATTAGAACTGACAAAGCCAGGATTTGCTGCTACAGGAAATTTAGGATTTTATGATAATTATGGAGGAAATGAGGATCTTTTAGATGGATTAGGAGGATATGATACTGGATGGACGGGGCAATTGGGGCCAGTTGGAATGTCTAGAACTCAATCATCTAATGAAAATGGAATAATTAGTAGTACAGGAGTTAAAACTACTACAATTAATTATGGACTGGGATTAGGGGGAGGATTGACTCGATCTAAATCAGAGGTTTATAGATTAAGTAATGGTATAAAAACATTTAAAAATTGGTTTAAATGAGAATTTTAAAAAGAGTTGGAGTTATCATGTTATTGTTTTCATTGTCTTCTTGTTTAGAGGTTGATTGTGAGGCAAATAAAAATTTGGTTTTAGCGGTAGAATGTTTGCAGATTTTAGAAAAAAAGCCATCAACAAGTGCGTATAATATGAATTCAGAAGGGATTCATTTAGAGACAGGAAGAAAGTGTAATTGTAAGGATGAGACAAGATGGTTGGCTAATTATGATCAATTGTTAGAAATCGGAGATACGATAATTAAGAGAAAAGGAGAGTTAGTTTTCTCTTTTCATAAGAAAGATACGATTATAGAAGTCAATTGGCGATGTGGTGGGCCGGATGACTATAAAATAATGATTAAAGGAGAGGTAGAAGATCATTTAACGATGGCTCAATTGAGACAGTTAAAAAAGAAACCTTTGTTTTAATCAATTTAAATTTCGGTACTTTGACTAGTGGTTCAACGAAAACTTGTTTTTTTAATCAGTAAGTATAATACCACAGGAAAAATGACAAGAATCAATCTGTTTTTGAGAATAAAACGTAGCTTTGGACGGTGTAAATAGGGAATAAGATATCTTATAGTAGGTAATAGGATCGACTGGTTTAATCGCTATTCTTGTTTGTACTTAATTTAAAAAAGTGTTGGGTAAAAAAATAAAATAAAATGAGAAACTCTCTGGTAAATCTATCGAGTAGAAAAAGGCGAATTGTTGCTTTGTTAATTGATCATAGTTTAATCACTTTCTTTATCATACTACTAAGTTTTGTACTACTAGGTGATAGTTTATTTAATGAGAAAGAATCCAGTATAAATGTAGGGATTATATTTGTTGTTGTACTATTAGGAGGTATGCTGTATTTAGCAAAAGATACCTATAAAGGAATGAGTATTGGTAAATGGATCTTGAATATTAAGGTATGTGATCAAGAGAATGAGGATCAAGTTCCTTCTTTTGGCAGATTAGTTGTACGCAATCTTTTTTTAATCGTATGGCCAATTGAGTTTTTTGTTTTAGCTAGTAGTAAGCAAAAGAAGAGATTAGGGGATAGGGTTGCAAAAACAGCTGTATTGAAAAATCATTCAGAAGGCTCAAAAAAGCTAAGAATTGTAGTATTAATAAGTGGGATAGTACTGTTTTGTGTTGTGCTGTTTATCATTATTGCAAGTACCATGAAAAAATCAGAGGCCTATAAAATGGCAATAACAGAAATAGAGCAAAACGAATATTTGATTAGTGAAATAGGAACTGTCGTAAATTATGGGATGTTTCCTACAGGGAATATCAGTGTTACAAATGGATATGGTCAGGCCTTATTAGAGATAAAGGTTATAGGAGTAAAGAAAACGGTTCAAGTTGTAGCTTATTTAGAAAAAGAACCGACAGGAGAATGGCAATTAATTGAAATGCAAAAAGAAGACGGAACTAGGTTGTATGTTTTACCTAGTCATTCGGATTTGTAATATAAAAACCCGCTAACCAAAAGATTAGCGGGTTTTATTTTTTAAGTCATAAACAGTAAGTCATAAACCGTCAACCAAATTAACAATCCGCTAAGTTTACAGCTACTGCCAATCCACCTTCTGAAGTTTCTTTGTATTTGTTATTCATGTCTTTAGCTGTTTCCCACATGGTGCTTACTACTTTATCCAACGGTACTTTTGCATTTTTAGGGTCCGTATCTAGCGCAAGTTCAGCCGCGTTAATAGCTTTAATGGCTCCCATGGCATTTCTTTCAATACATGGAATTTGAACCAATCCACCAATAGGATCACAAGTTAAGCCTAAATGATGTTCCATTGCAATTTCAGCAGCCATCATCACTTGTTCTGGACAACCGCCCATCAATTCACATAGTGCACCAGCAGCCATAGCACTAGAAACTCCAATTTCAGCCTGACAACCACCCATTGCTGCAGAAATAGTCGCCCCTTTTTTGAAGATACTACCAATCTCTCCTGCAACCAGTAAAAATTGTTTGATTTCTTTTTCTCCTGCTTTATGATTTTCAATCACCAAATAATACATCAATACAGCAGGAATCACGCCTGCACTTCCATTGGTTGGTGCAGTCACTACACGTCCCAACGAAGCATTGACTTCATTTACAGCCAGTGCAAAGCAACTGACCCATTTTAGGATTTGGCGGAAATATACCTTGGTTTTGCGAATCGTACCCAACCATTCTTGCGGAGTGGAATAAGGTAAATCGCTCTTTAGATTTTGATGGGAATCATATGCGCGTCTGCGGACATTTAATCCTCCAGGCAGAACCCCTTCAGTATGACAACCAATGTACATACACTCCAACATCGTATGCCAAACACGCATCAATTCATGGTGAATTTCATCCTCACTGCGCAGTGATTTTTCATTCTCATATACCAATTGGGAAACGGTCATGTTCTGTTCTTTGCAATACGCTAAAAGCTCAGTTGCTTTGTCAATAGGATAAGGAAAACTAGCCTTAATTTCATCGTTCTTCTCATTGGAAGCACTTTCTTCTTTGACAACAAACCCTCCACCAATGGAGTAAAACGTTGAGGTATAGATTTCTCCTGTTTGGGTTTCGACAGTAAAGGTCATTCCATTGGCATGGAAAGGCAAAAAGTTTTTATTGAAAACAATTTGAACCTTAGGATCAAAAGTAATGGGTAACTCAGCCCCTAAAATGAGGGATTTTGTCGTGTTGATTTCGGCAATAATGGCACCGATATTTTCTACAGGAACATATTCTGGATCCGCACCGCTCAGTCCTAGCATAACGGCTAAGTCTGTTGCATGTCCAATGCCAGTAAGTGAAAGCGAACCATATAAATCTACGGTTAGATTTTGTACTTGGTTAAATAGTTGACGCTCTTTCAGTTCTTTCAAGAAAAGCTCTGCTGCTCTCCAAGGACCTAACGTGTGTGAGCTCGAAGGTCCAACGCCAATCTTGAGCATATCAAAAACAGATATACATTCCATAATGTTGCATGATTTAATCGTTACGAAGATAAGTAAAAACTGTGGAGTCACAAGTAGAGGGAAGGGATTTAACGTATACAAAGTTTAACGTTTTAGACCTGAGAATACACCATAAAATAAGGAGAAAAAGAAGGGGAAATTGAAGAATATACAAAAGTATTAGGTTAAATGATAAGAATACTAAGGTTTTGGTTGTCATGAAAACTGACGAAAGGATAGGAGAATAGGAACGGAATGACGGACTAAGTGACAAAGTGACATTCTGTAATGTTTTTTTTTGCCTAAAATGAGTCAGAAATGGCAAAGATTGTTCTTGGCACAAAGATTGACTAATAGTAAGCGAGCCTGAGGTTCAAAAAACGAATAAGAAAAATTAAGTATAAAAGATAAACGATAAACATATTATGAGTAAAATAATTGGTATTGACTTAGGAACTACGAACTCATGTGTTTCTGTAATGGAAGGTAACGAGCCAGTAGTAATCACGAATGCGGAAGGAAAAAGAACAACACCTTCAGTTGTAGCATTTGTTGAAGGAGGAGAAATTAAAGTTGGTGATCCTGCAAAACGTCAGGCAGTAACAAACCCAACAAAAACGGTAGCGTCTATCAAGCGATTTATGGGTGAGAAATTCAGCCAAATTCCAAATGAAATTGCAGCTGTACCTTACAGCGTAGTAAAAGGAGATAACGATACACCTCGCGTTGATATTGACGGACGTTTATACACACCGCAAGAAATTTCTGCAATGACTTTACAAAAAATGAAGAAAACAGCAGAGGATTTCTTAGGACAAGAAGTAACAGAAGCTGTAATTACTGTACCAGCATACTTTAATGACGCACAACGTCAAGCAACAAAAGAAGCAGGTGAAATTGCAGGATTAAAAGTAAGACGTATTATTAATGAGCCTACAGCTGCTGCATTAGCTTACGGATTAGACAAAACAGGAAAAGATCAAAAAGTAGTAGTATACGATTTAGGAGGAGGTACATTTGATATTTCGATCCTAGAATTAGGAGATGGAGTATTTGAAGTATTATCTACAAATGGAGATACACACTTAGGAGGTGATGACTTTGATAACGTAATCATCAACTGGTTAGCAGAAGAGTTTAATAGTGCTGAAGGTGTAGATTTACGTAAAGATGCAATGGCATTACAACGTTTAAAAGAAGCAGCTGAAAAAGCAAAAGTAGAGTTGTCTTCTGCAACACAAACAGAAATCAACTTGCCTTATATTACAGCAACGGCTTCAGGACCGAAACACTTAGTGCAAACGTTGACAAGAGCTAAATTTGAGCAATTGTCTGATGATTTAGTACGTCGTTCTATGATTCCTTGTGAGAAAGCATTGAAAGATGCTGGATTATCTAAATCAGATATTGATGAGGTAATCTTAGTAGGTGGTTCAACACGTATTCCAAGAATTCAAGAAGAAGTAGAGAAATTCTTCGGTAAAAAACCACACAAAGGAGTAAATCCAGATGAGGTAGTAGCAATTGGTGCTGCTATTCAAGGTGGGGTATTAACAGGAGATGTAAAAGACGTATTGTTATTAGACGTTACACCACTTTCATTAGGTATTGAAACAATGGGTGGGGTAATGACAAAATTAATTGAAGCGAATACGACAATTCCAACGAAAAAATCACAAGTATTCTCTACTGCAGCAGATAACCAACCATCAGTTGAAATCCACGTATTACAAGGAGAAAGACCGATGGCAAACGACAACAAAACAATTGGTCGTTTCCACTTAGATGGTATTCCACCTGCACAAAGAGGTGTGCCTCAAATTGAAGTAACTTTTGATATTGATGCGAACGGAATTATCAAAGTATCTGCTACAGATAAAGGAACAGGTAAATCACATGATATTCGTATTGAAGCTTCATCAGGATTGACAGAAGAAGAAATCGAAAGAATGAAAAAAGAAGCAGAAGCAAATGCGGATGCAGATAAAAGAGCAAAAGAATCAGCAGATAAAATCAATGAGGCAGATGCTATGATTTTCCAAACAGACAAGCAATTGAAAGAATTTGGAGATAAGTTATCAGCAGCAAATAAAACTGCGATTGAAGGAGCTTTAGAGGAATTGAAAAAAGCATACGAAACAAAAGACGTTGCAACAATTACCCCAGCTTTAGACAAAATCAATGAGGCTTGGAAAGCAGCTTCTGAAGAAATGTATAAAGCACAAGCTGAGGCTCAACAAG
The DNA here is from genome assembly GCF_001549985.1 of Myroides odoratus. GTDB lineage: Bacteria > Bacteroidota > Bacteroidia > Flavobacteriales > Flavobacteriaceae > Flavobacterium > Flavobacterium odoratum_A. The sequence goes on along the minus strand of NZ_LROZ01000002.1, from coordinate 251,718 downwards.
GAGATGCACAAGGCGGTCAACCTAACCAAGGTGGAAACCAAGGAGGTGGAGATGCTGAAGGTCCTCAAGATGTTGAGTACGAGGAAGTAAAATAAGAACCCTAAAGTTTTTTATAGTTATAATTGAAGAACCGAGTCATCCAATGGCTCGGTTTTTTTTATTTTAACCCATAACCCATAACCCATAACCCATAACTCATAACCCAAAAACCTACTCTACACAAGCTTGATGGAAAATAGTCAAACAATGGTCTATTTCTTCCAGATTTAAATGGGCAAATCCCAAACGAATTCCCGTTAATTTTTTATTTTGATACAACAAGGTTGTCGGAATATAGAGGTTGTTGAGCATACATAATGCGCGAATTCGCATCAAATTGACAGGATACGTAAAGGTTAACCAAACTGCTAAATCACCTTCGGGAATAGTAAATTGAATGCGATCTCCAAATAAGCGAGTCAGTACACTACAAAAATAATCGCGTCTTTCTTTATATATTTTATTGACTTTTACTTGGTGTCGAAATAAAATACCTTCTTCAATTAATTCAGTTAAGGTATGCGTCGTAAAATAGTTTTTGTTCTCTTCTAATAAGGCTTTGTGCTTTTCTAATTCTTGAATTAGATTTGCTGGAGCTAAGAGTAAACCTGTGGTGAAATCGGAAGCTATTGCTTTGCCAATCGAACTGAGGTAAATAACCCTTCCTTTACGATCACTGCTTACTAATGGAAGAGGTGGGGTATGGTTGTAGTGAAAATCAAAATTAACATCATCTTCTAGTAAAATAAAATCATACTGTTGGGCCAATTGCAATAGTTTTACTCGCTGTTGAACAGCCAGGGACTGTGTCGTTGGATAGTGGTGATTGACCGTTAAGTATAGGAGGCGAATAGGTTTTTGTTGACATAGTTTTTCTAAGGCGTGTAAATCAATTCCTTCCTGACGGATAGGGATAGGATGTAACTGAGCCCCTGTATGTTGTAAAATAACATGACTGCCGTAATATCCATATTCGCTAATGGCTACTTGATCTCCTACTTGTAAGAGTAAAGATGCACAAAGGTATAACGCTGTTGTTGGACTAGAAGTTGTTAGAACATTGGCAGGTGCTGCCTGAATGTTACGCGTTACATTGAGGTAGTTAACAACCTGTTTTTTAAAGGCTAAATCTGCCTTTTTTGTATACGGGTCAAAATAGGTAACATGTTGTTTTCGCTTGAGATTAGCACTGAAAGTGGCGGCTAATTCTTCCTGTAACCCCAATCGAATATCTGGTGTACCATCAGTAAAAAAATAGTTGCAATTGTGTTGATGGTCTGCTAAATCTAAGCGATTGTCAACCTGAAAAGGATAAGCGGTTGTAGGAGGAAATGCGTTGGATTTAGTTTGAATCTGATTTTTTTTGTGCTGAACAAACGTCCCTTGGTTGGGATGACTCATGAGCCATCCTTGCGTAATGAGTTCATCAAAAGCAGCAATAATTGTATTGCGGTTGACCTGTAAAAGTGCAGCTAATTTCCTGCTTCCAGGAAGTTTTGTATCAATCGGAATAATGTTGCGCTGAATAGCATTGCTCAATTGATTGGCAATTTGCATATATACAGGAGTCGTAGACGTTTTGTCTAGCTGAATTAAACGATTGTATGGTATTTTAAATGATTGTGTCATGGTGTGAATGAAACCCAAATCTATACCAGCAAAAATAAGGAATATCAGTCGATTACACGGCGTGCTTGTAAAAGGTTTTCCACTTGAAACGTATAGCAATATTGAGGAATACTTCGAGCACCGAAACTTTCTTTCCAATACAATAGCCCTTTATTGAGCTGTTTAGGATTCAAATGACTACTACCTAAATCAAAATAGCGAACATCCCTTTGGTATTGTTGAATGAGCATGTAAATTAATAAGTCTAAAGCGCCTTTGTGGTTATCCGCTTCATTACCTGCAATGTACTGTAAATGCACAACATGAGGATGAATGAAAAGTGTGGTGCCTCCCACGAGTTCCCCTTGAATATTATATACATTCATTTGTTTTATGGACTGAGGAAAGGCTTGCCTAAGGGATTCAATTTCTTCAACGGTATGGACGGGAGTCGCTTGATAACGATCTTGTAGGCGAGGAATTAAAATGTGCTCCCAAAAAGAAACAGCAGAAGAATCCTCTTGAACCCAATATCCATTTTTGATTCCCTTTTGAATCATGCGCTTGCGATTGGTATTAAGAGGAAGAGGGGCTTTAAAATCAATCGTCGAAAGCATTTGCACGTGTTGGGTTGCTTGTAAGGCATGGCTAACAAAAGGCATAAGGCTGCTTACTGTATGTTGATAGATAAAAGGGATTTCGTTGAGAATAATAGCTTCCAACTGCTGTTCTTTACAATGCTCAGCAAGAAGCTCTAAAAGAGCTAAAAAAGTGGCTGTAGTCAGCGAAGCGCGGTGGATAATTCCTCCATAACTCAGTCCAAAATGACTACACAAGACCGTGTCATTGGTGTGAGCAGGGAGTAAAGCGATTAAACGGCCACCTTCATAAAATAAAAGCGAGTGATCACAAAAGCGATCCTGATGATAATCCATAAAATTTCTGTGAAACAAAAAACTAGCCGGATTGACTTGCTCCAAAAAGCAATTCCAATCGTCTTTATAGTCCGAATTGTAAAGTACTACTTTCAAATGACAAAGGTTTTTCTGTATAGAAACGTAATTATAGGGAGATAAAATTACTTTTGGAAACTTTAAATCAAAATAAGATGTTAAAAAATAAATTGCTTCTGTCCTTTTTTACTTTTGTTTTTGAAAGGATGTGTTGTAAAAATTTGATTTAATATTTAATTCCGATAAAAAACGGAAGTTACTGTGTTTAAACAGTGTTAAATCTTTAATGATGTTGTTTTGTTAAGTAATTGTTAGGTAATTTTTGGTATATTTCGGAATAATTTAAACCCAATCTAAATAGTTAAAATAGCCCATGAAAAAAAAATACCTAAAAGCCCCTCTTTTATATGTAGCATTAGCTTCTTTTCTTGTTGTAGGAAATGGATATGCTGACATCACTAAAATTGATTTAGGAAATCACGTAGAAGTTTATGCTACAGATTTGCCGACGTATAAGCCCCTTAATACTTATGGTTCATTTGCAATTCGCATGAATCAAAAGAGCAATTTAACGGAACAAGAATTTTTAGCAAAAGCAAATGAGTTCTTTGGATTAAATGATACGAATACATTCGAATTACTGAATAGTTATACTGATGCTCGTGGTGCAGTACACAATACCTACCAACACTATGTAGGGAAATACCCTGTGGATGGACAAATGTTTATTGTTCATAGCAAAAAGGGAAAAGTAACAGCAGTTAATGGAACGATTATTAATATTGAAAATAAAAAAAGTCTATATAGTTTAAGAGGAAATATACACAGAAAACCAACAATTACGAGTAAAGACGCAGTGAGTATTGCTTTTAAAGTAAACCAAATTGCAGAAAAGCCAGAGTTAGATGCTACTGTTGAAACAGTTTTTATTCCCTCTATGAAAGAAGATGGTGTATTTGTCTTAGCTCATAAAGTAAGAGTTGATGAAATGTCCTCTAGAAGAGTAATCAGCAAAAATGTGTATGTAAGTGTGGAAAATGGAGAAGTGGTAAATGAAGTATCGTTAATCGCACATGCAAATGTTCCAGGTAGTGGTGATGGTCAATATCGTTCAAATTTACCTTTGGGATTAACTGAGGTGAGTGGGAGATATCAACTATATGACAATGAAAGAAAAATAACAACGTATGACGCGAGTGCGATGCGTGATGAACGTGATTTCTTCTTTGGAAGAGGACCCGTATTTAACAATGCTACAACTACATTTCCTAAAAATCCAGCAAATGAAATTCATTGGGGATTAGCGAATACCTATGATTACTATAAAGAAATCCACAATCGTGATAGTTATGACGCACGTGGAGGGAAGCTTAATGCCTATTATAATCCAGTATTCTTAGATGGTGATGACAATTCGGGGATGCCTGAGAATGCATATGCTATGCCATATGGAGAAATGAGTCATATGGTGTTTGGTCGTGGATCAGCTATGTTTAATCCATTAGTAGCAATCGATGTAGCTGCTCATGAGTATACTCATCTAGTTATAGCGAATAATGGGAATGATGGATTAAAGTATCAAGGAGAATCAGGAGCTTTAAATGAAGGATTTGCTGATATTTTTGGAACTTCTGTTGAACATTATGCGGTGAATGATGCCGATTGGTTAATGGGGAAAGGAATAATAAAATCGGGGGGATATTCTTTTATGAGAGATATGCAAGATCCTAAAAATAATCGTCCAGGTGGAAAACAACCGAATACCTATAAAGGAGAACATTGGGCAAGTACTGGTTTTGGTGCAGCTGATGCAGGTGGAGTACATACTAATAGTGGCGTAATTAATTATTGGTATTATTTAATCAGTGAAGGAGGATCTGGAGTTAATGATAAGGGAGATGATTATGTTGTTTCTGGTGTTGGAATTAAAAAAGCAGAACAAATTGCTTATGAGACACTCAAGCTATTAACGAATAATGCACAATATATTAATGCAGTTGAACAAAGTAAAATGGTTGCAGAAGAATTATACGGAGTAGATTCAGAAGAGTATTTTGCTGTACACGATGCTTGGTATGCTGTTGGTTTTGGTGAAAGACGTCCAAATATGGGAGTAGAAGATTTTGAATTAGCAGAAGACGTATTTAGTTTATATCCTAATCCAGTTACCAACGGGGAATTAACGGTATTAACAAAAGATGATAAAGGAATAGTTGCCTTCTACAACATGGCAGGACAAAAAGTAACACAAGATTTTACGGTAGAAAAAGGAGAGAATACATTGCGTATTCCACAACTGAAAACAGGAAATTATATCGTGATTTACGAAAGTAAGGAGAGAAAGATTTCAGAGAAAATCATCGTAAAATAAAAGCATAAAAAAACCGAGATAAAAGTCTCGGTTTTTTTTATATCCTGTAATTATGATTTTTGTTCTTTGTTGAAATATACCAAGTAGTAGTACATTTGCTTTTCTTCATCCCATCCTTTTTCTACAAATTTATCTGCACTTTCTGGATTAATGAAATCAAGTTTAATCTGAATATTCGTGTCTAAATTAATCACGTTTTTAATTTTTTTACGTGCATCAGATACGGCATTATTGGCAATAGGAAATGATGTTGTATCTTCAATACTGTATTTTTCTCCTTTATCTACTTTGTAGTTTTTAAATTCAGAAATTAAATCAGGATTGTCAATTACTTCATTTAAGAAGTTTGTTTCTTCAAACTCGTCATTTTTAGCAAAGTAGTTTACTGAACGGTTCATGAACATTACTTCTTCTTTCTTATCTTCTGCAGGTAAAACAACGTCTTTAGCAAAGTCTTGACAGAATTTTAAATATTTTTTTGTCATAAATGCCTCATCCTGGAAGATGTCTACACTTAAAAAGTGCTCCAACCAGTAACGAGCATCATAGCGGTTACTATCGATAGTTAAGATTTTGTATCCTTCTTCTTTTTTGTAATTGAAGATAATACAACCTTTATCTAACTTATTCAAGTTGATTCCTTGTTGTAAGATCATTTCTAAATTCGAACCGTTTTCTTGAAATTGTAAGAAATCAGATTTAATCTCACTTTTGAAAATTCCAATCGCATCAACTACATTATTGTCAATTGAAGTATTCGTTAAATAAGTAACATAAACTTCTCCATTTTTAATATGCGGATGATTCGATTGCTCGAATAAATGTTTGGTTATTTTTTGAGAGATCTCATGTGCTTTTTCAGAAGAAGGTGCATTAAATAAATCTGCTGCATAATTAAACATATCGTTGAATTCTAAATCAACATCATGAACAAATTGAAAATAACTTTCTTCTTTCTCGCGGAAAGGTTTGAAAAAGTACTCTTTTAATAAAGGAGCAATCTCATCGTTTAAGCTATAAGGTTCATCTGATAAAAAGATGGCTTCGTTTCTACTTTTATTTCCCACTCTGTGGATAGATAAAGTTTCTACGTGTGCATTAAAAAGGTTGATCATAATAGTTAAATATGTAGTAGATCTTTTTTAGATCTGTTATTTTTAGATGTAAAAAAATTAGTAATTATCCTCTCCGTAGTCTGTAAAGCTATCATCGCCTTCAAACATATCGTAATCTTCTTCATCATAATCATCGTCAAAATCTCCAAAAATATCGTCATTCGATACTGGACCAGCAGAAAATGATTTAGTCGGAATTTCGTCTGGTAAAATACCATGAGAAAATAAAAGCTCAGGATACAATATTCCTGGTTCTTCTTCCTCAATTGCAGCTAATTCAACGAAGAACGTCCACATATTAAGAAAATCATACACATAGATAATTTTGGTCTGATCTTCATCTAAAACAGTATTGATAGGTGTAGAACCCATTGTTTTTCCTGCATCTTGATCATCACTCATATCAAAAAGAGAAATTTCTTCCTCTTGTTGAGCCCAGCTATCATCACACGCATAAAATGAAGCCGCTTCCATACCGTCAAAGCCAAAAGCATTCACAATAGCATTGTGTAAATCTTCTAGCGTATCGTCTTCTAAAATAGCAATATCACGAAAAATATCTTCCTCAGTATCAAGGATAACTCTGAATTTATAAACCATAATTTTTTAAACCGATTAGAAATGCAAATTTATAACTATTATTAAGTCTTTGGGTATAATTTGAGGTCTTTTTATTAACAGTTAAACAACTCGTTTCTCTTAGTTGGAAATCAAAACCTTACTCTCTTTTACAGTTCATCCTCCTAAAACTACAGTTCGTCCAAACTTATTTTTATATGCTTCCGAATCTAGTAATCTTTGTACCACAAACCAACCAAAGTACCTATGAAATTTATATTTTTGATTATTGTAATGTTGACACAATTTGCCCTTCAGATGGGAACAAGTTGGTCTGCTAGTACCTCTTATAACCAAGAGGGAAACAGTCAAGGTATTGCAACAACAAAAGAAGAACCAGAAACTCCTATAAAGAAAGTAAAAAAGGATAGCAAAAAAAATGAAAAATAATTATGTAAAACTCGTGCTCTTGGCTTTTATCGTATTCATTCTGTTTACGAAAGTGCTCAAGTTGCGTTTTATGGATTTATCCTTGTTTTTAGGGTATCTCGTCTCTTTTGTAGGCATTATTATTTTAATGAACCAATACTGGAAAGAGAACTACTGGAAGAAGTTTGCAAAATCGTTGGATGGCAAGGAAAATAGTGTACACAAAGTCACGGCTATTGTAACCGCAATTAACTTTGGGTTTATTTGGATGATATGTCTGGCCTTGAAGATTTTTGATGTCCATTTTATTGGAAATAAAACGTTCTATTACTTCATGGACTCTAGTAGTTTCAGCGCCATCTTTAGCACTGCTTTTTTCTTTAGTATTCTCGTGTATATTTATTACTATACTTATTTTACGTCTTTGGATAAAAAAATGAGTATCAACGAGCAAAAAGTGATTACAGGTAGTGTATCAGCTCAATTTGAAAGTTTAAAAAATCAATTAGACCCTCATTTTTTATTCAATAGTCTCAATGTACTCAATGCATTGATTGAAGAGAATCCCGAGAAAGCACAAGAGTTTACGAGCGGATTATCCAAGACCTATCGCTATATTTTAGACCAAAAAAACAAAGAACTAGTGCCTTTGGAAGAGGAATTGGATTTTGCTCAAACATATATCGAATTGCTCCAAATGCGCTTTGAAGAGAGTTTAACCTTTGAAATCGAACAAGAAATAAAGCAAGAAGGAGCCAAGGTGGTTCCCTTGTCCTTGCAGTTGTTACTAGAAAATGTGATCAAACACAACAAAGCAACTTCTACAAAACCTTTGCATATTGTGATCAAACAAGAGAATGGCTATTTAGTTGTAGAAAATAACTTGAATTTGCGCCAAGTCAATGAGGATAGAAAGGGAATTGGGCTAACCAATATCGCCGATCGCTATGCCTTATTGACGAATAAACCAATCAAAATTGACCAAACAGAAACAACATTTACAATACGAATTCCGATATTAACTAAACTTATTGAACCTATGAGAATTATTGATGTACAAGAAAATGAACAAGAAATATTGATTCAAGCAAAGAAAAACGTGGAGAAAATGAAGAAGTTCTATGCTCACCTTACCATGTATATTATGGTGAATACCTTTTTAATTGTATTGAACTTGATGACTGATGCCAGATTTATGTGGAGTTTAATCGTTGTGCTTTCCTGGGGAATTGGGCTAGTAGCCGATTGGATGAAAACGTATAACTATCACTTTTTCTTAGGAAAAGATTGGGAAGACCGAAAAATCCGTGAATACATGGATCAGCAAAATAAACGTACCAATAATTGGAAATAAAGAGAAAATGGATTTTTATACCAAAGAAGTAGAACAAAAATATCAGAATTATAAGCGCAAAAGAGTAGGGTATTTGTACGGTCTTTCTATTCAAGTTTTTGTATGGTTACTATTCACAGGTGTTATGCTTTACCAGCAGCTTGTGGGATTTGATCAGGTGGTAATCGGAATTCATACTCCTACATATAAAAGTTCAGAGCGAATGTTTTATGAATTACCTTTGTGTTGGTTGGTGCTTCTGATAGTGCAGTTTGTTTTTTACTATGCAGAGCGAATACCGCTTTTGTCGCAATGGCAAGATCGCTTAGAACGCAAAGAATTTGAACGGTTGAAAAATACATACGAATATCAATTGAAAATAAAAGATGAAATCACTTCGCATAGTCATTATTGAGGATGAAAAACCAGCTGCACGCTTGTTGGAACGCAAAATAGAAAAATTAGGGTATCAAGTATTGGAAATGATAACTAGCGTGGAAGATGCAATTCAATGGTTTCAGCAAAATGAAGAGCCAGATTTAATCTTTTTAGATATCCAACTATCAGATGGTTTGTCATTTGAAATATTTGATCAAGTGACCGTTAAAAGTGCGATTGTTTTTACAACAGCCTATGATGCTTATGCTTTGCGTGCTTTTAAGCTGAACAGCATTGATTACCTATTAAAGCCAATTAGTGATGCAGATTTGAAAGGAGCCATTGATAAATTCAATGATCAACGCGCGTCTTTCTTCGCTTTTACAGAACAATTGAATCTCTTTAAATCTTTTCTATCCACAACACCGAAAGAAAATAAAGAACGGTTTTTAATTAAAATTGGCACGCAATTAAAGATTGTCCCGATTGGAGAGGTGGCTTGTTTTTTCAGCACAAATAAAATAACCTACCTCAAAACAAAAGAAGGTAGAGATTATATCTTAGATCATTCCCTCGATGAAATTGAAAAAACCATTGAAGTAGAACAGTTTTTTCGCATAAGTCGTAAACACATTGTTGCTGTGGACGCCATTAAGGAAATTACAGCTTATAGTAATTCTCGTTTAAAATTGAGCTTACAGGTTGATTTTGAGGAAGAATTAATTGTAAGTAGGGAAAAAGTTAATGATTTTAAGCTTTGGCTTAGTTAAACGATTTGTTTTTTTGTTGAAATAAACAACGAAAATTCAACTATTCTTGATTCAGAGGGAATATTAACTAATTTATTAACGCAACTTCTTTTTGATATCTTGATTTTATTAATACTTTTACAAAGACGTAAAATTATAAATCATTAATATGAAAAAATTAGCAGTTGTTTTGCTAGCATTAGGAATGTTTTCATGTAAGCAAGATAATACAATTGAGATTACTACGAAAGATGTTGCCAATGATACAAAAGTAGAAATCATGACTTCAGAATTGGGTAATCCTTCTCCAACTGTTGTTTACACAGGAACTATAAAAGACAATAAATTAGTTTTTGAAAATCCATTTACTGAGTTTGAAGAAGCTTATATGGTGTTAGGTGGAGAAATGCAAAACAATGTGTTTTTCATCGGAGAACCAGGACATATTACAATTTCAGTGACTAAAGATCAACCAACAGAAACTGTATTAGGTGGAAGTGAAAATAACCAAAAGCTTCAAAAATTACAAGATGAAGTAAAACCAACGGTTACAAAATTAAGAACTTTTATTGATGAGAATCAAATGAATTTAATGCAATTAAGTCAATCGAATGAAGAGGCTGATCGCGCTAAATTTGAAGCTCTTCAAAATGAATACAAAGGATACATTGACAATATCAATGAGGTGTATAAAAAACACCAACAAGATAATGCAAATAATGCTTTCGGATTGTTGTTACTTTCTCAACAAATGATGTCTTCTCAAGATGGAGAAACTGATTTTGTAAAAGAATTCGATAAATTTTCTGCAGAATTAAAAGAATCAAAAGTTGGAAAGAAAATTGATTCGATGCTTAAAATGATGAATTTATCAGAAGAAGAAACTGCAGGATTGAAAGTAGGAGATATCGCTCCAAACTTTACAAGTAAAACACCAGATGATAAAGAATTATCATTAGAAGAATTCAAAAAAGGAAAAAAATTAGTTTTAATTGATTTTTGGGCTTCATGGTGTGGACCTTGTCGTGTTGAGAATCCAAACGTAGTTAAATTATACAACGGATTTAAAGCAAAAGGATTGGATATCATCGGAGTATCTTTAGATAAAGACAAAGATAAATGGTTGCAAGCAATCGAAAAAGATGGTTTAGTTTGGGGACAAGTTTCTAACTTACAATTCTGGAATGATGAAATTGCTGCTGAATATGGTGTACAAGCTATTCCTGCAAACTATTTAATCAATGAAAAAGGAGAGATTTTAGCGATCAATTTATATGGTGAAGAATTGTACCAAAAAGTTGAAGAGCTATTAAAATAGACAAATAATTCCTTCTGCTAGGAGGAAATTTGAACAAATAGAAAAAGCAACAGCCAAACGCTGTTGCTTTTTTTTATGGAAATACCTTGAGAATAGGACTAAAAAGGAGTGAAATTGAAATAGTGTTAAAACGCTTTGGAATGTGTGGATTTTCGGCTTGTTTTTTAAAAAATTAGAAAGAAAAATAGGTCATAAAATAGAGATGAAGAAATGAGAAAAAGAGGCTTTTTTTGTTTTTAGGAAGAATACTAAGGTTAAATTACGATTATAATTTTAATATCTTAAAATACAGATTATATAGTTAATCTTTTATATTAATTGAAATGTATAATCATATAAATCGTACGATGTTTTTAAAAACCTATTAAATATTAATAAAAAGTTCTATTTTTAAGCAGCTAACAAAACGATTGAGAAATGACAACAGAAGATTCTAATTTAGACAGAATCAAGTTCGGTCCATATAGAGATCGAATCCTAACTGCAGAAAAAGCAGCCTTATTAATTCACGATAAAGCCATTGTAGGAGCTAGTGGTTTTACCAAAGCAGGAGATAGCAAATCTGTGTTACCTGCTTTTGCTCAAAGAGCAGCCAATGAAAAAGTAGCCATTACCTTAATTACGGGTGCTTCTTTAGGGCAAACAACAGATGCCGATTTAGCAAAAAACAACGCTTTAATTCGAAGAATGCCCTTTCAGGCTGATTCAGATTTAAGGCATGCAATTAATAGCGGTCAGGTGAAATATATTGACCAACATTTAAGCGAAACAATTGAACAATTACAAGAAAAACATATTCCACAAGTCGAAATTGCAATTATTGAAGCTACTTATATTAATGAAGAAGGCTTTATAATCCCAACAACATCGATTGGAAATTCTGCTTATTTTGCAAGTGTAGCTAAAAAGATTATCATCGAAGTCAATACAGCTATTCCATTAAGCGTTGAAGGTATTCACGATAATAGTGTGCCAATTAAACAACCACGAAGAGAAATGATTCCAATTCACACGGTAAAAGACCGCATTGGAGAGTCGTTTATCCGTTTAGATCCGGATCGTGTGGTAGCAGTTGTTTTTTCAAGTATTGAAGACACGCCTGCAATCTTACCAGAACCAGATGTGAAAACAACAGCGATTTCAACGCATTTGTTGAATTTCTTTGAAGCTGAGGTGAAAAAAGGAAACCTAACTGAAGCCTTGTTGCCTTTACAGGCAGGTATTGGTAAAGTTGCTAATGCAGTATTGACCGGATTTATTGATGGTCCATTCAAAGACCTAACGATGTATTCAGAAGTATTGCAAGACAGTACGTTTGATTTGATTGATTCTGGAAAAATGGTTTTTGCCTCCGGATCGTCAATTACAGTAACAGAAGCTTGCTATGAAAAAATCATCAACAATTTCGATCAATACAAAGATAAATTAGTGTTGCGTCCACAAAACATCAGTAATGCTCCAGAGGTAATTAGAAGGTTGGGGATTATTGCAATCAATACAGCGATTGAGTTTGATATTTATGGAAACGTAAACTCTACTCACATCAGTGGAAATAAAATGATGAATGGTATTGGTGGATCTGGTGATTTTGCGCGAAACGCGTACTTGAGTATTTTCGTAACACAAGCGGCATCAAAGGAAAATAAGATTTCACACGTATTGCCTATGGTGTCACATGTGGATCATACAGAACACGATGTTGATATTTTAGTTACCGATCAAGGTTTAGCTGATTTACGTGGTTTATCCCCTCGTGAGCGTGCTGAGGTAATTATTGAAAATTGTGTACACCCAGATTACAAAGAAGAAATAAGAGATTACTTTGAACGAGCGAAAGAATTAGGTGGGCATACCCCTCATATTTTGGAAGAGGCGTTCAAATTTCATACACGTCTAAAACAAACAGGTTCTATGAAACCATAGCCATTAAAATCTCTACACTAGTTGTAGAGATTTTTTTTTCTTCTACGCGATTTCCCAATCTTTAAGACGTACTTTTTATTATCTTAGCAGTAAAATGTATAGGACGTATAAAAATGAAAGAAGTTAGAATTGTTGGAGTACCAGAACACTTTAATTTACCTTGGCATTTGTGCTTGGAAAATGGAGAGTTTAATGCAATTGGAATTGATTTACAATGGACAGACATTCCAGAAGGAACCGGTAGAATGTGTCAGATGTTACGCCAAGAGGAAACCGATTTAGCTATCATTTTATCCGAGGGAATTATCAAAGATATAACTGCTGGTAATGCAACTTCAATTATACAAGAATACGTAGCCTCTCCTTTGTTATGGGGGATTCATGTAGCTGCTGATTCACCTTTTCAATCTCTTGCAGATTTAGAGCACAAACGAATCGCCATTAGCCGATTAGGGTCAGGCTCTCATTTGATGGCTATTGTACATGCCAAACAGATGAATTGGAATTTAGACCAACTGGAATTTGTGCTTGTGGATACTTTGGATAAAGCAGTCGTAGCCTTGCAAAATAAAGAAGCAGATTATTTTATGTGGGAGCGCTTTATGACACAACCTTTAGTCGATCAAAAAATATTCAGAAGAATTGGAGAATGCCCAACACCGTGGCCTTCTTTTGTTTTGGTCGGTCGTCGTGAGTTTGTTCAAAATAACCGCGCTTTAGTCGATAATATACTGGAGGTCATCAATGCTACAACCTCAGAATTTAAGTTTATTCCGAGTATTGATCGAACATTAGCAGCACGCTACAACCAAAAAGTAGAGGATATTAAAGATTGGTTGTCTTTAACACGTTGGTCGCAAAGGCAATTATCTAAGGCAAATTACAATAAAATACAACAGCAATTAGTCGATCTTCAATTGATCGATACACCCAAGCAATACGAAGATATTAAAATGTAATTTTTTCTGATTTACAGATGAACAATCAAGAAGTACAAATTATTAAAAAGAAAAAGAAATGGTATGAGTACCTGAGAATTCCTTCTCCATGGGACTATATCATAATTTTTATATTGAATGTACTCTTGACAGTTCCGATTTTTATTATTGTGCATCAAAATATAATCGATCCAGAATGGCCGTATCATTTGGATCGTATTTTACTTTGCATCGTAATATTAGCGGTTTTTCAGTTTATTCTGTACAAATTAAAATCCATTTTGTTTATCTGTATCTTGGCCTATTTGGGAATCTTTTTCATCGGTACTTCACATGAGGATTATGATTTGGAATCTATTTTTGATGATTATCGCGTGATGATTTACGCTATGGCAAGTACGCAAAATCCACAGGATTTAATTATATCTAAACTTCTGCCTTTTCCCAATAAATCCAAAGTGATTAAGGCGATTGAGTATGATAATCCCAAAGTTCGCAACTTTGCTTTATTAGCTACAACAAAGAACTTCTCTAAAGTACAGGGATATGGAGAGTACAGACAAATCATCCAGTGTTTAGCCATTTTTAAAGAAGTGCGTACGCGTTGGAATTACGTCAATGACCCCAAAGGAAGAGAATATATTGCAACTGCTTCGGAATCGTTGATTCACTTTTCAGGAGATTGTGATGACTATTCTATTCTAATGGCCGCCTTGGTACGTTCAATTGGTGGAACACCGCGCTTGATACACACCAAAGAGCACATGTATCCAGAAATGCTGATTGAAAATAAAGCGCATCTGGAAAAGGTTATCTTCTTGATTAAAGAGGTGCTTTTTGTGGAAGAGAGTAAAGGGAAGGAAGTACATTATCACGTCGATGAACGCGGACAAATCTGGTTGAATTTAGATTATACTGCGCGTTATCCAGGTGGACCTTTTATGTCCGAAGAAATTTTAGGGCAGCTGACTTTGAATTAAATGATAGAAAATTAAATACAATGGATATTACAAATACAACAGCACTTTATGCAGGAAGTATTTTTGGTGCTTTAGCTATTATATTTGGTGCTTTTGGCGCACATGCGTTAAAAAAATACATGGATACCGAGCGATTGGAAAGCTATGAAACAGGAGTGAGATATCAAATGTATCATGCTATTTTGCTTTTGGTTATCGGTATACTGCCTCAACGCGAATACACTTATTACGCAACGAATCTTATTATCATTGGAGTGATTCTATTTTCTTTTAGTATTTATGGACTTGTATTAAGCGCAACCTTTGGAAAAAAAATAAAAATACTAGGGCCTATTACACCTATAGGAGGATTGGCATTAGTTGCAGGATGGATAATGCTGTTTATGGCTTTTTTATCTTTGTAATTCTAGTTAAATAAGGTTAATTTTGTGCATTAAATTAAATGCTATGAAAAAACATATACAAGTGTTATTGCTTGGAATAGCGGTAGTACTTACTGCTTGTAATTCGAATACGCAATTCGAAATAGAAGGAACCTTGGCTCATGTACCTGATGGAGAAGTGATTTATTTGAATAAAGTCACGGAAACTAACGCAAACGAATTAATTAAGCTAGATTCTATTGTGGTACAGAATGAAAGGTTTAAGTTTGTAGGTAAAGTAGAACAACCAACCTTAGGTTTTTTATCTTTTCGCGATCAAAAGGGAAGAATTCCTTTGTTTATTGAAAGCGGAAAAACGCAAGTTACCATTGATCAAGATAATTTCACTTCCTTTGCATTAAAAGGAACGCCTAATAATGAAACGTTAAGTGAATTTGAACGAAATTTGAGCTTGTATAAATACAATATCCTTACATATCAGGGACAACAGCAACAAGTGTATATGGAAGCCTTACAACAAAAGGATGAGGCTAAAATGCAACAAGTGTTACAAGGATTTAAAAAATTACAAGAAGATGAACAGTTGTTTATTTCTAATTATTTAAATCAACATCAAACGTCTTTAACTGCGCTCTACTATTTATATTTTACTAGTAAAGAGGATGTTTCTCAACTGAAAACGGTGTATGATAACCTTTCAGAAACAGATAAAAAATCAAACTTAGCACGATTAGCAGCCGAAAAAATAAAATAAGTATAAAAAATAAGCCCTACAATTTTGTTGTAGGGCTTATTTTTTTATAGGGCATCTAAGATTATTTTGACTAAAAATAATAGGGATAAAATACAAAGTGTCGGACTGACATCTCTGTGTTGTCGAGTTCCTACTTTGAAAAGAGTAAAACTCAACATACCAAATACAATTCCTTCTGCAATACTATAGGTAAAGGGCATAAAAACAATGGTGATGAAAGCTGGTAGCGCTTCTGAAAAATCAGAAAAATTAATATGGACTACAGAGCTAATCATAAATAAACCCACAATAACTAAAGCTGGTGCTGTTGCAGCAGCGGGAATAATTAAAAACAAAGGCGCAAGAAAAATAGACAAGGCAAACATACAAGCCACACTAACGGCAGTTAATCCTGTTCGTCCACCTGAGGCAACTCCCGATGCACTTTCTACATACGAAGTAACAGAACTTGTTCCTAAAACGGCACCAAAGGTCGTTCCTATAGCATCGGTTAGTAACGCTTTTTTCATTTGTGGAAAATTGCCATTTTCATCTGCGATTCCCGTTTTGGAAACAACGCCGATCAACGTTCCAATTGTGTCGAATAGGTTGACAAATAAAAAGGTAAAAACCACAATAACCATATCAATTGAGAATACACTAGAAGCTGATTCAGGAGAAAATAAGAAGGCTATTGCTTTTCCAAAAGTAGGCTCCATAGATGGAGGAGCCGTAATTAAACGTGTTGGAAGATGAACATCACCTAATAGGATGCCGAATAAAGTAGCTACAACAATTCCAATGAGAATGGAACCATTGACATTTTTAATTAACAAAATCCCTGTGATTAAAAGTCCAGCTAAAGCAATCCAAACACTGTGTTGGCTGAAATCACCTAAGGTTACAAGTGTATTGGGATTGCTAACCACAATACCGGCACTTTTTAGACCAATTAAGGTAATAAAAAGCCCAATTCCAACAGGAATAGCTTCTTTTAGCACTTTGGGTATATTGTTGACAATAAGTTCTCGAATATTGAAAATCGTGAGTAAAAGGAAAATTAAACCCGCTAAAAATACCCCCGTTAAGGCAAATTCCCAGCTATAGCCCATCGTCAGTACTACTGTGTAAGCAAAAAAGCTATTCAATCCCATACCTGGAGCTTGTGCAATAGGCAATTTTGCCATAAATCCCATCAATAGTGTTGCGCATACCGTAGCAAGTGCTGTTGCCATGAATACGGCTTGTTTGTCCATTCCTGCATCTGCAAGAATATTGGGATTAACAACTAAAATATAAGACATCGTTAAGAACGTAATCACTCCAGCCATCATTTCTTTTTTGATGCTAGTGTTGTGTTTACTTAACTGAAAGTAATTTTCTAAAAAGGTTTTCATTGTGTTGTTGAATTAGCGAACAAAAGTAATGAGTTTGAATGAAAAAGTACCATCAAAAACAAAAAGCAAAAAAGCTTAGATGCGAATGACTAATCGAGTTCCGCGATCCATTGGTTTGTTCCATACTTGTTCAATCATTTCTAAGGGATGTACTTCCGTCTGGATGTGCAATTTTCCTTGTGCGGCTAATAAAAACATCTCAGGTAAAATAACTTTGTTGAAAACAATGAGTTCCTCTTTGGTCAAACTCCCAAAACCAGATCCCATCAATTGAATATCTGTGCTGCGTAGAATCGCAGAGGTCAATTGAATTTCTTTTCCTGCCATATCACCAGCTGTGACAATCTTAACGGTTGACGCTAAATGATGGATGTCATTGCCTTTGAAGGCATTTAAAATGGCTTGAAAGGGTTTGCCCCATAGATAATCAATCACAACATCAATAGGAGTCTGCTGGTGAATGGCTTGTATTTGTGCAGTTAGTTCTTCCTCATTTTCTGGTAAAACAAGGGTCTGGGTTGCACCATAGGCTTTTAGTTGCTCTAATACTGCCTGATTCCGACCGGTAACAATGATTTCTTTCGCCCCATAGTGTTTGGCAATTTGTACCCCAACTTGTCCGGTTACTCCAGTAGCTCCGTTGAACAATACATTTTGACCTTCTTGTAATCTAGCGCGTATAATTAAAGGCATCGCAGAACCTAAAATAGCATTCGGTAAAGCGGCTGCTTTTGCATCGTCTAAGTTTTGAGGCACAGGAGTATAGTTTCCAGAAATAATCGCTTTTTCAGCAATCATACCAGTAATTCCTTGTCCGTACACTTTTGTTCCATTTTCTAAATAACCAACCCCGTCATTGCCCACAACTGCGGGTAAATCTACATAGCTCGCATAGTGTTTACCACTTGCTCGTGCTTTGTCTAAATTCTTTACTGCAGCGGCTGTAACGCGTAGTAGGTGTTGGCCTTCTTCTTGTACGACAGGCTCTATTATCTCTCCAAATTTAGGTACTTGACCTAGTTCATATAAAATGGCTCCTTTCATGAGAATCTTCTTTTGCGAGATAAAAATACGATTTTTAAAAGTAGGAGAGGGAATTGAGGGAAATTAAAAAGGAAGAAGAATAAAGCTGTTAAATAATGCTAAATCACATCAAAACAATAGAACCGCAGATTACATAAAATGAGATTAATATGTATCTTTGTTTTTTTGCACAAAATTATGTCTAAAGTAGAAGATTTTATTGAAGTTTTAGGAGCTAGAGTTCACAATCTAAAAAATATAGATATCCGTATTCCACGAGAGAAACTCGTTGTGATCACAGGATTGTCGGGCTCTGGTAAGTCATCCTTGGCTTTCGATACAATATATGCAGAAGGTCAACGTCGGTATATCGAGACGTTTTCCGCCTATGCCAGACAGTTTTTAGGCGGTTTAGAACGACCAGATGTAGATAAAATTGATGGATTGTCACCTGTAATTGCCATTGAACAAAAAACCACCAATCGCAGTCCGAGATCAACCGTAGGAACGATTACGGAAATTTATGACTTTTTGCGTTTGCTTTATGCAAGAGCAGCAGAGGCCTATAGTTATAATACAGGCGAGAAAATGGTGAGCTATACGGATAATCAAATTCAAGAATTGATTCTCCAAGATTATGCAGGTAAAAAAATTAATATTCTTGCTCCTGTCGTACGCTCGCGAAAAGGACATTATCGTGAATTGTTTGAGCAAATTGCTAAACAAGGGTTTTTGAAAGTACGACTCGATGGAGAAATCAAGGATTTAGAATATGGTATGAAGGCGGATCGTTACAAAACGCATGATATTGAAATTGTAATTGATCGCTTGTCTATTGACGATAAAGAACAAACGGCACAACGTTTGGCAGAAAGTATTCAAACAGCCATGTATCACGGCGATGATACGATTGTGATTTTGGATCAAGAAACCCAAGAAGTGCGCTTTTTTAGCCGTCATTTGATGTGTCCAACGTCGGGGATTTCCTATGCTAAACCTGAACCGAATAACTTTTCATTTAATTCTCCTAAAGGAGCTTGTGAAGTGTGTAATGGATTAGGGACAGTACATGAAATCAATTACCATAAAGTGATTCCCGATGCAACCCTTTCAATAAAAAAAGGAGGATTAGCTCCACTTGGACCTGAAAAGAATACTTGGATCTTCAAGCAGTTGGAAACGATTGCTCAGCGCTATAATTTTAAATTGGCTGATGCGATTCAGGATATTCCTAAAGAAGCAATGGAAGTTATTCTCAATGGTGGGCAGGACAGTTTTACAGTAGAGCACAAAGTAGCAGGAATTTCTAAGAATTATAAGATTGATTTTGAGGGAATTAATAATTTTATTAAAAATCAGTTTGAAGAAAGTGAAACAGCATCAATCAAGCGTTGGGCAAAAGAATACATGGATGAAATTGATTGTCCTTCCTGTAATGGAACGCGCTTGAGAAAAGAAGCGCTGTATTTTAGAATTGCAGAAAAAAATATAGGCGAATTAATTCAAATGGACATTGAGCATTTGATTGCTTGGTTCGCTGATATATCCGATAAACTTTCTGATAAACAAAGAAGTATTGCGGAGGAGATTTTAAAAGAAATCAATACGCGATTGTCGTTTTTGAAAGATGTTGGTTTGACTTATCTATCGTTAAATCGCAGTTCAAGAACCTTATCAGGAGGGGAAGCACAGCGTATTCGCTTGGCTACGCAAATTGGTTCACAGTTGGTAGGTGTTCTCTATATCTTAGATGAACCAAGTATTGGCTTACATCAAAGGGACAATGAACGCTTAATCAAATCGTTGGAATCGTTGCGTGATATTGGAAACTCCGTGCTTGTGGTGGAGCATGACAAAGATATGATTGAACGTGCGGATTACGTGATTGATATTGGTCCATATGCAGGAAAAAGAGGTGGGCAAATTATCAGTACAGGTACACCACAGGAATTATTGAAAGAACATACGCTTACGGCACAATATTTGAATGGTGAATTAGAGATTGCTGTTCCTAAAGAACGAAGAAAAGGCAATGGAAAGTCCATCAAGTTAGAAGGAGCGACCGGAAATAATTTAAAAAATGTTACCATTGAGATTCCACTAGGAACCTTAACTTGTGTTACAGGGGTTTCGGGATCAGGTAAATCAACCTTGATTAACGGAACATTATACCCTATTTTAAACAATCACTTTTTCAATGCAGTAGCAAAGCCTCAACCGTATAAAAAAATTAGTGGTTTAGAACATATTGATAAGGTCATTGGCATTGATCAAAGTCCAATTGGGCGAACACCGCGATCAAATCCAGCTACGTATACAGAAGTGTTTTCCGATATCCGAAATCTGTTTGCACAAACAACAGAAGCTTCAATACGAGGATATAAACCAGGGCGATTTAGTTTTAATGTGAGTGGTGGACGCTGTGATACCTGTGAAGGATCTGGGGTTCGCACCATAGAAATGGGCTTTTTACCAGATGTTTATGTAGAATGTGAAACCTGTCAAGGAAAGCGTTTTAATCGAGAAACATTGGAAATTCGCTACAAAGGGAAGTCGATTTCAGATGTATTGGAAATGACGGTAGCAGATGCAACGGAATTTTTTGAAAATATTCCGAAGATTTACCGCAAATTAAAAACGATTAATGATGTTGGGTTGGGCTATATTACACTTGGACAACAAAGTACAACCTTGTCTGGAGGGGAAGCACAACGCATCAAGTTAGCGACAGAGTTATCTAAAAAAGATACTGGAAATACATTTTATATCTTAGATGAACCAACTACAGGATTGCACTTTGAAGATATTCGCGTCTTGATGGAAGTAATCAATACGTTGGTGGAAAAGGGGAATACCGTGCTGATTATTGAGCACAATTTAGATGTAATCAAGTTAGCAGATTATATTATTGATATTGGATATGAAGGTGGAGCGAATGGCGGTGAAGTAATGGCGAAGGGAACACCGGAACAAATAAGTAAAGTAAAGAAGAGCTATACGGCTCACTTTTTAAAAAACGAACTTAAAAAATGATTGAATTATGAAAGAAATTGTAGGCAATGAAGAGGAGAAAATCCAAGAGAAATTCAAGCAAAAGTCTTGGACAGAAATAAAAACGAACGATTCGTGGGGGATTTTTAAAATCATGTCTGAGTTTGTGAATGGCTATGAGAAAATGGGACGTATTGGTCCATGTATTTCTATCTTTGGTTCAGCTAGAACAAAAAAAGAAGATCCATACTATAAATTAGCAGAAGAAATTGCATTCAAAGTTAGTAAAGCTGGCTATGGGGTTATTACTGGAGGAGGACCTGGAATTATGGAAGCTGGTAATAAAGGCGCACATTTAGGACAAGGTGTTTCTGTCGGATTGAATATTGAATTACCATTTGAACAACATTTTAACCCGTATATTGACAGTGATAAAAATATTCAGTTTGACTATTTCTTCGTGCGCAAAGTAATGTTTGTCAAGTATTCTCAAGGGTTTGTTGTAATGCCTGGAGGGTTTGGTACCCTAGATGAATTATTTGAGGCAATCACCTTAATCCAAACGAAGAAAATCGCTAAGTTTCCAATTATTTTAGTAGGAACAGATTTTTGGGGTGGTATGTTAGAATGGGTTAAAAATGTACTCTTGGCTAAGTATTCAACTATTTCTCCAGAAGATATGAATTTGATTCAATTGGTTGATACCGCAGATGAAGTAGTAGAGCGCATTGATGCTTTCTATAAAAAGTATACGCTAAAACCAAATTTCTAAAGATTTTAGCCTAAGCAGTAAATAAAAAATCCAGCACCGAAGTGCTGGATTTTTTTATGATGATTGTTCGCAATTACTTTAATTCCAATTGCACTACATTTTCTACGTGATGCGTCTGTGGAAACATATCTACAGGACGAACTTTCGTTACTTTGTATTTGGCGTCTAATAAGGCCAAATCTCTCGCTTGAGTAGCTGAATTACAACTTACATACACAATGCGTTTAGGGGCTACTTTTAAAAGCATATCCACAACATCTTTGTGCATTCCATCTCTCGGTGGATCTGTAATAATTACATCTGGATGTCCATGTGTAGCAATGAACTCATCGTTGAATACATTTTTCATGTCTCCTACAAAGAAATCACAGTTGGTGATTTCGTTGCGTTCTGCATTGATTTTAGCATCAGCAATTGCTTCTGGCACAGCCTCAACTCCTACAACTTTTTTCGCCTTCTTCGAAACGAATTGTGCAATAGTTCCTGTTCCTGTATATAAGTCGAATACTAGTTCATTACCTGTTAATTCAGCATAATCACGTGTAATCTTATACAATTCATAGGCTTGATCTGAATTGGTTTGATAGAATGATTTCGCATTGATACTGAATTTCAAACCTTCCATCTCTTCTAAGATATAATCACGTCCTTTGTATAAAACAACGTCTTGATCGTAGATGGTATCGTTAGCTTTGCCATTTACAACATATTGTAAAGAAGTGATTTCTGGGAAGGTTGCAGCTAAATGATCCAATAGCAATTCTCTTTCTTGTTGATTATCATAGAAGAATTGAATCATGACCATAATCTCTCCAATTGAGCTTGTGCGAATCATTAAGGTACGCAATAAGCCTTCTTGTTCTCTTGGATTAAAGAAAGATAGGTTATTTGCATTGGCAAATGTTCGAATCTCATTGCGAATCGCATTGGATGGATCTTGTTGCAAATGACATTTTTGAATGTCTAAGATTTTATCCCACATTTTAGGGATGTGAAAGCCCAAGGCATTTTCTTTGCCAATCTCGTCTCCACTAGCAATTTCTTCAGGTGTTAACCAACGAGCATTAGAGAAAGAAAACTCCATTTTATTTCTGTAAAATAGTGTTTTTTCAGAACCCAAAATAGGCTCAAATTCAGGTAACTCAATTTTACCAATGCGTTTAAGGTTATTTTGAACTTCTTGATTTTTGTAAAACAACTGTTGCTCATAAGACATGTTTTGCCACTTGCATCCTCCACAAGCACCAAAATGTTGACATACTGGTTCAATACGGTTTTTAGAATAGCTGTGGATTTTTATAGCCAATCCTTCATAATACGCTTTGCGTTTTTTAACGGTTTGGACATCAACAACATCTCCTGGAACAACATTGGGAATAAAAATAACTTTCCCGTCAGGAGCTTTAGCTACCGAAACGCCTTTTGCACCTGCATCAAGGACTTCTACGTTTTCGAATACGATTCTTTCTGTTCTCTTTCTTTTCATGCCACAAAAATAGCTTTAATTTCTTTTCACAGCATTTTTTTATCCTTTTCTAAAAGAAGTTTTGTTTTTAATTAATGCATTGATTTACAATACGTTGTGTTTGTTTTTTAAAAGAAGGAGATAATTTATAATAATTCTATTTAAGTAAGGTGAAGCTACAGCAGCAGATAGGAGTTACAAAAGGAAATATGTCCTAGTTCTTTTCTTTATTTTTTGGTTCCTTTGGTAGGAATCATAGTAAAAAATGAGTATTATCCTATCAAGAAGAGTCAGTTACAATTGTGTAGGTATACCTCGAGGTAATCAATTGTAAACAAATTAGGTTTTTTAACAAAAATATAATAAGAATTACCTAAATAAATCACAACTATGGATTGATTTAATCTAGGGTATTCCTTAAATTTACTAAAAAGAAAAGTAATTATGAGCAACCTTATAAGAAAGATAGGGGTTTTAACTTCAGGGGGAGATGCTCCTGGAATGAACGCAGCAATCAGAGCAATTGTTCGTACTTGTTCCTATCATGATGTGATGTGTGTGGGGGTATTTAGAGGATTTCAAGGATTAGTAGAAGGAGATTTCGAAGTGCTAGGTCCTCGTGATGTCAACTATATCATTAACAAAGGAGGAACTATTTTAAAAACAGCGCGAAGTGCTGCATTTAGAACAGAAGAAGGAAGAAAGACAGCCTATGAAAATTTGAAAAATGCTCAAATCGATGCGCTGATTGTTATCGGTGGTGATGGTAGTTTTACTGGGGCAATGTTGTTAAGTAAAGAATTTGATATTCCCGTTATGGGAATTCCAGGTACAATTGATAATGATATTAATGGTACGAGTCATACGATTGGTTTTGATACAGCCTTGAATACGGTGGTAGATGCCGTAGATAAAATCAGAGATACAGCAAGTTCACATAAGAGACTCTTTTTTGTTGAGGTCATGGGACGTGATGCGGGACATATTGCTTTGAATGCTGGAATCGGAGCAGGAGCAGAGGAAATTATCATTCCAGAAGAAAACTTAGGTTTAGAACGTTTATTAGAATCTTTGAAAAAAAGCAAATTATCAGGAAAATCATCGAGTATTGTTATTGTAGCAGAAGGTGAAAAACTAGGAAAAAATGTTTTTGAATTAGGAGAATATGTGGAAGAGCATTTACCAGAATATGAGGTTCGAGTTTCTGTTTTAGGACATATGCAGAGAGGCGGAGCACCTTCGTGTTTTGATCGTGTCTTAGCGAGTCGACTAAGCGTGAAGGCCGTTGAAACTTTGTTAGAAGGAGGAAAGAATTTCATGGTTGGATTAATCAATGATCAAGTTGCATTAACTCCTTTAGATCATATCGTAAAAGGGCATACAGCAGTAGATGCTGAACTATTACGAGTATCAGATATAATTACAATTTAAGTATAGAATTAAATAAAAAAGCAAATATGAAAACAAGAGTAGGTATCAATGGTTTTGGACGTATTGGACGTTTAATGTTAAGAGAAGCGGTAAAGAGAAACGACATCGAGATCGTTGCAGTTAATGATTTAATGGCTGTTGAACAATTAGCTTATTTAATCAAATACGACTCTGTACATGGTCGTTTTGATGGAACAGTAGAAGTTGTAGATGGACATTTAATTGTCAACGGAAAAGAAATCCGCGTTACAGCAGAACGCGATCCATTGTTGCTGAAATGGGATGAGGTAAAAGTAGATGTTGTGGCAGATTGTACCGGTGTATTTAAAGATTTAGCAGGTGCACAACAACATATTGATGCAGGTGCAAAAAAAGTGCTAATTTCTTCTCCGTCGCCAGATGCTCCCATGTATGTGATGGGCGTGAACGAAAAGCAATTAAAACCAACAGATACAATTGTTTCAAATGCTTCTTGTACAACAAACTGTTTGGCGCCTTTAGCTAAAGTATTAAATGACTCATTTGGTATTGTTGAAGGGTTGATGACAACCATTCACGCAGCAACAGCAACACAATATACTGTAGATGGACCTTCTAAAAAAGATTTTAGAGGAGGACGCTCTGCCTTAGTAAATATTATTCCAGCTTCTACAGGGGCAGCAAAAGCAGTAGGAAAAGTAATTCCTGAATTAAAAGGGAAAATTACAGGTATGTCGATGCGTGTTCCAACAGCTGATGTATCTGTAGTGGATTTAACGGTAAAATTAGCTAAACAAACAAGTTATGAGGAAGTTATGGCTGTATTTAAAAAGGCAAGTGAGAACGAATTAAAAGGAATTATGGCGTTTGTTGAAGATGACGTAGTTTCTCAAGATTTCGTTTCAGATCCACATACGTGTATTGTAGATGCTAAAGCAGGTATTGCTTTGAATGAAACTTTTTATAAATTCGTTGCTTGGTATGATAATGAATACGGTTATGCTGCTAAAATGGTAGATATGGCTGTATTGTTAACGACAGTAAAGTAATATAACAAAGCAAATGAAAATAATCGTCGATAGCGGTTCTACAAAAGCAGATTGGATCTTTTTTGATCAAGATAATAAAGTGATAACTTCGGTGACAAGCCTTGGGCTTAATCCCGAAGTTATTACGTTAGAGGAGTTTCATACTCGGGTAAATACGGTTCCAGATATTGCTAAAAACAAGGATAAAGTAACGGAATTGTACTTCTATGGTTCAGGTTGTGGCTCGAATAGAAGTAAAACAACAGTTCGCGATTTTTTTACTTCCTATTTTATCAACTGTCAATCAATTAACGTGCATGAGGATACTTATGCAGCCGTTTATGCAACAGTAGGAAAAAGTGAAAAAGGAATTGTTTGTATCAATGGAACGGGCTCTAATGTCTCTTATTACGATGGAACAGTTATTCATCAAAAAGTGCAATCGCTAGGCTATATGGCTATGGATGATTGCAGTGGAAGTGCTTTAGGGCGATTGATGATTAAAGCCTTGTTTTTAAATTATATGCCTGTTGAATTAGCGAAGAAATTTACCCAAAAATACGATTTAGATGCGGATGTGGTGAAGTATAACTTCTATAAGAAGGAAAATCCAAATGCGTATTTAGCTTCTTTTCTTCCTTTTTTAATTGAACACAAGGATCATCCTTTTTTTCAAGCAATGATTGAAGAACAAGTTGTGTTTTTTGTAGAACACTACATTAAAAGCCATCCAGAATCTAGTAGTATACCCGTGCATTTTGTAGGATCAGTAGCTTATTTTTTACAAGATGAGTTTAAAGCGGTTTTACATCAGCATGATATTGCAATTGGAAAAATCATTCAAAAACCACTGGATGGGTTAATCGATTATCACAAATAAAAGAAATATGGAAATAGCTATAATTGCCCATGATGGTAAAAAAGATGAAATGCTCGCGTTTATTCAGAAAAATCGAGCCATTTTATCAAGAGAAGGCATTGAGTTAATTGCCACTGGAACAACAGGTGGAATTGCACAAAAAGAAGGATTTGAAGTATTACGCATGCTATCTGGACCTTTAGGTGGGGATGCTCAAATTGCAGCTCGCGTTGCAGAGGGAAAAACGAATATGGTTTTGTTTTTTAAAGACCCTCTGGGGAAACATGCACATGAACCGGATATCAATATGTTGCTTCGCGTTTGTGACGTGCACAATGTTCCTTTAGCAACGAATGAAGCTAGTGCTCAGTTGTTGTTAAAGGCTATTGGGTTATGAGTGATGGGTTATGAGAAATTGTAAACTAAATAAAAAACAAGGGGAACCATTTTTGGTTCCCCTTGTTTTTTATTTAAAATCTTGTAGCAATCATTGAAATCTCTACATTGACGTTACGTGGTAATTTTACGACTTGAATGCATTCTCTTGCTGGTGCAGTTTCTGCTTGAAAAAAGCTACCATAGATTTCATTTACTTTAGCAAAATCATTCATATCCGTTAAGAAAATCGTTGCTTTAACTACGTTTTCAAACGTCATGTCTGCTGCTGTTAGAATAGCTTTTAAATTCGCCATTACTTGTTTCGCTTCATCTTCAATACCAGTTGTAACTAATGTTTCAGTGGCTTGGTTAAATGGAATTTGACCAGAGATGAAAAGTAAATCACCTACTAATACGGAATGATTATAAGGACCAATCGGTTTAGGTGCTTGATCAGAATTTATGATTGTTTTTTTCATGCTTATATTGAATTAAAAATAGCGTTTATCTGGTGCTTTTCGTTTTTCCCACTTGATATCACTTAACATGGATGATTTAATTCCGATGAAGAAGCCCCAACTCGTATATGTTCCAATCGGAACCCAAGTGAAGTCCATACGCCAGCTCAATAAATCTCGTTCAAAGCGGAATTGAGTAAAGGTAACTCCTTTTTGTACAAAGTCATAACCCGAAGAAAATCCGACCTTCCAGCGCGGAGTAAGTTCTATGTTTCCAGACATCATCACTGAGTTATTGGAAATCTCATTTTGACGGGCGGAGTTATTGTAGGTTAGGGAATAAGCAAAGGTTAGGTCCCACGGAATTTTTGCATTGTAAAATCCTTCAAAAGGACGGTCCTCTCTTTTGTTGTCAAACATGCTTTGACGATTGTCACCTAGATTACCAGCTTGTCCGAATAAATCATCACCACGTCCACCATTGTCAATGGAGTTCTGGTTTGGTTTCTCTCTGTTTCCAAATAAAGGATCATTGCTATTTAAGGACCAGTTAACCGTTACGTTTGCACTGGTTAAACGGAATAAACTTCCTCCGTTGTTGATGTTGAAAACATCAATACGTTGATTGTTATTATTTAAGGCATAAGGGTCTAACGTTGCCCCTACGTTAATCTGCATTTTGTTTTGGAAAAGAGTCGTTCCTGTAGAAACACGCACAGGTGCCCATTTAAGAGAGTCTGCAGACATGTTGTAGCTAGAGGAAAGGTTCAGGCTGTTTAATAGCATTAATTTCCTAAATCCCTCTTTTTCCTCATCGTCGCGTATCTTGGCCTCAAAGGTATTACTCAACGACATATTTAACATATTGGAATTCATTCTACCTGGAGCTCCAAATAGACCTCCTTGGAAACGCGTATACTCCTGCATTGTTGTTCCAGTGGCATCTATGCTATAGGTATCGTAATATTGGTCAAAACTAGGAGTATAAGAATATCCTACGCTTGGACGCATGACGTGGCGAATAGCTTGAATTTTACTGTCCTTGCTAAAGTTAAACGTACCATAAATAGTTGTCCCAATATTCGAGTTAAAATTATAGGTGCTATAGCGATCAAATCCATTTACACGCACGTCTTCTACGCGGTTTGTTTCTGGATTGTATTGTTTTTTAATGGTATTGAAAACCCAAGTTTCATTGTAGGTACCTCCTGCAGAAACAGAGAAGTATTTGAAAAGCTTAAAGTTCGTTGTAATTGGAATAGTGTGTTGAAAACCAGAATTCAAACTGTCAAACATCGGTTGTTTGAAGAAGTTATCTTCATGAATATCCACTCGGTTTTCACCTCTTAAGTTATAAGAAAGGTTTAAGTTTTTGATTAACCCTTTTTTCGATCCATTTTTTGGAGCAAAAGGGAACATACGGTCTACACTCGCTTGAAGTGTAGGTAAGGACATATTTACTCGTCCAGTATTGGTTGATTGTGAATGCGTGGCAGAAAGTGACATGTTAACTTGTGGTGTACTTTCAAAGGTTTTCGAATAACTGATGGAAGAGTTCATCGTATTGTTTAACGATGCACCAACATTATAAGAGTTATTCGACTGTCTAAAATATTGACCACTACCCATGTTAACCGAAGCAGAGAAACGCGAACCAGGATTCGATTTAGCATCTTGTGCATGGTTCCACTGAACGTTGTAAATGGTGCTTTTTTGGTAATCAGGAAGTCCTCGTTCACTGAAAATATTATTTTCATAGCGAATTAATACACGTCCGTTGTATTTGTAGCGCTTGGCATAGTTACTACTCGATCGCAAAGCCCAGCTACCATTGGTATAGTAATCCCCTTGCATGGTTAAATCCGCTCGATCACTTAAAGCAAAGTAGTATCCTCCATTTTGTAAATAGTATCCTTGCTGGTTTGTTTCTCCCACACTTGGGATGATAAAACCAGATTCTGCTTTTTCCGACATAGGGAAGAATGCAAAAGGCAATCCTAATGGAGTAGGTACATCGGCAATAACCATATTGGTAGGTCCAACTACTACCTTCTTATTCGGAACTAGCTTAACTTTTTTCGTTTTGAAGTAATATTCAGGATCATCTAAATCTTTGGCTGTAGTGAAAATTACATCCTCCATGAAATACACCGAGTCATTTTCTTTCTTTGTCATTCCAGATTTGATGTTGAATTCTCCTTGAGAAGTTCTAGACTGCCATACTAAAGCACGTTGTGATTTTGTGTTGTACACAATAGAGTCTGGCTCAACTACTTGTCCTCCTTGTTTAAAAACAGGAGCTTGACTTAAATTACCTAAACTATCTTTGATACGACCTGCGTAAATTTGATTCTGTTCGTAATTGAATACAATAATCCCCGCAGTTAATTCAAAATCTTGGTATTTTATTTCTGCTTGGTTGTATAATGTAATCTGTTTTTTCTTTTGGTCTAGCTTATTGTAATCTTTTGCTTTTCGATAAACAATATCTTCTAAATACCCCTTGGCAGGTGGTTTAATGCTATCCGTTGTATTCTTAATGGAAGGTAAAGAATCTTGAGTTGGGACAATAGTGTCCGTGTCTAAACCTGGTAATAGTTTAGAGTCTTTGTTGTTGACTTTCAGTGAAGTAGTTGTTTTGTTGAACTCTTGAGCTTTAACTCTAGGGAATGAAAATACCCCTAAAACGAACAAAACTATGACGATATTGAAAATATTAGTACGCAAATCTATGAATATGTGCTATTTTTGTAAAATCAAACCCGTTGTTTTTAACGTGTCAAACTTACATATATTTTTTCTGAAAAATGTAATTTAATTTATATTAAACGAATTCTAAACGACTTTTTTATGAACAATAGAGTTGCTAAATTGCTGATAGTTTTTTCTTTCCTATGTGTTACAGTTGCTACATTAGGGCAAAATAAAAAATTTAAAGTAGTATTAGATCCAGGCCATGGCGGAAAAGATTCAGGGACCAATCATTTGAGTAATGTCGAGAAAGACATTGTGTTAGCCGTTGCTTTAGAAACAGGAAAGATTCTAGAAAAGAATAAAGATATTGAGGTGATTTACACCCGTGATAAAGATGTTTTCGTTGAGGTAAAACAGCGTTCCGTTATTGCTAATGATAAAGGAGGAAATGTTTTTGTATCGATTCACTGTAATGGAGTGGATGGAAACGCTGCCTATGGAACAGAAACTTATGTGATGGGTTTAAGTAAGAATAAATCCAACTTAGATGTAGCCAAAAAGGAGAACTCCGTAATTATGATGGAGGACGATTATAAAACGAAATATGCAGGTTTTGATCCTAAAGCTCCAGAGTCTATTATTGGATTGACGTTAATTCAGGAGGATTACGTGCATCAAAGTATTGATTTAGCAAGTAGAGTACAAGATGGATTTACGTATGATTTAAAACGAAAAAATAGAGGAGTTAAACAAGGGCCTTTCTGGGTATTACATGGAGCATTCATGCCTAGTATCTTAATTGAGCTAGGTTTTGTATCGAATAAAGACGAAGGGGCTTACTTAACGTCTAAAAAAGGGCAGAAAGAATTAGCAGAATCTATCGCTAAGGGAATTATTGAGTATAAAAATGCATACTATGGAGGAGATGCTACAGTAAGCATCAGTCCATCTTCAGAAACGACCACCACAACATCATCATCAAAGTCCACAACAACGAAGACAGAAAAGAGCAAAGAAAGTACAGCAGAAAAAACAACAGCAAAAGGAGTAATTTTTAAAGTACAGATTGCAGCTAGTTCACGTGTTTTAGAATTGAAAGCAAAGAATTTCAATGGACTTAGTAATGTGACAATGGAAAAAGGAGGAAAGGTGAACAAGTATTTTTATGGCCAAACATCGGATTATAACGAAGCTAAAAAGCGATTAGAAGAAGCTAAGGCAAAAGGACATAGCTCTTCTTTTATTGTTGCTTATAAAGACGGTAAGAGTATTTCTGTGGAGGAGGCATTGAAATAAACACTACTTTTTAAAAAATAAAAGTTTAATTTTGCGTGTTATATATAAAAATATAGAGTTTTGAAAATATCTAGAGAAATTAAAACAGCTGTTTTAGTATTAGGAGCAATTGCTTTATTTATTTGGGGATATTCTTTTTTAGATGGAAGAAATCTTTTCGATAATAGTACTAAATATTATGTTGAATACGATAATGTTGAAGGACTTACAACGTCTTCTAGTGTAACAATTAACGGTTTAGTCGTAGGAAAGGTATCTCGCATTAATATCAACGCACAAACAGGTAAGCTGGTTGTTGAGTTAATGATGACACATCCTATTGATATTGCAAAATCAAGCGTGGCAACGATTTATTCTCCTGGATTATTAGGAGGAAAAGGGATTTCCATCGATCCGAAATTTGGCGATACAGATTATGCTGAATCTGGACAATACTTAAAAGGAGATGTTCAATTTGATATTACAGAGAAATTAGTAGGAGAGCTAGAACCTTTAAAAGTAAAGCTTGATGAAGTATTAGCAAATGCAAATTCCATGTTAGTAGCTATTAATGGTGTATTGGATGAGCAAATGCAAGCAGATTTAAAAACTAGCGTTACCGAGTTAAAAGGAACCTTAGCTGGTGCTAATAAATTAATGAACGGAATTGAACCTCAATTAAAAGGAACCATGACGAACTTAAATGTCATGAGTAAAAACTTTGTAGGGCTTTCTCAAGAGTTAAGTGAATTGGATATTAACGGAACTTTTGCTAACTTACAGAGTGCTTCTGCTAATATTGATAAGCTTTTAGCGGATATTGAAAATGGAAATGGTTCGGTAGGTAAGCTATTAAAGGACGAAGAACTATATAAAAATCTGACGGGAGCTTCAAAAGAATTAGAGCAATTAATGCGCGATTTAAAAGAAAATCCGAAACGTTATGTTCACTTCTCTTTATTTGGTAAAAAGGCGACACCTTACCAAGAAAAAGAAGAAAAAAAGGAATAACAGAAATTTAGAACCAATCTAACCAAAAAAACTAACAACTTTACAGAAACAATTTATTACAACTATGCAGTATTTAGGCCAAGCATTATTTTTAGTATTACTTATCGCGGGATTTGGCTTCTTTATTCGAAATGTAAAGAAATTAATTCGCAACATTAAGTTAGGTCGAAAGATTGACCGTACCGATAGACCTAAAGACAGATGGCGCAACATGATTCGCGTTGCTTTAGGGCAATCGAAAATGGTTAAACGCCCTATTCCTGCTATTTTACACATCTTTGTGTATGTAGGATTCGTAATCATCAACATTGAAATGTTAGAAATTATTGTTGATGGATTATTTGGTACACACCGTGCATTTAGCTTTTTAGGCGTTGTCTATGATGTATTAATCGCTTGCTTTGAAGTACTGGCATTCCTTGTTATTTTTGGAGTTGCTGTTTTCTGGATTAGAAGAAATATTCTAAAATTAAAGCGTTTAAATCAACCTGAATTAGAAGGATGGGCAAAACGCGATGCAAATAACATTATCTATATTGAATCCATCTTAATGGTATTCTTCTTGGTAATGAATGCAGCAGATCACTATTTGCAATTAAATAATTACTCGCATTATACCGCTGTGGGATCTTTTCCTATTTCAAGTTTAATTACACCTGTATTTAACGGAATGGACTTCGCAACAGTAGCTTTTATTGAGCGTTTTTGCTGGTGGGCACATATTATTGGAGTGATGTTCTTCATGAACTACTTGTATTACTCTAAACACTTACACATTTTCTTAGCTTTCCCTAATACGTACTATGCAAACCTAGAACCACAAGGAGAGTTTGATAACTTAGAATCGGTAAAGAAAGAAGTAGCTTTAATGATGGATCCCAATGCAGATCCTTTTGCAGCACCTGCTGAACCAGTAGGGGAGCCAGAAAAATTTGGTGCTCAAGATGTGATGGATTTGAACTGGGTACAATTAATGAATGCTTATTCATGTACTGAATGTGGTAGATGTACTTCTTCTTGTCCACAAAATACAACTGGAAAGAAACTTTCTCCTCGTAAGATTATGATGTCAACACGTGATCGTATCGAAGATGTAAGCAAGATATTAGATGCAAACAACGGAAAGTTTGTAGATGACGGTAAAACACTATTAAACGATTATATTACGCCAGAAGAATTATGGGCATGTAATACGTGTAATGCATGTGTGGAAGAATGTCCAATCGATATTAGTCCTTTGTCAATTATTATGGATATGAGAAGATTCTTAGTAATGGAACAAAGTGCTGCGCCAATTGAATTAAACAATATGATGCAGAATATTGAAAACAACGGAGCACCATGGCAGTATAACCAAATGGATCGCTTAAACTGGAAGGACGAAAACTAATTAACTAACAAGATAAATTGACAACAGCTGTTGATTTTAAATAGACACCAATAAATTATGTCAGAAAATTTAGTAGTGCCTACAATGGCCGAAATGATGGCAAAAGGAGAACAACCGGATGTTTTATTTTGGGTAGGTTGTTCAGGTAGTTTTGACGATAGAGCAAAAAAGATAACTAAAGCATTTGTAAAACTGTTGAATAAAGCCAACGTATCATTCGCTGTATTAGGTACAGAAGAAGGATGTACAGGTGATCCTGCTAAACGCGCGGGAAATGAATTCGCTTTTCAAATGCAAGCCATGATGAATATTCAAGTATTAGACGGCTATGAGGTAAAGAAAATCGTAACAGCTTGCCCTCACTGTTTTAATACATTGAAAAATGAATATCCAGATTTAGGAGGAAAATACGAGGTTGTGCATCATACACAATTCTTAAAATCACTTTTAGATGACGGGAAATTAACCATTGAAGGCGGAAGCTTCAAAGGAAAGCGTATTACGTTTCACGACCCTTGTTATTTAGGGCGTGCCAATAGCGTTTTTGAAGCACCTCGTCAGTTGATTGAGAAGTTAGATGCAGAACTTGTTGAAATGAAACGTTCAAGATTGAATGGTTTTTGTTGTGGTGCTGGTGGAGCACAATTGTTCAAAGAACCAGAACACGGAAACAAGGAAGTGCACGTAGAAAGAACAGAGGAAGCATTAAATACTAATGCAGAGATTATTGCTGCAGGATGTCCATTCTGTAACACCATGCTTACGGATGGTGTGAAGTTCAAGGAAAAAGAAGGTGAAGTTAAAGTACTTGACGTTGCCGAATTAATTGCAAATGCGGAAGATTTATAATTATGTTTAAGCCATTTGAAGAAATGCCTGATCATTCAAGAGTTTGGATTTATCAGTCAAATAGAAAGTTTACCGATGAAGAAGTACAAGATATAGATGCTATACTTAGTCAATTTACAGAAGAATGGGTAGCGCATGCTACACCTCTTACTGCTTCTTATGAGATTAAGTACAATCGCTTTATCATCTTAGCTGTAGACCAATATATTCACCCTGCATCAGGTTGTTCTATTGATGCATCTGTACGCGTAATTCAAGATATCGAACAAAAATACAACGTAGATTTGTTGGATAAAATGAACGTGACGTATAAAACAGGGGAGTTCATTGCGTTTAAAACCGTGATGGAGTTCAAGCAAATGGTGAAAACAAAAGCTGTTTCTGCCAATACAATTGTATTTAATAATCTAGTGAATGATTTAGGAGAATACCGCGAGTATTGGGAAGTACCTGCAGAAGAAAGTTGGCATAGCCGCTTTTTCAGATAAAAAACACCTTCCATATCGGATTAGATAAAATAAAAATCGTCAATTTTTGACGATTTTTTTTTATGGATATGCCTCAAAACGTAAAAATAATTACGGCTTCGAATTTCGGATGAAAAGAATAATAACCTTCAGTAGGAGATAAATTGTATTGAATTTTTTAAATAATGAGATTATTTGTTAGATATCTTTACTATTTCTCTTTTTTAAGGCTTTTTAATTGATGAATTTTTATAAAATTGATAAAATTGCAAGCTAATCTTAAAATAAAGTTCGTAAATATTCTTTTTTAAGTAAAGTAGATTTGCTAAGTTTGCAAGTATAGAGATTTAGCTCCTTAAGCTTCGCAATCTCTGTTTTTAAAAAAGCTAAGAAAATATATGAAAAAAGTATTGTTAACACTGCTGTTACTGCCCTTTTTGTCTTATGGACAATCTAAAACTAATTCACAACCTACTGAAATTCAACAGCGCCAATGGGTAGATAGTGTTTACAATTCCATGTCATTAGAACAACGAATAGGACAACTGTTTATGGTTGCTGCTTATTCCAATAAAAATGAAAAGCATATACAGGAATTAGAAGCGTTAGTCAATACAAATTATGTAGGTGGTTTAATCTTTTTCCAAGGTGGACCACAGCGACAAGCCGCTATTGCTAATCGTTTACAGAGACAAAGTAAATTACCGATGCTAGTGGGTATAGATGGAGAATGGGGACTGCGTATGCGCTTAGATTCTACCTATCGATTTCCTTATAATATGACCTTGGGAGCTGTACAGGATCTAGATTTGATTGAGCAAGTAGGAAAGGCTATGGCCAAACAATCCAAACGCATCGGCATTCATTTTAATTTTGGTCCTGTGGTGGATGTGAATATTGATCCACTGAATCCTATTATTGGAGTAAGAGCGTATGGTGAAACAAGAGAAATCGTAACAGATAGAGCGCTTGCTTTTATGCGTGGGTACCAAAATGAAGGACTTTTCGCTACAGCAAAGCATTTTCCTGGTCACGGGGATACCTCAAGTGACTCGCATTATAAATTGCCTTTGATTGATTTGGATAAAGAGCGCTTGCACCGTGTAGAGCTATATCCGTATAAAAAATTGATTAAAAACGATTTATCTAGTGTGATGGTCGCGCATTTGAATTTGCCTGCTTATGAACCTGATAATGCAATTCCTAGTTCTCTTTCTTATAATGTTGTAACTCGATTATTGCGTGAGGAATTAGGGTTTGAAGGACTTATTTTTACAGATGCCTTAAATATGAAAGGTGTTTCTTCTTATTTGACTCCAGGTGAAGTTGATTTAGCTGCTTTTATGGCTGGAAATGACTTGTTGTTGTTTTCAGAAGATGTAGCCAAAGCAGCGGTAAAATTGAAAGAAGCTTATGCAATTGGTACGATTACAGAAAGCCGTTTGGCTTATTCTGTAAAAAAGATATTAGAATATAAATATCGCGTAGGATTGAATAAACCTTTACTTATCAATACAAATAACTTAGTTGAAGATTTGAATGCAACCGAATATGACGATTTAAATACACGATTATATCAGGAGGCAATTACACTAGTAAAAAACAACAATAAAGTACTTCCAATTCGCAAATTAGAGCAAGAGAAAATCGCTTATGTTCGTTTAGGGGATGATGACAGTGCGCCTTTCTTAGATATGATGCGCAATTTTGCTGCAGTGGATGTGGTAGAGAGCTCAGACATTACTCGACTTAGTGCGTATTCACTAGTTGTTGTAGGGTATCATAAAGTAGATAATCCTTGGAGAAATCACAACTTCTCTGATGAAGAAAAAGCACTTTTAGATACGATTGCAAAAAACAATCGTACGGTTTTAGTTTCATTTGCAAAACCATACGCATTATCGGGAATTGAAGCTACAATTAAAGATTTAGAAGCACTTGTTGTAGGTTATCAAAATAATACCTTCGCTGAAGAAGCAGCTGCTCAGGTTCTTTTTGGATCAATTGGCGCTAAAGGTGAATTACCAGTAACCATTACAGATAAATATGATGTGGGTACTGGAATCAAAACAAAACCAATACACCGCCTTGGATTTTCTACTCCTCAAAATGAAGGATTAGATCCTAAAGTATTGACGAAGATTGATAGTATCGCTAATCATGCGATTGCTAATCAATGGATGCCCGGGGCACAAATACTTGTGGCTCGTCACGGGAAAGTGGTGTACAATAAGTCATTCGGCTATCATACGTATAAAACGGATTTTCCAGTTAAAAATACAGATTTATATGATTTAGCTTCATTGACTAAAATTTTAGCTACGTTGCCTATGGTAGTGAAGTTGTACAATGATCAAAAAATCAACATGCAATCGAAATTAGGTGATCTGGTGCCTGTATTTAAGAAAACAGATAAAAAGGATATTACGTTAAAAGATTTATTGACCCATCAATCGGGATTACCTGCTTGGTTGCCTTTTTATAAAAGTACATTAGACAGTACCAAACACCCGGATATGAGTTTATATCGATTGCAGTATTCTTCTGAGTTCCCTACACAGGTGAGTGAGAATTTATTTCTGAGAAAAGGATATACCCAGGTGATGTTAGAAGAAATTGCGCAAACGAAGTTAGCGAAGAAGATCGAGTACAAATACAGTGATTTAGGGTTTATTTCACTAAAGGAATACATTGAATCGGCGTATCACCAACCTTTAGATCAATTGGTTCAAACTAAGTTTTATACGCGTATCGGAGCGAATCGTCTTACTTATTTACCATTGCGAAAATTTGATATCAATGAGATTCCTCCAACAGAAGAAGATAACTATTATCGTTATACCACAGTACAAGGTTATGTACACGATATGGGTGCTGCAATGCAAGGTGGAGTAGCAGGTCATGCTGGACTTTTTGGTACAGCATTAGATGTGGCAAAAATGATGCAACTGTATTTGAATGAAGGTGAGTATGGGGAAGAACGCTTTTTCTCTAAAGCAACTTTTGAAGCTTTCAATGCTTGTGTATATTGTGCAAAAGGAAATAGAAGGGGTATTGGATTTGATAAACCCCAACAACAAGGAAAACCTGGTCCTACTTGTGGTTGTGCATCTTTAACAAGCTTTGGACACACTGGATTTACAGGAACAATGACTTGGGCAGATCCTGAAAATGACTTAGTTTATGTTTTCCTTTCTAATCGTACTTATCCTGATTCTAACGTCAATCGCTTGTCAAAAGAGAACGTTCGAGAAAATATACAACAAGTTATTTATGAGTCTATTATGCATTAATTGAATACAAAGTTTGTGTTAAATTAACGGAGTAGCTTAAATCTGAGGACAAAGTTTATATTGAGTATAAATAATTCGAAGTATCTTTAAGCACCAAATAATTCATATATGAAAATCGCAATCGTATGCTACCCAACTTTCGGTGGAAGTGGGGTTGTAGCTACAGAGCTAGGTTTGGAACTAGCAAAAAGAGATCATGAAGTACATTTTATCACCTATAGTCAACCCGTTCGTTTAGCTTTATTAAATCCTAAGATTTATTATCACGAAGTGAATGTACCCGAATATCCTTTATTTCACTATCAGCCATACGAGTTGGCCCTGTCAAGTAAATTAGTGGATATCGTAAAACTATTCAATATCGACGTCTTACACGTTCATTATGCTATCCCACATGCCTATGCAGGGTATATGGCGAAGCAAATGCTCAAAGAGGAGGGAATTGACTTGCCAATGATTACTACTTTGCATGGAACGGATATTACCCTGGTTGGAAATCATCCGAATTACAAAAGCGCCGTAACGTTTAGTATCAATAAATCAGACTTTGTTACTTCGGTTTCAGAATCTTTGAAACAGTCTACGTATGAGCTATTTCAAAGTAAAAAAGAGATTTGTGTGATTCCTAACTTCATTGAAGTAAAAGAGATTGATTACTCAGAGACGCCTTGTAAGCGTAGCGCTATGGCAGAAAAAGGAGAATTCATCATCACACATATCAGCAATTTCAGAAAGGTAAAACGCATCGGTGATGTGGTGAAGATTTTTTATGGCATTCAACAAGTGGTTCCTGCAAAGTTGATGTTAGTAGGGGATGGTCCTGAAAAAGAAAAAGCAGAACGCTTAGCAATGGAATTGGGTATTTATGACAAGATTATTTTCTTTGGAAATAGTAATGAAGTCAACCAAATTTTAGGCTATTCTGATTTGTTTTTACTGCCATCAGAAACGGAGAGTTTCGGATTGGCCGCTTTGGAGGCTATGGCGGTTGGAGTTCCTGTAATTTCTAGTAATACAGGAGGATTACCTGAGGTGAATGAACACGGAGTATCAGGGTATTTGAGCAATGTGAAGGATGTTGATGATATGGTTAAAAATGCTTTAGCCATCTTAAAAGACGAAGATACTTTATGTCGTTTCAAAGAAGGTGCTCGTCAAACAGCAAAACGCTTTCAAATCAGTGAAATTCTTCCAATGTATGAAGAATTATATGAGCAAGCAGTAGCGCTAAAAGAAAAAGTATAATTGAAGTATTTAGATAAAACTCGCATCGTTAACGATGCGAGTTTTTTTTTCTTATCTTGTTAGGACTTAATTAAAAGTAGACTAAAAGTACAGTCCAATGAAAGAAACAAAGACCATAGAAACTTGGAGTCGATCAAAAATAATCGGAGAAGAGACTTGGGATATTACCTTGTTTGAACATACAGAAAGAGGACGTAATGATTTAGTACTACCTCATAAGCACGATTTTTATCTTGTCTTTTTTGTGGAACAGGGAACTGGAATTCACGAAATTGATTTTACGCGTTTGGAAGTAAAGCCCTTTCAAATTCACTTTCTTCGCCCACAACAAGTACATTATTGGAAATTATCGGAAGATACAGTTGGGTATCAGTTGATGTTTTCTACAAATACACTTCATGTGTTGGATCGACTCAGTACCCTCCCTTTTTTTCAACTCGATGTTCCTCCTGTATTGACCTTGACCGCTAATGGTTATGCAACAATACAACAAGAATTAAAGAAGTTACATCAAGTATTGTCTGAGGAGGATGCCATAGGTCAGGAAATTAGTATTTTACAGTTTTTTTTGTTGTTGAAAACGATTCAACGTCAGTATCTTCATACCTATCCCGCATTAGAGGCACAAGTAAAAGACAATAAGGTACAAGAGTTTAAGGTTTTATTAGAAATGTATTTTAAGACGCAGAATCAGGTGGCTTTTTATGCAGAAAAATTACATATCACCCCCAACTACCTAAATATACGTGTAAAGAAGATATTGGGGATATCTGCCAGTCATAGTATTCAACAACGCGTGATTCTAGAAGCAGAACGCTTGCTGATTACTACGGATTTATCCATCAAGGAAATTGCTTATGAATTGGGGTTCCACGATACAGGCTATTTCAATCATTATTTCAAAAAATGGAAACATAAAACGCCAGGTCAATTTCGAGAGAGTTATAATATTTACAATAAAGCATTGTAAAAACACAACAGCTATTTTATAGGGTAACTTTATCTTTGTAGTGTTACTAATTTAAATCTATATAGCTTATGACGAGGCATATAATGCGTTCTTTGTTGCTTATTTGTACCGCTGGATTATCAACGAATTTGATGGCTAGCTGTTCTGATTCAAACACAAATGAAATAACGTATACCATGAATACTACAATAGAAAAAGAATTGTTTCAGGCCGTTGCTGCCAATAACCTAACGAAAGTAAAAGAAATTTTAGCTGCAAATACTGTAAACCTTGAAGCTCAAAATAGCAAAGGTGAAACACCGTTGATGGTAGCTACCTATAAAAAATACAATCCTATAGCGTTGTATCTTATAGATCAAGGAGCAAATGTCAATACCCAAGACACTAATTTAAATAGTCCTTTCCTCTATGCAGGAGCAGAAGGAAACTTAGAACTAGTTCAAAAATCGTTAGCTCATGGCGCTGATTTTACCATATTTAACCGCTACAATGGAACAGCTTTAATTCCTGCTGCAGAGAAAGGACATCTGGAAGTGGTGAAGTTATTAGTGAATACGCCAAATTTTCCCATTAATCACGTGAATCGCTTGGGCTGGACGGCACTAATGGAAGCCATTGTATTGAGTAATGGTGGAGCAGTACATGTGGATATTGTCAAAGCTTTGATTGAAGGGGGAGTGGATGTAAATATCCCGGATCACGATGGAAAGACGCCGTTGCATCATGCAAAAGCAAGAAAATTTACGGCAATGGTTCAATTATTAGAAGCAGCAGGAGCTCATTAATAGAAAAAAGATGAATAGAAAAGAATTTCTTCACTTAACGACAGCTGGAGCTGGAGGATTATTTCTTGCCGGAACAGCTTGGGCAGAAGAGAAAGATAAGATTGTAAAACCGATGACAGCAGCAACTCCAACATTTGTATTGATTAATGCACGCTTAGAGGAAGGTTTTATTTACAATGACCACGGACAAGTAAAAGCCACGCAAACAGGATTATACGACCTACATATTCAAGACGGAAACATTATATCTATTGAAAGAGTGCAAGGAAAGACCTATACAATACCTGTTTTTGATGCAGCAGGAAAATTAGTATTGCCTGGTTTGAGAGATATGCACATTCATATTGACAAGACATTTTATGGTGAACCTTGGCATGCAGAGCCACTGCGCGGTAAAACGGTAAAAGATATGATTGATTTAGAGCGTCG
Source organism: Myroides odoratus (assembly GCF_001549985.1). Lineage (GTDB taxonomy): Bacteria > Bacteroidota > Bacteroidia > Flavobacteriales > Flavobacteriaceae > Flavobacterium > Flavobacterium odoratum_A. The sequence continues at coordinate 209,721 of NZ_LROZ01000002.1, read as the reverse complement.
TATTTTACCAGAATTATTGGTTCATTCAACTGAAAAAGCAGAAAAAGCGATTGAGTTGATGAATAGTAAAGGGACCTATTTTGCCCGTTGTCAGACGAATATTGAACCTACTAGCGGATTGAAGAGTTTAGAAAATCTACAAAAAGCGTTGGCGAATAAAAAGGATGATATTCAAGCAGAGATTGTTGCTTTTCCACAGCATGGAATTCTATATTCGGATTCAGAAGGTTTGCTTCGTGAAGCAGCTCAAATGGGGGTCGATTATATTGGGGGATTGGACCCGACTTCTGTAGATGGAGATATGAAGAAATCACTCGATGTGATGTTTCAAATTGCTTTGGATCACAACATAGGAGTTGATATTCATTTACATGAAGGCCGTGCTACGGGTTTACCCGCTATTGAGTATATGATTGCTACAGTAAAGGAGAATAAGGCGCTTCAAGGAAAGACATTTATTAGTCATGGATTTGCCTTAGGACAATTGGATGCAAAGGAAACAGAAGCGATGTGTATACAGTTGGCAGAAGCTGGAATTGGAGTTATTTCAACGGTTCCCATTGGCAAATTGAATATGCCTATTCCTGCTTTTTACAAGCATCATGTTCCCTTAATGACCGGAACGGATAGTATTATTGATCATTGGTCTCCTTTTGGATCTTGTGATATGTTAGAAAAAGCCAAGTTGACGGCAGAATTATATGGATGGCGAGATGAATTGTCGCTATCAAGAGCGTTGCGTATTGCAACCAAAGATCAACTTTTACCTTTAAATGAAGAAGGGAAGCAAGTGTGGCCTTCAGTAGGGGATGAAGCGAGCTTTATTTTGGTTGAAGCATCTTGTTCGGCAGAGGCAGTAGCACGTACTCCTCAAAGAGCAGCTGTTTTTACTAAAGGAAAAATAGTGCATCAAATCTAAAACAAGCGTTTTAGCTCGATAGGAACAACAAACAACCAAAAAGAGCGATGGATTCCATCGCTCTTTTTTATGCTTTTTTTTCTTATTTTAAATACACAGACTCTTTTTTAAAGTGAACCGTTAATAAATAATATAATACTGCTCTATATTTGTGTTTATTAGATGCACCGTATTGATCTACTACTTTTTTCAATCCTTCATCTAATTTAGCATCGTCCTTTAATCCTAGTTTTTTAATTAGAAAATTAGTGCGAACAGTTGCCATTTCTTTCTCAGACGAACTTGCTACAGTAGATGAATCTTGATTGTAAATCGAAGGTCCACAACCGATAGTTACTTTTTCTAATAACTCCATGTTAGGTTTTACACCGCATTTGTCTTTTAAATCTGCCGCGTATTTTTCAATTAGTTCAGCTCTTTTACTCATAATTTTATTTTTTTTTGTTCCCTACAAGTTACTAAAAATAAAAGAGATAGTGTAAAAAAAATTACATATTGCGATAATATTTTTTAAATACTTCATCATTCAGGAAGGTAGGGGTGTTTACTTCGAGAATAGCGGGTTTATCTGACAAGCTAAAAAAGGCTTGTGTTTGTGTAGATAAAGCTTCAGCAGTATCGGCCTGAAAATAAGCCCAATCATACATGGCTGCTAGATGTTGAGCCGTATGCTGATGCATCGTTTCAAAATACGTATTGAAGACCTCATTTTCTTGATGCCCAGGTAGCGTTCTAAAAATTCCACCGCCTCCATTGTTGATGAGGACAATTTTAAAGTCTTTGGGAACATAAGCATTCCATAAGGCATTGCTGTCATAAAAGAAGCTAATATCTCCTGTTAACAGTACTGTTGATTTTCCCGATCCAATGGAAGCTCCAATGGCTGTTGAGGTACAACCGTCAATACCACTTGTTCCTCTGTTACAAAATACTTCAATACTCGAATCGACCGGTAATAGCTGAATATAGCGAATAACCGCACTGTTACTCACTTGTATTTGACTTTGTTTAGGTAATTGACGAACGATATAATCAAGAACGGTAAAATCCGAGAAAATAGCATTTTGCAGGATTTGTTTATGCTGAGTATCACGTGTCATCATAATAGCATTGGCCCAGGCACTATAAGTTGAGGAAATAGGCTGAGTATGTGCTGTTAGTTGATTTAGAAAAGATGGAGCATCCGTAAAGATACGATCAGTCAAGCAATCATACGTGTCATAATGACGAAGCGTATCCACATGCCAATGCTGCTTAGGAGTATATTGGCGCAAGAATTGCTTAATTTTTTTGCTGACTACCATGCCGCCAAACGTCAATAGAATATCAGGTTGTAAGTGTTGTAAGGCTTCTTCATTCATCGGAATAACCAAACGATCAATTGCATTAATTACACCAGGTGCTTGAATATTGCTAATGGTCTCTGCTAAAACTAAAGTAGAGCCATCAGCGGTTAGTTTTTCAATAACTTGCTCCGTTAGCGTATGGGGCGCAAGGCTACCTACTAGAATCAGTTTTTTAGTTGCCTTGTTCCATTGTTGGGTATAGTATTCGTAATCAACAACAGGTAAAGAAAGGGATACTAGTTCTTCAACGATTGGATTTACGCTTAGTTGCGCTGTTGTTTGGTATAGCGGTTCCTCAAAGGGAGCATTGATATGCACAGGCCCTTGATTGGCAATCGCTGTATTAATGGCTGTATTGATGAGGTGATCGTTGGATGGATTTGCGTCCTCTGTTAAATTAGCGCTATATAAAATATGGTTTTGATACACATTTTGTTGTCGTATCGTTTGTCCATCTCCAATATCAATTTTGTTGAGGGGTCTATCTGCAGATAAAACAATCAAGGGAATTTGACTGTAAAAGGCTTCTGCCACTGCGGGATAATAGTTTAATAAAGCAGAACCTGAAGTACAAACAAGCAGCGTTGGTATGCGCGTTTGTTGTGCAAGTCCCATACCAAAAAAGGCGGCACAGCGTTCATCTGCAATACTATAACAAGTAAAAAAAGGATCATTGGTAAACCCAATTGTTAAAGGGGCATTACGAGATCCTGGTGATATAATAACGTTTGTTAGTTTTTTTGCTTTACAAAGTTCAATAATGCTTTGCGCAAGCGGTATAGTAGGGTAAACCATAGTAATTTCAAAAAGATAAAATTACGAATAAAATTACTATGGCCTCCTTATTCTAGCTTATTTCTTTTTAATCCATTCCTTGATTTCAGCATCATTAGGTAGGATTCTCGGATTGATTACTTGTACCACATGGCCTTTTTCATCTAGTAAATACTTTTGAAAATTCCATTCTACTGTACTGTCAGCAAATCCATTCTTTTTTTTCTCTGTTAAGAATTGATAGATGGGGGCCATATCTTCTCCTTTTACTGATATTTTTTCCATCATAGGAAAAGTCACACCAAAATTCGCTTTACAAAAAGTTGCAATTTCCGCATTAGATCCAGGCTCTTGATTGCCAAAGTTATTCGCTGGAAATCCAATAATGACAAAATTATCTCCTCCAAATTCTTCATATAAGCTTTGCAATTGCTCATACTGAGGGGTTAAGCCGCATTCAGAAGCTGTGTTGACAATCATTATTTTTTTTCCTTTTAATGAGGCAAAGTCAAAATCATTTCCATACAAATCTTTTACCTTGAATTGGTAAATCGTTTGTTGGTTTTTTGCAGTTTCTTTCATGGTTGTTGTTTGTTTTAGGTATTCGTTAGCTTTTACAATTGATGGGCTAATTGCAAGTAATGCAAAAGCCAAAACATATTTTTTCATTCTATTTAGTTGCTGAGAGATTTACTTGATAGTAAATCTGATTTACGATGTATTAAAATTACAAATAGATTTTGTAAATACTAGGTTTTTAACGTTTTAAAATAGGAAGCATTTGATTCCTTTCTTATTTGGTATTTTTAGTTGTTTGGTGAACCTATAAAAATTTAATTTTCAACAGTAAATGGCTTTTTTCTTTATTGAAATCAAAAAGAAAAACATCAAGGGAAAAAATTGTCTTGAGTTTGGATGAAAAATTAAAGGAATTATAAGAAAAAGAGACAATTGTTGCTTTATTCAAAATGAAGGAAGTCTAGCGTGTTAATTCGCTATTAAACTGTGTAAAACCTTGCAATCTCAAAGAATCCTAGGCGTTAGTAGTATTGAATCAAAGTGAAAGGATTTTAAGATGAGAAAAGCAATCGTGTTTTTATTTTTTATTTTAGCTGTAACGGCTCAAGGAAAGCGAAAACCCAGTTTAAAAAAGGCAGATAAGTATTTTGCACAAACCACGTACGTCAAAGCGAAAGATGAATATACGCGTTTGCTGAGAGGGCGCCATACACCTACCTATATTTATCAGCAGTTGGCTTTATGTTATGATGAGCTAGGACTTGCTGTTCAGGCTGCCCAATATTATGCGAAAGCATTAGAACAAGATCCTGCTTTGAATGTAGAATACTATTATCGATTGGCCTATAATTTGACACAAAATGGACGATACGAAGCCGCAGAAGCAGCCATGCGAAAGTTTGCAAATGGCGCTCCAGAAGATGCACGTACACATTATTTTTTACAACATGCAAAGGAATATCCTATCGCTGGTGCAAATCCTCCAGCCTATTTTGTTGAAGAATCCGGAATAAATGATTCTTTTTATGCGGATCACAGTGTCTCTTGGTCTACGACAGATACGCTATTATTTGTGTCGAATCGAACGAAATACAACCAGAAGTGGATTCGTCGATTATTTGAGGTACGAGAAAAGGGAACTGCTTTTCCTAATACGGGGATTTATCAAACAACCATTAAGTCCAAAGACGAACCAGTATATGAACATAGTTTATTACGCGGGCGTATCAATCGTCGTTTTATGGATGGGCAAGCGGTGATGCACCCCTCTAATAAGTTAATTTATTTCACTTCAGAAAGTTATCGCCATCGCAAGTTTAGAAAAAACAAAGCGGTGAAACAACGCCAAGGGATGATGAGCTTATTTTGGGCAGAGCGAAAGGGAAAGAAATGGAAAAAGATCAAGGTATTGCCTTTTGTACAAGCAGGATTTACGTATACTCATCCGTTTATAACAGCCAAAGGAGATTACCTGTATTTTGCTTCTAATCAATCGGGTAGTATTGGTGGATTAGATCTTTGGAGGGTATCTGTTGAGGAGGATGGCAAGACCTTTGGTGAACCAGAGCATCTTGGTGATCGCATCAATACAGGATATGATGAGGATTACCCTTTTATTAGTGAGGACAACACCCTTTATTTTACGTCAGATCGTTGGGGAGGTTATGGAGGATTGGATATTTATGCATTAGATTTAAATGATCCAAAAGCAAAACCACAGAATTTAGGAGAGGGAATCAATACCCCTAAAGATGATTTTAACTGGGTATACAATAGTCAGCGAGAATATGGTTTTCTTTCGACGAATCGCATCGGAAGACAAGATATTTATCGCGTGAAGCCAATTTGTGGAACTCAAGTACGCGGTGTAGTTCAAGACGGAGAAACGAAAGAAGTTTTAGCAGGAGTTCAGCTGACTTTTGTCGATGTTTCACGTCAAGTTTTGGCTCAAGTACAGACGGATATTCAAGGGCGATTCACCATTGAGGTTCCTTGTGATAAGGCCTATGTGGTAAAAGTTGAAAAAGAAGGGTATTTTTATAAGGAAGAGGAAGGGAAAAGCAAGAAAGTGGAGACAAATGCACAGCCGATTCTCTTGAGAAAACAAGTACAACCTCAAATCCAAGACAATAAAATTGTATTAAATGACATTCCTTTTGGGTTTGATCAGGCGACCATTACAACTGTAGGAGCGCGCGAGTTAGATCGTTTGGTAGCTTTTATGCGAGAACATCAAACGATGCGTATTCTCATTGTGGCTCATACGGATCAGGTAGGAAAAGCGAAATACAACAAAAAGTTGTCGCAGGCCAGAGCTGATGCAACAGCTCAGTATTTATACGATCAAGGTATCGATGCACAACGAATAGAAACAAAAGGCATGGGAAGTAGTGAGCCCAAAGTGATGTGTAAAACTTGTACAGACGAAGAAAATCAACAAAATAGGCGTTCGGAGTTTGTAATTCTCCAGCGATAAAAAATAGAAGCGGAATAGTTCAAGCTATTCCGTTTCTATTTTATTCAGCACAAAGTTTGCTTTTAATTGTTGTACAATCACTTGTTTATTGGCTGGATTGAAACTGTACGTAACCGTTCCCTCTGGTGATCGAAAGGTGTTTTCTCCAATAGCATCTAGTAGGGCATAGCGATTACAACCCGATGGTTTTAAAAACAATTTATTCTTTTCAATGACAAATTCAATGGTCAAATCCAATTGAGGTTGACGATAAGTTCCTACATAGGGTTGCAATTGTTCGTCTGTAACAGGAATAGTCTCAAATTGAGGTAACGTATATTTTTTATTATAGAGTATGGCTAGTAGTGCGTCGAACAACTGATAGTGCGAAAAGGCGGCGCCGTTAATCGCATAAACAACGGTTAATTTTTCAGCTTCATTATAGTAAAGCAAAGAGAAGGAACCGAAAGTACCACCAGTATGTCCGATGAAATTCTTCTTTTTATAGAGGTAATACATCATTCCCCTGCCATATTTTTCCTTATATGGAACGGGTTTCATACTTGCTAAGCTATTTTTAGAAATTAATTTATGACTAAATAACGCTTGATTAAATCGCGCTAAATCATCAATGGAAGCTATTAAATCATTGACTCCATTGGTGTTTTTAAACTGCATTTCCTCCATCACTTCCCATTGGTCAAACAATTGATAGGATTGTACTGGATAGGGCAATACATCACTGGCGGTATAGGTGTTTCTTAACTGAATCTTTTGAATGATATATTTCTTGACGGCTTCATCATAGCTTAGGTTGCGCTTTTGTTCTACAATACGCGCAAGTAAATAGTATCCTGTGTTAGAAAAGAAAAAATTCTTTTTTTTCACACCATAATGAGGCGTTCCTTGTTGAATGATATTATCGATGATATCTTCTTGGGTTTGCAATTCTTTCAACCAATAGAAATCGTCATCTTTACACGTATAATCATCCAACCCACTCGTGTGACTGAGTAAATCACTGATTTTGAGTGTAAATAAATTAGGAATGTTTAATTCAGGAAAGTAAGAAGCAACGCGATCCTCTAGTTTGAGTTTTCCTTCATCAATTAGTTGATAAATTAAAACTGCGGTGAACATCTTCGTAATGGAGCCAATGCGGTATAGATGTGGAGTTTGATTCTCCTCTCCAACTAACGCATGACCAAAATCTCGGGTATAAATAACCTTGTTGTTTTTATAGATCGCCACCGAACCGATGCCTCTTTGATGCGTGGTAATGCGCTGTATGTATTCATCAGCTTTGGTCGTATTGAATTTTTGCGCCCATATAAAAGGAGCGACAAGCAAAAGGATAAAGGTCAGCGATAACTTGTTTTTCATGGCATCAGATACTTGCAGATGAACTCAAATATATTGAATTAATTGTAGACCACCACACGTCAGATGCTAAGAATAGAGGAGTGGTAAACAAAAAAAGCAGCCTCAATCTATGGGCTGCTTCAAAGTATAAAGTAAACTGTAATTTATCTAAACGTATAAGCAACACTCAGTGACAACCAATTGTTTTTCCACTTCGCATCTGAATCTTCCATGTTGTTGATATTAGTCAAACCGAGGTTGTATCTGAGGTTAAGATCAAGATTGTCTGTTAATTTGTATCCACCACCAGCAAAAAGACTGACGTCGAAAAATTTGATGCCCTCAGGCATAAGCGTCATGCCTGGTTCGTCCTCATTATACGGATTTTTCCCAAAAAATGTCATCCCTAGATTTGCTCCAAGAAAAGTTTTGAACTTTTGTTTAAACGTATACTGTACACTAATCGGTTCAATAAGTGCCGTGTGTAAAACGATATTGGTATTGTATTCTTTTATTCTAGCACCAAGATTGGCATAACCCAATCCAAATCGAATCGCCCAATGATCATTAAAATCATACGAATTGTATAATGCAATGAAGAGTCCGGCTTTCTCACTAGCCTCTAATCCATTAATATTGGAAAGCGTTCCTCCAACTTCAATTCCGAAATCACAATCGTAGCAATACAAACCATTGCCATAAAATTGTGCATTTGCTGTATAGCAAGAAAAGAATAAGAAAAGAAAGGTAAGGTGTAATTTTGATTTCATTAAAATTTATTGGTTTGTTAAGCATGTTTCATATGTATCCAGTAATACCTGGAGTCGATTGGATTTTTTTTCTGATTTTTGAGCTTCTGCAAAAAGATCCATGATGTTTTCACATTCAGGAAATAATAGTTCTTTTGCCCCGCCAATTTTAGATTCAAAGGATTCATCAAAATAAGGATCTGTATTCACAAGAATATCAGAATTTTGCTTACTTAAGTAAAAACCTTGACTTATCGGATCAAAAATGATGAGGATATATTCTTCGCCTTTTTTCTTTTTGACATCATACATTAGTCCCGCAGCAGAAACAATAATATTTTCTCGTACATCTGTTATCATAGACCAAACATCTACATTTTGCCTTTTGCGGATTTCACCATTTTTTTTAAAGTGAGAGATTTTTCCACGTTTAAATGAAATCTTTTTTTGACCATTATTGATGTAAATATCCATGTAAGCTAAGGTACTAGCGTCTAGACTCTCTTTTTTGCCGTTGATTCGAACTTTGAGTTTCTTCGCATTTACTTTTAAGGGCATCTCAATTTCGAGCTGAACGGCTCGATTATCATTTTTGTAATAAACAGTGCCTTTGTATGATTTCGCAGTAATCAATAAGGGAAAAAGGAGTAGGAGTAAGGTGAGTAATAATTTCTTCATTGTTAAAAAATTTAAGCAAACTTAAACATTTTATTAACATACGCAACTGGATATTTTAAAGTAATAAGTGAAGTTATCAAAAAAGAGGTTCTTTATTGTATTAATTTAAAGTATTCTCAGCAATTTCAATTCCCACTAATTTTCCCGTTGTACTGTTGTAGTTAGTGAAAAGCTTCTAGTAGGGATTGCTATTCGTTCTGTTGTGTCATCTTCTTTCATATTGTGGTCAAGTTCGAGATATTTTCGAGAAGAAGTTATTTTGTGAGAATAATACGAAGTTAACTAGTGAGCTTGTGTCGAAAGACTTGTGTTGATTATTAGTAGCAAGTAATTTTATTTTATTAAATTCAATTTCGGAGTCAATCGCAGTCCATTAAAATTAAAAGAATAGCTTTAAATTAAAAATACATTAGATTTATGTTTAAATGTTAATTAGTTTTGAATTATATGTTGTTTTGATTGTTTTTTTTAACATTTTGTTTGAAATATGGTGTTAATTTTAACGTGTTAATCATTTAAAACTAATGTTATGAAAAAAATTTTTATTTTAGGCTTTGCCTTGTTTTTGTTTTCTTGTTCACAAGAAGATAATGCCTCTTTTGATGCTCCCTTGAAGAAGGACGTTAGTACGGTTGATTCGCTTATAGGATTTAAGTCTCCTTATGATGATCAAAGTTCTAGTTTTACACACAATGACAAACTTTACTATATTTTTAAAAATGAAACTGATTTAAACTTTAAGATTACCCCTTATTTTAGTTTTTGTTTTGAGGATTGGGATGAAGATCAATCGACGTATCGATATGTATATAATTTAATTGACCCCATTGATGGGTTTGATTGTATACATCTAGCCGCTAATGGCAAAAAGTATGGAAATTATTTAGCCGCTAATTATTCACAGCCTTTTCTGTTAGGTAAAGAGACTTTGTCTTTGCAACCTAATCAAGATTTTGTGCCTCGTCAGTCTTCTTCCTCTGTAATAGATGGATTTGATTTTAATCAAGGAAATCCAGATGGCATTGCCGCAACCTATGGAGAAGTGCTATTATTAACTGGTTTTGGTAAGATATTTTATGTTCAAGCCGAAATTCTCGATAATGGAGTGAGTATTGAGAATACCTATTTGAAAGCTGATTTTCCTACCGTAAGTAGTAGCTCTATTTATAGCAATACAGGTGAATGGCGAACTTTATATCCCGATAGTTTCTTTGGCGAAATGATGGTCTTTAATATATATACCAAAGAGATTTGTATTCCAAATACAGAGCTTAGTGTATATACAAGTAGGAAACAATTTGCGTATGCTGGTAAAAATTATGAAATGGGGATGCGCAGTGATGAGGAGGTAATAGAAGTGTATTTGAAAGAAATTTAAAAATAGATAGAATATCACTCATACAAAATAAAAAACGCAATCACTTAGTTATAAGTTGATTGCGTTTTTGTTTAGTGGAGAAGATGGGGCTCGAACCCACGACCTCTTGACTGCCAGTCAAGCACTCTAGCCAACTGAGCTACATCCCCGACCTTGTACTTTTTTATTGCGTTTTACTCTCAATCAAAAGTTGCGCTAACATACTCATTTTTTTCTGATATACGTCAGCAATTTCATTATTAATGTATAAATCCATATTGCTAATTGGAATACTATAAGGTAAAGACCAGGCTCTTAGTGCTTTAGCTACATTGTCTAAGGCTTGAATCCCTTGCATGGCTTGATTACCCGCAGACCAACACGTAAAACCAATAATTTTATGGGTTAAATACGCCGGTGTATCGCGAGAAGTTAGTTCCAACCAATCTAGGGCGTTTTTCATTACGCCCGTCATACCTCCATGATATAAAGGAGTTAACCAAATCATGACATCCGCAGCGCGAAAGGCATCAATAAATCGGGTAACATCTTGAGGAGGGGTTTCCATGTGTTTGGATTGGAATATAGGGATCTGATAATCAGATAAGTGTACTTGTTCTACCTCTAGGTTAGCCTTTATGAATTCGTCAGCATAGAATTGTGCAATACGTCGTGACGTTCTAAAAGATTCTTCATCCAAAGAACCATTAAAAATTAAAGCTTTCATAAAACTATTTCATGTTTTTTTACGGCTTACAATTTACGATAAATATTTGTCACCTTGTCTTTTTAAAGTGCGAAAATGCGTCTGCCTATTCCGTGATCAAGTGTTTGGGAATAAAACCAAACATCAGAAGTAGCGTATTATCTTGATATAAATTAAGGGTCTGTTCGGCTACATCAAAAGAGAACGTTTCTCCTTCAAGTAGCTGAATAAAATCTTTTTCTACGGTCTTGCGATTGGTAGACATACAGGTTCTCTTTTTTACTTCTAAATCGAAAAACTGTATTTTGTTTAAGCTATTGCTGATGGCAATCTTACCTGTAAAGTAGCTACAACCCGTATAACCCGAAACGGTGTTGCTGTGGAAATCAAAAGTCAAATAAGGATGATAGACGCGATTGCTGTTTCCTTTAAGTTGAATTAATTTCCATGCGTGCTTTTCAATGTAATTGAGCAAAGGATTTTGTGGCTGTACAGAAAATGTAAAGGTTTGTTTGTCCTCATTTACGATGGTTAGTACTGCATTTTCCGTTTCCACTCGGAGCTTTTGATTGCTTAAGGCTTGTAAAAAATCTTTTTCGAATTCATTGACGTTTTTGGTACAACTATTATCATTGGTGATGATAGCGTCTGTTGTAATTTGGGTATAGTGTTTTCTTTCTTTGATTTGTTTGATGGGCAAGGTATAATTGTTACATCCTGCGAATCCCTTAATCTCGTATTTTAAAGTATTGATTTGCAAGGTTGTCTGCCGCTGAATGGGTAACATTGTCGTTGCTTTTGTTAAAATCCAAGTGGTGTTCAGAACAGAATCTTGTGGAATCTGAGCTTGAGCCTGTGGAACAAAGGCGAGCAAGACCAAGAAGGTTAGGTAGATTTTATACATAGCAGCGGTTTATTTTTAGGTTCTTAAAGATAGTGAATTAACTGTTTCAATAGAAGATAAAATAATACTTAACAGCAATCTAACATTTTAGGGGAAGACAAACAAGAAGGAAGACTTGGAGAACCCTTGGATTTTATCTTTTAATTTATTGATGATAAATTGGGTGAGAAGCATAATTAATTGTAATTTTACTCCCCAAACACAACTCTTTTTTATATGAATCCAAAAGTATTACTTACTTCAAAAGAGATTGATATTATTCTTCATCGTTTGGCCTGTCAGTTGGTGGAAAATCATTTGGATTTTTCTGATACGTTACTGATTGGTATTCAACCCCGTGGTAAATATTTGGCAAAGCGAATCAAAGCCATTTTGGAAACAGAATACAATATTGCAGATGTTCCTTTGGGATATTTGGATATCACGTTTTTCCGCGATGATTTTAGGAGAAATCAAAAGCCACTTGAAGCAAATCGAACTGAAATTGACTTTCTTGTTGAAGATAAGAAAGTAGTTTTTATTGATGATGTTTTATATACAGGACGTAGCATTCGCGCAGCTTTGACTGCGATTCAATCGTTTGGACGACCTGCGGAAATTGAATTATTGGTGCTAATAGACAGAAGATTTAGTCGTCATTTGCCTATTCAACCAGATTATAGAGGAAGACAGGTAGATGCCTTTGACCAAGAAGCTGTACGCGTACACTGGTCTGAAGATGGTACGAGCGATTGCATCTATTTGGAAGAATTTGACAATAATTAAACGGAAAATCTAGTTGAAGTAATGAAAGAATTAAGTGTAAATCACCTATTAGGAATAAAATATATTAATAAAGCGGATATTGATTTGATTTTTGAAACAGCAGATCATTTTAAAGAAGTAATCAATAGACCGATTAAAAAAGTACCTTCCCTACGAGATATTACAATTGCCAATATCTTTTTTGAAAACAGTACAAGAACAAAATTGTCTTTTGAATTGGCTCAAAAGCGATTATCAGCTGATGTTATCAGTTTTTCCTCTGCACAATCTTCCGTTAAAAAAGGAGAAACGCTAATCGATACGGTAAATAATATTTTAGCAATGAAAGTGGACATGGTAGTTATGCGTCATAGCAATCCAGGAGCCGCTTATTTTTTGTCTAAAAATGTGAAAGCGAGCATTGTAAATGCGGGTGATGGAGCACATGAACACCCAACACAAGCACTTTTAGACAGCTATTCTATTCGAGAAAGATTAGGGGATGTAGCGGGTAAAAAAGTGGTTATTGTAGGGGATATTTTGCATTCACGTGTGGCTTTGTCTAATATTTTTGCCTTGCAAATGCAAGGAGCTGAAGTACGTGTTTGTGGACCTAAAACATTAATTCCAAAGTATATTGAGAGTTTAGGAGTAAAAGTAGAATCCAATTTGAGAAAAGCGCTAGAATGGTGTGATGTAGCTAATATGTTACGCGTACAAAATGAGCGTTTGGATTTTAGTTATTTCCCTAATACAAGAGAATATGCTCAACAATTTGGTTTGACAAAAGAAATATTAGATTCTTTGGATAAAGAAATTGTGGTGATGCACCCAGGACCAATCAATAGAGGAGTTGAGATTACATCTGATGTTGCTGATTCTCAACAATCTGTTATCTTGGATCAAGTAGAAAATGGAGTAGCCATCCGTATGGCAGTGATTTATCTTTTGGCATCCAAAATTAAATAGCTACTTTAGTAGGATAAAACAAAAAGAAAAATGAAAGTTACGGAGAAAGGACACACCAAAGTAATCCAGATTGGAAGCGATACAATCGCGGGATTAGTGCAAAAGATAACAGACCAATATAAGGCGTTGTTTCTAACTTTTAATCTCGTGCTTGATTTGTCAGGTTCACAAGAAACAATCACAGAAGAAACGCTGGAAGCTATGGAAGAATTAGCGATTGAACACATGGAAAATGCTAATAAATCTTTCGTTATTGTGCTCTCAGAAGTTAATTTTAATGACTTTGACGGAGATTTAATTGTCGTGCCAACCAAACAGGAAGCTTTCGATTTGATTGAAATGGACGAAATTCAACGCGATTTAGAATTATAAGAAATAGGAAAGGCTTAAGGTAATTAAGCCTTTTTCTTTTGTATGCTCTGGGCTTTTTTGTAACTTACAAGCACGAATTATAAAATTTTGACCCATTGAAACTTACTATATTAGGTTGTTATGCAGCTACACCAAGGACGATGACCAATCCAACTTCTCAAGTTTTGGAGCTAAATGGTCATATGTTTTTGATTGATGCTGGAGAAGGTACTCAAATCCAATTAAGAAAGAAAAAAATTAAGTTTCAACGAATTAACCATATTTTCATTTCTCATTTACACGGAGATCATTTATATGGTTTAATTGGTTTGATTTCAACCTATTCTCTTCTGAATAGACAAAGTGATCTTCATGTCTATGGACCAAAAGGAATCAAAGAAATTATTTTATTGCAATTGCGATTGAGTAATTCTTTTACTGGTTATAACTTGTACTTCCATGAACTAGAAAGCAAAGAAAGTGAGGTTGTCTTTGAGGATGATCGCGTGATTGTACGCACCATTCCTTTGGATCATCGCGTCTATACGAATGGTTATTTGTTTGAATCAAAACCCGGTGATCGCAAGTTGAAAATCGGAGCTATTGAAGATTTAGGAATTGATCGTTGCTACTATCAAAAGATAAAACAAGGTGGAAATATAACCTTGGAAGATGGAACACTGGTGCGTAATGAAGATATTACCTATGATCCGGAACCTACGGAAAGCTACGCATTTTGTTCCGATACCTATTATTCGGAAGCGATTGTACCCCTTATCAAAGAGGTAGATGTTTTATACCATGAAAGTACTTTTTTAGAATCAGAGATCCATTATACGGAGCGAACCAAACACTGTACGGCTAAGCAAGCAGCGATGATTGCAAAATTAGCAGGTGCTAAAACATTGGTATTGGGGCATTATTCTACCCGATACGATGATATTACTCTTTTTAAGACTGAAGCAGCAGAAGTTTTTGATGGAATAATAGAAAATGCCGATGATGGTGTTATCTTTGATTTCACTAAATAAACCAATACAATGAGCGATTTAAGTAATTATAGAAAATCATACGAAAAACAAGTACTGATTGAAGCTGAAGTCAATCCTAATCCCATGATGCAATTTCGTCAATGGTTTTGCGAAGTAGAAGATTTTGGTGGGGTGGAAGAGGTTAATGCCATGACTGTTTCGTCTATTGGCTTGGATGGGTTTCCCAAAGCAAGAGTTGTTTTGTTGAAATCATATGATGAAAATGGCTTTGTGTTTTTTACCAATTATCAGTCAGAAAAAGGAAAAGCAATTACAGCAAATCCGCATATATGTCTATCCTTTTTTTGGCCTTCGATGGAACGTCAAGTGATTATTAAAGGAATAGCAAAAAAAGTAAGCGAGAACCAATCGGATAATTATTTCGATAGTCGCCCTTTGGGGAGCCGTTTAGGAGCTATTGTTTCCAATCAAAGCGAGGTTATTGCATCCTATGAAGATTTGGTGCAAGCACTGAAAGAATTAGAACAAACAGCAACAGAAGATACAGTTCATCGCCCAAAACATTGGGGAGGATTTTGTGTAGAACCAGTGAGTATTGAGTTTTGGCAGGGAAGACCGAATCGATTACACGATCGCATTCGCTACACCCTAACAGCAGATCAATTGGATTGGAAAGTAGAGCGTTTAGCTCCTTAAATACGAAAGAAACACATGAAAATACAAAAAATAGTACTCCCGCTTTTGGTGGTAGGTTTTATGATTTGGGCCCTGATGGAACAAGCGTCAGAACATCCTAAATTATGGGTGCAAGTCATTGGAGTAGCTTTATTCTTTTTAGCTATGGCTCGTCTGATGCAAAAAACACCAAGCAATGCACCGAAAAAATCATTAATCGTTCGTTCTGATGCACCTGCTGAAACAGAGGAAGCAACTGAGGACTATTCGATAACCGTAGTAGATAAAAAACAGTAATTGGAAGTAAGATGTTAAGTAAAGGAGATTACGTACAAGTATTAGACGAAAATGAAGAAGGGATCATCACCCAAATTCAAGGCGATCAGGTGACTATTGAGACAAAGGATGGATTTGTATTGAATTACAAGCCTTCTGAATTATTGAAAATAGGCAAAGATCAAGAAGTTGATTTTAAATCGGCCAGCTCTAAAGGTTCGATTCAAGAAGCCTTACAAAGTAAGGTAGAACCTAAAAAGCGATCGTTTGTCAAAGAAAAGAAATCGCGTAAGGATGAGTTTGTGTTGGAGGTTGATTTGCATATTGAAAAATTAACCAAGGACTATAGACGCATGGAGAAACACGATATGCTTACCTTACAGCTGGATGCCGCAAGGGGGCAGCTCGAATTTGCTATTCGCAATCGAATTCCGCGTATTGTCTTTATACACGGCGTTGGAGAAGGAGTGCTTAAAGCAGAACTTGAGTTTTTGTTCAGCCGATATACTGAGGTTGTTGCAGAAGATGCAAATTACCAGAAATACGGTGTAGGAGCTACACAAATTTACATCAAGCAAAATCCAAGTAGATAAATAGAAAAGTCCATGCTAGCATGGACTTTTTCTTTTATAAGGTATGTGGGTAATTGATGTCGTGTAAATCTTCTTGGAGCTGTTGCCAATCATCAAAATCACTTTGAAGGGCTAGTACCATAGCTTTCGTTAATTGTGCACCTTGATAAAGGGCTGCAATAGTTTCCCGCATGAGTGGTGTCATCGCTTCTTCCTCTTCATCAAAATGGTAATCAATGGCCCATTGAATATAGGTTTGAGGATTTCCATCTAAAATCTCTAAATGGTCCTCAGAACCATCTTCTTCATATTCCATTTCTCCTGTTTGCCAAATATGTTTATCATCTGTCCAAAGGCAATAGGTTGTTCCAATAGACGCTACGGGCTCTCCATAGATAAAACCTCTATATACCTCAGGTAATTGATGGGTTAACACGTCTTTGTTGGGTAATTGACTTTCATAATCATATAATTCATGCGCAAACCCATTGATAACTGCTCCAGACGCTTTAAAAAGAATAAGCATGGCATCACCTGCACCATCTTGTAGCTGGAAAAACTCTTCTTCAGTATCCCAGTGTGCGTTATAGGAATAATAGCGGTATTCCCATGTTGGACTAAAAATAGCATCTAGGACAGCAATTGATTTACAGCGTTTTTGTAGCTCTTCAGGTGTAGGAAGGTTCATGCGATGGGTTGTACTGAGTATCATAGGTAAAACGGAATTAGTTGGTTTGTATTAAAATATCGACTTCTTGGTTGTTATAAGGATTGGCTGTTGTTATTGTAAACTGATTCGGCAATCCTTCTTGTTTCAATATTGTATAGAGAAAAGCAAAATTTACCTTTGGGGGAGTAACCAAAAGAACGAGTTGATACGCAATACATGTATAGTCGTCGTTAATGTCCGTTCTTCCTTCTAGGATGGTCATTCCTGCTTTCTCTAGGGCAGTTGAAAGCGTCTGTATAATCATTTCCCAAACTTCCTCTAAGTAATCAAAACTATTGTGGATGTCTACGATTGCATAAGGAAACTGTATCGAAAGCGCCATTTTTTTGGGATAGGGAATTGCGATATCTTGTTGGATGAGAATAGACATGGTAAACGTTTAGAATTTTAAAGATAGCTAAAAGGAAACACTTTCAGTGGAAAGCAAAAAAAAATCCCCAATATTGGGGACTTTATAGCTGTTGTTGCAGTGGTTATTCTTGGATAAAACTTCCAAAAGGAAGGATTGATTTTCCAAAAGTCAAGTTGTTGTATTGTACTTTAGCAAATACCACATTGCGCAACGTAATTTCATGTAATAATTTAGCGGGTGCTCCTTCTGCAGGATTGGTCCATCTGGTAGTAATCACAATTTCTCCTGTTGTAGCCGTCCAGTTTTCAACCAAGCGATTGTTATTTGCAGGGGTGTTACCTGGAATATCTCCATCATTTTCGCAAACTTCTGTCAAGTTAATCCCAGCACGCGCATATTGTCGATATTGCAAAGGTCGATCAGTAGATAGAGCAATTACTTTTTCACCTGCATCTTGAGGAAAGTCTTCCGCATTTAACTGCACTAACATCGCTTCTTTATCAGAAAGTGTCACCCATTGCGTTTGACAAGGATTAATCGTTTTCAATGTGTTGTCGTTGTTCAAGAATTTAAACCCTAAAGTATTAGCATTGTAATTGTTCGTTCCAAAAGGCATACGGTCATATTTGATATTCGTATCTCCATCGATGAAATTGACATTTAAAATGGTAAAATTATACTGATAGGTTAAGTTCACACTGTGATCTTCAGTTAGTACATTGCTATCGTTATTCTTGATTGAAACCATGCGTTGTGTACGCAGCGTTGCTCCTGGTGAAGCGGGAATTTCTTCCGTTACTGCAGGGGTACTAGGCGCAGGAAAAGAGCAAATGGATGCTGTTTCAACTTTGCTATTGTATTTTCTATACGCTAAGCTAGTATTGGTTCCGTCTATTTCAACATCTACAGTTTGAATGCTTTCATCGCGCATAATATTGTCCATATCTGCAATTAAGATAAAAGCTTCTGTATCTTTTAGTTTGTAAAACACTTTCGCTCCATCACCGATGCTAGAACAGCGATTTACAGTGGTTACAGTAGAAAAGTCAATATCATTATAGGTAAGCTTGCCATCGTTGCAAGAACTTAATCCAAATAAGCCTATAGCAGCTACCAGGGTATACACCTTCTTCATAAAATAAATATATCGTTATCGAGAATACAAAAATACTTTTTTTATCTTAAGTAGATACTATGAAGAGCAGATATAGGTTATTTAATTATCTTTGATAACGTTAAAGATAACTTAAAATATAAGCTATTCGCTATGAATTCATTGACTACCAAAACTAATTATCCTGCTTTATATACCTTAGTAACTGTTTTTTTCTTCTGGGGATTTTTCGCAGCGGGAAATAGTATTTTTATTCCGTTTTGTAAGGCCTTTTTTGATTTAGATCAGTTTCAGTCCCAATTAATTGATTTTTCTTTTTATACCGCGTATTATTTTGGAGCACTCTTGCTTTTTTTAGTTAGTGCTTGGAAGAAGAAAGATATTGTGAATAATTGGGGATATAAACGCTCTATTGTGTATGGGTTGTTGTTTTCAACAGGAGGTGCAATAGCTATGATTTGGGCTGTTCAAATCAGTGTATACGCAGCGTTACTGGTAGGGTTGTTTATTGTAGCCTTGGGGTTTTCATTGCAGCAGATTGCAGCCAATCCTTTTGCCATTTCACTGGGAGATCCCAAAACAGGAACCAGTCGAGTGAGCCTTGGTGGAGGGATTAATTCACTAGGGACAACGATAGGTCCTTTGTTAATGGCTTATGCCTTATATGGGAGCACTAAAACGCTAACGGATGACCAAATTCAACATTTGAGCTTGGATAGCATGACTTTGTTGTATGGAGCAGTTGGCGGGTTATTTCTATTGGCCGCTTTATTGTTCTTCTTTTCGAAAAAAATACCAGATAGCAAGAGTAGTGCAGAGATAAAACCTGCAAAAAAGGCGATGGTGTTGTTGGTGAGTATGACCGTCTTATTAGTAGCCGTTTTTATTCCGGTGTTTAATACGTATAAAAGCGAGGCATATTTACGCGTATCAGCGTTGCAAAAACAACAAGAAACGTTAATTCATTCACTGAAAGTGGAGCAAAATGAAGAAGTAAAGATCGCGGATGAAGTAACGTTGACGAATCTAAAACAAGAAATCAAAGAAACATTAACCCCCATTGAAAATAAGCGTATCTACCTTTTAGGGGGAGCTTTGCTTATTATTGTAGGAAGTATAGCCTTCGCTTATTTTACCAGTCAAAGAAACAAAGAAGGATGGGGAGCCATGCAATATCCTCAATTGCTTTTGGGAATGTTAGCCATCTTTGCTTATGTAGGGGTTGAGGTTGGAATTGGTAGTAATTTAGGAGAACTGTTAAAATTGGAAGAGTTTGGATCGTTACAAGCGGTTGAAATTGCTCCTTATGTCTCGATGTACTGGG
The DNA here is from genome assembly GCF_001549985.1 of Myroides odoratus. GTDB lineage: Bacteria > Bacteroidota > Bacteroidia > Flavobacteriales > Flavobacteriaceae > Flavobacterium > Flavobacterium odoratum_A. Next base: position 189,853 of record NZ_LROZ01000002.1, on the reverse strand, counting down.
GAAGTTTGATGATTGGACGCTGGGCAGGAGCAGTGAGTGTTTTTCAATTGAGTAGAAGAAACGAGCTAATTGCTCTGATTGCAGTGCCTTTTGTAGCGTATTTCATTATATTATTTGCTAATTATTTTGCTGGAAATGAAATTGAACACCTCTATTACTATAGTGTATGTGTAGCAATTCAGGTTGTCTTTTCCTTTTGGAGTAAAAATAAATCAGCGCGTACGATGATTTTATTTAGCTTGTTTGGTCTATTAGCCATGATTGTCGGACTCTTCTCTAGTGGAATGTTAGCGATTTATGCATTCTTAGCGGGTGGATTAGCATGTAGCGTACTTTGGCCGGCTATTTTTAATATTGCTATTATGGGACTGGGAAAATACACCGCACAAGGTTCGTCGTTTTTGATTATGATGATTTTAGGTGGTGGAATATTACCTCCAATTCAAGGTAAATTGGCGGATATCATTGGTATTCATGAGTCTTATATCGTAAATGCAGTGTGTTTTGGTTATCTGGTACTCTTCGGTTTTCTTGCGAAAAGAGTATTGCAGAAACAAGGTATTGCGATTGATGATATTGATTAAGGGTTAAGGGTAAGACGGTGAGGTGGTGAGAAGGTGAGCAAACCTTACAAAGAGCAAAGCACAAACCTCACAAAGAGCAAAGCACGAACCTCACAAAGAGTAAAGCACAAACCTCACAAAAAGAAAAGCACAAACCTCACAAAAAGAAAAGCACAAACCTCACAAAAAGAAAAGCACAAACCTCACAAAGAGTAAAGCACAAACCTCACAAAAAGAAAAGCACAAACCTCACAAAGAGCAAAGTACGAACCTCACAAAAAGTAAAGCACGAACCTCACAAAAAAACAACTCATACCCCATGAGGCACCATAATAGGATATTGTTCAAATAGTTTTTTAGACATTGGATCTGGAAAAATATCTAAGACTCCTGCTTCAAATTCATTACAAATAGTACGAGATAAATCGACAAGTGTAATTTTTTCAGTTTGAACATCAGCAGACATCATAGAGTCTACATAACCAGGATAGATTCCAATGAGTTCAATTGCTTGTGTAGCTAATTCAGGGCGCAAGGACTGAGTAAGTAAATGTGCGGCGGTTTTGGATGCACAATAGGTGGCTATTCGCTTAATTACCGTTGCACTACCCACAGAGAGTATATTGAGTATATAGCTTGGTTTTTGCTTTTGTAATACAGGTAAAAAGTGGTTCATCATGTGGATGACTCCAATATAATTGATCTGCATCTCTAACAATGCCTTTCTTCCTGCTTGTTCTCCTATAAAATCAGATTTTAATTCTACACCTGCATTATTAATTAAAACCTGAACATCCTGACATTGTTCTACTGCTTTTTGAATAGAATCTTCTTGAGTGACATCTAGTAACACAGGAACTATTTTGGAAGGACAAGTTGATGCTAATTGATGTAACCGTTCTAAGGCTATTCCTGTAGCGTAGATTTTATGTGCCTTTCGGTGTAGCATTTCTTGGATGAGTGCTGTTCCTATTTCACCATCTGCACCTGTTATTAAAATGACTTTATCTTCAAATGTTCTGGAATTCATCGTTGTATAATTTAATTTCGGTTGCCTACATTTAATAAGGGGTTTGGTTTGTTTTTCGAAAACAAAGCAGAAGCAAGGTACACATAAAATCAAAACCTCAAGGAGAATCAGTAGAAAAAACAGGAACCTCTTTTTATATAATATGAATACCTTTTAGATAATAAATGGCCAAATAATTGAACGAAATACTACTTTTGCTTTCTGAAAATAGAAAAGGTCTCTTAAAAAAAGAATTAAAATGAAAGAAAAGATGATTGTTTTAGGGATAAATATGCTGTGTTCTTTGATGGGTTATAGTCAACAAATGCAGTCTAATCCGTCATTTGCAATTCATGATTCATTGGTATTGAAAAATTTTACTACTGCAGCACCTAGTTTTTGGGAAAAAGATGCCGTAAAAATTAGTTTCGTACCTACGTTATTGTTTGGAGCTTCTGCAGTTACTTGGAATAGTCGAGAAGATATTAGAGAGGTACGAAATCGATACATTCCTACTTTTAAGTATAAATATGATGATTATATGCAATATGTGCCTGCTGCAGCAACTTTTGGATTAAAAGCGGCAGGTGTAAAAGGGCGTAATGAATTCAAGCGTTCCGCGATTACTTATGCAACGAGTGTGGCGATTATGGCTATTTTAGTGAATGGTATAAAATACACCGCCAAAGTAGAGCGTCCAGATGGTTCTTCTAAAAATTCTTTTCCCTCAGGACATAGTGCCAATGCTTTTAATAATGCTGCCTTTTTAGATCGAGAATACGGATTAGTTAATCCAGCTTATTCGATTGGAGGGTATGGGTTAGCTACCATGACAGCTGTAGGACGTGGTTTAAACAATCGCCATTGGGTATCTGACGTATTTGCTGGTGCAGGAATTGGAATTTTATCTTCTCAATTGGCTTATTTTTTCGTAGATAAAATCTATGGAAATAAAGGAGATAATTTGAGTATTCTCTCTCAGTTTGAAGGAAATGAAAACCCCTCGTTTTTAGCGTTAAAGTTGGGGTCTACCTCTGCTTTTGAAAGTATTGTTGAAGATGAAGAAGAAGAAACCTTAGCAAGATTAGGCTGGGAAGCAGGATTAGAAGGAGCTTATTTTTTTACTAGAAATTGGGGAGTAGGAGGGCAATTTACTGTTGCAGGTTTCCCTTTCAATAAAAGTAGGGTTTCAATTCCGACGAACACTGATACGCCTGAATATATTAGCAATGCAGATATTGTAACAGAATCTTTAGGCTATTTGAACTTTGGTGTAGGTCCTTATTATGCCATTCATTTTTCAGATCGTTGGAATTTAATGTTCAAAGGATTAGTAGGGTATAGTATTGCAGCGCAAGGACACATTAAATTGAAATACGATAGTCCTGATACGGTATTAGATGAAAGGGAAGAGCTTATTATGGCTTCTTATAAACCGAAGAATGCCATTCAATTTACAGCAGGAACTGCGTTGACTTATAACTTGGCTTCGAATTTAGGAGCCACACTCTATGCCGATTTCAATCACAGTCAAATGAAATACAAGTATACCATAAATCCTGACTTTTTGGACCCTGAAGATCCTGAAGTTTTTACAGATCGTAGTCCGTTTAACTATATGACCTTGGGAATTCGACTAACGGCTTATTTTTAGCACGTTGCTGTAGGGAAATGAAAATTAAACCATTTCTTTTAGGTTGTTGAGGGTATTTTGCATTTGTACCACGTGTCTAAGGTTGTGAAAAACGACAATTTTCAAGGTATCACCAAGTTTTAATTTGATCCATTTGCTAATGGAAATGGAGGTTTTGGTTTGGTTTAAATTGATAGTTTGGGCTTGTTCTAATAGTGCAATAAGACTATTTTGTTGTTGAATAAAAACGGTTAAAACCTCACGATTGACGGTACTTGTACTTGGATTCATGGATTTGAAGGTCTTCATTTTGTTAAGCTTTGCCTTGGGTAACATGCTTTTAGCAAAATAATTACCTAAAATCCCACTTTTGAATACAGGAGATGGCGTGGTGTATGGGGTTGTGTTGATTCTGATAGTGATTTCAGGAATATAAAAATAGCCATATCGATTGAGGTGTTCTATACATTCTAAAACACTCCAACTTGCGGGTTGAGGTCTCGTGTAAAGTAGAAAATCTGGAAGTTCTTGAAAGGCAAGGGCTTCTTGTTTGATTTGATGCGTTAATTCCAATAAGTTTGAAAGTAGCTTAGTTGTTTCCATTTTATTTTTTGACAAAATTGCCTTTAATTTTCAAGATAAAAATTGATTCAAGTCAAGATTTCTTTAATCTGGAAAGGGTTTCTGGAGACATCCCTAAGTAAGATGCAATATACTTGTTTGGAATTTCTTGAAACAAACGTGGACTTCGTTGTAAAACACGGGTATAGCGCTCCGTTGGCGATTTAATAAGCAAGTCTTTTTCGCGTTCCAATTGTTGTAAAATTAAACCTTCTAAAAGCGTATCCCAGAGGATTTGATGTGCTGCATTACTGCGAATAAATTGGAGATAATGCTCTTTTCGAATGACTTTTATTGTCGTCTTTTTTAAGGCTTGTATATAAAAATCGGTAGGTTTATTGGTGATAAAACTATCCAATGCCGCAATAAAATTGTGTCGATAACCAAATCGAATAATGTGTTCTTGATCCTGCAGGAGAATCGAAATTTTTACACTCCCTGTTTCGATATAGTAAATGTCGGTATCTATAGTATGCGCAAGAGTTAGGTAGTCCTTTCGTTTTAAGGTGATGGTTTTGTCCCAATAATTTGCTTGCTCTAAGCTGTTATACAAAGCGGAAATGATGTCCATAGAGAAAAGGTTTACAAGAGGAAAATATACGTGTAAAAGAATTAAAAATAAAAAGATATGTTGGAAGAGACAATAATATGGAAGTGATTTTTAGCATTATCTTTTTTGTTTTTATTACATTTGTATTCGAATAAAATAAATGACTTAGAAAGACGTTATTTCCTGTAAATGAAGTGACGAATCTCATTCAACTAATTAAATAATGAAACAAATATATCTGGATAATGCCGCAACTACTTCTGTACGCCCAGAAGTAATTGAAGAGATGGTGAAAGTATTGAGAAATGATTTTGGTAACCCTTCATCGACATACTCAATCGGACGGCATGCGAAAGCATTAATTGAAGGGGCAAGAAAAACAATTGCCAAACAATTTAATGTCAGTTCTTCAGAGATCATTTTTACTTCTTGTGGAACAGAGGCAAACAACTGGATTTTGCTTTCTGCTGTACGCGATTTAGGAGTGAAACGAATTATTACAACCCAATTGGAACACCACGCTGTTTTAAATACAGTAAAGCATTTAGCTCAGGTGTATGGAATTGAAGTTGTATTTCTAACCATTAATCCCAACAGTGAAATTGATTATGCTCAATTGGAAAATCTCTTGAAAGAAGAGACTAAAACATTGGTGAGTTTGATGCATGTGAATAATGAAGTTGGTACAGAATTAGACTTAGAGAAAGTAGCGCATTTATGTGTGGAACATGGAGCTCTTTTTCACTGTGATACAGTACAATCTGTCGGAAAGAAAAGATTGGATTTAAGTGTGTTGCCTATTGATTTTATCGTAGCAAGTGCACATAAATTTCACGGACCTAAGGGTATTGGATTTGCTTTTATCCGCAAGAAAAACGTATTGAAACCTGCAATCCATGGTGGAGAACAAGAAAAGGGATTACGCGCAGGAACAGAAGGAGTACACCAAGTGGTAGGAATGGCAAAAGCGCTAGAAATGGCTTATGACTTGCTAGAAGAAGAGCGTGCTTACATTGCTGATATTAAATCGTACTGCCAACAGCGTTTAATAGAAGTATATCCACAAGTGAAATTCAACGGAAATAGCACTGGGTTTTACAATATTCTCAATGTGTTGTTGCCCATGACACAAGAAAAAGCAGCAATGATGTTATTCCAATTGGATATGAAAGGAATCGCGGTGTCAAGAGGAAGTGCTTGTCAATCGGGAAGCCAAAAGCCTTCGCACGTTTTAGCTCAGTTCTTAAACGAGGAAGATTTGAAGAAGCCGAGCCTAAGATTGTCATTTAGTCATGAAAATACAAAAGAAGAGATCGATAGATTGATTGAACTTCTTCAAGAAATTTAAGAAAAAAAATCTACTAAGTTGAATTAGTAGATTTTTTTGTTTTTCAAATATTCAAAAAATAAATAAAAAAGAGGTAAAAAAATGTTAATGTAAAAAGCTTTGTTTTACAATAACATTCGCATTAAATTTGCACAAACAACACACTATTTATGAGTTCAAGTAATAGATACGCGCTTCGCGGAGTTTCTGCTGAGAAAGAAGATGTTCACAATGCAATAAAGAACATAGATAAAGGATTGTTTCCTAAAGCATTCTGTAAAATTATTCCTGATTACTTAACTGGGGATGAAAACTATTGTTTGATTATGCATGCCGATGGAGCAGGAACAAAATCATCATTAGCTTATATGTATTGGAAAGAAACAGGAGATATTTCTGTTTGGAAAGGTATTGCTCAAGATGCCTTAATAATGAATATTGATGATTTATTGTGTGTAGGTGCAACGGATAATATTTTGTTGTCAAGCACAATTGGACGTAATAAAAATTTAGTTCCAGGTGAAGTAATTTCTGCTATCATCAACGGAACGGAAGAATTAATCGAAGAGCTAAAATCATTCGGTGTTACGATTCACTCAACTGGAGGAGAAACAGCTGATGTGGGAGACTTAGTTCGCACGATTATTGTTGATTCTACGGTTACAGCGAGAATGAAACGCAGCGATGTTATTGACAATGCGAATATCCAAGCTGGAGATGTTATTGTTGGATTGGAATCGTTTGGTCAAGCAACATATGAGAAAGGATACAATGGTGGAATGGGAAGCAATGGACTGACATCTGCTCGTCATGATGTATTTGATCATTCCTTAGCAGCTAAATATCCTGAAAGCTATGATTCATCTGTTCCAGAGGAATTAGTGTATTCTGGAAAAGTACAGTTGACAGACGCTGTAGCGAATTCTCCTATTGATGCAGGAAAACTAGTATTATCTCCAACGAGAACTTATGCGCCAATCATTAAAGCGATTTTAGATCAATATAAAGCAGACGATGTACACGGTATGATTCACTGTAGTGGTGGAGCACAAACAAAAATCTTGCACTTTGTCGATCAGCTACATATTATTAAAGATAATTTATTTGAAGTACCACCCTTGTTTCAATTGATACAGGAACAATCTAAGACCGATTGGAAAGAAATGTACCAAGTATTCAATTGTGGACATCGTATGGAATTATACGTAAACCCTGCTGTTGCAGAAGATATTATAGCAATTGCTGCATCATTCAACGTAAGAGCACAAATTGTGGGTAGAGTAGAAGCTTCCGCAGAAAAGAAATTAACGATTCAATCAACATACGGGACATTTAACTATTAGAATGGGACGTTTATTAGCTATTGATTTTGGTCAGAAAAGAACGGGTATCGCAGTAACCGATGAATTGCAAATTATTGCATCGGGTTTAACAACTGTCGATACAAAAGAGCTTATGTCTTTTTTAAAAGACTACTTTCAAAAAGAAAAGGTGGAAAAAGTGGTAATAGGTGAACCCAAGCGTTTGAATAATGAGCCTTCGGAAGTTACTCCTATTTTAAATGCGTTTATTGATACATTTAAAAAAACATTTCCTACAATGCCAGTGGAACGAATAGATGAGCGTTTTACCTCTAAAATGGCCTTCCAAACCATGATTGATAGTGGATTGAAGAAAAAACAAAGACAAAATAAAGCATTGATTGATGAGATTGCCGCAACCATAATTTTACAAGATTACATGGGACGGAATACGTTTTAATCCATTCTTTTTTAAAATTTTAGCAGAAAAAAACTGTTTTTCCTGTAGATAAAAATTAATTTTGCACATAAATAAATATTCGATATAATGTCAAGTATACAAAAATCTGAGGTTGATGTTGTTTTGGTAGGAGCCGGAATCATGAGTGCTACTCTTGGAATCTTACTAAAAGAATTAAATCCTAACCTAAAAATTGAAATCTTAGAACGTTTAGATCGCGCTGCAGCTGAGAGTTCAGACGCAATGAATAATGCGGGTACAGGACACTCTGCATTTTGTGAATTAAACTATACACCAGAAAAAGCTGATGGTAGCGTTGATGCAACAAAAGCAATTAGCATTGTTGAGCAATTTGAAGTATCAAGGCAGTTTTGGTCATACTTGGTAAAAAAGAATGTATTAAAAGACCCTCGTAAGTTTATTAATTCTGTACCACATATGAGTTTCGTATGGGGAAAAGACAACGTAAGCTTTTTAGAGAAAAGATATAATGAACTTCAAAAATACCCGTTATTTCACGGGATGGAGTTTTCAAAAGAGGTGGATCAAATCAAAACGTGGGCTCCTTTGTTAATGGAAGAAAGAAAGCTGGACGATGTATATGCAGCAACGTATATGCCAATCGGAACAGATGTGAACTTTGGAGAATTAACAAGAGAGATTTTTGATCACTTGACAACAGAAGATGGTGTAAATGTTCACTTCAATAATCAAGTAACAGACATTAAGCGAAAAGGCGACAGATGGAGCGTTTCTGCAAAAGATGAAAAAACAGGAGAGCAAAGAAAAGTAAAAGCGAAATTTGTTTTTGTTGGTGCAGGTGGTGGAGCAATCTTGTTGTTACAAAAAGCTGATATTCCTGAAAGTAAAGGATACGGTGGTTTCCCTGTAGGAGGAGAGTGGTTGGTGTGTAACAATCCAAAGATTGTTCAAAAACACATGGCTAAGGTATATGGAAAAGCATCTGTAGGAGCACCTCCGATGTCAGTACCTCACTTAGATACGCGCTTTATTGATGGAAGACATTCGCTATTATTTGGTCCTTACGCAGGTTTCTCAACAAAATTCTTGAAAAGAGGATCGAATTTAGATTTATTTAAATCGTTAGAATTAAATAATATCGGTCCGATGTTAGGTGCAGGAATGCGTAACTTAGATTTGACGAAGTATTTGATTGGACAAGTGTTGCAATCAGATAAATCAAGATATGAATCATTGAGAGAATATTTCCCAGATGCACAAGATGAAGATTGGAAAGTTGAACATGCTGGTCAACGTGTACAAGTAATCAAGAGAGATAAAGACGGAAAGGGAATTTTGCAATTCGGAACAGAAGTGGTGAATTCAGCAGATGGTTCAATTGCCGCTTTATTAGGAGCTTCTCCAGGAGCTTCAACAGCAACAGCAATTATGTTGAAATTATTGGCTAATTGTTTCCCTACAGAATTTAATTCACCAGAATGGAATAGTAAATTCAAAGAGATGATTCCTTCTTATGGTCTTAAATTGAATGAACATCCTGAAATGGTTGCTGAAATTAGAGAGAATTGCTCGAAAGTTTTGAGAATTTTCCCTAACAACTAAAAAACATCAAAATCGATATATAAAAGCATCTTTACTTGGTAAAGGTGCTTTTTTTTTTTTTGGAGACGGTGTGGCGGTGGGAGGGGGGCGATTTACATGTCCTGCAGACGAAGAAAGCATCGCATCCGTCATTCAACAGCTGTTATGGAGACCACTTTTGGGGTGTGGCGGTGAGAGGTTGAGGCGGTGGGAGGGTGTGCGATTTGCATGCCCTTCTGACGGAGGAAGCATCGCATCCGTCATTCAACAGCTGTTATGGAGACCACTTAGTTCTGTGCTTTTTTTGAGGTGAGGCGGTGGGAGGGTGTGCGATTTGCATGTCCTGCAGACGATGGAAGCATCGCATCCGTCATTCAACAGCTGTTATGGCGACCAACTTAGTTCTGTGCTTTTTTTGAGGTGAGGCGGTGAGGCGGTGGGAGGGTGTGCGATTTGCATATTCTGAAGACGAAAGGAACCCACCCTCTCACCAATCTCACCGCCTCACCATCTATCTCACCTATTTTATATTTGTTTTGGTGTTCGATGAATCTTCACTATGTTCCGATTTCACCACCTCACCAACCTCACCAACCTCACCAACCTCACCAACCTCACCGCCTCACCAACTCACCTTCTGTCCATCATTTTTATTTATCGTTTTTGAAAACACTATAGATTTAATTTATTTAGATATAACCTAATGGTATAGTAAACATGTTTACAAAGGTTTGATAATTAGTATATTTGAAATACAAATTAACGAAATAAAGTACAAGACTATGGAAAACAAAAAACTGACAACCGCTTCGGGAAGACCTTATGTAGAACATGAAAATTCGATGACAGCAGGAGAAAGAGGACCTGTATTGTTGCAAGATTATATTTTGCATGAGAAAATGGCTCACTTCAACAGAGAAAGAATTCCAGAGCGTGTAGTACATGCGAAAGGTTCTGGGGCTTATGGAACGTTTACTGTAACGAATGATATTACTCCGTACACCAAAGCAAAATTATTTAGTGAAGTTGGTAAACAAACGAAAGTGTTTTTGCGTTTCTCAACAGTAGGAGGTGAAAAGGGATCTGCAGATTCAGAGCGTGATCCACGTGGATTTGCCTTGCGATTCTATACAGAGGATGGAAACTGGGATTTGGTAGGAAATAATACCCCAGTATTCTTTATTAAGGATGCGAAAAAGTTTAGCGACTTTATTCACACGCAAAAACGCCACCCACAGACCAACTTAAAATCGGCAACCATGATGTGGGATTTCTGGTCGTTAAACCCAGAAAGTTTACACCAAGTATTAATCTTGATGTCGGATCGTGGTACACCTTTCGGCTATAGACATATGAATGGATATGGAAGCCATACTTTCTCGATGATTAATGCTGAGAATGAACGTGTGTATGTAAAATTCCACTTCAAAACAGCACAGGGAATTAAGAATTTAACTGGACCAGAAGCCGATAAAATGCGTGCAACAGATATGGATTACGCCCAACGTGATTTATTTGAGCACATTGAAAAAGGAGATTTCCCAAAATGGAATTTGAAAATTCAAGTGATGACAGAAGCAGAAAGCCGCGTAGCAAAGGTGAATCCATTTGATGTGACGAAAGTTTGGCCACATAAAGATTACCCTTTACTTGATGTTGGTGTATTGGAGTTAAATGAAAATCCTCAGAATTACTTCCAAGATGTTGAGCAAGCAGCTTTTGCACCTACACATATCGTAGATGGAATTGGCTTCTCTCCAGACCGTATGTTACAAGGACGTATTTTATCTTATCCAGATGCACAACGTTACCGTTTAGGTGCAAATTATGAGCAAATTCCAGTAAACCGTTGTCCTTTTGCTACAAATAACTACCAAAGAGATGGTGCAATGCGCATTGATGGAAATGGAGGAAGTGAACCAAACTATTACCCAAATAGTTTTGATTCTATGGTGGTAGATCAAAGTTACAAAGAACCTGCATTGGATTTAGGAGAACACGTAGTAGCGGATCACTATGATCGAAATGGGGTAGGAGAAGACGATCACTTTACACAACCAGGTAACTTATACCGCATCATGACTGAAGAAGCAAAAACGAATACCGTACATAATATTGTAGGAGCTATGAGCGGAATTGATGGACCAAAACGCGAAGAGATTATCTTCCGTCAATTGTGCCATTGGTTTAGAGCCGATGCTGATTTAGGTATGCGAATTGCCAAAGGATTACAAGTAGATGTAAGTAAGTTTATGCAATAATGCATGAATTATCATCATAATCAAAAAAGCCTCACACGTGAGGCTTTTTTTGTATTATATCAGGATGAAGTTTATTCTTCTCCTTGTATTTTTTTCAATGCACGATTCAGCGTTCTTGTTGTAATACCTAAATAAGAAGCCATATCCTCTTTGGAAATCGCCACTTGATTTTTCTCTTGTAGGTGCAATAGTTTTTCCAAAGCGTGTTCAACAGTATATAATTGTTGAAAAGAAGCTCGTTCACTGGTGTGGTATACGCGTAAAGCTTCCACTGCGAGTAATACATTATTGAAGGTAATATCCGTTTTCAGCAAATGATCAAAAATAGATAAAGGAATAACATAAGCCTCTACATACGAAATGGCTTCTACGGAACATAAACAAGGCATTTTGCCTAGATATTCAATTTCCCCCATGATTTCCCCACGACTCAAAAACTCCGGAATATATTCTTTTCCATTCTCTTCTGTAATATAACACTTTGTTATACCCTCTCGAATCACAATAATTTTAGTGATCTGTTCTCCTTGAGTAAGTAGTATATCTTTCGGGCTGTATTGTAGTAATTGTATTTTATCTGCTATAATGTCTTTGTGTGCAATCGATTCAATATAGGATAAAAAATCAAGATTTATTCTTAACATATTTTTATCATTAGGAGGACAAATGTCCTATAATAGATTCAAATTAATATGGACTTTTGTTTTGTTCAAATGTAAAGAATTTAATCTTAGCGATGTGTTGTGTTAAGATAGATTTAAATATATAGAACGCAAAACAAGCTAGCAAAAATACAAGTTATTTAAAAACAGAAGAAGTGTGTGTAAGTGATAAAAAAAATCTTCTGTTTTTAACGTATAAAATATTCGTGTTGATGTGTACCTTGGTATACTCATAACTTTGTGTTGATTTTCAAATTTTAATTTGAAAAGTAAAAAGTGTGGTTAGATTATAAAAAAGAAGTCCTTTTTTCAGGGGCTTCTTTTTTGTTTTTTGTGAAGTTTGTTTTTTGCTCTTTGTGAGGTTTGTGGGATGCTTTTTTGTTTTTTGCTTTTTTTTCGCTTTTTGCTACAAGCTTTTTCGTAACAATCCTCTATAATTGATAAATCCAACATTTTCACAAACTCACCGCCTCACCGTCTCACAAAAACAATCCACACAAAGCACAGTTGAATAACGGATGCGACCCTTCCTTTGTCAGGGAGACATACGGAGCGGAGCAACTGATTAGAATATTGCTTTTTTTCGCTTTTTGCAACAAGCTTTTTTGTAACAATCCTCTATAATTGATAAATCCAACATTTTCACAAACTCACCGCCTCACCGTCTCACCACCTTACAAAGTACAAACTTCACAAACTCACCACGTCACAAAAACAATCCACACAAAGCACAGTTGAATAACGGATGCGACCCTTCCTTCGTCAGGGGGACATACAGAGCGGAGCAACTGATTAGAGTATTGCTTTTTTTTCGCTTTTTGCTACAATCTTTTTTGTAACAATCCTCTATAATTGATTAAATCCAACACCTTCACAAACTCACCGTCTCACCGCCTCACAAAAACAATCCACACAAAGCACAGTTGAATAACGGATGCGACCCTTCCTTCGTCAGGGGGACATACAGAGCGGAGCAACTGATTAGAGTATTGCTTTTTTTTTCGCTTTTTGCAACAAGCTTTTTTGTAACAATCCTCTATAATTGATTAAATCCAACACCTTCACAAACTCACCGCCTCACCACCTCACTACCTTACCGCCTCACGAAGAGCAAACCTCACAAAGCACAAAAAAACTGGTCTAGTTCTTTTTTAAAAACCGGATGCCCTTCAACAGTCTTATCCATACTATTTTTGGCGCTTAACTAATAAAACAAATAAGACGATGAAAGACGGTAAAGCACCAATCCGAAATAATTGGACGGCTGAAGAAATACAAGAAATCTATGATTTACCAATTATGAAGTTAGTGTATCAGGCAGCAACTGTACACAGACAATATCACAATCCACTTGAGGTACAAGTCAGTACTTTACTTTCTATAAAAACAGGAGGATGCCCAGAAGATTGCTCGTATTGTGGACAAGCGGCTCGTTATCATACGGATATTAAAGTACAGCGATTATTGCCTGTAGAAACTGTTTTAGCTCATGCTAAGAAAGCTAAAGCCAATGGGTCTTCTCGATTTTGTATGGCTGCAGCTTGGCGTGAGGTTCGCGATAATCGAGACTTTGATAAAGTTATTGATATGGTTAAAGGGGTGAATGCATTAGATATGGAGGTTTGTTGTACGTTGGGGATGCTGACTGATCACCAAGCAAAACGCTTACAAGAAGCGGGTTTATATGCATATAATCACAATATCGATACGTCTGAAAGTCATTATAAGGATATTATATCTACTCGAACATTCGATCAACGCCTAAATACGATTAATTCAGTGCGTAAAGCGGGAATCACTGTATGTTCTGGAGGAATTATTGGACTTGGAGAAACGGATCAAGATCGAATCTCTATGCTATTAACTTTGGCAACAATGGATAAACATCCTGAATCTGTTCCTATTAATGCACTCGCACGCGTAAAAGGAACTCCTATGGAGGATATGCCAAAAACGGATATTTGGGAAATGGTGCGAATGATTGCTACAACGCGTATTGTCATACCAACGACAATGGTTCGCTTAAGTGCAGGACGTTTAGAAATGAATGAAGCAGAACAAGGTTGGTGTTTTTTAGCTGGAGCAAACTCCATTTTTGCAGGAGAAGAAGAAACCTTGCTCGTTACGCCTAATCCATCGTTGAGTGACGACCAACAATTATTTCAAAAATTAGGACTAAAACCGATGGTTTTGGCTGAAAAAAAGTAGAAGAAAAAAGTATAAGTACACAATTATAAAAAAAGTTCTTGTTTTTTTAAAAAAATAGGAACTTTTTCGTTTTCCATGAAATTGGTATTTTTTAGTAAAAAATTCTAAACATTATTTAGATTGATTTAAAGGAATTAAGGTAAGATTAGCCTAAGATTAGGAAATATTTATCTGGTGACTGCTATAAAAATAAAAGAACTAAAAAAGATACAGTATGTTAATATAATGATAATATTTAGCTTTTTATGGGATAGGGAAGGGGTAAATATTTGATTTTAAGTCTGCTGAGATTTTCAGTAAATGCCTCACTCTAAATATCGGGAAAGTATTGTAAATACTGATGATATTTGTCATTTTTACCCCTTCATTTATCCAATACTTTTGTGACTAGTTAATAAGTAATAAAGACGTCTTTTTAAAATTTAATTTATTGTTTTAACTATTATTCTTAAACATACTTGCTTAATTAGGTTAAAGTATGATTATAATTATAAATATTAATAAAAAAATGTTTTTTTAAACTTTTTTTAGTAAATTAGATACGATGTAAAAAAGTAGTTTAAAACAAAAAATTAAAAATAACTGTTGTTTAACCCCTTAATAGACTATGTTATGAAAAAAGTTTTAAAATGGACAATGGCTGTCATGATTGCAGCTAGTCTTGGATCGCTATTAATTAGTTGTAGCAAAGAAGATGGTAGTAATGACATCGATACAAAGTCGATTAAATTAGTGAAGGAGGATAATTTAGAAAAGAATTGGATTGCCGCTCATTTTGTTTTTGATGAGTCATGTAAAGGAGCAAAGAAGTTAGCTTATCAACTTTCATCTGTGCATATTACACTCAAAGACAATAAGTTTACAGCTGTAGATAAGTATAGCTTGGGTGAGGATCAGGGTTCTTGGGTATTAGAAGGTAATTTAATTCGAATGTCTAGTACAAGTTTGGGTGAAAATTTTCAGTTTAAAATCAAAGAATTGAAAAATAACGAATTGATTGTTGAGGTGCTGAATCACGAGGATTTAAAAGAAATTGAATTAGTCTCTTTTGACAAATAAAATTGTAAAAAAGTGTTGTGAGGATATCAAATGCTTTTGTATGTTTACATAAAGAAATAACGCTATGGATACAAAATATTTTATCGTTCGCAACAGTGAAAAACAAGGACCTTATACAAAGAGCGAATTGGTCGAAATTGGTATTACTGCTCAAACGTTACTGTGGTATGAAGGTTTAGCAAATTGGACAGAAGCACGTTATATCGAAGATTTACAAGATATCTTTCAATATAAACCCATGCACGTACAAGGAGAAAATAAGCCCCAAGTTTATGAAGAAAGAATAGGTAATGTTGTCTATCACGCAGATAAAATGCACGTTACGCTTTTTACACCTCAAGGTGAAATTTACTTGGAGTATGCTAATTTTGGCGATCGATTTGTTGCATTGCTATTGGATCGTTTGATTTGTTTATTTGCTAGTATCATTCCCGTTGTTGGGCCTTGGTTGTATTACGCGATTCTACATTCAAGTAAAGAGCAAGCAACCCTTGGACAACGAGTAATGAATATTCGATGCTTGAGTATGGAAGGTAATGCCATCGATTTCGGACAAGCAACAGGACGTTTCTTTATGTCGATTGTTTCTAGTATGATGTTCTGTATTGGATATCTTTTGTACTTTGGAAATGACAAAAAGCAAACCTTGCACGATAGCGTTGCTAAAACAGTAGTTGTGAAGGAGATAGGACGAAAAAACTATAATTTCTAGAACAGAAAAAAATACAAGCTAGCGAAATCCGCTAGCTTTTTTTATGCCTTTTGCGTACTTTGGTAAGGAAAGTCAAGATACAGTAGTACATTTGTACGATTCAACGTATAATTATTCCTGTTGAGTTATTTATCTCAACGATTCGGTAAAAAGTCACTTACTTTTGCTAACAAATATGGAAAGAAAGGTAGAAAAAAATAATATAGATCAATCGCTATTTACAAAGCATTATCGGCTAGTTGTTATTCCTGCTGTTTTTGTATTGTATTTATTTTCTCATTTCTTATTGAATCCGTACGATCCTGAATGGTATACAAGCATAGATACAGATAGTTTTTGGCAGTCGGGCATTATGATTTTAGTCTATTGTACACTCATTAGTGAAATCAGTTTGCGATTGAGTCATGCTTTGAATAAAGTTTTACCTTGGACCAAGTATGCAACCTGGCGTGTTGTTGTTCAACTCGTGTTGTTGATTCTCTTTATTTTCCTTGTTTATTGTATCCTCAATATTGCTTATTTGGTATGGATACCATATGCACCAGGAGAGATTTTAGATTTAGAAGCTAAAATTGATATCTGGCAGTCTTTATTGATTAGTATCAATACTGGAATTTTTATTAGTGTGATTCACACCGGCTATTTTTTAATTAAAAACTGGAAAAACTCTATGATGGATGCAGCTGAATTAAAGCTTAAAGCAGAACAGTTAGAACGCATTGCGAGTCAAGCGGAATTGGAAACGCTGAAAATGCAATTAGATCCTCATTTTCTATTTAATAATTTTAGCACGCTGTCAGAATTAGTCATTGAAGATCAGCAGGTAGCGGTAAAGTTTATTGATCATTTGGCTTTGGTCTATCGTTATATGCTTTCGAATGTAAGAAAAAATAGCATTAGCTTAAAAGAGGAAATCAGCTTTGTAGAATCGTATTTTTACTTGATTAAAGAGCGAATGGGACGCAAGGTAGAGCTAATTATTGACATTCCAGAAACCGTTCAAAATACACAAGCTGTCGCGCCAATTGCCTTACAACTTTTGGTTGAAAATGCAGTGAAACACAATACCGCATCCAAAGAACATCCCCTTATTATTCACATCGAAGTCGTGAATCAATATGTGGTGGTCCGCAATAATTTACAAAAGCTGGTGGTCGAATTACCATCCTCAAAAGTAGGATTAGACAATATTGTCGATCGCTATCGTTTGTTGAGTCAATTGGATGTTGAAATTACAAGTACAACGGAGGAGTTTATAGTGAAGCTACCTTTGTTAGCAGTTAG
This sequence comes from Myroides odoratus, assembly GCF_001549985.1. GTDB lineage: Bacteria > Bacteroidota > Bacteroidia > Flavobacteriales > Flavobacteriaceae > Flavobacterium > Flavobacterium odoratum_A. Next base: position 172,640 of record NZ_LROZ01000002.1, on the reverse strand, counting down.
AGAAAGAAGTTACACCAATTAAAAAATAGGGATATGAAGGTATTGATTGTAGAAGATGAAGAAAGAAATGCAAATAAACTCATGCGTCTCTTGCATCAAATTGACCCAACAATCGAAGTATTGGCAGTAGTCGAAGGAATACAGTCGGCAGTGAGTTGGTTGCAAACTCATGCGGATCCTGATCTTATTTTTATGGATATTCGCCTAGAAGACGGTCTTTGTTTTGAAATATTCGAACAAATTCAAGTGAATATTCCCGTTATTTTTACCACGTCGTATGATGAGTACGCCCTAAAAGCATTTAAGGTTAATAGTATTGACTACTTAATGAAACCAGTGCAAGAGGAGGATTTGGTTCAAGCCTTGGCAAAGTATAAAAGTTTAAATCCCGCGGGATTGAATGATTCTATTCAACATATTTTAGGAAGTTTAAACAAAAAGGAAATTGTCTATCGTTCCCGTTTTTTAATTCCTTACAAGGATGGTTTTAAAACAGTTAAAGTAGATGAAATCGACTATATCTATTCCGAGTTAAAAATTACGCATTTGGTGTTGAAAGACAAAAGCGAAATCATCATCGGTCAAACGATGGAAGAGGTAGAAGAGGAACTAGATCCTCTTGTGTTTTTCAGAGCGAATAGACAACATATCTTGCATATCGATAGTATCCACAATATTCAAAATTACTACAATGGGAAGCTTAAAGTTACCCTTGTTCAAGACCCTCAACGAGAAATAATAATCAGTAGAGAAAAGTCCCCCTTATTTAAAAATTGGTTGAATTCATAAAGCTACTTCGGTAGCTTTTTTTAGTTGTCCCCTACAGATTAGTTCGCGGTTTTTACGGTTCAGGAACCAATTTTTACACTTCAAAATAAAAAAAAAGTGTTGAAAATCTCTTTTTTTCATTTTTGTTGTGAAATATGAAAATTTATGAATAGAGTTTATAGAAACCTAAGCGTATTGGCTTATGTAGGGCTAACAGTAATTACCCTGCTCACGGCAGTAGGGTGTAAGCAGACTTCAAGTGATTCTGCATCGATGGGAGGACATATTGAAGTAAAAACAGAGGTTGTAGAACGTGGAGATGCAGAAGTAGTACACAGTTATACCGCTTCTTTACAAGGAAAGGTTAACGTAGAAGTTCGAGCACAAGCTTCAGGCTATATCAATAAAATTGTTGTTAAGGAAGGTAGCTATGTCAAAAAGGGACAGGCTTTATTTTTGATTGATCCACAGCCCTACCAAATCAAGCTACAAAATGCAGAAGCAACGTTAAAAGCAGCAGCTGCAGAATTGGTGAATGCGCAATTGGAACAAGACAAAGTAAAATCACTAGTAGAAAACAAGTTTGTCTCTCCTATTCAATTGCAAACCGCAAATGCAGCCCTAGATAGTGCAAAAGCGATGGTAGCACAAGCCAAAGCGGCTGTTGCAGAAGCTAAATTGAATTTGAGCTATTGTACAGTTGTCGCTCCAGTGGATGGGTTTTTAGGAAGAATTCCCAAATTAATTGGAAACTTAGTAACGGCAGGTGAGGCAGAGCCTTTGACTACCATGTCAGATATTTCTCAGATTTATGCTTATTTTTCAGTAACAGAATCAGATTATTTTGATTTAATTAAAGGAAGTAACGGAGAACAAGAGGTTTTACCGATGGATATTGAATTGAAATTGAGCAACGGGGATACCTATCCATTACATGGAAAAGTGGATATGATTAATGGTGAATTTGATAAGGCGACTAATGCATTAAGCGTACGTGCTGTATTTGAGAATCCAGACAAATTATTGCGAAATGGCGGAACAGGCATTGTCAATTTAGTAGCGAAGAAAAAGGATGTCTTGCAAATTCCAATCGCAGCAACAATGGATTTACAAAATAAAGTGTTTGCATATGTACTTGGAAAAGACAATCAAGTAGAGCAAAGACAGTTGAAAATTGTGGGTAAAAACTTGCATACGTATTTTGTTCAAGGGGGTATCGAAAGCGGAGAAGTAATCGTTACAACGGGATTAGATAAAATAGCGGATGGCGATCAAGTTCAACCGTTAACAGCAACGTCCAATGAGCAAATTAGCGCAGTAAAAGAAGAAGAAACGGCGCGTGAAGCTTCGGTTTTATAACGTTCATCTTTCCACAAAAAACAAACAACAAAGATTCAATTTAACAAGGTAATTTCATGCTAAAAAAAATAATTCACAGGCCTGTTTTGGCTACCGTGATTTCTGTTATATTGGTAATTTTAGGTCTTGTAGGACTGAAAGAATTACCTGTACAGCAGTTCCCCGATATTGCACCGCCTAGTGTTGCTGTGCATGCATCTTATCCAGGAGGGAATGCTGAAACTGTACTAAAATCAGTGGTTACTCCTTTAGAGGAAGTCATCAATGGAGTAGAGCGAATGACTCACATCGAATCTACAGCCAGTAATGATGGTACAGCGACTATTACAGTCTTTTTTGAGTTGGGTACAGATCCCGATCAAGCTGCAGTAAACGTACAAAATAGAGTGGCACAAGTGCAGGGAATTCTACCAGAAGAGGTAATCCGTGCAGGGGTAAATACCCAAAAGGAGCAACGCGGAATGATTATGGTGATTGACCTCATCAGTGATGATGCGGAGCTATATGATGAAACTTTCGTTCAAAACTACGCGAGAATTAACGTGGTACGTGCTTTGAAGCGTATTAAAGGAGTAGGAAACGTACAGCTTTTTGGAGAGAAAGATTACGCCATGCGCGTTTGGTTGGATCCTCATAAATTGGCAAATCGCGGGTTAACTCCTTCAGATGTTGAACGCGTGATTCAGAATCAAAGTTTGGAAGTTGCTGCAGGTAATTTAGGCCAAAATGCCGGTGGTGCAGTTCAATATACCTTAACATATCCAGGGAAATACAATACCCCAGAACAGTTTGAACAAATTGTTGTTCAGGCAGATAGTAACGGAAATGTTTTATACTTGAAAGATATTGCTCGCATTGAATTTGGAGCAGTAGCGTATGATGAAGAAAATAAAGTAAATGGAAAAGAAGCCGTATCTATGGCGGTTTTCCAAACGAATGGTTCGAATGCAAATGAAATTCAAACGCAAATTTACGGGGTATTAGAGGAGTTAAAACCTCAATTGCCTAAAGGATTGAATTACAACGTAACCTTTGCGAGTAAAACACAACTAGATGAATCCATTAATCAGGTGAAAACCACGTTAATTGAAGCTTTCTTATTGGTGTTTTTAATTGTGTATTTGTTCTTACAAGATTTTAGATCGACGTTGATTCCTGCGATTGCGGTGCCAGTTTCCTTGATTGGAACCTTGTTCTTCCTTAATATGTTGGGATTCTCCATCAATATGTTGACGCTTTTTGCCTTGGTGCTCGCCATTGGAATTGTAGTGGATGATGCCATAGTCGTAGTGGAGGCAGTCCATGCCACCATGATGATTGATGGATTAAATGCCAAAGAGGCAACTTCTAAAGCGATGAGTGAGATTACAGGGGCTATCATCTCGATTACCTTGGTAATGTCGGCGGTATTCTTACCAGTAGGATTCATGACAGGACCAGTAGGGGTTTTCTATCAACAGTTTGCCTTTACCCTCGCGATTGCTATTTTAATTTCGGCAGTAAATGCCTTGACATTGAGTCCGGCTTTGTGTGCGTTATTATTAAAGAACCACTATACAGATGAGCACGGTGAAACAAGTAAAAAAGGATTTTTAGCTCGTTTCTTCTCTAGCTTCAACAATGGATTCAATGCATTAACTAATCGCTATGTTGGTGGAATTCGCTTTTTATTAAAAAGAAAAGTACTGGGAGCTTCTTTGATTTTGGGATCAATTGTAGCTATGGTTCTATTAATGAATACAACGCCTAAGGGATTCATTCCAAATGAAGACCAAGGTTTTGCCATGTTTGCGTTGTCTTTACCTCCTGGATCTTCTATTGATCGTACAACAAAAGTATTGAAAGAAGGGGATGATATTATGCGCAATCACCCAGCAATTAAATCGGTAACGACAATTTCTGGATTTAATATTTTGGGTAATGCGGCCAGTCCAGCGTATGGAATGGGATTCATCGCGTTCAAAGACAGAGCAGAACGCGGGGAAGTAACCGATATCAATGAGATTTTAGCCGATATCAATGGACAACTATCGACGATCAAAGAAGGTGATTTCTTCGTTTTTGCTAATCCGACAGTACCTGGATTCGGGGATTTTGATGGATTGGAATTAGTGGTTCAAGATAGAAAAGGTGGAACCATTAATGAATTTGCAGATGTTGTCACACAATTTAATGCAGATTTAAGTGCATCAGATGAGGTAGTACAAGCTTTTACTATGTTTAAAGCAGACTTCCCAATGTATAAGATTGTTGTTGATCCAGTAAAAGCGAAAATGCATGGTGTTGAAGTAAAGGATATGATGGCTGCAGTACAATTGTTTTACGGAAGTGCGCAAGTGAATGACTTCAACCGCTTTGGAAAACAATTTAAAGTGTTTGTACAAGGAGATGCGCCTTTTAGAGCGAATGAAGATTCATTTAAGACCTTGTATGTGCATACACAATCGGGTGAAATGATTCCGATTAGCTCGTTAGCTAAACTAGAAAAAGTATATGGACCACAAGCCATTAGTAGACATAACTTATTCAATGCGATTACTGTAAACGGTATTATTAGCCCAGGGGTTAGTACAGGAGATGCTATGGCTAAAGTTGAGCAGATTGCCTCAGAGAAATTACCAACAGGCTACGGAATTGAATGGTTGGGATTGAGTAAAGAAGAAAAGCAATCCGGAAATCAGATGGTTTTCATCTTTGGATTGTCAATTTTATTCGTGTATTTCATTCTAGCTGCTCAATACGAAAGTTACATCTTGCCTTTGGTGGTTTTATTCTCTTTACCTGTGGGTATTATAGGTGTCTTTCTCGCCATTGGAGCTGTGGGGATTGCCAATAATATTTATGTACAGGTCGGACTCATCATGCTCGTCGGTTTATTGGCGAAGAATGCCATTTTGATTGTAGAATTTGCCGTACAGCGAAGAAATGCAGGATTATCCATTGTGGAGGCTGCATTAGAAGCTTCGCGCTTGCGTTTGCGTCCAATCTTGATGACCTCTTTTGCCTTTGTTGCTGGATTAGTGCCTTTGATGTTCGTACAAGGATCATCTGCTCAAGGAAACCACTCCATTAGTATCGGTACAGCTGGAGGAATGTTCTTTGGTGTTGTATTAGGTGTCTTTGTTATCCCAATTTTGTATGTATTCTTCCAATACATTCAAGAGAAAATTTCAAGCGCACCAACAGCAACAGAACAACCAACGGAAGTTTAAAAAGAAATTTGAAATGAAAAAATACGTATATATCATACCCCTTGCTCTTGTCTTTACGGCTTGTAAAGTCGGAAAAGATTATGAACGACCTGCTTTGGATACTCCAAATCAGTTTTATGTCAATCCACAGGTCGATAGTTCAGCCAATACCATGGCTGAGTTATCTTGGCAAAACTTTTTTGGTCAGGAGGAGTTAGCGCATTATGTTCAATTGGCTTTGGATCAAAATACTGATTTACAATTGGCAATCAAGAATATAGATCAAGTAAACTTGCTGTACAAACAGTCTAAAATGGCGTTGTTGCCTAGTTTAACCATGCAGGCGACTGGAAACCACACGGAGTGGTCTAAGAACAGCGAGATTGTACAAACAGGGGCTTCACGTATAAGTAAGGACTATACTGCGCGTCTAGATTTGTCATGGGAATTGGATGTTTGGGGAAAACTTAGACGAGAAAAAGAAGCGGCCTTGGCTTCTTATATGCAAACACAAGAAGTAAAAAGAGCCATTCAAAATAGATTAGTGGCTGAAGTAGCAACCGCTTATATCAATTTGTTGATGTTGGATGAGCAGTTGCGCATTGCAGAAGAAGGATTGGTGCTACGCGAAAAAACATTTGCCTTGACGCAAAAAATGTATAAGATTGGAAACGAATCAAGCATAGCAGTTCAACAAGCAGAAGCACAATGGTTAGAGGCGCAGGAATTACTTCCGCAAATCGAACAAGAAATTGCGTTGCAGGAAAGCGCTTTGGGGGTTTTACTCAACCATTTTCCTCAGAAAATTCAGCGCACAACCTCTATTAATGCGTTGCAATTTTCAACGGATTTGAATACAGGTGTACCTGCGGAATTCCTAAGTCAACGTCCAGATATTCAAATTGCAGAATTAGAATTGAGAAAAGCAAATGCAAAAGCAGGTGCAGCTCAAGGTGAAATGTACCCTAGCTTAACGATCTCAGCCCAAGGAGGATTGAATGCAATTGAAGCTTCTCAATGGTTTAATACCCCTGCTTCTTTATTTGGAACGGTGATTGGAGGATTGGTGCAACCGATTTTTCAACAGAAGAAACTGAGAACAGCGTATGAAATTGCTGTAATTGAACGAGAAAAAGCAGCCATTAGCTTTAAAAATGCAGTCGTAGTTGGTTATGCTGATGTACACGATGCGTTGGTGAAAATGGATAAACTACAAGAAAGAGAAAAAGTAGTACAACAACGCGTCCTACTTTTAAATACTTCCTTGGACAATATTCAGGTGATGTTTGGTTTGGATAAAGCCTCTTACTTGGAAGTGGTTAATGCGCAAACATTAGCCTTGCAAAGTAATTTAAACTATGCGGAATTAAAACGCGACTACTTAGCTTCAAAAATTGATTTATATCGCGCGTTAGGCGGACACTAATCACAAGTGTTGTTGTGAATGAAAAAAAGACTGGCTTCTTCTCCTTGAGGAAGTCAGTTTTTGTTTTTAGACGATTTGTAGGGGTGTAGAAGAAAATGAAAATCGAGCGTGAAAAGAACTTTAAAATCGGAGGATTGTTAGTTATATTTGTAACTCTTATTGAAACAAGTTATGAAGAATACAAAAGTTAGAGCGCAACAAATTATTATGACGGTGGGCTGTATTGTTTTTTTGGTTTGGGTGGGCATTCGCGGAATGAATGAACGCGCAGGTGAAACCAAAGAAACGAATACAACAGGAAAAGAACAGTTGCCTCTTGCTTCAGAAGGCGTACAGGTGCAACCTGTTTCAGAAGAGGTTATCGTTGTCAATCAAACCTATGCGACACAAATGGCGCCAGCGCCAACTCTTGCGATGCGTGCAGATAGAGGAGGAGAACTCATACAATTAAAAGTAGATGTCAATAGCCGTATTGAAGTAGGGCAGGAAATTGCCTTGATGCGTGTAATGCAAGGAGATACAATTGGTTTAGGCAAAGCGACACGAAAAGCAAAAGAAGCGAAACAAGTGGTCAAAGAGCAATTAGAACAACTATTGGCGATTGATCGAGGCGAAGATGGAACGGAAGCCAAAGACAAATATGAAAAACAGTATGAAGCATACAATACAGCAAAAAAAGAAGCTGCTGCGTATGAAGAACAAATAACTAAAATAACTTCATCTGCGAATGCAGTTGCAGTAGAAAAAACAATTAAAGCAACAAGTGCGGGGATTGTAAAACAGATTCTGGTAGGAGCGGGTAGAACCATTGAAGTGAATCAACCGCTATTACTTTTACAACAAGGGCAAGCGAAATCAGTACAAATTGCAGTGACGAGTGAGAACTATTTACTCTTGCGCAATCATTTGCAACAAACGAGAGCGAAAGTTGTTTTTCAAGATCAATCTGCTCTACAATTGCCTTCTTCCGTGTTGGAATCTTTTACACAACAATCCATTAATGAAGATGGGAAAATAATCATGACCTTGAATGTTTCTTCTATTCCCAATATACAAGATATTCGAAAAATCGAACTGAGTATTTTAAATATTCCAACGAAAGTATTGGATGAAAAGGCGCTTTTTATGCGTGATAATACCCCGTATATCTGGACGGTTAACCAAGCGAATTCGGTTGAAGCAATACCTGTTGTGGTCGTGAAAAAAGAAGGCGGAAAAGTATATGTGCAAAAAGGAAATACTGCCTGGAATCGCGTCTTAGTGGGGGATCTAAAAACCGTAAAAGAAGGGGATATAGTCGAAAAATAATCTTCGACCAGTTGTGTTTTTCGCTGTGAAATTATACAATATATTCCAAAAATTATATAATACTCTTTTGTGTAGGAGTTGATATCTTCGCCCTATATATGAAGAGAATATTAGTCATACTATTTGGTATTATGTACTTCTTTTTAGCCTCTGGCTTTAGTACATATCAGCACATCTGTAAAGGATTAGTGCAGCAAACAAGTATGGCTTTTGCTCAAAACGCAGAAGAAAATTGTGCATTCTGTAGTAAAAAAGGAAAAACGGTTAACGAACCAAAGAAGAATTGCTGTCAAGACAAAGTTGAAGTTGTAAAAGTAAAGTCAGAAGTACAGCATTCAACGTTTAAGGTTTTAAAAGTTTCGTTTTTTGTAGATGCTATTTTGCACCGTTATTTTGGTGCGGTCTACGAATTTAGTACTGCACCAAAAGAGGTATTTACTCCCTACTTATATTATCTGTATGTAACAAAGGAAATCCCTTTGTATATCAAGCATTGCGTATATCGAATTTGATTGGTACAAGACACTTTAAAGGTATCTTCCCCCAGGGCTAGATACTGCTGAGTTATTGTATAATTAAACGCGTGATTTGAAATGAAATTCAATACAATAGCGTGTGTTGTTTTATGGTGTACAGCAAGTGCTGTATCTGCCCAAACACTTACTTTGGAACAGGCCATTGAGCAAGTTACCCAACGCTATCCCTTAATAAAAAGTAAAGAAGCCCAACTACAAGCTTCCATTTACAATACCCAAAATCAAAAGGGAAATTATTTTCCAGATTTAACGTTCGGAGCTCAACAAAGCTACGGAACAATTAATGCACAAAACGGACCTTTATACGCTTATGGCGGATTAGGGTCTGCTGCAACCTCTATGCCTTTGGCGGAACAGAATTGGAATGCAGCCTTTGGATCTTTGTACTTTGCCAATGTCAATTGGAATTTATTTTCCTTTGGTAAAACCCGTCAAGGAGTAGCCGTGACAAAAGCCCAACAAGGAGTCGCTCAACAAGATTTGGCTCAAGAAATTTTCAAGCAACAAGTGAAGGCGAGTGCTACCTATTTTAATTTAGTAGCAGCACAGCGCATTGTTGAGGTTCAACAGCGAAATCTGGAGCGAGCAAAAGTATTCTATACTGTTACAGCTGCAAAAGTAAAGAGTGGATTAATTGCTCAGGTCGATGAGCGATTGGCTCAAGCTGAAGTAGCTTTTGCTGAAACGACATACATTAAAGCCTATGATAAAGAATTAGAATGGGACAAACAACTTTCTGATTTATTGGATATTGAGCGTCAATCGTATGAATTAGATACACTTTTCTATACAGCAAAACCGGTGGTATTTGAACAAGAATACACGATGGAACACCATCCTATCTTACAATGGCAAGAACAACGAGTAAAGCAAAGCCAAACGATGGAGAAACTCGTGCACCGCAGTAGTTTACCCCAGTTGAATGCCTTTGGAATTATTCAGGGTAGAGGATCTGGTTTTGATTGGAACTACGTACAAGATAATACGGCATTTACTAAAAACTATAGCAATGGCGTAGGTATCGATCGCAGTAATTATTTGGTAGGATTGCAGTTGACGTGGAATATTTCACATTTCTTTCGAACAACATCCAAAGTAAAAGAGCAAGAAAAAATTTCGCAAAGCTTGCAAGAGGAATATGCTAAAATGGATCGTGAATTAACAAACCAAATGTTATTAACGAAAGAACAGTATGATAACGCGGCTAGCATTTTGACACACAGTACAATTGAAGTACAGGCGGCTACTGTTGCTTTTAATCAGCAACAAGCCCTGTATGAAAATGGGTTGAGCGATTTGGTTGCTTTTACTCAAGCTTTGTACACGTTACAACGTGCTGAAATTGCGTTTGAAGTGGCTCAAAACAACATTTGGCAAGCACTTTTAATGCAGGCTTCTGCTCAAGGAGATATTCAACTTTTAGTCAACGCTATTCCCCAAAAATAATAGAATATGAATTTAATTCGTTTTGCCTTGCGCAAACCGATATCTATTATGGTATTGGTTATAGGCTTGTTGTTCTTTGGATTTAAATCATCCAAAGAGATTCAGGTGGATATTTTACCTGAGATGAATCTACCTGTGGTGTATATTGCCCATTCATTTAATGGCTATACACCACAACAAATGGAAGGTTACTTTACCAAGATGTATGTCAATATGATGCTTTTTGCCAATGGAATTAAAAGTATCGATACTAAAAATACACAAGGATTAACCTTAATGAAAATTGAATTTTACGAAGGAACTGATATGGGAGAGGCGATTGCTTCTATCTCAGCCCTGTCCAATCGTTCTGTGATTTTCTTACCTCCAGGCGCTCCACCGCCATTCATTATTCGTTTTGATGCCTCTTCTCAACCCGTGGGACAGTTGGTGTTTCGCTCTGAAACAAAAACGAATAACGAATTGCAAGATATCGCCAATTTCGTGGCACGTCCTTTCTTGATTAAAATTCCAGGAATGACAACGGCACCTCCTTTTGGTGGTTCTCCACGTACGATTGAGATCAATATTGATCCAAATAAACTGCGCACGCATCAGATGAGTCCAGAACAAATCGTAGAGGCGATAAGCAGACAAAACGTGACTATGCCATCAGGAAACGTATATGTAGGAGAGAAGAATTACCTGACTCCAACCAATAATACGCTTAAAACCGTGGAGGAATTTGGTGATATTCCGTTGTTTAAAGGACAAGTAGACAACGTCTATTTACGCGATGTAGCTACAGTAAAAGATGGAGCTGATATTACAACCGGATATGCACTTGTGGACGGAAAACGCTCGGTTTACATCAATATTGCTAAGTCAGGGAAAGCCTCTACCTATGATGTGGTACAACAGTTGAAAAAGTCAATTCCACATATTCAGAATAACCTACCGGATGATGTGAAAATTTCGTACGAATTTGACCAATCAGTCAATGTAATTAACGCGGTAAAAAGCTTAATTGTAGAAGGCGTTTTGGGTGCTTTATTAACAGGATTAATGGTTTTGCTATTCTTGCGTGATCCGAGAGGAGCTTTGATTGTAATCCTGACGATTCCAATTGCAATTATTTCTTCGGTTTTATTTTTGAAATTATTTGGACAAACCATCAATATCATGACATTGTCAGGATTGGCTTTAGCTATTGGTATTTTGGTGGATGAGAGTACCGTAACCATTGAGAATATACACCAGCATTTTGCCCTCGGTAAGAGTAAGGTACAAGCCATTTGGGATGCCTGTAAGGAGATTGCCTTTCCTAAGCTATTAATTCTATTCAGCATCTTAGCTGTGTTTGCTCCTGCATTCATGATGACGGGGATTCCAGGCGCATTATTTATGCCTTTGGCCATGGCTATTGGATTTGCGATGACTGTTTCTTTCTTGCTTTCCCAGACGTTCGTTCCTATTATGGCGAACTGGATCATGAAATACAATCCAGAGAAACACGCAATTTCGGAGGAAGCTAAAGGATTTGATAAATTCAAGAATCGCATGGTGGCTCAAATTGAGAAACTGATGCCCTTGAAGAAAATGATCGCTGTGGGGTCTATTGTATTTGCATTGTTAGCCGTGGCGTTTATGTATCAAAACATCGGAAAAGATGTCTTGCCAACGGTGAATTCAAGTCAGGTACAAATGCGTATTACTGCACCAGAAGGAACGCGTATTGAGCATACGGAAATGAAAGTGAAAAAGTTATTAGCTGAATTAGAAGATTTATTTGGCAAGGATAAGATTGCTATATCCTCGGCTTTTGTGGGACAACACCCTTCTTCGTTTGCCGTGAGTCCAATCTACCTGTATAATGCAGGTCCACATGAAGCCTCTATGCAGATTGCCTTTAAAGATTTTAGTGGAAATACAGATGAATTAAAAGACCAAATCCGCGAGCGAATCAAAGAGAAGTTACCCGAATTGAAATTGACCTTTGAACCGATTGAATTGACGGAGAAAATTTTGAGTCAAGGAACGAATACGCCAATCGAAATTCGCATTTCAGGGATGATGCGTAAGATGAATATGATGACTGCCAATAAGCTATTGACGAAGTTGAAGGACATCGATTATATGCGCGATCAGCAGATGCCAATTTCGATGAATTATCCCGCGTATGAGATTAATATTGACCGTGTTCGCGCTGCACAATTGGGATTAGATGCAATGGATATCGCCAAATCCTTGGTTGCCACAACGGCTTCATCGCGCTATACAAACCGCAATATGTGGGTAGGAGGTATGATGGGCATTGCCTATGACGTACAAGTACAAATGCCCCAGAATCAATTGAATAGCAAAGAAGAGTTAGGAAATATTCCTTTGAGTAAAAATGCGGATCGCCCTGTATTGAGTGATGTAGCAACGATAACAGAGTCTAAAGTATTGGCAGAGAGTTATAACGAAGGAACGATGGGTTATGTCACTGTAATAGCGAATGTACATAAAACAGACTTGAATCGCGCCAAAGAAGATGTAGAAAAAGCAATTGCTGAATTGGGAGAATTACCTAAAGGAGTAAACGTAGAACTGATGGGAATGGCACCTGTGTTGGATGATACAATGAAAAGTTTAGCAGGTGGTTTATTGGTTGCTATTGTTGTGATTTTCTTGATGCTTACTGCTAATTTCCAGTCGTTTAGAGTGTCGTTTGTTATCTTAACTACGGTGCCTTTTGTTATGTTGGGGTCTTTGTTATTGCTCAAAGCAACTGGATCCACAGTGAACCTACAGTCCTACATGGGAATTATCATGTCCGTCGGAGTATCCATTGCGAATGCGGTGCTCTTGATTAACAACGCAGAAACGCTGCGCAAGATTGGATGGACCTCCACAGCTGCGGCTATTGAAGCAACTAAATTGCGTATTCGCCCAATTGCCATGACTACTTTAGCGATGATTGCAGGAATGCTACCTATGGCTATCGGACATGGAGAAGGAAGTGAGCAAGTGGCTCCATTAGGACGAGCTGTAATTGGTGGATTGTTAGCTTCAACTATTTCTGTATTGGTGATTTTACCCCTAGTATTCGCTTGGGTGATGAATAAAGTAAACAGACAATCTCCTTCTTTAGATCCAGAAGATACCGAAAGCATTCACTATATACCGACTGAAAACAAATAAGAATCATGAAAAGAATATATATAACCCTAGTTAGTTTAGTAGTATTAACTGCTTGTGCAGATAAGAAAACGCCAGAAACGGAAGAGAAAAAAGGCGAAACAGGTATGATGATGCCTGGGATGAATAACAAAGAAACGTTGGCCATTGAGAAGAGTAATCCTTTGGTTCCTTTACAGTTACCTGGTGAATTGAGAGCTGATCAACGCACGGAACTAGTTGCGAAAGTAAATAGTTATGTGACAGATTTGCGCGTAGATATTGGGGATCACGTAAAAAAGGGACAAGTATTAATGGTGTTGGAAGCACCTGAAATTCAGGCTCAAGTATCCAATGCTCAAGCGAAGTGGAAAGCCCAAGAAGCACTATATATTTCGACCAAAGCCACGTACGATCGCACCCTAAAAGCCAATGAAACAGCAGGTGCAATTGCTCCTGATTATTTAGAGCAGATTACAGCCAAAATGCTAGCAGATAAAGCACAGTTAGCGGCAACAAAATCGGCCTATGAAGAGATGCAAAACATTGATCAGTATTTGGTTATTCGAGCGCCTTTTGATGGTGTTATTACAGATAGACAGGTCGATAAAGGCGCATACGTTGGGCCTATGAGTAAAATACCGTTGTTGATTGTAGAAGATATCCATACACTGCGCTTAAACCTATCTATTTCCGAAGCGAATACCCCTTACATTAAAGAGGGAGATACAGTTAAGTTTAAAGTGAGAACCTTACCTCAAAAGGAGTTTGCAGGTGTGATTACTAGAAAAGCAGGGAGTTTAGATTTGAAACTACGCGCAGAGCAAATTCAAGCAGATATCAACAACAAAGAACAGCTGTTAAAACCCAATATGATTGCGGATGTAACCCTACAATTGAAAAGAGAAGAACCGAGTTTCTTTGTCCCTAAATCAGCTTTAGTAGAAAGTAATTTAGGTATCCATGTTATTGAAGTAAGAGATGGAGTTGCTTATCATATTAAAGTTGCTAAAGGAAGAGTGATGCCCATGATGGTTGAGGTTTTTGGTGAATTAACAGCAGGAACACAAATTCTAAAAATGGCAACAGAAGAAATTATGCATGAACAAAAAATAAAATAAGAAAATGAAAAGACAAGGTATTAAAATCGCAGTGGTATTAGCAGTAAGTGTAGTAGCTATTGCATGTGGAGAAAAACAACAAGGAGACAACCAACAAGCAGAGGCCGCTTTAGAGCAGGTGAAAGAAGAAATGAATCACAGCATGGGAGAGCCTGTTGCGTCTTCTGAACAATACAAAAAAGGAGATGTGGTTCCCAAGGAGTTGGTTTGTATGGTGAACGATGCTTTTATGGGGAAAAAACAATTAGAAGTAGAGCATGACGGCAAAATATATTATGGTTGTTGTGCAATGTGTCAATCTAGAATTCCAGAAGATGAAAGTGTGCGTTATGCCAAAGACCCTTTTACCCTAGAAACAGTAGATAAAGCCGAAGCTTACATTGTCATGATAGGAGACAACGGTGAAGTTGCTTATTTTAAAAATGAAGCGAATTACCAACAATTTGTAGCAGAGGCACAGGTTAATTAATTTGTTCCATAGGGAAGTAGTTCCTGCTTCCCTATATTTTTTAAGTATGAGTAACGATTTAATTTTATATGTAAAAAACATGGTTTGTCCAAGGTGTATAACCTTGGTAGAACGAGAATTGTTGAAGTTAGAGGTGAGCGTCAAAGAGGTGCGTTTAGGCGAAGTGGAGTTGGAAAAACCCTTAGTACCACAAATGGAAAAACAAGTCCAAGAACAACTGGCTCAAGTGGGGTTTGAAGTTTTGGAGGATGCCAAACAGATTGTTGTGGAACAAGTGAAAACCAAGATCATCGCTTATGTTCAACAGAAACACTTGCCTAACCTGAATTTATCCGATTATTTGGCTTCTACTTCTTCCATGAGTTATGCGAGAATTGCCCGATTATTTGTAGCACATACGACCTTGACCATTGAGAAGTATTACATTTTACAACGCATTGAAAAGGTAAAAGAATTGATTTCATATTGTGAGTTATCACTGGAAGAAATCGCACAACAAGTACATTATAAAGACGTCAGTCACATGAGTAAACAATTTAAAAAAACGGTCGGGATTACCCCCTCTCTTTATAGGAAAAATCAAAGGTTTGAACGAAAGTTTTTAGATCATATTATTACTTAATTACTGAAGGCTATGCGAATACTTTGTATCGTTTGCTAGTTTGTTGACGAAAAGAGGACCTTGGACAGTCCTCTTTTTTTATCTGTGATTTGTCCTGTTTTTAGTCCAAATCAGATAGGTATCCCACAGAAAGAACATCCTACTTTTGTATGGAATAAGTAAACAGATTATAATGAATACGATACTACAACTTATAGGATATTCGATAGTTATCGGAGTAAGTGCAACTATTTTTATGGATTTATATGCCTTGGTATTGAAGAAGGTATTTTCTATTCCATCCCTCAATTATGCCTTTTTAGGAAGATGGATTGGCCACTTTAAACAGGGGGTTTTTAGCCATGCGAATATTATGCAGGCGACACCTATTGCAGGCGAAAGAGCCATCGGATGGACGGCCCATTATGTAATAGGGATTACTTTTGCCTTTGTTTTATTGCTTATTTGGGGTGTAGAGTGGGTGGATTATCCAACGGTGATTCCTGCTTTATTAATTGGAATTCTTACTACTGTGGCGCCATTCTTTATGATGCAACCAGCTTTTGGCTTTGGTATTGCAGCCTCTAAAACTCCACAACCTAAAACGGCGCGAATAAGAAGCTTGATGGCACATACCATTTATGGGGTTGGACTTTACCTGGGTGGACTTGTGATGCATGCGATACTTTTTAGTTGATCAGAAAAAGAACAGCGGTATCGCTAGTATCAAAAGTAGTTGCTATCTTTAATAGAAATAAAGGGAAGGATGAAAAGCGAAGATAATATCAAAGAAATTCACACGTTAGAAGAATTTAAAGCCCTGTATTTTGCCGATCAAGAAGGCAATATTGTGTGTGAAGAATGCTGTACGATTGCCTATCAAAGTGGAATTGGTTTTTTGGAGATTTTTACGTTGGAGAACTTATCCCAATTACCCACTTTTGCTGCTGGTAGACAAACGAGAAAACAGTTTTATACCATGGTGCTTATCACAGCAGGAGAAGTGGAAGAGGTTATTGGTTATACCAAATATATCTTTACTGCAGGAGACATGTATTTTATAGGCGAAAATCAACTGCATCATATTCAACAATGGAGTGATGATGTACAGGGATTCATGTGTCTTTTTGATTCTGATTATTTCTTACTTTGCTTGAAACACCAAATCAAGTTGAATAGCTTTCCATTTTTCCAATTTGGACAACAACCTTTTGTCCATTTAGGGGAAAGAGAAGTGTCAATGATGGAGCATTTGTTTTGGAAGTTAAACAACGAGAAATGCCAAAAGCAAACGTTTAATGACGACTTGCTGGTACGGATGTTTTTGAATATTATTTTATTGGAAGCAGAACGTATCTACAACCATAAGAAAGTAGAAGCTCCTTTTGTTTTATCGCGTAAAGAACAATTAGTTGCTCGCTTTCAACTCTTGGTGAATCAGAAAATTATAGTACTCAAACAGGTAAATGAATACGCTGCTTTGTTGCACGTACATCCCCATTATCTCAATGATGTAGTCAAAGAGATTACTGGTTTTCCTGCGAGTTATTTCATCCAAAAGCAACTAATTGATGAGATTAAATCCCGATTAATACAAACCAATGATACCGTAGCGATGATAGCTGGAGATCTCAACTTTACAGAAGAATCTTATCTTGGGCGATTCTTTAAAAAGCAAGTTGGAGTTACCCCCATTCAATATAGAAAAAAACACAAGCAACATTAAAGATGGTTGAAAAAAGAGAGAAAACGCAACTGGTTTTCTCTTTTTTTATCTAATGTGTATGCTGGCTTAAAAAAATGAATATCGATTTTTATAAAGGAGAATATTGAATAATAATTGTTTTGTTTTATATAAAATTTTAAATAATTAATGTTAATTTTGTTTTGTATTTTAATATTTTAAGAGATGAAAAAAATTGCAATGGTATTGTCTTTAGGACTTTTATTGGCTTCTTGTTCTCAAGGGCCCAAAGATGTAGCGATTAAGTTTACAGAGAATGTAGCAAAAGGAAAAATAGATGAAGCGAAAAAGTACGCTACAGAACCTACAGGGAAATTATTAGAAATGGCGGTATCTTTTGGTGGATTACCAGTTGAGCCTGATACAAAAATAGAGTTTGTAAAAGATTCTATTGTAGATAGTAAAGCATGGGTAACAGTGAAAAATCAAAAAGGAAAAGAATCAGAAGTTACCTTAGTGAAAATGGATGGAAAATGGTTGGTCAATATGGAACCTCAAAAATAAACCGATGTTTACTTAGTCTTTTTTTACTTTTCATTTCTTGTACCCAAGCTTCCAAAACGGAGGAACCCGAAATGGAGATTTTAGTTCCTTTAAAAAGTGGAGATTTAATTGTTCGACAAGGAACAGGCTATTTCTCCGATCTTTTTAGACAAATGGGATCTCGGGATAAGAAATATTCTCATATTGGCATTATCAGTAAGGAACAAGATTCGATTTTTGTTTATCATATTGAGGCGGATGAGTTTACAGGTGAAGGATTCGCTTTAAAGGAAGAGGTGAGTAGTTTTATTAAACAGGCTAAAACCTATACCTTTTTTGAGAATCGAATGGATTCTATAGCTAGAAGCAACATGTTGAATAAAGCAAAAGAATACGTTCAGCGACAAGTAAAATTTGACTTGAATTTTAATGCACAGGATGATGATAAACTGTATTGTACCGAATTAGTAGCTAAATCGATTAATTACGGATTAGATTCAGTATACATTACACCTACAGCAAGTTTAAAAGGACGTCTTTTCTATGGATTAGACGATATTTATTCCAAAGATGTCTTTAAAGAAATAAAATAAGTAAGAGAGTATCCCACAAGGATACTCTTTTTTTACTGTGATATGTAGGGTTTTACAAGCAAAAAGTGTAAGAATAAAGGGACATATAACTTGTACTTTTGAACGTATAAAAGCCAAGTAAGAAGTAGTAAAATTTTTGTTGAAACGTTTATTTATTATTTGATAAAACAATAAAACGTTTGTTTTTTTACGTTAAGTTGTAGGCACAGTACTCTCGTACTGTGTCTATTTTATATTGATTTAAATATAAATCAATATAAAATTTGGTTAATATGTTCTTAAGAGTACTTTTGCAACAAATTTTAATAACGAATGAAAAAAGTATTTTATATCGTATTGCTTGTTGTTTTAGGAACCCTATCATCATTTGCACAAACGATCAAAGATTTTAAGCTTTTAAAGGGAGAAAAAGAAGTTGAGGTTGTGTTTAAGTACACCAATCTTCGTATGATGAAGGAAAATCTTACGGAAGCAGAATATGTACAAAACCACTTCAAAAACTTAGAAAAGAAAGATGAAGGATCTGGAGAGCTTTGGATTAAGAGTTGGGAGCGTAGTAAAGAAGATATTTGGGATCCGAAATTTTTATTATTAACCAATAAGTATGTAGATAGAAAAGTAAAATTTACTAAAAATGCACCAAATTCAACCTACATTTTATTGGTAGATGTCTTGTGGATTTACCCAGGTTGGGATGCTGGAATTGTAAAACAAGCAGCTAAGGTTACTTCAAGAGTAATATTAGTAAGTAGAGAGAATCCGAACGTGGTGTTAGCACAGCATAAATTTGATGACATGCCTGGAAGTCAATTTGGTTCAAATTTTAACAATGAAAGTCGAATTGGAGAAGGATTTGCAAAAACAGGAAAAGACTTCGCGAAAAAAATTGTAAAGAGTTTATAAAAATACAAGACAGCAGGGAAAGGCTTAGTGGATTACACTAAGCCTTTTTTATACGTTGGAGGTATAGAAATTAAAAGGACAATTCTTTCTTGGCCTAGATAATTTGCTGTATTTTTAGGTACATATAATCAGGTATTCATTTGTACGGCCATTTAATTTAAATTCCATGGAAAGCTTCATCAAATTAGATCAGCATAACATCGAACAAGAACATATCTGTTGTGCGATAGCAGATAAAAAATCGAAGGAAGGGTATCAATTAAAAAAAGATTGGTTGAAAAAGGAAATGGAGCATGGGTATGTCTTTCGACGATTAGATGCGAGAGCTAAAGTATTTATTGAATACGGGCCTGCAGCAAAAGGTTGGGCTCCTGTTATAGCACCAGATTATTTGTTGATTAATTGTTTTTGGGTTTCTGGACAATACAAAGGAAAAGGATATGCCAAGCAGCTACTGCAGATGGCTATTGATGATGCCAAGCAAAACAAGTACAAGGGATTGGTTACAATAGTGGGAACGAAAAAATTTCACTTTATGAGTGATACCCATTGGTTGTTGAAACAAGGGTTTACAACTGTTGAACAAACAAGTTCAGGCTTTAGTTTATTAGCGCTAAAACTTGATACTGCTGCAGTGAATCCTGAATTTAATGAAAGTGTAAGGACAGGCCGATGTAAAGAAACAACAGACCTTACAGTATACTATTCTAATCGTTGTCCGTTTTCAGCTTTGCATGTAGAAGATCTCTTGGTAGCAACCGCCCAAAAACGCAATTTATCCTTGACCCTAGTCAAATTGGAAGACAGGGAACAAGCACAACAAGCACCAAGCCCAGCAACTATTTTTAGTTTATTCTATCAAGGAGAATTCCTGACAACTGATATGAGTGTATGCCTAGATAGCCGTTTTGACAAATGCTTAGAAAAACGAATAAAATAGGAGGAAGGATTGGTCCGAAGATAGTTCAAGTAGTGGGAGCGCAAATCGCAAAAAGAGTAAGGCTATTGAGAGTTGAAATTTTTCCACTCAATAAAACGCTGATGAAGTATGGGTTTCAATAACTCGTAGTTGGCCCAAGAATTTTCAATGCGGTATAAGCTATCATGGTCTAAATAATTTTCTATTACTTTGATATTGAGTACTTCCGCATAATCAGCGAGATAGTCACTGTACGCTTGTGCAAAGGGCGTTTATCATCGTAGTAATCCTGAATAAAATCATTACCTACCTCATTCAAGTCATCAGTTGTAAACTTGCCATCACAGCAGTTAAATAAAAAATCAACTCCCGTTTGTGTTCGATTTTTGACCTGAATTATTCGTGGGGTATGGTCTTCTATATGTTCTTCTGCTATTACATCCATTTCAATACACCAAGTCAACAACATACCCATATGTGTTGCTCCGTTTTCTTTGGGTAAATCCTGAGGAAAGTCTCCATTATAATGCCAAGCTGCATCGTCATATTTTGCCATCGTCTAGGTTCAATTGTTAGCGTAAAAGTACAGTAAAAAGAACTCAAATAGAAACTAAAATACGGTTTTTATACCAATAGCATTGAATGGGAATAAAAGGACTAGCATCATGAAACCGTTGCTAAATTCACCTAAAAAAGGAGGAAGAATTTCGGAGGTAAAGGTTTATAATTTTAGGTATAGATTGGTTTTTAACTGTAATGTATCGTATTCTTGATCTGTAAAAAAAACAGCATAACAAGCCAACATAATAAAAGAGAAATTATCAATTCGCATGAATACTAAAATGCCTAAGTGTAGGAGAATACCGATAAGCAAAACAATTTTTCTTGTGGAATTAAACCAGACAAAAATAGGGAATGACAACTGAAATGCAATAGTAGACCAGGTTAACGCATAAACGAGAATGGGACATTGGGTGATGTAGTCATTCACAGCATACGCAGAGAAATCACTAGTGTTTAAAATGTAGTAAAGGGCAGTACCATCAAGCCAAACTTTTCCCTGTAGTTTATGTAAACCAGCAAAGAAATAAACAATACAGATTTGAATCATTATGCCAAAAATTGCTACAGCAGTGAGTTTTTTGAGATAGTAACTGGATTCAATTCCTATTTGTTCTACAATTTTAGTATAGGGTTTACACAAGCTCTTAGAAGAAATAAAAAAGAAAAAAGGTAGTAGTGCAGTAATGATATTATCTCCACCATCAAGGAGGTAAATATTTCTGAATTTGAAGATAAAAAGCAAGAAAAAGAGCACTATAGCCGAAATTCGAGGAAGCATTCCCAAGGTAAAAGTCAAGCTGCATAGAAAGCCTAGAAGGCAAAAGAGGAACACATGACTAGGTTGGTTGAAATCAATATGTAAAAGTTGTAGGTTATAGTATTGCACAATATCTTGATAGGTTTCATATGATACAATACCATTGTGATCGAAAATAAAATTTCGATGGGTGTAATAGGCAATAAAATCCTTCATCAGGCTTAATCCTATTAAGATGCGAAGTAGTATAATACCAGTAGTTCGATGTTCCATTAGTTTTGTTTTAGTAAGAAGATTTTATCTAATTCAGTATAAATAGTCGTATAGGTTTTGGGGAGGTGTATATCCGTATTGAGTTGTTCATCCACAAGAAATAGTTTGATAAAAACAGAGTCATGAGGCTGAATCAAGGACTGGAAATCGGTTTGATTTTGAAAAACGAATTTGGAATAGTTAACAATCGATTCTAACCCTTGACTAATATGGGGATTACCTTGAATCTTTATGTTGTTCTGCTGTAATTGAATGATATCATTGAAACACCCAGAAAAATATTTTTTTAGTCGTTGATCGATAGAAAAAAAAGAACTATAACTCCTTATTCTGATGAGTTTTTGGATATCAATCAAATTGCTTTTCTGTGTTGCCGTACAGAATTGGACTAGAAAATAGTGATTGCCCATCGGTGGATTGGGGGAGAACATGCTCCAATTTTGTTCAAAAAATGGTAATGCATAGTTTTCTTTAAGCTGTTGGATGGTGTCAGATTTAAAATAGCCTTGATCATAAACCTGAATTAGGAGAATAAAAGAGCAGTACAAGAGTAGTACTAGGTATACGAAGTAGTGATATAATCTTTTCATAGTGACAAATAAAAAATGAAAATACATACAGTGATAGGGAGGTTATCAATAACCAGTCCTAGATAAGGGATATAGCACAGCCTAAAAAAATCAGGGTATGCATTTGATACATCCGCTTGTGTCGTCTTTGTTTTTAGTCCTGTGATTGCATTAACGTTTTGTTTGTTGAGGCAACGTAAAAAAGAAGTAAGGTCTAGGACTAGACCTTACCCTTTTTTCCTTTATCTTCTAGGGATAAATGGTTCAAAAGTGCTTGCACTAGATTGTGTTGTAGCATTAGAAGAGGTTGAATTTCGGCTCTCGCTACTAATAGCATTGCTTTTTTCTCCAACTAATGTTGTTTTAGTACCTGTACCAATAGAATTAGCACTACTTAATCCGATAAGAGTAACAAATGCGAATGCTACTCCAAGAAAAATTGATTTTTTCATGGTTTAAAAAAATTAAAATGTTAATAAATAATACTTGTATTGCTTTTGTTTATGAAAGCCTTTTGGATGTAGGTGCTTGTCTATATGTCTCTTTCAACTAGAAAAATGACGTTTTACAAACGGTATGATGTTGGTTATTGCTCATCATTTGAGAATTCAATGATGTTGTACATCAGATCAATCACGAGTTGATTGATCTGATTTTGTTGTTTAAAAGTAGTACAAAAAATAATCACAAACAATAGGATTTTTATTAAAAATACCTGTTTGTTTGAATAATTATTATAATAATTGATTATTATTTGAATATAATATTGTTTTGTATTGATGAGATTGAACTGCATTTTAAAAATGAAGCTTGATTTATTGTGATAAGTCACTTAATCCGTTTAGTTTCGTATCCTATATAGTATAAATCTATGCAAGGCGCGATACAATGAATGATTTAACAAAAGGGATACGCTTGATTTTCTTTCCTATGGTAAAGCTTACTTTACTCGTTATTGTTGGGCTTTCTTTTCTACATTGGTTGTTGTTTATAGTAGGAGATTTGCCTGTACGCGAAGATGTGTATTTGTTTTTTCTGCCTATAGTGGTACCCCCAATTGCAGTGTTTTTTATGTTGCGTCCAAGATTGAAACAATTGCAGTTTAAACAGGATAAAATGTTGGACTTTTATTGTGTTCTTTTTAGTATTGCGATGATTGCACCAACGATGATTGCACAAAATTATCTCGATAAGACAATGGGTAAATTGACAACGTTGGAAGATATTACCCAAGTAGATAAGGAACCAAAATCCAAATATTATACCGTTAATCGCTATCATCTTGATACCCAGAAGGTAGGATGGTATACCGAAATAAAAGCGTCGGGAAAGACAAGTTATGATTTGCTTTTTCGAGCATACGCTGTATTTCCAATAGTTAAGCGCTATTCGGATCAATCAACTATGAAGCATACGTATTGGTTGTGTGTTTCTTATAAAAGAAACACGGGTAATCCTAAGAATGATCAGCAATTAAATTTGATTTACCAACGGTTTATACGAGAAGTTCAAAGTGAATTCAAGGGAACAAACTTTCGAAGTTTTACTTTTATAGAAGGATTAGACAAAGCAAAAGACAGAGGGAAATACGCAGCAGCTTTAGCTAATCTTGGGCATAAGAATGTTGATGAAGTGCTTATTTTTAAACCGCACTTTGAACGATTTGAATCGCGTATACAAAATCAATTGCTTTGGTTTTTTGTTGCATTGGGACTTTCGCTTGCACTTTGTTTTGCACTTGTATTTTTTGCTAAATTGAAAAAATAATAGGCTGTTTTATAGGATATCTACTTCGGTTTAGCGTTTTTCTTTCCTCTCTTTTCGGTCTCTTTAAAAAGACAATAAATAAATCTTTATTTTGAATTTCGATGTCTTTCTCTTCTAATTCAAAGATTTCTGCGCATTTCCAATAGATATAGATCAGAGGGTTTTGGTTATAAGCTAGAAGATTGAGAGGTCTCCAATTCTTTTCGCTTGTATTTTAATCGAATGAGTTTTCGTTCTATATCGAGCATCTCTTCATTGACTTTTTGAATGTGGGAATAAATCATAAAAGGAAGTACTAAACTAAACACTATGGCCATAGCAGTAAAGGCTTCCCAATAGCCCATAGTTTCAGCCATAGAAGAACGACCGCCTTTTGAAGGAATTCCAGGTATTAAGAAAGCACAAAGTACAAAAAAGGGAATGGGAAATAGGGCATTCCATTTTGTCCGAGGTAGTTTAGCTAATTGTTCTCGTAGTTGTTTCTCTTCTCGGTCAAATTTTAAAAGTGCATTCATCGTGTATAAAAGCGGTGTTACTGAAAGGAATAAAAAAAAACTAGGATAAGAAAATCCGATAGGAAAGATATCATTAAAACACAATTTATCCAAGAGATTATCCAAAGAAACTTCTTATCAGTATAGTATTAGGTGTTAGTCACTATGCTCTTGTAGAAAAGAAAAGCAGATTTGCACTAATTCGTAAAAGTTAAGTATCTTAGCCTCAAACAACCCCAAAAATGAAATATTATCTTATTTGGATCGTCTGTTGTTGTAGTACTGTTGTTGTGGCACAAGACACTTATACACAATGGATTGAGCAAGCAGAAGCTTTAGTGGAAAAAGAAGAGGAAACGAGTAGCAAGCAAGCCTTATTGTTTTATCAAAAAGCGTTTACACAATTCCCCGATAGTATTGCTGTAGATGATTTATATGAAGGAGCTGTTTTAGCTTCGACACTTCAAGAAAAGGACCTTGCATTCACGTACTTAAATCAACTCCTTGGAGACAAAAAAGACAGCAATGGATTTCCTGGATGGATGAATATTATACATGAAGATGCCACTGATGAATGTAAAAACCTCCTAGCAGATTCCCGTTGGAAGGTACTCGTAGCAGAAGCAACAAAGCGAAAAAAACAGCTCAATATTGCCCTACAGAAAGAAGAAGATGCGTTTCTTCAAACGAAAAAACAGGATTTTTCTGGTATAAGGGAGGGCAAAAAACTATACGAGAAAATTAAAGCGGATACCCCTTATTTACCCAAAGACCAACGTGATTATTC
Source organism: Myroides odoratus (assembly GCF_001549985.1). Taxonomy (GTDB): domain Bacteria; phylum Bacteroidota; class Bacteroidia; order Flavobacteriales; family Flavobacteriaceae; genus Flavobacterium; species Flavobacterium odoratum_A. Next base: position 147,421 of record NZ_LROZ01000002.1, on the reverse strand, counting down.
GATTGGTTTTCAATTAAATGATACCACCAAGACATCGTATTATATTCACCTACCTAAAAATTACAATCCAGCGAAAGCTTATCCGTTGTTGTTCTTTTTACATGGAGCCGTTCGATACAGTCCGTTGCTGGAATTTCAAACTGCAGAAATGAACTTGAGCGGTTGGAATCGTTTTTACACTAAATATGCAGAGGAGTATGAGGTGATTCTCGTATTTCCTCGTGCTAATAAAGCGTATAATTGGATGACTACTGATGCGGGTTTCTTTATGATTCCAAGTATATTAAAGCAGATTAAAGAAGTGATTCATGTGGATGATAATCGCGTATTCCTAGCTGGGCATTCCAATGGAGCAACAGGAGTTTTTTCTTATTTGATGAAAAATGCGACACCTTTTGCAGGGTTTTATGGATTTAATACACAGCCAAAAGTACATACAGGAGGCACGTTTGTGGAGAATATAAAAAACCGTTCTTTCTTAAGTTTTTCAACGGATGAAGATTACTATTATCCACCACAAGCGAATGATGATTTTACAGCTTTGATGCAACGCCTCGGAGCAGATTACAAGGAATATCGATATAAGGGATTTCCACATTGGTTTCCTGCGTTTGATGAATCTGAACCCGCGTATCAAATTTTGTTTGATGATTTAAATCAAAGAAAGCGAAAAGCGTTTCCATCAACCTTGACTTGGGAGTTTGATGATGAGGCAAATGGCAGTATCGATTGGTTACAAGAGATGAAACTAGATACCCTTCGTCCTAAAGCCGATGGGCATCAACCATTGAATTTTAAAATTACAACCTGGTTGAGTTACAATGAAGAAGATAAACTAAAAGCTGAAACAGTAGACCAAGATGCGTTTGATTTCCCTCGTGCATCAGGTAAGGTTGTTGCACAGTATAAAGACAATGTATTTCACTTGACTACATCTCGTATAAAGTCTTTGGTCCTTGCCATTTCTCCTGAGATGGTAGATATAAAGAAACGCGTAAAGGTATATGTCAATGGTCAACTCTATTTTAATAAAAAAGTAGGGTATGATACTTCATTTATGTTGCAGAATTTTGAAAAAAATAAAGATCGACAACAATTGTGGATCAATAAAATTACGCTCGATTTAACCGCTAAAAAATAATCGTATTTAAGTTTAGTACACAAGTATATAAAATAGCCCTCCATTTTTTGGAGGGCTATTTTGGTATATTCTTATGGGGATTCTTAAAATAGTATTGTCCCAATCAATGGGGTACCCATATGTATTGGTTAGGCTATTTTTCGCTTACTTTTATCGTAGGCACATGTTGAACCGGAAAATTCACCGAATTGGCAATAAAGCAAAATTCACTTGCTTTTTGGTGTAAGGCCAAGGCTTGTTCAACCATATCCTCATGTTGAACAGTGACTACCGGATGTAAGGTCACCGCTGTGAATCGACCTTTCCCATCCTTTTCTTCAATCATAATTCCAGTAACCGTATCGGTATAAGCTTCCACAATAACTTGGTGTACGGAACAAAAATGGAGATACCACAACATGTGACAGGAGGAAAGAGAAGAAATAAACAAATCTTCTGGATTGTGCTTTGTTGCATCTCCGCGAAAAGCAGGATCAGATGATCCTTCTAGTGTGGGTTTACCTGTAATTTGAATGCTGTGACTGCGCTCGTAGTGGGTATAGTGGTCGGTACCTGTACCTTGATTTCCGGTCCACTCGATTTGTGATTGATAATGATGCTCTTTCATCTAATGTGGTGTTGGTTGTATTATCAACTATTGTATGAGTACAAAAATAACGGTCAATAGAGATAAAAAAAACGTTTTTTTATCGCACTCCTGGAAGTATCAATCGTTTTAATTGGCACTTTTGATTGTCGTAAAGGTATCGAAATAAGTTCAACTTAAGGGCTGTTTTAGGTGTAAAGTGAAACAAGACAGTGTTATTTGTAGAAGTAAGTCAAAAGTTGTAAAGAATTAAAAACTAAAGGTAGAGGGGAGAAGGAGTAAATCTTGATTCATGGAATACAGGTCTTTCATTTTGTGATTATTTCTTGACTTAAAAGGGTGCAATTTGAGTATTTATTATATTTTATAGTTAAAATTAATAGTTTGTTTATTTTGTTAACGTTTTTTAGATAATTTTAATAAAAAAACAAAGTATTATGAAGAAGATCTTAACTACACTGGCTTTTTTTATTGCAGTTTGGGGAGCTTATAGTCAAGTAGGAATAGGTACTGCGATACCAAATAAATCAGCAGAATTGACCTTAATGTCTGCTGATAAAGGATTACTTATTCCCAATATTGCATTAAAAAATACAACCGATACGACGACTATACACAATGGAAATGTCGAGAGTTTATTAGTTTATGCGAATGAAGCACAAGGAGATATTATACCTGGTTTTTATTATTGGAATAAAACGAAATGGGTTCGTGTGAGTAGTTCAGATCAACTAGTCGAACCGGATAAAAACACGATGAATGTTTCGTTTACTATTGTTGATAATCAGTTAGTTTTAACGGATAACGATGGAAATACGGTAAGCATTCCATTGGAATTAATTAATATTCCTACTACAATCGATTATAACCCTGTAACAGGCGTAGTTACTTATACGAATGAACAGGCAAGCGAACAAACCGTTGATTTAAGTCAGGTGGTACGTAATTTTGAAACGTTGACTTCAATAAGTATGGACGTTACTGCAGGCAATGTAACTTATATAGATGAACAAGGAGATTCAAAAGTTTTGGATTTGGCAAACATGATTAAGACACATGAAACCTTAACTTCTGTAACGCTTGATACTGCTACGGGAACTTTAACTTATCTAGATGAACACGGGGATTCGAAATCCTTTAATTTAGTTGATGTAGTGCGAGCACACGAAAGTTTGACTTCTTTGGGACTGAATATTGCTTCAGGTATTTTGACCCAAGTAGATGAAGAAGGACGATCCAGAACATTTGACTTAGCTTCAGTGGTTAAAGTGCATGAAACATTGACTTCTATAGGAATGAATGCTACTGCTGGTACATTCACGTATACGGATGAGCATGGAAATTCAAAGAATTTTAATTTGGCAGAAGTAATCAAAATCCATGAAACCGTAACGTCTCTAGGGGTAGATGCTGCAACAGGTAAATTAACCTATACGGATGAAGAGGGGAGGGTAAACAACATTAATTTAATAGATGTTGTTCAAAATTTTGAGACGCTTACTACTGTAGACTTAAATACTCCTGTGGGGACATTAACTTATGTTGATGAAAATAGAAATTCAAAACGAATGGACTTAGCGAAAGTCGTTAAAACACATGAAACGCTTACTGCTGTTAAATTAAATATCCCTGTTGGAACAATGACTTATGTTGATGAAGAAGGAGATTCAAACCCTTTTGATTTAGCGAATGTAGTGAAAACCCATGAAACTGTAACAGTGCTGGGCGTGGATGTAGCAGCCGGAAGCTTAACCTATACGGATGAGGAAGGGGAGCTAAAAACGCATGATTTAGCAGAAGTAGTGAAAACCCATGAAACTGTAACGGTTTTGGGCGTGGATGTAGCAGCCGGAAGCTTAACCTATACGGATGAGGAAGGGGAGCTAAAAACGCATGATTTAGCAGAAGTAGTGAAAACCCATGAAACTGTAACGGTTTTGGGCGTGGATGTAGCAGCCGGAAGCTTAACCTATACGGATGAGGAAGGGGAGCTAAAAACGCATGATTTAGCAGAAGTAGTGAAAACCCATGAAACTGTAACGGTTCTGGGCGTGGATGTAGCAGCCGGAAGCTTAACCTATACGGATGAGGAAGGGGAGCTAAAAACCCATGATTTAGCAGAAGTAGTAAAAACGCATGAAACGCTAACAGTTCTGGGTGTGGATGTAGCAGCCGGAAGTTTAACCTATACGGATGAGGAAGGGGAGTTAAAAACCCATGATTTAGCAGAAGTAGTAAAAACGCATGAAACTGTAACGGTTCTGGGCGTGGATGTAGCAGCTGGAAGCTTAACCTATACGGATGAAGAAGGGGAGCTAAAAACGCATGATTTAGCAGAAGTAGTGAAAACCCATGAAACTGTAACGGTTTTGGGCGTGGATGTAGCAGCCGGAAGCTTAACCTATACGGATGAGGAAGGGGAGCTAAAAACCCATGATTTAGCAGAAGTAGTAAAAACGCATGAAACGCTAACAGTTCTGGGTGTGGATGTAGCAGCCGGAAGTTTAACCTATACGGATGAGGAAGGGGAGTTAAAAACCCATGATTTAGCAGAAGTAGTAAAAACGCATGAAACTGTAACGGTTCTGGGCGTGGATGTAGCAGCTGGAAGCTTAACCTATACGGATGAAGAAGGGGAGTTAAAAACGCATGATTTAGCAGAAGTAGTGAAAACCCATGAAACGCTAACGGTTCTGGGCGTGGATGTAGCAGCCGGAAGTTTAACCTATACGGATGAAGAAGGGGAGTTAAAAACGTATGATTTAGCAGAAGTAGTAAAAACCCATGAAACGCTAACTTCTCTAGGAATGAATACAACAACAGGTATATTGACTTATTTAGATGAAAAAAAAGATACTATAAATCTAGATGTTCGAGCATTAGTAGGTAATGGGGACCTAACCGTGTCTGAGGGAATCGAATTCTATGCATCAACAGAGGGAACAGGTAAATTGCTATCTCCTGCAAGTGTTCGAGTAGCGAATGGCGGGATCACTACTGCTAAATTAGCGGATATGGCAGTAACGGCTGCCAAGATGAATGCTGAAAATTCAACTGCAGGAATGGTTCCTACTGCTACAGGAGACAATGGAAAAGTTGTCTACAAAGCGTTACCGAATTTCTTTTATATGCCTTCCGTTATCTTTACAACATCAACTATGGGTGTAGGACTGAAGAGGGATTTGTATCAAGATTATGTGAACCAATTTACAGGGGGAGCTGTAGGAGAGGCCAATGCAACCTATTTTATATCCCATGGGGCATCTGGTGGAAGTATGCCATACACAGGAGGTTTAATTAAAAACCCAGGAGCTTCATCACCTGATATTGTCGTTTATCAAAAAAATCAACTGGATTATTATGTTACTTACTATGATACGAGTGTATTAGCGAATGTGAAGATTGATGATAGTGGCATATTGACGTATGATATTATCGGAAATGCAAAAGCTACTTCTTATATGAATATTGTCTTTGTAATTAAGTAAGCTCCAAATATCAGAAGTTTGAATATTGAGCGAAGAAACAGCTGTTTTTTTATTCAATAAGTAAGAAGAAATAAAGGTTTGAAGTTTAATTAAAAATAGAGAGAGATGAATCGTTATCAAATAAATATTCTTTTAGTTGGGGTCTGGTTGACCTTCCTTTTAGGGACTCATTTTCAGGTATATGCTCAATATTGTGTAGAAGGAGTCTGCAATGCTAATACCTATCTAAATAGCTCTGATCCCAATACGATTGAATATGACAATATGGTGAGTAGTTTTCACGCAACGATGGTTAGAGAATACGATGGTAAAGTTCGCGTATGGGGGCAGAGTATCGGACAATCTGGAGCCGATATTGCGCCACCAATTGAACTTAATGGAACAAATTATGGAACGGGAGCAAATAAATTGACAGGCGATGTTTTGCGGTTTGCAATAGGAGGTTCACATCAATTTGCAGCCTTAACAACGGAAGGACTTTATATATGGGGAGCATCTGGTCATTTAGTCTCAGCGAATATTCCCAATGTATTGGTTAATAATTTTAGGAAAGTATCTGTTGGTTCGTACAATGTAAACGGAGGATCACCTAAAGCAGATGGGCTTCCGGCTGGGGTACAACCAACCGCAGTAAAGATGATGTTTGGAACTACTTTAGGATTGGCTATTGTAACTTGTAATGGACAAGCTTGGGTACTGACTTCGAATGGAAATTCGTACGGGGATGGTGCAATAGAGACGCCCCAAAATAATAGCTTATGGCATCGGGTAAGTACGGGACCTGGTGTACCATTAGAAGATGTTGTAGCTGTGCGAGGGTGTTACACTAGTTTTATGGCTCTCACATCTCAAGGAAAAATATATACGTGGGGATTAGGTACTCGTTTAGGAAATAATACGGCAGCAGTTGATAGAAAATTTGCTACTCTTATGTCCCTTCCTGTTGACGTAACTCCTAAGATGATTGGTATGACTAGTAGTAGCCTTGGGAAGACCTATTACCTTTTAGCAACCGATGGAAGACTTTTTTCGTTGGGTGATAATTTATCTCGACAGCTAGGAGATGGGGGGAATGTGAATCGTAATAGTTGGTATCAGGTAACTACTTCTACAGTTGTAGGTGGAGTAACTTATATGATAAATAATAATATTGCGTGGATTAGTCCACAAGAACATTATACTAATTCTGCTTCAATCAATGTGTTGACGAACGATGGTAAATTATGGGCCTGGGGGAATAATTCAGGAGGAATGTTAGGGGGCACCTTCAATACAATACCTCCCACTTTTATGCCAGGAACTACTACAGGTGCTTACAACCCGAAGCAATTAAATGTGAGTGATCATCTTATGGCGGTAGAGAGTGGAGGGCATACGACTTTACTAATCAAACAATGTGCAGCTAGATTCGGGTATGTAGGACATCAAACCTCTGGTAGTATGTCTGATAATATAACTGCAAATGGTTCTTTCAGCCAATATACCTTTGAAAATACATCTGAAGTACACATTTGTGGTGCAGTTTCTTTACCTGTATTAAGCGATGGCAAAATGTGCCCTGGGGATACCTTTGATTTAGCGAATGCTGAACCATCTGCAAGTGGGTCGGGAATAGATTGGTGGATGGATGCCAATGCCACAATTCCAGTTGAAGAACCTGGATCAGTACCAGCAGGAACGTATTATGGAACAAACCAAGGGGTGTCAGTTAAATGTCCTACACCAATGAAGGTATCCTATTATACTGATAAAGATCCCGAATTTGTACTTTGTGAAAGTAATTTTATTAGTAATCCTCTTGTTCGACAGCTGATGCAAAATGCTGCCGATGCCACCGAAAAAAGAGATCAATTTATTTCAAGATAAAATAAACATAAAGGAGAGTAAGGGCTTCATCTTATTGAGCGCATAAAACAAAGCGGAGTAGTGTTTAGTTAGACACTACTCCGCTTTTGGTTGTTCTATAGCGGTTTGTATGCAAAACAATGCGTTTATCCAAATACCCCATTGATGTAATTCTTTGTCATTTCGTGTTTAGGATGTTCAAAAATATCCTGGGTCAATCCACTTTCTTTTACCTCACCCAAATACATGAAATAAGTATGATCGGCGATGCGTTGGGCTTGTTGCATGTTGTGTGTAACAATGGCAATGGTGTACTTTTCTTTTAAGTGAAGAATAAGCTCTTCAATTTTTATGGTACTCACGGGGTCTAAAGCAGAACAAGGCTCATCCATTAAGATTACTTCTGGACGAAGAGCAACGGCTCTAGCGATGCATAGTCGTTGTTGTTGTCCTCCTGATAAACGATGTGCAGGCATTTTTAAATCATCTTTTACTTCATCCCATAAAAAGGCTTCGGTTAAAGCTTTTTCAATGACACTTTTATCGTGTGGTAAGTTGTTTATTTTTAATCCGTAAGCAATATTATCGTAAATACTTTTAGGAAACGGATTGGCTTTCTGGAACACCATACCAATGCGCTTTCTAATCTCCGTTACGGGTATATTTTTAGCATAGATATCTTGATCTTCGAGCTTGATTGAACCTTGTATTTTAGCATAAGGAACCAAGTCGTGCATGCGGTTAAAACTGCGCAATAATGTACTCTTTCCACAACCCGAAGGGCCAATTAAAGCGGTGATTTTATTTTCTTCAAATTGTACGCTTACATTTTTTAAAACATGTTTGCTTCCAAAACTAATATTTAAGTTGTCGGCGGATAATTTAGTTTTCATTTTTTCTGAATTTATAACGGATATAAAATGCGCTTAGGTTTAATACAAACACCACAAGAATTAAGATTAAAGCGGTACCATAAGCAATGGGTCTGACTTCATCAATAGATTGGTGTTGGGTAGATAACATATACAAGTGATAGGGTAAGGCCATGAATTCTTGGTTGAGGTAGCCATTGGTATCACTTATGTAAAAGGCTGCTCCCGTAAATAGAATTGGAGCGGTTTCTCCAGCTGCTCTTGACAGGGTTAATACAACACCCGTTAAAATTCCTGGAACGGCAGAAGGGATGACCACGTCTTTAATCGTTTCAAATTTTGTGGCACCCACAGCTAAAGCTGCTTCTCGTGTACTATTCGGAATCTGCATCAAAGCCTCTTCTGTGGTCGTGATGATATAAGGAAGGGATAACAAGCCTAGGGTTAATCCCGCAGCGAATAATGAAGTACCCAATTGTAAGGTTTGTACAAATAAAGCTAAACCAAATAACCCATATATAATCGATGGGACACCCGATAAATTTCGAATAGCTGCACGGATGATGCGTGTCAACCAATTATTTTCTGCATATTCATTTAAATAGATCGCACAGCATACTCCAAAGGGAATACTAAATAAAGCAGTAATGAGCGTAATGAGTACTGTTCCTATGATGGGGGTTAAGATACCTCCTTTTGTCATTCCTTCTTTGGGAACACTAGAAATAAACTCCCATGAGATACTCCCTGCACCTTTACTTACAATTTCAAAGAGAATCACAACGAGGAAAAAGCAAACGATGAGTGTTGTTCCCACTAAGGTTCCCCATTCGATGATAGAAGATAATTTGAATTTATTAAGCTGCATGGTATTTTCTTAATCGGTTGATAAAATATTCTCCTACAAGATTGGCTATTAAGGTCATAAAGAATAGAACCGTAGCTAAAGCATATAATCCGTAGTAGTGTGTCGTTTGGTAGGGAACTTCTCCCATTTCGATAGCGATTGTAGCGGTCATGGTTTTTACAGAATCAAAGAATCCTGTCGGAATTAAGGCAGCATTACCTGTTGCCATCAGAACCGTCATGGTTTCTCCAATCGCTCGACCTACACCCAGCATAATGGCAGAGATGATTCCAGGCGCAGCAGCAGGGATAATCACCTTGCGCAACGTTTGCCATTTGGTAGCTCCCACGCCATAACTGGCTTCTTTATAGGTTTTAGGAACGGCGTGAATCGCATCTTCTGCTATGGTAATAATCGTAGGTAAAGCCATAACAGCTAGTAAAATAGCGCCGTTTAAAGCATTTAGACCATTTGGCAATCCCGCCATATCCGCTAAACCTGGACTCACCACAACAATACCCAAAAATCCAATAACGACAGAAGGTACAGCTGCGAGCATTTCAATCGCAGGCTTTAAGATGTTTTTCAATCGCGTTCCCGCATATTCAGAGATAAAAGCTGCAGTTCCAATTCCCAAAGGAATGGCAATTAGCATAGCCCCAAAGGTAACGAGTGTCGTACTCAAAATTAAAGGAAGCATACCATATACTGGAGTTTTAGCTGTTGGATTCCACTCCATACCTGTGATAAAATCAAGCGGCTTCACATCCATGAAGAAGGAAAAAGAATTGTAAACTAACAAGGCTAAAATTCCACCCAATAAGCACAGAACTAAAAGACCTGTTGCTTTAAAGATATATTTGAAGACAATATCTAAACTAATTCTAACTTTATATTTCATTTTGTGGTCGTTCTATGATGTAATACCCGTGTTCTTTAATGAGTTCTTTCCCCATTGTACTATTTTCGAAATCAATAAATGGCTTTACCTTTTCCCAAGAGTCCTCCAAGATAAATTGATAAAGAGGGCGTTGAAAGAAATACAAGCTGTTGTTGATGGCGTGTGCATCAATGGGAGAATAGGCCGTAGAAGTAGGAGTCTCTTTAATGCTCAAAATTTTTACCGTTGGATTTGTAGCAGATTCATGAGAGATATAACCTGCCCCAACATATCCAATCCCAGATTTATCTGTTTTGATTCCTTCAAGGATTTGAGCATTCCCCGTCATTTCTTTGGCTGCATTAGAAAATTCGATTTTAAGCTTCTTTTTGATGAAAGAATGCGTTCCTGAACTACTTTGACGCCCGTAAATATTAATAGGTAAATCAACCAAACCAAGTTGATTCCAATTGGTGATTTCACCTTTCATAATCTTGGCTAAGGTTTCAAGATCAATCACGTCGATAGGAAGGTCTTTATGAACAACAAAGGCAGTGGCATCTTCAGCAAAAATCACGGTGCGTACCTTGATTTTTTTGTCTTCAAATTGTTGAATCTCTTTATCGGATAAAGGACGAGAAGAATTTGCAATATCCGCTTGACCATTTAATAAAGAAGTAATTCCGATTCCCGAACCTCCTCCGGAGATTGCAATACTAAAATCGGCGTCTACTGCTGTATACTTTTCTGCTAAGTTTACAGCAAGGTTTACCTCTGTATCCGATCCCTTCATCTTGATTGAATGGTTCTTGTCTCCACATGAAAATAGGAGTAAAGATGAGAGAATAAGCAGATTTTTTCGTGTAAGAATATAGAGCTGTTTCATTAGCACAAAAGACATCGTTTACTTTAAAGTAAAGGTTATTCCTATATTATCAATATGTTAACTCTGAATGAGAAAAAGCGATAATTTAATGTAGCCTTCTTACCTTAGTTAAAAGCGTATCATTGGGACTAAGAGATGCGATTGAAAAAAGCCAATAACAACAGGTTATTGGCTTTGATACTAATCCATAATTCGCATACAGATTGTACTTATTGTAATTGTATGGTAATCAGGTAGTTACCATGTTTTATTTGACCACTACTAATGGGACAGACAAATAAATAGCTATTCTTGGTTACTTGACGATAATACACATGAGAATGTAACTCCGTATTCGGTGGAGTAGCAATGTTCGGAAAAATTTCTAAACTATCCACAATAAGCGTTTTAGTTGATAAGTCTTTGCTTTGTAGTTTAAAAAAAGCCTCAATGGCATATAATAATCGGTTAACAATAAAAACAGCGGGTACAATAGGATAATGATCGAAATGACCCGCACATTGTTCGGTTGAAAAACCTTGGATAACAACCTGGAAATAAGAAGAACAAAGCGGTGTTATTCTTACTTCATTTTGAATGTTATTCGTGTTTTTTAATGCAAGTTCAGGGGTGTAAAACGATTTAAAAACCCGTTGAAAAGAATCTTCTGAAAAAATGACATAATCTAGTTCAAAGGTATACGCCAATTGATGGTGTTGATTAAAGATATCAACTAGAGACTTTCCCTTTCGTTCAGAAAATAGCAAGCTTTGTGCTTGGTATTGTAGTTCATTGCGAACTTCACCATGTAGGATTTTTCGGATTCTCATTTTCTCACCCAAGAAGAAAGTTTTAGAAACCACATTCATTTTTTGCAGTAGGGCTATGCTTCCTAATGATGAAGCTATTTGCAGCACTTTATAAAATTCTTCAAAGGAATTTGACAAGCTGCTCGATGGAGTATAGGCTACGTTTGAATCCTGAATAATTAACGTGTTAAGCGGAAATAAATAAGGAGGATGCTCACCTAACCATTGCGCGATATCTTTCATATTATCTAGGCTGTTTTTTAAAGGTGTAGGTGTTCGTCACATTGGAGTTGGCATCATACGAGGTGTCAGAAGCTGTTATTTCCACATCCGTTAATTCCAAGTAATCTTTAATCCCATGCATAAAGGAAAGAAGCGTAGGGAAGCTTAACATGGTATCAATACCAAACTGTTTAGCTGCTCTGTGGTAGCGGTCAATTCCCGCTAATGAAATGATCGATTCATCTGCCGTAAATTTTTTGATTGTAAAAGTATATTCCGGACTTGAGGTGTAAATAGCCGAAATAACTACTAGAATCAAAGATCGACAATCTCGATGCATGGATGGGTCCTTGAGTAAGGCTTGTTCTGCTTTTACTTTTCCAAGATGATGGAAGAGCGTTTCAGAGTGCTCCTGTACGGCGGCTACCCCGTATTTTGCACCAATCGATTGCAAAAGTAACGCATAAAATTGCGAAGTAATGTTGGATAAGTTAAGTGCCAAATCCGATACGGATGCAGGCAAATACAATTGGATTAATTGATCTTTGATTTCCTGTGAAGGATACAAATCATTCCCTCTTAGGGGGTCCAACTGTTCAATTAAGGTGGTTTTTGTTGGCATTTTTTGATTGTGTTTTGTGTTTTTTACATGTAAATTTTTTAAAATATATAGTAAAAATAAAACTAAATTTTATAATAAAATATAGTATATGTAACAAAATAACACATTTTGATTTTTTTGTGTTGTCTGAGTTAATTGATTAAATCGTCGGACTGCCACGCTGCGCTGCCTAGGTTGTAGAAATGAAAGATTACTTGTTTTTTAATAGTGTTAAATTATACTAAATATGAAGTTGTTTTAGGTTTGATGCGTTATAGTGGTATTGAAATGATATTTAATTAAGGATAAATGTGCATTTACTTACTAAATATAAGAAATGAAGAGATAGTCTTTTGGTATTTTGGGTTATATTTGTTAAACCAACAAAACGACTAAAATTTTAAAAATGAAAAACCCTTCCTTTGATTTTATAATCAATAGCATGAATGCTTGGCAACAACGCAAACAGGATAAAAAGTTCATCACTGAACTATTGCATAATTCTTATGCGTTTGAAATTACACTACCTAAAAAACGAGATGAAAAATTTTATCATTTTTACTTAGGGTTAGATTTATATCCCTATCTAAGAAATGAAAAAGAGGAAAAACCTCAATTGTATATGCACATTGTACCAGCATCCGCTGATACGATGCAGAATATTAAAAAAAATAAGGAAACCTTAGCGGATTGGATGACTTCAAATAAAATTGAAACTAAATTCAATTGTACGAATACTAAAATCACAGATGAAGAAGCGTTAAAGCGAATTGAGGCATGGACAACTATCGATGCATGGATTTCGTATAATCAGGTGTTTAATGGTTTTCAGATTCCAGCCGAAGATCTCGATTCAACAAAACTACCGACTACGTTGACGGGATATTTTGCGATAAAAGAGGAAAAAGGACTAGTAGTTCCTGATATTGTGATTTCTAGAATTACAGGAGATACAACTCTTGAGTATTATGATATGGCTCGTCTTTGCCCTCCTTTTAAAACGCAAGTTGATCGAAATTCTTTTGGATTATTAGATTTTATTTATGTCGATAAATCTTTCTGAATTCGCTAATTACCTTACCATTTGTTTGTCGATAAGCCTTGTAATTTTAGCAGTGTTTAATGGAATACTGTTGAGACGTGGAGTAAAAAAAAATTACAAGGCTTTATCATTTTACATTATTAGTTGCTGTGTTTTTGATCTGATAGGGTGGGGATTATCCTATTACGGAAAATCAAACATCGGACTTTTGCCGTATTTTAATAGCATTGAATTAGCGTTATTCTTGTATTTTCTTAAAAAGGAACAAAGGACTTATATTGCTTATATCTTGTTGTTTATAGGAGTTTTGATCGGTTTAGCTGACCTCTTTCAAATACAAGAAATATTTCCTGGTTTTATGAATATAGGACGTGTTTTTAATTCATTGGTCATCATAAGCTTAGTCTTTAGGCACTTGTTTGTAAACTTTGAATTAGGCCCGCAAGTCAGGTTTTATTACACCTTGCTTTTTTATTTTTCGATCACGTTTATTCATTTTTTATTGCTTGATTTTCTGATTCATGTTCCTTCAGATTTAAAGTTTATTTTTTGGATGATATACGCCCTTTCTTGTGGTGTTTTTTATGTAATTATTACGCGATTTTTATGGAAATATGGAAAGACCCCTCCGTTCTAATTGTTTATCTGATTGTTATTCTTTTATTCATTATTGTCTTTACCTTTTTGTTTTTTCTTTTGCATCAAAAGTCTTTGAAAAAGATCTTGGATACAGAGTTGAAAAGGTCAAAAGCAGAGGTTTTACATCAAAAAAATATCGTAAAAATTAGCGTGGATGTCCAAGAAGAAGAGCGAAAACGCATAGCGAGAATCATACATGATGACATTGGCAATCGGGTTCACATTCTCTCGGTGTGGTTAAATAACCCAGAGGCTTGGCAGAGTGAAAGAGCCAAAGAGATTATACTAAAACAATTACCCGCTTTATCTGAAGCTACGCGAACAGTTTCGCATGCTTTATACCCTGTGGATGTAGAACATATTGGACTAATTGCTACGCTAGAAGAAATGGCTGTTAATGTCTCCGCCTCGTTAAACGTACAACTTGTTCTCTTACACCTTTATCAGGCTCCATCTCTTGCCATTGAGATACAGCTTTATCGAATTATTCAAGAGTTTTTGAATAATGTGCTAAAGCATGCTCAGGCTTCTCAAATGTACATTCACTTGAGAAGTACGGAGTATTATTTTGCTGTTTTACTGGCTGATAACGGAAAAGGCTTTAATCTCACGGAAGTAAAAAAGGGAATGGGCTTGCATAATATAGAAGCTAGGATTCAAGTCATTCAAGCTGCTTTTAAATGGAAAAGCACTGAAGGAAAAGGAACTCAACTACTTATTCTAATTTCAAAACAATGAAACAAAAGATTAAAATTGCATTAATTGATGATGAACTTTTATTTTTAGAGGGACTCATCTTATTGTTATCCAATATCGATACGCTATCCATCGTAAGTAGCGCAAATAAAGGGCCTCAGTTTGTAACGAATTTGAAGAATTTACCCCCAGATACTTTTCCGGATTTGATTATGATTGATCTGCAAATGGAACCCATGAATGGTTTAGAGCTGATTGAAATTGTCAAAGAGACCTATCCTGAACTCAAGATCATCGTACTTTCATCTCATTACAAACAACTGATGTTTGGGCATATGATTAAGATGGGCGTATCCGCATTTTTACCGAAGAATGCCTCTAAAGGACTACTATTAGAAGCCATTGAGAAAGTACACGAAACAGGAATTTTTCTAACCAAAGATGATCATCAGATGCTGCTCAATTACGTAAGGGATAACCCCAAGAATCAGAAGTTAGGCCTCTCTGTTTCCCTATCTGATAGAGAGGTTGAAGTGGTGCAATTAATTTGTAGAGAGTTCACCAATCAAGAGATTTCCGATCAGCTTTTTATCAGTAAACGCACAGTAGAAAGTCACCGTCAGCGTATTCTTGAAAAAATAGGAGCAAAAAATACGGTGGGTATCGTCATCTATGCTATTGCCCATGCTATTTATACGCCTCAAACTTTGTTTTGATTCCGTATAAATACGCAAAACTAAATTTGGTGTTTTCTACTGTAAAATTTGAGCGTTTCGGCTCGTTACTTTGTCTTGTTCATTTACCTGAAGCTTCAACCTACTAGTGAACAAGGGCGTATTCCGAAAAGCCCGCTTTTGAATAGAGTAGGAAAACCAAAGAACAAGAGTATGATTAATTTAGAAAAATTTAGCGCAACAACCAACTACAAAATTTATCTTGTAAATAAAGGAAGTTCAACCAAAAACTTTTGGTGTTTTTTGCAAAAACCAGAAGGGGTTCCAACTTCGGATGTGTATGCAAACTCAGATGCCATGTTAAGTGTGGTACCTAATTATGACGGAAAAAACTGGTTCACTATCCCTTTGCAGTACAAAGTAGGAGCAGGAGCAACCAATCAAGCAGTAGGATTAAATGTAAAAATTGATTCTAGTGTAATCAAAGATGCACAATTAGAGCAATTATGGAATGCAGAATATGCTACTGCACCCCCAAAACAAGGACCTAACTTGAGTATTAGTCAAGGTGAAAAAAGTCCAGCCAATACCATTGGGATTAAATCGAATAAATTTAATCAAGTTCAAAATGAAAATGAAAAATGGTATAGCAACATGTCTTTTGGTATTGAATCTGCCAATGGATTTATGGGCGTTACCTGGGCTCCATCACCTAATGATAAAAGTACAGTGACCCCAAAATTTGCTTTTTATATTGCAACAGGTGATTTTACAAGTAATAGTTTAGCAGATATTGCTACAATTTCTAATGAAGCTGCTAAAATTGAACTTTCAAGCTTCAAAAGCCTTGAGGTAACGGTTACGTTAACCGAAAAAGGAGAGTGGTTAGTTGAACCAGGTGCACCCAAAGCGTAATTGCGATAAAAGTAAATCTAAAAGGATTGCTTTTGTGGAAAAGCAATCCTTTTAAAAAAGAAGGAACGATGAAAATAGCAATCCATGATCATCTTTATGCCTTAGGGCAAAGAAACCTGGTCTATAACTACAACTTTAAGTACTTCAGCAATCGAAACAACGAAGATTATGGGGTACCTGATGGCTGGGTATATACCGATAAAGGAAAGGATGGGTATATTAAATTCGATGCCACTACACAAGAAGTAATATTGATAAAAAGTGATGGAAATGAAACCTTGACCTTTACACAGGCGCTTCATGAATTCCCACGATGGCAAGAAATGCTGTGTGGGGAAATAGTTACAGGTAAAGTAGAGCTATCTACTGAAAATAATGGGGCCATACACATTAGTTTGTCCGATGGACTTTCTACCTATACAGTAACCAAATCGACAAAAGGGGCGTCGACCATTGATTTACAGTTAAAAATAGAGGAAAAAGCGACACAATTGGTATTGAAAATAGAAACACAGGTACCACTCATTCAATTTAGAGTGAAACAGTGTTATGTCAATATCGGAAAAGTAAGTGTAAAGCATTTACCTTGTATGGTAGAGGGAATCATAGGCGAGCGAAAACAATATATTGCCACTGAAAATCCACCTGCAGAAGAACTGTCTTTGTGTAAAGCAGCGATGGAATTAGATGACCAGTACACCCGATTAAATTCCGTGCTTAATTATCGATTTGGCCAAGGAGAGAAGGGTAATTCTTTGCTAATCGATATGCGCGGATATTTTAGTAGAGCGTGGGATAATGGAGCACTTGTTGATGCTAATGCTTCAGATCGGGCTGCTCCAGGCAAAGGAATACTAACAGGAGATCATGTGAGTACAGTGGAACAAGATTCTTTTCTCAAACATGAGCATCCAGTAAACTTTACCGTGAATACCACCCAATCTACAACAGGTGGATCAGGACCTACTACCAATCTTGTTACACCAGTTCCATCTAAAACCAAAGAAGCTTTGGATGGCAAAGAAACACGACCTAAAAATATAGCAGAACTGTATACGATAAAATGGGCGTAACCTGCTTTATGTACTACCGTGAAACCATTTTCAGGAGATAAACAAAAAGGAGGAGAACTCCTCCTTTTTATTTTTAAATGCATGCATCTATAGGACAAACCAAAAGAAAAAAACAATGAGCACTTATAAATTTGAAATAAAAACAGGAGACGAAGTTTACGCAGGAACGGACTCCAATATTTTCCTTATTTTAAAAGGAAACAAAATGACTTCCAGAGAAGTACGATTGAATGGCTATATTACGGGGAATGCGTTTGAAAGAAATCAAACTGATAAATTTGAGATTCCTTTTGGGGATTTCGGAGGAGATTGTGGAAAAATATACGAATTGGCTATCCGAAGTGATTGTAAATATATAGGCAGCGATTGGTTATTATCTGATATCAAAGTAGTAAGAGTAGCAAAAGAAGAAACCAATTTGAATACGTCTTCTACGTTTCAATACGATCAGTGGATTAAAGATGAGGCTACTAAAACGCTTTCCATAAGTGATACGGTAGAATCCAAATATGTCGTTGTTAATTCAACAGAAATATGCAAAAAAGTACCTCTTTTTGTTCCTTCTAAAAGTAAATACAATAAAGTGCTTACGGAGGAATTTGAATATAGTATTAGTAAGTCAGAAATTAATACGATTGAAGTGACTACAGAAATCAAAACAGAGATTGAAGTACATCACAAATCAGAATCAAAGGCTGAATTTGAATTGGTAGCAAAGTTAGCAAAAGGGTCATCCCATGTTGTTAATGAAGCCATTCTAAAAATGATGTTCAATAAGAAAATATTCGAATCTAAGATTAATGAATACAAGTATAATGAAACGAGGAAGTTTACAACCAAAGATGAAGTAACAATTGATAATTCTTCTTCAGAGAAAACAAAAAACTGTGAAGTGTTATACTATGTGACAAAAACGGAAACGTATACTTTGGTTGATGGTATATTTATTCTAAATTTTAAAGCAAATACATCTTATGATTTCGGAGGAGTAAGGGATTTGGAGACAAATGAAATGCTCATAGAAACTCCTATTCACATGCTATATGAAAATCTACTTTTAAAAGAGCAGTATATAGGTGATCCAGCAAGACATCACCTGCATATAGGGATTAAAATGCCACACTACAAGGAAGGAAATAATAAAAGGACTCAAATTGATATTGGATATTATGAAGATTATAATCCGGAAAGTCTTCAAGCTGTTATTGATTATTTACATACAAGAAATGAAAACGAAAGTGGACGAAATGCTTGTATCGCTTGGTGTGAAGACGAGTTAGAAAATCTACAATAAAGGTATTTCCAAAAAATATAGTACGAATAGGCTCAAAAGGTTTTGCTTTTTGAGCCTATTTGTTCTACATTTTTTGAACCCCTATTTTTTATTTATAATTACTACCTTTGAGTAAACAATAGTGCGAATTTTTACTCTTTCACAACCCAACCCATAATGAAACATTTCCTTTTAATCTTCCTTTTAACTTCTTGGAGTTGTACAATGTTTGGACAGAACCAAGATAGTTGGACTGCCTTTTTTGCGAATGATAGCATCCGAATTGGCTATAAAGACCAACAGGGAGTAGTTAAAATTGAACCCAAGTTTATCGGATATTCCTATGCCTATAAGTTTGACAATATTATAGCAGTGTCAGAAGAAGTAGGAGAAAGTTGGAAAAATTACTACCTAACGAAAGAGGGGAGAAGTGTAGGCGTGGATAGTTTGTATATTTTTGACAACGGATCCGATTGTGAAAGCGAAGGTTTTATTCGTTTCAGGGATTCAAAAACAGATCAAGCAGGGATGTTCAATAGCAAAGGAGATATTGCTATTCCTGCTGTATATAGTGATTTAACGAGAGTAAGAAACGGAATGATTATCGGATTAAAGGGAGCCGAAAAAAAATATTGGTCTGCTGGAGATCATGCAGGGTGTAATCATTTTAGCTGGTCAGGAGGACAAGAAGTATTGCTTGATACGTTGAATAATATCTTGGTCGACAATTTTTCTTATGATCATGCGCTCAACTTTTACTCCCTCGAGAAAACAAAAACCCCTCCTACAGATACTAACCGAAAAGTGTTTTTAGGACAAGACGGATGGTATTATTCGTTTATGGATTTTGAAACCGAATTTAAACAATGGTTGATCAACGACTTGTTTGTCGATTTAACGGAAGAGAAATTGATCCAAGGGTCCTATGATACGTTGATTTGGGAATCAACAGAAGGATGGGCAAAGGCTGACAAAGAAACGTTTATACGCGCTAATTTCCCCCTGTTGAAAAGAGAATTATTAGCCATCATACAACCCAATTGTGACTATTTTATTTCTAAAGATGGACTCAATCCCTTCTTGTTTGAAGGCGATGAGTTTGACCCCTATTTTAATGGGTGTAGGGAAGCAAAAGATTGGCTCTATCCTACGATGACGATTGTGGTTTCTCACCAAGATAAAAAGAACTTTACCCAAAATCACTTTGAGTTTTTACGAACAGATGAGGGGTATAAATTAATTAGTGTGACGATTAGAAACGAGCAAGTAAAAGGATAGTTTTTTGTAGGTTGTTTTTTGTAGGTTGTTTTTTTGTAAGTTGTTTTTTTGTAGGTTGTTTTTTGTAGGTTGTTTTTTGTAGGTTGTTTTTTGTAGGTTGTTTTTTGTAGGTTGTTTTTTTGTAAGTTGTTTTTTTGTAGGTTGTTTTTTTGTAAGTTGTTTTTTTGTTATATGTTGAATTGTCTGCACAAAGAGCTTGGTCATGTCCTAGGTAAAAAGGAACGACTTCACTCTTTGCTTGACTAGTTGTTTTCCTTTTATTTCTGTTTAACTACCACAAGCGATATAACAAGTGGGTAAATCGTTACTAATGGAAGGGTTTTCATCCGTACCTTCAAAAAATACGTGATCACCAAGTTCTTTGTTTACCTGTTGATTATGTGTTTTTAGTAGAAATTCTAAAGCCGTAAAATGCTTGCCATTGTCAGCGGTAAACGTTGCTAAAAGCTCAACCTGATACATATTATCTTCCTCTTCATCAGGTTCTTCCTCAAAAACATCTCGATCTTCTTCAATTAACGTTTCATTTTCAAGTAAATCCGATACGCCCTTCACCCAAGCCATGTACTGAATTTGTAGTTTAGGAAAGTCAAAAACAACTTCGTTGGGCTTCCAATTTTCACTTGTTTTATAAATACGATTTTGGTAATCGATTACTTCTTGGTTAAACTCCTCCGCATCTGTATAAAACTGAGCCGAAAAAGCCCAAGCGATGCGATTCAAGGTAAAAGGAGAGTGGTTTTCTGCAGTTGGTCCTGTTTCCTCCATTGGTTTTACCTCGTTTACTTGTTGAGGGGTATTCTTTACCCCGAATAGTTTGCTGAAAAAAGACATAGATGATATGGATTTAGGTTATTGATGAAGTTAATCTAGTGTTGTAAATACGTTGAACAAAAGCATTGAAATCAATATGAAATAAAGAGGTTTTTACTTCCCAAACAGCTTTTGCCAAAAACTTTTTTTCTTTTCTGGAACCACTGGTTCATGGTTGATGATGACGCGTTCCGTATGTTCAAGAATTTCGTTGTCATTTAACCCTTGATTTCCCTCAAATTCCCTTAATTGTTCTAGCATTGCCTCTTCATACAACAAGGCACCTTCGGTATCGCAATGGAATAAATTGGAATAGCAAGTCGATTCGTTGAGGTTCAGCGGATTGGGTTCAACTACTTCAGTAGCTTCTAAAAGTCCAAGGTTGTTTTCTTTTGCATAAGTTAGTGCTTTCAGAAAAACATTGATTCGGTTATGCGAATAAAAATCGTCTAACTCTTTTTTTACTTCTTCCTTCGTGTGGTAATCAGACAGCAAGGTTGCCACTTGCTGTGCATTCATATAAATGCCAGAACTGTAGTTTTCAACCAAACTATTGGCGATAGGGTTGGGTACTTTTACTTTTAAAATAGCTTCCCAAGAAGTGGTGTACGCTTTAAACTGAGGGTTGTCTTGAAGGAAAAAGGAAAAGGCAGAACCTCGGGTGTAAAAGTACGTCCTGAAAAAGCCCTGTATTACCGCAATAAAATAACCGTGTGTCTTGTCAAAATAATCGGTAGGAGCAGTTGCTTTAGCTACGTCAATTGTATTGCTATACTTTTCAACGTAGAATTCGTCAATATCATGTTCTTGTGCTAGTTTTTCAAGGCTCGATTCGTCTTCGAGTACATCAAAATACCAGGTGTGTATTTCTTGTTCACTTATTGGATGGTAGCTGATATCAAATCCCATAGCTTTTTTTAGTATTAATGAAATGTTTTTCTTTGTACAAATTAAATGTAAGAAATAAAAACGTACATCAGGTGTAAAAAGACAGAGGCTAAGATAATTAACATTTCGATTCAAAATAAAGGATTCAAAACGGTATGTGATGATTGTCTTTTCTACCACGATGTGATCTTGTCGTATGTAGCCAAGTAACGATCGCTTTATACCCCAGATACCAAGGCGTAATTCGAAGCATTTAATCTAGTTGTTTGAGCATAGAAACAGGAAGTACTTTTAGACTTTACTTTTATTTACATGATTTTCTTACAGTTGAGCGATTGTTTATTTTGGGTAACTTTCATTCCAGTAACGTCTCCTTTTTTGTTGATGGTAAAATCAAATTCCGAATTATTTTTTCTCCCATAAAATTTATTTTCCCCTTTTGGTTCCAATAGTATTTTTTGTCCATCTTTCCCATCGGCATAAATAGTTAAAAATAAGTGGTTGTTTGCTGCTTCACGTATCTGGAATGCCCCTACATCAATAAGCCCAATCAAGGTCGCTTTGTATACACCCGTATAAATTTTGGTTGAGGATGAAGCCTGATTTTGATACGTGGTGAAATCGGGTTGTTGATACGCCTTATTGAAATACTTTGAGGCTATACCTAGAATCACATCATTCAGTTTGACATTCGATGCGTTTGACAACACAGCAATCGATAATCCCTCCGTTGGGAAATAGCCTATAAACGATTGAAATTCATCGATGTTGCCAAAATGTCCATATCCTATTTGGTCAAAAACAGGCATTTTTAATAGCCCATACCCAATTCCTTTTTGATTGGTTTTTTTCATTTGTGCCAAGGATTTTTCAGCAATTAATTTTCCGGTTAACAGAGCCTCTATTAGTTTTGACAAATCTGCTGTAGTGGAAACTATTGCGCCCGCAGAAAAGGTAAAACTGGGATGTGAATCTGTTTCTTTCACCCATGTTGCTCCATTATATAAATAAGACGCATTCCTTTTCGGGTATTCTTTTTCATCCGTTTCACAATAGGTGTTTTGCAAGCCTAGTTTATTTGCAATCCTGATGGCTACATTTTCTGCATAAGTTGCTTGGGTAATGTCTTCTATAATATAGCCTAAGAGAACATAGTTAGCCTTGCTGTAACTGCGATCTTGTCCAGGTTTAAACTCGGGTTTCCCTTGTCCAATTAAAGCTAACATTTCTTTTTTTGTAAATTTCTTGTGCTTTGAAGTATAATAATCGTCCCATTCCGCGTAATTGTAGATCCCGCTTAGATGACCTAAAAGTTGGGTTATTGTGATTTTATCCGCATTTTTAATTGTTGGGTAATACTGATCTAGTGTGGTTTCGAGCGTTAATTTACCTTCTTCAATCAGCTGAAAAATAATAATAGCCGTAAAAACCTCAGTAATAGCACCCACTCTATATTTATCTGAAGGGGTTCCCACGGTATTGAATTCGCCTTTATAACTTGTCTTTCCCTCTTTTTGAAGCAACACACTTCCCGAAAAAGCCTTATTTTCTGCTAAAGAACGCATCAAATTATCAATGGACTTAGCGTAATCTGAATGTTGTGCAACGAGTAAACCCGAAATGCTGAATACCAGTAGAAGTAAAATTGTTTTCATCTTTTATCCTTGTTTTGTACAAATAAAGTAAGGCATGTAGCATTTTTTTTTCGCTTTTTGACCAATCGCACAGAAATGGGGACATAAAAATTCAAGGTGGTTTTTCGTTTGTTTGTCTATAAATACGAGCCATTCGTGTAAAAAAAAGGAAGCCGTTTCAGAAAAAAATTAACTTTACACT
This sequence comes from Myroides odoratus, assembly GCF_001549985.1. Classification (GTDB taxonomy): domain Bacteria; phylum Bacteroidota; class Bacteroidia; order Flavobacteriales; family Flavobacteriaceae; genus Flavobacterium; species Flavobacterium odoratum_A. The sequence goes on along the minus strand of NZ_LROZ01000002.1, from coordinate 124,138 downwards.
TTTATAGTATCACGCACGAATGAATGCAATCCATCGGTTTAATTTGTCAAGACTCTTGCTAAATATAGTATTTGCAAGTTTTATAGCATTTATCAGCATTAAAAACAACCGTATCGTTTTACCTGTGGGGTATCTTCTGCTGTATAATGTGCTCCTTTTTATACCCGCCTGGATCAATAATTTCTGGTTATTCCCCAAGCTGCGTCTTCATAAAAATATCAGGCGCTATATGCTAGCGGTACTGCTGCTTTTTCTAACTTCGGTCATCGTTTTAGGGCAATACTTAAAAGGGCTGTATAGCCAGTTTGAAAAAAGTGAACTCGCTGATTTTACTCCCTTTGCAATCCATGCTTCAGTTCCTTCTTCATTAGCAGCCTATCAACATTACTTTGATGTCTTTCCTGGAATACTCCTGTTGATGGCTATCATGGCTATTGGTTATATCGTACAAGAATATGGATTTAAAATTAAAAAAGAGGAAGCGATCCTTGCACAACAAAATAGGGCAGAACTAGCTTTACTAAAATCACAGATTAGCCCGCATTTTTTGTTCAATATCTTAAATAGTTTGTATGCTCTATCACTTAAAACAGCGAAAGAAACACCTGATGTTATTTTAAAACTGGCTGATATCTTGCGCTATTCTTTGTATGAAACCCAAGAGAGAGAAATTACAATCAGTCAAGAAATCCATATTTTACAGACGTATATTGCTATTGAGCAATTGAGAATACCTTCAAATGCTCGCGTTTCCTTTCAGTATGTTGGAGGAAAGGATTCAATCAAGATAGCTCCTATGTTGTTGTTGCCCTTGATCGAAAATGCCTTTAAACACGGTGTTGATTCGACAATTGATGATTCTTATATTGAGGCTCATTTATACTGTGACGACAACAACTTGCGATTTGAGTGTAAAAATAGTTATAAAGAAAAAGCAACCAAGGATATTGGAGGAATTGGCATTGAAAACATACGCAAACGCTTGCAATTGCTTTATCCCTCAAGGCATGTAATACAAATTAAAAAAGAAGAAGCAACCTTTAGTGTAACCCTGGAAATAAAATTCTAAGAAATGATGAAAATACGATGTTTAGTTGTTGATGATGAAAAACTTGCGCAAGAAGTTTTAGTTCACCATATTTCAAAATTTGATGTATTACAGTTGGAAGGCATTTGCAATACTGTTTTTGAACTGATTAGTTTTCTAAATAAGAATAAAGAAATTGATCTGATTTTTTTGGATATCAAAATGCCTGAAATCAGTGGAACTGATTTTGTGTCTATGTTCGCGAATCCTCCGGCAATTATCTATACAACGGCATACAGCAACTATGCAGTAGATGCTTTTAGCCAAAATGCGCTGGATTATTTGTTGAAGCCCATTTCGCTGGAACGATTTTCAAAAAGCATACAAAAAGCAAGTCAGTATCTCAGACCTTCCCTTCAAACAACGCCACTACCCACGGACAACAACAGCAATTCCTTTTTTTATGTAAAAAGTGACAAACGCCTGATCAAAGTCAATCCAGCTGCATTGATTTATATCGAAGGGATGCGCAATTATATTTGCCTCTATACAGAAACAGAAAAAATAGTCGTGCACGGTACACTCCTTACGATTGAAGAACACTTAAAACACCTCGATTACATTTGTAGGGTGCATAAATCGTATTTCATTAACCTCCATAAGATTCAGTATGTAGAGCAACATATGATTGTGTTAACGAATAAAAAAAGTATTCCTATAGGATTGAGTTACCGCAATCAAATCTATGAGAAACTCAGCATCATGTAAATGGAATTAAAAGGGATATCCTTCCGTTTGAATGGAAGGAACTAGTCAAAATGGAGAAGGGGAACCCCTCTTATTTCACTCTCCTGCACCTAAGTTTAGTATATTTAATCGCATTAACCTTATCGTCTAGCGGAAGAGGTAAGGAAGTCATAAAAGTGAATTCATCTTCCGTCAACTGGGTAATGAGCATTTCTTCTTTTACGCCCATATCATCTATCGTATGGATAGTACTGTTTTGAAGGGTATAGCTTAAACGAATAACTTCTTCAATGCAATGTCCCTTTTCATCTTTTCCTGTAAAAGTGTGAATCTCTAGTTGATCTGCAGTGAACACCCAAGTTAGCGGTCCACATCCCATTTCATTCTTCGGACTCGTATCGGTTAAAAACTTAGCTTCTCTATCGTAAAGTTTAGCGGATACTAATTCCCATTTACCTACTAAATCTTCTATTTCATAGGGTTTCGTTGCTTCTTGTTCTTTACAACTACTCATTGCCAAAGAGATTACAACGAATAACAAAAGGAATAACCGCTTTCTCATAACATTCTATTTTAGGTAAAAATAAAACTTTCCGAAGACTTGGCTAAGCTTGGTTTGATAATTTTCCTCGTTTTAAAGGAAAGGAATTAGATAGCCTAAATAGGGGAATAGACATAAAAAAACCGATAACTTTCATCATCGGTTTTCTTTGCGGAGAAAGAGGGCTAGCCTCTTTTATGCCGTATGCTTTATAAATAGGGATGTTCACTTTTTTAAATTGTTGCGCGCACCTTATTCAGAAAGTTTTTAACTATGATTGGAATCGTTTGATTCGAATATAAAAATACTGTATATTTATCCTATATTAGGTAGAAAAATTATTTTTTCAAAGTTAAATTCAAATCTCAACCATCCAATAAGGTAAAATTAGTTTTTAAATTAATAAACTGTCATTTTGAGTCTGTCGAGAAATCTAAAAAGACAAAGCATTTACTTCATTTTTCAACTTGAACAGAGATAAGTGAAACAGTAATATTTTCATTTTAGCTAAGCTAAAAACAAGTCCGAAAAAATATTCAACACAATTAGGAAGCATTTATTTCTCAAATTTTGCTTCTTATTATACCTTTAAATTTGTTTTAATATTTTTGCGAATTATAAAAATATCTTTTTGGCAAAGCTTACTTATCCTACTTACTTAAATTTAGTATGAAAATTATATCTCTTGATGCTTCTATCATGAGAATAAAACTTAAATTCGCATTCGATGCGTATTAATTGAAGTTAAATGAAACTCAATAGACTAAAAATAATCTTGTTAGAGCATTCAAAAATCAATAAATGGCTAGCTAAAGAATTGAAAAAGAGTGAAAGTACAGTTTCTCGTTAGTGTACTAATGAAGTTCAGCCATCAGTGGAAAAATTATTAGAGATTGCTCATCTACTCAAGATTGATGTAAGAGAATTATTGAACTCTAGTAAATAAGAGATTCAAATTAAAAAAGATATAAAAAAAAATAGATGCTAAATTCAACAATAAAAACTAAAATTAGTAGTCTTTGGGAAATGTTCTGGGCAGCTGGAACCTCTAATCCGCTAACTGCTTTAGAACAAATATCTTACTTGCTTTTTATGCGTAGAGCAGAAGATGTAGGCATAGTTGATGAGGATATATACAAATGGTCTTTTTATACTCAATGCCCAGATATTGATTTACCTAAAACAATGTCAGATATTTTTGAGTATTTAAAAACAATCAATAGTGAACATGAGCCTTTTACAAAAGCTATGGAAGGCGCAAAGTTTGAAATTTCTAAACCTTCATTATTAAGAGCTGCGATAGATATTATTAATGAAATTTATGCTGAAGCGGAAAAAGAAAGAAATGAAGGTCAATATTTTCAGGATACATTAGGTGATTTTTATGAGTTGATTCTATCTCAAACCGGAGAAGCTGGTAAAAATGGACAGTTTCGAACTCCTCGTCATATCATTCATTTTATGTGTGAATTGCTGAAACCTACAATTGATGATAAAATTTGCGATGTTACTTGTGGTACATCTGGTTTTTTAGTTGGTGCATATCAATATATTATTGCTCAAAACTCTGGAAACGAAGAGTGGCAAACAGATACTGATGGTTTTAAAGTAAGAACATCAGCTAGTGCAATAAAACCAAATTCAAAAAAAGCTAAAAAATTAACTACAGGAACATTTTTTGGCTATGATATCGATACTACAATGATTCGTTTAGGTATGATGAATCTAATGATGCATAATATCAAGGAACCTCATATAAAACATATAGATTCTTTATCGCAAAATTTTGATAAAGAAGAGGCAGGAGTTAAGTATACTAAAATTTTAGCTAACCCACCATTTACTGGTAGGATTGATAGTCTTGATACTAGTATCACGTTAGATAGAGTTTATCCGCCTAAATATAATAGACACTTATATATTTCATTGTACCAATGGTAGGTAATAACTAAAAATGACTTGAATTTTAAATTCAAGTCATTTTTTATTTAATATAAGTCCTAAATGCATCGTTTATTATATTCTTGTTATCTTTTATTATTTGTTCAAATATTTTACAGTCATCAAAAACACTAGTATTTGTTTCTGGTACTTGAAACTTTATTTCAAGATTATTATCCAAATAAATAACACTTACTTTTATTTTTAAATTAGTATGTTTCATATTCATAACAAAACATAGTTTTGCTGATTCTACATAATTGTTATGTTTGTAACCTACACGTGAAGTACTATTAATAAAAATATTTTCATATTCTGGATTAATATAACTACTACTAATATCTTCTAATTTAAACTTTCCATTAAATTCATTTTTTAATAATAAGTTTATTTCTTCTTCTATTTTATTTTTCAATATAATTGATGACATATATAACTTGTTTTTAAAGTAAGGTATAAATTTACTTAAAAACTTATATAAAGCAATTTTTGTTAATACAAAGTGTCTTTTTATTTTATTCATAATGTTTTGAATTTCTTATAATTATAATCTAACAACAAAATACATCAAGTATTTAAATCATTTATACTTTTAATAAAAATTAATCAAATAATGTTTTTTACTTTCGTTAAAAAGTATTAAATTAAATAAAAAATGAATTCAAATACTATAATATTTAAATCATTAATTAATTTGATGGAAACTTTGCAAACAGAAAATGATTGTAGAGAATATTTAGAGAACTTAAGATGGAATAATGAACCTATTTGTCCACATTGTGGAAGTGTATCAGAAAATCATTATAGATTAAGAGCTAAAGGTATATTTAATGGTATGTATAAATGCAAACATTGTAGAAATAGATTTACTGTAACCATAGGTACTATGTTTGAAGGTTCACATATTAAATTGAAAAAATGGTTTTTGGCTATATATCTATTTGCTTCACATAAAAAAGGTATTAGTAGCGTACAATTATCAAAAGATATAAATGTAACTCAAAAGACAGCTTGGTTTATGCTAAGTAGAATACGTCATAATTTTAGAGATAAATCAGAAGTTGTATTTGAAGGTATTACTCAAGTTGACGAAACTTATATTGGAGGTAAAAATAAAAATAGAAGCAAAAATAAGAAAATTGATAATACTCAAGGTAGAAGTTTAAAATCTAAAATACCTGTATTTGGATTAATTTCTAATGGATATGTATACACTAAAGTTATTCCTGATACTAAAGGTAAAACTTTAAAAGGTATTATAGATGACTTAGTAGTTAAAGGTTCTATTATTGTATCTGATGGATGGAAAGGTTATAAAGGACTTTCTAAAGAATATATCCATAAAATAATTGAACATAATAAAGGAATATATGTTAAAGATCAATTCCATACAAATAGTATAGAAGGCTTTTGGAGTCAACTAAAAAGAGGTATTATTGGTATATACCACATAACAAGTCCAAAACACCTATCAAAATATTGTGATGAATTTACCTTCAGATTCAATACAAGAAAATTAACTGATGGTGAACGATTCAACCTTGCCCTAATATCAGCTGATGATAAACTTGAATACAAAGAACTTATAGATAAATTTTAAAAATAATTTCATTTATTATCATAATTTTATTTAAAGAATATTTTTAATTATATTTGTTAATATTTTAATAACATAAATTTTTATAAAATGGATAAATGGGAATTGTATACTGACCCATCAGGTCATTGGAGATGGAGAAGAACTGCATCTAATGGTAGAATTGTTGGTGCATCAACACAAGGATATGTGAATAGACAAGATTGTATTGACAATGCAAAAAGAAATGGATATAAAGGTTAAAAAGCGCCAATAACATTTCTTTTAAGTTTCACAAATAAAGAACGAGATTTTTCAAGTTCTTTATTTGTGAAACAATTTCTATCTTTAATATGTATAACTTCATGTAGTATACCTTCATCATTTAACAAGTTTTCAACATCAATAGAATTAGATCTGTAACATAAATAAGATAAAAAACAAATAGTGTGTAAAAAACTAGAATATTCTAACATTAAAGTATTATCATCTAATTTAGAATAATCTTTTATTATATTGTCTAATTCCATTAAATTACTAGTAATAATTTCATTTAAATTTCTTTTATATAATTTTATCTTTATATCTTCATAATCATTTCCAATTATATAACTAGAATATTTATTTTCGTTTATTTTGTATTCTGTCAACACACCTTTTTTCATAACTCATTTTAATTTATATATGTATAATTAAACAACAAGAACAACCTAGATTATTTTTGAATCTAGGCTGTTTTTTGTTATTTATAATTTCTATCTTTGCTTTTTACGAAAAGAATAAACGTGCTTAATTGCATTATTGCTAAACCGAAATACCACATCGAATAATATAAAGCAAATAATGTATATGAGAGTATGCCGATATGGCGTGGCTTGTATTCATTGCTTTTTTAGGGAGTGGTATTCCTAGGTTTAGTGTGTTTGCAATGTCCACGCTTCTTTTATTTATAAACCTAAAATACCACAAAAAATGAAAACAATTACTTACTACATTAAAGAACTACACAAACAAATCAAGTACAATAATACTTAGATTGAAAATTGTTGTTCTTTAATTTTATACGATTAAAGATACCTCCTTAATACCTTTTTGTTTTGCATCATATTATATGATGTTGAATCGAATATTTAATTAATCTTAAAATTTAAACTGATGAACAAAAAAGGAATTATCGTAGGTATATTATCATTATCAACACTTGTATTTGTTGGTTGTAACTCAAAAGAATCTAAAGAAAACGAAACTAAATATGAATCAGAAAGTATTGTTGATGATGCTTCGGATGATATTAGTGAATATGAAGAAGAAACAACTAGTAAAGTAAGTTCAAGAGATATTGATGATTTGCTTGATAGCTATGAAAGCTATATGAATGACTACATGGATTACATGAAGAAGGTCAAGAATAGTGATATGAGTGCTTTAGGTGATTTACCAGCACTTATGGAGAAAGCTGAGGAGTTGGGTGAGAAAATGGATAGAGTTAAATCTGATATGACTCCTGACCAACTAGCTAGAATGCTTAAACTAGTAAATAAGGTTAATTCTATGATGGCAGAAATGTACTAACAAAAAATCCACTTCATTTGAAGTGGATTTTTTGTTTAATATGTTGGTACATCTAAATATATAAGTGTCTGTTTTATTTTTTGATAAGGATGAAGAAACTAACAAGTTGAAAGTTAAAAAAGCTTCACAGTTAGGAATTAATACTTATGGTGCGGGAGTAGATTATATTTTAAAAAATATTTTTAAGACTCAAATGATATCAGCTCAATCTTTTGATGAGATGAAAGAGTTGATTAAATCAGGTTCATTGGATCAGTTAAGAAGTGCTGTCGATTTTTATGGAGAATCTAGTCAGAAACAGTTTATTTTTAAAAAAATTTTCGAATTAACAGAAGATAACAATGATTTTAAACATACAGAAAGTAAAGACTAGAATAGCAGTTTTACATAGTATACCTAAATATTTTTTTAAGAAAATAGAAGAAAGTGAAAGTTTTGGAAATCATCTGTTTCCTAATTGGTCAATACAAGTTTTTCAGAATACAGATTTGCAAAAAAAATTCAAGGCTGTATATGATGCTTATAAACTTATTGCAGCAAAAGATGAAAGAGATAAAATAATTAAAGCTTTTAAAGATAGTAATGAAATAGAAAGAATCTGTGGTCATGACCAAACTTTAGAAATAATTACAATCAATGATATTCATGCCTCTTTGAAGCAGCCAATCGAAAATCTGTTCTCTTATTTATACAACACTTCTAGTAATTATCATTTATTTACAAACTATGTGAATATAACTATTGGTACTTCGATTGATAAATTCATTACTCACCATAAGATTGAAGTATGTCCAATTTGTGGTTTAGAAGGTTTTTTAAATTTAGATGGACAAGCTCGATTAGCTTTAGACCATTGGCTTTGTCAAGATATTTTTCCTTTTTCATCTGTTAATTTTAATAATCTTATCCCAATAGGTGATAAGTGTAATTCTAGACCAGCAAAAGGCAATAAAAACATTTTAATCAATGAAAATGGGGAAAGAAAATTAGCATACTATCCATATAAGAACTATAACGGTATTAATGCTAGATTTGCTTTTATTGAAGAACCCTCTTTTGAACAAGAATATGGAAGTTGGCAATTTTTAATTGAAGCTAAAGTTGCTAATGAAATAGATGATTTTGAAAGCTGGGATGAAACATTTAATATAAAAAGTCGATACAATAGTTTTGTGGAAAAAAATATTTTGACTATGTGGCAAAATACATATGTTGAATTTATTGATGATCACGACTTTTTAAACCATGCGTCAGATTTGGAATCATTTAAAACAAACCTGCTTTATTGGAAAGCTTCGTTTATGAAGAAAAAATATCCAGGATATAAGGCTTACAGAAGTTTTATAAATCACTTAGTTCAAAATGCAAGTGATGCATATTTGACTGGAATATATCAGAATATGTTAAGTAAAAAAGGGTTACTTTAATTATTGTTATAGTTTTCCACGCTTTGCCACTTCAAGAAGAAAAACGGCTTTATTTAGCAACCCTATGTAAAGCCGTTTTTTGTTGCTGCATCCTATGGCATTGCCACCGTTTGCAACTGTCATACTTTTTGCGTTGTTTTTGCCTACGCACTTTCAGCACATTGTTTGCCTCATGACTCAGCAATCAAAGAGCTGTCCTTCGACTTAAAAAACAATGCAAAAAGACATTACACTCCAACCGTCACCATTGTTTCGTTTATGCCAGTATACAAAACGTCAGAAGTTAAATGCCGAAAAGTCCTATAATTAGTTAAATTTCTGTTTATAAAATTCCGTAAACCCCTCAATAGTTTGAGTAAACCTACACTTTAAACAAAAACTAACGACTTCGGAGTAGTTTTCCAGCTGGCTGCAAGAGCAAGTCGTTTTGATAGCACGAATATAATTTCGAGTGCCTCAAAACATCACTTGCTGTTACCTTTATGGTAACTTTTTCAACCTTTATACTATGTTTCGTCTACGATGAATACAGTTTATATACCCTATTCGTTTCATATTATAAACACCAATTGATAATCCACTTGTAGTACAGTTGAATTTGTAAGAATTATAATCCATTACTCGACCTTGTGCTGGATGATTTTCTTCCTATCAAAAAATTGTAACGTTTTCATTTGTTGCACCAATGTTTCCATTCCCTGGTCATTGATGGTGTATAAAATAATAATGGGTTTATTCAGGTGATCGTAAAAACTTAGCAGGGTATGATCTGTCAGATCAGTGGTCGATAGTTTGGACAATTGCGGAAATATCTCTTTTAGAGCTTTCAATGTTTCATGATGATTTTTGTCTATAATAACCAATTGCGTTTGAGGACTACTTTGTAGCGATTCCAAATTTTGTGGAGCTAAAATAGGAGAGGATAAACTGCTGTGCGTCATTTGAAAATGTTGCCCAAAAGCTTGTCTTATTTCTGTTCTTTCTATGTTAGTTTCGGCATCCGTGTAAATGGAAACTCGATTGAGTAGCACGCTATAATCTGTTCGTGTATTGGGAAACTTTGCTGCAAATAAAGCGATGGCATGATCAATAAAAGGTTGATCTATTGGTTGCTGTTTGGCTAGGTATTCCTCAACGGATGGGTAGAGTTCTTTTGCAAATCCATTGATATATTCATTGTTATACCAATCTTTTGTAAGTAAGCTTCCACTGATGTTTTTATGCACCCAACCGTTTCCTATGGCTGTAGCTAAGGCTTCATCAAAAAAGTTATAGGCATACTGCTTGTATGGAGAGGTATTTGTTTCAAACCACTGATCGAGTTGCTGCTGAAATTCTGGCGTTTGTTCATTAAAAAGCACATGACACATTTCGTGAAAAACAACGCCCATTCGTTCGACACCTCGGGTATCATTCGTCAAAACACCAATACAAAGACTATTGGCATGTGGTGTAGCTGTTGAAATTCCCTTCTGTCCAGGAATGGGGTAAAGACTAACGAGAAAAGGAATATCTGCCGTCCAAGTGGAACGATAAAAATGGCGGATTTTATCAAATATTTCCGATGCTTGAGGAACGTATGTTTCTAATTTTTTTCGTTGTTCCAATATACTTTCTTCGTAATCATCCCAGATTAGAAGATCGTAATACGTTTCTGCTTGTTTGAGAATAGTCACTAATTTTTGCTGTTCACTATGGGGTAAAATCCCAATCGACCGCTGTTTAAATTCGTCTATCGTATTGGCATTGACTAAAGCGATAATGAGCAAATCCTGTGTTGACCGATACGAATTTCTATTTGCAGGATACCCCTCTAATTGATAGTGGTAATTCAGTTTTAAATTTTGGAAATCAATACAAAGTTGTCGAAAAACGCTATCCTTTGCGACGTTCGGTACAATGTAATCTCTCAGGGTAGGGGAAACTCCTTGCTGAGTGGTCATTGTTTCCATGAAATTAAATACACAATAAGGTTTACTTACTTTAAACTGTAGGATTTCCTGTGCAATTGAAAGCTGTGTAAAAGCCAATAGGCAAAATAAGAATAGTCGTTTTCTCATGTATTCTTTTTTAGAAGGGACATTTAGGGATGTAGATTGGAGGGGTTTAATTCTTCAATAAGAGAAGAAAATCCAAACAAAGATTAAATATAGGAAAAAGAACTTCAAAAAAAGCATCGCATACTAGTTCATCCAATACACAGTGAAAATAGATGCGATGCTTTGTTTGTATTAATATTCTCCTAAAAACACACTTGTACTACATTCTACCAGGTCCACATCGGTCAAGAAGGCCCAAATACCGTAGCCTGTATCTTCAAAATTAGCAGGAAGTTGAACCTTAAATTCACCCGCGTCACGTTCTGCTACCTGCTCCAAAATAAACATGGACTGAGTTGCTTTTCGATACAGTACTACAGTCAGTAGATCTGCTTTATTTACAGCACCAAAAACTAAATTTGCATTCCAAGTGATAGTCAGCTCTTTGTTTACAATAGCGACAGTATCCACAAAGATAGTTTGCAAAATTCCCTTGCTTATTACAACCTTACTCAAGTTTACAATAAATCCTTCTTCTACTGGACTTACGGCTTCTTGAAGGTGATAGGCTAAAGCTAAATTTACATTAGACTTTAATTCTTGAACAGGTCCAAAATGGCGTTTAAGTAAGCCGTTTAAGGGTCGTAAAAAATTGGACACTAATTTAAATTTTTGACGATGACTCAACTGTGCAGCCGTTGGTTTTTTACTACTTTTTTTAGGTGCATTTCGAATGATATTTTGCCCGTTTAGGTTTGATCCCACAAGTGTTCCTACTTTACCACTAAAACCTCCTGTTAATCCATTATTCATTTTTCCCATAATTTTGCATTTTAAATGGTTATTCCTTTTTTATGAGTCATACCTAGTAGCTAGCTTTACTATTGAACTCGATACAAAACTAAAAAAGCAGAAAAACACGGACAATCCCCCTTTCCGTTCTCTTCCAATTAAGGGATAAAAAAAGAGTTTTTTTCCTTTCTTTTCCGAATTATAAAATCATAAATAACTGAATTTTAATGTTTTGTAATAAAATAACAAAGAGCATGTAAAGGGTTTGTAAGGGGAAAGTAAGTATCAGCAAGGGTTTTAGGCCTTTTTACCAATGTTACCCCTTACTATCTTCTTACCATTTACCTATAATCATACTTTCTCAATCTGTCACTCCACACAGTACCCCGTCTGGTATGTCATCCCGACAAAGGAGAAATCGAAACGCAGTGAAGATTCATCGAACACCAAAACAAATATAAAATAGGTGAGATAAATCGCATCCGTCACTCAACACTTGTTATTCCAGCTAATCCCTTTGCATAGTATAGCACATAGTATGGCATGAGCACTGGATGCGACCCTTCTCCTTCCTTCGTCAGGATGACAAAAGTTGAATAGACTTTTTTATTTTCAGGGTGACATGCTGGGTGGTTACTGGGGTAAATACAATACTCGTTACTCTGCACCGTCACTCCACACAGTACCCCATCTAGTATGCCATCCTGACGAAGGAGAAATCGGAACGTAGTGTAGATTCATCGAACACCAAAGCCAATATAAAATAGGTGAGATAAATCGCATCCGTCACTCCACACAGTACCCCGCCTGGTATGTCATCCCGACAAAGGAGAAATCGAAACGCAGTGAAGATTCATCGAACACCAAAACAAATATAAAATAGGTGAGATAAATCGCATCCGTCACTCAACGCGTGTAATTCCAGCTAATCCCTTTGCATAGCATGGTATAGCATAGTATGGCATGAGCGCTGGATGCGACCCTTCGTGCCTCAGGGAGACATGCTGGGTGGTTACTGGGGTGAATATAATACTCGTTACTCTGCACCGTCACTCCACACAGTACCCCGTTTGGTATGTCATTCCGATGAAGGAGAAAAAAATGGGATAAATGTAGCAGTAAATGGAAATTTATCTCAAAAGGAAGGAGGGATTATAGATCCCAAACAGGATAATTAGACACAAAGAAAACCAATTCCTCGTTACACTCGGTATTGTACTTTTTTTATTGTCGTCCATGCTCGAAAGTAAAACTTTCGGCATGCCCTAAAAATAAAAAAACCGATAACTTTCGTTATCGGTTTTCTTCGCGGAGAAAGAGGGATTCGAACCCCCGGACCTGTTACAGTCAACAGTTTTCAAGACTGCCGCAATCGACCACTCTGCCATTTCTCCAGTGGTCTGCTTTACTTCCGTATTGCGAGTGCAAATATAGTATAATTTGTGTGCAACACAAGGGGTTGTTAGGGATATTTACTGCTTTTTTTGCGTAAATAATGTAAGTGGTTTATTCTGTGGAGGTTAATTTTGAAGTTTTTTGTGAGAGTTGTGAGGTTTGTGAAATCGGGCATTTGTTTTTTAACTATATTAGCCTTTACATAAGAAAAAGAATACAGAGCAGCCATGATAAACTACAACAATAAAACCTTTCGACCTGTGAGTAATACGCCCAATGGGGAAACTTCCAATGAAACAGTTTTTCACTATAAACAAGAGGGAAACAGACTGACGGCTGTGTATAGTGGTGGAAAAATTGCATATGGTCATATATTGGGACTGGTAGATGAGCAGGGAATAATCAATATGCGGTATCATCAAATCAATGATAAAGGCGAACTGATGACGGGGATTTGTCGATCTACACCTGAAGTAGGTGTACATGGAAAAATACGCTTACATGAAGTATGGGAATGGACCTCTGGGGATTATTCAAAAGGAACATCTATCCTTGAAGAAGTATAAGATGGATAATAAAAAATCCGCTACGCAGCGGATTTTTAGGATTAGATATGATTAATGTTTATCTGTTTTTAATCGTTGATCAATGGGAAGTTCCAAGAACTCTATAATTTCAATCTGACCAAAGTTTTTATACAAGGGGTTTAAAATGAAATTACACTCCAAAGGAATAAGCGTAGAGGGAACTTTCAAACCGAAGAAATTTCTGTCTTGCGCTAGTGTGGTAAAAACGGCTGTCGTTTTAGTAGAATAGGGGTATTGATTCCATTGTTCTGGTAAATCGACCAATTCGGTGATCATAAAATCATCGGGTATTTCAATCTTAGCAACTAAAATATGCTGAGGTAGATTGGCAATATTTTCGGAATGCACATAGTATTCCAATAAGGCTAAGGCGATATTTTCTGAACAATAGACCGCCCGTGTTCCGATTTCATTCCAACGACCACCCACTTTTTCTGCACCAATACCAGAAAGTGTAGCATCCTTATATTTTGCATTGGCAACGCGATAAACCACCATTAGCTATATACGTTATATTGGATTCGCGCAATTTCATTTTCTACAATTTCAAAACCAAAACTGCTGTCCAATAGTTCAAATGGTTTTTTGTGTCCCAAGGCCTTAGAAGGCGTTAGAAGCCAGTTTTTAAATTGCTCAAGGCTGTCAAAAACTTCAGAACCCAATCCAAACAACCTCGAAATCTCATAAATTCGCTCAGAAGTCTGTAAGCTGTAAACCTCTTTCTTTTGCATGCTGCTAATCGACGTAGGTAAGATGAATTCAAACTCTTTCTCTGTAGCCCCAATAGCTGAAATTAATTCTTTCCATTCCATTTTTTTAACCCCTTCTCTGATTTTAGCGATCAATTCAAGTTTATAGTCTGGGGAATCTTTGGGATGTAACACCACCCAAGCAGGAGAGAATTTCTCCAAAGCAGTTGATTTTCTACTGGTTGCTTTTTGTGCAGCTCTAGTCTTTGTTGTGTTGCTAGAAGATGCAATACGAGACTTCGCAGCAGGTACAACAGCTGTTTTCTTCTTGTCGCTTATGGGTTTGTTTAGTGCTTTCATATCAGGTAATTGTATTTTTACAATAGGGTATGCGTAAAATTACAATTTTTGTATGGGTTATCCTAATTTTTATTTTGATTTGAGGATAGATAAAAATAGTCTATTTAGTTTTACCAAAATTTGGTAACTTTGAGAAAAAGATAAAGCTATGGGACGCAATACATCTATATCATTAGGAGATTATTTTGAAGATTTTGTAGAAGCAAAAATTACAGAAGGACGATATAAAAATGTTAGTGAAGTAATTCGCGCAGGCCTTCGATTGCTTGAAAAAGAAGATAAAGTTCAAATGCTAAAAAAAGCAATTCAGGAGGGGGTGGATAGTGGGATAGCAAATGATTTTGATCCCAAAAAGCATCTACAATCTTTACTGGAAAATAAGAAAAATGAAGGTTAATTATGTTTTGACGCGTAAAGCTGTTGATGACCTTAGTGAAATATGGGCTTATACCTATGATTCTTGGTCTGAAAAACAAGCAAATAGTTATTATGAGCGCTTGCTTAACGCTTGTAAAGATGTTGCTAATGAGCCTAAACTCGGAAGAAAATATAGTGAAATTGCCGAAGATTTGTTCGTTTTTTCGGTGGGTAAACACCTTGTGTTTTATCAAATAATAGAAAATAAGCAGGTTGTAATTATCCGTTTTTTACATGAACGAATGGATATAAAGACTGCTCTGAAAGAATAGTATTTTATAAAGAATAGAAATGAAGGATATTTTTTAGATATACAAACAAAAAAACCGCTATGCAGCGGTTTTTTTATTACTTATATTGTTCTAGTATTTTCTTGTTGATGGCCTTAATCAAAGCGGGACCTTCATAAATAAATCCAGTGTATAATTGGATTAAAGAAGCGCCAGCTTCTAGCTTCTCTATCGCATCTGCAGGAGAGTGAATTCCGCCAACGCCAATGATAGGGAAGGCGCGGTTACTCTTATCTGCTAAGAAGCGAATAACTTCTGTGCTGCGTTGGGTTAAAGGCTTACCACTTAATCCGCCAATTTCTACTTTCTTCTCTGATTGTAATCCTTCACGGCTAATGGTTGTATTCGTAGCAATAACTCCTGCAATTTTTGTTTCAGCAACAATGTCAATGATGTCTAGTAACTGACTATCTGTTAAATCGGGTGCGATTTTTAAAAGAATCGGTTTGCTTTTTGGTTTGCCGTTGTTTTTGGTTTGCAGCGCATTCAATAAAGCGGTTAAGGGTTCTTTATCTTGTAGAGCACGTAAATTGGGTGTGTTGGGTGAACTTACATTCACGACAAAATAATCCACATAAGGGAAAAGAGCATCAAAGCAAATTTCGTAATCGTCAATGGCTTGTTCGTTTGGTGTTATTTTGTTTTTACCAATATTTCCACCAATCAAAGTGCCTTTGTTTTTCTTTAAACGCTCAATAGCTTGATCAATTCCTCCATTGTTGAATCCCATGCGGTTAATTAAGGCATGATCTTCCACTAAGCGAAACATACGCTTTTTGGGATTTCCATCTTGAGGTTTAGGGGTAATGGTTCCAATTTCAATAAAACCAAAACCAAAATGCTCTAACTCCTGATATAATTTTGCATCTTTATCTAAACCGGCTGCTAGTCCAACGGGATTTTTGAATTTTAATCCAAATACCTCGCGTTCCAATCGGGGGTCATTCACTTGAAAAGTAGAGCGAATAATCGCTGATACACCTGGGATTTTGTTGATGAATTTCAACGAATTAAAGGTAAAGTGATGTGCTTTTTCTGGATCCATAGAAAAGGCAAGCGGTTTAAATATACTCTTGTACATAAGATGTGTGTGTTGCGTTGTAAAATACAGTGCGAAAGTACACTTTTTGTTATAATTTTTGAAACCTTATGCAAAGAATACTTTGTTTTTCGATGGTAAACCTTAGTGAAGAGGAGAATTTAGATACGCTTATCTAAGGGAATTTACCTAAAGTTGCTTATGCTACTTGCTTGGCTTGTGAAAAATAAGAGGTACCTAATAGAGCCAGAGCAATAACAATCATTGTTAAGGAACTAATTCCTTCACCAATGGCTAAATGAGCAATGGCAGCACCGATAATATTAATGGTAAACCCAGCATAAGCAAATCCTTTGAGCGTACGGGGGATAAATGGTAGGAGTATAGCAAGTACACCTAGTATTTTAGCCATTGCCAATTCAATGCGGAAATAATCGGGATAACCTAAATAAGCAAATGCATCTTTAAAGGTAGGGTCTGTAAAATAGCTATAAGCACTAAATAACATAAAAGCACTAAATAAACCAGTTGATATCCAATAGATTAATTTTTTATTCATCATGTTTGTTTTTTGATTCGTAATACAAAGTTAGGGCGATTGTAGCGAAGAAACGGGGGGAGTAACTAAAAGGTAAGTGGTTACCAGTAGGTAATTGGGTGAGGCGGTGAGGCGGTGAGGAGGTGAGAGGGTGAGGTGGTGAGGTGATGAGGCGATGAGGCGATGAGCAAACCTCACAACCCCTTTGATTTTTACAGCCTTTTCAAACATTTGACACTCTTTATTTGACTTGCGTTGAGGTTAAATGGTCTTTTGTAAAAGTGATTTACGCTTTTAAATAAATTGGTTTTCTATTATCTGCTAGGTTGCTTTTTTGTTTTTTGTGAAGTTGTAGCTTTATCGATTAAAGACGATTCGCAAAAAAACCTCTCGCAAAAAAGCAAAAAAAGAAACCTCACAAATACACCCCTTTCTTTTTTAAAGGGTAAAAAAGAAACAAAAAACCCTTCAACTAACCCAAATAAAGGTCAAATTAGTTTTTAAGTCTGAAAATAAAAGAACTCGCTACGCTCAAACACCTTTTATTTTTACAGCCTTTTCAAACATTTGACGCTCTTTATTTGACTTGCGTTGGGGTTAAATTGTCTTTTGTAAAGATGTTTTTTGCTTTTAAGTAAATTGGTTTTGTATTATCTGTTAGGTCGCTTTTTTGTTTTTTGTGAAGTTGTAGGGGTTATCAATTAAAGACGATTCGCAAAAAAGCAAAAAAGCAAAAAAACAAATCTCACCATCTCACCCTCTCACCGCCTCACAAAGCACAAACCTCACAAAGCACAAACCTCACAAAGCACAAACCTCACACTCCCTTTATTTGACTTGCGTTGGGGTTAAATTGTCTTTTGTAAAAGTGATTTACGCTTTTAAATAAATTGGTTTTGTATTGTCTGCTAGGTTACTTTTTTGTTTTTTGTGAAGTTTTAGGTTTGTTGATTAAAGACGATTCGCAAAAAAGCAAAAAAGCAAAAAAACAAACCTCACCCTCTCACCGCCTCACAAAAAACAAACCTCACAAAAATTTCGTATCTTTACGTTTAGCACAATTGCGTACAACCATGGAGGAACAACGAGCACACTGTAAAACTAATGTAAGAGGAATCAAAGATAGCATGTCTATCTTAAGTGGAAAATGGAAGTTACATATACTGGGGACTTTATTGCTGCATGATAAATTGCGTTTCATGGAACTTCAACGGGCTTTAGGTGATATATCAGCCAAAGTACTCAGCAAAGAATTACGAGATTTAGAACTCAATCAGTTGATTCATCGAACGGAGATTGACGGGGCAATTGTTGCGGTAGAATATGAGATTTCTCCCTTCGGAATTACCCTGACTCCCGTGATTCAATCCCTAGCCAATTGGGGGAATACCTACCGCCAAGAAATCATTCAACAGATGGAAAAAAACAAGGGTTTGAAAACGAAGTAAGCCTTCAAGAACTTATTTCAGCAGAAAAGCGTGGAAAGCGAATAAAATGTATTGTTATTATTCGCTAAAACCTGTATCTTTGCAACTCATTTTTTAAAAATAATTATGATAAAAATTACATTACCAGACGGATCAGTGAAAGAGTTTGCCTCAGGGGTAACTCCTTTCGATGTTGCTAAAAGTATAAGTGAAGGTTTAGCAAGAAATATTATTTCTGCCAACTTCAATGGTACCACCATCGAAACCACCACTGCTTTGACGACGGACGGTAGTTTAGTTTTATATTCATGGAATGATGCAGAAGGGAAAAAGGCATTTTGGCATTCTTCTTCTCACGTAATGGCGCAAGCGTTATTAGAGTTATTCCCAGGCATTAAGTTAACCATTGGTCCAGCAATCGAAAATGGTTTCTACTATGACGTTGATTTTATGGATCACAAAGTAACGGATGCTGATTTTAAGAGAATTGAAGATAAATTTTTAGAAATAGCTAGAGGGAAACACGAGTTTACGATGCGTTCAGCTTCTAAAGCAGAGGCATTAGCTATGTATAAAAAAGAAGAAAACCCATATAAAGTTGAATTAATCGAGAACTTAGCAGATGGTACAATTACATTCTGTGATCACGATACATTCACTGACTTATGTCGCGGTGGACACATTCCAAATACAGGAATTATCAAAGCGTTTAAAATCTTATCTATTGCTGGTGCATACTGGAGAGGAGATGAGAAAAACAAACAGCTAACTCGCGTATATGGTATTTCATTCCCTAAACAAAAAGATCTAACGGATTATTTAGCTTTATTAGAAGAAGCAAAAAAACGCGATCACCGTAAGTTAGGAAAAGAATTAGAGTTATTTACGTTCTCTCAAAAAGTAGGACAAGGGTTGCCTTTATGGTTGCCTAAAGGAGCTGCTTTAAGAGATCGATTGGAATATTTCTTGCGTAAAGCACAGAAAAAAGCAGGATATGAACAAGTCGTAACACCACATATCGGACAAAAAGAATTGTATGTTACTTCAGGTCACTATGCGAAATATGGAGCAGATAGTTTCCAACCAATTCATACACCAGTAGAAGGGGAGGAGTTCTTATTAAAACCAATGAACTGTCCACATCACTGTGAAATTTACAACGCAAGACCTTGGTCATATAAAGATTTACCAAAGCGTTTTGCTGAGTTTGGAACGGTTTACCGTTATGAGCAATCTGGAGAACTACACGGATTAACACGTGTACGTGGATTTACTCAAGATGATGCGCATATTTTCTGTACACCAGACCAATTGGATGAGGAATTCAAAAAAGTAATTGACTTAGTGCTTTATGTTTTTGGATCATTAGGATTTGAAAACTTTACCGCTCAAGTATCGGTTCGCGATTTAAGTAATCCGGATAAGTATATCGGATCTGTAGAGAATTGGGAAAAAGCAGAGCAAGCTATTATTAACGCAGCAAAAGATAAAGGATTAAATTACGTGATTGAGAGTGGTGAAGCTGCTTTCTACGGTCCAAAATTGGACTTCATGGTAAAGGATGCTTTAGGAAGAAGCTGGCAGTTAGGAACAATCCAAGTTGATTACAATTTACCAGAGCGTTTCGAATTGACATACAAAGGATCTGATAATGAGTTGCATAGACCTGTGATGATTCACAGAGCACCTTTTGGATCGATGGAGCGTTTTATCGCAATCTTGTTGGAGCATACAGGAGGGAATTTCCCACTTTGGTTGATGCCAGAGCAAGCTATTATACTGTCTTTGAGTGAGAAGTATGAAAAATATGCGAAAAAAGTTTTAGATTTGCTAGAAAATGACGAAATTCGCGCGGTCGTTGATAATAGAAATGAGACGATTGGTAAGAAAATTCGTGAAGCAGAAGTACAAAAATTCCCTTATATGCTGATTGTAGGAGAAGAGGAAGAGAAAAACGGTACGATTTCTGTGCGTAAACACGGAGATGCTGGAAAATCAAATCAAACGATGAAGATTGAAGAATTTGTTGCTTTCGTTCAAAAAGAAGTGAGTTCGTCAATGAAACAATTTGGAGAATAAAACAAATGATGTATAACGCTTGTAGAACCAAGCATTTAAATTTTTAAAGCCATAGCAGTAAGACAAAGAGGGGGATTTAGACCTCGCGAAGAGAAGAAGGATTTGCACCGAGTAAACAACGCAATCCGTGTTCCTGAAGTTCGACTTGTCGGAGACAATGTCGAAACGGGTGTATATAAACTAGCAGACGCTTTGCGTTTAGCTGAAGAGCAAGAATTAGATTTAGTGGAGATTTCTCCCAATGCAGAACCGCCCGTTTGTAAAGTAATTGATTATAAAAAATTCCTTTACGAGCAAAAGAAGCGCGAGAAAATGTTGAAAGCTAAATCAACGCAAATTACCGTTAAGGAAATTCGTTTTGGTCCGCAAACTGATGAGCATGACTATGAGTTTAAGAAAAAGAATGCAGAAAAGTTCTTAAAAGAAGGAGCTAAATTAAAAGCATTCGTATTCTTTAAAGGTCGTTCTATCATCTACAAGGATCAAGGACAAATTTTATTATTGAGATTAGCGCAGGATTTAGAAGAATTCGGAAAAGTAGAGTCTATGCCTGTATTGGAAGGAAAACGTATGACTATGTTTATCGCTCCTAAAAAGAAGACAAAATAATTCTTTCCCTGAAAGAATAAAAAATAGAATTAAGTAAGATAATCATAATACCTAGGAACAAAATGCCTAAAATGAAAACTAAATCTAGTGCTAAGAAGCGTTTCAAGCTAACAGGTACTGGAAGAATCAAAAGAAAACACGCTTTCAAAAGTCACATTTTGACTAAAAAATCTAAAAAGCGTAAATTAGCTTTAACTCACTCTACTTTAGTATCTAAAGCAGATGAGCACAGCATCAAAGATCAATTAAGATTAATCTAATTCTAGGAAACTAGAACTGGATTCGGTTAAATTTATTTAATAACCCTGGAGTGGCGCTTAGTAATTTAGAAGAACTTGTAAAAGTCGCCCACTACAAAAAACACTTGTAAAGAAATGGCAAGATCAGTAAACTCAGTAGCTTCAAGAGCAAGAAGAAAAAGAATTTTGAAGCAAGCCAAAGGTTACTTTGGAAGACGTAAAAACGTTTGGACAGTAGCTAAAAACGCGGTAGAAAAAGCAATGCTTTATGCTTACCGTGATAGAAAACAAAAGAAAAGAAACTTCCGTTCTCTTTGGATTATGCGTATCAACGCTGGTGCAAGATTACACGGATTAAGCTATTCTGTATTCATCGGTAAATTGAAAGCTAATAACATCGAATTGAACCGTAAAGTTCTTGCAGATTTAGCTACAAATCACCCTGAAGCTTTTGCAGCTATCGTTAATAAAGTAAAATAAGAAACGTTTGTCAAATCAGATTATTCTTACTTAATATAGTAAAAAGCCCTACTCTTGAGTAGGGCTTTTTTGTTTACAGTTTGGCGGAAGCTTTTTTGTGAGGTTTGTTCTTTGTAGGGCGGTGAGGCGATGAGACGATGAGACGATGAGACGATGAGAGTTGCGCTTCACTTCTCACTACGAAGAGCAAACCACACCGCCTCACCCTCTCACCACCTTACCAACTATCTCACCTCTTTTATATTTGTTTTGGTGTTCGATGAATCTTCACTCCGTTTCGATTTCACCACCTTACCTTCTCACCGCCTCACCACCTTACCTTCTCTTGACTTCTCACCTCCCCAACGTTCACCGTACCAAATTTTACTGTATATTTAGAAGATAAATTAACTCATACTGCTCTATACCCATGATCGCATTTTTAGACGTACAAAAAATCAATGCACCTTACGAAGAAGCTTATCTACAGCGTATGAAACAACTGTTTCACGATGGGATATACATACTTGGACAAGAGGTTGTTACCTTTGAAGAGCATTTTGCAGCCTATTGCGGAACCTCCTTCTGTGTGGGGGTAGGTAATGGGTTAGATGCCTTGAAGTTAATATTTGATGGTTACATCAAATTGGGCAAGCTAAGTATAGGAGACGATGTTTTAGTTCCTGCGAATACCTATATCGCTACTATTTTGGCCTTGTTGGATTGTGGACTCAACCCTGTATTTGTCGAACCTAATTTAGATAGTTATACCCTAGATGTTAATGGAATTACTTATTCCATGACTTCCTCTACCAAAGCCGTACTGGTTGTTCATTTGTATGGACAAGTCTATGAAATGGACAAAATCAAACACTATTGTCATGATAGGGGATTACTCCTGATTGAAGATGCTGCACAAGCTCATGGTACTACATTAAAAGGATGCAAAGCAGGTGCTTTTGGTGATGCCGCAGCTTTTAGTTTTTATCCAAGTAAGAATTTGGGCTGCTTAGGGGACGGAGGAGCGATTACAACCAACCATTTGGATTTGGTAGAAGTTCTTCGTGCCACTCGTAATTACGGTTCACATATCAAATACCAAAATAAGTACAAGGGATATAATTCGCGTTTGGATGAGATTCAGGCTGCGATCCTCAATTTGAAGCTGCCGAATTTGGATACAGACAATCAAAAGCGATTGAAAGTAGCCTATCGCTATATGCGCGAGATTAAAAATGTGAAAATTATTTTGCCTCACCTTTCGTCTGAGGCAGCACATAATTTCCATCTTTTTGTTGTTCGTGTAGCAGAACGAGAACATTTTCAACGTTATCTATTGGAGAAAGGCATTCAAACGTTAATTCATTATCCAATTCCACCCCATCAGCAACCTGCGCTGTTGGAATTTAGCTATTTGCAACTGCCAGTAACAGAATTAATTCATCAAGAAGTCGTGAGTATTCCAATCTCACCCATTATGACAGAAGAAGAAATCACACAAGTAATACAAGCAATAAACGCATATTAATGAGTAGAGCAGTTTGGCAAAAGATAAAGAAGAGTGAATTTACTGCGGTTACCTTATTGAATACAATGGGAATCGTTGTGCGACTTGTTACGGCTTTGTTTTCTGCTAAGATACTCGCTTTGTTTGTAGGGGCTTCAGGGATGGCGTATATGGGAAATTTTCGCAATATGCTAGCCTCTTTAGAAGCTTTTACTTCGTTTGGATTGGCCAATGGTATCGTGCAATATGTAGCTTCACATCGAGAGGATAAGCAGCGAATTGAACAATTTGTTACCACTTTGCTGCGCTTTATGCTTGGTATTTTATTGGTTGTTTCCGTGGGGTTGTTTTTGGGGCGAGAACAAATCGATCAGTATCTCTTTGCAGGTGCTTTTTCTATGCCTAAGTTATTTATCTGCTTGGCCTTTGTTTTTCCTTTACAAGTTTTAAATGGAATTTGGATTGCCTTCTTGACAGGATTAGCCCAATTTAAAAAAGTTATTTACCTCAATATCATAGGCAATATATCGGGATTGCTTTTAACTTTTTACCTCGTGTATACCCAAGGGGTAAGTGGAGCCTTATTTGCTATGATTCTAAGCCCTGTAATTCTGTTTTTTGTTTCCCTTTTTTGGGTAAAACAAATGCTGCAATTGAAATGGCAACCGTTTGATTTTTCCTTAATCAAACCGTTGTTCTCTTATGCGGTAATGGCCCTTTTTTCTGCAGTGGTTAGTCCGTTGTGTTTGTTGTGGGTGCGCAAGTTACTCATGCACAATACGGGAGTAGAACTCGCCGGTATTTGGGAGGGGATTCAACGAATATCAGGCATTTATATGTTGTTTATTACGACTTTGGCTTTTACCTATTTTTTACCCAAATTAGCAGAAGCCCAACAGTATCAAGAGAAGAAAAAAGTCATTCGGTTGTATCTAACGGGAGTATTGCCCTTGTTTGCTTTGGGACTCTTACTTGTTTATTTTACGCGAAGTTGGATTATTCCCTTGGTTTTGGATGCTAGTTTTAGCCCTATGATTGATTTTATGCAATGGCAATTGGTGGGCGATTTTATCAAAGGTGCTGCCTTGATATACGGACTGTTATTCTATACGGAACGCTTATTGTGGCCGTATCTCCTTTGTGAAACTTTGTTTTTTAGCTGTTTTTACGGATTGACCTACCTCTTGATTGGGCATTTCGGTATTGAAGCAGCAACTTTAGGCTATACTTTGGCGTATATAATTTACAGTTGTGTTTTAGTTGTCTATTTTTCTTGGTATTTTAGCCGTTCAGAGTCTAAACATAGCCAAGGATAAATGAAAAAATATACCATTTTTGATTGTAGTGAGATTATTGTCCCTGAAATAAGTGATGAAAGAGGAAATCTTGCTGTGATTCAAGGGGAAGTTATTCCCTTTGAAATAAAACGCGTATTTTTTATTTACGATGTTCCTGTGGATAAAAGTAGAGGAGGTCATGCACACAAAGAACAAACAACGGTTCTCTTTGCGCTTAATGGAAGTTTTGAGGTGATACTCGATGATGGAATCCAAAAGAGAAAAGTTGTGTTAGACGATCCAACAAAAGGGTTAATGCTTCAACCAGGTGTTTGGAGTGTATTGGAAAACTTTCGCCCAGGTACGGTTTGTTTAACAGTTAATTCGGGTGTGTATGATGAAAGTGATTACATCCGATCCTATGATGTATTCCTAGAATCAGTCGCTTTAACGCAAGAGTGCTAACCACTGTTGACCAATAGTTTGAATATCAAAAGGCAAAGCTGATTTTACTGCATTTACCTGTAATGTATTTCTTTTGTTATCATCCAAAGCAAGTAATTCGATTGCCTCTTTAAGTGCTTCAAAATTCTGATTTTCAATTAGTAATCCATTGTAATTGGATTGAATAATTTCATTTGGACCCGTAGGACAATCAAAACTGACCACAGGAGTCCCACAAGCCAAAGCTTCTAATAAAACAGTCGGAAAACCTTCTAGTCGACTACTGTGAACAAAAAACAAAGCGTCTTTAAAAAGAGGAAAAGGATTTTCAAGGAATCCAGGTAAGTGAATCGAGGCGGTTAGCTGTAGCGCTTGTATTTGTTCTTCTAATTGTTGTTTATATTGACCTTCACCTATAATGATTAAATCAATCCTTTGTTGGGGTAATTTACTTTGAGCATACGTATCAATCAAGCGATCAAATTGCTTGATGGTTGAATCCATTCTGCCACAAGCAACAATATAGCGTTTCTCCTGAAAAGGAGTACTGCCTTGTGCTTGTTGTTGAATCGTATCTATAGCGATGGGATTGTATAATGTTTGTGCCTGAGTATAGTGATAGGTCGCTTTGACCTGATCTGTAATGGACTGACTCACACAGATAATTTGTTTTGCCTTGCGATAGATGCGTTTGCCCCAAAAAATACGCGTCGTAAAATACCAGGAAAGATTGGAACTGTGAACCGTAGGAATATACTGTTGTTCAAAGACCCAATAGTGAAGTAAGACTTCAGTCAAAGGTTTACTTCTCGTTCTAAAATCAAGGATATAATCGAAGGAATGGGTTTGGAGGTAGTGACGGAAAAGCTGAAAGCGTTTGAACTTATTGCGCAGAGAAAAATGAGGCGATTGAAACAGTCCCAAATTGTATAGAACACCTCCATACGGATAAGAAATAGCATCTAAGTTGATGATGTTGTGCACTTCAAAACCCTGTTGCTCCAAATATAAGGAGAGGGTACTGTGAATGCGTTCTGCACCCCCATTTGCAAGGGTATCACCTAGTAGGGCTATTTTTATTTTCCTTTGAGACATAAAAAGATAAACGTACATTTGAGCAAATCACGGCTAAGATAATGAGAATACTTTTAATTGGAGATTATAGTGGATTACATTCTGCCTTGAAAAAAGGACTGTCCCAACACAAGGGGATAGACGAAGTCGTGTTGGTGGGAGATGGGGATAAATTCAAAGATTTTCAAGTCGATCGATCGATTCGTCCTTCCTGGGCAACTAGTCAATGGGGCATGTTTATCCGCAAAGCTATACACAAGATGGTTCGATGGGATATCGCTGAACTAGAGATAGGATGGAGAGCCCAACGCCAGTTGAAAAAATTGAGAGATTTTGATGTGGTCCAATTGATTAATGATCGTCCTATTCAAACCCTAGCCTGGTGGGAAAGACGGCTGCTCAAACAAGTGTTTGCTCAAAATAAAAAAGTATTTCTCCTTTCTTGTGGTATTGATGTATATGGGTTGCAGTACTTGACTGCTCATCCAGAAGAATTGTCTTTGCTCCAGCCTTTATTTGCACATCCCCATTTAAAACCGCACTACGCCTATGTGGATGTATATCGCAAAAAAGGGGTAATCCAAACGCAACAGATGATTGTGGAATACTGCAAGGGTATTATCGCTAGTGATCTGGATTATGTAAATCCAAACCAATTTCACCCGAAGTATGTAGGGTTGATTCCACATCCCGTAGTGTTAGATACTATTCAACCGTTTAAAGCTAAGGAAATCAATCGCGTGTGTATATTCTTGGGGATTAATCACGGCAATTACTATCAAAAGGGCATAGGGTATTTTGAAGAAGCCTTAGCGCACATCCAAACAAAATATGGAAAGCAAATCGAAGTAGTTATTGCAGAGCAATTGCCTTATGCTGCTTATAAAAAAGCACAGGAAAAAGCGCATATTGTTTTAGATCAAGTGTTTTCTAAAGATCAGGGATATAATGCTTTAGAAGCTATGGCAAAAGGAAAAGTGGTGTGTACGGGTGCGTCAGCAGATTTTTTACTCCACTATCAACTCCAAGAAGATGAGGTGTGTATTACAGCCAAACCTGATGTTGCTTATTTGGTAGATAAATTGAGTTATTTGATTGATAATAAGGCTGTAATAAATCAAATTGGACAACGAGCACAAGCATTTGTGCATCAGATCCACGATTGTAAAACAATTGCCAATCAGTATATCAAGACATGGGAATCAAGAAACTAAACATACTATATATTACCACATCTAGTACGGGTGGAGGTGGAGTGGCGCGTATACTCAGTCAAAAAACGGCTGCTTTTGTTGAATTGGGACATCAAGTGCGAATAATCAGCACGAATGACACAACGGAACAACCTTTTTATGTCTTTGATCCCCAGGTGCAATGGCAGTTTTATCCATTACCTGTTCGTACCATGATACAGATGCGAAGCTATTATCATTTTGTCCAAAAACAGGGGATTGAAGCCTTTCTTCCTGATGTCATTTTTGTTTTGGACAACGGTATTAAAGGGTATTTTGCTTCGTATTTCTTGAAGACAAAGATTCCGATGTATTTTGAAGTACATGGATCGCGCAATTTTTTATTGACGCCTATTCAATCGCGGTTTAAGCGTGTACTTGTTGATCATATTACCTTGTGGTTGAGTAGGTGTTTCACGGGGTTAATTGTGCTGAATGAAAGCTCAAAACGCGACTGGAAGCATTCCAATATACGTGTGATTCCCAATTGGATCGCACAAGAGAATAGGGCGAAAATACAGGAGAAACCTACCCGTAAACAGGTTATTGCGATTGGTCGTTTGGCACCAGAAAAGAATTATGAAACGCTGCTGAGTATTTGGAAGCAAATCCATCAAACCTATCCTCATTGGAAGCTGGTAATCTGTGGAACAGGAGAGGCAGGCTATGTGGCTCATTTGAAAGGACTAGCTGATGCATCGGTGTGCTGGAAAGGAGAAGTAGAGGATGTGAATAGCGAACTACAAGCAAGTGCTTTTCTGTTGCATACATCAAAAATGGAAGGAATGCCCATGGCTTTTTTAGAGGCTATGGTGCTTGGTGTACCTGTGATTGCCTTTGATGTAGCGTATGGACCTGCTGATTTGATTCAACACGGACATACAGGCTACTTAATTCCACTAGGTGAAGAGCAATTGATGGTACATTGTTGTTCTATTCTCATGCAAGATGCACAAATCGTTCAACAATTCGGAGAACAAGCTAAAAAATCGATGGAATCGTATGATAAACCCCTGGTTTTACAACAGTGGGTTAGTTTTTTTGAATCGCTTGGCTAGCCTTGTGATATTCGAGTAGTTTAAACCACTTAAAGCCTAGCATGGATGGTTTCTTACCCAAGAGATTACGCTGAATACGTTGGCCAATTAATGCATCAAGAACCGATAGTATAAAAGTGAAGCGATAGTGTTGTAGTCGGTGATACGTGCGACTTAGTTGCACTTCGTCTGCTTGTATTTTTCCTTGTTGAATGAGGTTTGCTAAGCCCCAACACGCTTGTTTACTGCGTTCCAAATAGGTCTGATTGCTTTCTGTGCTGTGGTGAACAACTGGATTCGGTAATCGAATAACTTCAATTTGGCGCTTCGCTAAGGCTAAGAAAAATAAAGTATCTTCATACCCATAGGTCGTAATTGTTTCATCAAACTGAAGCTGTAAAATTTGTTGATTAAAAAAGAGATTACAACAGGAGTGAAGGTGTTTGTGTTGTTCGATTGTTTGCCCATAGGTTAAACGAAGTGATTGCGCTTGACCAGATTCAGCAGGAGGGTAAGTAAACCCACCTTGAAAGAATACGCCTGTTTCGCGATGGGCAAGGTAATCCTGAATAAAAGTTGGAGAAACAGGTATCACATCGGCATCTAGTAGTAAAACCCAAGGATACTGTGCTTCTTTTAGCAGTCGATTACGGGTATAAGCTACGTGTTGATTCACCATATGAGTAAACCAACGAGTATGGGATAAGGCCTCAATTTGTTGCTGATGAAATACCTGAGTCGAAGCATCGTCACAAACCAGCAGCTCAAAAGGCAGGTTTAACGTGGACGCTTCTTGATGTAATTGCTCTACGAGTGGTAGAATATTGTAATTATATACCGGTATAACAATAGATAACATAGGTTGCTAAGAGGTACGATGAATCACTTCAAAAAGAGAACCATCATCACATTTTAGTGTTTTAGCAGGATATTTCAACAATAGGGCATAGTCGTGTGTAACCATAATAATAGTACGACCATTTTTGTTGATTTCTAATAATAATTCCATTACCTCTGCACTAGTTTGTGGATCTAAGTTTCCAGTAGGCTCATCTGCTAGAATCAAATCAGGATCATTCAATAGTGCACGAGCAATAGCAATGCGCTGTTGTTCTCCACCCGAAAGTTGATGTGGCATTTTCTTTAAATGAGACAACATGCCAACGCGCTCCAATACTTCTTCAATACGTCGGTCAATTGCTTCTTGCTCAGACCATCCCGTTGCTTTTAAAGCAAATTGTAGATTGCCGTAAACATTGCGATCTGGTAATAGTTTAAAGTCTTGAAAAACAATACCTAAGGAACGACGTAAAAAAGGAATGTCTTTTTCTTTTAATTTTTTTAGGTCATAGTCAACAATAGTTCCTTCTCCTTCAGTTAACGCTAAATCGGCATAAAGCGTTTTCATGAAACTACTTTTCCCTGCTCCAGTTTTACCAATGATATAAAGGAATTCACCTTTATTCACCTCTAAGTTTACATTAGATAAAACTTGGTGTTTGTTTTGGTAAATATTTACACCCGCTAAAGATAAAATTACTCTTGACATAGTTCCGTACGAATTAAAAGGTAAAAGTACAAAAAAGACCTGATTTATGGAAGGGGAACCGAGGGTTTTACACGATAGTTTTTAAAAAAGTAACAGATCCTACTTTAAATTAGTGTAAGGAAGTGAGAAGTAGAAGGCCGAATTTCTTAGTTTAGGGTTAACTCTACTTTAAGTTATGCGTGGCGCTTCATTTAGGACTGGCATTCTTTATACTTTTAACCGCTGTGAAATCCAAAGAAATAGGGAGATAGACAGTAGAACAAGAGAAAAAGTATGAGAAAAATAACTTTTATTTTAGGATGGCTTTGTTGTTGTACCCTTGTACAAGCACAAAATAAAGCGATTAGATTTCATTCACACAATGATTATGACCGAAATGTTCCCTTTTGGAATGCGTATAGCCAAGGGATGAATTCCATTGAAATTGATTTAGTTTTAGTGGATCAGGCGTTGTTTGTTGCCCATGATGTAGCCGATGCTCAACTAGAGCGAACGATGGAACGCTTGTATTTGGAACCCTTACAACAAGCGGTTAACATGGGATTTGGTTATCCTAATCAGTTACAGTTTTTGGTGGATTTAAAAGGAGATGCGGAGGCCTCTATGGCGTTGTTATTGCCCCTATTAAAAAAGTATGAAACGATCATTGAGCAATACAAAATTCAATTTGTTATTTCGGGAAATAAACCGTTGCTTCGTTACTTTCTGAATGTACCTGCTTATGTTTTGATTGATTTACAAGTGCAGGATACTTGGCAGAATGAAGTCAATATACTAGAAAAAATAGGGATGATAAGTTATAATTTCCAATCCTTTTCTACTTGGAAAGGAAGAGGTGAATTACCTGCAAAAGACAGAGAACAACTTCAACAAAAAATCGCACAAGCCAAGCAAATGAAAAGACCAATTCGCTTTTGGGCTACTCCAGATACACCAGAAGCTTGGCAAACACTGTATGATTTACAGGTGGATTACATCAATACAGATACACCTGCTGCTTTGAGGTTATATTTTGAAAATAAAACTGGGAAATGATGAAGCGATTTTATGCTATTCTTCTGTTTTGGAGTACTTGTGTAGGGGCACAAGAGGGAGTGAAAATCGGTGTACTTTCAGATCCTCATTTACATGCCATTTACCTCAAAGAACCCACTGCTGCTTTGCAGCCCTTTTACAATACACAAACCAATACGTATGAATTTGTACGGTCTTTATCTGGTCAAATGGCTTCTACGCGACTGTTTAATGAAAATTATTTTGCCTTTCGACAGGCGTTGGTTGATTTAGCAGCCCAAGGGGTGCGCTTAGTACTGATCAGTGGAGATTATACCGATGATGGGCAAGAGGTAAACCTCCGAGCAACACAAGCTTTATTGACGGAATTTGAACAGCAATATGGCATGCGTTTTTTGCTGACCAATGGCAATCATGAAGCGGTCAATCAGTTGGATCGAGAAAGCGGAAAAGCAGATTTCTTAACGCAAGAGGGACGTGTGATTGGCGTGTATTCAGATGTAAATCTAGTCAAAACGAAAGAGGACCAAGTCTACCCACCCATGAAAGAATTAGGTTATACTTCCATGTATCCGTTCATTCAAGCCTTTGGACTCCAACCAAGGGATACAGATGTGTTTTATACCACGCCTTTTCATCCATTTGTCTATGAAACCTATACCCAAGAACAAGATTTTAGTCTGGCACAACGACAATATGTAAGTCAAGGGGTAACCTATACCGATTTTACTTACCTCGTGGAACCCATAGAAGGAGTATGGATTTTGGCAATTGATGGGAATATGTATCAACA
Source organism: Myroides odoratus (assembly GCF_001549985.1). GTDB lineage: Bacteria > Bacteroidota > Bacteroidia > Flavobacteriales > Flavobacteriaceae > Flavobacterium > Flavobacterium odoratum_A. Next base: position 92,421 of record NZ_LROZ01000002.1, on the reverse strand, counting down.
AGTGAATGCAACTACCTTCAAAAATAAAAGCGATGGTTACCACCAGATTGAAGAGCGAATGTATTTACTGCATTGGATTAAGACGGTAGTGGAAGAAGCGAAAAAAAGAGGAAAAAAACTGATTGCTTTTGGGCATTATCCACTCTTGGATTTTAATAGAGAAGAAACGACTGCTTTAACTGAATTATTGGGAAAAAATCAATTTCAATTGAATCGCGTTCCCAAAGTTGAAACCCAACAACTGTGGTTGGAAACTGGATTGTCTTTACATTTTGCCGGTCATATGCATATTCACCAACAAAGTGTGAAAAAACAAGGAGATCTGGCATTAAAGAATATACAAGTTCCCTCTTTAGCAGCGTACCCACCCGCTTATAAAGTAGTCGAAATGAAGAAAGAGGAAATAGCAATTCAGACGATTGAATTGCGGGAAGTAGCGCAATTTGATGCACTATTTAATTTATATCAAAAAGAAAATACACAAGGTCAGTACGATGATTTTCTACAAGCTAAAGATTACTATACGATGACCAAAAATCACCTGAAATACCTTAGTGAACATCGTTTTTATCACAGTGATTTCGGAAATGAAAAATGGAAACCATTTAAAGAAGCCATCAGTTTAGCATCATTCATGCCTGTTGAAATGAAAGTAACGTTGACCAAAGGTAGTTTGTTTGAAGCCCAAAAGTTAGATTTTAAAACCCTACTCTTTGATTTGTATTTGATTCGAAATGGCAGTGATATTGGCCTGAGAGAAATCAATCCAGAGCGAATTAAATTGTATACCCAGTGGAAACAGTGGATTGTCAAACAAGAGAATACCAGTGATTTAGAAAAATTAGTTGTAATTCTGTGCAATTTGATCCCCACAAGCGTAGGTACGAATGGCAATTCACCTATTTGAATTGATTATCAGGTATAAAAGGGGGAGGCGGGGAAGGCGATGAGAGGGTGAGAAGGTGAGAGGGTGAGGTGTGCTTTGTTGAGGTTTGTTGTAAGAAGTTTTTGCTTTTTTGCGAGAGGCTTTTTTGTGAGGTTCGCTCACCACCTCACCGTCTCATAATCCACGCCCAGTAATCACCCCGACGAAGGAGGGGACGCATCTCGCGCTCACACAACGGTGCTTTGTGAGGTTTGTTTTTTGTGAGGCGATGAGACGGTGAGGCGATGAGGCGAATTTTCTAGCTAAATCTCACCACCTCACCAATCTCACCCTCTCACCATCTATCTCACCTATTTGATATTTGTTTTGGTGTTCGATGAATATATCTCACCTATTTTATATTTGTTTTGGTGTTCGATGAATCTTCACTGCGTTTCGATTTTCACTGCGTTCCGATTTCACCGCCTTCACCGCCTTCACCTCCTCACCCTCTCACCACCTCACCACCTCACCACCTCACCACCTCACCAATCTCATCCTCTCACCACCTCACTACCTCACCACTTACTGCATTCTTACATACGTATCATCCTCAAAACTAACCTTATAAGTAGAAGGGAATAGCTGACTAGGAAGATAATAATCAGTGGTAATAATTTGAGCCTTTGATTTTTTAGCCTGTTCAAATGTAGAATAATCATTTGTTCTTGCTTGTTTCGTACTATCATCCGCTCGAGTTCGGATAATCACTCCTTTTTCAGCTAATTTTGGGATAGTTACATTGTAGGGGTCATTGAGAATCATGCATCCCGCTTTTGGGTGTGTAAAGGGAACATTAAGAAAAACGGTCAAATCATCCAAGTCGATGGCATCAAATAAGTCCAAACGGTAGTCCGTATTGTCAATAATCCAAACAAATTTCCCTCTACTTTCATCCACCGTAGGCCATTGAATAAAATCAGTATTTCGTTTTAATTCTTTAGGTGTAATCAGATGCTTGCTGGTCAATTCTTGAGCAATAAGCGTATTTATTTCTTGAATATTCGCTTGTGTAAATACCGTCGTAGCATCTTTTTTATCATCCTTTAATTCCAAAGTAATAAAAATAGTTTCATGCGTAGGATGCTGTTCAGACCATTGTTTTAGCTCTCGAAGTTGTTGGATGAAATGGGGTTGATGGGTTTCGAAATCAACATCAGGCATATGGAAAATTTTATACCCTGGTTGAGCCATTGCTGCCGTCCATTCGTAGGTTTCACCAGAGATAGCCGTTCCACTTGGATGAGCGTATTTATTTCCTTGCTCATCCTTCCAAATATCCAGCTCTAAATTTCTCAACCCTAAATTTAATTGCGTTTCTATGGAGGGATGCTCATAATAAAGCGTTTGAACCTGAGCATTTTTTTCTAGTAAATGCTGATACAATTTGGGGTGAATAGCCTTCTTATAACTATTGTGCGAACCGATGACTTGAATTTGGTGTAAAGGTACTTGTTGGGCATAACTCGCTAGAGAACCTCCAATAAGGAGTGTAAAAATAAATTGTTTCATCTTCTTGATTTCTTTGGGCCTAAAATACAGGGATACCTCTTGTTTTGTGCTATCCCCTTTATTATGTGATTGTTATTCTTTGTTAGCAATCAGCCCTTTTGGGTAATGATTTAATCAAGGTATTATAAAGTTAGAATAAACCTGAGATAACATTGGATGCATTCTTTTGCAATACTGAAACTAAAACTAAATCATGAAGAGAAGACTCATTCATTTTCATTTATTAAGAGCCCTTTTTAAATGGAAATCATTCGGTACTTGTATGATTCTTTTGTGTTCAACAACCGCATTTGCTCATTTAAAACCAGGAGCTCATGTGATTACAAAAGAAGAGCTAACATTTGTACAAGAGGAAAAAATCAAAGGAAAAATTGTGGACGAGAAAGGTTCACCTGTTGCATTCGCTACGGTTTACATTAAAGGAACACAACGTGCCGTGCAATCCGATGAAAAAGGGGCATTTGAAATAAAAGCGCGCATAGGAGAAGTGGTGGTTGTGGAGTTTATTGGTTACCAAACACAAGAAACGAAGATTGCACAAAATACGGTGCAAATTGTAGTAAAGGAAAGCCAAGAAATGTTGGATGAGCTTGTGGTAGAAGTAGGATATGGAAACAAGCACAGAAGCGATTTAACCGGAGCAATTTCACAATTAAGTCCTACAACCTTTAAAGACGGGGTGAATATTTCACCAGATCAGCTGTTACAAGGAAAAGTAGCAGGTGTTCGCGTGGTGCAAACCAGTGGAGAACCTGGAGCTGGGGTGGATGTCTCAATTCGCGGAATAGGATCAATACGCAGTGGATCGACTCCTTTATTTGTGGTAGATGGAATGCCTTTATCTAATGAAAATGTATCACCAGGTGGAAGTAACGTTGGTTTTGGAAGCTCAAGTGCTAAAAACCCATTGAACTTCTTAAATGCAAGTGATATTGAATCCATGACAATCTTAAAAGATGCTTCTGCCGCTGCTATTTATGGAGCAAGAGGATCGAATGGTGTGGTCATTATTACAACTAAAAAAGGAACTTCTCAAGAGCCGACGCTAACATTTGATAGCTCTGTTGGTTTTTCGAGTGTCATCAAAAAATTAGACGTCTTATCGGCGGATGAATACCGCAATAAAATTACTGAACCTGCTTTTGATCATGGAGGAAATACCGATTGGCAAGATGTAATTTTGAGAACAGCCATGACCAGAAATAACAGCTTGTCTTTTGGCACGCGTTCAAAATCAGGAGGAAGTTATTTCGCATCGATCTCTAATTTAAAACAAGAGGGAATTATTCATAACAGTGAGTTCAATCGAAATAGTGCCCGTTTCAATGGAGAAGAAAAATTCTTTAATGACCGTTTAACTATTAAAGCGAATTTAACGGCAAGTGAAATCAAAGAAGATGGAGTGCCAACTTCTGATGACGGAGGTTCAGATGGACAGCTGATGATTCATACGCTCATGGCAAATCCTACGTGGAGTGTAAAAGATAAAAATGGAGCGTTTACCAACTTCAATATGAATGCGCATTATAATCCTGCGTATTTATTGGATATTTATGAAGATGAAACCAGAACCCTTCGCGCGTTAGCTAATTTGGAATTAGGCTATAAGATTTTGCCTAACTTAAATTATAAATTCAACTTTGGATATGATTTGAGTAATTCAGAACGCAATACAACCATCTATCCCAATATCACAGACCGCTCTCCTCGTGGGCAATATTATCAAGCCAATGTGGAAAGTAAATCCCATCTATTAGAACACTATTTGACCTATGATTTCTCCTTTGGGAAACATCAGTTTGATGTTTTAGGAGGTTTTTCATATCAATACTTCTACAACACAGGAACAACGATAAACTTTACTGAAATTGCAGATCGCAATGATGGGGTATCACCTAAGGATAACCCAGGTTATAAAGGGAAGTTCAATGGAGTTTCTGGTTACAGTCAAGAAAATGAATTACAGTCGTACTTTGGGCGTTTTAACTACTCTTTTGATGGTAAATACCTTGTTACCGCTTCAGTAAGAGCCGATGGTTCTACGCGTTTTGGAGAGAATAATAAGTATGGTTATTTCCCTTCCTTTGCTTTGGGGTGGAATGTCAACAGAGAAAACTTTTTGATGGATTCCAATGTAGTAAATAACTTGAAGCTAAGAGCAAGTTGGGGACAAACAGGAAATCAAGAAGTAAAAAATAAAATTACACAAGCCAGCTATTCTCAATCTTATAGTGATGGATATTACCTCAATGATGATGGAGAATTAATGCCAGGTATTACGATCTCTAGAACTCCAAATCCAGATTTAAAATGGGAGGTTGTAACCCAATTTAATGTGGGAGTGGATTTTAGTTTATGGAATGATAAGTTATATGGAACACTAGATTACTTCAATAAAACCACTACAGATGCAATCTTGAATATCCCTTCTAAACCATTGAGTCCAACGGCTGATGTTTGGGTGAATATTGATGGAGAAATCGTCAATAAAGGTCTTGAGTTTATGTTGGGATCCAACTTAATTGATAAAGGCGACTTTTCTTGGAATGTAGATGTAAATGGAACATTCTTGTCTAATACAATCAAGAATTTACCTGTTTCTCAAATCTTATCTGGAAATATTTCAGGACCTGGACAATCTGGAGTAACGGCTAATATTTACAAAAGTGGGTATGCTTTAGGTAGCTTTTATGCATTGGATCACATCGGATATGATGAAGAAGGTAGAGATATGTATCGCGATGTCAATGGAGATGGTATCATCAGTATGGATGACCGCGTGATTGCTGGAAGTGCAATTCCCGATTTTACGTTTGGTATCAACTCGTATATGAAGTATAAGAACTGGGATTTCTCCTTTTCAATCATTGGACAAACAGGAGGGTATTTGGCGAATAATACGATGTTAAATGCCTTGAATATCAATAACCTTGCTTCTGATCGAAATGTCGCTACACAATACGCAAATTCAGGAGCGAATAGCAGTAATCCGCCTCAGTTTTCAGATTTATACATTGAGAAATCCGATTTTATTCGCTTGAATTCCGTGCGTTTAGGTTATACTGTTCCATTAAAAGATTTAAAATGGTTGGATAGCATGAACTTTTATGTTAGTGGACAAAACCTATTGACCATTTCGGGTTATTCAGGATATGATCCTTTAATTAACTCAAACAAAGCTACAGGTGGAAATCAATCCATAGGTGTTGATTATACCTCTTATCCAACATCAAAAACATTCCTATTTGGATTAACTGTGAAATTTTAATTATGAAGAATACAATATTCAATAAAGTAAATGGATTACTAGTTGTAGGGGCGCTTTTGGCTGCTACATCGTGTACGGATTTGGAAGAAAAAGTGTTAGATGAAAATTTGGGTTCATCTGAGATTAATCCCGTTGCCGCATTGACTTCTGCTTATGCGCGTATGGGACAAAATTTATTTGTAGGAACTGGCGGATTGTTTGCTTTGCAAGAACTCAGTAGTGATGTGGCTATTTTGCCAACGAGAGGAAGTGATTGGGGAGATGCAGGAAAATGGAGAGCAATCTCCGAGTTTACCTGGGCATCAGACAACGGATTGGTACAAGGAAATTTCAACGATTTAACGAATGGCGTTACGCGCTCTTATACTGCAATTGAAGCGATAACATTGAATGGAGAAGGAGCTTCAAAAGATTTTTACCTAGCGGAAGCAAAGGGATTGTTGTATTTCTATATCGCGCAATTGTTGGATTTATACGGGCAGGCTCCTTATAAAGACCTCAATAACCTCAAAGGACCTATTCGCATTTTAAAAGCAGAATCAGATATTGACTTTGTAATTGCAGAAGTAGAAGGGTTACTTCCTTCTTTGCCAAGTTTAGGTGAAAATCAAACCCATGTAGGGCGTTTTACCAAACAAGCGGCGTATGGATTATTAGCGGAACTTTATATGAATCGCGCGGTGTATAAAGATCGCTATAATGCAAGTTCTGCTTTTGATTTTAATGCTACTGCAACGGATGGTTCTAGCTCTAATATGGATAAAGTAATTCACTATACGAGTTTGTTAATTGATGAAGGACGTTTTCAATTAGAAGAAAATTACTTCCACAATTTTGCCATGGATAATCATACATCCAAAGAAATGATTTTTGCAGTTGTTCAGCATGTTTCTGATATCAAAGGTTCGAGTAATGACTTGGCGTATAATACCATGGAGCGAAATCAACGCGTAACGGCTAAAAATAGAGGAACAAATGCGAGTGCAATTCGCCCAGAGTTTTTCTATAGTTGGAATGGAAATCAAGATGATCCTCGTTTTCAACGCAGCTATCAATATGAAGATGGTACTTGGTTCAAAAATGATGGAACCGATGTATCTGTACCAGCAACATCAATTGCACCTGGAACTTCAGAGCCTTGGTTTCACTTTAATAGAGGAATTCAATTTGGACTTCAACATGGTCCTAAGTTAGTACAGGCCACTGGCAAATTTGAAATGACAGCTGATGGTCGTATCAAAGTCATGCCTTTGGTGATGGAGAAAAGTTCGACAACACCGATGGATTTTACCCCTGATTTTAACTTTGATAATCCTGTGGAAGCTGTTTTTAAACAGGATCAAATCAATCGTGGAGCTCGTTGTTTCAAGTTTGAATTTGATGCTTCAAAAGGAGAAAATGGTTCTTCAGAAGTAGATATTCCAATTTACCGTTTAGGTGGAATGTATATGCTACGCGCTGAAGCTTATTTTAGAAAAGGAAATGTCGGACTAGCGTTGAACGATATTAATACAGTCCGCACCACGCGTACCCATGATGCCTTACACGCAGCTGCAGCAGGTAAACCAATAGGTGCTTTAGATGCTGAGGTATTGTACAAAGAATTGGGATATGAATTGTATTGGGAAATTAAACGCAGACCCCAGATGGTGCGTTTCGGAAAGTTTGATTTGCCTTTAGCCCAATCAGCTAAACCACAATCACAACCGTATCGTAGAATTTTCCCTATTCCTCAAACGATTATCGATATTGATGCAACGTTTGAACAGAATAAGGGATATTAGAGGGAGTGATGGTTTATGGTGAGGTGATGAGAGGGTGAGTTGGTGAGAGGGTGAGGTGATGAGTTGGTGAAATCGAAACGCAGTGAAAATCGGAACGCAGTGAAGATTCATCGAACACCAAAACAAATATCAAATAGGTGAGATAGGTGGTGAGAGGTGAATTTTCTAAATAGTATAAATTTTCCTTTAATCGATAAATCTTACAACTTCACAAAGAGCAAAGCACAAAGCACGAACCTCACAAAAAACAAAAAAGCAAACAACAAAAAAGGATTTCTCGTTAGAGAAATCCTTTTTTTATTATTTCATTGTTGCTGTGGAGGGAAGTAGCATACTACTTACTTCTCCAAAGCCGATGCGAATATCATCATTCTGGCAATATCCTTTCATGGTGATGGTATCATAGTCTTCGATAAACGTACGTGTACTACCATCTGCTAAGGTTAATGGATTTGCACCTGCCCAAGTTAACTCCAGTAAAGAACCAAAGCTATTGGGTGCAGTTCCTGAAATTGTTCCTGATCCCATTAAGTCTCCGGCATTAATCTTACAACCGTTAACCGTATGATGAGCCAATTGTTGACTCATAGTCCAGTACAAATATTTGAAATTTGACTGACAAATTAGGTTGTCTGGACCATTTTCGGGTTGTAGATATACTTCTAAGTTGATGTCAAATGTTTTATCTCCTGTTTGTTGTAAATATGGTAGAGGAGTAGGGTCTTGTTTTGGACTCGCTGTTCTAAATGGCTCTAAAGCATCTAGGGTTATCACCCATGGAGAAATAGAGGTAGCGAAGTTTTTAGCTAAGAAGGGGCCTAGTGGAACATATTCCCACTTTTGAATATCGCGGGCACTCCAGTCGTTTAATAAGACCATTCCAAAGATATGCTCTTCAGCTTCATCAACGGGAATACTTTCTCCAAATAAATTGGCATCTGTAGTGATAAACGCTGTTTCTAATTCAAAATCAATGCGAGTAGAAGGTCCAAAAATAGGTTGTGATTCCCCCTTAGGTAAGGTCTGTCCCATTGGTCGTTTCACAGGAATGCCAGAAGGAATAACCGTTGAACTTCTACCGTGATAACCTACTGGAATGTGAAGCCAGTTGGGTAATAAGGCATTTGCTGGATCTCGGAACATTTTACCTACATTGGTTGCATGTTCTCTGCTGGAGTAAAAATCCGTGTAATCACCTATGTATACGGGTAATTGCATTTCTACTTCTTCTATTTTAAAGATCACTACCTCTTTGTGTTTGGCATTGTTTTGTAAGGTTGGGTCTGCTTTGTCGAAAATATCAGCGATTCTATTTCGAACTGCACGCCATGTTTTCTTTCCACTTGAGATGAAATCATTGAGATTGTCTTGTAAAAACACATCGTCTGTCAGTTCGATTCCTTTTAAATACCCTAACATTTGCAAGGCACTTAAATCGATGGCATAATCGCCAATACGAGTTCCAATTGTTACAATATCATCTTTCGTAATAAAAACCCCAAAAGGAATATTTTGGATCGGGAAGTCAGACTGTGGCTGAACTTCTAACCAAGATTCTCTTTTCGGATCATTTGCCGTAATCATCATATTTATTGCTTAATTAATTGAATGAATAGTTTAATCAAATATATAATTATAGGGCAAATTAACAAACGAATTTTGTACATTTGAGGTCAATTTAACGAAATATACAATTCAGATGAGAAGAGATACAGAAATTTTCGACTTAATCGTAGAAGAAGGGGATAGACAAGTACACGGTATTGAGCTAATTGCCTCTGAAAACTTTGTAAGTGAGCAAACGATGGAAGCAGCCGGATCTTGTTTAACTAATAAATACGCAGAGGGTTATCCAAACAAACGCTACTACGGAGGATGTGAAGTAGTAGATGTTGTAGAGCAAATCGCTATTGATCGCGCAAAAGCTCTTTTTGGTGCTGAATATGTGAATGTTCAACCTCACTCTGGATCACAAGCGAATACAGCTGTTTTTTCTGCTTGTTTAAAACCAGGAGATAAAATCTTAGGATTTGACTTATCTCACGGTGGACACTTAACACACGGATCACCAGTGAATTTCTCTGGAAAATTGTATAATCCAGTATTTTACGGTGTAGAGCAAGAAACAGGCTTATTAAATTACGATAAAATCGCAGAAATCGCGAAAAAAGAGCAACCAAAATTAATCATTGCTGGTGCTTCTGCTTATTCTCGCGATATGGATTTCAAACGCTTTAGAGAAATCGCTGATAGCGTTGGAGCTCTTTTAATGGCGGATATTTCTCACCCTGCAGGATTAATTGCTAAGGGATTGATGAATGATCCAGTGCCTCATTGTCATATCATTACAACAACGACACACAAAACCTTGCGTGGACCACGTGGAGGAATGATCATGATTGGAAAAGATTTCCCTAACCCATTTGGTTTAACAACTCCAAAAGGAGAAGTACGCATGATGTCTGCTTTATTGGATAGTGCAGTATTCCCTGGAAACCAAGGTGGACCTTTGATGCACATCATCGCTGCAAAAGCAGTTGCTTTTGGAGAAGCGTTAACAGATGAGTTCTTCACTTATATGTTGCAAGTACAGAAAAATGCAAAAGCAATGGCTGACGCATTTGTAAAAAGAGGGTATAACATCATTTCTGGAGGAACAGATAACCACATGATGTTGATCGACTTGAGAAACAAAAATATTTCAGGAAAAGACGCAGAACAAGCGTTAGTAAAAGCTGAAATTACAGTAAATAAAAACATGGTGCCATTTGATGATAAATCACCATTCGTAACTTCAGGTATCCGTATTGGTACACCTGCAATCACAACAAGAGGATTGAAAGAAGAAGATATGGAAACAATCGTTGCTTTAATTGATAAAGTAATTCTTAACCATACAAATGAAGACATCATCGAAGAAGTGGCAGATGAAGTAAATGAAATGATGGCTGAACGCCCAATGTTCGTTTGGTAGTTTTTTTGAGAGAAGAATCTCGATAAAATGGATATATAAAAAAAGGTTTCTAACGAATTAGAAACCTTTTTTTGAATCTAGTTTTTTAATTTGAAACTATTTTATAGCTAAAAGCATGGATCAAGAGGGGTAATCGTACTTAAAACCATGTCGTTACAGTTGAGAAATGAAATTATAAGACTTTTGTAAATTTGATTGTATCAACTAGTTGGTTTTGTTTTTAACTCGAAGGAACAAGACAATAGCAACTAAAGGAGTTATTGCAAAAATAGCGTATAGATATAGAGATGAGTTTGTTATAGCTACTATATCTGTTGACTGGGTAATACCACTCAGATTTGTGACTAATCCTGCGAGGGCAGCTCCAAATGAAGTGGCTATCAGCTGTACGGTTGTTATCGATGAAGATGTTAAGTTCTCTTCTCCTTTGGGTGCTAAGGCAAACACTTTAGTTAATAAATGCGGCCATCCCATTCCAATACCTGCTCCTATAGCTAAAAGGAAAATACAATTCAAGACAAGCTGCCAAGTAGGAGGAAAAGTATGGTTCAAACTAATGTAGCTCAAACCTATTAATCCAACAAACATAAGAAAGCCACCTAGTAAGATGATGTTGCGAATCGTTTTCCCTTTGCAACCAGAAAATAAAATAGAGGATATCGTCCATCCTAAGGCTATTAAAACGGTTAGGTACCCTGCTTGTATAGGAGTGAAACCATTGATTACTTGGGCGTAGTAAGGAACGTAAATTTCAATAGCGGTAGCAATTGTCAGTAAGGCCATAATGGCATAGGTTGAACCAAGTGTAGAAGATAGTTTATAGGCTCCTGTCGGTAGCAATCTGTTTTTACTGTTTTTTTCTAAGTAGATGACTCCAGCAAGCAATAAAATAGCAGCACAAACCCCTAGGAGATTCTTCCCTATACTTTGCTGAATACTTCCAATCGAAACGGCTAAAACAGATAAGGTAAGTAATAGAAGTTTTACTGTTGGAATTGGGCTTGCCGTTTGTGCGTTGTGTTTCTGTGGAATTATAATGCTAGCTGCAAGTATAATAAATAAACAAAAGAAGAGTAAAATACCAAAAGACCATCTCCAATGCCCGTGTTCAGCAAAGATTCCTCCGATAAAAGGTCCCGAAAAAGCAGCAACTCCCCACATAGCTGAAACTAAAGCCATGGCTCTTGACCATAGATTTTCTGTAAAGACTAAGCGTATCATGGCATAGGATAAGGCAAAGAGCAATCCGCCACCATATCCCTGAATAAATCGACCCAGAAGTAAAATATACATTGTTGGTGCAAACGTACACAGTAATGTACCCATTGAAAAAAGTAAAATTGCAATCTGATAAGCCTTTCTAGGCCCTGATTTAGTCATTTGATTGGCAGAAATAACAGAACCAATGACAGAGGCAACAACAAATATTGTGGTGTTCCATGCATAGTATTGAATTCCGCCAATTTCTTTTATAATTGAAGGCATAATAGTTGTTGCTAAATAAACATTGGTAGCGTGCAACATCACACCTAAAGCGAGCACAATTGCCTTTAAAGCATTCCCTTTTGAAAAAAGAATCGCCCAAGAAGCTTGTGTATGGGTAGGAGATACTTCCATATCATTCATTTTTAAATAATTAAAATTACTTTGCAAAGTTCATGAACAAGGAAGGGAGGAGCAATATCCAATATTCGGAAAAAGATTCAATTTTTTCGGAAAGGGTAGCCTGATGGTGTAGTTAGAGTTTTTGAAAAAGGACAAGAAGAAGGTTATTGTTTTTTTCTATACGCATGAGGAGAAATATTCATATGACTTTTAAAAAATCTTGAAAAGTAAGAAGCTGTTTCAAAACCAAGAGTCAAAGCACATTCCTTTATTGATTTTGTGGAGTGTTTTAATAAAAACTGACTTTCCAACAAGAGTCGTTCATGTATGATTTGGAGGGCAGTATGTCCCGTTTCCTCTTTGACAACTTCAGTTAAATGTTTTGCAGATACATTGAGTGTAGAAGCATATTGACCAATAGAGTTCCAAGTTGAAAAATACTGATCAACTAGTTTTTTAAATTCATAGGTGACTTGATAATTTCGATTCATGTTTTTTTCAAACCCCAATAAACAGAACTCACAAGCACGGTTGTATTCGTACAAAATTTCCATCACTAACAGTCGAACAATATCAAGGTGATAAGCATATTGCAAATCAATTTCATTTTTAATTGCTGTAAACTTATCTGCAACAAGTTGAAATCTTGTATGTAAGTCATACATAGGCGGATAATTATTGTTGAGTAATAATAGTTCATCAACAATTTCATCCTTCAAAAAGATCTTTTGTAAAAAAGTTTTGGTGAAAAATAATTGTTTGACTTCTAAATCAGGAGAACTATCACTGGTGGAGAGTATAACATTAGGAGAGATAATTGCAATTGTACCAGGAGTTAATTTGAATTGGTGAAACCCAGCTTTGATGGTGCTAAAACCATGATGACAGATTAAAAGAGTATAATAATCATTTTTTGTAGGAATCTCTATTTTTAGGTTTTCAATTCCTTCATAATATTTTAATTCTTGGTCTATCATCTCCGTCTATTTTGCGTTAAAACGTAAGAATAACGCTACTTCATGTTTGCAATTATTCTTCTACCTCCATCAAGCAATAAAAATGAACCACACTATCCACACAAATTTGGTAGTGCAACAGGTTGTTTTCTTGCAAGAGCTGTACTTCACAAGTATCGTTGATTCGCGTTTCTTTTAAGAAGTGCATGTCAATGACTTGTATTTTATCTACGGCTTGTTGACAGGCAAAAGCAGCATCAATACACCATTCAAGGTATTTGATATTGGTTACGTGATGAACCATATCTAAATCAGATAACTTAACGCGGAGTTCATCAATTTTGTGATAAGCTCCTTTGTGTAGTTTTGCAAATTCGGCTTGTGTTACCTTTTTATTCGTGTATTTGATAAAGTGTTCGTGTGGTAATGCAATGAGTTCAGGTCTACGGCGTTCCGTATTGATGATCACCCATAGAGAGGAAGCCACCGCAATGAGTTGTTCACCGAGATAAACCTCAAAATTTCGGATAGAGCGTACACCATCTAAGCGTTCAATCCAAGTACTAATGGTAATCTTATCTTGCCATTGAGGTAGTTCTGCTTTCTTTTCTACTCGAAATTTACTGAGTACCCATGCTTGGTTGTGTGTTTTTAAATCCCAAAAACTAATTCCACCAAGCACCGAATGATCTGCTGAAACACGTTGAATAAGTCTACATAAATCCACCCATTTCAGATGTCCAGAAGGAGAACAGGCAAAGAAGTCTATTTCATAAGATTGTTGGTGAATGGAGGTAAATTGGTCGGAAATGGGCATAATTGATTAATTTAGTTGCTCAGTAATCGCTGCTATAATCAGTTTTGGGTCTGTTTGATAGGGATACCAAGTAGCGTTTGGCGTTCTTTTGAACCAAGTAATTTGTCTCTTGGCAAATCGACGCGTATTTTTTTTGATTTCTTCGATCGCTTCTTCAAGCGTACCTTCTCCATTAAAATAATGGAATAGTTCACGATAGCCTACGGTTTGTAAGGCATTTAGTTCTTGATAGGGCAGTAGGGCTTTCACTTCATCTAAAAGTCCACCCTCTAGCATGAGATCCACGCGTTTATTGATGCGATCATACATGATTTCACGAGGAGCTTCTAGACCAATAACGATGGGAATAAAGTTGCGTTTTACCTTCTTTTTCGCTAAAAAACTAGAGTAGGGCTGTCCTGTTCCAATCGAAACCTCTAGGGCACGTGTAACGCGTTGCGGATTGTCTAAGGCTACCTTTTCGTAGTGCACAGGGTCTAACTCCTTGAGTTGAGCTTGAAGATAAGGTAAGCCTTTTTCTTCCAATGCTTGGTTGAGTTCTTCTCGTATACGAGGGTCAATATCTGGAAATTCGTCCAATCCCTCTAAAATGGCATTGACATACAAACCAGAGCCACCAACCATTACTTGCACGTTGTTTTGCTCAAATAGGCGATCCAAATGCGCAATGGCATCACGTTCAAAATCCCCTACAGAGTAGGAATCCTGAATGCTGATATGTTGAATAAAGTGATGCGGTACAGCAGCGAGTTCCTTTTGGGAGGGAACGGCAGTACCTAACGTCATTTCTTTAAAGAATTGACGACTATCACAAGATAGAATTTCACATTGAAAATGTTGAGCTAATTGTATAGCTAAAGCCGTTTTTCCGATGGCTGTTGGGCCAATAACGACAAGTAAATAATGGGGTTTATCGGGTAAAGACATCTCCTAATTTTTGGCCGCAATTATAGCAATAATTAGCGTCATCATCATAAATTGTTGTTGTACAAGAAGAACAAGTTCTTCTTCGTCTAGCATCAATGCTTTTATTTCGTTTTAAGCTTGTAAATTCCGCTGTTACAATTCCAGTAGGAACGGCAATAATACCATATCCCATAATCATAATAAACGAAGCAATCATCTGTCCGATCGTGGTCTGCGGAGCAATATCTCCATAACCTACTGTCGTAAGGGTTACAATACACCAATAGATACTTTTCGGAATACTGGTAAAACCATTGTCTTTGCCTTCAATGACGTACATCAAGGCCCCTAGTAAAATCGAAACAACCACGATAAAGTAGATGAAAACAATAATTTTAGTTCTACTCGCTTTGATGGCAAGCTTTAAGTTAGACTCTTGTCCGATGTACGGAACTAAGTTTAAAATACCAAATAAACGCAGTAAACGCAGGGCTCGAACTACAGATAAAATACCTAAATCCGAAACAAAGAACGATAAATACATCGGCATAATCGAAATTAAATCGACAATACCGTAGAAGCTGAAAATATATTTCAGCGGTTGTTTGTTACAGATAATCCGCAACACATATTCAATCGTAAAGAAAATAGTAATCACCCATTCCAATACCTTCAGGAGGGTGTGATGTTTCATGTCGTAGCTCTCAATCGACTCCAACATAACCAAAATCACACTCAATAGAATCACCGCGAGTAGAACTAAATCGAATAGCTTACCCGCAAATGTATTGGAACCATAGATGATGATATAAATCTTCTGTTTAAGAATATCCCACTTATTTTTTAGTCTGCGTCTCAACGTATATACTTTTAATAATGGATTAATTTATAACCAGTTTTCTTATTCAAATAATTGAGAATAATATTTCTGTTGTTGCGGTGAAAGGTAATAGGCGTAAGGTTTGCTGCAATCCTTGCGGGATCGTTGATTTGATAATTCAAATCGTAAAAACAATAGCCTGCTAACTTTCCATTTTCCATCACCACAGCACTTCTCTCGTTGATGGTGCGTCCCTTATCGAGGATTAACACATGGCCATCATCTAGGTTGTAATGTTGTAATAAGTTAATTAATAACGTATTATATTCTTGAAATGCTAAATCAAATGTAGTACAAAAAGTCTCTTCTGTTACTTTTTTTGATTTTTTTTCATGTAACACTTCCAAGTAAAAAGGCTGTTCAAAATCAGCTGTGATTTTATCTACAAATTTTCTCCCTTCAGCTAAGGAAGTAAAAGCCATATGATTTCTTTTACGACCATCTGTTTTTTCTAAGCTGAAATAAAAATAACCTTGAAGGTTGGTTTTTACATAGAGCGAATAGGGGAAAATCCCTTTTTTGGTTACTTTGTTGTATTTGGGCTTATTTAAAAGAATTTCTTCTGCTTCTTTTAAAATGGCAATCAATTCATTTCCTGTTTTCTCAAAAGTAACGGTATACGTTTCTTTTTGAACCTTTTTGAATAGGACAGCATTATTGGTAAAGTGCTGCATAATCTTCTTCTTGATGTTGCGACTTTTACCAATGTAGATGATTTCACCTTCTTCGTTGTGGATATAGTAAATACCAACCGAAGTAGGGAGGTTATCGGTAATATCAAAAAACTTGGGATTAAGTCCTGTTTTAATATCAGACTTAATCATGCTAGTTAGTATTGTCTTTTCGGTATCTTTTGATAAGAGTAGCTGAAATAGTTTGAGTGTTGCTAGGGCATCACCATAAGCACGATGGCGGTCTGCCAACGGAATTCCTAAAGTACGCACTAATTTCCCCAAACTATACGAAGGCATTTCAGGTAACAATTTTTGAGCAAGCTCAACGGTACACAACGTATCTTTTTGAAAATTGTATCCCAAACGACTAAATTCATTGCGCAGCACGCGATAATCGAAAGCTGCATTATGTGCTACCAGCACACAATCTTCTGTCATTTCGATAATGCGTTTTGCTAATTCATGAAATTTAGGCGCTAAGCGAAGCATAGCACTATTGATTCCTGTCAGTTTTACAACGAAGGGCTGTATTTCTTTCTCGGGATTGACTAAACTAATGAGTTGGTCAACAATCTGATGACCATCAAATTTATAAATGGCAATCTCGGTTATCCCTTCTTCATTAAACTGACCCCCTGTGGTCTCTATATCTAAAATTGCGTACAATAGTATCTTATTTGTTTAATTCGTAATTGCGTTCTCCGAAAATAGTACTTCCTATTCTAATCATTGTACTTCCGCAGTCGATAGCGATAGGGTAGTCATTACTCATCCCCATGGATAATGTTTTGCATTCCACATTGGGTAAGTGATTGTAGGTTTGTACCTTTTCAAAAATATGGTGTAGTGTAGAAAATTCTTGTCTAATTTGATCTTGGTTTTCGGTAAATGTTGCCATTCCCATTAACCCTTGGATCTTAATGTGGTGTAAGACTTTGAAAGCTTCACTGTCTAGAAGTTCGAATAGTTCGTCTTCACTTAAGCCAAATTTCGTTTCTTCATCGGCAATAAATAGCTGCAACAAACACGGAATAACGCGATTATTTCGCTCCGCTTGTTTATCGATTTCAGTTAGTAAACGCAGACTATCAACAGCGTGAATCAAAGCGACGAAAGGAGCCATATACTTTACTTTATTGCGCTGTACATGCCCAATCATATGCCACTCTATATCTTGAGGTAGAGCGTCATACTTATCCGTCATTTCTTGTATCTTATTCTCACCGAAAACTCTTTGTCCTGCTTCATATGCTTCTAAAATAGCCGCATTGGGTTTTGTTTTAGAAACAGCAACCAACTGTACCTGTGCAGGTAAGTCAGCTTTAATTCGTTTTAGATTCTCAGCAATCATTGACATCATATTGTATTTTTAAATTTCGTAGGTTAATAACCCATTCATGAACTTAGGTTCAATATAGGTACTCTTTGGCGGCATGATTAAATCATTATCCGCTACTAGCTTGATCTCATGTACATTGGTTGGGTATAACATAAAACCAACCTCATATTCTCCATCATCAACTAATTCTTTAATCGCTACAATGGATTCATTTCCTGGAATATAATCAATTCTAGCGTCATTTCTCAAATCATCCAACCCTAAGATCGGATTTAAAACAGCATCATACAATATTTGTGCATCGAGCTGCATTAAAATATCGTCTGTTTTAATTTTATCCTTGAGTTTGAGGGAGTAAAAATCCCCGTCCAAGTACATACCAAATTCCATCTTTTTGGAGGGTTTCCACAACTGTTGTTGCTTGTTTTTTACGTTAAATTTCTCGCTTAATAAAGCTAAAAACTCCTCTTTACTATGATTGTTTAAATCGTGGATAATGCGATTAAACTCATATATTTTAATGTTGTTTTCTGCAATTAAGAACGTCATGACCGTATTGCTATGCGAATGCGGTTCAAAACCATTTTCTTTTTTGAGTAATGCAGCAGAGGCAAAGCGATGGTGTCCATCGGCAATATACAGCTCTGATATAGCATCAAATTCTTGGCATAACCAATCAATACATGCCTGATCATCCACCTTCCAGATTGTATGTCGCTCTTTGGTTACGGTTGTAAAATCGTAAATGGGGCGATTCTCTTTGTAGGTTGTAATCCACGCATTGATATCTTCTTTATCAGGATACATCATCAGTACGGGTTCTGTATTAAATCGACTGTGATACAAGTATTCTTTAAAGAGATTGACCCGATATTCTAGTGTGTCTTCATGCCTTTTGATGATGTTATTTTCATAATCTTCAATGCAAGTTCCCGCAACAATACCCGTAAATTTCCAGTTTTTTGTCTCAATTTGATAGAGATACAAAACGGGGGTGTCTTCCTTTGTTAAGATTCCTTCCTTTTTAAAATCATTAAACTTAGCTGCAACCATTTTAAATCGCTTATCGCTAGTTACCTTTTGAGGATTGACGTAAGCTGGGTTTAAAACGTGTAGAAATGAAAAAGGATTGTAATCTAAAAGATAGGCTAATTCTACCGCATTGTAGTCTTCAAAGGACCTACAAGTTACCAAATTAGCTTTATCTCGTGTTGGGCGTATACCCTGGAAAGGAATTATTTTTGCCATTCTTTACTATATGGTATCAAAAAATAAGACAATCGACAATGAAATCGATTGTCTTGGTATGATTGTTTGTTTTATTTACTGTTCAATTAAGAAAACATTTTCGCCACTTTCTCTGCTTTTTTGCTTTCTGAATAGTCATAAAATCCTTCTCCTGATTTTACACCTAATTTACCAGCCATTACCATATTTACTAATAACGGACATGGTGCATATTTAGGGTTTTTGAAACCGTCATACATTACGTTTAGAATAGATAAACATACATCTAAACCAATGAAGTCAGCCAATTGTAAAGGTCCCATTGGATGAGCCATTCCCAATTTCATTACTGTGTCAATTTCCTCAACACCAGCAACACCATTGTACAATGTTTCAATTGCTTCGTTAATCATTGGCATTAAAATACGGTTCGCTACGAAACCAGGGTAATCGTTTACTTCGGTTGGTGTTTTATCCAATTTCAACGATAAATCCATAATCGCTTTCGTTACTTCATCCGTTGTATTATATCCTCTGATGATCTCTACCAATTTCATGATTGGCACTGGATTCATAAAGTGCATACCGATTACGCGCTCTGGGTTTTTTACTACCGATGCAATTTGCGTAATAGAAATAGAAGAGGTATTTGATGCTAAAATCACATCCTCTCTACAAACAGCGCTTAATTCTTTGAAAATATTTAGTTTTAAATTGATATTTTCTGTTGCAGCTTCAATAACTAAATCCGCATTGACAACACCGTCTTTAATTTCTGTATAGGTGATAATATTTTCGATTGTTGCTTTTTTGTCTGCTTCTGTAATAGAACCTTTCGCAATCATTCGATCTAAATTTTTGCTAATCGTATTCATTCCTCTTTCAATCGCTTGTTCAGAGATATCGATTAAAAGTACTTTAAAGCCTTTTTGAGCAAAAGTATGAGCAATTCCATTTCCCATTGTTCCTGCACCAATTACAGCAATATTTTTCATAAGTTAAGTATGTATTTACGAGTTAATGATTTGTTAGTTTTTAAATGCGTCTATGATTTGATAAGCCAAACGCAAAGCTTTTGTACCATCTTCTAGTGTTACCACTGGTCTTGTTTGATTGATAATCGCATCGTGAAACGTTTCTAGTTCATCTAAGATAGCATTATTTGGTAAAACCTTTGGATTATCGTAGTAAATTTGTTTCTTTAATCCCTCGGCATTTTGTAAGATAAGGTCGAAATCTCCGGGTGTTTCTGGAGTATCTTTCATTTTTACTACCTCACATGTTTTCTCTAAATAATCCACAGAGATATACGCATCACGTTGGAAAAAACGCGATTTACGCATGTTTTTCATCGAGATTCTACTTGCAGTAACGTTAGCCACACAGCCATTTTCAAATTCAATACGAGCATTGGCAATATCGGGTGATTCGCTTAAAACAGATACCCCACTAGCACTCACGTGTTTTACGGGTGAATCTACTACACTTAGAATAGCATCTAAATCGTGAATCATTAAATCCAATACGACAGGTACATCCGTTCCTCTAGGATTAAATTCAGCTAAACGGTGTGTTTCAATGAACATGGGATTTTCAATTTTTGAACTTACCGCAACGAATGCTGGGTTAAAACGCTCCACATGTCCCACTTGTCCCAAAACGTTATATTGTTTGGCTAAGTCAATAATAGCTTCCGCTTCTTCAACTGTAGTTGTAATGGGTTTTTCTAAAAAAACGTGTTTTCCCGCTTCAATGGCTTTTTTTGCACAGTCAAAATGGGAGAGTGTAGGAGTCACAATATCAATAACATCAACGGCTTGAATTAATTCGTCAATGCTGTCAAATTTGGTGTAACCAAACTCTTGTGCTACTTTGTTTGCATTTTCTGCAAAAGGGTCATAAAAACCTACTAATTCGTATTTTTCTGATTGGTTCAGCAAACGCAAGTGAATTTTACCTAAATGCCCAGCTCCCAATACGCCAATTTTAAGCATAAAAAATTATTTTGAACAAAAATAAAACTTATTTATGGAATGGGTAAAATTTCAGCTTTAAATCTTTTGCAATACTTTGTTTGGAAGGGATTAAAAGGTGTTTTTTATAAAAATATTGGTTACTTTTGTATAAATTATTTAATTACAGTGAAGGATTCTACGAAGCATCAGGGATTGCGCAATCAGTTGGTTGAAGCATTGAAGGAAAAAGGCATTGAAGATCAAGCCGTACTTCAGGCGATTAGACGCATTCCTAGGCATTTATTTATAGATTCGAGTTTTGAAAATTTTGCCTATCAAAATACCGCTTTTCCCATAGGTGCAGGTCAAACCATCTCGCATCCTTATACCGTTGCTTTTCAATCGCAGTTGCTGCAAGTGAAACCAGAGGATAAGGTATTGGAAATTGGAACGGGCAGTGGGTATCAAACGGCTGTGTTAGTCGCGATGGGGGCTAGGGTATACAGCATTGAACGCCAGTTGGAATTGTATAAGAAAACGGCTTTGTTGTTGCCAAAATTAGGTATTCGTGCTAAATTGCTAACCTTTGGGGATGGCTATAAAGGATTACCGAATTATGCACCTTTTGATTCCATCATTGTAACAGCAGGTGCACCTTTTATTCCACAGGCGTTAATGGGACAACTCAAAATAGGAGGGCGTATGATTATTCCTGTAGGAGAAGATCAACAAACGATGATTGAACTGATCCGACTCAATGAAACTCAATTTGAAAAACATGAACATGGCGATTTTAAATTCGTACCCATGTTAGAAAATAAAAATTAAAATACAAACAAGTAAAAAAGCATCCCGAGGGATGCTTTTTGTTTGGAAAAAGGTATTGTTCAGTTGTTGTTTATTTAAATGGAAAGTGTATTATACTTCTTTTCGTTTAATTGAAACAGGTACTTATGTGCATTTGGCGTTCCAACAAAGTAAGAAGGTAAATCTTTTAGACTTACTCCATAGACTTGAAGCGCAAATTCGCATACTACTAATTTAATTCCTGCTTTGTTTGCTGCATCTAACGTTGGACGTAATTCCTTATCGTTTAATTCCTGTACCATCTGCCCCATAATTACAATTTCAAAGGCAATAGCAGGATTGTCTTTTTTCATTTCTGAAGCCGTCATAATAGAAGCACGTAAGTTCTTGGTCGATTGAACTAAAATTGCATATTTATCTCCCGTTGTTGCTTGTAAAGTTGCTTCGTTTACGGTATGCGTAAGGTTTGTCGCATGAACCATCGTAGTGGTTCCAATGAGTACGACAATAGCCCAAAGCATTTTTCTCATGATCGTGTGTTTTGATAGTTATGTAGAGCAAATCTAACTGTTGTTTGCTAGGTAGACAGTAACAATTGTTACAGTACATCAAAAAAGATAATCTTACTTTTGAGTAAATTAAAATGAAGGATGATATGGGAACGATAATCAAGTACTTTAAGAAAGTGAGGTTTGCTCTTTGCTCTTTGTGAAGCTGCTTTTTTGTGAAGTCGTTTTTTGCTCTTTGCTCTTTGTGAAGTCGTAGGATTTTCGATTAAAGGAAAATTTATACTATTTAGAAAATTCACCTCTCACCACCTCATCGCCTTACCATTCACATCTTCTAGTAAGTGAGGTTTGCTTTTTTGTGAAGTCGTTTTTTGCTTTTTGTGAAGTCGTAAGGATTTTCGATTAAAGGAAAATTTATACTATTTAGAAAATTTACCTCTCACCACCTCACCCTCAAATCACCTCACCCTCAAATCACCTCACCCTCAAATCACCTCACTCTCTAATCACCTCATCGCCTCACCTTCTAATCACCTCACCCTCTCACCAGTATTAACTTAAATCATGTTCAATATTATATTTACAAAGGCTAATTTGCTTTTTCATGGCTTTGAGTTCGTTCATCTTTGCATCAAGTTGCTTGAGTTTTAGATTTAAGACGTCCAATTTAGCTTTTTTAGTGAGTTGCTTTTCGTACCAAGCATCAATGACTTCTTTTATTTCGGATAGGGTGAAACCAACTGCTTTGGCCATTTGAATGAACC
This sequence comes from Myroides odoratus, assembly GCF_001549985.1. Taxonomy (GTDB): domain Bacteria; phylum Bacteroidota; class Bacteroidia; order Flavobacteriales; family Flavobacteriaceae; genus Flavobacterium; species Flavobacterium odoratum_A. The sequence continues at coordinate 69,519 of NZ_LROZ01000002.1, read as the reverse complement.
TTAATTTATCAATGACTTCTTCATCGTAATAGGCATAGTTATTTGTGGTAACATCCTCTTTTGTAATACTGCTAAAAAGGCCCTTTTTTTCATAGAACCGAATGGTCGCTACAGGAAGATCGACTTCTTTGGCTAACTGGCTAATTAACTTCATCTGTTAAACTTTTTTTAAATTACAAACTGTGAAGTATACTTCATGGTTGTATGGTGTAAAAATAGTATTTAGTTTTACATAGTACAAATGAAAAATAGAAGAAATAGTAAAGAGATAGTTATGGAAAAATACACAACCAACCAGCTGTTAACGCACGCATTAGAAGGATTTGAAAGTCAGTATGCGACGGTTAATGGAACGCAGTTACACTATGTAATTGGAGGAGAAGGAGAGCCTTTGCTTTTAATACCAGGATATCCTGAAACTTGGTGGGGGTACCACAAGATTATGCCTATCCTGGCAGAAAAATACCAGGTTATTGTTGTTGAGATACGCGGGATGGGAAATTCAGCTAAACCCCTTCAAGGGTATGAAAAGAAAAATATGGCACGCGATATTGAGGCACTTGTTCAACAACTGGGGTTAGATCGCGTTTACATTGGCGGTCATGATATTGGAGCTCATGTTGCTTTTAGCTTTGCCTGTAATTATCCGCATAAAACAGCAAAACTGGTGATGTTAGACACTCCACACCCAGATGCTGGGATGTATCATTTACCGATGTTACCAATACCAGGAGGAAATTATACCTATCCGTGGTGGTTGGTTTTTAATCAAGTGAAGGAGCTACCCGAACAACTATTGGAAGGGCGCATGGATATCATCATTGATTGGTTATTTGATCAATTAACTGTAGATAAAGAAGCTGTCTCTGACGTTGATCGAAAGCTTTACACTCAGGCGTATAATTCAAAAGATGCAATACGCGCTTCAAATGCCTGGTATCAAGCCTTTGGACAAGATATTGAGGATAGTAAAACCTATGTGAATTTAAGCATGCCTGTATTGGGAATAGGAGGTAGCGGCTATGAAATACTCCAAGGTTCTTTAGTACCAGTAGCAACGAATCTACAGCTAGTTCAAATTCCCAATTGTGGCCATTTTATAGTCGCTGAAAAACCCAATGAAGTAGCGAAGGAAATTGTAGCTTTTTTAGCGGAAGGAAAATAGAGGTTGTTTGTTCTTTGCTCTTTGTTGTTTGTTTTTTTGTTGTTTGTTTTTTGCTTTTTTGTTTTTTGCTTTTTTGTTGTTTGTTTTTTTGTTTTTTTGCTCTTTGTTGTTTGATGAAATAATCTTTTGCAAAGAGCAAATCTCACTTACTAGAAAATGTGAATGGTGAGGTGGTTAGGTGGTTAGGTGGTGAGTTGATGAGGTGGTGAGGAAAATCATCTAGCTAAAGAGAATTCTTCTTCTTCTTTAATCGAAAATCCTTACGACTTCACAAAGAGCGAAGAGCAAAGAGCAAAAAGCAACTTCTGGAGAGAGGAAATGAGAAATCGAAACGCAGTGAAGATTCATCGAACACCAAAATTAATATAAAATAGGTGAGATAGAGGGTGAGGTGGTGAAGCGATGAGGTGGTGAGTTGATTAGGTGGTGAGGAAAATCATCTAGCTAAAGAGAATTCTTCTTCTTCTTTAATCGAAAATCCTTACGACTTCACAAAGAGCGAAGAGCGAAGAGCAAAAAGCAACTTCACAAAAAAGCAAACCTCACTTACTAGAAGATGTGAATGGTGAGGCGATGAGGTGGTGAGAAGTGAATTTTCTAACTAAGAAGAATTCTTCTTTAATCGCTAATTCTCACGACTTCACAAAGAGCGAAGAGCAACTTCTGGAGAGAGGAAATGAGAAATCGAAATGCAGTGAAGATTCATCGAACACCAAAATAAATATAAAATAGGTGAGATAGAGGGTGAGGTGGTGAGTTGGTGAGGTAAATTATCAGCTAAAGAGAATTTTCCTTTAATCGATAAATCTTACGACTTCACAAAAAGCAAAGAGCAAAGAGCAAAAAACGACTTCACAAAGAGCAAAGAGCAAAAAAGCAAAAAGCAACTTCACAAAAAACAAAAAACAAACGTTGAGTAACGGATGCGATGCTTCCTGCGTCAGCATGACATACTGAGCAGATTGACTAATTGGAATAACTAGGCGCAGTAACAAATAGCGTATTTCCTTTAATCGATAAATCTCACGACTTCACAAAGAGCGAATAGCAAAAAGCAACTTCACAAAAAACAAAAAACAAACGTTGAGTAACGGATGCGATGCTTCCTGCGTCAGCATGACATACTGAGCAGATTGACTAATTGGAATAACTAGGCGCAGTAACAAATAGCGTATTTCCTTTAATTGACAATTCTCACGACTTCACAAAAAAGCAACTTCACTTGATAGAGGGTGTGAATGGTGAGTCGATGAGGTAAATCATCTAGCTAAAGAGAATTCTTCTTCTTCTTTAATCGACAATCCTCACGACTTCACAAAGAGCGAAGAGCAAAAAGCAACTTCACAAAGAGCAAAGAGCAAACAGCAACTTTACAAAAAAAAACTAACGAACTAGCTTAATATAATTCTCTTTTGGATTTGATTGAATCGAAGCGCGCATATAAACTAATTCCTCTTTATTGGTTTGGAGGTTGAGTTTGATGAGTCCTATCTCACAGTAGAAGAAAATATTGTTTTCATCTTGGACTTCAATATTAGAGATAGGGGTATTTTTAAGCTCTATTTCTCGTTCAATTTTACCTTCTTTAGGGTTAACCACAAAGAAGGTACTTTTGTTGTTGTAGGCGTATATTTTGTTGTTAAAAACTTCTAGTTGTTGCAATTCAAAGCGTCTATCGGCCTGTTCTTTAAAGGGAACTGCTGTTTGCCAGATAATCGCCCCATCTTCGGGATGGATGGCGTAAAAATTACGGCCAGTTCCAATTAGTAATTGGTTGTTGTTATACACCATTTTATGTCCGATAGCTCCTCCTTCTAGGGTAATCTCCCATACAATAGCTAAGTTGTCTGGGTGCAGAGCAAACAATTGATCTCCTAAATCAGCAATGAAAACATATTTTCCATTACTCACAGGTCTAGAGTACATCCCTGTTTTGAAACCACGGGCATATAAAGCCTTTCCGGATTCGGCATCAAAGTTGTATACATAGCCTGCATTGGGAACAAAAACTTTGTTATTTGCATATAAAACAGGCATGTGATTATACGGAAATTCTAACTTGTAGTTCCAAATGTGATGTCCTGTTTTTTTGTCAAAGGCGTAAATATTGCTGTTTTCGTATTGGGTAACGAGATAGAGGAAGTCGTTGTGAATAACGGGAATTTGGTTAATCATCATTTTGATGTACTCACTGTTTTTCAATCCTATTTTTGCTTCCCAGAATACTTCCCCTGTTTTGTGGTTTAAAGCATAAAGTTCCCCATTGAGAAAGGGAATGTAAACGACACCCTGTTCTAAGGTGAATTTATTTCTTGCATAGGTAACCACGGTATCTCGAGCAGTAAAGGTCCAGTTGATTTTTTGGGTAGCTAGGTTGAAGGATTTCAAGGTACCATCGTAGTCATAAATCAAGATAGCCTCTCGATCCAATGGAACATTTTGAATCGGTTTATGTTGCTCATTCAGAACAAAATCGTATTCCGTTCCGATTTGATTGTTGGAATATTGGTTGGTTGTGCTTTTGGGGCCTACCGTAGGAGAAATAGGTGCTGGTTGTTCCGTGGGGTGTTGTCCAAGTACTCCTGTAGCAGCTAGTAGTCCGAGGATTAATAGTAGATTCTTTTTCATGTTTTTGGGTTGTACTATAAAAAAAGCACCCTTAGTCGGATGCTTGTTTAATTCAGTCCTCGTTCTAGTATGCTTTCTTCAAGCGATCTAGAGCTATTTTATTGTCACGATCTTTAATCGTCTCTCGTTTATCGTAATTTTTCTTTCCTTTACACAGTGCAATATCCATTTTGGCTAGCCCTTTCTCATTGATGAATAGACGCAAAGGAATGATGGTTAATCCTTTATTTTGCACACTTTTGTGTAAACTCTTTAATTCTTTCTTATTTAATAACAGCTTGCGTTCTGTTTTTGCTTTGTGATTGAAATGACTACTATTGGCATATTCTTCAATTTGAGAGTTAATCACAAAAAGCTCTAGGTTTTGGAATTCACAGAAACTCTCTGCAATACTAGCTTTACCCAGTCGCAAAGATTTAATTTCTGTACCTGTCAGTACAATTCCTGCAGTATATCTATCTAAGATCTCGTATTCGAACTTAGCTCGTTTATTTAGAATGTTGATGTTCTTTTGCATAGCACAAAAATAATAAAAATTTAAAGTAAAACTAGTGTTGAATAGAAACTGTTCAATGGCTGTTGCAAAATAAGGGAAGAAATAAAAAAAGGCTATCACTACGCATAGTAATAGCCTTATTTTTATAATGGGAAGTGGGATTATAGAAATTTATATCCAACAGCAATAAACCATGTATTTGGTTTAGATGAGAAACTCTTACTTACGTTGTTTAAACCACCATCATACGAAACATCAACAGTGAATTTTAAAATATCTACACCAGCACCTACACGGTATCCAATATTAGATTTATCAAATTCATTGAATGCATTATCGACAGAACCTTTAGATAAGTCGTTCAAAACAACAGAGTATACACCACCACCAAAAACTCTTAGGTTATACAATGGACTTTTTAATAATTTATATCCGTATACCACCGGAATTTCGATGTTTTTCATTTTTGTTTTATCACTGCTAAGATCAGATTCAAACTTGATGCTCTTTTCTGAATACATCAAATCTGCTTGAATATACGAACGATTTAAGTTAATACGCGCCATAGCACCTACGCCAAAACCAGAAGCTGTTTTGCTGCTATAGTCTTTTGGATTACTTGAAAAGTTTGTAAAGTTAGCGCCCGCTTTAATCCCTACATTGATAGGTGATTGAGCATAAGAATTAATAGCAAATGACGTCAATAAGATGCTAAAAAGTAGGCCTAATTTTTTCATATTTAGTTTTTTTAATTAGAGGCTAAATTAAGTAAAAAGAATGGGTTACAAGCAAAGGAGGCTGAAAAAAGTATAAAAAATTCGCAAATAGTTGGGGAAAGATTTAAACTATTGGGGTATTGTTAGCAACCTTATTTGTGTTGATGAGGTTTGGATTTCATAATTGTATTATACGACAACGTAAAGGCAGATAAGCTACTATATCCTACCAGAAGTGCAATTTCACTGAGTGTATATTGTTGGGTATCGCGCAGTTCAATGCTTTTTAAGATTCGGATTAATTGGGTATATTTCTGTAGTGTAATCCCCGTTTCTTGTTTAAAAAGGCGTTGTAAACTTCGGGTAGACATTTGCGCAATAGTAGCTAAATCTGCTGTTGTGCAGTTGGTGTGATAGTGTGTATGGATGAAAGTACAAACTTCCAATAAACGCGGATGTGTAGGAACTGGCACATGCAACGACTCATTTTCCTGACAGAATTCAGGAAGATTTCTCAAAATGGCTTGGATAAAAAGCGCTTGATCGGGATTTTCATCAACGACTTGATTCCACTTACTTGCATACAACAGCATTTCTTTTAGTACTGGGGGAGCTGAAAAAACGTGTACGTGTTGGAAGAAATCATCTTGAGGAACTGTTTTAAATAGAGCCACGCGTAAGTGAACGGTTTTAGCTTCTGAACTAATGCGGTGCGTGGTATGAGAGGGAATCCAAATGACGTGATGTTGCGGAACTAAATAGGTTTTAGTATCCAGATGGAAATATTGATATCCTTGTTCTACATACGTCAATTGGTAGCGTTGATGAGTGTGAGTATACGTATCATGTTGCCAATCTTGTACATACCAAAAATAGGCATCAATCGCTAGCTTATCCGTATAATTTCCCTGATTCTGTTCAATCAATCCACATTTGGGTGTGTCGTTTTGCATATACTTTTTGGCAAAGTTAATAAAAAAAGCAAGTGTATCTTTGTATAGAACAAGTCAAAATAAATCAACATGAAACAAGTATCGACCCTGCTCCTTGCAATCGTATTAATTTTAACTACCCAACACAGTATGGCACAAGAACCGACCACTCATATTTTAGTACTCTTTGATTCTGATCAAGGCGGTACGTATACGCTAGCTAAAGAAATCGCTCAAGGTATTGAGCGCTGGCCAGGTGCTAAAGCGACAATTAAGAAGGTAAAAGAGAACAATCTCCCAGCATTAGCTGCTGTTCCTTTGGTCGAGGTGGATGAATTACCTCAATACGACGGAATTGCCTTTGGTTCTCCTGTTTATTTTGGAAATATCAGCACGGGAATGAGTGTTTTCTTTGCCCAAACGATTGACTTATGGACGGCACGTGCATTGGAAGAAAAACCCGCTACAGTGTTTATGTCAGGGGGCAGTGGTGCAGCAAATGAATTGGCGTTACAGGCTTTTTGGAATACCTTGGCAGTTCATGGGATGTTGTTAATTCCCAATGGCATTCAAGGGTTTGATCAAATAGATACCACCAAAAAGCAAGGGAATTCCGTATTAGGCGTTACGAGTCCGATGTCTATTAACAAAGGAGACCGACCGACCCAAGAAGAGCGTTATTTGGCGCAAAACCAAGGAGAAAAATTAGCTCGAGTTGCCAGTGCATTACGCGGAAATAAAAAGGCACAACCTGTAGTGAAAACAAAGCAAACGCAAGCAGTCGTAGATGTTAATCAACGCTTGAAGGATAAAAAAATAGAATTACCTAATTTACCCAAACCCGTAGGCAATTACGAGCTGTATGTGCGTTCTGGTAATTTGGTGTTTATTAATCAAGTGGCCTTGAAAGACGGAAAAATATTCAATCCAGGAAAATTAGGGGTAGAGGTCACAGAAGAGCAAGTAAAAGAAGCAACCAAGGTAACCATGCTGAATGTATTAGCTATTTTGAAAGACGCTGTAGGGGGAGATTTAAATAAAGTACAACGCTGCGTTCAACTGATAGGGGCTTTTAATACGGTAGATACCTATACGCAACACGCAGTATTGATGAATCCCGCATCGGATTTGGTCGTTGAGGTATTGGGAGAAAAAGGAAAGCATACGAGAAATACAGGAGGCGCAAGCTCCTTGCCACTAGGATCTAGTGTTTCGATTCAAGCGATTTTTGAAGTGGAAGAGTAGTTTTTTTTGTGAGAAGGTGAGGGGGTGAGAAGGTGAGGGGGTGAGGCGATGAGAGGGTGAGGCGATGAGAGGGTGAGGCGATGAGAGGGTGAGAAGGTGAGAAAATCGAGCAAAGCACAAACCTCACAAAGAGCAAATAACAAAGAACAAAGAGCAAAGCACAAAGAGCAAAGAGCAAAGAACAAAGAGCAAAGAACAAAGAGCAAAGAACAAAGAGCAAAAAACAAAGAGCAAAAAACAAATAACAAAGAGCAAAGAGCAAAGAACAAAGAGCAAAGAACAAAAAACAAAGAGCAAAGCACAAAGAGCAAAGAACAAAGAGCAAAGAGCAAAGAACAAAGAGCAAAGAACAAAGAGCAAAGAACAAAGAGCAAAGAACAAAGAGCAAATAACAAAGAGCAAATAACAAAGAGCAAATAACAAAGAGCAAATAACAAAGAACAAAGAGCAAAGAGCAAAGAACAAAGAGCAAAGAACAAAGCACAAAGAGCAAAGAACAAAAAACAAACCCCCTTTTCCTTTGCTTCGTTTTATTGCTTTTTTTGTAGTTTTGTAGCATCATCAAACAAAAAATAGATTTCTACTAGCGTATTACCTTCACCTTACACGAAAAAACTAAACAAAAAATACGTACATGAGTAAGATTTTTGGGCTTTTTTGGCTTTTGTTTTTCTTGTATTTTATTTTCGCTCATCCTGCAATTATCTATTATGGGAGTGAATTTCAGAGGCATCACTTAGCAACGGTAAACCCGACAGAAGCGTTGGTGTATTTAGGATTGAGTATAGCCCTTTGGGTGGTTATATTTGCTGTTTTATTGTACTTGGTCTTCAAGTATACCATTCAGTCTAAGCGAAATATTACGCAAATTAACCAAACGGGTAAACGCCTAGATGCGCGTATTGCTCAAGTGAGCGCTAATTCAATTTTTAAGCAAAATATTGCCATTCGATCGGTGGTTCTGAAGTTGCACAATCTGGAGAACGAAAGCATTCAGCACCAGATGGACATTAACGATTCTAAGCCAGAACAAAACCGTTTTGTTGAAGGAAAAATGATTCATTTACGCGTAGATCCAACTTTTAAGAAACAACCTTATGTTATTTTGGAAGGAACCAAAGGGCGAATAAATGGATTGTTTTTTGCCTTGTGGCTACTTCTCTTAGCAGCTGTGCTGTACTACTATGCGTTTTCTTATCAATTAGAAAGTGAAGGCTATGGTTGGCGTTTTCTAACGTTGAGTCATCCTTTAATCAGTAGTGCTGGCTTTTTAATTCTATTTACGGGCCTTATTTACGTGATTGTAAAGTTCTTGATTTTTAGAAAAATGAATATTGGAACAGCTAGTCTAGCATTGAAATTTAGAGGCAAACGAGCCAATGGAACCATTTTAAGCGTTCAACAGACAGGAACCTATATCAATGAACAACCTGAAGTTCGATTTGATGTAGAATATACCGATGATCGAGGGATAATTCATCAAGTAAAAATAAAAAAAATAGTGTCTTTACTCGAGGTGGGAAGTATTAAAAATCAAACCCATTGTGATTTGTTCTATGACCCCAAAGAACCGTCAAAAGCACAATTTGAACAAGACATTAATCCCCAGTAAGCCATGAAGCAAAGAAATAGAACTGTTTGTGTATTGTTGTTCTCTCTTGTTTTTTTGAGTTCGTGTACAGATTTTTTAAAGTCGATTGAAGATACAAAAAACGGAAGTACGACCAGTCAACCTATTGAAGGGCAAGAACAGGTAGTAGAAGAGGAGTCTCCTATAGAAACAAAAGAGATGGCTCAACCTCAAAAGAAAACTGAATTTGCAGCACATAGAGCAGATCTACAAGAGGTAGAAACAGCGTTGCGCAACCTTCCACAATTGAAAGACAAACCAATTTATGTCTATCAATCCATTCATTTTTACGATAACTATCGCGTTTTATTGCAGATTCAAAATCCCGATAATGCTAATTATGTGGATGAATATTATTATGTGGATGGACATTGGCAGGAACCAAAACCAATTGTACTGTCGAAACATACCAAAATCAAACAAGACGTTGTATCTTTAGATGAGATTCCTTTTGTACATGCAAACAATGTGTATGAGGCATTAAAAGAAAAAGTAGAAGAAATAGGAGGGGATCCTTCGGATTTAACGGTATACGTGATTACGAGAAAAAATCGGGTGCGTTGGTATCCAAGAACGATTAGCAATGAACGTGCTCGGTATTCCATCGAATTTAAAAAAGATGGAACCTTACTTTCTTTTGAACAAGACTAAAAGAGCAAAGATGAAGATACGAACGATGGAAGAAAAAGATGCAGCTGTAGTGGCTGATCTTTTAACACAGCTAGGTTATCCAGATACGTTGGATTTTTTACCTGCTAAAATTGTCAAAATGAGACAGGATAGCCGAGAAAAACTACTGGTAGTGGAAGAGCAAGACCAGGTGATTGGTTTTATCTCCTTGTATCTAATCCCTCAATTAGCAGTACGAGGTGATTTTATGCGAATTAGTTATTTCGCAGTGGATGCAGAAGCAAGGAGTAAAGGAATAGGGAAACAAGTGGAGGAATATGCGACTGCTTTAGCAAGGCAAATGGGATGTGATCGCATTGAATTACACAGTCATAGTAGGAGAATCCAAGCTCATGATTTTTACTTGAGACAAGGCTACGAAGAAGTGCCCAAGTATTTTGTTAAATACTTGAAATAAAAAGAGGTACCATTGACGGGCAATTCATTCAATCATGAATAGAATACGAAAGAATTATCATACATTTGCTATCAAGAAGCATACAATACTAGATATAAGAAGTTATGGGGATTTTTTCAAAAACTTGTGAATACGCATTAAGAGCTGTTTTATACATTGCCAAAAGAAGTGAGCAAGGGTATAAATCAGGAATAAAGGAGATTGCGCAAGAAGTCAATTCGCCAGAACATTTCTTAGCCAAAATACTTCAAAAACTAAGCCGTGAAGGGCTTATTCAATCAACAAAAGGACCTAATGGAGGTTTCTTTCTAGAACGAGAAGATTTTAATCGCCCTTTGGCAGAAATTGTAGAAGCAGTAGAAGGCAAAGAGCTCTTTGTAGGCTGTGCAATGGGATTAAGCTATTGTTCGGAGACAAATCCATGTCCGTTACATAATGATTTTAAGCATATTAGAGATAATTTAGCTCATGTTTTGAAGACGACAACGATTGGCCAATTCAATTTAGGTTTGATTGAAGGGCAGTTTACACTAAATAAATAAAAAAAAAGGAACGAAAAATAAGTTCATCTTTTACTTGAATAAAAGAGATAAAAGTCTTTTATTTGTAAACAGGTAGGATAAACCCACCAAGAGTATGAGTAAATAAAAGATAAAAAGCTCTTTTTATCTGAATAGCAAAACAAGTAAATCATGACAACAGAACAAAAAGAATTAGTAAAAGCTACGATTCCTATTTTAAGAGAGCACGGGGTAGTGCTAACCAAACATTTTTATCAACGTATGTTTCAACACAATCCAGAGTTGCAGCATGTTTTTAATAGAGGAAACCAACAAAACGAAAAACAACAAACGGCTTTGGCTATGGCTGTTTTAGCCTATGCCGAGCACATTGATGATCCAAGTGTTTTATTTCCTGTGGTGGATTCTATTGGGCATAAACACACCAGTTTGGATATCCGAGCAGAGCATTATGCAATTGTAGGAAAACACTTAATTGCTTCCATTAAAGAGGTGTTAGGCGAGGCAGCAACGGATGATTTATTAGGTGCATGGGCAGTAGCTTATCAAGAATTGGCCGATTTGATGAGTGGGCATGAACAAAATATTTACAATCAAAAAGTAAATGAAAAAGGAGGATGGACAGGTTGGAGACCCTTTGTGGTTAAAGACAAAGTAGTAGAATCTACAGAAATTACTTCTTTTTATCTATACCCAGCAGATCAAGGACCTATTGCTGGTTTTAAACCCGGACAATACCTGAGCTTGCGTATGTTTTTACCTGAATTGAACCTACTACAACCTAGACAATATAGCATTTCTTGTGCACCGAATGGGGAATATTACCGTATTTCGGTAAAAAGAGAAAGCGGAAGCCAACATCCAGATGGATTAATTAGCAACCGTTTGCATCAGGTGATTCAACCTGGAGATTTGGTTGATCTTTCTGCACCTTCTGGTGTGTTTGTTTTACAAGATAACCCCGCAAAAACAAAAGTATTTATTAGTGGTGGAGTTGGACAAACGCCGCTTGTATCTATGTTAGAATCACTCGTTCAGGGCGAGGAGCAACCCCCAATTAAATGGGTGCATGGTTGTAGAGATTTAGAGGTTCACGCATTTAAACAACACCTAGCAGAAGTAGAACAAGCCAATACCAATGTGACGCAACATATTTTTTATGATACAGTAGAGACTGCTGCACCCAATACATACACCGGATGGGTGGAATTGGCACAGCTAGAAGAGGATATTGTATCCCAAGAAGCAGAATACTACATTTGTGGACCTCGCGGATTTATTGAGAAACATTACCAGTATTTAGTGGATCAAAAAGTAGATAAGGCCGCTATCTTCTTCGAAGAATTTGGACCTGCTTCTTTAACCTTGTAATTTTTTTGTTTTAATCGCTTTTTTATAGAAATGGAACTACCTCTATTGGAGTAGTTCCATTTTTTAATTGAAGCAATTTTGATTTGGAGTTGATCAGAAGGAGGAATAAAAAAGGAATCCATGTTTATCATGGATTCCCCGTTGAAAAAGTACAAAAGCTTAGTAAGGAATAAAGTTTTTACTCAATTTCGTAATGACCTTTTTGGTCGGTTTGGCGAGTAAAACCAAGAGGATAACTCCTGCCAGTCCCCAAATAGCCCAGCTGTAATAATCCATAGAAGCGCGGTAATTAACCTGTTGTAAGATGTGATTGGTATATAGTTTACTTGCCAATTGCGTACCTAGTGCTGCATCTTTACCGTCTAGGAGTACTTGTTGTTGAAAATGTTGAATGGCTTGCGTATGAAAAGGATTTAGTTCTGTTATATAGTCTGCGGTACGATTGTAATGTACACTTTTGTTAAATAGTTGAAAGTAATTGGTTAGGCCTATGGTCACTGAAAAACTCAGAAATCGAAAGCTGATTCCCAAAAAAGAAACGGCATTGGATATAGCGGGTGGAATAGAGGCCGCAGTATAGACAATTAAGGGAATATGCAGGGCTGCCATAGCCATTCCTTGAATAAAGAAAGGGAGAATAAAGGAATCTTGATCTCCTTGACTTGAAAATAAGAAATAGACTTGGATATGGTAGAGGAGCAATAAGCTAAATCCACCCAGTACTAGGTATTTAATTGCAGTTCCGTTTAATAATAGTCTAGATGTAACCAGTAATCCAGCAAGCGTCCCCAATAAATTGCCCAGATAAATTGGGGTTAGGTTGATGGACTCCACTCCCAAAGCTGTTTGTAAATACGTATAAGCAAACCCCGTTGTTCCTTTAAAAAAATAGTATACCATTAACAGCGCAATACCCAAACAGAAATCTTGATATCGAAATACAGTTAGGTTAATAAAGGGCCTTTTTAATCGTTGTTGTCTCAAGATAAATAAGAGAATTGCACCTACCGTTAGGAGGCTTAATCCGCTAATGGTTGCATCTTCTAAATAGTTTAATTTTTGTCCATACACAAAGATGTAGCCAATGGAACAAATAATGACAGTAAAATAGATATAACTAACCCAATCCACTTGGTATAAGGGGAGCCTTGGTTTTAAATATACATTATTGGTTGTAATCAGCAGTAAAATTGTTCCAGGTACCTGACATAAAATCAAGAGATACCACAAGAGTTCAAAGGGATAGGATTGTAAGATATAGCTACATAAAATACCGCAAAGAGGAACACAAACTAAAAGTGTTCCATAAAAAATAGTATAGCCAATAACTCTTGCTCTTGCTGAATTTAATCTCGGAAAGAGTAAATTCAAGCAAATGCTACAAAAGAGGGCACAAACAGCACCTTGAATAAAACGACAGACAAATAAGATCGTTAAATCTCGAGTTACTGCGCATACCACATAGGTGATTGTGTTAATTGTTACCCCGAGGAGCAGGTATTTTCGCAAACTAAAATACTTGACTAATCGATCGTCTAAAGGTAAAAAGCAAACCAAGGCGCCATACATGAGTAAAACGGAATATTGTACATCACCTGCTTCTATTCCATAATGCCCCATGGTATCTAAACTATTGCTGTAATAAAAAGCAAAAACAGCTAAGGCAGGAAATAGCAGTAAAAATATCGTAATGCGAATGAGGTAGTCTGGTACCCAGGCTTTAAACGTTGGGAGGGGAGCTAGTTTCATGGTTTGTCAATATATACATGAGCATTCATTCCCGCAGATAGATTGGGAAATTGAGTTAAATCTTCTACTAATTTGATGCGAACAGGGATGCGTTGAATAATGCGAACGAAATTACCTGTTGCATTGTCTGGAGGCAAAAGAGAATAACGCGAACCTGTTGCTGGAGAAATCGATTCGATTTCCCCTCTAAATTCTTTATCGGGAAAGGCATCTAGGGTTATTCTCGCACGTTGACCAAGGTGGAATTTGCCAATTTGCGTTTCCTTAAAGTTGGCAACAATCCATTTTCCACTTTCTTCATTGATAATATAAGAAAGGGTTTGTCCTGGTTGAATCAGTTGCCCTTCTTGAATGGTTTTTTTGCCAATTCTACCCGTATAAGGTGCCTGAATAACAGTATATCCTACATTGAGCTGGTTCTTGTTTAAAGAAGCTTCTTGTTTTTTAATTTCAGCAAGTGCGGCTAATTTTTGCGCCTTGATATCTTCAATTTTAGCCAAGGCTACTTGGTAGCTATTTTGGGTCACTTGGTATTCCGATTGTGCAATATCAAGCGCTGTTTTGACATTGTCAAATTGTTGTTGGGTGGTCGATTCTTCTGCAAGTAAATTGGCATATCGTTTAAACTCCTGTTGTTGTCTAGTGAGTTTGGCTTGTGCCACTTTGATTTGCTCTTGGGCTACTTGGGCTGTATTGTTTAGCGTATTGATATTGGAATCGAGAATATTCAATTGGGCTTGTGCCTGTTCCAGTGAAGCTGCTGTTTCAGATAAGGTTGCTTGGTAATCTCGACTGTCTAAGAGTAAAAGCGTATCTCCAGCCTGAACCAGTTGATTCTCCTCAAAGTAAATGCGTTGAATATACCCGCCAACTTTACTGTTAATTGGGTTGACATATTGTTCCACTTGGGCATCATTGGTCGATTCGTATTTAATGTATTCCACACTCGCCAATAAGCCATAAATAACTAAACCTGCTAAGAGGACTAAAGCTAAAATTTGCGTTATTTTTAAAATAAGATGATCGGTTTTTGTAGTATGTTTATTCATGATAGTTGCTTATAATATTCCGGTTATTTTTTGGATTTGATAGTATTCAATTTTGGCGTTTATTTTAGCACTTGTAAGCGTAAAACGCGCTTGTAAAACCTGCGTTTCTGCATCTAGTAAGTCGATGAGTAAAGCTTGTTGGTTAAAGTAACTGTTGCGAATAATGCGCAGCGTTTCTGTCGTTTGGCGGATATTTTTTTCAGCTAACGCAATGCGATCTAAGCTTTCTTGATAGTGAACCATATAGGTTTGCAGCTCATTCTTAATCTGATCTTGTTGTTGCTCTTTTTCTACTTGTTGCTGGAGCATGGCAATTTGTTGGCTGCTTTTTTGGTGCTTTGTATGGTATAAATTAGAAATAGGAATATTTAATTTCAACCCTACTTGACCCATATGATATAAAGCTTGAGCATACGGATAGGTTTTATTTTGGGGATAACTAAGACCATAATCAGCAAATAAAGATAGCTTCGGTAACACAGCAGACGAAATCTGTTGGAGTGTCAAGGCTCCTTTTTCAATTTCTTGATTGGCTAATTGAATGGAATAAGCTCCCAATAAAGCCTGATTCAACTGTTCTTCATAACTGACAAGCAGTGGCAATTGATCTAAATCCGCATATTCGGGAATCAACGCATCGGTATCTTTTCGTCCCATCATGAGATTCAGTTGTTGGGTAACAACGACCAAATTATTCGCAATTTCTTTTAAAAGCATCTTGTGATTCGATACCGTTACTTCCGCCCGCAATACATCACTTTTTAGAATCGTACCATTTTCATATAGGCTTAGTATATCTTTCAATTGTTTTTCATCTTGTGCAATCTCTTTTTCCACTAATTCTTGGTAATTGAGATGTAAAACCAGGGCATAGAATAACTTTGTACTCTCTATTTTTGCTTCTGCTGTCGTTTGTTGCAATTGCGTTTGTATCGAGGCGAGTTCTACTTTTTGAATTTGAAGCAGCCTGTTTTTTTGATTCCCTTGATACAGTACCACATCCGTATACAAAGAAGTATTGTATTGAGTGGATCGAATGGGAATTACAGTGGGTTGATGAAGAAATCCATCCTCATAAAGAGACAAATCAGATCGTTTGCTGTAGCTTCCTTCGAATTGTACCGTTGGTAATCGACTACTTTGCGTTTGCTTTATATTTTCTTGTTTATCCTGTGCCTGTAAGCGGATAATCGCTAGGTTTTTATAATTATCTTCGGTGTACTGCCATACTTTTTGCAAATCAAAAGTAGCAGCGGATTGAGCGGCCTCTTGACTGAATAGGAAATGATAATTGACTAGCAAAAAGAACAGAAGTACTATGTTTTGACGTTGTTTCATTGTTTTATATCGTTTGTTCTATGCAAAACTAGAATAGAATGATTCTAAGTATTTTATATAACTAGCCAATATTTTACTTATTTTAGCCAGTATGAAAATCTTAGCACAAGCAGAAAAAGATATTGACGAATATCCAAAGAGCATTTACATCATGCGCGAGCAATTGGAACATCGTTTCCCGCCTCATAAACACAATAAAAGTCAGATTCTGTTAGTTTCAGGTGGAATTGCCTATTTAAAAACGAAGGAGCGAGAATACTATATTCCTGCTCAACATTATGTGTGGATTCCCAAAGGGATGATTCACAATGTAAAGTCGAATACAACAGAAATTGTGCTTTTAAATATTTATTTTCACGAGGAGGAAATGGATGAAAAGTATCATTTTATGGAAGAATTGGGTATTTATCCCGTTAGTCATCTGATGTATGAAATGTTAGTCTATGCAAGACAATGGAAAGGCGTTATATTTCCCGATACGTGGGCCTATGAATTTTTAACGACCATGAAGCATTTTATCATGCAAGATCCAGGAAAACCTTTTTCCATTCAACTGCCAACGACAGAAGATCATCATATGTTGGTCATTACGGATTTTATGCACCAAAACTTAGGAGAGGAACTGACCTTGACGTATCTCGCTGAAACCTTTGGCTATAGTGTACGGTCGTTGACGCGTTTGTTTAAAACGCATTTAGCCATTTCTTTCTTACAGTATTTAAAGATGTTACGCATCATTAAAGCGATGGAGTTACTGATGGAAAACAATAAAAATGTAAGCGAAGTTGCTTTTGAAGTTGGATATTCTAGTATTGCAGCTTTTAGCAACACGTTTCAACAGCTGTTAAATATCAGACCCAGTGAGTTTCAACTGACTATCCGCAATAAAAAGGAAGGATAATTTACGTTTAAAAGAATAATAAAACTGTTTTATTTCTTTTTAGGAATATAGTTAATTTCTGGATTAATTTGTTGTAAGTCAGCTATAAAATCCTTTTTGTTTTTAGGGGAGATTAATAGACTATCAAATTTATTAAAGTGAATTTCCAAACGGTCTATCGATAGGGCAGGTGCACTTAATGGATTATTCGTTTCTTCTATCTTTCGAATATCTTTAATAGCGAGAGTTTCATGAACCATAATCCCTCCTTTTATGCGTAAAGTCGCTTGGGTTGTATCAATCTCATAATAGGTTTGAAAATACATATTTGCAAGGAGGGCTGTAGTCAATATAGCAATCACCCATCCAATCCAACTTCCCTCACCAATGGCCCCTAACACACACAATAAGGGGGTACCAATAAAGATAAAGGCAATTAAAACAGAGACTTTACTTTTGTATTTGACTTTCATTGCTGAATGGGGTTACTGATGAAAGCCAAAGATAACCAAGTTTTTGGGAGTGAAAAAAAGAACTTTACTGGACTACTAGATATTGTTAAACTGTGTTGTTTTATTGCTCCATGATAGGCCTATTTTTGTGCTCAAAGAAAGTAAATAACTCGTTTGGAGTTAGATTACTGTGGTTTAACAACAAGTAAATGCAACAATCATGAACAACTACAACAACAAACTTCTATTTGAATTAATTAAAAGAGAAGAAACAAGGCAACGCGAATCTTTAGAATTGATTGCTTCAGAAAACTTTGTCAGCGAAGCAGTATTGAGAGCGAATGGATCGATTTTAACGAATAAGTATGCGGAAGGATATCCTAGTAGAAGGTATTACGGGGGATGTGAGTATGTGGATTTAGTGGAGAATATGGCTATTGAAAGTATTAAGGCCATTTTTGGAGCTACTTATGCCAATGTACAACCCCATTCAGGTTCACAAGCTAATTTTGCCGTATTAGCGGCTTGTTTACAGCCAGGGGATAAGATTTTGGGATTTGATTTAACCCATGGAGGGCATTTGACGCATGGATCAGCAGTTAATTTCTCAGGAAAATTGTACCAACCTGTTTTTTATGGGGTAAGTAAAGAAACGGGACTATTGGATTACGATGCGATACAAGCCATTGCTTTAAAAGAAAAACCCAAGATGATTATTGCTGGTGCAAGCGCTTATTCAAGAGGCATTGACTATGAGCGATTCAGAGTTATTGCAGATAGTGTACAAGCCATCTTATTAGCGGATATGGCACATCCTGCGGGATTAATTGCGAAAGGATTATTGAGTAATCCCGTTGCACATTGTCATATTGTTACAACCACAACGCATAAAACCTTACGTGGACCTCGAGGAGGGATTATTTTAATGGGACAAGATTTTGAAAATCCCCTTCAATTGAAAACGGCAAAAGGCGAGATTCGAATGATGTCTGCGGTACTGGATTCTTCGGTATTTCCAGGTAATCAAGGAGGACCTCTCATGCATACTATTGCAGCTAAAGCAGTTGCATTTCACGAGATTTTAACGGACGATTTTACGACTTATGCCCAGCAAATTCAAAAGAATAGTCGCGCGATGGCAACGGCTTTTTTAGATAGAGGGTATACGCTGGTATCTGGAGGAACAGACAACCATTTGATGCTAGTGGATTTGAGTAGCAAAGGAATTACCGGAAAGGAAGCTGAAATTATATTGGAACAAGCGGGAATTACGCTGAATAAAAATATGATTCCTTATGATCAACAATCAACGGCTATCACGTCGGGTATTCGAGTGGGAACACCTGCAATTACTACCCGAGGATTGTTGCAAAAAGAGATGTATAGCATCGTTGAGCTAATTCACGAGGTGTTGCAAAACAAAGACAATGCCGTCAAACACCGCCAAATTAAAGGAGAGGTGCAACGCATGATGCAAGACTATCCTATGTTTGCTCATTACTAGATTTTTAGTGGAAGGATAAAAATGAAATAAGGATACGGTTTAAGTGCAATTTTCTTTATATACAGCGTGAAAAGAACGCTAGATTTAATTTGTTACGTAAGATGCCTCGCAACGAAAGTTGCGAGGCATTTTTTATAGCAGATTGAAAGTGAATTATCTATTGTGAACAAAAGGAAGGGAGAAGTAAAAAGAGTTGCTGGACTATAAAGAAGTTGTAAACTGGTATACTATGATGATCCAAATAGCAGTTATTTTTGTACCCAACAAAACAGAGGAATAGCAAGGTAAGTTCCCTTGAATGAAGCTTGAGGAGAAAAACATAAAAAACAAACTAATACACGAAGGTACATGAGGAATACAATTCAAATGGTCGATTTAAAAAGACAGTATCAAAGCATTCAAACGGAAATTGATGCAGCAATCAAAGAAGTGATTGATAGTACTGCATTTATCAATGGTCCTGCTGTTAAACATTTCACCAGTCAATTGGCTTCTTATACGAAAGCAAAGCACGTCATTCCGTGTGCGAATGGAACAGATGCCTTGCAAATAGCTTTAATGGCGTTGGATTTACAACCAGGAGATGAGGTAATCACGCCTTCTTTTACCTTTATTGCTACGGTTGAGGTAGTAGCATTATTAGGGCTAACACCCGTGTTTGTCGATGTAGATCCCGATACATTTACAATGAATATGGAAAGTTTAGAACAGGCCATTACAACCAAAACAAAAGTAATTATCCCGGTACATTTATATGGACAATGTTCCAATATGGAGCCCATTATGCAACTGGCAGAAGCACATCATATAGCTGTAATTGAAGATAATGCACAAAGTATCGGTGGAAATTACAATACAGCAAATGAAACTAGAAAAACAGGAACAATCGGCACCATCAGTTGTGTTTCATTTTTCCCTTCTAAAAATTTAGGCGCTTATGGAGATGGGGGAGTGATCATGACAAACTCCGATGAACTAGCCGCAAAAATGATGAAAATTTGCAATCACGGTTCTGAAAAACGCTATTACCATGAGATTGTTGGAGTAAACAGTCGACTGGATAGTATTCAAGCCGCTATTCTGAGTGTGAAATTGAAGTATTTGGATGAGTATTGCAACAAAAGAAGGGCTGTAGCAGCGTATTATAATCGTGTATTTGCTAATCATCCCAATCTAATTACCCCTTTTGAACCTGCTTATAGCCACCATGTCTATCATCAATATACCTTGATTTTAGAAGGGATAGAGCGAGATCTTGTTCACCGTGAATTAGCAACAAGAGGAGTGCCAACTATGATTTATTATCCTGTGCCTTGCCATCAACAAGAGATGTTTAAGGATTTACAAGATCGCACGTACGAATTGCCTCATACGGAATACTTGGTATCAAGAGTATTGTCGTTGCCGATTCATACCGAATTGACAGCAGAAGAGCTATCGTTTATTACTACACAGCTTTTAGAAGTAATTGAAGAAATCAAAAAATAAAGAGAAATTGCGAGTGATTCGCTTTGAGATGTAGTACATTTAAGTGTCTTTTTTTAGTACGCCAATGAAGAGTAAGAAAACAATAATCATTCACAGTAAAGTGGCTTATGGATATGTGGGAAGCAATACGACTTCCCTCGTGCTGCAAGTTGCAGGTCAAGATGCTATTGCCGTGCCAACGGTCATCTTATCGAATCGATATGGACTGCCAACAGTAGGAGGAGGACTCATGCCTAGTGCATTGTTCCAAGAGGTTTTAGAGGGGATTTTGAAATTAAATATACTCGATGAAGTTTCTTCTATTGTAACGGGCTACATCGGATCTGCTGAGTTAGTAGAACAAACAGCTGCGTTTATTCGCACCATCAAGAAGAGTCATCCAGCGATACTCTATCTATGTGATCCTGTGATGGGAGATCAACCGCAAGGGTTATATGTCAATCAAGAAGTGCCAAAAGCAATTATGCAACATTTGTTGTCTTTGGCAGATGTATTGACCCCCAATCAGTTTGAAATAGAAACCATATTGAATCAACCCGTTACTTCCTATGAAGCATTGGTACATGCAGTAGAAAAGCATCCAATCTTACAAGCCAAAGACATCCTCATCACAGGCTGTCGATTTAAAGATACAACAGCACAATTGCTTCATATTGTTGTCAAACAAAAAGAAGCCTACAAGGTGGTAAAAATCGACTATGTCCCCATCGATCCACCGGGTACAGGTGAACTCTTTGCTGCTTTGGTCTTACTACTTAAATTAAAGGAGTACGATTCGTATGCGGATTGCGCCAAAGAAGCAAGTATGTTGATTCAAAGCGCATTGCGCCGCATAGTAAAAGAAGGAAGAAGTGAATTTGATTTAAAGGATATATTGGCGGTGCATTCAGAAATGAGAGCATAGCAATGGAGTAGGGAAATCGGAACGCAGTGAAAATCGGAACGAAGTGTAGATTCATCGAACACTAAAACAAATATAAAATAGGTGAGATATATTCATCGAACATCAAAACAAAAGTAAAATCAATGAGAGAAAGGAGAGGGGTTTCGAAACAAGTAAACGGGTTCTGTCATCGATAAATCGATGCGTCTATAACTTCACAACGCATAAACTTCATCGGATAAGATAGCATATAGTTGGAAATCAATATAATATTTTGTATATTAAATGATTAACAAGATATACCAACAAGGTTCCGTGGCCGATTGGGAGGCCTGATTACGCAATAATCAGTAGATTGGTTCGAATCCAGTCGGAACCTCGAGAATAGTTTACAGTTAACATGTATGTAAAAAAAAAGCCTTCTAAACTAAATTAGAAGGCTTTTTTTATGTGGGGAGAGCAGGATTCGAACCTGCGAAGGTTACCCAACGGATTTACAGTCCGTCCTCGTTGGCCGCTTGAGTATCTCCCCTCCTTATATTGTTAAACTAAAATAGCATATGTATGTTTTGTGGGGAGAGCAGGATTCGAACCTGCGAAGGTTACCCAACGGATTTACAGTCCGTCCTCGTTGGCCGCTTGAGTATCTCCCCCTCCGGTATTTTTTATTTTAGTCTAACAATAATGTATAAGATCGTGTATGTGGGGAGAGCAGGATTCGAACCTGCGAAGGTTACCCAACGGATTTACAGTCCGTCCTCGTTGGCCGCTTGAGTATCTCCCCTTCAGCGTATGCCTCAGTTCTTCATTAGAACGGTGCAAAGATAGCGCTGTTTTATTAATCTGCAAGAGTTTTGTCGCTTTTTTTTGTTGACAATCCCCTTGAGATTCATTAACTGTTTGGTTATAAAAAACTAAGCCGTTGAAATTTTTTACATTCTTTTTTTATAAAAAATAAGAAATACCCTAAAATCGAACTTTTCTCTATGGTTTTTAGTTCATTTTAAACAGAGAGGATATGCGTTGAGACAAGTACATAGCCTAGTAGGAAAAGGATAGCACAAGAGAATAAAACAGGGTAGTTACTTGGCTGACCTGAAGCTTTCGTCCTTTGTTTGTCATAAACCTTATAAATTGAACACAAATGAAAACAAATAGTATCCCTCCTTTTTTTGGTTTTGCCTACTTTTGTTTGAGATGATGATACTAAAGTAACCCCTAAAGAACTAGATAGATGTATGATTTTACCTTTTGAGCCCTATAACCCCCAGTGGAATGAACAATTTGAGCGTATTAAGCGTGAGCTAGCCCTTCGTTTAAAAGAGCTGCAACCTCAAATCGAACATATTGGTAGTACATCCGTTGAGGGATTGGCTGCTAAACCTATTATTGATCTTATGGTAGGTGTTCGCAATGAGGAAGAATTAGATCGAGTTCCTGCGTTATTAGCAGGGCAAAACTATGTGTATTATCCTAAATACAATGTCGATATGCCTTATCGCCGCTATTTTGTTTTGCTTCATGATGCTCCAGATGCATTAGCATTGCCTGAGGTGATTGATGTGAAGGATGAAATACCTGAAAAAATGCACGACCACAACTTGCGTTTGGCTCATATTCACGTTATTCCCACAACGTCTGAAAATTGGACACGTCATCTAGCTTTTCGCGATTATTTGCGTACACATCCCTCCGTCAAAGCTGCTTATCAAGCACTGAAAGAACAGTTGGTACAACAACAGTGGGAATCCGGAAATGATTACAATGAGGGAAAAGATGAATTCATCCAAAGAGAAGAGCAAAACGCTTTACATTGGTATAAAGAAAAGAATAAGTAGAACACAGTACGATTAACATATGAAAGTAATAGATTTAAGTCAAGTAGATAAAGAAGCGATTGTTCAAGTATTGAATGAATCCTTTGCAGATTATATCATTCCTTTACAGCTAACTGTAGAACAATTAGAAAATAAAATAGCGGCTGAAAATATTCAACTGCATTTGTCTGTAGGGGTTTTAGATCAAGAGAAATTAGTTGGATTTATGCTTCATGCCCTTAACAGTGTAGAGGGAAAATTAACGGCATATAATGCGGCTACAGGTGTAGTGCCTTCTCATCGCGGACAAGGACTGGTTGCTAAAATGTATGCGTGGTTACTTGAGCGATTAGTGCCTTTAGAAGTAGAACAATTAGTCTTAGAAGTAATTGAAGGGAATCATTCTGCTATTCGCGCTTATGAAAAAATGGGGTACCACAAAGCTAGAAAATTAATCTGCTTTGAAGGCGAAACCGAAGTGAATCAGGCAAATAAACCAGTTGAAATTCAGGAGTTGACTGATTTTAATTGGACGGTGTTTTCTTCTTTTTGGGATATTCAACCGTCTTGGCAAAATTCCGTATCGGCATTAGAAAACAGCAAAGCCCGTTGCCACATACTTGGGGCATATCAAGCCGGAAAAATGGTGGGTTACCTTATTTTTAATCCCATGTCTAAACGCGTACTCCAATTGGCTGTAGACGCAGATTATAGACGACAAGGAATTGCTACACAATTAATTCAAACCATGCAGCAAATCACTGCATCCAAGGCAGTATATGTCTATAATATTGACGATACATCCAAAGCAATGGCTGCTTTTTTCAATCAGTTGAATTTAGCTAGTGATTTAGCTCAATTTGAAATGAAAAGAACGCTTTAATTAGTTGCAAATTTGTAGGTGTTAGCGCATGAGATAGTCTCTTTTTAAAAGAGAGAAAATCTCGGCATCTACAAATTTTCCTTTTTCAAAAAAGTAATCCCTTAACACTCCTTCTGCTTGTAAGCCTACTTTTTCTAGTAATTTGCGAGAAGAAATATTAGCAGGGTCGATAAACGCCTCGATGCGATGTAAGTCAAATGCCTCAAAACCAAAAGGAATAATTGCTTGAATTGCCTCTGTCATAATACCTGTTCTCCAAAAGTTGGGATGTAGCTCATACCCAATTTCTGCACGAGCATTTTCTTTAGAAAAATTGTGAAATCCACATGTACCAATCAGCTGACTGGGGTGGTCTTGTAGCGTAATGGCCCAGCGAATAGCATCTTGATTCTGATAGCGCTCTTGCCAAGCTAACAGCAGTTCTTGAGCTTCATGAATGGATTGAAAGGTTGGTAAATCGTAAAAATCAGTCACTTCATCTTTCGAAAAATAATCAAATAGCGCAGGTGCATCTGTAAAATGAAGCGCCCTTAAGAAGAGTCGATCAGTCTGTAAGGTTGGAAATTCGTTAAAAAACATCAGCTAGACGAGTTGAATTTGAAATTAATAAAAGGTAAAAATAGAAAATAAAAATGAAGCGTTTGAGTCAACTTTATTTTTTCAAATCCACGTCATCTTGTAGCTTGCTTTTGGACGGGGGAGCGAGTGATTCAAGTAGCATAAAAAAGCGAGTTTCTAGAAACTCGCTTTGACTATAAACTAATGTTATATTTTTGGTGTTCTGCTT
Source organism: Myroides odoratus (assembly GCF_001549985.1). Taxonomy (GTDB): domain Bacteria; phylum Bacteroidota; class Bacteroidia; order Flavobacteriales; family Flavobacteriaceae; genus Flavobacterium; species Flavobacterium odoratum_A. The sequence goes on along the minus strand of NZ_LROZ01000002.1, from coordinate 44,898 downwards.
GAAAGTTTTTGGTGATTAAAGAACCAAAGTCGGGATGATTGACTTCGTTTAAATTAAGGTCAACAAATAACAAACTTTCTGTATGAGCCGCTTTAGCAAGTACTTTTCCATCGGGATTGACAATCTGACTTTCACCTCGATAAGATTCCAATTCGCCTTCAAAATACTCTTCGCCAATTCGATTGCAGCTGATATAGAAACATTGATTTTCTAAAGCTCTAATGGGAATAATTGTTGGGGTTACTGGCCCTCCAAAACAAGAGGAATGACAAATGACATCCACTTCTTGTAGTTTCAGGAGCGAAGTATGTTGCGGAAACCAACAATCAAAACAAATGGATAAACCAATAGTTGCTTGTTCCGTTTGATGTACAATGGCAGCATCACCTGGTTGAAAAAATCGTTTCTCATAATCAGGGAGGTGTATTTTTCGATAGGACGTAACTAGTCCTGCTGCGCTAACTAAAATAGAGGTATTGTATAAAACACCTTGATCTATTTCGGGTATTGTCCCTGAGATGAACCCATTTCCTGTTTCTTGGAGTAATCGCATTAAAAATTGAACGGTTTGACTGTGATTTAAATCTTCCGCAAACGGTAAAATCTCTTCTCGCGTATTCATGGCATAGCCTGTTGTAAAGAATTCTGGTAGAACCAATAAATCAAATGTTTCTTGCTTCACCTTCGTCGCGATATAATCTAGATTTGCCTGAATATCTCTCCAAATAACGGCATATTGAAAAAAACCTACTCGCATTTCTGTATGATTGAAATTTTGTACTTGCTCCAAAGATAACCCAGAATGGAGAGAAAAACGCGTTATTTTGATTTAATTTGGCCCGATCGATAAAGATGTAAAGCAGCCTCTAGTATTTCTTGAATAGGAGCGAAGGGCAAATCTTTAGTTGGATCTATACTCAGGCTTTTCATTCGTTTTCTCGTTCCTGTTTCTAAGAGCGGATGGTCAAGGCGATGTCCTTCTACCAAGAGTAAATAAGGGCTTTGTGGCGCCTTTGTAAGTGCTAAAAAACAAAACATACGATTGCGAAAAGAAAAACAAGGCATACCCCATTTCAACGATTCTGTGATGTGTGTATCTTGTTGAAGGATGAAATCGCGCAAGGCTAACAAGCAGCTTTGATTGGGCTCAGGTTGTTTAAAGTAAAAAGAATCTACTGCGTTTAACATTATTTTGTGGCTATATAAATGGCTACTTCTGCTTGGGTAGGGTTTTGGGCTTTAGGTCCATAGACTTCGAAATCCGAAGTGTAAGTTCGTTCAAGATTTGGTGAATTCCAAATTTTAACCCAAGCATCAAGGACGATATTTTCCAGTAAATTACCTTGTACCTCAAATTTTGTATACGATCCACTAGGAATAATATGACCCACCATTCCTTCGGGAATTTCAGTTAATGCATGTACTTCACAGCCTATAATTGTAGTATAAGGCGCTGTAAAGTCACTTTCGTAATCGGTATAAATAGCATAAATATCCTCACTTACTTTAGTCGGTATTTTGGTTTGGATCTGCTGGGTATGGAAATCGTGCCATAGCTGTGGAATATCCAAAGCGGATTGTTCATTTTGGTTGGTTGTGCGAATGGCAATACCGAGGATGTATTTAGCGGGTAGTTGAATTTGTTGCATGATTGGATTTGTTTTTGAATGTTCCCTACAAAAGTAAAAAGGAGGAGTGACAACCTTATGTCAAGAGGGTAAATAAAATTAACGATTCGCAACTAGATAGGGAAGAACGTTTATCCGTAGAAATATAAAACGGGTTCATTTGTAAAATTGTTTGTAGAGAGCTATGAAAATTATCAAAAAATGAATAAATTTTTAATTTGACTCTATTTTTTGAGTATATTTTATAGTTAATCTAAAGCAGCATGATGGAAAGTGGGGAAAAAAAGCGTAATTTTGACTGAAAATTTTCTTATTTCTAACTGTATCTGCTATGAATTTATATAATCCTGTATTTCTAGTAATTGACGATCATCCAATGATTTTGACTAGTTATATTCGCTTACTTCGAGAAAATTTTTTAGAGAGTACTTTTTACGCAAGTGAATCGATTCCGAAGGCATTGGAATATATCGATGAGCTAGAAAGTATTGATATGCTGATTATTGACTATAATTTGGCGAAAAACTTTGATGTTCAACTGCGTATTTCTGATGGACAAAAATTAGCTTTGTATGCACAAAGTAAATTTCCTAAGGCAAAAATCATTATGATTACAGGGCATGAAGAAGCGTTGTTGATTTACAGCATTCACAAAAAAGTAAGACCTGATGGATTACTGATGAAAGCCGATGTAACCGATGAATTGTTGATTGAAACAATTCGTCAGTGTATGATTGGACAGGTAGTGTATAGCCAAGGCGTTAAAAATGTATTAAGTCTATTGGCAAAACGCCAATTGATGCAGCAAGAACAGTATATCGAAATCCTCATGCTGCTAGATAAAGGATATAAGGTACAAGAAATATGTGAAATCGTATTTAAAAGTCAGAGTACTGTGCAACGCATGTTGACCACCATGAAAAAGGAGTTTGAAGTGAATGACTTGTCTGAGCTGTTGAAGCGAGTAAAACTCCAAGGGTTCATCTAATTTTAAGAAATCCAGCCCTTGATTTTAGTCAAAATGAATACTCAACTTTCATTTTTGTTAAAAAACGAGTGAAGCGCTTTGAATACAGCGGCCTTATAGCTACTTTAGTTCTTGATAAGAATCATACAAGCACATTTGTTAGGGTCTTTGAGTGGTGTTTAGACCTAGTTTTTACACCCAATCAAAGTAAACAAATGATTTAAAAATGAGTATCTATTGATTAATTTAGGTAAGTAGGGATTGGTTGTGGGGACACCAATCCCTATTTTACTTTTGAGAGGATTACTTCTATAATCGTTCCTTTCTTTTTTGTGGAATTTATCGTTAGAATTGCATTCATTTGGTTGACGCGATACTGGATATTCTTTAATCCTATACCTTTCTTCACTTCACTTACTTTAAATCCAACGCCATTGTCTTGAATTTTAATATGATAATTGGATGTGGATTCCACAATAGAGATAATGGCTCTAGTCGCTTGCGCGTGTTTAATGATATTTTGAATTGATTCTTGAATGATGCGATAAATATTCATCTTTGTTTCATAATCAAAAGTACTCCAGTCAAAATTGCGAGCAATTAATAAAGTAAATGCATGTTGATCGGTAGAATTCTTCTCAATTAGATTTTCAAGAATAGGAGTAAAGCTTCCAAGGGTTAAAGATTGATCTTGAAGGTTATGTGAAATTCTTCGAATTTGTTGTTGAGCTCCTTCTATTTCAGAAGCAATTAATTGACGATTTTCTGGCTGACCTTCATTGGATAACATTAAACGAATGTTGAATAAGGTATTGATGATACCATCGTGTAGTTCAGCACTGATACGCGTTCTTTCGTCAAGTAAGGTGTTTTTGGCAATTTCTTCTTGCTGTAAAATTAATTTGTAAATTAATTCGCGATCATTTTGTTGATGTTGCTCAAATAAAAGGCGTTTTTGGATCATCTTTTGTTTGAAGACAATATAGATTAAAACGGATAAGAGCACACCTAGTATAGAGAGTATACTAAATACAGTAAGGCGCTGAGAGAGTAATTCGTTTCTTGCTTCTAGTTGTGCAGTTTCATATTCAATACGAGCAAATTTAGTTCTATTTTCAATTTGCAAGGTCTTTAAGCTATCATTGATTTCATAATAGCGTTGGGCATACTCCATTGCATTTTTTTGGTCGTATAAGCTGAGGTAACGCAAATTGGTTAAAGCCGTATTGCGCGCTTTCACTTGTTCTGACGTTTTAAATCCTTTTTTCCAATAGTCAATGGCTTGTAAGGTGTCTTTTTTAGCTAAATAGAGTTCTCCTAAGCGACTGTAACTTGAAATAAGCCCTTGAGGATTTTGAAGGCTATCTCGAATAGCAAAGGCTTCCAAAACTAATTTTTCAGCTTTATTTAGTTGATTGGTTTTAATGTAAGTAAACCCTAGATTATTGAGCAACATGGCATGGAAAATAGACTTTTTTGAATGAACATCTAAAAGGGTGAGACCTTCTAGAAATGTTTTTTCTGCTTTTTCATACTCTCTCAAACTATTGTACTGGTAGCCAATATTGTTATAGATTCCCAATTTGGAATAGGTGGTGTTTTCTTTTGAATTTAATGTATTAATGAGGGCTAAAGCTTTTTGATTGTAGAGAATGGCTTCTTCTTTTTGGGAATTCTGATCCAAAATGCCCGCAATTGTTGAATAGGCTTCGATGACTAATTTTTTATCGTTGAAATGATTTAGGTTTTTTAGTGCATTGAAGGCTTCTACTTCTGCTTGATTAAAAAGTCCTTCTTCAAATAAAATAACTGCCATGGATTTTTGCATCATCCCAACATGCAAGGTGTCTTTTTGCGCTTCATAAAACTTTACAGCATAGGAATAAGAAGCATAAGCGCTATCTAGCTTTACAATATCTTCATAGTAATCGCCCAAATAGTAGTAGGATTTAGCAATGTGAGCGGTATCTTTATCTTTTTTAGCTAACTCCAATACGTTTTGACTGATGCGCAAATATAAATCCAAGTGCTTGACATTGTAAGCCGTATTGGCTGTATTAAACAAAAGCTCCCGATGTTGTGCATTATTGGAGTTTTGAGCGAGATGATCAAATATAGAATCCAGAACGCGGTGCTTTTTCTGTACAGAAAGACTATCCTCTTCAAGGCTATCTAATATTGTTGCAATGGCCGAATGTTTTTCCGCAAGGGGGCGATCAGAACAACTGATTAGAAAAAGGAGTAGAACTAGGAAAAAACAGAATCTGTATTGCATAAGTAGAAGGAAATGAATACAAATTAACTAAAAAAAAAAACAATCCCCAATCTGTTACAACACAAGGGGGATTGATTCTCTGAGGAAATGATTTACTTTCTTTTGTCTTTTAAAATAGCAATATCACCGTTTTCTTGTGCACTAGATGAACTGTTGATGATCTTTCTTTTGTCTTTTAAAATAGCAATATCGCCATTGTCTGCTGTTCTACTCGTTACTTCTATTGTATTTGGAATAGTGTCCGTCTGAATGTTTGCGTCATTCGCTGTTTTTGCACCCATAGCATTAAAATGTGTTTGCTTTTGGCTGCCACCATCGGCTTCTGTTGGCATATTATCAGTTGAACATGATGCGAATGCAAGTAAAGCCAAAATAGATACTGAGGTAAGGATAGTTTTTTTCATACGGATAAAAATTATATTTGATTTTTTTAAAATTTAAAATAAAAAATAGATAAATTGAATGTATATTTAATCTTTTGAAACAATTAAAATTCTTTTTTAGGATAAAATCCTGCGATTGTCTAACAAACATATTTATATTTTGACTTCGAAAAGTACAGTAAAAGTATACAATGTGTTAATAAAAATAAAAGTATTTTGAGCTTTACTTTATTAATAATTGATGATCATCACATGATTGTCGATTGGTACAAATACGTATTACAACAAATGTACCAAGATGCTACCATCTTGAGTGCTACCTCTATTACAGAGGGGATAAGTCATATAGATCATTGTACAACATTGGATATGGTGTTGGTCGATTACAATTTAGGAAAAGGGGATGCAGAGGCTGAGATTGCAAATGGGATCGAATTTGTCCATTATTTCCGGCGGAAATTTCCTAAAGCAGATGTGATTTTAGTCACAGGTCATGAAGGAACACTGGTCTTGTATACCATTCATAAAAAAATAGTTCCTCAGGCATTGTTGCTTAAAATAGATGTAACGGAAGACTTATTGAAACAAGCCGTAGAGGCAGTCCGGAGAGGAGAGCGGTTGTATAGTATGCATGCGAATGAAGGATTAAAAGAAGTCTATAAAAAAGAATCCCTTCTTCAAGAGCAAAATGTTCAAATTTTATTATTGCTTGATAAAGGATTTAAAATCAAGGAAATTAGTGAAACCTTATTTTTGAGTGAAAGTGCTGTAAATAAGCGTATTGCGGGTTTGAAGCAGACGTTTGATGTTATCGATAATGGAGGATTGGTGAAAAAAGTCAAAGAAGAAGGTTTTATTTAATAGCAATCTTTTGCAATAAATTTTTATCATAGGATAAAAAAAAATAAAATTTATAAGTCGACTTTCGCAAAAAAAATAAAATGAACTGGATTTTTTTAATTATCGGAGGATTTTTTGAAGTTGGATTTACTTATTGTTTGGGAAAAGCCAATGAAAGTAAAGGAACAGAATCTATTTGGTGGTATGGAGGTTTTTTGTTTGCCTTAGTAATGAGTATGGCTTTGTTGATGAAAGCAACTCAAACATTACCCTTGGGAACTGCTTATGCGGTTTGGACGGGAATTGGTGCTGTGGGAACAGTATTAGTAGGGATCTTAGTCTTTAAAGATCCTGCAACTTTTTGGCGTATGTTTTTTATCGCTACCTTAATTGGATCTATTATTGGGTTAAAAGTAGTGTCCGCTTCTTAGTAAATCATTATCTTTTTGGTTTTTTTTGCTATTAATTCTGATTTTGTATTTATATTTGTTAGATAAATACAAATGAAATATTTAAAAATTGCAAAAATGAAAAGAATGAAAGTTTTAACAGCAGGATTGATGGTTTTGGCCTTAACTGCTTGTAACGAGAAAAAGAGTACGGAAAATGCACCTGAGGCAGCTACAGCTCCTGTAGTAGAAACAGCAGTGACAACAAAGGTAAACTTAGTTGGAAGTTGGGAATTAATCGCTATTCACACCGAAGATACGGCAGATAAAAAATTGGAAGACTTATTCCCAGGTAAAAAGCCAACCTTGAATTTTGAAGGCACATCAATGGTACACGGTACTGATGGGTGTAATAATATTACAGGGGAATACGAAATGAAAGAGAACAATGGTATTGCTATTGGTGACAAGTTAGCAGCGACAAGAATGTTTTGCGAAGGAGTAGCAGATGTTGCATTTACCAAAGGATTGACAGAAGTAACAAATTACGAAATTACAGAAAGTGCTTTGCTTTTTAAAAATGGAGACAAAGTTGTGATGGAGTTCAAACAAATTACTCCTGCTATTGATCAAGAAGTAAAATAACAAAAGAACAGCATAAAAAAAGCGACACTATCGAAGTGTCGCTTTTTTGTTTATCTGTTAGGTTCTACCTGTGAACTTCTTGTTTGGTATAACCGAAAAGTTGTTTCTCTTTAATCATACTGGCAATTCCTGTTGGCAGTTTGTCTTCCCATCCTGGTTCATCGCATTGTATTGCACGGAGTACATCTCGAGAAAAGATATCCAAGTCTTTTGGATCGTAATTTTTGATATCTACAATTTGATTGTTCTTCTTGAAGAATTTATATAATTCTTTGATGTGTAAGTCTACTTTTAGATTGGTTGAATCTATCAGATGACCCGCTTCATCATGCATAGGATAAAGATATATTCTCATCTGATTGCGGAATAATTTGCCTAAAGCCTCTAGCATTCCTCCAGTTAGATTCGCGTAGTATTTCTCTTCAAAAATATTAAGCAAGCTGCTAACTCCCATAGAAAGAGCGATCTTTTCTGTTGTGTATTTCGAAAAATAAGCAGTTAATTTATAGTACTCTTGAAAGTTGGAAATCATTACTGTTTGCCCTAAAGAGCACAGTAAATCTGCACGGTGTAAGAAGTCATTTTCATCTAGATTCCCTTCCATTAGTAGGTTTGATAGCGTAATTTCAAAAATGACTGTTGTATCTTGTCGTTGCAGCTGATTTTCATTGACAAAAGATTCCAATGCTTTTTTGTACATATCCATGTTCACTAATGTAACGGGTCTAAAACTTCCGCGAAGCGCTAGGATATTTTTGCGGTATAATTCATTGGCTGCAAGTCTACTTTGTCCATCAGGGCCAAACATGACAGCTTCTGTCATACCGTTTTTAACCAACAATAAACTCATAAGACGATTGTCAATATGAGCGAATAAATGTCCTGTCAAGCTAATGCTGTCAATTTCAATTTGATCGCGGTCCAAGTGGTCGTATAAACAACTAATTAATTTTTTGGGATCATGGTGTTGATAGTAAGCCCCATAAATAAGGTTTACCCCTATAATACCCAAGGTTTCTTGTTGTAGTTTAGAGTCAGTTTCTTTAAACTGAATGTGCAAAACAATTTTGCTATAAGGTTCTTCTGGTGCGGTTTGGAAAATAATTCCTACCCAACCATGTCCTTTGTTCTTTTTGGCATAATCAATAGTCGCTACGGTATTGGCATAGCTAAAAAAGGTCTTTGTCGGATTCTCTGCTCGTGGAATGCGGTCTTCAATCTTTTTTGTTTCGTAATCCAACATCTTATTCAATCTGCTCTCTGTTACATAACGTCCGTCATCCTCAACACTGTAAATAGCATCACTGAAAGACTTGTCATAGGCAGACATTGCTTTTGCGATCGTTCGGGAAGAACCTCCAGCTCTAAAAAAATGACGTACAGTTTCTTGACCTGCGCCAATTTCGGCAAATGTTCCGTAGATATTGTGGTTCATGTTAATGCGGAGTGCCTTATCTGAAATAGCCGGCTGCTGTTCTATAATTCTATCTCCCTCTAGTACTAAATCTTCTGCAAAATATTCCATCTGTAAGCTTTTGAAACAAAGTAACAAATTCTATACAACAAAAAAAAAGATAAAGTGTACTTTTGTATAAAAAGGACTAGGTTTTGGAAATACGATTTTTAGGAACAGGAACTTCGCAGGGAGTCCCTGTAATAGCAATTGATCATCCGGTGGGAAATAGTTTAGATAAACGCGATTATAGGTTGCGAACGTCTGCTTTGATTACTTGGGATGACTTGACCATATTAATTGATTGTGGCCCCGATTTTAGACATCAAATGCTACAGGCGCGATGCAATCACATTGATGCTATTCTCTTTACGCATGAACATGCGGATCACATTGCGGGTTTGGATGAAATTCGCCCCCTGACTTTTCTCTATGGACCGATGCCTATCTATGCTTCAGATCGCGTGATGCAAGCCTTGGAGAAGCGCTACGACTATATTTTTACTACAGAGAATCGCTATCCAGGAGCACCGAGTGTACAGCAAAATAGAATCACACCTAATCAGGTATTTTACGTCAAAGGTAAACCGATTATTCCGCTGTTGATTCAGCATGGTGATTTACCTATTTTTGGATTTAGATTAGATAATCTGGTGTATATTACCGATGCCAAATACATCGATGAAAGCGAAATAGAAAAGATAAAAGGATGTGATATTTTAGTGGTTAATGCCTTGCGTATCAAAGAACACCCTACCCATTTTAACCTAGACGAAGCATTGGCTTTTATTGAGAAAATCAATCCTCGTCATGCCTATTTGATTCATATTTCACAGGATTTAGGTTTTTGTGCAGAAGTAGAAAAGATATTGCCAAAAAATGTATCTTTGGCCTACGATGAACAACAAATAAAACTACCATAAACATGAGACATAAAGTCTTTTTCTATCTATTTGTTTTTTCAGTACTAATCATCGCGCTTTTATATAATACTAATCGCAACATGATGAAATCAGAAGAGAAAAGAATCGAAGTAGCCCACAAACGCATTGCGATTGTTCGAGATTCTCTGAAGTTAGTATCGAAAGAATTAAATGAAGCTAAGTATTTTTCATTGGGATATAATGACGATGCCCAAGAGTATTTTGATTATAAAACATTAGATCAAGATGTAGATAAAATTCGAGAAGAAATCCTCGCATTGAATCACTTAGAAACGGGTAACCCTTTAGTTCCTTATGGAGCGATGAATGGACAAAAATGCGTGATTAATAAAGTTCAATTTATTAATCATCGATGGATTATAGCAGACTTTTATTCTGGAGCCGTTCACGGCGAAGTATTGATTAAATATTTCTACAGCCCAGAAAAGCCGACTAATTTCTCAACGATAGAAACTGTTTTGTATTCCACTCACTAAAAAGATAAATATGCGACAAATTGGACTAGTAATAGGCGTGCTCTTATCTGTTAGTTTAGTTTCTTGTGATTTTATTCTCAAGGATAAGAATACGGCAGCAGAAGGAGAAAAAACAGTGGTAACAGATGGCGGTACCACCGTTGTTGGAGAAGAAGATGGTTTTGGTTGTGCTTACACAGCAGGATATCGCTATAGCTACCTCATGGCGGATTGTATTCGCGTGTTCGAACAAGGATTTCGCTTGAATCCCATTGAAGACGAAGGAAGCTTAGAAAACGATTTAGAAAACAACGAAGTGAGCTGTTTTGTTCTTTTTGCTAAAAACGGAAAAGAAGCTGAGATTTTCTTACCCCAACAAGAAAAGAGTATTGTGTTGGAAAGCGATAAAACGAATTCCATTTATTTCAAGGATGGCTGGCAACTCAATACTGAAAAGGGAATGGTGTTGAAATATAAAGATGAAATCAAATTCACAGCAGCTAAAACAGTAGATTTACAGTTGATTCATTCTGATCAAGCTATTGAAGGAGCAGAAGAGCTTTTTTAATTGAAAGAGGAATATATCATCAAGTAAAAAAATATAAAATAGGAAACAACGGAATCAGGGGTGTACTTGGTTCCGTTTTTTTATTTATAAATCATTTATTTTCCTTTTTTGAGATTTAGTTTTACTTGTATTTTGCTGATTATTAGAATTTTGGTTTTTTAAAAGCAAGATTTGTTCGGTCATCCTTTGGGATGAATGAGGTTTTATTCGGATTAAAGGCCATTTTACCGAAGGTGACCCAAACAAAACCCGAACAAGACCCAAGCAGAAGCTGTTTTTTGTGAGGTTTGTTTTTTGCTCTTTGTTTTTTTGCTATTTGTTCTTTGCTCTTTGTTCTTTGCTCTTTGTTCTTTGCTCTTTGCTCTTTGCTCTTTGCTCTTTGCTCTTTGTGAAGTTTGTTCTTTATGAGGTTTGTACTTCACTTCTCATCGTCTCACCACCTCACCACCTCACCATTCATAACACCTCACCATCCACACCACCTCACCATTCACACCAACCACTTCTCCGCATCATTTACAATCGCCTGAAGGTCGTTTAAGAACATTGAGGTATGATAACCATCAGCAATAGCGTGATTGACGTAAATAGATAGGGGAATAAGTGTTTTTTCTTGTTCTTGATAGTATTTGCCAAAGCGGATGATGGGCTTAAGGAAATCAGAATCGTGAGAAGTATCTTGGCTGATGCTCTCAAAGCTAATCCATGGTACACAAGAAATCGGAACAAAATTAGCAGGGAGTCCAGGTTTTATCTTGATTCCCTTTGTGTCTTTATACTGTTCAATGTCTTGTGTGATTGCTTGATGAAAGGATTGAAATTGGGGATGATAGTCACTCCATAAATCAGAAAAGGTATGATCATCTTTGTGAAAGATGGTGAATTGGGGGGTTAGAAAATTCCAAGTTCCCAATTGATTTTCGTGTATACTCGTACGCAGAGCCTCACTGTTGTTTAGGGCTCGCATAATAGCATAGAGAAACGTCGGGAAGAATTTGTAGGTCGTTTTTTGGTATACGGACATCAAAATAGTAAGATCAATTTTGATGCTGATGGTATACTTTGTTTTCAATATGTTGCGGTAGTATTCATAATAAGGCAAACGACTCCAAGTATCTTTATCAATAGGATTGAATACAGCAGGTTGGTTCATGCTTTATTTGATGTAAAAAGGTTGGTCTTGGTTGTAAAAATAATCACTAAAATTCCCATTTTTCTCTAAGCGTATAATGTCAATATACTCTTGTTTTTTGAGGTGTGGTTTGCACAAATTTGAAATAACATCTGCAATTTCTTTGAATTCAGCTGCATTTTTCGTGTCGCATTCCACAGCAAAGATATAGTGAGGTTTTTGATCAATGCGCTCGTTGAACATCCAACCTAAATAAGCCGATGAAATGGTTGGAATAGACGTGAAGGTCTTTTTTAAGTCACTCAATAAAGCAAGAGGTTCTGCTTCTGGTTTACCAATAAGTACCTCCATATGTATGTGAGCAACATTGTCTTTCACTACATTGAAAATCGATCCATTTAGCATATCTGCGATTTCATTTGGAACAAGTTCTTTATACACTTTCGAAAAAGGATTGATAATGATGTGATGTCCCATGGCAAGCTCTAAAAACGCTCTTCCGTTGACTTTCATATAGCTCATTTCGTCCTGAATGGCTCCTTGGTCATAGATGTGTTTAGGGGCGGTAAAAACAGGAATTTGTTGATTTTCGAATGTTATAATAGGCGCATTGGCATTGAAGCTAGTGGCTTCATTGTTCTCATTATACCCTTTTTTAACTAAAACATAAATGTCATTTTTTAGGAATTTTTCATAGAAAATGGCTCTATATTCTGGAATTGTACCTGCTTTTTCGATAATATCAGCTAAAGGTAGGTTTTTATCTATCGTGGTTTCTGTTGATTGAGTCATAGTTTTTGTTTTGTCTTATTCCTCAAACTTACAATTAATTCTATGGTATTTCTTTAAAATATTCTTAAAGATTTTAAAGGTTATCAACGGCAGGAGAGGGGAGTTCAAAACTGCAGATTTCGATGATTTTTAATTTTCTAATTTGTTTTTGAGAATTTCTGGCTTTCTTCTATCTTTGGTGCACTATGAAACCAACAGTGAAAATTATAGAATGTCCTCGCGATGCAATGCAAGGCATTAAAATGTTTATACCGACAGAAAAAAAAGTACAATACTTACAAGCCTTATTGCGTGTAGGTTTTGATACAATTGATTTTGGAAGTTTTGTATCTGCTAAAGCAATTCCGCAAATGCAAGATACAGCAGAAGTTTTGGCTCAATTGGATTTGAGTAAAACCCAAAGTAAACTATTGGCTATTATTGCGAATACAAGGGGAGCAGAAGAAGCATCCATGCACAAAGAAATCCAGTATTTGGGTTTCCCATTTTCTATTTCGGAAAACTTTCAAATGCGTAATACCCATAAAACCATTGCAGAATCTTTAGTGACTTTACAGGAGATTTTGGAAATTGCCAACAAAACAGATAAAGAAGTGGTGGCTTATTTGTCTATGGGATTTGGTAATCCTTATGGAGATCCTTGGAATGTGGATATTGTAGGAGAATGGACAGAACGATTGGCTAAGATGGGAGTGAGTATTCTTTCTTTATCAGATACTGTAGGAAGTTCTACTCCAGAGGTAATTGATTATTTGTATAGTAATTTGATTCCTGCTTATCCAGCAATTGAATTTGGAGCGCATTTACATACCACACCAGACTCGTGGTTTGAAAAGATTGACGCGGCTTATAAAGCGGGATGTTTGCGTTATGATGGAGCGATTAAAGGGTATGGAGGATGTCCCATGGCTAAAGATGATTTAACCGGTAATATGCCCACAGAAAAGATGTTGAGCTATTTTACTGCTAATAAGATAGATACTAATTTAAGTGCGATGTCTTTTGAAAGCGCTTATAACGAAGCGTTAAAAGTTTTTAATTTTTACCACTAGGATTTTTTTAGCTGAATAAAAAAAACTAAATTTGCGTGCAATTCAACTACAATTGCACATGAAAGCACACACAACAAAAATCATCGGTCAAGGATTAACTTACGATGATGTTCTTTTGGTTCCAAATTATTCGGAAGTGTTACCCCGAGAGGTAAGTTTAAAAACAAATTTTTCAAGAAATATTACGCTTAATGTTCCAATTGTATCTGCGGCGATGGATACGGTAACGGAAAGCGAAATGGCTATTGCTATTGCTCGTGAAGGAGGAATTGGAGTAATCCATAAGAATATGACGATTGAAGAGCAAGCGAAAGAAGTTCGCAAGGTAAAAAGAGCAGAATCAGGTATGATTATTGATCCGGTTACTTTACCCTTGACGGCTACTGTAGGAGACGCGAAGAAAGCAATGGCAGAATATAGCATTGGAGGTATTCCTGTTGTTGATGATTTAGGCGTTTTAAAAGGTATTATTACCAATAGAGATATGCGTTTTGAAAAAGAAAATGCAAAACCTATTACGGAGGTAATGACAAAAGATAACCTTGTTACTGCAGCAGAAGGAACTACTTTAGAGCAAGCAGAAGGTATTTTACAAGAAAATAAAATTGAAAAATTACCTGTAGTTAATGCTGATTATAAGTTAGTAGGTTTAATTACATTTAGAGATATTACGAAATTAACGCTTAAGCCTAATGCGAATAAAGATCAATTTGGTCGTTTACGCGTAGCAGCAGCTTTAGGTGTTACACATGATACTGTGGAACGTGCAACGGCTTTAGTAAAAGCGGGGGTAGATGCTTTGATTATTGATACTGCTCACGGACACACACAAGGTGTTGTTGGGGTATTAAAAGAAGTGAAAAAAGCATTCCCAGAAATTGATGTAGTTGTTGGAAATATTGCTACGCCAGAGGCAGCTTTATACTTAGTGGAAGCAGGTGCTGATGCGGTTAAAGTTGGAATTGGGCCAGGTTCAATCTGTACTACACGTGTTGTTGCAGGAGTTGGATTCCCGCAATTCTCTGCTATTATGGAAGTAGCAGCTGCATTAAAAGGAACAGGTGTTCCTGTAATTGGAGATGGTGGTTTACGCTATACAGGTGATATTCCTAAAGCAATTGGTGCAGGTGCTGATTGTGTAATGTTGGGATCTATGTTAGCAGGAACAAAAGAATCTCCAGGAGAAACAATCATTTTTGAAGGAAGAAAATTCAAAGCATACCGCGGAATGGGATCTGTTGCAGCAATGAAACAAGGTTCAAAAGATCGTTATTTCCAAGATGTAGAGGATGATGTGAAAAAATTAGTTCCAGAAGGAATTGAAGGACGTGTTCCATACAAAGGAGAATTGAACGAAAGTATGTTGCAATTTATCGGAGGATTACGCGCTGGTATGGGATACTGTGGTGCAAAAGATATTCCTACGTTACAAGAAGTAGCTCGTTTTGTTCAGTTAACTGCTTCAGGTATTGGAGAAAGTCACCCACATAATATTACGATTACAAAATCAGCTCCTAACTATTCAAGATAGATAGAAGCGAACTAAATAATGAAAAGCTATAACTGTATCGTTATGGCTTTTTTGTGTGCAATAGAAAAAACGCCTCCAGCATATGGAGGCGTTTTTTTATGGGGCTTTGTTAGGTTTGCTTTTTTGCTCTTTGTTATTTGCTCTTTGTTATTTGCTCTTTGTTATTTGCTCTTTGTTATTTGCTCTTTGTTATTTGCTCTTTGTTATTTGCTCTTTGTTATTTGCTCTTTGTTATTTGCTCTTTGTTATTTGCTCTTTGTTATTTGCTCTTTGTTATTTGCTCTTTGTTATTTGCTCTTTGTTATTTGCTCTTTGTTATTTGCTCTTTGCTCTTTGTTCTTTGTGATTTCACATTTGATGAATCTCTACATCCAGTATGTCACGCCGACGAAGGAGGGGTCGCATCCGTTATTGAACGCATATTACTCAAAAAATTAGTGAGGTTTGTGCTTTGTGAGCGCGGGATACAACCTACTTACTCTCTCACCACCTCATCAATCTCAACATCTCACCCCCTCACCAAAAAAACAACCCTACTTCTTTTCTTCCTGCAGTAGTTTTTGAATAAGTTCTTGTTGTTGTTGCATACTTTCTTGCATGGTTTTCATCATCTCCATCATGGTATTCGAGCTAAAGTCATCTTCTAGTTCATCTGAAAAGAAATCATTCAGGGATGGAGTGCCAGTTGTGTTTTTGGCTGTAAATGAAGCGTTGTTTTGCGCAATTTCTAGGTATTTATAACCATCTGCATTTTCGTGTATTTTAACGGAGAAAGGACGAATACCTTGGGAGTTGTATTCGCTCTTTTTTTGAGAGGTACCTCGTTCATCGTTGAATTGGGTGGTTAGTCCAATGATTTCATTTTTAGCATTGCGCTTTACATCTGAAAATTTCAATTTGGCAATTTTTTCAGCATTGATTTCTTTTTGGATCTGGTCCAAATCACTTGCAGTCGTTTCTTTTGTTATTTCGTAAGCTAAAGTTTTATTTTTTATTGTAACTTGTTCTTTCTCTTGAGCAAGTGCAGTAAATGAAGTAAAAAGTAAACCAAAGCTAAGGAGTGAAGCAAAAGTTGCCTTTTTCCAAGTCTGAGTTCTTGTTATTACAATTTTCATATTCTTATTTTAATAGTTAATTCAATAGGTTTGTACCGGCTAAATTAAAATATTATTGCTTAAGAATGTTTTAAAAAAGAAAATCAACCTGTTAAAAATATTCAAAATCATGGCACAATTACAGCATGAAACAGTTCGTATCCCCAATGAAAATGCACCTGCTATTTTAGCTGATTGTTATTGGGATCCCGCAATAGAAAAACACCCACTCGTTATTTTTTGTCATGGCTACAAAGGGTTTAAAGATTGGGGGGCTTGGGATCTAGCGATGCAGACATTGGCTAAGGCTGGATTTGCAGCGGCGAAGTTTAACTTTTCGCTCAATGGTACCTCCTTGGATCAACCTACTGAATTTGTCGATTTAGACGCTTTTGGTAGAAATACCTATACCCAAGAACAACGCGATTTAGCTTGCGTAATTGCGTATTATCAAGCGCAACCGTTTGTAGATGAATCACACGTTTTTTTGATTGGACACAGCAGAGGAGGAGGAGCCGTTTTATTGCAAACGTATTATAATGACCAAGTAACGGGGGCTATTTCTTGGGCGGGTGTGGCTGATTTTAAAAAGCGATTTCCACAACGCGATAACTTTGAGCAGTGGAAAGAGACAGGTGTTTTTTATAGTATGAATGGTCGTACCAAGCAACAAATGCCGCATTATTTTACGTTTTGGGAGGACTTTGTAGCGCATGAACAGCAATTAACGATACAATATGCTGCTCAAAACCTTAGAAAACCTGTGTTGCTTGTTAATGGTACTGCGGATGAAGCAGTCCATGTAAAGGAGGCTGAGTTATTGCATCTTTGGATTAAAGATTCTGATTTATTCCTTGTGGAGGGAGCGGATCACGTATTTGGAGCTAGACATCCACATACAGGAGAACAATTACCCCATGATTTGGCAAAAGTAGTGGCCAAGACTATTGCATTTATACAACAACAGCTGGGCAAAGCGTAAAAATAAAATTTCAACATCAATAGAAAGTAAACATGAAGATTGCGTTTATACCAGCATCAGAAGAGGATTGTGAGCAATTAACTCAGGTGGCTAAAAGAGCAAAGCAACACTGGGGCTATGCTGATGAATGGATTCAGCTGTGGGAAGAAGATTTAGCAATCACACCCGCTAGGTTTGAAAATCAAAAGATTGTGAAAGGTGAAATGAATGGTGTTTTAGTTGGTTTTTATGTACTGGCGTATGAAGATAATCTGGCCGAACTTGATGGTTTGTGGATCTTGCCTGAATATCATGGTAGTGGCATTGGAAAGACATTGTTTCATCATGCAATTCATCAAGCACGCGTAGCGGGATATTCCTGTTTGCAATTATATGCTGATCCCCATGTTGATGGATTTTATCAAAAGTTAGGAGGACAAATGGTAGGTCAGGTTGCAACGAAAATAGCAGATCGTTATTTAACTATTTTTCAGTTTCAACTAGAGGCAATAGTATGATAAAGTAAAGAAAGGGGTTTACTTTTTTAAGGTATTAATACATGGATATCTCATCCAGAGATAGTAATTTATGCTGTACGGCATATACGATTAAACCAACTACATTCTTTGCGCCTGTTTTAAGAAATAAACTATTTTTATGCCCTTCCACTGTCTTAAGTGAGATGAACAAGCGCTCGGCAATCTCTTTTCCTGTTTTTTGTTGTGCAATGAGATGGAGTACTTCTATTTCGCGTTCAGTTAAGGCGATTTTTAAATCTGTAGTTAGGGGTTGGTTTTTGATCAGCATTTGTTCTCTTAAGTGTTCAAATTGGACTGGAAGCAGATAAAACCCTTTGTTGTATACTTCATGAACAACTTCAATTAATATATTTGATTTTATGTTTTTGGGTAAGAAAGCCGCAAATCCTGTTTTGACAATAAAACTAATTAAGCTATCATTGTAATGAGAAGACAAGAGAATAACGGGTGTTTGAATGCCTAATGTACGTAAACGTTTAAGAAGTTCTAATCCATCCATATCGCCAATGCGGTAATCAAGGATAAAAAGATCGGGTAAAGTCGTTGCTTCCTGCATGGCTTCCAAAAAGGTAGTGCCAAAATTATAGGTGCCCTTGACTTCAATTGTAGGGTCTTGTTGCAAGAAGTTAGATAACAAATCGGTGATGAGTGCTTCATCGTCTAGGAGAATTACTTGTATTTTCATGGGTTGATTGTTGTGATAATACAAACAAGAACACGGTTCCAGTGGTCGATTGTGGTTTGTATTTTCCTGTTGCTTTTAATATTGTAGCTCTTATCTGAATGTTTTGTAAACCGAGCCCTTTGTGCTGCATTTTGGATTGAAAGCCTTTGCCGTTATCCCGTAGAGAAAAGGCAATTGCTCTTTCGGATAGTCGCAAGCGAAATTCAATTTGATTGGCATGCGCGTGTTTATGGATGTTGCTGATTAATTCTTGAATGATACGCAAGACATGCATTTTCTGTTCTGCTGTTAATTCGAAGGATGCTCGTTTATCTAAGTGGAACTGGATGTCGTAAAAGGTATTCCATTGTTGAAATAGGTCCTTGATTAGACTCTCAAGCGTTGCATAATCAAGTAAAGGAGGATTTAATCCGTGAGAAATACGACGAGTCAATTGTATGGTTTCTTGTATTTGATCAACTAATTGATTTTCAGCTTGCCCTATTTGTGATTTTAGAAACAAGACATTCAATGCATTAATTACCGAATCGTGTAAATCACTGCCTATTCGTTGCCTTTCTTTTTCTTGGATATCAACTGATGATAGTTGTAATTTTTTGGAATATTGTTGGTTTAATTGTTGGATTTGATCTTCTGTATCCACGTGTTTTTTGTGGTTTAATTTTAAAAGAATAATAAAAGCGATACTAATGATTAGTATGAGTAATAGACCGATAATGAACCAAATTAGGATGGTATTTTCTCTTTGCCAGTCAGTCTGCATAATACGTTCGTAATTATAAGGTAAAACAGTAAGGTAATGATGATATTAATAAACCATAATAAAAATTTGCTTTCCGATTTTCCATTGAGTAAAAAATGAAGTGGAAGGTAGTAAAGGCAGGAAAAAGAGGCGTAAATGAGTAGAGCTGCATTGAAAAAAAATAAAGATGGAACGTATGTTTTCCACTTGTTTTTTAATAAGGTGAAACAATAAAATAAAGCTAATAAAAGCATGGATAAGGTCGAGACAAATCGAGTATACGATTCCACATGTACAGGCAGGTGAAACTCAATGGTATTTAATTCATATATCAGGAAAATAAAAGAGGGAATAGTAATAAAATAATACCTTCTATCTCCTGTTATCGCCCGATATATAAGAGAGAACCACAAGAGTTCAATTACACCGAAAATCGGGATTAAAATCAAATTGTTATTGAAGATTGTTCCTAAAAATTCGCCCATAAAATAAAAGGCTAAGCTTGTAATAAGATAACCTAATAGGGCGAATTTTAGAACATTAAAAGGTGATTTAGTTCCTGTATATACAATAAGTATACTCAAAACTAGGGGAACTAAATAGGTAATATAGGTAACAAAATTAAAAACGGTCATTTTCCCTTATAAACTAAATATTCCACAGTTGTATTTTTTCATATAATGCAAATTGAGCATGGAGAAACGTTGGTTTAAAGGGGGGAATAGGTTTACAGGTGTTGAGAAAACTGTCTGTAGTACTTATTTGGGTTAAGATTAAATCCGGATTAGAGTTGTTTATTGCTAAATTTACTTTTAGAGGAGTATTATCTTCAAAATCATCATTGGGAATCCAAAAGATTTGAAAAAGATCATCAGCCATTAAAACACTATCTCGGATTGTTTTGTCTCCCCAGTTGTTCATGCGCTCTTCTGCCTCTGTTTTAAATACTGGTCCTTTAAATGAAGTTGTTTCGGTTCCAATACAACTGTATAGCTGACTGGGGATAGTCATTTCATCTGTAAAAGATGCGGCTATGTCTATCGAACTTGGGATAAAATGGATGTAGAATGCATCTTTGTAGCAGCCCATATAGGCATGAATATCATCTGTATCTACGATACCTTGTAAAAAATAAAAGGTACTTAATCCAAAATCAGCAATATCTATCAGTTTATCTCTATCAGAAGATAGGTTAGCCCAATTGATTATACTTTGGTATACCCAATGTAATTCTGTTTTGTTCTGTGGGTCGTTCATAAAAATGGTTTTACTTTAATATTATTTAAATAAAATGTTTTTATAATAAGCGAATGATGATTTGATATTGTAAATCAAATATAAGTTAATTTTTGTGATAATTTTATATGGTTTTGTTTAAGGAAATAAAATATATTTTTGATTACATGTATTTTTTTTGTTAAAAAAATGAATTTTATTGTGTTATGGTAAATGTGTATTAGTTTAAATAAATTTAATTGCAATTTTATTTATGTAAATTTTTATGTTAAATGTTAATAGAAAAGAAAAAAAATAGTATACCAATTAGGTATAATTATTCTTGAATTTTTGAGGTTTTGAATGGCTAAAAAAAAAGAAAGTGCTGATAATAAGATGGATAGAGAAAAGACAAGGCTGATCGTTAAAAACAAGGGAGGCAAAACCCTGGTTTTTTAATTTGGGGTTTTTCCATGGTATGAATTTGATTGGTAACGTATATTTTTGTTATAGAAGTTAAGTAGACAATTGAAAATGAGAACGTCTATATTTCAACTGATGAAAGTCCCCACAACAATTTTTAATATCTTAAATTTAAAGCGCTATAGTAGAATACTCTAGCGCTTTTTTCTTTTTTATAGCTAGAGTAAAGTAAGCTTATTTGCTTCGCAGCAAATAAAAAAGATAGGGGACAAATTTATGCGGTATTGTCAGAATGGAAAAAGATGCTAATCTTTGTTTTACAATTTGAAAGTAGCATGTGATGGATCAAATAAAGAGAAAAGGGTCAAAAACCATACAAGGCATTCCGCCAGAAATTTTAGCACAATTGAATCAAGGGCAAATAGAAACGGCTAATTTAGTAGAATGGTTGGCTATTGACATGGAGGAACTGTTGACTACTTTGTTGAAACAAGTTGATAAAATAGCTTATTTAGTACCAACTTTACAGGCGCTAAAAGCGCTAAAAAAACCGACAATTACTTTAAAAAATGCAACTATTGGTCAAGTTTTACTAGCTGAGGCCACTAAAGCTAAAGATGAAGAACTTTTTGTTTTCTTGAGCCAACATCCTGCGGATATGGCCCGTTGCTGGGCAACCTATATGATTGGACACAACGCTGCTTTGAGTCCAACAGCACAATTGCAGGCGATTCAGGTATTTGCTGCAGATACGCATTTCGGAGTTCGCGAGACAGCATGGATGGCCGTTCGTCCCACCCTTATTTCAAACCTTGCACTTAGCCTGGAACTACTAATTCCATGGACGTTGCATGCCGATGCTAATATTCGACGTTTTGCAACAGAATCTACCCGCCCTAGAGGGGTTTGGTGTGCTCATATTGAAGTACTGAAATCCACTCCTGAATTAGCTTTGCCTATACTGGAAAACCTGCGTAATGATCCAGCTAAATACGTTCAAGATAGCGTAGGAAATTGGTTGAATGACGCGAGTAAAACTCAACCTGATTTTGTGCGAAATTTATGTGATACTTGGCTTGTGGAAAGCAATACAAAAGCTACGGCTTATATTGTCAAAAAAGCCTTGAGAACGGTTAATGGTTAATGGTTTACAGTGAACAGTTTTCAGTAAACGGTCTATCAATTTATGCTATCTTTGAGTCATAAAACTAAAATGTGCGTTCTAGTATGCAAGTAGCTATAGTTGGAGCAGGAATAGCGGGATTAACGTTAGCAATTGCTTTGAAAAAAGCAGGTATTTCTTTTGTAGTATATGAAGCAACGGCTCAAATTAAGCCTGTAGGGGCGGGAATTGCAATTGCTAATAATGCGATGCAAGTGTATCGTCATTTGGGAATTGCTGATAAACTCAATGAAAAAGGGACACGTATTTCTACAGTGATGCTGACAGATTTAGATTTACGTGTTTTAGATCAAACACCGCTTGCTTTTTTCGAGCAAAAGTACCAACTAGCAAATATTGCTATTCACCGTAGTGCTTTGCATCGTGTTTTACTCGATGCTGTTGGTGAAGAACACATTCAACTCAATAAACGTCTGCAACAAATTACGCAGACAACAGAGGATAGATATACCCTTCGTTTTTCAGATGAAACAGTAGTCAATCATGAGTTTATCCTTGGAACAGATGGCTTGCGATCACAAGTGCGGCGTGTGTTGTTTGGAGATTATCCATTGCGAGATGCGCATCAGGTGTGTTGGCGCGGGGTACTTTCTTTTGAACTACCTCAAGCCTATGAACATGTAGCTGTAGAAAGTTGGGGAAAAGGAAAGCGAATGGGGTTTGTTCAATTAACGGATTATCAGGTTTATTGGTATTTTTTAGTCGATGAGGAGTTGTATCAAAAAGAGGCTAATTTAGAATTGCATTTGGAAGAATGTCCTACATGGGTTCAACAAATGATTCGACAGACACCCAAAGAAACGATTCATTTGGATAAAATATATGACCTCAAACCCTTTGAGGGATGGTATAAAGAAAAAGCTTGTCTTATTGGAGATGCTGCTCATGCAACCACGCCTAATTTAGGACAAGGCGCTTGTCAAGCTATAGAGGATGTTTATGTAATTAGTAAATTGCTGGAAAACTATACGTTAGAGGAAGCTCTGCAACTATTTCCAGCTATTCGCCAAGCGAAGGCACATGGGATTGTTCGAGAAAGTTGGACGTTGGGAAAAATTGCACAATGGAAAAATCCTTTTTTAGTAGCACTTCGCAATACGTCTTTTCGCCTTTTACCCGCTTGGATGAAGAAGAAACAGATGAAAAAAATGTTTGAATTAGATCGAGTTTAAGGTTGCTCTTATTGACAATATCCATAAGTGAGGATGCTTGCTAGACGGCATACGCTGCAGGGGCAATAGTTGAAGGTTTTAAAATAACTACATAAAAATGCAGATGGTTTGCAGCGGAGTAACGCTTTTGAGGCTACCTCGTTGGGTTCATTAACAGCAAACGGTTTAACAATATAAAATGGATCACTTTTTACAACTGCAATAGAAGCTGCAAAAGGAAACTGTGTGGTACAATTGCTGCATAAACTGATATAAAAATAACAACAGCTCCTTCTGTAATGAAAGAGCTGTTATTTTTTATACTGTAGGTTGCTCTTGTTTTTTGAGCTGTAATTTATTGCTGATGTATTCAAATACATTCAATGCTTTATCTAAGTGTTCTTTAGTATGAGTAGCCATCAAACTCATGCGGATACGTGAATCTTTTAGGGATACTGCAGGGTACATGATTGGATTGGTATAAACACCATTTTCAAGTAATAGTTTACCAACCTGGCTATTTACATAGACGTCTCCAATTTTAACAGGAATAATCGCTGAATCTGTTGCACCGATTTCTAGACCAATGTCAAGTAATCCTTTTTTGTAGTATTCTACATTATTCCATAGCTGTTTTTGCCAATGTGGCTCTTCATCAATAAGTTCAATCGCACGTGTTACCCCAACGATGGCTGGTGTTGCTGCTGCAGAAAAGGCATATTGTCTCGATTGAAACTGAAGGTAGGAAATTAAATCGGGATTATTCGCCACAAGATATCCTCCCACGTTAGCAAAGGTTTTGCTGAACGTTCCAGTAATAATGTCAACTTGATCCAATACATTATGGTATTCCATGGCACCGCGTCCTGTTTCTCCAAGGACACCAATACCATGTGCATCATCTACCAAAAGTACACCTCCATATTTTTTGGTAATCTCCAGAATTTCCTTGAGTTTGGCTACATCACCATCTTGAGAATATACACCGTCAATAATAACCATTTTAGTGCGGTATGTGTGTTGGGCTGAAGCTAAAATGCGTTCTAGGGCTTCTGTATTGTTGTGTAAGAATCGCTTCACTGTCGTTCCAGCAATCCCTTCATATACACTGGCGTGAACGGCCATATCCACAATGGCAATGTCTTCTTTTTTCAATAAGCAAAGTAGAGAAGCACTGTTCGACGTATATCCTGTGGTATATACAATCGAAGAACCTTTGGGACGTTTGAAAAAGGCAGAAATTTTATCTTCTAATTCTTGGTGATAATCAATATAACCACCAATCAAAGGGGAAGCTCCTGCTCCTGTACCATATTTTTCTATGCCATTAATCACTGCTTTCTTGATTTCTGGATGTTGTGTAAATCCTAAATAATCATTGCAAACAAAACTAATGTAATCTCCTCTTTTAATGTAACCATCTTCTTCTAATCCAATTTCAGGACCACAGCCAGAAGTAGCCAGTAAACGATAGTTCATGAATTCGTTTTCACGTAGATAGTTGAGGTATCCTTCATGTGCGTTCGCTCTTTGGTAAATGTCTAGATCGGGGATGTTTTCAAAATCTTTAAAACTCGCTTTAGTAAAGTCTATATTCATACCATATTTTTTAATAGGTTAACATCTATAAAAATAGATTATTTTCCTTTGTTAGAGAAATAATTTCATTTTTTTAATCGCAAAATAAAGGTGGCTTAAACTAGGAATTGGAGAATATGTTGATGTATTGCGATGTCTTGTGTTGGACTTACATAGTCAAAAAGAGGAGTAAACGATTTAAATAGTACGGTACATCGGTAGATAAAAAGTTGAAAACAGGATGTTTGAAGGAAGTAGTTGAAAAAAAGGGGGTGTTTTATGTTGATATTCGTTGGTTTACTATTGTCTTTTTGTGATTGATAGGGGGTGTTTTACTTATAAAATGAGAAATTTAACCCTTTTTTTAGATTCTTTTATTCGCTCCTAATGATTTCTCTTTCTGCTTAATAGCCGTAAATCATATTGTTAAATAGTTAATGTTAAGTAAATATTGTTTGAAATTTGTTAGTATCTCGTTTAATTTGGTGTATACTTTTTAGTGTTACGGGGTATACACTGAAGAATGTTTTTTATCAACTATTATTTTGCCTTACTAACAAAATAAAAATTGAAAATAAAACAGGTATTATGAAAAAGAGCATAATTGTAGGAGCATTTGCGCTAATAACTTCTTTAGCAAGTGCACAAACAAAAATTAGCAGTACGAGTATTGGTGTTAATTTAGGAGGAGTCGTATCCTTAGTTTATGATGACGCATCTGTGTTAGGACTAAGAGAGAGTCAGTGGAAACAAATCAGACAGTATCAACGAGATTATGAAAGTCAATATAGTCATTGGGCGAGTTCTAGTCGCTATAATGAATCAGAACTCAATCGAAAAAGAGATCAACTGTATCGAGAAGTAAGAATCAAGATAGGAGATATCTTAACGATTGAACAACAAGAGAAATGGAATGATAACGTCTATGTGTATACGCATTATCACCCATATGATCACAAAAAAGATCACCACTACCACAAGAGTAATAAGTACAAAAACAAGCACAAACACAAGAAAAAAAATAAACACAGACACGACGATTGTGATTAGTAATAGAAAACGCCTATCTAGGCGTTTTTTACGTAACTAGGATTGGAATAGCTATTGCATACCGTTTTCTTTCTATTTCAAAGCCTTTCGGGCGGTAAACCCTATTTCTTTGTTGTAATATCCCTTTTTAATTCGTTAATCGATATTTCTATGAGAAGGGGGGAGTTTTATATTTGTTTAAGCAACAGGGATAGAATATCACAGTTGCTCTATCATCCTATGTTATTGCTACCATATAACAGGAAACAATAGAATAAATAAAGCCACACAAAAGATAAGGGAGTTAGTGGGGACTAGTATACTAAAGGAGTTTAGTATTAACTTATCTTTAAGGCTTAACGGTCATGTGGCTTTATTCTTTAGATAAAAGAACAAAACAACAACAAAATTTTTTTTAGTATGATCCTACTGTAGGATTTAAAATGAAACAGAAAATCCCTTCAAAAAGCACTCCAAACAACGAGTGCTTTTTGCATTGCACGATTTTAATGCGAACGCATAGTAGATTTTTGATAAAACGAGGGAGGGGATATGGAACTTTGGTTTCAACCTGAACTTGACATTAGATAGGCAGATGAAATGATGTTATTTCTTGTTCCTACTTTAGTTTTATTTGCATATTTTTTGTTAAAAATATTTAACGTTATTCTGAGTGAATAATGTTTAATTTATATTTGTGGTGTAAAATTGATTTTTTGTTTCTATTTTATAGGGTTATTTGATTTTAATTTACATAATGTTTTGTTATAAGATGCGTGTATGTATAATTTAAATTCAGGTTTATATCCTAGTATTATTCCAATTTTACTTTGTTTTGTTTTTTCAAATTAAAGCCTATAAACAAGGGTTTAACGATGAAAGAAAGACAGTATTATGAAAATACCTTTAGAGCCGTTTATGCATCGGTCCTCTACTAGACTTTGTATAAATAGCGAAAATTTAGATAAAGTCTTGGAGCTAAGAAAAGATTTTATTTTTACCCCTCATGAGCTTAGTTTTTTTAGTATTCATTTGTTTACTGAAGGTGAAGGTGTTTTAGATGTTGATTTTAGTCCAATACAGGTTGTCGAAAAAGAAGTTTTAGTCCTTTTTAAAAATCAAGTGGTAGAGTGGAAAGAGCCGCTGAACTACAAGGCAAAGATCTTGATTTTTACAGAAGATTTTTTTTGTATTGATGAAATGCACTTTCAGTTTTTTTATACCTCTACTATATTCAAACACTTAGGTAAATGTAAAAGTATTGCAGTACAACACCATTTTGAAGAACTGGTTTTGTTGTTTGATATGATCAACCAAGAATTAGAAAAAGCCTATTATCCCAAGCAACAATATGTACTGAATAATTATTTGTTTAATATTTTGATTTTTTTAGAACGCTCATTGAATCAAAATGCTGTAGAAGAAAAATTGACGGTGTCTCATGAGAAATTGATTGTAGCTAAATTTAAAGATTTAGTGAATAAGAAATTGAATAAGAGTTACAGTGTCAAAATGTATGCAGAAGAGTTGAATTTAGGATTGAGAACTATTGAATATGCCTTTCAGAAAATTGAAAATACAACTCCTTATAAGTGGATTTGTAAGCGCATGGTTATGGAAATCAGCAGGTGTTTGTTGTATAAAGATATTCCGGTGAATGTTATTTCGTATCAGTTGGGGTTTAAGGAAGCGAATCATTTGTCCGTTTTTTTTAAAAAGCAAACGGGATTAACGCCTTTGGAGTATAAAAGTAGGTATTCTAGAGAGTAGACCTAGACATGTAAATGATAAATAATAAGCCTATTCTGATAAAGGATAGGCTTATTGTTTGGCATTTATTGCTGTTGTAAAAAAGAAAAACGCTGTAGTAATACTTCCTCACTTTCCTCGTGATCTGGGTCGTCAATACAACAATCTACAGGACAAACTGCTGCACATTGGGGTTCTCCAAAGTGACCTTTACATTCTGTACATTTACCTGGAACAATATAGTAGATATCATCTGCTATACTATCCTGAAATTCATCTGCATCAATTTCCGTTCCATCTGGTAATGTTATCCTCCCTTTTAGCGCGGTTCCTTCTCTGTAGCGCCAGTCATCTGAACCTTCGTATATTGCGTTATTTGGACATTCTGGTTCACAGGCCCCGCAATTGATACATTGATCCGTTATCATGGTTGCCATACTGCTAGTCTTTTTTTGTGATAAGCTGTAAAAGAGTGCGGAAGCGTTCTTGATATTTTGGATTGATGGATCCATTTTCCACATAGAGTTCACTTCGTTGGATGGCTACACTATAAGGAGCAGGCCATGCGCGTAACGCTTTTGCAACGGCGTCCATCGCATTGATTCCTTGCATGGCTTGAACACCATCTGCCCAGCATACCAATCCCACCGTTTTTCCGGTTAAATAGGGAGCGGGAGATTTGGCACTTATTTCCAACCAATCAAAACAGTTTTTCATTGCACCTGTCATACTTCCGTGATAAAGAGGTGTAAGCCAAAGGTGAATATCGGCTTCGCGAAACTGTATATTCATTAATTCTACGGCATTGGGTGTTCGCATTGAGGTAATATCAAAGAGAGGAATACCTGATTCAGCTATTTTAAATAGGGACGTTTCGATTCCCATTGTGGTGAGTTCATCACTCAAATATTGAGATAAGCGCTCAGAAGTAGAGTCTGCTCTTCGTTCCAAGGCGCCTGTAAAAATGAGGGCTTTCATGTGTTGAGGTATTATTTAAAAATTACTTTAGGCATTCCAATTTCCCCATAGAGTAGTGATTTTACGATGGGTTTTAATTTTTTGGATGCCGTCATATAGAGTGAAGGGTGGATGTCTGGATTGGCTCGTACGACTACTTTTTGATTGTGATAGTCCGTTATGTCTGCCTGTTGTACATTAGATTCCCATAATTCAAGTTTAAGTGCCTCTGGTGTGCAAAACTTAAAAAGGGTTGTTTCACTGTATAGCTTGTCTGCAATAACCATATATACCCATTGCGGAATAATTGCGTCAACAGAGCAGTAAACAGCTACTGCTTTATTGCGATAGCTAGAAAAATCAACCTGAGCAACGGCAGTTCTAAATTCTTTTTCCTTGATAATCATTTCCATGTAAAGTAAAGGTTTGAGATCAAATCCTACTACTTCAATGGTGGGTTCATGCATCATGAGGTCGAAAGCAATGATGCCTGAAGCGGCTACTTTATTTACGATTGTATCTGTTGCCATGGGGAATTGAGATTAAAAAGTAGCCTTATGGTTAACCACAAGACTACTCGTATTTATTATAGGTTTGCAAGAGCCGTATTATAGTGTTGCTCAACAAGTGACCAGTCCAATACAGACCAAAAAGCATCTAGGTAATCTGCTCTTCTATTTTGG
Organism: Myroides odoratus; assembly: GCF_001549985.1. Taxonomy (GTDB): domain Bacteria; phylum Bacteroidota; class Bacteroidia; order Flavobacteriales; family Flavobacteriaceae; genus Flavobacterium; species Flavobacterium odoratum_A. Next base: position 15,855 of record NZ_LROZ01000002.1, on the reverse strand, counting down.
TATTTTAGGTAGTATGCATGTTCCCATACATCAACACCCAAAATTGGATATCCTTGGTTTGCTCCGTTGGTATCCATAAGTGGATTATCTTGATTTGGCGTTCCAGTTACAGCCAATGTGCCATCTGCTTTTACAAATAACCAGGCCCATCCTGAACCAAATTGGCTCAATCCTACTTTTTTAATTTCTTCTTTTAGACTTTCAAGACTTCCAAAAGTTTGTACAATCGCTTCCGCTAATTTTCCTTTTGGCGCAAGTTGAGCAGTAGGAGAGAGGATACTCCAGAATAAGGTGTGGTTGAAATGACCTCCACCGTTGTTTCTCACTGCTGGAGCATACGCATTAATATTGCCTAAGATTTCTTCTATACTCTTAGTTTCATTAGGTGTTCCTGCTAGTGCATTATTTAAATTGTCCACGTACGCTTGGTGATGCTTACTGTGGTGAATCTTCATTGTTTCTTGATCAAAGTGAGGCTCTAATGCATCGTATGCATAAGCAAGAGCGGGTAAATTAAAATTACTCATGGTTTATGTTTTGAATTAAACGCTTGTACAAAAGTAGTCGTAATTTTTAATTAAACAAGTTTTTACTTGTTTAATTAAAAATGTAGTGAAAAGAAATAATCTTCAATAATTCAATTTATACGGGGTATTGGTACGATGCTAGAAAAAAAGAATACCTTTGTAGGGATAATAAAACAATATTTTATTTGGTAAATGAAAAAGAGTTCAACTGACCGAATTTTGATGCAATTGAAAATGCGAGGGGAAGTGATAGCCGCTGATCTTGCAGATCAATTGGAAATTACAAAAGAAGGCGCCCGCTTACAGCTACAAAAACTTTTGAAAGAAGGATTGGTGTCAGCTGCGTTTAAAAGCGAAGGAGTCGGACGACCAATTGCATATTATAGCCTGACCGATCAAGGGTTAGCTAAATTTCCCAATACACATGCTCAGGTTACGGTTGAAATGATTGAAGCTGTAAGAAAGCTCTTTGGTGAGAATGCGTTGGATTTACTCATTACTGACCGAGAAAAGAAAGTATATCAACACTATGAAACGGTGATTGGTGATCCAAATTCGATAGATGAGTTCCTGGATCGGCTGGTAACAATACGAACACAAGAAGGGTATATGGCTGAATGGCAAAAGGAAGAGGGCGACAGCTATATTTTTATTGAAAATCATTGTCCTATTTGTGCAGCAGCAACGGTGTGTCAAGGATTTTGTCGCAGTGAATTAAACAACTTTAGACAATTAATCGGCCCTGATTTTCAAGTGGAACGCGTTGAGTATATCCTCTCAGGAGCACATCGTTGCACTTATCGAATCACAAAAAAATAGATTTGCAGTAGGGGGTATAAAAAAGTCAAAGTCGCTGTCTGATCAAGGCAAGTGCTGCAACAATTTTACGACTTTCCAAAAAGACAGTATTCCCCTTGAAAAATTTCCAGATTCACATTAATCACCCCGTGTTTTTGCCAAATTAAAGGCCTAATTGTGCATGAGATAACGTAACTTTATCTCTCATTTAAAAACACATCATATGCCTTGGGATCCAACTCAATACAATAAATTTAAAGACGTTCGTTTTTTGCCATTTTTCGATTTAAGTAAAGAAATTCAAGAAGCGAGTATTCAAAAAGCGGTCGATCTAGGTTGTGGAACGGGAGAGCAAACAGCCTTGTTAACAGACAAATGGAAGCACGTCCACTTTACAGGTATCGATTCTTCTGCTGAAATGCTTGCAAAAGCACAGCCCTTGCAATCCGCTAGACTCACGTTTAAACAACAGACTATTGAAGAATTCGCCTCAACATCAGAGACTTGGGATTTAATTTTTAGCAATGCTGCTCTACAATGGTCAGACCAGCATGACCTATTGTTTCCCCAACTGATTTCAAAATTGGATACAGGAGGGCAATTTGCTGTACAAATGCCTTGTCAATCAGAAAATATACTCAATAAATTGCTGTATCAGCTTGCAGATTCGGAGCCTTTTAAAACGCAATTAAACGGTTGGAATAGACCATCACCCGTATTGAGCTTGGATGCTTATGCTCAAATTATGTTTGATCAAGGACTGCGTCAATTGAATATCTCCCAACGGGTTTATCCTATCATTGCGCCTGATCATACTATCTTATTTGAATTTATTGCAGGTTCAGCTTTGATTCCTTATCTGGAACGATTAGAAGAAGAGGAAAAGACTGCGTTTGTATCGGCTTTTCAAGCAGAAATAGCACAAACTTTTACTCAATTACCTGCTTTATATGCATTTAAGCGAATACTGTTGTATGGAGTGAAGGAATAATGCAACTAAATAAAACACAAGTGCAGGTTAGATTTCTAGCGTAGAAGACTAAAATTTGCTATTCAAGGGAATATTAAATCGTATTGAAGTAGTAACTCCTTTTATCGGACGGTAATCGGTTTTATCTGCAATCGAAAACCCATATCCTAAATCGATTTCAAAAAAAGTAAATAAAGAGAGTCCTACTTTAGGACTTATAGTATAAGGGGTCAGTTCAGCTCGACCAAAAAAACCGATATAATACATTGCTGAATAGTAGGTAGCGGCTAGTTCGGGAATCACAGTGTACTTGTTTTGAATCCAAGTAAAGTTTGCCGTAGCGTCCAATTTTACGATGTGATTGGAGTTGAAATTAGTAGCATAGTAAATTCCTGTTTTAAGAATACTTCCCTTTTGATATTGATAACTAATCGAAGGGCCTATAAAATGTTCCTGTGCTTGAATTTTTGCTGTACTTCCCAAGAATAAACTAAGTAGGATGCCGACTATTTTTACTGTATGCTGTTTTTTCATAACCCTAGTTGGATGAAGAGATGGTTGTTTTATTAAACGGTATAATCAAAGGTTTTGTTGAGGTGTTCGAAATTGATTTCGCGTTGTAAGAGGGCTTCTACTTCATCAAAAGTAGTTAGTCCTTCCGCGTTTTGTTGACCTCCGTTGGGTAATTTATACGTGTATGCAACCAACTTTCTTTTGTAGATTTCTTCTAATAACAGGACTTGTCGATCTGTTAAATAGGGGCGGTGGGTGCGCAATTGCTGTTGTAAATTGCGTTTGATTGCTTCTTCTTCCTCTTCAAATACCATCGCATAATCGTCAATCTCTCGAGTTGCTTCTAGTAATTGTCTGAAAATAAAATCTTGGAGGTTTTTTGCGACTACTTCAGCTTCACAATCATCATGAGGAAAGAAGGTAATCGGGATATCTGTCCCATTTTGTAAGTCATATTGAAAAACATATAAATCACCTGTGCCATTTTTTGCAAAGGGGATGAATTGGTAGTGTGTTGCAATTTCATAAACCTCAGGGTCTTTGAGTTCTAAAATTCCATCCTTATATGCAACAGGATCCCAAATTTCAATATCCTCCCCAAAGAGTAAAAGCGGAGGGTTTAGTTTGAGTTTTGGAAACGTGATTTCTGCCCAATGTATCCCTGTTGGACCAAAATCCAACATACCATCAGCATATAATCTGGTATAGAGTGCTGGGTATTGAATATCTAATTCTTGTTCTAGTTTGTGTAATGCAGTCATGGGGGAATCTGGATTTATTTTGGGTGTTTTTGCTACAGGTAAAAGTACCCTTTTGTTAGGAAATAAACATCCCTAAAAATGGGGGTTTTACTTTTGGAAAGGAGAAAAAGAGGTCTTGCCATCTGGTTGAATATGTTATTTAAAATAATTCTAATTAATATAGGTTGCTGTATTTGATTTTTTTATCTTTGAAAGAAACGATACCCTTATGACTATACCTACATATTATAAAAGAAGTTTATTGATTCTATTTTCTTTCGCTTTATTTTCTTGTGGTGGGCGTTCCATACCTGAGAAAGCGCACGCTGTGGAAGATTTTGATGTGGAGCGTTATTTAGGAACTTGGTATGAAATTGCGCGTTTTGACTTTTATTTCGAACGTGATTTGGACAACACCACTGCATCGTATAGTTTGGATGAGGATGGAAATGTACTAGTGATCAACCGCGGTTTTCACATCAAGGACAAAGAATGGAAACAAGCAGAAGGTCTTGCTAAATTTAGAGGAAATAAGCATGTAGCTGAACTTAAAGTTAGTTTTTTTGGTCCTTTTTATTCCGGTTACAATGTAATAGCCTTAGATGCCGATTACCAATATGCATTAGTAGCGGGAAAAAGCTTAGATTACCTTTGGATTTTGTCCCGAGAAAAAACTATACCTGAAACGGTTAAACAGCAGTATCTCACATTAGCTCAAGAGGTAGGTTATGACGTTTCTCGTTTGATTTGGGTCAACCACAATAAGGAAGATTAAGTATCTCACTTAGAATAAATATGGAAAAGAAGGAATAAAAAATAAAGGAAACAAAGTAAAAAATCCACAGGAGCATTTAAAAGCTACTGTGGATTTTTTTATGGGATAAATTAGAAATTCCAACCTCATTTGTAAACGAGAAAGCATGTTAATCTTTGGAAGGAGGGCTCCAGCTCAACTAGTTTAAGCAAGTCATAGAGGCCTAGTTGTAGGTTTATTTAGCGAATATATAACTGGAAAACAAAGGTTTTTTTTAGACTAAAAAGTGCAATATAGGGGGTGTTAGAGTGGGAGTTTTCGCGAAAAAATCAGTTGATGTTCGTTGAATAAAGGGGTGTTTTTTTATGGTTTTTTATTAAAAAGTGGCCATATGAGAATTTTTTGGCACAATAGTTGTTTTTAATGGATAGAACGAATGCTTTTAAAAACGGAAAACAATGGTACATGTAAACGAAGTAATTACAAGATTAAAACAGCTACTTGGATACAAAAGTGATTTAGAACTAGCTCAAGTATTGGAAATAAAACCAAATACATTATCAACCTGGAAAAAACGGGAAACATTGGCCTATGATAAAATTATAGCAGTATGTAAAAAATACAAAATTGATTTAAACGACTTATTTCTTGCACAGCCCAATGCTATTTTAAATATCAATCTTGATGATCGACGCGTAAAAATGATTTCTGTTGATCATCATATCGAATATTTCTTGAATCCAGAAAAATGCTGTGGAACCTCTCCTTCTTGTGTTTTTCCAATTGCTGAAGAAGTTGATATGGCTTTTCAGATTGGCGTAGAAAATATGTTTCCTACGGTTAAAGTTAGCTCTTATGTCTTAGTGAAAAAAATAGAGCTCCAAGAACTTTTACCGTGGCAAATTTATGTGTTTGTGGTTGAAAATAGAGGGATTTTATGTTATCGCTTCAAGAAGTATACGGAAGATGGAAATTTATTTCTTGTGAGTGATAACTCCGCTTTTGAAAACTTAGAGATCCGTCCTGAAGAGGTAAGGGAAGTATTTTGTATTCATGGCGCATTTTTACCTAACATAAAGAATTTAGTACAGTACTAAAGTTCTTGGGCTAGTTTAGCTACAGAAACTAGGGTAAGGAATGGTTTATAGCGTGTTTCACTATGGAAATCTAGTTGTTTATTTGGCTGAAAAGAAAATAAAATTAGCGCTGCATTTTAAGTACCTATCCGTTATAAAAAGTCGATAGATAATTATGATGACGTTAAAGACGTAGCTGTGTGTCCATAGATAACGAGTTATTACCAATCGCAATAGGTGTGGGATATAATTGGAAGCTGAATTAATTATTGAAAATTTCATCGTTTATATAGAAAAAGCATTGTAGAACACTACAATGCTTTTTTTAATTTGTAGTCCTTGGACTACTGCGTCATCGAGTACACAGGAGCGTAAATCATATTGCGTTTGCCTTTATTTTGTTCGTATCTTGCTGGTAGAAATAAATCCAATGAAAAACGATATATTTATCTGTCACAATTGCCCTATGACTCGTACCATGGCTACTATTGGAACGAAATGGAAACCAATTATTATTTATGCCATAGGAATCAAAACGCTGCGTTTTGGAGAAGTATTTGCTCGAGTAGAAATTATCTCTAAAAAAGTATTGACGCAGCAATTAAAGGAATTGGTAGAAGATGAAATTGTTATTCGTACGGCCTACCATGAGGTCCCCTTACGCGTGGAATACCAGTTGACCGAAAAAGGCATTGAACTGCTTAAAATATTGAATCAACTTACGCTGTGGAATCAAAAATACAATATGGAAGGGTACAAGTAAGAAGAGTAAAGACTCTATTTTGTACGCCCTGTGACACTGTAAGGAACAGCTATCCATTCATAGTGATTATCCATTTGGCGGATTCGACCAAAACCAGGAAAAGATTGATGGGCTCCAGCTATTAAGGACTGTTTTTGTGCCATATGCTGGTAAAACGAATTGCGAACACTTTTAGCTAGATTTTGATCTTCATCAAAGTGATTCGTCAGGAATGGGGCTTCAAACTGAACGCTTACGACATGGACTAAATCTCCCCAAAAATAGATCTGCTCGTCTTGACTATGTAGGACATAGACAGTATGACCAGGGGTATGGCCTACTGTAGGGAGTACTTCTATATGAGGGAAGAGTGGCCCGATTTGGTTTTTAAAAGTTGCAATTTGATTGGAATCCCGATATAGAGAAACTGCGTTTTGAACACCTACTACAATCTTTTTTTGTTCTGCTGATAAGGTATTTCTCGCCTCATCACTATTCATGGTTGTTAACCAATAGGTGAATTCTACTTCATTGATGTGAATGATAGCATTGGGATAGACTCTCTTGTTGTCTAGTGCTAATCCACCAGCATGATCAACATGAATATGAGTAATCAAAATATCCGTAATATCCTCGGGTTGGAGTCCATACGCATGTAGACTTTGTACTAATTTTCCTGCTGATGCACCAAAGAGCTCACCTGCACCTACATCAACTAGAATCGTTTGGGTTGGGGATTGAATGAGATAGGAATTGATACTGACTTCTACGGGGTTTTGCAAGAATGCTTTTGTTGTTAAATCGCTAGCTTTTAATCCCTCTTGCGCATCAAATAATTCATCTACATCAATATCTACACTGCCATCACTTAGGGCAGTTACTTTATAATCCCCCAATTGGATGCTGTAAAAAGAATGTTGCCCGACTAGGGTTTGACTGACGAAGAACCATAGAAGTAAGGGGATAAAAGTTAGGGCGTTTGGTCTATTTTTTTTCATATTTGGTATTATTTATATTTAGCAAGCAAAGCTAGGGCTTCCTAGTTTCTAAAAGAGACCATAAACAGAATAGAGGTTACCTTTAGGTCACCAGTATTTTAAAGCACAAAAAGGATTTCCTTTATAGCAAGTCGAGGTTACCAAGTGATACTAAGCGTGGTACCCTAATTTTTTGATGATTAAAAATAGAAGCAGTAGAGGAAGCAGAACTCAAATAAGTGCGGTAAAGTCACTGATTTTAGTGAGTGCTTGGTACGTGACAATTGTTTTATTTTGGATGTAATTCGAATCAAAAGGAAGTACAACATAAAAAACAATAGATTGTCTTTGTTTTAAAGCGAAGGCGCTATAGTTAACTTTGTAGAACCATAGAGTAAAAGAAACAGGAGATGGATAGTAAAGAAACTTGGATAGAGAAAGAAATCCTTTTTTACAAGGACAGAGAAACGATTGAACAACTGGCAATTGGTAACTTGCAATATGCCTATGTTCAAATTTTAGGGCATGTGCCATATTTGTTTGTTTTTGCAGATCATCAACATTATATCTCCACTGAACTGAAGGGATTTGAGATGGTGTACCAAGAGTTATCTCATCAGTTTCACTTTGATGATGCCACCTTCTATGCTGTGTGTAAAGCTAAGGTTGAAGATGATAAAGTGAAGATTTGGGCGAAGAAACACGCTCAAAATTACCACATCTTAGAGGAGTATTTGACTGATGGGGATTTAGGATATGAAGTCTATACGACACCTAAGCAAATGATCTCCTGGGATATTACTTATGAACAATTGGAGGCATCAGGGGTAGTAGAAGCTTATTTTACGGATTATGGTTCTAAATACTTGCGATTTAAGTATGCGGTTCGGGTAGAAGGCATCCGTATTGATCAACTGGAAGTCTATGCCAATCCAAGCAGTGCTGCGCTTCCAGTCCAAGAGTACTTTGTATCGATATATGATGAAACTAATACGGATGAAAGCTACAAACAGTTGCGTGAGCTCTGGATTGATGATGCAATCGATATGGATGCATATGGCTATGAAAGAGAAGATCAATGTTATTTGCAATTTGTATTGGCAAAAGGAATTAGTGCCTCGATTTGCTATACCTATGATAAGGAGCATGGCTATGATGATGGCAGTACCTCTCTTCATTTCTACAACAAACGAGACTATGATTATTTTTTAGAGAACACGACTTACGAAGATATAATGGAATTAGCTGCGTTTTTACCTTTTTCGATTGGCTTAGACCTCCAAGTAGGGTATAAGGATAGGGAGGAAGTGAAGCGTATTCCGCCCAAGATAAAAGAAATAAAGGGGAATAAAAGCGGTATTTGGGTGGATCACAAGACCAATACAATTGGATTTGCCGGATTGGAAACTGCTTTGATCCTCGATTTGGATAAGATTAAAAACTTCACTTTCCAGAATGTTCTCCCTGCAAAAGGAGCTGGATATGCTGACCTTATTGTTCATTTTAAAACGCATGATTACCTCTACGTTTTTACGGCAGACACGTATTTTTTTGACCAATTTGCCAATCAATTGAAGCAAATGACAAAAAAATCAGTCAGCATCCCTGAAGCATATTACAACTGTTGATGCAGCCGACCTGCGATAGTGGAGGACATGCGAAATGCTCATGACACCGAATTAAACTGCAAAACAAGTCTCTTTTTTTTATGAGACTAGCTTTTAATCAAGCAAGCTAACGTTTAATTGCAAGTGGCAAGTGGGATTATCATCATCATTTTTGCAAGACGCGCAAATGAATAATAAAAATACACAAACAACGACTTGATAACTATGCTTTTTCATACCTAATTGGATTGAATGGGTTACTAATGCAATTCGAAATTAGGAGGCAATTTTGAAGATTTTTTGAATTTTTTTTAAAATGTGAAATTGTCTATCACATCGATACTGAAAATATTAATTTATCGTGTTTTGAAGACTCTCTTCTTTTTCGATAGAGGAAGCGAGTGTATTGTTTGTGAGGTTTGAAAGAGAAAAGTATTGCTAGTGTATACTATTATTCATTAGGAGCCAATGGATAACTGGCTCCTAATGAATTAGTAAATAAAATGGATGCTTTTATATGCTTTTGTTTCGGGTGTATTAGTTGCGTTTATTCTTATTGAGTTCGTCTTGAAGCTGGCGTCTAATTTTTTGCTCGCGTTCCAACGCTAATTTTTTGTATTCTTCTAGCTCGCTTTCAGCATCTAGTTGCTTTTTACGGGCATCTTTTGTATCTGTAAAGCTTTTTTTAAACTGAGTAAATAAAATACCTAAAGCTAAGAGTAGGATAAGAATAATAGACCAAACAATCGTCTTGAATGTACTTTTATGGGTGCTAATCCCTATAAAATTAAGATTGTTTTCTTGATCAACAGCAAGGGTTAGATCTTTTTGAAGTGCCTTTAATTGATTGGATAAGGAATCGATAGAGGTCTTTTGTTCAATAAGAGCACGTTTATTTTGTCGTATTGTTGTTTGTAAAAGGTGAATCGAATCCTTTACGTTTTGTTGTACCTGTTGTAATTTATTTTTTTCTACTACCTTGTAATTTTGCCAGTTATTAGACTGACTGATTAATGTGTTAAATTGGTTTTCGATTGTATTTGTGTCGCTTTGTGAGTAGCTTGACAAAGTAAATGTTAGTAAGGTGGCAGATAAAATAATTGTTTTTTTCATTCATTAAATTTTTGAGTACATTTTTCTATTCGCATATATAAAGTCTGAATCATTTATTTATAAAACGTAAAGATATCTAGAAAAATATGTGAGGACAAAAATTTAATCGGCATACAACGGGGGGAATCCTTTGATACTCGGAATATGCGGGTACATTTGGGAACTAATGAATGTTGTTTTGATAGGTTGTTTTTGTGTTTTTAGAAATTAAAAATCTGAAATTAAGTTAATTAATGGTTTTCTGTATTAATTGAAAGAATTGAGTTTACTAAATAACATAGTAAAGTTAAATAATTATAAAAAGATTTTTGTTTCCTAGCATAGGGAAGTAATTGGAAAAAAATGGAAGGTATTTGGAATGAAATGTTTATTATTGTTAGGGAATAAATAGGGCTGTAATAGAAGGTAGTAGCGCTATGCTGGAAAGCAAAGCGTTCAATTATCGGATTTCAAAAGTACCTAGTAGATTTTAACTGATATGAAAAAAATAATTGTTTTCATTTTATTAGCTGTACTCTCAACTTCATGTAAGAAGGAAACTTCATTGAAAAAAGAACAGGAGGGATCTGATATGGATTCACTCTCATCAGCTATTAGTAAAATCTACAAGCAAAGTGATTTTAATGGATTTGCGGTTTCAATTGTCAATGATAAAGGAACGCTTTATCAGCAAGGGTTTGGATATGCAGATGTTGAAAATAAGATTCCCTATACAAACAAAACCATTCAAAATATTGCTTCCGTTTCTAAAGTGTTTGTAGGCGTTGCTTTGTTAAAAGCTCAGGAATTGGGAAAGTTAAAGCTTGATGATCCAATCAATAACTATCTGCCTTTTAAAGTAATCCATCCATCTTATCCCAAAGAGGTAATTACAATTAGACATTTAGCTACGCATACTTCAGGTATTGTAGACAATGAGTTTTACCTAAGCAAGAACTACATTTTAAAAGAAGGAGAACCTGCTGTAGCGTCGAATTTAGTTTTTGATGACATGCAAACCTTTAATCCTGCTGATTCTATTATTTCAATAGAGGAGTTCTTAAAAAATATACTGGAGCCAGGGGCGAAATGGAATACAAAGGATACATATGCTGAGTATAAGCCAGGAGCGAGGTATGAATATTCTAATATTGGTACAACATTAGCTGCTTTTGTTTTAGAACAAGCTACAGGGGAACGATTTGATGACTTTACTAAAAAGTATATTTTAGAACCTTTAAACATGGAGGATTCTGGATGGAGTTTTGCGCAGGTAAAATTTGAAAATCATGCTAAACTGTATGCAGATGCAAGAACAGTATGCCCGTTTTACCATCTCATAACCTATCCTGATGGCGGACTTATTACCTCTGTTCATGATTTAAGTCTGTTTCTAACGGAATTAATAAAGGGATACAATCAAAAAGGAACCCTATTAAATCAAGAGAGTTACCAGGCGTTTTTTCATCCACAATTACAAGACGCTAATTTTATAGCCAGAGAAGTCAATAACCCATATAATGAAAGTTATAATGTTGGTGTATGTATTGGTTTTGGATTTTCAGGTTACATCGGCCATACTGGAGGAGATCCTGGAGTTGCTTCTATGATGTTCTTTGATCCAAAACACAATATAGGTCGTATTCTAATTTTGAATACCTCATTTTCCGGACAAAAAGGAAGCCAAGATTTCTACGGAATATGGGATGTATTAGAACAGTATCAAGGTAAATTAAATCGTTAACCTTCGTTTTATTCTTCTTCGTCATCAAATGAACTAAATTAGGATTGCTTGTAAAGGATTTTAGTTCCAAGGCGATGAAATGCTCAACAGCAAGGTTAATCTGCCTGTAAGCGGCTTGAATCGCCTCACCTAAGCTGTGATTTTCCTTGTGCACTAAGAAAGAAATTGTCAGGAGCATCCTTTGATAGGATTTCCTGTCCGGATTGCCCTTTTTATGAGCTGGAGGTCTACCTGGTCACGGGAGAATATCAATCGGTTCATGTATTGGGTTCGTTGTGTTGTTTTTGTGATTCGCTTGAATTGTTTGTACCTTGTAGGGAAAGCAAACTTGTTTTTGATGAAAAATACTATTACACCTATTATTTTACGAGGAGTTACGGAGAATAATCTGAAAAATATAGATTTGGATATTCCTAAAGGAAAACTAGTGGTTTTTACAGGAATATCGGGTTCTGGTAAATCTTCGATTGTCTTTGATACAATCGCTACTGAATCACAACGACAACTGTATGAGATGTTTCCGTTGTATATTCGTCGTAGACTTCCCAAATATGAACGACCCAAAAGCGATGTGATTGAAAATTTGACTACGGCTATTGTTGTCGATCAAAAGCCCATTCAAGCCAATATCCGATCTACTGTTGGTACATTAACGGACATTCTACCGCTTATTCGATTGTTGTTTTCTCGAGTTGGAGTTCCCATTGCAGGAGCTGCCTCAGCTTATTCTTTTAATAATCCACTAGGCATGTGTTTATCCTGTAGTGGTATTGGGAAAAAAATACAACTAGATTTGAATAAATTGCTGGATAAAGATAAATCCTTGAATCAAGGAGCCATTCAATTTTCCCCATTTAACGTGGGGAATTGGCAATGGAATATGTATGGTTGGTCGGGGTTGTTTGACAATGATAAACCGTTAAAGGAGTATACCGAAAAGGAATGGTATGATTTGTTGTATGCCTCAGGATTTAAAGTAAAAGTAGAAAATGCGGTTACAAGACCTTCCACGCTTGTTGCTTATGATGGACTTGTGAATCGCTTTAATCGTTTATGGATCAATCGCGATATTAGCCAATTGAAAAAAAGTTTGCAAGCCGAAATCCACACCTTGGTTTATGAAGCTACTTGTCCCGTTTGCAATGGGGGGCGTTTAAATGAGAAAGCATTGGCTTCTAAAATTGATGGGTACAGTATTGGTGATTATTTCAATATGGAAATCAGTGAGTTAATTCCAATAATGAAACAAATACAAGAACCTGTAGGAAGAGCTTTGGCTAGTTCTGCCATCGAAGGATTACAGCGAATCGTTGATGTAGGTCTTGGTTATCTCAGTCTTGGTAGAAGTAGTGATACCCTATCTGGAGGAGAAGGACAACGATTAAAATTAGTTCGACATTTAGGCAGTAGTTTGACCCATATTACTTTCATCTTGGATGAACCGAGTGCTGGATTACATCCTCAAGACATCCAACGTTTAAATCAAATGATACTGGGATTACGAGATAAAGGCAATACGGTGCTGATTGTGGAGCACAACCGAGATGTTATCGTCTTGGCTGATTGGGTCATTGATGTAGGACCTTTGGCAGGTAAAGAAGGAGGAAAAATTGTGTATCAGGGCGATGTAAAAGGATTGTTACAGTCGAAAACGATTACAGGAATTGCACTCCAACAAAAACCAGCATTGAATCAGAACCCAAGGCAACCAACCGATTTTTTGAAGATTCAAAATATAGCAATACACAATTTAAAAAATATTACTGTAGCTATTCCTTTAGGGGTTTTGGTGTGTATTACTGGGGTTGCAGGGGCTGGGAAAAGTACCTTGTTGAATGAGGTGTTAATCAAACAATCGTTGAATGCGATTGTCGTTGATCAACATATAGTGGGGTCAAATTCTCGTTCTACACCAGCTACTTATACTGGAATTATGGATGCCATTCGCAAATTATTTGCTGAAGCAAATAACGTCGAAGTGGGGATGTTTAGTTTTAATTCTACGGGAGCTTGTCCAACGTGTCACGGAAAGGGTGAAATTGTACCGGATATGGTGTATGCGGATCCCATAGCCATAAAATGTGAGGATTGTCAAGGACAAAGATATAGTCAGGAGGCACTTCAGTATCACTATTTAGAAAAAAATATTGTAGCAGTTCTCGAAATGACTATTAGTGAAAGTCTTGATTTTTTTCCTCAAAAGAGTATTCAAACGAAGCTTGCGGTTTTGCAAGAAGTGGGACTAGGGTATTTGACTTTAGGTCAAACGTTGAGTACTTTATCAGGAGGTGAAAAGCAGCGAATCAAACTCGGTAGTGAACTGCATAAAACAGGTAATTGGTATATCTTGGATGAACCGAGTATTGGACTTCATATTTCAGATGTAAAAAAATTATTAGCGTTGCTAAATATACTGGTCGATAATGGCAATTCAGTTATTATTGCAGATCATCATTTAGATTTGATTGCCGCAAGTGATTGGATCATCGACTTGGGGCCTGATGGAGGTAAAAATGGAGGGGAAATAGTGTTCAGTGGCACTCCTGAAGCCTTGTTGAACAGTAAACATTCTCATACTGCATACCATCTTAAAAAAAGCTTAGCGACTCTTTGATGAAAAGAGTAAAATTGGATTATTTTCTTTTGTATGCCTATATAATACTTGTTTAGTGCATCCCTAGTGTGTCTATAAGAAAACCTTTTTTAATAGACTCATTATGGACTCATTATGGACGCACTATGGAGTCACTATGGAGTATAGGTAAATCTCTAATCCTAAATAATAGGTTTAGGATAAAATTAATTAAATTTTTATTATTTTAATCTATAATCTTATTTATTGTTGTACTTTTATAAGTATAAATGTTGTTTTTAACTTAAAAATAAAATAATAAAACATGTGGCAATGAAAGAAAAAAAAAGTTTATTTGAAGAATTACGTCTTTTAAGAGGAGATGATCAATATCCTTCACAAGAGATTAAAGAGAAATTAATTGACTTATATCTTCCTGCAACCGTATCAGATTTAGCGATTAATTTATCCAATATTACCTCTCAATTCTATGCTTTGCAATTACATTCCATAGGAGAGCAGTATGGAGTAGATAAAATACGTTTGCACTCTGATAAACTATTTTACAATCTTGGTAAAGCAAAAGCAGAGCAAGCATTAATTAAAGATGCTACTATGGATCGAGATTGCAGGTCAATGGTTTTAGTCGCTATATCTGCTATTTACACCTCGAGTCCGGAGTTCAAGTTTCAGGTGCAAGAATATACTTCAGATTATGCTGTGATTAATTTGAAAGGTGTTGATCGTTATCACAGAGCTGCTAAACAATATAAAATTGATCAATATTTAACCTTTCCAACTTTAATCGCTTTTTTAGATGGAATCAAAGATTATCTTCAATTAAGTGATATAGAAATACAAGTACCTCAATCTTTTTATGACGAAAATTCAAATATAGATTGTACGTATATTATTAAACAAAATTAGTTGTAATATGAAACATTTATATAACTACATCGGGGAGAATTACCCTTATTTATTTCCAATGGATAATTTGGTAAGGAATGCATCTACAGTAGAGTATAGTACTACAAATAGCTCAGATAGTCAATTGAGAGGATTCAAAGAGATAGGGCAAATAGTTGCATCATTGGGAAGTATCTCTTTATTGACAGCCATGGATATTTCTTCTAAAACATTTTTCTTAGCTGAAAAAATTAGAATAAGAAAAATCAATAGTACTATTGTAGAGGATGGATTAAAGTATTGTGCTAAGCCTTTTTCATTTTCAAAGCGTAAAGGAAAAGTTTTAGTAGATGTTTTGAATAATCAAAATCAATTGTTTTATACTTCTGAACTAGAATATGTTATTTTTGATGAAAATGCTTTTAATGATGTTTTCAGCAGTTTTTATACAGAAAAAATTCCTGCAGAAAGTTCTCCAATAAAGGAGGACGTACTGGTGAATTTAATCGAGCCATTTTATTTTAAAATTCAAATCCCTTCTTTTACAATCGAACAATGCAAAGGACATTTTGATAATTATCCTATTGTGCCAGGTGTTTTTATCATGGATCGATTGTTAGAAGGAATTGAGAAATTCTTTAAGCTCCAAGGAGAGGATGTACAAAGTAAAAAATTAGTTTTAGATAATTTAGAAACATTTCTAAATACAGCTACTCCAGTCTATAGCGAATTAAGCTCGCTAGTACATTACCGCCAAGTATCTAAGGATAGTTATTTGTTTGTGTGTACTATTACTGATAGTAATCATAAAATTGAATATGGTCATTTTGTAATTAC
>NZ_LROZ01000019.1 GCF_001549985.1 Myroides odoratus | reverse complement strand
GACACTGTACCAAAAACTGTGTAAGTATAAAATTCTGCTTGGGTTAAAACCGCGCAGAATTTTTTTATATATTTAATATTTAAATAGTTATGGAAACAAAAGACCTATTTCCGGATGAGTTTTTCAAACAGTTTAAAACTGGAGATGAACTTCAAAACTTCCTAAAAGACTTACAAAAGCGAGGAATTGAAAAAATGTTAGAAGGCGAGTTAGATGCTCATCTAGATTACGATAAGCATGATTTACGAAAGGAAGAAAATACGCGTAATGGTTACTCTACCAAAAAGATAAAAACGAGTTACGGAGAAGAAGAAATAAAGGTTCCTAGGGATCGTGATGCTAGTTTTAACCCTATGATTATCCCCAAACGAAAAAGCATGGTGGAGGGCTTGGAAAACGTTATTGTTTCCCTTTACGCCAAAGGGATGTCTGTTTCTGATATCGAAGAACAAATACGAGAAGTATATAATTTCGATGTCTCTAAATCCACAATATCTCGTATAACCGATGCTGTTACTGCAGATATTATCGCTTGGCAAAATCGCCCATTAGAACCAGTTTATTTAATTGTTTGGATGGATGGAATTGTATTTAAAGTTCGAGAAGATTCAAAAGTGATTAATAAAACTATTTATATCGCAGTAGGATTAAAACGTGATGGGCGTAAAGAAGTTTTAGGTTTGTGGTTAGGTAAAAATGAGTCATCTTCCTTTTGGATGGGTGTTTTAACGGATATAAAAGCCCGTGGAACTGAGGATATTTTAATTACAGCAACTGACAATTTAAACGGTTTTACTGATACTATTCGCACTGTTTTTCCTGAATCTAAAACGCAGATATGCGTTGTACATCAAATACGAAATGCTTGTAAATACGTTGTTTGGAAAGATAAAAGACCTTTTACTGCTGATATGAAACATATTTATAATGCTCCAAATAAACAAGCTGCGCAAGCTGCTTTTAATGACTTTGCTGTTAAATGGGAACATAAATATTCCTATGCAATACAAAGTTGGAGAAACAATTGGGAAGATCTTACAGTATTCTTTGAATTCCCTATAGAGATTAGAAAAATCATCTATACCACCAATTTAATTGAGAATTTAAACGGTAAAATAAGGAAGTATACCAAGAATAAATTATCCTTTCCTACAGACGAAGCTGTGATGAAATCCGTATATTTGGCTGTAAGAGAAGCAACTAAAAGATGGTCAATGCCAGTAAAAAGCTGGGGAATTATACTTGATCAATTCTTAATCCTATATCAAGAAAGGGTTAGACTTTAATTCAAAACCTAACCCAAGCTTTATTTTTGAACTTACACACTTTAAGAGATAGTGCCATTAAAGCAGAGTTCCTTCTTTTATCGATAAATCTTACGACCTCACAAAGAGCAAAGAGCAAAGAGCAAATTTCACAAAGCAATTGGAGAAGAGAAAGTGGAAAAGAGAAAGAAGTGAATTATCGATTAAAACAGAGTTCCTTCTTTCATCGATAAATCTTACGACTTCACAAAAAAGCAAAAAAACGACCTACGACTTCACAACCTCACAAAGCACAAACCACTACTCTTCTCCCATATCTAATTAAAAATACTTATTTTTGTAGCATTAGATAATTTGAAAATTAATTGAAAATGGCAAAGAAACCAGGTATTCCAAAAGGGACAAGAGATTTTTCTTCGATTGAAGTAGCAAGAAGACAGTACATTATGCAAACAATCCGTCATCATTTTGAGCATTTTGGTTTCCATCCTATTGAAACACCCTCTTTTGAAAATTTAGAGACATTGATGGGAAAATATGGTGAAGAAGGAGATCGATTGGTTTTTAAGATATTGAATTCAGGAGATTTTTTGAGTAAAGTAGATGAGGCACTTTTAGCAGATAAAAATAGCTTGAAGTTGACGAATCAAATTTCTGAAAAAGCGTTGCGTTATGATTTAACGGTGCCTTTTGCACGTTATGTGGTTATGCACCAAAATGAGTTAGATTTTCCATTTAAGCGTTATCAAATGCAGCCCGTTTGGCGTGCTGACCGTCCACAAAAAGGAAGATTCAGGGAATTTTACCAATGTGATGCGGATGTTGTAGGGTCAAAATCACTCTGGCAAGAAGTTGAATTAGTGTTATTGTATGACCGTGTATTTACTGCATTGGGTATAGATGGAGTGACAATTAAGCTGAATAACAGAAAGATATTAGCTGGTATTGCTGAGGTGATTGGAGCGAGTGATAAGTTGATCGACTTTACAGTTGCTTTAGATAAGTTAGATAAGATTGGTGAAGAAGGGGTGAAGAAAGAAATGATAGAGAAAGGTATCGAGGCTGCGGCTATAGAGAAAGTTCAACCGTTGTTTAATTTCACAGGAAGCTTTGAAGAGAAAATTGAAAAACTAGGTCAATTATTAGCTGGATCTGAGCAAGGAACAAAAGGAGTCGAAGAATTGGCTTTTGTTGGTAAAGAAATTGCTCAAATCGGATTATCTACAGCTACTTTGAATTTAGATGTGACTTTAGCTCGTGGTTTAAATTACTATACAGGAGCTATTTTTGAAATCGGAGCACCTGCGGTTCAAATGGGTTCTATTGGTGGAGGTGGAAGATATGATGACTTAACGGGAATCTTTGGATTAAAAGATGTAAGTGGAGTTGGAATCTCATTTGGATTGGATCGTATTTACTTGGTGATGGAAGAGTTGAATTTATTCCCAGCAACAGTAAATGCTGCTTCTCGTGTGATGTTTTTGAATCTAGGAGAAGAAGAGATGAGTTATGCAATGAAAGCAGTGGCTCAATTGAGAGATGCAGGAATTAAAACAGAAATCTATCCTGATAAAGCTAAAATGGGAAAACAATTTCAATTTGCAGATAAGAAAAACATTCCATTTGCTGTATTAGCAGGTAGTGAAGAAATTCAACACCAAAAGTATACTGTAAAGAATCTAGCTTCAGGAGAGCAACAAACGGTAAGTTTACAAGAGTTAAAAACAATGGTGCAATAAAAGACCAAATCAAATAGTAAAAGGAGTAATAAACTTGGTTTATTACTCCTTTTTTTGTTGTCTATATTTTAATTGTGAATTCGAATGGAGGCACGTACAAGCGCCATCGCAGCAATTTTATTTAACGGAATATCTTTATCTTGGTGGTGTTGGTTTTGACTTACTAATCGCACATAAGCCTCTCCTTTTTCTGATTTTTGAAGAAACTTGATTGTTTTGTACGTGGATTGATCATCAATATAGATGGATAAGATGTAAATTTCTCCAAAGAAAATATTATTGATATCGACATCTACTTTCTTAAAAGCTACAATATCTCCCGCTTTTAATAAGGGATACATTGAATCTCCTGTGGCATAAAGAGCCCCATCTACACTAGGAAGATTGGGCACACTTAAGTAATCGACGATGCGTTCATCGTCAAAGTCGCCGTTAGACTTTGGCAATAATCCCATGGTTGCCATCGAATTAAATAGGGGCACTTTTTGAAATTCTTTAATGGGATCTGTTGTTTTTCGGAAGGACAAGGTCGGTTCTGCAACCAAATCCTCAGCATGATTGGTATCCTTCAACATTTGCCCTTCTCCCGTGATGAGCCATTCTAAATTTAAATCACTATAATGTGCGATTATTTTCGCTACAAATACATCAGAAACCGCAGCGTTAAGTTTGTCTGCATCTAAAAAACCGCGTTTTATATCGGTATTTCTTAAGAATTCACTTATGCTAAGTTTCTTATATTCAATATATTGTAGTATTCTTTCCTTTGTTGTTACTATATTCATCGCGTAAATATTTGTTTTTTACTAAAATTGTCGCATATTTGTCTTGTACTAAAAGATCAAACCTAAAAACGAGTAAATATATGGAAAAAATCAATGTAACAATGGATTTTAACGAAGAATTTCGTTTGAATTCGTGTATGGATAGGAAGACAAGACTCTATTTTATGCGAAAATATAAGATACTTGAAGTTGTTTTTGCGATATATTTCGCAACAAAAATAGGTGATTTGTTCAACCAATTACAGCTATGATGGTAGAAGCACAACTTAAACAGAAGTTAGCAGCATTGGAAGAATGGCTGAGGTGTAATAGCACTCATCCCGATTATGCTCTTATTTTACAGGACAAACAAAGGATAGAAAAACAAGTAAAAACACGACAAGATGAATCAAAACTTAACAAGAGAAATGGAGCTGTATAATGCATTAAGAAATACAGCCAATACGGGATATTTTACAGCAGGAGAGCGCATCCTGATTAACCAAGAAAGAGGATATCTATTGAGTATGGGCTCGGAAGATGAATTGCGATTGTATCAGGTGAATCATGAGCTGGAAGCCAAGATACAAGCCTTGAAAAGATAAGAGTATCACTCAGTTTGTCCTTTCATTGTAGAAAGAGGAGGGAGGTTTGCGATAGATAGGCATAAGCGAATCTGTTTTTTTATTCTTAGTTGGGGATTTGTGTAAAATAAAAGAGTAAAAAATAGAAGAAGGAAATACTGTAAGATTCATGTTGGAGCGTGTCGAGTGGTACAGTTTAAAAAAAAGTGTAACAGGTATAAAATACTAGAGGAAGTGTTTTATACAAGAAAAGATTTTGGTTGTATGAAGTCACAACAATTAGGACGTCAGTTGAATAAACTGCGTCGATATCAACTGATATTAGATTTGTATAATGAGCATAAGACGCCTGATATACCAGTGAGTGTAGTATGGCGTAAATATATATATCCCGTTTACCCTATTTCTCGTACTACATTATACGAGGTTCTAGGAACAGCAGTACATAAGGAATTAGTACGGGTAGAAGAGGAATATAAACAATTGAATTTGTTGTAAGATTTAGCAAAGATCAACTTGTTGATCCTAGAAATATGAACAGAGATAAGAGAAGAATTTCTTTTGTTACTAGCGGAAGTAACAAAAGAAATTCTTCTCTTTTTTTTAGGTCTTTTTTAAGCGAGTAAAGAAAGTAAGTCCGTTTATATGTCTCTTTTTCTAAGGGGACATACTTTCTTTTTTTGCTTGGTTTTTTGCTTTGAATAGGAGTGGATTACAGGGAGATTGAACACTATTGTTTTGCAATCGGACACTTGTGTTTGGATGCCAAACAACAAATTGAATACCTACTCAAAATGCCGCAATTTTGTTCTCGAGATGATAAGGAAATACATCCTGAACCTCTTGATCAGTAAGGTAATATCCTTCTTCCGATTGAGAAAACTACCTGACCGTTTAGTTGAATAAACCTCAAGTTGTAGGACGTAAAAACGGAGTTGTGCTTTTAAGCCCGGGAACTTTGAAAAAAGTAAAAGTACAATAAAAAGGAGTTAAGTGTCAGAGGGTAGATTTTCAAATTCATGATAAAGAAAATCGAGGCTATGGATGCATTTTTTCTGATTCATCTCAACCATAATAAAAGTTCCTGTATGAATGAGACATTTATTGTAGCAGTTGTTGGTTTGGTTTCCTCTATGGCAACTTGGTGGGCCACTCGAAAGAAGAAGAAGGTAGAAGTGCAAGCTTCCGAATTGGAAAACGTAGAGAAGTCCCTCAAATATTATAGAGAATATGTAGATGATTTAGGAAATAAGTTGAAGGAAGCAACGGCTGAATTATACAATACCTCTCATTTACACCGAGAAGCGATTGATGAACTAAATACAGCAAGGCTAGAGATTAAAAATTTAGAGCAGCGACTCGAAGTTTTAGCGAAGCAAAACAGGGAGTTAATAGCAGAATTGAGAAAGTATAAACAGTTAAACGGAAAACGAGAATGACAGCATCCAAGCAATTAATCGTACAGGCAAAAAGTCAAGTGAATGTTCAAGAGTGGCCCTTGAAGAACAACAAAGGGCCGGGGGTGAAAAAGTATTTAAATAGTGTAGGCCTTGGTGAAGGATATGCTTGGTGTATGGCTTTCGTTTATTGGTGTGTACAAGAAGTTTGTCAAGATTACGGTGTGTCAAATTCCCTCAAAAAAACAGGAGGCGTTTTGGATCAATGGAACTCACGCGAAAAGCTTCGCGTGACTACTCCCCAACCAGGCGATGTATTTATTATGGATTTTGGAAGAGGAATGGGACATACAGGAATTGTGGTAGAGGTAAACGGGGATTCAATCCGAACCATTGAAGGAAATACAAATGATGAGGCCAGTCGAGAAGGGTATATCGTGGCAGAAAAGACAAGAAAAATGAGTTCAATTAACAAAGGGTTTATCCGCCCTTTTTAAAGTAAGAGAAATCCATGAAAAAGAGTAAACGAATGCTGTTTGCGGTGGGTGTTGTGATGGTTTCTATGGGAATAGTCAGCTGTTCTAGTAAACAAAGAGCCATCAATCTCCAACCGACATCCACAGAAAAAGTTACGCGTACAGTAGAAGAAGTGAAAAGGGATACGCTATGGCAAGTTGAAGCAGATCAGAGTCAATATGTAGCAGAGCTTGCAATACAAGGCAATAAAATTGTTGTGAAAGATGCGAATATTAAGCGCAGTAAACAAAAGGTGTTGCAACCACCAACCGTCCAAATTCAGGGAAATAAATTGATTGTCGATTGCTATGTAGAAGCCCAACGGCTGTTTTTCGAATGGAAGGAGCAATACATCCAGGAGAAAACCGTAAAAGAAGTGAGAATTCCCGTACCTGTACCCCTTGAATTATCCTGGTGGCAATCTACACAACTATGGCTAGGTCGAATCTTCTTATTGTTGATTGCGGTAGGTAGTGGGGGCTATATGGTCCGATTGCGAATGAACCGCTAAAAAAAGCTGTTGAAACAAAAAAGAAGTCCTACAAAATTTCAATAAGAAAAAGAAAGGTAGGAAATAGAAAGAAATGAGAAAAAACAAAAGTTATGTTACCAAAAATTAATATTCAATTTCAAAACGGAAACTTAGGACAAGTAGTTTCCTCTCCCGATGGAGTTTTCGGGTTATTAGCTTCTGCAACTGCTGTAGCCAATACCTTCGAATTAAATAAGGCTTATCAGTTAAAATCCATGCGCGATGTAGCGGCATTAGGGATTGTAGCAGATTCAACCAATGCTAAATTACACAAAACATTAAAAGAATTCTACGCAGAAGCTGGGGAAGGTGCTGAGGTATGGTTGATGGGAATTGACAAGAAAACGAAGCTATCTGATTGGTTTGATGAAAAAGAAGGGGTTGTGTTAGCAGAAACTTTATTGAATGCAGCACAAGGGAAGTTGAGAGGATTATTTACCGCTTATGATCCAGATGCGACGGTTGAAATTACAGTGGCGAAAGGATTAGATAAAGATGTGGTATTGGCTATGTCTTTAGCACAACAAGTAGCTGAAAACTATACCCAACGTGTATATGCTCCTTTCTTTGTTTTACTTGAGGGATATGCCTTTGATGGGGATAAAGTAGCCTTAGAAGACTTAACAGAGAAAAACTTCAACCGTATTGCTGTGTTGCTTGGAGATACGGAGAAAGACAGCAAAGGGGCTGCAACAGGTATTGTCATGGGAAGATTGTCTTCTATTGGCGTCCAAGTGAATATGGGACGTGTGCGAGATGGTGCATTAAAGCCATTAACACTTTTTATCGGCAATACAGCTGTGGATCAATATGATGTAGAAGCCTTACACGATAAAGGATTTAACTCTTTCCGTTTTCACCAAGGAAAAGCAGGATACTTTATGATTGATGATGTGTTGGCAACTAGTGAAACCGATGATTATCGCACTATCACAAGAAGAAGAACCATCGATAAAGCGTTCCGTCTTGTTTATATCGCAATGCTAGATTTCTTGTTAGACAATAGCAATGTAATGGCGGATGGTTCAATCAGTCCAATTTATGCAAAAACAATTGAAAATAGTGTAGAATCAGCGATTTACAATGCGATGACTACAGCTGGAGAATTGAGCGTAGATGCAGCAAATCCAAATGATAGAGGGGTAATTTGTAAAGTGGATGTAAAACACAATGTTGTCAGTACAGGACAAGTAAAAATGGCTGTACAAGTTCGCCCATTAGGGTATAATCGTTTCATCAATGTAGAATTGGGTTTTGTACCCGTAAATCAAAAGTAATATGGTAGTTGTAGGAGGCCGTGAGTATGAATGGGGTGATATTTCACTCGTATTAGGTAATCGTGAAGTAGTAGGGATTACAGGAATTAAGTATGGAGAAAAAGTAGAACGCGAAGCAAGCTATGGAAAGGGACGCTATGCACATTCCATTCAAAGTGGAAATATCGCTGTCGATGGGGAGATTACTTTATTACAAAGTGAGGTAATAGCGTTGCAAAAAGCAGGGGTAAACCAAAGTTTATTATCCTTGAATTTGGATGCAATCGTCAATTATGGTAATCCATCTGAAGGAGAAGCTATGCGTACAGATCGAATTATCGGTATTCGTTTTACCGAAGATGTGAGAGAGTGGAAACAAGGGGATAAGCGCGCTGAAATTACGCTGCCATTTTTAGCCTTACGCGTAGTAAGTGGAGTATAAATAGAATAGAAATAAGTCGAAAAGCCTCCGTAAAGAGGAGGCTTTTCTTTAAAAAAAATACAGTAAAATGAACAAAGTTTTTATTGGAGAAGTAACTCCAGAACAAGTAGAAATGTTTAAACAACAACATAAAGTTGTACATAAGTTAAAGTCAGACAGCGGAGTTTATGCGATTGTTCGTAGACCAACAATGAAAGAAATTGAATATGGGCAGACGATGTTGGCACAGAATAAATTTATTTCTTATAACAAACATCTTTTTGATACTTGTTTATTAGCACTTAATGAAGATATCCGAGAAGATGAATATAAAGTCAATGCTTTTGCTTCTCAGATGATGATGGTTGTTGAGATTGAGCGTGTTGCGGTGGAAAAGCTTTAGGAGAAGCACTATTTGAGCGCCGTATGACTTCTCCTACTTCTTCTTCTGGAAAAGGAAAACAACTAACCCAGGAAGAATATTACAAGGCGTTAGATCAATGGATCAGTAGTATTCGGAAGATACATGGAGCTATTCGATATTATTTGAAGCTAGAGCCTTATGATATGGAATTATGGGAATGGGCGCATCGATTTAGAGAGTTGGAATGGATAAGAAAAGAAGAATCAAAAGGAGGACATGGCTAATTTATCAGAATATATAGAAGGAGTAAGAGCGAATACATTTAGTGGCATGCAGCGATTAGGAGAGGGAACCTTAGGCGCAGCAAATAGAATGCAAGGAACGGAAAATGATCTTGCAGCATCGTATTCAAATTCACGTCGAGTTGAGCCCCAACAATTAAGCGTTACGAATCAACAGAGTTTCATTAACCAAACAGATGTTAAGATGCTCAGTTTATACAATATTGAAGTGAATGTTTTTCAACAACAGATGAATAATCTAGAGAAAATGGCTTCAAAAAGTAAGTTGGGTACTTGGTTAAAAAACACATTCGATGCATCATCTATTGGAAAGATGTTTAATAACCCAATGCTATTGCTGGAAAAAGTACTCAGTACAGGCATGAAAAATGATTCCAATACAGTCAGTTTTGAAGTTTTACTTCATTCAGAGCAGGCAGCTAAAAAATTGATGCAAGATCTCAGCAGAATCAAAATGGATCAAGGAGCATTATCTGGTGCAGCGGAAGGAATGTTGAGACAAGGAGTCGATCAAAAAGATGTCACTCCATTGTTGAGTTCCATGGGAGATATTTCAGGGGGGGATGGCGAATCTTTAGGACGTTTAGCAGCAGCTTTTACCCAAGTGAATAATGAGGGAAAATTGTTAGATGGCACCTTAAATCAATTAATTAATGCTGGTTTCAATCCCTTGTTGCAAATGTCTGCATCAACAGGCAAAACCATGGATGAATTGAAAGCAGAGATGGATCAAGGGTTGATATCTACTGATATGTTGAAGCAATCGTTTTTTGATGCAACTGGAGAAGGTGGGCAATTCCACAATATGCTTGAAAAGCAAGCCGATACTTTAGGAGGAAAATGGGAAGACTTTATGCGTAAAGTAAACGGAGGCTTACTTCAACTCTATGGTGTTATTGGTCCTGTTGTAGAAAAATTGGTAGAATTTGGAGGAGCTGCATTTGATGCTGTAGCAAATGGATTGGGATGGCTTATGACAAAATTAGAAGAAGGAAATCCAATTATACTTGGTTTAGCAGGAATAATAGGAGCTCTAACTATAGCACTTACTATAATGAAAGCAAGTATGATTGCTACTGCTATATATCAGGGAATCCTCACTACGGTTACCAATTTATCTAGTTTGGCTTGGTGGCAATTAAATGCTGCCATGTTAGCCAATCCGCTTACCTGGATTATTGCAGCTGTAATTGCTTTAATCGCTTTGATTGGCTATTTAATTTACAAAGTAGATGGTTGGGGAGCAGCTTGGCAACACACAACAGATGCAATCAAATTTTTATGGGATGGAATGGTGAATGCATTAAAACTAGTGTGGTTGCAATTTTCCAATTACTTTTTAGATAAAATCGATAAAATGAAGTTGGCATTTTGGGCACTTAAAGCCTTGTCTGGTGATAAAGAAGCTGTAGATGAAATGAAAGTTATCGTAAACCGTATGAAAGAACGCCAGAATGAAATTCAGGAAACGAGAATAAAACGGGATGGTAACTACTTTATGGCAGCAAAATCTATGAAAGATGCAGCTGGATCATTTCGAGTGAATGATAAAAAACCAACTGATATTAAGAATGATTTGATGTCCAAATTTGGATTTTCTAATACAAAAGAAAACCCAGGTATTGCGGATACTAAAGAAACACCTGGTACGCAGCAAATAAATACGTCGATTAACACCAGTCAAGGAACTCAAAACAATGCTAATGCTGCTTCCACAGCCGTAAATGGAGGAGTAAAACAGAACAATATTACCATAAATCTAAATGATTTAATTGGAGTTGTCAATATTAACAAAGCAGGTTTTCAAGAATCAGTAGAAGATATGGAAGGAGAGGTAACGGATGCCTTACTTCGTTTATTGGGGTCTGCTTTAAATACAGGAAATTAAGATGAATGATATCGTTATGAGTTCTTTATTAGGATCAAAAATTATTAAACAAATCCCTTATTTTCAGAAAGTTGAATCATTTACGGGGCAATCCATACTACCTCTTAATTCACCCTTGGTGCAACAAAATGATACGGAGGAAGAGACTACACTAGCGGAACCGTTAAATGAAAATAAAAAAACGATAGAAAGTCAGCAGTTTTTCCCTTTGACTTTGTCAGTAGATGGAAGTGAGGAATTTACATTGCCTTATGAGCCTGTAATTAGTATTGAAGGAAAAAACAATATCATAAAACGTTCAGTGCTCAAATACAATGAACAATTCTCTGGTAGTACTTTCGGTACGGTAAAAGAGCGTTGGAGTATGGATGATTACAAAATAACTATCACGGGTGCTTTATTTGGAACAAGTGAAATAGGGGCTTATGAAAGTACATATCCACGAGAGGATTTTGAGCGTTTAAAAAACTTTCTACTGCAAGGAAAAGAGATCAAAGTTAAATCGATTCCCTTTGAGTTGTTGGGGATTAGTTATATCGCTATTGAAGATTTTAGTTTTCCTTTTACCAAGGGAGAAAACGTTCAAGCCTATGTCATTAAAGCAATCTCAGATGTTCCCATGCAATTATTTATGGAATAATATGTTTAAAATGTGTTATCAGGTCAGTTTTACAACTGAGGAAGACAAAGTATACAATTTGAATCTCGTTCATGCGATAGAAATTGAAAAATCCATAGAAAAACTTGCCGCTACTTGTAGTATAACGTTACCTCTTTTTCGTTTTAATTCCCCTTTGCTTGTCAATGTGGATATTAAACGAGGAACAGAAGTGGTGGTATGTTTAGGTTATGATGATAATCCCCGAGAAGAGTTTAGAGGCTATGTCACGAAAGTAGTATACAATAATAGCTCCATTGTAATTGAATGTGAAGATGCGTTATTCTTGTTTCGCAAGAGTTTAGCTAACAAACAGTTTAAGAATATTACGTTGAAGGATTTACTGACTCAGGTGTGTAACCAAATTGATCCTTCGTACAGTATTGATTGCGATTATGATCTTACATATGAATCGTACACGTTAAATAATAAGACGGGTTATGATATTCTCAAGGAGATCCAAGATAATTTGGGGGCTAATGTTTGGTTTGATACCCAGAATAAAATCTTAAACATCCATTTAGGTTACCGTGATAAACTAGGACAAGTAAAGTATTCGGCTCATCACAATATAGAAACGTCTACTCTAGAATACGTACTAGGAGCAGAGCAAAAAGTTGAAGTAACAATAGATGCAACTGATCGAAAGGGAGAAGCAAAACAAGTAAAGGTAGGTGATAGTGGTGGAGAGCAGTTTTCGTTGAAAATTGGAAATGTAAAGGATAAGGATATTGAACAATTAGCTCAGGATATATGGGAGAAGAAGACGGCAGATCGGCTAAAAGGATCGTTTACCACTTGGTTAATTCCTCCAGTATCACCTGGATATTCAGTTGAGATCATTGATCAAGAATACCCAGAGCGAGGGGGACGCTATTATGTTGCAAGTGTAAAAACAAATTTTAGCGAATCAGGTGGAGTGAGAACTGTTGAACCAGGAATAAAATTAGGATAGATGAGTGCAAAAAATGTGAGACAATTTATTCAACAAATTGTTGGAGATATGTGGAATCTGCCCTTGACAGCTAAAGTAATGCAAGTAGATGGAGAAACTTGTTCTATAAGGCTTCCGAGTGGATTGGAATTGGATGGAGTTCGACTGAAAGCAACACAGACAGAAAAGGAGCAAAAAATAATGCTAACGCCTCGTATAGGGAGTGATGTGCTTGTTTTTTCTCAGAGTGGTGATTTGAATAATCTTTTTGTTATTCAAATCAATGAAGTAGAAAAGATTGAAATTCTCAACGATGACTTACAACTTGTTTTAGATGATCAGTTGCACATCGAAGTTAGTGGGGTGAATTTAGGGCAAACATTGGCACAATTATGTGAAACCTTAAAGACACTTACGGTAAGT
The DNA here is from genome assembly GCF_001549985.1 of Myroides odoratus. Classification (GTDB taxonomy): domain Bacteria; phylum Bacteroidota; class Bacteroidia; order Flavobacteriales; family Flavobacteriaceae; genus Flavobacterium; species Flavobacterium odoratum_A. The sequence continues at coordinate 62,999 of NZ_LROZ01000019.1, read as the reverse complement.
ACAGGGGTAGGACCTTCGGGTACTCCTTTACCACCCACACAACAAAAGGTAGCGCAGTTAGAGCAAAATTTTAAAACCATTTTTAAGTGATTGATTCAAAAAACAAAGAGATATGGCTTTAGATAAGAGTAAACTAGAAACGGAAATCAAGCTATTGCTTGAAGATATGATGAAAAGAGAGCAAAACTCTTTTAATGAATTTGCAACGCGTTTAGCCACTGTGATTGATAGTTATGTAAAACAAGGTGAAATCGAGTATTTAGGGGGATTAGCAAATTCAGGTGGTGCAGTAACAGGAACAATTCAAGGAACTATAAAATGAGTAAAAAAATTGGAATACAGATTCAGGGAGATAATGAGCATCCTGCCTTCATGGATATACAGGTTGAGGTACAACGCGATGCTCAAGGGCTAATTGTGCAAGGCATGGTGGTTGATGATATTGTAGAACAAAACAAATCATTGATTCTCATTACACACCCTGGGGAATGGAAAGCGAATCCAACCTTGGGCGTTGGCTTGAGTAATATGCTCTTGGATCACGATTACCTCGCTTGGAGACATCGCATTCGCGAACAGTTTGCCCAAGATGAGTTAGTTGTTTATCGTTTGGACTTATTCCCTAATAAACCCTTTGTCATTGATGCAAACTATAAAAATTAAAAATGAACAATGCTTTTTAGATCTTGTATTAGAGAGTACAGGAACGATTAATAATACTTTGATCATGGCCTTGGCCAATGAGGTGTCGATTACAGATGATTTTCCCATTGGAAAGGAGTATAAGCCAGCAGGATCCATACAAAATAATGTAGTAAAAACGTATCGGATGTATCCTCCCGCAACAGGTTATCGTGCAGTAGAAGAAATCGTAAAAGAAGGTATTAGCTATTGGGCGATTAATAAAGATTTTATTGTTGGAGTATGAGAAATAGAGAAGAAATAAAAACAGTGATGACGGATTCATTCCGAGAGAATGAAGTTATCATCGAAAAATATGGATTAGATGCAAATAAATCTTTTGCGCAGCAATTCAGTAAAGTATCGTTGGAAAATCTGTGGTTTGACATTATCGCTTTTAGTATTTGGTTATTAGAAGGAATTTTTGATCAGCACAAAAAAGAGGTTGATCAGGCGTTAGCAGAATTAAAGCCCGGAACTTCCAAGTGGTATAGAAGAAAAGCACTGGATTTTCAGTATGGAGTAGAGTTGATTGCAGATTCAGATCGATTTAATAATCAGGGTTTAAATGCAGAACAAATAAAAGATAGTAAGATTATCAAATATGCTGCTGTGGTTGATGCAGCTACAGAAAGTCGTTTAGTTGTTAAAATAGCCACAGAAAAAGAGCAGGAATTAACCCCAATTACAGCGGCTGAATTTGAAGCTTTTAGTGCTTATTTTTCCGAAATAAAATATGCGGGTGTTGCAATTACGGTTGTGAATTATGAACCTGATATTTTACAGCTTTCGATGCGAATCTTTCGAGATCCTTTGGTGCTGACAGATAGGGGAATGAGCATTCTTACAGGGAAGTATCCCGTGCAAGAAGCAATTTTGGAATTTATGAAAGAATTACCTTTTAATGGAGAATTGATTCTACAGGATTTAGCCAATAAAATTGAGCAAACAGAAGGTGTAAAGATTGTTCAAATTGACGCTGCTCAAAGTAAATGGATTGATCCCGCTTTAGGTGGTTATGGTGAATTTACGGGCATAGATGTTAAACGATTACCCGCCTCAGGTTATTTCAAAGTTGAATCATTTACAGGAATTAACTATGTGGTATAATATTGATTTTAAGAAGCTAATCTTACTGATGCTTCCCATATCTCTCCGCAAAGTAGGATTAATTGCTTGGCTGGAGGCCATGATAGAGCCTATTCGACAGATTCAATATGATTTTGTGCAAAAGAGACAAGATACTTTTTACAATCTAGAACATAATGGACAGGTATGTTTCTTACGAAAAATACTTAATGATATTTTTGATATTGAAAGAAGAAGAATAAAAATTATTGATGGTAACCAGTATGATAGATTCTATATCTATACAAAGGGGGAGCAAAAAACAAAATATTTAGGTGTTTTTTACCTTCATCAAAGAGTAGATTACAGAGGAACAAGTGATTTTATTATTCAAGTTCCTTCTTCTTTACAATATGATAGTTATCAATTGAATGCAATTGTTAATTATTTTAAACTCGCAGGAATGCAATATAAAATTGAAAACTATGAATAAATTTAATTTTCAACAGACAGGGGGATTTCCGATAGATACCAATATTTTTAATGATATAGAAGAAGCTTATTCTTTATTTAATGTCTTTGGTGCTTTAGCAGGAGATAAGACTATTATTTCTGGTTGTGTGGAGATAGGAAACAATGTTTCAGATGGCTATGTTTATGTCAATGGTGAATTGTTTAAGTTTCTAGGAGGTCAAAAAGGAAGTACAATTGTCTTGATTGAAGAAAGTACAGCAGCAATATTTGAAGATGGTCAAACCAAAACGATTTTAAAGAAAAGATATTATCAATTTGGTAGTGGAGTTGGTGCTTTAACTTGGGAGTCTTTTAAGCGTTTTGATGCTTTGACAAGTTTAACCAATCGTGTACTAAAGTTAGAAACTCCAATTCACGGTCAGATTGAAATCGTTCAAAGTGATTTAAAGCAATATGGATCTAATCCAGGAGGATTAGTGCAACATCAATTCCGAAAAAAAATACCAGGAAATTACGCCAAGAGCTCAAGATTGTTTTATTCGCTAAGTACCGTGAGTAATACTTTTTTTAGTCCACCCAATGCCTTTGATCCCTTAAGTCATCATGTTCTTGAAGATACTACTAGTTTGCTAAATAAAGATTTTTATGTGCAAGGTGCTGGGGTATTTGATTTTGTCCGCTGGAGATTCTTTATAAACTATTATATTTTATAAAATGGCAACAAAGCAAACAATAAAAGGTTGGTTCTCTAATGGGAAAAAACCTACACAGGAACAATTCTGGACTTGGATAGAAAGCTATCGACATAGTGATGAAAAATTAATATTAGAGGATGTACAAGGTCTGTCGGAAGTGATTAATAACAAAGCAGAACGACTTGAAGTAATAAATATTCAAAATGAGCTATATCCGCCAGTAGATTTTGTAGAAAAATTTGAACAAGAATTAGCATGAATATAAAACAAAGAATTGAGGCCTTAGCTAAAAGAGTTGCGCAAGAAATTAATAGTATTAATCAAGAAGGAGGACTAAAAGTACTTGCTTCAGGAACTTATAACATGTCTTTAGGAGCAACTAACGGTTTAGCTATGATTAGCCATCCTAATGTCGATACACTTAAGACAATGGTTATTTATACAGTTGTAAGAGTTTCAGATACTTCCACTCCATCTGCTACTTTAGAAGCGGCAAAACACTATGTAGTGGATAGACAAAGTACAGGATTTCGAGTACACGTGACAAATGCCTATATAGGATCAATTGGAGGAAGATTGAAAATCGATTGGAAAATAGTTGAAAAATGATACATAAAAAACTTTCAGAATTAACACTCCGGTTTGCTTATGCTTTAAAGGAAAAAAGGCAGAGTAAAATAAAGGTTTTAGCAAAAGGGACGTGGATATCAAGTAACGGATTAAATACAGGGATAGCTATAATCAATCACTCTCCTATCTTGACTACAAATAAGATGGTTATTTATTCACTTACAAAGGCTGATCCTGCCCAATCGCCTGCTAGTCATATTGAATCAGCTAGTCATTATGTGGTTTCTGAATCCGCTAATAAAATTCAAATACACTATTCTAATTTACTGATTTCAAATAGTCTGGGTGAGAAAGTCCAGATTGATTGGATGATTGTTCAACATTAAAAAATAATACAATGAATTTACAAGAAAGAATATCGGCTTTGGCTATTAGAATAGCTAAAGAAATTAAAATTATTAAAACTAGCCTAGCTACTTTTTATACAAAAGCAGAGGTTGATACAAAATTAAGTGGTAAAGCAGATAAATCATCAACCTATACGAAAACAGAAACAGATACAGCTATTAATACTAAACTAGCTGGCGTATATCGCCCTAAGGGAAGTAAGCCGAAATATGTAAATCTACCTACTGTAGACAATCAAATTGGAGATGTATGGAATATCGAAGAAACAGGTATGAATTATGCATGGGTTGGTGGAACTGGAGGTGAGTTGACTGATGGATGGGATGCTTTAGGAGGAATTGTAGATTTGAGTGGTTTTTATACTAAAGCCGAATCTGATGACAAATATGTCCTTAATACTCGAACTATAACAGCTGGTACAGGGTTAACAGGAGGAGGAAGTTTAATAGCAAATCGTACGTTAGCAGTAAATTTTGGAACGGCAGCAGGTACAGTAGCACAAGGAAATGATGTCAGATTTCACACACATAGTAATAAAACGGTTCTAGACGAAACAACCGCAAGCTTTACAACTACCTTAAAAAGCAAGTTAGACGGAATGGCTGCTGGAGCAAATAATTATTCACTTCCAATGGCTTCTACAACCACATTGGGGGGGATAAAAGTAGGGGCAAATCTTGCCATTACAGCTGATGGAATCCTAAATGCAACTAATACAAATACTACTTATACTACAGGAACTAAAACTATTATTGATGCGGGTGTAGAAACTGTAGGTAAACTATGGGATGCGAAAGTGTTAAAAGATGCTATTGTTGAACATGGAGGGAAGAACTATACAGCAGGAGCAAATATCTCAATTTCGGCATCAAATGTAATAAGTGCAGTTGATACCGTGTATACGCATCCAATTACAGCAGGTAATAAGCATATACCTACTGGGGGGGCTGTTAGAAACTATTTGAAGTATAGTGCTTCTGGTACCGCGATATGGTCCTTAATTGATGAAACGGATGTGGAGAGTAATACAGATTATGTTGCTTTATTTGAAGCTAATTTAGTTTAATAGGATAGATTAAGTTTTTATAGCAACTATTGTTTTAATGATTTTGCTGTAAGAAAACGAAGTAGAAAGAGGGGATCCCAAAAGGTCACCCTCTTCTATTTTTGTTTTTATTCTTATCCTCACAGATAGGGAACTCAAAAATCCAAATCGTAGAAGGTTCCTCTATTTTTTTGGATAGCCTCTTTAGCTTGAAGTAATGATATAAGCCTCTTTATTTTTCTTTTTATGAAAAAACATATTTTAATAAATTCAGACCAAAATTTATATCTTACCTTAGCCCTAGGGAAAAAATAGAATTAAAAAAAGGGAGTATGTCGGTAGAGCATGTTGGAATCCAGACGTTTATTACAAATTATAACGCAACAGATCGCGAATGGTTGGAATTAAAATGGAACGGAAAATTTGGCGCGAAGTTCAAAGATGAGAATTATATCTTTAGGCAACAAATTGCAAGTATTGTTTGCGATCAGATTCACACGGTTCATATTGACCTAATTCGCGATTTATTTATAGAATTGGGCAAAGTCGCTCAAGTGAGTTTTTCCGTTTTTCAAAACTACCATATTTTAGCCCAAGAACTCTTGGAAAGAGGAGGGAAAGAATACCTCTTTGACTATGTATGTGCAGCGCATATCTCTTTTGATACGTTTTTAAGTACAGCCAATATTCAACTTTCGCTAGAGCGAACTAATGAAATGCTGTCGTATTTTGATTTCTTAAAACAAACAGAATCCGATCCTCAAGTACAGAAAATGTTGACGGATCATATTCGCAGTCGTTTTGTGAGCTTACAAGAATTGAGTTAAACAGTAAATCAGTAAACCTACCAATCCACCAACGAGGGTTCCGTTGATTCGGATAAATTGCAAATCTTTACCTACTTCAAGTTCTAGCTTATCACTGAGTTCACGACCATCCCATTGATCCACTGTATTGCGAATCAAGGTGCTTACTTCTTGGGTATTGCGCAAAGCTAATCGATATAAGGTTACTTGCGTCCAATGGTTGAGTCGCTGTTGTAAATCGAGATCTTGTGTAATGTTCTGCGCGATGGATTGAATCGTTTGTTTCATATAAGTACGCACAGTCGAACCTTCGTCTTGAAGCTGAGTAAGCAATGTCTGTTTTGAGGTCTGCCAAAAATCGGTCAAGTATTGATGGATGACCTCTTCCGTAACAAATTGATGTAAAAGGTCGTGTAATTTCTCTTTCCAGGTAGGTGATGTTTCAAGATCCGTGGCGAGTTGGGTTAATTGTAAGGTGATTTCTTCTCTCATTTTATGCTGCTCATTGGTCTGAATATCCTCCAAGAATGCGTGTAGCCCTTTAATTAATTGATTCGTAACCGTTTTTCCACCTACTAACCCCAAAAGAGGTTTTTTCGCTATAATTTGATTGTATATTTCTGTTCGATGTTCTTCCACATAGCTCTGAATTTTAGGTAAAACCAAAGTAATCAAACGGTTGTGTTCATTTTGATCGATAGCATAGCGTACCCCTTGAGCAACAAACTGTTGCAGGTTGATTTGTTCGATGCCTTGTTGTGCTTTTTTAGTCAAGAAATCAATGATTTGTTTTTCATTGAGATCCTCAATAATGGATTGCATCAAGAAAACCAGCTCTCGTTCTACGAGCTGTTGGCTTTTAGGTTGATTGAGCCAAGTAGATAAAAAATGAGCCACTTGAAGCTTATCAATATAAGGGCGTATCGTTGTCGGCGTGAGAAAATTCTCCCTAACGAAGTTGCCTAGATTATCACCAATGTCATTTTTCTTGTTTTCAATTAAATTGGTATGTGGAATTTTTAATCCCATGGGATGACGAAACAAAGCCGTTACCGCAAACCAATCCGCTAAAGCTCCCACCATAGCGGCTTCAGCAAATGCCTTGACATAGCCCATCCAATTCGCTGGACTATATTTTAGCAGATACACCATGACCAAGTAAACAATAGCCATGATTAGAAATAATCCCGTTGCAATTCGTTTGTGTAACCGTAGTTGTGCTTTTTTATCTGGCATACCCTCGTTTTTAGTTAAAGATAGGGAATTTTTTGGGATGAGGTAGCGAGAGGGTGAGGTGATGAGGTAGCGAGAGGGTGAGGTGATGAGAAAGTGAGGTGGTGAGAAGGTGAGAAGGTGAAATCGGAACGCAGTGAAAATCGAAGCGAAGTGTAGATTCATCGAATGCCAAAACCAATATAAAATAGGTGAGATATATTCATCGAATACGAAATAAACCCATGAGATAGAAGGTGAGAGGGTAAAATCGGATTTATCGATTGAAGACGATTTGCAAAAAAACCTCTCGCAAAAAAGCAAAAAAAACTTTTACAACAAACCTCACAAAGCACAAACCTCACAAATCATTTCCTATCAAAATCCCTCTTTCACTTGGAAGCTAACTGTTTCTTGCGTTCTAGGGTGTTTGAACGTAATAGATTCAGCATGTAAAAACAAGCGGGTACCCTTTGTACCATATAAATCATCCCCTACAATAGGTGTGTTTAATCCCATCGGATGAGAAGCATGCATACGCAATTGATGGGTTCTACCTGTAATCGGATAAAAGTACACTTTGGTTTTTCCGTCTTTTCGTTCAATGACTACCCATTTGGTTTTAGCGGGTTTACCATGTTCAAAGCACACCATTTGACGCGGGCGATCTTCTAAATCGACGCGTAAAGGTAGATCGATGTACCCTTCATTCCCTTCTACAATTCCATCTAGTAAAGCCACATAGCGCTTGGTCACTGTTTTCTTGATAAACTGACTCTGCAAGGCTTTGTGTGCTTCTTTATTTTTGGCAATAATTAAAATACCAGAAGTCGCCATATCCAAACGATGTACAATAATAGGGCCTGTTGCTTTTGGGTAGCGTATTTTCATGCGTTCGTAAACGGAATCTTGAATATAAATCCCCGGAACACTGAGAAATTCCTCTGGTTTATTGACAATTGCGAGGTCCTCATCTTCATAGACAATTTCAATTGGACGTTGCAGTTCTGGGTTGACAAGCAGTGGATTGTCATCCACTGCTAATCCTTGTAACATATGTCCTAAGATGGGTTCACATTTACCGCGACAAGCAGGGTAGTAATGGAGGTGTTTGCGAATTTCCGATTTAGGAGATTCTCCCCACCAGAATTCAGCCATAGCCAGCGGTTTATATCCGTTGAGGTAAGCATATTGCAATAATTTTGGCGCCGCACAATCACCCGCTGCTGCAGGAGGCTGTTGAAGCGTTGTTTTTTCGAAAATATCGAGTAAATCTTGTTCCTCTTGGTTGTAATTGAGGAAGCGATACTGTTGAAAAAGCTGACGCTGTAAGGCATTCGATTTTTGCTTGCGCTCTTCTTTTAGACTGTTAATATGCAGGTCAAAATCGCAAATAAGCTGTTGAGTTGCTTCGATTTGTTCCTGCCAATAGGCCGTTAATACACGTAATTCATGTTTATCGCGTAAACTTTGCTTGATTAAATCCGCATTAAACGCTTCAAATTCAAGCGGATTAAGTTGGCTTTCTTGTTGTTCACGAAGTACTTTACGCTCGTTTTTCAATTGTTTGAGCAACTGTTTTTTATCCGTTATCGCTTTTTTCTCCGAGGCAATTTGTTGTTGAAGTAATTCTTTTGTGTGTTGATAGATGCTGTCTTTTTGTAGCGCTTCAATTTGTGCATTGATGGCGTTTAAGACCGCTTCTTCTTTTGTGAAGAAACTGTCTTTATTCCACAAGTCAAAGACTGGCGGAACAAATCCTTCCAGATGCGTAAACGAGCCCAATTTTCCTGAAAACCCACGTAAATAACCCAATTCCCCCGCTTGGTTTTCAACGACTAGTACACCAAACATTTTACCAGCAGGTAAACATTCGGAATTCACTGGGTCAAACAAAGGAGCAAGCAAAGCATGGGATTCCAGTTCGCGTTGTAACTCCTCACTTGCCATGATACTCAAAGGATGAGGCTCATAGTAAAATGGAAAAGTAAATTTCTCGGGTCTAGTAATTCGTGAAATATCAGCTTGAAATCGTTTAAAAGCTACATCAAGAGTCGACATGATTTTGAATTTGTATGTCGCACAAAATTACATATAAATTACAGAGGAGCAATTGGAATATTTGGAGGTACGAAAACGGTGATACCAAGAAGAGCCTTGAGTTGTATCCTTTTTTTGTAATCAAGGGAAAATCTAGTAAACCATAAAAGTAAAGCCATCCTATAGTTAGGATGGCTTTACATGATATAAGTGATAGAAAAAATAATCGGTTATAAGCGATAAGCGCCCATGGTATTGCTACCTGCTCTTGATTTGTTATTTAAATCAGAAGTAAATACATCAATTGGGATAGTAATACCTAATCTATTGCGCAGTTCCATTAATTCGGTTTCATTCATTCCTTTCGTTGCAATCGGACTAGCTGCACTACTCGGCATGAGTTGTAAAGGATTGGCAGTTTGGAGATCTTGAGTAGTAAAAGATCCAGACACTACATTTTCCTCCCCAAAGAGTTGAGGTTGTATAGCTGATTGAGTAACAGTTAAAGTACCTGCAGGATTGATTCCATTGTTATTGGCTGTACTAGGATTGTCAAACAACAAACTGTTATAGAGATAAACTGTATTGTTTGCTTGATTGTTAATGGCACCATATAATTTTTTGGATTCATTTCTGTACAAAGTGCTGTTAATCAAATGCAATACCGCACCATCATGTGTAGAAATTCCTCCTCCTTCTGTTGCGGTGTTGTTGTAAAAATAGGAATTGATGACCACCGATTTCGAATTTCCTCTGTGATAAAATCCTCCAGCATTGCTATTGGCTTGGTTATTTGTAACCGTTACATTGGTGAGGTTGATTTCCGAATTATTCAAGGTTTGGATTCCGCCAGATACACCACCTGCTTTGTTGAAAGAAACGTCAGTGAAAGATAGCTGCATCATGGAATTGTTGACGAAAATTCCACCCCCATTGGAGTTGCTGTTTAGTCCCACATTTTCGTTGATAACACTATGCGTAATTGTTACTGTACTTTTTTGTGTTGCGAAAATTCCCGCTGCATGACGTCCAGATTGGTTTTTAATTACTTTACAATTGTTCATTGTTACCGCAGATTCCATGATGATGATACCTGCTCCATGGTCTCGAGGAACGCTAAACCCTTTTACTGTTAAATTACTCGCTCCTGCATCTCCATTTCCTTCTGTGACAGTTAAATTTTCTAAAGTTACCGTTAAACCAGTTATTTTTTGAGCCAAAATCGTCAAAACATGTACACTTTGGTTCGCTCCAGAAAGAATCGTCTGTGCTTGAGGATTCGGTTTACTTCCCGCTGTAGCATCTTTGGGATAACCACCAATAAGCTTGATGTTGGCCTGAATCAAGAACGTTTTGTCCTTATCAGCTGTATCGAGAATTAGCTCATGTTTGCCAGGATAATGTATTCCCTCTGCAATATGAATGATATCATTATTGTTTAGAGCAAGTTGCAACGCTTGATTTAAGGTTGTCGCTTGTTCCCAACTACTTCCATCACCTGTACCATTTTCTTTTACATAGTAATGAGTATAAGTATCATCAAGACTTGCTTTATCCTGTTTAATCGTAATTTTTTCTTTGCTGTCATCCGTAATTTTAAGGGTCAATGATCCTACGCGATCTGCTAAAGCTAAATTCTTGTCGTAGGTAATTGTTATGGTATGCTTTCCAGCATCACCTCGAAGGAGGTTGGAAGCGATCCAATTGTCATTAGATTCTATGCGCCAAGGTAAGTTGGACTCAAAACTCACGGTTAGTTCTCCCTTTTCTTTGCTTACTTCAAAATCCTGTTGTGCCAGCGCTAAATTGGGATTCGTTGGGGTAAAACCATAGCGATTATCATCAGCACTACACCCGAAGAAGCAAAACAAAATCGCGGAGAGAAATCCTAACAGAAAGGTAGGTTTGATTGGCTGTGTCTTCATGTTTATTTTGTTTTTGTAATGATGATTCCGTTTCCAACTGCTCGTTCAATTCCTCCATTGTCAGAAGGTAGATTGCGGATAAGGAATTTATTAACAGCAAAATTAGGATTGATGAAGAAAGTTGAACTTCCTCCACCATCAAGATTTAAAGCTTTTTCGGCTCCAATGCTGCGCATAAAATCACCTAGATCTTCGTAATTCATCCCATTAGACCAAGTGTAGTTTCGACCATCTACAACCATCAACAGCAGTTGATTCTTATTCGTCATACCAACTGCAGTACGCGGGTGAATTTCCTTGTCAGTTTGTACAACGGTCTGTCCATTTTTAACCAACCAAACACCACCAGATACAGCTTGCTGAAGCTGATTGGCTTGCTGATCAAAGTTTGTTATTTCTTCTAAACTTACTTTGTTTTGTTTGTTTACTGCTAAATATCCTTCATTTCTAGCGGTATAGGAAGCTCTTAAAATCATTCCATTAAAAACGAATATACCTCTAGGAACACCAGTAGTCATATCGTAAAAATCGCCATTAACACCCCCTACAACCTCATAGTTGGGATTTAGTAATGCTGTTGCTTGTCCTGTCATGGGTTGCATCGCAAATTCAGGTTTATTGTGGGGCATAGAAGCCACGACAGATATTTGAGGATTGTTTAAATCAAGGGTGTAAACATAGGTTTTCATGGAATATCCTTTTGTAGCCAAATAGGATAATTCATTGACTTGAACTCCATTCGTTAGGGTATAGGTTGAATCCTTAAATATTTGTGCGATTAAATTGCTGTTTTGAACCAATTGGGTTCCCATTTCTGTTTTAGGAACTGCCTTATAGATAGTAAAGTTATCATCCGATTTTGTTTGACATGATACTTGAAAATGGATGAATAGACCGAATAATAATAGTTTTAGAGATTTCATTAGTAACCAGGATTAGGAGTTAATTTATCATTTAATTGTAGTTCACCACCAGGAATAGGTAGGAGATGTTGGTAGTTCAAAAGACCTAAGTATTTTGTAGCTGTATTGGTGCGTACATAATCGTAATACGCAAACCCTTCCGCTAAGAATTCTTTTCGTCTTTCTTCAAGTACAAGCGTTTGCATTTCTGCTGAAGAGGTGGGATGTACTTCAGGTAAACCTCTTGCAGTTCGAACGGCATTAAGTCGTTCCGCACCTAAAGTAAGAGAAGAAGCTTCCGCACTGATCAAATACATCTCGGCTATTCTCGAGATAATTACCGGATCTGTACCCGTTTGTCCACTTGGGTATTTGTTGATGCAATCTTGACCACCAAAAACACCAAAAGAAATAGCTCTTCGTTTATCTGTAGCGGTGATGAGTTCTAAAATTTCTTTGGAAGGAGCATATACATAACTTCCTTTATTTGGATGACCATAGTTGTAAAAAAGCGTACTTATGGTATTTGATGATTCAGGAGTTAGGTTTTCAAAAGCAAAAATAATTTCAGTATTTGCTTCTTTGCGAAAAATCTTTTCAAAAGTATCCAAAGCGTATTTGCCATTGGTGATGAGACTTTCTGCTAAGGTAGACGCTTCTTGCATTTTGTTTTGTGAAAGCATCACCCTTGCTTGTAGTGCTGTTACGGCATCTTGTGAAACGTAATAGTAACTTTTGGAAGTCGCTAAAAATTCTTTGGCAGCCACTAAATCTTTCTCGATTTGTTCCCAAACTAAGGCTTTCGGACTACGCACTGGTTTTTCTAGGGTGTTTTGAGTGAGTAAAGGAACATCCCCCCATCTTGTTACGAGACTATAATTGATATAGGCTCTAAAGTAATGTGCGGTACCTCTAACTCGACGGGTGTTTTCATCTAATGGAAGATCTTCGGCAATAGCAATGACATTATTTACTTGATAAAGTGCACTATAATAGCCTTTCCAACTGCTTACAATGATGCTGTTGAGTGGGTTTAAAGTATTGTTGATGACATCTTTGCTTGTTGTGCTAGATCCTTGTACGTTGCCACCAATAATATCATACATAATCCACGATTCTCTTTTGGGATCGTTTTGTACATTGTTATACATCCCATTTTCTAATGCTTTGAGATCATTTGGTGTAACGGCTTCTGGAGAAATTCCCGTTCTTGGGTATAGGTCTAACTCTTTGCTACAAGAAAAAAGAGTGAGACTGAGGCAGAATAATAGTATTTTTTTCATTTTGTTGTTCGATTAAAAGTTGACATTTAAACCAATAGAGAAGTTACGCGTAGGAGGAACGCCTAAGGCATCATTTCCATAAAAACGAGCATCTAAACTTGGACTTACACTAGGATCCCATCCCGAATACTTCGTCAATAGCAGTAGGTTCGTTCCTTGAACGTAAACGCGAAGCCCTTTGATTTTAAGGCGATCCAAGATTTTTTGATCAAAATTGTAACTCAGTGTTGCCGCTTGGATTTTGAAATAAGAACCATCTTCCAACCAACGATCTGAATTTCTATTGTTGTTGGTATCGCCCATTAATGCTCTTGGATAGCGATCAGTAGAACCAGGGCCAGTCCAACGGTTGTCATAGTATTCTTCCAAAATAGGAAAACGATCTCCTAGTTTACCTAGTACACCTGGTTTCCATCCTGCATATACATCATTGCCATAGGAGAAAGTCGTGAGGATATCGAATTGGAAATTCTTGTATCGGAAACTGTTGTTCCAACCACCAAAGAAATCGGGATTTGAACTGCCTATCACTTCTCGATCATTGTCGTTGATGATGTTGTTGCCATCTTTATCTCGCCATTTTACATCACCAGCGCGAACACCGCGTTCATATTGTTCTTGCGGGACTTCTCCGTCATATTGATAGATTCCTTCTTGGACAAATAAATAAAAGGCTCCAATGTCTTTGCCTACTTGTAAAGCGCGATTTCCACCAATGGATAAAGGTTCTCCTTTGTTGTCAATCAATTGGGTGATTTTGTTTTTATTCGTAGCAATATTGAAGTTAGATTGCCATTGAAAATCTCCGAATGTCAAATCTGTACCTAGAGCAATTTCAATTCCTTTGTTTTCCATAGAACCAATATTCGTTAAGATACTCGACATTCCAGAAGTGGCGTGAATAGGCATAGAGTAAAGTAAATTGTTGGTTTTCTTTTTATACATATCCAGGCTAAAGGTCAGCTGTCTATTGAAAAAAGCGACATCCATTCCAAAGTTCGTTTGGTTGGCCTTTTCCCAAGTCAAGGTATTATTCCCAAAACTAGAAACGGAAATACCACTTTCTAATCCATAATCATTGCCTCCAGAGAGTAACGATAAATACCCATAATTGTTGATGCCCTCTTGATTTCCGGTACTTCCGTAGCTCAATCTTAGTTTTGCATCAATCCCTACTTCTTGCATGAAATCCTCTTGGTCAATATTCCAACCTAAGGATACCGAGGGAAACCATCCCCAACGCGTATCAGGAGCAAATTTGGAAGAACCATCTGTACGAATGGAAGCATTCAGAATATACTTGCTCTGGTAGTCTAACGTAACCCTAGAAAAATAAGATTCCATCGCGTATTCTGTTACATATCCCGTTGCACCAGTAATTTCAGAAGCTACATTGATTACGTCAAACGAAGGAGATGGGAAACCACGTCCATCAATTCCCGTTGTATTATTTGTTACTTTTTGGAACGTATGACCAGCCATAGCCGTTAATCCAAAATCATTGAAATTTTGGTTATACGTTAAAATATTTTCTGTCTCTAGATTCAAAATCGTTCGTTTGGAGTCAACCAAACGACCTACTCCTGTACCATAGGGATGTTTTTCATTGTAGTACAAATAATCATAGGTGTAATTAAAGTCTGTATTGATGCTATTGCGGAATGTCAGATTAGGTAGAATTTTGATATCTGCATAGACATTTCCAATGTAGCGAAACAAGTCTAAATAGGTTTTTTGCTCGTTGAGGATTTGAATGGGATTGTGTCGAAGTAACTCCTCTGTACCTCCGATGTAGTAGTCTCCATTAGGTTTGTAAGGGCGGTCAAAAGGACGTTGTTCAATAGCTCGGGCTATAATTGTAGTTCCTAAATTAGGCCCAGGAACCTGATTATTGCGTACATAGGATAGGTTGTTATTCGTACCAATAGTCAACCAAGGAGTAACTTCAGTTTGAAGCTTTGTATTTAAGTTATAGCGTTTCATGCTGTTAGTCTTGATTACTCCATCTTGTTGTAAGTAAGAAGCACCAAGATAGTAGGTGGTCTTTTCGGAACCTCCAGAAAAAGATAAATCTACATCCGTAAATGTTCCGCGTTGTGTAATAACGTTTAGCCAATTGGTATCTGGTAGATTGCCGAAGGGATTGCTAATTGGACTCTTGTAGTCTTTATCGCCAACTTGTAAGTTGTATTGCTTGTTGTAGTTGGATACTCCTTCGTTGTATTGCGCAATATATTTTTCTGAATTCGTGATTTTTAACTTGTTTTTATTAGCAAATTCAGAGATTCCAGTATTGATATTAAAACGAACAGCACTGCTGTTTTTCTTTCCTGATTTTGTTGTAATTATAATAACTCCATTATTTGCACGAGAACCATAGATGGCAGCAGCGGCAGCGTCCTTTAGTACCTCAATTGACTCGATGTCTTTCATGTTGATGGTATTCAGTGAACTCATCCCTTCTCCCATATTAAACAATTCGGCAGAAGGATTATATAGCGGAATACCGTCAACCACATACAAGGGTTCATTACTCGCGCTAATTGAAGAAATTCCACGGATCGAAACGCGCTCGCCTGTTCCTAAGTTTCCAGAACTAGTATTGACATTTACACCGGCCATTTTGCCTTGTAGCAATTCAACGGGAGAAGCTACGGTACGCATATTTTCTTGGGTAACACTCATCTTATCAATAGCAGTGGTGACCAATCTTTTCTGTTGGGTACCGTATCCCACAATAATGATCTCATCTAAATCATTGGTGCTTTCTCCTAATTGGATGGTTAGGTTGTTTTTTGCTGCTACGACTTGTGATGTAAAACCCACAAAAGAGACTTGTAAATAATCTTGACCAGGAACTGCTTTGATGCTGAAGTTTCCATCGACATCACTCAACGTGCTCGCGGTTCCGTCTTGCACCTGAATAATTGCACCTGGTAAAGCTTCTCCAGTTGTATCAATGACTTTTCCTCTAATGGTTTGTGCCACTTGCTCTGTCACTTGTGTGCGTTGAGCTTCGCGTTTAAAAGAAATTAAATTGTTGTTGATGCGATAAGCTGTTGTTGTTTCTTTGGCAATGACATCCAATAAACGGTTGAGTTCTGTTGAGGTGTTTGCAAATGAAATAATCATATTTGTGTCGATCATTTCAGAAGAGAAAACAATCTTATATGAGGTTTGCTCTTCAATAGCTTTAAAAACATATCCGACATTGGTTTTCTTTGTAGCCAATACGATATTCATTGTTTTTGCACTGTCCATGCGATCTTGACTAAAAGCATAGTTGTATTGAGCACTTAAGAAAATAAAACAAGCGATATACAAGCGTATTCGCCTGCTCAATTTAGCGTTGTGAATCATGTGTGTTTGTTTCGTTTATAGTTATTAAATTGTTTTGATTGTTATAGCTTAAGTTGTTGATAAAGCAAAAACTATCCAGGATATCCTGTAAATTACTGTTGCGATAATCTCCAGTTATCTTGATGTGTTGAATGGCTTTGCTCTCAGATAAAATGATGATGTCAAATTCGCGTTCAATACTCGATTTCCAATGCGCAAAAGAGGCATTGACCATGTTTAACGATGGATTCCAAGAAGAGATGCGATCGTTTTGTGCATTGTACTTTTGAAGGTGTTGATTTTCAAAATGAGCAGATTCTTGAGGGAGAAGAATGACGTAATCTGTAGGGGTTTTCGTTTGCACTTTTACTTTTCCCGTGCGAACCTCAATAGCGGTAGAAGTTTTGTTTTCTGCTATAAGAAAGGATGTACCTAAAACGGAGGTTTCTAAATCTTTCGTTTGCACCGTAAAAGCGAGTAGTTTGTTTTTACTAATCGAAAAAAAAGCTTTTCCTTTCAGTTGAACTTGACGATCCGTTTGATTATACGAGCTAGAAATGGTCAATTCACTATGGGGGTATAGGGTGATTTTAGATTGATCGGCTAAGGTAATTAGTCGAGTATCCTCAGCTGACGTATAGGTTTGAGGAAACTCCGTTTGCAGATAGTATCCTAGGGGGCCCAGCAGTAGGATTAAAAAAACACCAATAACCCCTAGGTTTCGTCTCTTTTTTAAACGTCTCTTCTTGGCAGAAGATTGAGTGAGAATGGAGCGATATAAGGTGTTTTTGAGTGGAAGATTTTGCTGTACTTCTTCCAAAGAAATACCATCCTCTTGCATTTTGTGTACAAATGATTCAATGGCTTCATTTTCTTTAGATGAAGCTGAATCTTGTAAGTATTGTTGTAAAATGGTTTTGAACTTTTTTTCCATTGTTTTGGTCTTATATAGGAAAGAGCACAAAACAGGAGCATGCCCCCACGTAACCAAACAATACTAACGTTTTCTTAAATTACATTACAATTTGGTAATAATCCGAAATAGGGAAGAGGTAGAATAATAAAAAATAAAAATCTAACGAATAAGGTAGGGTTGATTTTAGTGTTTTTAATGCTTTGGAAATTTGATTCTCCACTGTACTTTCTGAGATTGCTAGTTTAGAGGCTATCTCTTTATAGCTTTGATGGCTGTAAAAGCGAAGATTAAAAATTTCCAAACATCGTTTAGGTAGTACTTCTTGGGCTTTGTTGTAAATTAATTGCAGCAATTGCTCCTTAAACAGGCTTTCCTCTTCATTGGTGAGTAATTCGTGTTCAGTTAAAACATGATACACAGACTCTAATTGTATGGTATTGAATGGAACTTTCTTGAGGTAATAGAGACTTTTGTTTTTTACGGCTGTAATTAGATACGCTTTAGCATTGTCAATGGCTAAGCTGTCATAGTTGTCCCAAATTGAAATAAAAACATCCTGAACAACATCCGAAGCTAAGGTTTGATCCCTTAAAATATTATACGAATATTGATAAAGCACATCCCAATGTAAATTGTAATAAGTGGTAATCCATTTGTCTTTTGCTGTATTCATACGAACAAGTTATTTTAGGCTAAAGTAAAGCTTGTAGTCTATTCTAATATTAAGCGAATATTAAAGCACCGTTATATAAACTGAGGCACATCAAAGAAGAAAAAGAAGAAAAAAGTAGGACGAATGGAAAGACAGTTGTAAAAAACAAGTTACCTTGTTGCTTTAAATAAAAAGGCATGAAAAATCCATCTACTTATGAGGCTCCTACGTATTTAGCTTCTGTTGTTACTTATGATACTCCATCGTATTTTCAAGAGAGGATTGACATTGAATGGCGTGGACAAATTCAATCTGCTACAGCAGGACGAACGTTTAACTTCTATTATTGTGGAACCTATGCAGAAGATATTAAGCTATTGGTGGATCAGGATGATTTTCCTGTTATGGTCTATGCCGAAGATGTGGAAACCAAAGAACGTATTTTACTTTTTGATTATGCCAAACACGGCTATGATGCAATGTTTTGTGATGAATACGAAGAGGAATTACTGGAGCAACGTCAGGATGAACTACAATTGTTGTGTTTACAAGGAGAAACAGAGTTTGAAGTTATCGTCTATGCGTATCACAATATTGATTACGAGGAAGAAATGGAGGAGTTTTTGAATGAGGACGGGGACATCACCTTGCTTTCGGGTGAACGAATTACACCAGAAGAATTGAAAAGCAATGGATTTGATTTTTTTGGAATTGACGTTATTCATTCATCAGGACAGCGACAAACAATTGTGGGGTTTGAATTGGCTTAAAGACATTTTAAGCCTAGGAAAACAAAGGAAATTACAAAACAAACAACAGAAGGGAAAAATTGATTTGGGATATTATTTTCAAAAAAGACCATTTTCCTGCTTTTGCTTTTTGTGACTTAACGAGTTATATAGTATCTTTGGCGCTTCAAAGTATTAAATAATACCGATATGTTTGATAATTTAAGCGATAAATTAGATAAAGCCTTTCATATTCTTAAGGGACATGGTAAAATTACCGAGGTAAACGTTGCAGATACCTTAAAAGAGGTGCGTAGAGCCCTTTTAGATGCCGACGTTAACTTTAAGATTGCCAAAGATTTTACGAATAAAGTAAAAGATAAAGCCTTAGGACAAGATGTATTGACTACGCTTCAACCAGGCCAATTGATGATTAAGATTGTCAAAGATGAACTTACTCAATTAATGGGAGGTGAAGCAGCTGGAATTAATCTATCGGGTAATCCATCTGTTATTTTGATGTCTGGTTTACAAGGATCTGGTAAAACAACCTTTTCTGGTAAATTGGCAAACTTCTTGCAAACAAAAAAGAATAAAAAACCGTTGTTAGTAGCGTGTGACGTATACCGTCCTGCGGCTATTAATCAGTTACACGTAGTTGGAGAACAATTAGGTGTTGAGGTATATTCAGAAGAAGGAAATAACA
The DNA here is from genome assembly GCF_001549985.1 of Myroides odoratus. Taxonomy (GTDB): domain Bacteria; phylum Bacteroidota; class Bacteroidia; order Flavobacteriales; family Flavobacteriaceae; genus Flavobacterium; species Flavobacterium odoratum_A. The sequence goes on along the minus strand of NZ_LROZ01000019.1, from coordinate 43,549 downwards.
ACCCTGTTCAAATTGCTGAAAACGCGATTAAACACGCAAAAGCAAAAGGATTCAACGTAGTTATTGTCGATACTGCAGGTCGTTTGGCTGTGGATGAAGAGATGATGACGGAGATTGCTAATATTCACAAAGCAATTACTCCACACGAAACATTATTCGTTGTGGATTCCATGACAGGACAAGATGCCGTAAATACAGCAAAAGCATTTAACGATCGTTTAAATTTTGATGGAGTAATCCTAACAAAGTTAGACGGGGATACACGTGGTGGAGCTGCCATTTCAATTAAGTCAGTAGTAAACAAACCAATTAAATTTATTGGTACAGGTGAGAAAATGGACGCAATTGACGTTTTCTACCCAGAGCGTATGGCTGACCGTATTTTGGGAATGGGAGACGTTATTTCCTTAGTAGAACGTGCACAAGCACAATACGACGAAGAGGAAGCGCGTAAAATCCAGAAGAAAATTGCGAAAAACGAATTCGGATTTGACGATTTCTTGACGCAAATTCAACAAGTGAAAAAAATGGGTAGCATGAAAGACTTAGTCGGGATGTTACCAGGCGTTGGAAAAGCATTGAAAGATGTGGAAATCGAAGACGACGCGTTCAAACACATCGAAGCGATTATTCACTCGATGACACCCAAAGAAAGAGCAACTCCTTCGGTTCTTGATGCAAAGCGAAAACAACGTATTGCCAAAGGATCAGGGACAGATATTCAACAGGTAAATCAATTGTTGAAACAGTTCGATCAAATGAGCAAGATGATGAAGATGATGCAGGGAGCAAAAGGAAAGAACTTGATGCGAATGATGGGACAAATGAAAGGAATGCAATAAGAATACAAAGAAGGTTTAAGGTTCAAAATGAAGTTTAAACCTTCTTTATTTTACATACAACAACACACTAATTATTACGATTTAATGCAACTACTAGACGGAAAAAAGGTATCGGAAGATATCAAAAATGAAATTGCTGCTGAGGTTCAACAAATGAAAGCTCGCGGTGAAAAGGTTCCCCATTTGGCAGCAGTGCTTGTGGGAAGCAATGGAGCAAGTTTAACTTACGTTGGAAGTAAGGTAAAATCATGCGAACAAATTGGATTTGAATCTACTTTAGTCGCTTTACCTGAAGAAACAACAGAAGTAGAGCTATTGGCAAAAATTAAAGAATTGAACGAAAATCCAGCAATTGATGGATATATTGTACAATTGCCTTTACCGAAACACATAGACGAACAAAAAATTTTGATGGCTGTTGATGCAGACAAAGATGTGGATGGATTTCATCCGACAAACTTTGGAAAAATGGCTTTAGAAATGGAAACGTTCTTACCCGCTACGCCTTACGGAATTATGGAATTACTAGAGCGTTACAAAGTAGAAACAGCAGGTAAAAATGTCGTGGTAATTGGTCGTTCTCATATTGTAGGTCGCCCGATGAGTATTTTGTTGAGTAGAAAAGGATATCCTGGAGACGCAACCGTAACATTAACGCATAGCCGTACTAAAGATATTGCTGCTATTACAAAAGAAGCCGATATCATCATCTCTGCATTGGGAGTACCTTACTTCTTAAAAGCAGACATGGTAAAAGACGGAGTAACGGTAGTTGATGTTGGGATCACACGTGTTCCAGATGCCAATGCACCAAGAGGATATGTGATTGCTGGAGACGTTGACTTTGATGAAGTAAGCAAAAAAGCAGCATTCATTACTCCCGTACCTGGTGGAGTAGGTCCGATGACCATCGCAATGTTACTAAAAAATACACTTTTAGCTCGTTCAAGAAGAGCAAAAAAAGGAGAATAAGAATAGAAAGGCGTATCGATGATACGCCTTTTTTTGTGCTTTAATAAAGTAGGTTGTACCTTTATCTTTTAAATGAAAATAGATGAGAAGTGAGCAAATCAAATGGGCAACTTTAGTTCCTGAACTCGTGGTAACCAATTTAACCACTAGTTTGCACTTTTGGTGTGAGTATATCGGATTTTCTATTTTATATGAACGCAAAGAAGAATTTTTTGCTTATTTGGAATTAGACGGTGCTCAACTCATGTTAGAACAAGAAGATACAATGGATCAAAGCTGGCAAACAGGTTCGATGGAGAAACCATTCGGCAGAGGGATTAATTTCCAAATAGAAGTAGAGGCAATAGCCCCTATTTTAACTCGATTAGAGCAAGCAAACTATACGGTGTTTCTTCCAGTAGAAGAACGTTGGTATAGAGCTGATACGATTGAATTCGGACAAAAACAATTTCTCGTACAAGATCCCGATGGATATTTAGTGCGTTTGATCGAAGACTTAGGCGAACGAAAGGCAGAGTAATATTTCGTTTATTTGCCTTTTTGTTTTTGTAAAAGGGTATTTTTACTGAACAAAACAACGCGCTACAAAAAATATTTCACATAAAAAAGCCCATAAAAAATGCAAATAGTCAATTTCACAATCGAGCAAGAAGTCGCTGGACAAATCATTTCGCTAGGTCCAACTGTCATTAAAACAGCAGATGAAGTCTTGTTAGTGGATTGTGGGTATGAAGAAACGTTCACTCAATTTAAAGTAGAATTGGCGAAATTAGGTATGCCATTGGCTGCGATTACCAAAATAGTGATTAGTCATGATGATATTGATCATTTGGGAGCACTGCCATTGTTTGTAGAAGAAAATCCTACTATTCAGGTGTATTGCAGTGCTATTGAGCAAGATGCAGTTACAGGAGCGATAAAATCTGAGCGTTTGGAACAAGCGGAAGCTTCGTTGAAACAGATGCCTGTGGAATATCGTTCTTGGGCGGAAAATTTTATTAGTCAACTAAACAACATCAAACGCATACCTGTACATCATACGCTAGAAGATGGAGATTATGTAGTGGATGAGATTCAAGTAATTCACACACCAGGGCATACCAAAGGTCATCTCTCGCTATTTGATCACCAAACGAAGACGCTAATAGCCAATGATGCTTTGGTCATTGAAGAAGGTAGACTCAATATTGCCAATCCACAATTCACATTGGATATGCGACAAGCAGTTGCCTCAGTAAAGAAAATAAAACAGTTGCAACCAACAAAAATCATCTGTTATCACGGAGGGGTTTTGGATGAGGGTATTCAAGAGCAATTAGAAGCGGTGATTCAAATGTATCAATAAAAAAACCTGCTAAATTATTCGTATACAATTCGTTGTGTATCCTTGTGACAGCAGTAAAAAGGATCAGTCTAAAAAAAACGGTAACAATTGTTACACGTTACTCCGATATTAATTCCTATTTTGGAGAGTCAAACCAAAAACGAACAACATGAAAACGCATTATCAAATTCTCATAATAGGAGCTGGAACAGCAGGTATTATGACTGCTGCTCAGTTGAAAAAGAAAGATTCAAGTTTAGATATTGCACTTGTGGATCCCGCAACGGATCATTATTATCAACCGGCTTGGACATTGGTTGGTGCAGGTGCTTATGACAAGAAAAAAACAATAAAACCGATGGCTTCTTTGATTCCTCCAGGAGTAATGTGGATTCAAGAAGCTGTTACGGGATTCGATCCAGAACACCAAGCAATAACAACGCAAGCCGGAACATTAACCTATGATTATTTAGTGGTCTGCCCTGGTTTGGTGAATGATTATTCACTCATTGAAGGCTTAGCGGAAGCAGTAGAACAAGGAGTTGTATGTAGTAATTATATTGATCCCGAGTATACGTGGAAACAACTCCAAGCTTTTCAAGGAGGAACTGCTATTTTTACGCAACCCAGTACGCCGATTAAATGTGGAGGTGCCCCTCAAAAAATCATGTACCTTGCTTGCGATTATTTTCGAAAGAAAGGATTAGATAAAAAAACAAAGGTCTATTTTCCAATGCCAGGAAGTGTGATTTTTGGCGTAAAGCAAATAGCCGATACCTTATTGAAAGTCATTGATCGTTATCAGATTGATTTTATGCCATTGCATAATCCAATTCGCATTGATGCAGCTAAAAAAATGGCTTACTTTAAACCGACCAATGCACAAGATAATCATTGCTTTGTTACCTCTGATGACCAACAAACCCAAGTATTAGCAGATGGGGTAGTAGCCATGCCTTTTGATTTTTTGCATTTGGCACCACCTCAAACAGCTCCAAAATTTATCCAAACCTCCAATTTAGTCAATGTGGCAGGTTGGTTGGATGTGAATCATCATAGCTTACAACATAACAAGTATAAGAATATCTTTGGTTTAGGCGATGTGGCAGGATTACCAACGGCGAAAACAGGAGCCGCTATTCGCAAGCAAGTTCCTGTTGTGGTAGACAATCTCATGCGTTTACTACATAATCAAGAAGCAAACAATACTGACTACAACGGATATTCTTCATGTCCACTGGTAACGGGCTATGGCAAAATGGTATTGGCTGAATTTAATTATAAAAATGAATTTATTCCTGATCCTAAATTGAAGCAAATGTTGGTGTTTTCCAGTCATAAGGAACATTGGCGTTTGTGGATGCTAAAAAAACATCTCCTGCCTTATTTGTATTGGTCAAAAATGATGAAAGGCGAGCAAGTATAACATATACGAGAGTTTCTATTTTAGGAACTCTCGTTTTTTTATGGAATATCCACAATTGTAGGGATAAAAAGAAATGAGAATTCGAAGTATCTTTAAGCCATAAAAAAAGTAAGATGAAATCAGAAGAAAATAATACAACAGCCCTTCAACAAGAATGGTTTACAAAAGGAGAACGCTATGCCAAAGCGATCAATGAAATGGTTGCTTTTGGTAAAGAGCACGGTTGGGAAAATTGGAAAGGAGAAGAACCAGAAGATAAGCGAGATCATTTAGGTCCAGCGGTATTTGAATTGCTGAAACAAGCGAATGCGGAAGGAAGTGTAGATGCTTTTAGAGCTTCGTTTCCACCAGCTTATCCTCCTTTAATTCCTATCTTGGAAGAGAAGTCTCAATATATTGGCGATATTGTTGTTATCGATACCGATATAGTTGCATTCTTAGCAGGAACTTCGTACGAGCCTCGTACAGCCTATTTGGTATCAGGTACCAACGTAAATTTGTTAGATGATACCATCAAAGGATTGGGAAAATCAATGCGCAACAACGTATTTGCGATTGCTTATGCAGATAAAATTATCACGCATCAAGGGTGGAATGGTCCAGTGATTGCTACAGTTGAACTGGGAGAGCTTGCTACTGTAGGAATCTCAAAATTGATTCCTTTCAATGATGGAAAACGCATTTTATTTGTTTCATCAGAAGGAGTTTACCTTTTAGAGGAGCAGAAGAAACAATTGATTCACCCTGTGTTGACAGAAGAAGAAAAACAAGAGGCTGCAGCAGAAGGATATGATTTCTATATTGATATGGAAAATGCAGCGTTATCACAGGATAATACCTATATTGTTGTAGGAGATCAAGATAGAGATCACCGTATTTTACATGTGGATGGAAAAGAAGTAGGAAGCGTAGGACCACAGTCGTCTTATCCGCATTTTTGTTTATTTTCGAAAGATGATCAACAGTTAATTACTAATTCTTGTCACTTCTACAATGGAGTAACGATTGGAGTAGATGCAACGAAATTAGAAGGCATGGAAGTAGAAGCGTATGAAGAAAGTGATGACTTTATTTATATGGATGAAGGAATGCGCGTATACCAAGGGGTTGCTATGCAGGACTATTACGTTTTAGGAGATGCTTATGGTTACATTCGCTTGATTAATAAAGCAGGAGAAGATGTAGGACAGTTTTTTGTTGGTGGAACTATTAGTGGAATTGCAGTATCTGATGATGAAAAAGTACTTTGGGTAGGAACGTATTCAGGGGCTTTACACAAATTAGAAGTAGGAAAAGATATACGCGATACCCATACAATTGGAACGAGCCAGTTGTATGAACAGTTCCGTCTATTGATTTGGAAAGAAGAACCACAAGTGTGGAGATGGTAATATAAAAAAGAAAAAGAAAGAATATGGATGTAAATCCCATTGAGGTGTTGATACAGCATTTACAGCAAACAATTGCTTTAAATGAGAAGGAAATACAGCGAATAAGTGAAGTTGCCGAAATTGTTTTACTCAAGCGAAAGGAACTTTTACTACAACCAGGGCAATTATCACAGCATATGCGATTTATTGCTCAAGGAAGTGCGCGTTGTTATTACCTGGATGAAAATACACAAGAACATACCTTGCAAATCGGGATTGAAGAATGGTGGATCAATGATTTATACAGTTTTTTGACTCAAAAAGAATCCAAGCTGTTTATTCAATCCATTGAACCTGCTACTATTGTTCAAATTAGCAGAGAAAATCTCGAGCAACTCTATGCTGAGATTCCAGCAATTTCGACGTTCTTTCGATTAAAAATACAAAGTGCTTATGTCGCTTTACAAGAGCGAACGATTGAGCACATGAGTGCAGATGTCTTTACGCGTTATCAGCGATTCATTAAAGAATACCGCAATATCGAACAACGAGTACCTCAATATATGATTGCCTCATATTTAGGCGTGACACCTGAATTTTTGAGTTACCTCAAGAAAAAACAGCACGAAAAATAATCACATCGTCTTTCTTAAGTTATCTTAAGAACCACCTTAGAGCGAGCTAATACATTTGTCCTATGAAAATAAATAAGCATAGACAGATGAAATTAGCTCGTTTTTTTATGGTCCTATTTGGACTTCTTACACTTCCAGTTTTGGGGCAATCAACAACCTATACCCCCGATATGATGGTAGGACATCGAGCGTATGGCTATACTCATACCATCAGCCATAAACTGTCAGATAAACTCACCCTTCAAAATCTTGTTTTATTCGATGCGGAATATGAAGAAGACACCCATACTATTTTTTTCATCCGCAATACGATTGCCTATAAACTACCAAAAAACTTCATTTTAAATGCAGGATTTGGGGTAAAGAATCCAGGGAAATTTGCTAGTGTTTACCTCCAATATCAGGTAAAGAGAAAAGACTTTCAACTCATTTACGGAGTAGGAACAACCTATCAAAAAGGATTCACTTTAGAACAATCGCTTTTAGTGGAATATACGCCACAAATAACACAAGAATGGCAGGGATTGTTTCGAATTTCTGCTGTTGGAAATGTCAATCGACATGAATATACCCGAGGCTTTCAACACATCCGAATAGGAATGAAGAAAGATAAGATAACAATAGGAGTAGCAGCTAATTTAGAACAGTTTGCGATGAGTTGGGATCACTTCGAGAATTATGGCGTTTTTGTAAAAGTAACTTTATAACCAGAAATAATGATGAATAGAAAAGTAGACACCGGATTGTTAATTAGTAGAATTGCCATTGGATTTCCCATGTTGTTTTATGGAATCGGCAAACTCATACACGGTATTGGATTTATCCAACAAACCTTGATCGATAAAGGATTACCTGGTTTCTTGGGCTATGGTGTATATGTAGGAGAAGTACTTGCCCCTCTTTTATTGCTCCTAGGATGGAGAACCCGCTTAGCAGGTGCCGTATTTGCAATTAATTGCGTAACCGCTATTTTATTGGTTCAAAGTGCGGCTATTTTTAGCCTGAATGAAAATGGAGGATGGCAAATTGAACTCTTGATTTTATATGCTTTAGGAGGTGTCAGTTTATTTTTTACAGGTGGTGGAAAATATGCCCTATCCACAGCAAATCAATGGGATTAAAGAAAAAGCTTCTAGATAGAAGCTTTTTTTTATAGAAATAAAGAGGAGTTGAGTTGTTGTTTTTCTGCTTCTGTCGGATGATTGTTTGGATCAATAAAAGGACGAAGCTGAGGAGTATCATCTAAAAAGATGAGGTCAAAGGAAAAACGATTGTTTCCATACAACCCACGATGAATCATATTCGCCGAAAAAATCAACAAATCCCCACGTTGTAGGCGAATTTGTTTTCCTCGAGCTAAAGCATCACTCGGTTGTTTTCCATGTTGACCCAAACGGGTATCTTGTTCTTCTGCTAAATCCCAACTGCGATGCGTCCCTGGAATTAACTCAATGCCTTCTTCCTCTTGGAACGGAATGCGGAAGTGAAGTACATTTTGGGTGAGTATGCTTTTCTGTTGATCTTCTATAGACATACCCGTATACTGAATATCGCGATGCCAGTAATTTTTTTGTTCCTTGTTGAAAGGATCAAAAAATAATTGAGTATTTAAAAAAAGGGCTTGGTCAGGAAATAGAGCAGAAAGAAGCGGTTGAAAGCGATCTCCTACTATAAACTGAAATAAAAGTAAACGTTCTTCTTTTGTTAAGGAGGTACTTGACGTTAAACTGTGACTATTAATTAATCTCGTTTGATAATCTTCTTGATGATCAATTAACCATTGTTGATGAAACTTGTAGAGAATAGGTTCAATTGGTTGTAATTCGTTCGGTTGAAAAAATTGTGGAAGATAAACATAACCCTCCGTCGTATATAGATTGAGTGGATTCATAGGTATTGGATTCAGTAAGAGTTAAAAATACATTATTTCTGTAAGCTGTAAAATTGTTTGTGATTCTTTTTCATCTGTACTAAGTCCACTTGCATTATTATGTATATTTGTTAACACCAATACGAAAAACCCTTTTTTAAAATAAACCCTTTAGCAATGGAAATTTACGCCAAGAGACACTCCCTTTTTCAAGATAAATACAATGAGATTAGAAAAAAATACAAATTAGTAGGCGCTTTGCGTTTGCTTGCTTTTTTAGGTATTGTATATTGTTTCTATTTATCGGTATCTCGAGCAGATTACCAGTATTTATATGCAACAGGAGGTCTAGTTGTCGTATTTATTATTTTCTTGCGTATCCACGCTTCTTATTCCTGGAAGATGCGTTATGCTGAGGCATTAATGCAAATCAACCAAGAAGAAGATCAGTTTCTAAAAGAAGATCAATGGGCATTTGAAGATGGAGCAACCTTTCATACTCCAGATCACCCCTATGCCTATGATTTAGATATTTTTGGTCCTCGATCCATCTACCAATACCTCAATCGAACCGCTTCTTATAAAGGAAAAGAGTATTTAGCAACACTTTTAAAAAGTAGAAGCACCAAAGCAGATATCCTGAAAAATCAAGAAGTAATCAAAGAGTTATCACAAAAGATAGAGTGGAGACATGAGATTTATGCCTATAGCAAGTTATCTAACTTAAGTAAGGAAGCTTATGAACGCTTAAAATCATGGAGCGAATCCAAAGTCAATGAATTGAGTAAGGTTTCTCTCGTTTTGGCCTATGTACTGCCCTTGATTTTTGTTATATCGTCGATTGGATTCTTTTTTGATTCAACCCATATTGTTTGGGGGTATATTGCTTCCACTGTTTTTTCATTCAACTTGATTTGTGCACTTTCAAAAGTACGCGCCATTCAAATTGAATTGGGTGGTGTTGAAAAAATACACGAAACCATTGAGAGTTATAGTTCGATTATCAAACGTATTGAAAAGGAAGAATTCGCTACAGTACGTATGAAGGAGTATTTGAAAGAAATCAAAAGAGATTCTTTCAAAGCGAGTACAGAATTGAAAAAACTATCGCGTCTATTTGAACAGTTGGAAACGGTAGCTAATTTGTTTGTATCCATTTTGTTCAATGGTTTATTTCAATTTCATGTACACGTTCTGCATAAATTCCTGAAATGGAAGAAAGAAAAAGGAGGACTAGTATTAACTGTTATTGATATTGTAGGTGAAGTAGAAGCTTTTAACTCATTAGGGAATTATTCTTATAACAACAGAAGTTATACATTTCCTGTGTTGAATGAGACCAAACAAATGTCTTTCCAAAATTTGGGACATCCTTTATTACATGCAAAGAAACGCGTAACCAATGATATTGATTTTTCGAATCAGCGTTTTGTTATTCTAACAGGATCCAATATGTCAGGAAAGAGTACTTTCTTGAGAACAATAGGAGTGAATCTCGTTTTAGCGGGAATAGGAGCACCTATTTGCGCAACAAAAGCAACATTCTTTCCTTTGCCGTTATTGGTTTCGATGCGATTAACGGATTCCTTAGAAGATAGTGAGTCTTACTTCTATGCAGAGGTTAAACGCCTGAAGATGATTATCGAACAAGTACAAAGTGAATCTTGTTTTGTCTTATTGGATGAAATTTTACGAGGTACGAATTCCGATGATAAACAAAGTGGAACCATTGGGGTTATTCTCAAATTAATTCGCGAACAAACGTATGGGATGATTGCAACCCACGATTTAGAAGTGTGTAATACAACGAATGATTATCCAGCGATTTTAATGAACAAGTGCTTTGAAGTAGAAATTAAAAATGACGACTTACATTTCGATTACAAAATTAGAGAGGGTATTTGTCAGAATAAAAACGCAACCTTCATTATGAAGAAAATGCAAATTATTGATTAGTTTACGGTTTACAGTGAACAGTTCACCGTAAACAGTTCACCGTACACCGTAAACCAAAAAAGGCTATCAATTACAAATTGATAGCCTTTTTTTATTATAACTTAGAAACTAGTTCGTTGATTAGATCACGAGCAATAGGTTCTGCTGCTTGTACTGCTTTTAGCACTTCCTCGTGATTTACATCGGCAATACCATCTTCATTACCCATATCGGAAATCACAGAAATACCGAAGATTTTCATATCCATATGACGGGCTACAATTACTTCTGGAACGGTGGACATCCCCACACAATCTCCACCAACTACACGGACCATTTTATATTCCGCTAGTGTTTCGAAAGTAGGACCTTGTAAACCGTAATAAACTCCTTCTTTGATGTCGTAGTTTTTCGCTTGAGCAATTGCTTTCGCTTGTTCAATAATACTTTTGGTATAGACCTCATTCATGTTGACAAAACGAGGACCAAAACGCTCGTCATTGTGACCGCGTAGAGGATGATCTGGAAAAGCATTGATGTGATCTTTGATAATCATAATATCTCCCACTTTGAAGGAAGGATTTACTCCTCCAGAAGCGTTTGATACAATTAAAGTTTCTACACCTAAGTATTTCATCACGCGAATAGGAAATACCGTTGTTTTGATATCATATCCTTCGTAATAGTGAAAACGACCTTGCATGGCAACAATCTTTTTTCCACCCAGTGTACCAAAAATTAAAGCACCTTTGTGCCCTTGAACAGTAGATACTGGAAAATTGGGAATATCCGCATAAGAAATCTCATGCTCAATAGCGATATCCGCTGTTAGATTACCTAATCCAGAACCTAAAACGATACCAATTTCGGGTTTAAAATTCGTTTTTTCAATGATGAATTGAACGGTTTCTTGTACTTTCTCCCACATAGTTTAAAATTTTAGCATCAAACGCTTCGCTATTCGTTAAGAAAGCTGTTTGAATGGGTAAATAAAATAATTGGCGTTCAGGAAGAAGACCTTGGAGTCGAACGTAATCCTTTTCCGTTGTAATGATTTTCTTTCCTTGTGCTTTATTCAAAATTAAGTCAATATCAGCAGACGAAAAATGATGATGGTCAGGAAAAGTTAAACATGTCGTTGTCTCCTTTTTCAAATGATCAAAAAAGGATTGCGGTTTTGCAATACCTGCCACTAAAATAAAGTCGTCCTGAATTAATTGAGTAACCTCCACTGAATCAGACTTTGAATATGCAATTTTACTAAAATCAATATACGTAAAAAAAGACAATTGTCCTTGCTTTAGATGTAATTCTTGTGTTATGCTTTTTTGTTGTGCCACACTGAGGTCTTTTGGACATTTGGTAATCACAATAATATCGGCGCGTTTTGCTCCTTTTCTCGATTCGCGTAGATTTCCTGTGGGTAACATAACATCGTGGAAATACGGATCGTCATACGTGGTGAGTAATACATAAAGCCCACCTTGAAAAGCGAGGTGTTGAAAGGCATCGTCTAAGACAATCACTTCCGTTTGTGGTTTTTCTTCTAAGATACGACGAACCCCATTGACGCGCTTGGCATCCACAGCAACATCGATGTTATCAAATTTACAGTGATACTGAAAAGGTTCATCGCCAATTTGCTCCATGGTTGTTTGCGCATCAGCCAAGAAAAATCCTTCACTCTTTCTTTTATACCCTCTACTCAACGTGGTTGTTTGGTATTGATCTTTCAATAGGCGAATGATGTATTCTACCATGGGGGTTTTTCCCGTTCCACCCACACTGAGGTTTCCAACTACAATCGTCGGAATAGCAAAGGAAGTACGCTTGAATAGACCAATCGTATAAAACCAAGTGCGCAAGCTGGTAATGCCCCCATAGAGGATAGCAAAAGGAAAAAGAATAAGACGGAGTATTTTCATCCTACGAAAGTATCAATTTTTTTAGCTTTTAGAAAGAAATACCGCGATTACCTCGTCTTCCTTTTATGAATAGGTAAGCGATAAATAGAGGATAAAGCCATTGTTGTATTTTTTGTTTTACTTCTTTATTCTCCTGATGTATTGTTTTTTTCTTATATTCAAGGGAGATGAACAGTAAACTAGATAAGTGTAGAATATTTATTCAATAGAAAAAGGATCTTCTTGTTGTTTTTAACTTGAACAAGGGTTTTGTATCTTTGAAAAGAATAAACAACGAGACAGCTTGTCATTGAATATGAAAGTAAAAAATATTATTCCGATTTTAGAAGAATTAGCCCCTTTGGGCTACGCAGAGGATTTTGATAACGTTGGACTCTTGGTTGGTAGTCCTGAACAAGAAGTGAGCGGCATTCTCGTGTGTCACGATGCATTGGAAACCGTGGTTGAGGAAGCAATAGCACAAAGCTGTAACTTCATCGTTTGTTTTCATCCGATTCTTTTTTCAGGATTAAAGAAGATCACAGGGAAGAATTACGTTGAACGCGCGGTGATTAAAGCAATAAAAAACGATATTGCTATTTACGCCATTCACACTGCTTTAGACAATCACCAAGAAGGGGTGAATAAAATATTTTGTACGACCTTAGGTTTAGAGCAAACCCGAATCTTGATACCCAAAGAGCAGTACATTCAGAAAGTAGTGACGTATGTGCCTATACAACACACAGAAAAGGTACGCCAAGCGTTGTTTGCTGCGGGAGCAGGAGCTATTGGTAACTATGATCATTGTAGTTTTATATCAGAAGGAAAAGGCAGTTTTAGAGGCAATGAGCACAGCAATCCCGTTATTGGACAAGTAGGAGTAGAGGAGATAGTGGAAGAGCACAAGGTTGAGGTGACCTATGAAAAACACCTACAAGGAAAAGTGCTAAGTGCCTTGTTTCAGGCACACCCTTATGAAGAGGTTGCCTATGAGGTTTATAATCTAGCCAATACCTTGCAAAATGTTGGAATGGGAATGATTGGTGAATTGAAAGAACCGATGGATGAAATCGCCTTTTTGCAAATGGTAAAAGAAAAAACAGGTACAGGCGGAATTCGCCATAGTGCCTTATTAAACAAACCCATTCAAAAAGTTGCTGTGTTGGGTGGTTCAGGAAGTTTTGCCATAAAAGCAGCCTTACAACAAAAAGCAGATGCCTTTATCACGGCAGATTTAAAATACCATCAATTTTATGAGGCTGAAAATCAGTTAGTTTTAGCTGATATTGGTCATTTTGAGAGTGAAAGATATACAAAAAATTATATAGTTGAGTTTCTTTCAAAAAAAATGCCTAATTTTGCAGTTATTTTATCAACAGTAAATACGAATCCAGTTAACTACTTATAACGATGACAAAGAAAAAAGAATTAACGGTTGAAGAGAAATTAAGAGCGCTTTACGACTTACAATTGATTGACTCAAGAATCGATGAAATCAGAAATATGAGAGGAGAGCTACCTCTTGAAGTTGAAGACCTAAAAGACGAAGTTGCTGGACTTAACAAACGCTTAGAAAAACTTCATGCAGATTTAAATAGCATCGAAAGTGGTATCAAAGAAAAAAAGAATGCCATTGAAGAGTTTAAAGAAGCAATTAAAAAGTACACTGAGCAACAAAACGAAGTGAAAAATAACAGAGAGTTCAACTCTTTAGAAAAAGAGATTGAATTTCAAAAGTTAGAAATCGAACTTGCTGAAAAACACATCCGTGAAATGAAAGTAAGTATCGAAAATAAAAAGAGCAACATTGCACAAACAGACGAGCGTTTAGCTGCACGTAATGAACACTTAACTCATATTGAGGCTGAGTTGAAAAACATTATGTCAGAAACAGAGCGTGAAGAGCAAACGTTGTTGGCTAAATCAGACGAGTTCAAAGAAGATATTGAAGATCGTTTATTAAATGCTTACATGAGAATTAGAGGTGGAGTGAAAAACGGATTAGCAGTTGTTTCAATTGAAAGAGGTGCTTCTGTAGGATCTTACTTTACTATTCCTCCACAAACGCAAGTAGAAATTGCGGCACGTAAAAAAATCATCACAGATGAGCACAGTGGACGTATTCTTGTTGATAGCGCTTTAGCTGAAGAAGAAAGAGATAAAATTGATGCAATCATTGCAAGTTTAAAATAATAGTATAAGCCTCTTTTTAGAGGCTTTTCTTTTTTTATATGGAAAAAGTAGTAGGTGCCCTAGTAAATGTTATTAGCTTATGCTCTATGCAAACAGCCTTGCATTGGGTACACAAACTTTTTGCTACTCCGCGAAAAGGAAAACTGAACCCCAAACACCTACCTCCATTTTTAAAACAAGCCAAGGGAAGTTTCTTCTGGTATAAAAATGAAAAGGTCTACACCTATCAGTGGAACGAAGAAACGACAGAGAAGCCGCTAATTTTGCTTATTCACGGATGGGAAAGTAATAGCGCTCGATGGGAAGCCTTATGCACCTACTTGGGCAATCGATTTCGTTTTGTAGCGGTTGATGCCCCTAGTTTAGGTATGAGCTATGGCAAAAATTTGAGCGTCAAAAATTATCAAGAAGTTATTGATCTAGCTTTGGAAAGATTCCAACCTCAGTTTGTAGTTGGACATTCTTTAGGAGCGTTTGCCCTCTTTCAACAAATAAGTGAAGGTCAGTATCCCTGGATTCAAAAAGTGGTTATCATGGGAGCCTTTGATCGCTTTGAAGTTATTCTTTCGCATTATTATGCTCTTTTAGGCTATTCTAGACGAGTAAGAGAAGCCTATCATAATTATATAGAACACTTAATTAATAAACCTTTAGCTTCTTATTGTAGTGCTGAAGCTGTACAATCTGTTGAGGTACCTGTTTTGTGTATCCACGATAAAGCAGATCCTCAAGTATCCTATGAAGAAGCAGTAAGTTTTCATCAAGCATTAGTACACAAGAAAAACCTAGTCGTTTCAACGACAAACTTAGGGCATAGCCTGCAAGATGAGGCCGTTTTTAAAACAATTCAAGCGTTTTTTAGCTAGAATGTATTTCTTTTTATAAGTAACGAAATTTATTATTTACTTTTGCGCTATGGAAAATCAAGAAACGCGTTTAAATAAATATTTATCAGAAGTTGGCTTTTGCTCAAGAAGAGAAGCGGACCGATTAATCGAAGAAGGACGCATTACAGTGAATGGAAAAACACCTGAATTGGGCTTGAAGGTTACCGATGCAGATGAAATTCGCGTGAATGGAAAACTAATTCGTCAAACGGATGAAGACTTCGTTTATTTAGCTTTTAATAAACCAGTAGGGATTGAATGTACGACCAACAAGAAGGTAAGAGATAATATCGTGGATTATATCAATTATCCGAAGCGTATTTTTCCAGTAGGACGTTTGGATAAAGACAGTGAAGGATTAATTATCATGACGAATGATGGTGATATTGTAAATAAAATCCTACGCCAAAAAAACAACCACGAAAAAGAATACATTGTTACCGTGAATAAACCCATTACGGATCGCTTTATTCAACGCATGGGACAAGGAGTGCCTATCTTGGACACCATCACCAAAGAATGTCGAGTAGAACGCATCAGTCGATTTGTATTTCGAATCTTCTTAACACAAGGGTTGAATCGACAAATTCGACGTATGTGTGAATACTTTGATTATGATGTAGTTGCGCTTAAACGCATCCGTATTATCAATATTAGTTTGGATGTTCCCGTAGGACAATATCGCGAAATTACTGCTGCGGAATTAGCAGAATTAAATCGCTTAATTGAACCATCAAGTAAAACAGAAGAAGCGAGCTTTACACAACAAGTAACAGATCAACCGAATACTTATTCAACTGAAAATACAAGCCAACAAGGCGAAAGAAGACCCAAAAAGAAGTTCGACAGAGAGCGAAATAATTCAAAAAAAGCGGGCCCAACATTGCGAAATGAACGAATTTCAAGACGAAGAGAGAATTAATTTTTAATTCTCTTTTTTTGTTTTTTGCTGTTACATCTTTATTATTTCCCTCCCTTTTCCTTATTATTTTGACCTCCTTGGACAATACTGTCCGAATATTTTTGTAGCTAAAACCACCTTATTTAAATTTAGTCTAATTTATTTTTAGATATGTTAAAAAAGTCTATATATTTGCTACTGTTTATAATAAGTCTAAATAAACGTATTTAATAATCTATTTCAATTTCTTAGTAATGAGAAAATTTCTACTATTAACAGTCTGTATACTTGGTCAAATACTTGCTGTTCAAGCGCAACATAAACCAACCCTAATATCTGGGATTGTCCAAGATGAAAAAGGAAAACCTATTGATTTTGCTACCATTATTTTGATGGATACCAAGAAAAATGATTTGACGGATGAGCAAGGTGCGTTTAGGCTGAAATTAGGTTCTGGCGGAACGTATAAGCTTGTGGTTCAGCACGTAAGTTATGAAACTAAAGAGATGACTGTCAAAGTGGAAGATGGAGGGCATGTGAAGCAGAACATTGTTTTAAGCGCAAAGGAAGCTATTTTAGATGATGTTGTACTCCAAGTGAAGAAGCCAATTGAGAAAGTAAGAGAATCGGCCTATAATGTGATTGCTATTGATGCCAAGCCTTTGTACAATTCTTCTTTAGACGTTTCGGGAGCATTAGATCGTGTATCAGGAGTGAAGGTGAGACGAGATGGTGCAGAAGGTTCAGATTATACGTTTTCAATGAACGGTTTCAGTGGACGTCATATTCGCTTCTTTATGGATGGAGTACCAATGGAAGGATTTGGAAGTGAATTTAAAATCAATAACCTGCCCATTACGATGGTAGATCGTATTGAAGTTTACAAAGGGGTTGTTCCAGTAGAATTTGGTTCAGATGCTTTAGGTGGTGCAGTCAATATCATTACCAATAAATCCAAAGAAACGAAGATTGATGCTTCTTTTACAACAGGATCTTTTAATACATACAAAAGTCACTTGAATGTTAGTAAAGTATTCGATAATGGCATGACTTTCCAAGTAAATGCGTTTCAAAATTACTCAGACAATAATTACAAAGTATATGTGCCCGTTGCCAATTTAAAAACAGGAGTGTATTCCAAAGAAAAAAAATGGGTAAAACGATTCAATGATCGTTTTCAAACAGCAACGGTAGTGGCGAAAGTAGGGGTATTAGATAAATCTTATGCGGATCGTTTATTGATTGGCTTTACCTATGGAGAAGGGAAAAAAGGCGTTCAAACTGGTACGATTATGGAAAAAGTATTCGGTCAGAAAAAACGTCGCTCCGTAACGATTATGCCTTCCTTAGAATATAGTAAACGCAATTTATTTGTCGAAGGACTGGATGTTGCCTTGACTTCAAATTACAACGCAGGATATAATCAAAATATAGATACTTCTCGATACAAATACAATTGGGCAGGTGAACGCATCAAAACGATGAAGAGAGGTGAATCTGGAGGAGGTCCTTCTTTAGTGAAGTTTTTTGACCACAACGGATCGACTACAGCGAATGTAAGTTATAAAATAAATGACAAGCATTCCCTTAGTTTGAATAATGTGATTTATTACTTCAATAGAAAAACCGAAGATCCACTAGCTGTAAAAGAAACAGAAAGTGAGAAGAAAAGTGAAACGACACGTAGAAGTTTAAAAAATATTACGGCTTTATCATACCGATACAACATTCTAGACAATTTGAATGTCTCTGTATTTGGAAAACACTATTCCATCAAACATACCTATTTAAGTGAAAGCACGAGTGTAGATAAGAGTGGGTATGGAATTGCAGCAACTTATTTATGGAAGGATTTTCAAGTGAAATCTTCTTTTGAAAAAACGTATCGTCT
Source organism: Myroides odoratus (assembly GCF_001549985.1). GTDB lineage: Bacteria > Bacteroidota > Bacteroidia > Flavobacteriales > Flavobacteriaceae > Flavobacterium > Flavobacterium odoratum_A. Next base: position 25,396 of record NZ_LROZ01000019.1, on the reverse strand, counting down.
ACCTACAGATAGTGAACTATTTGGTGATGGTGATATGGTGTGGGGAAATACCGATTTGAAACCAGAAGCAGGAAATAACTACAACTTCAATTTAAGTTATTCTACTGTGTTAGATAAAGTACACGCTGTTTTTGCTGACGCAGGTTTTGTATACCGTAAAACAGAAGATTATATCCGTAGCAACCCCTATGGATCAGGTTCACGAGCATCTAGTGTGAATATTGGAGGAGTAGAAAGTGTAGGACTAAATGTTGAAGCTCGTTATGTATACAATGATTTCTTACAACTGGGAGGAAGTTTAACGACGCAAAGTATTCGAAGTAAACAAAAATATGCGATTGGTAGCGATGAACTCAATGCATACTACAATGAGCGTGTTCCCAATGAACCTTACTTCTTTGGATCTTTAGATGCAGGTTTTCTATTCAAAGATGTGATTGTTAAAGGGAACAATCTAAACGTAGGATACAACCTGCGCTATATTGATCATTACAGCTATGATTTTAGTAGTATTGGAGAAAACCCAATTTGGATCCCTTCTCAAGTAGTACATGATCTTAGTGCATCGTATAGTTTTTTCAACAACAGTTTACACGCAACTGTTGAAGCGAATAATGTTTTCGACAAATTGGCGTATGACAATTATAGTTTTCAAAAACCAGGAAGAAGCTTCATGTTTAAAATACGCTATAGCTACTAAAAATAACTAAAATAATAATCTATAATATCAAATTAAAATGAAAAAAAGAGTTCTATCTACAGTTGTATTAGCTTTTTTAGTTAGTGCATTTACTTTGACAAGCTGTTCAAGTGATGATAATTCAAAACCTGGAGGGGGAGATGATGATGAGATAATTGATGATGGAGAAAGAGGTCCAGAAGATTTAATTGGTACGAAATATATCTTAGGTGCAAGTGCTTCAAAAACAAATTTATTACTGGAAGTTGATAACCTAAAAGAAGGATCTATCAGTGTAAGAGGAAACGGAAAAACTGCCTTAGGTAAAAATATCTATATGTTTAAAGATTTACGCGCGTATGTCTTTGAATATAGAAAAGGAGATCCTTCTGGAATGCAAAGTTGGATGTTAAACAAAGACTTGCGTTTACAAGAAAATACCTTAGTAGATTTACCAAATAGAGAGGAGTTTATTCAGCCATTCGGACGTTTTATGATCTCTACAACAGGGGGAATTGAATTAGAAAATGGTAAAAAAGGACAAGCATTTAACTTTATTAACGGAGTTACAGGGGCTATTGAATTTACTTCATTTGTCAATGTAGAAAATATTGCAGAGCAAGGAGAATATGCAAACTTTGCAGGATTAGAAGATATTGGAAATGACCGTTTTGTAATGGCTATTGAGCCATTTAAAATAACTGCCAATAGCGACCAAGATAATACCTCTGCTTTTAGAGATAGAGCTTGGTTGGCTATCTTTAAATTAGATATGTCACAAGCACCAGAAAACAGAGTAGTCTTAGAAGATGTTGTAAAAGACGATCGCATGAGCTTTGCTGTTGCACGTTACAGATCAAGCCGTGTATCTACAATTGGTAAAGGAGCGAGTGGTGATATTTATGTGTTCTCGCCTTCAGCGATGATTAGCCAAGAAAAAGGAGCCTTCTCTACAAAACCTTCAGCTGTATTGAAATTTGACAAGAATACGTTGAAATTTGATCGTTCATACTATTTTGATTTAGAAGCAAAATCAGGAGGACATAAAGTATACAAAGTATATGCTGTGGGGAAAGACCAATTTATCTTGAACATGTTCGCGAATACAGATCAATCTTGGAATATGGCACCAGCAAATAAACTAGCTTTATTTAATGCGAAAACAGGACAATTCCAATGGATTAACGGTTTAGAAGATCCAGCGTTAATTGCTGAAATCGGAACGCCTTATGTAGAAGGAGATGAGGTATTTGTACCTATTACTGCAGCAGCGAAGTCTTACGTCTACTTGTTGAATAGAACGACTGCAACCTTTGCAAAAGGGTTAGAAATTAAAGATTTAGGTGATGGAACAGTTGGTAATGTAGTAAAAATCAACTCGTATAAATAATTTATTTATTGTTATTCATTTGTAATTAGTTAGCCAAAAGAGCTTAAACAGATCATGTTTAAGCTTTTTTTCTATTTTGGATTTTCCATATAAGCTTTGGCTGCTGCAAAATCGAGGTAAAACGAAGTTTCTTTTCCAGCTGTATCTACTTGTGTAACCCAACCCGAAGGGTCGATGGATTTAAATATAGTAGGAATTGTATTTTGTTTGGTTAAGTAATTATACACCACATATTGATTGTCTTCTTGAGCTAAGGCTAATAAGCCTTGATCCGAATCTAGCCAATAAAAGTCGCGATAAACAGGCTGGAGTTCCCATTGTTTCGTTTGGGTGTTCCACAGACCATAGCGATTGTCTTGTCCTTCTTGTTTGAGTGTTATTTTAAATAAATGATTAAATCCCTTGTATTTCATTAGGGCACCTAAAGACCAAGGAGCTGGAATTTGATTGGTTGAAATTAACTCGGTTGCATAAGGGCGTTGTACCCTTGAAAGCGCATCTACAACAAAAAAGTCAGGTGCATCAATCGTATCTAGTAACGTACCATCTTCTGCCAGGTATTTCCATTGAAATACCCAACGACCAAAATCAAACACGCCAAGAATGAAATAAGGATAATCAGGTACCGAGTTAATATAACTTACTTTTTGAAGGTAGGCCAAATCTGCCTCATTTCGGATTTTTATTTTTCGAGGTAGTACCTTTTCGAATAAAGGTTCGATTCGGTACTCTTTTGTTTTGGGATGGTATAATATTTCGGGAATTTCAGAATAATAACGACTCTTATTGACTTCTGTAAGGAGCAGTTCTTCTCCGTTCACTTCAAAAACAACCTGTTGAGTGGCTTCCAAATTCGAAAGCGTCTGTTGTTTGTTTTCCAAAGTAAGGATGGAAAATTGATCACCATTGCGCTGTAAAATTTTATTTGTATCAAACCAATGGATGATGTTGCTTTTTTGTTTAGTCAAACGCTGCCCTTTTCGTTTATACAGGGTTTGGTTAAAGATAAAGTGCTCCGAATCGATTGTGTCGACATAAGTGGGAAGGGAAGCCTTGTCACTCAATTGTTCTGCAAATAGAACCTGGTTGGTTTCTAAGATGTAAACCTCAAATTTCTGACGCTGTACTTCTGTTTTTAATCCTGAAAAGATATTCCATTCCCATTCCCAAAAGCGAGAGTTTTTTGTATAGGTTTCTCGGGTATATACAACAGTTAATTGATCCTGTAATACTTGTAGGGAAACATAACGTGCCATAAAAGGAACCACTAGTTTTCCCGCTGTATTGATTACAGCAGTTTCTCCTTTGTCGTTTTCAACAACGGCATAACCTGTGGAAGTAAACAATCCTGCTGAGGTAAACGCTGTTGAAATGATAGGGGTATAGTCGCGATCAACGTAAATATAGGTTTGGTTTTTGGTTAGGTAAGGGTAGAGTTGTTGCTTCGTTTGCGCATCAACTGTCTTTTCTTTGGTTGAATAACAACTAAAAAAAGAAAAAATACCAAGTAATAGAAATGATAAACGCATGAGAACCCAATTGAAATGATGATACGAAGGTACTTTATTTTCGTTTTTCATAGCATCCCTAGAAATAGGGGTTTTATAAATGCTTGTCTATGAGGAGGAAATAGAAATTTTAGAATACAATCGAAACAAAATAAAACGGTGGGATTTAATTGTTAAAAAATAAAAAAAGTATTGCGCCTTAGAAGTAAAATAAGGTTTTATATTCGGATTTTTCAGTTAAATTTGCTTGGATATTAAGAACTTCTTTACGTATGAAATATTATGTGTCGCATATTCGCCTTCTTGTTTTAATTGCTACAATCCTCTTCGGATGTGCTTCATGGGCTAAGAATAAAAAACCAACCACACCAGAAAAAGTTGCAGCGGTGCAACCTGAATTTATCGTTTTAGAAAAAACTCCCGTTATTGTCATGCACGATACGCTGTTTAATGTATACGGAAATATTGGTTCTTTTACCTCGAAACAACGGGCTAAATCGATTGAAAATAAGATTGCAGCCTTAGTGGATAATTATTTGTTCGAGGGAGATTCAATTAAACTTGTCGATACTGGAAACTACCTCAATTTGATGTATGAGAATGAGATTTTAATGAGCGTAGATACAATTCAGGCAACACAAGAGAATAAAACCAAAATCCAAGCTGCTCAGTTTTATAAAGAACAAATTATTGAAACGGTAGAAGTACAACAACACAGCATGAGCTGGCAACAATTGTTGTTGCAAATAGCAGGTACAATTGGAATCATTGTCGCCGAAATATTTATCATCAAGTACATCTACTATTGCTATAGAAGAGCGAAGGTAATGATATGGAAACAACGCGGGAAGAGGATTAAGGGAATGTTTGGAATCATTGACGATCATCGTGCAATGCTTACGACAATTACCATGGCTAAAGTGATTCGATTCATTATTGTCTTGATATTCTTGTACATTGGATTGCTGATTATCTTCAAGCTGTTTCCATTTACGAAACACATTTCTGATCAATTGTTGGATTATGTGATGTCACCACTGAAATCGGTAGGAAGAAGTATTAAGTCGTATATGCCTAAGTTATTCACAATCTTAGTGATTGTTTTTATCTTTAGATATATACAGAAGTTTGTTCGCTCACTCGCAGAAAAAATAGCCAATAATAAAATTACATTAAAAGGATTTTATCCAGATTGGGCATTTCCAACGTATAATATCGTCAGTGCGTTGATGTTTATCTTTATGTTCATTTTGATATTCCCCTATTTGCCTAATTCAGATTCCGAGATTTTTAAAGGAGTTTCGGTATTTGCGGGTATCGTTGTTTCACTAGGATCGACATCAGTTATTGGAAATTTAGTAGCAGGATTAGTGATTACTTATATGCGTCCATTTAAAATAGGAGATCGTATTAAATTAGGAGAGTATACAGGAGATGTATTGGAAAAAACACCTTTGGTGACGCGTATCAAAACACCTAAAAATGAGATTATCACTATACCTAACTCCAACATCATGTCGGCTCATACGGTGAATTATTCTCAGTCCGCTAAAGAACACGGCTTAATTTTACACACTACAATCGCTGTAGGATATGATGTACCCTGGCAAAAAGTACATGAAATGTTATATGAAGTAGCAAATCGTACAGAACACGTATTGAAACGTCAAAAACCATTTATTTTACAAGATCAATTCAGGGATTTTTATGTCGACTATCAACTCAATGTGTACATCAAAGAAGCAAAATTAACGGCTAAAATATATTCAGATTTACGTCAGCATGCACAAGACGTGTTTGCAGAAAATAATATTGAAATGGCATCTCCTCATTTTATTGTGAGCCGAAACGTAGATGGAAATCACACGACAGTTCCACCAAAATATGTGAAGGAGTCGTAGTTTACAGTTAACGGTTAACGGTTTATGGTTAACAGTTTATGGTTAACGATTGACAGTGACTATTTATCGTTGATTAGTAAAAATAAAAAAAAACAATCCTTTTTAAAGGATTGTTTTTTTTTGTGCTATGTTAAAGGAGAACAAGGGGTTATTTGTTCTTTGAGTTGATTGTCGTTTCACTAGGAAATCCCTTGCTGTACTTCAATTCTAATAGTGATAAGGAAAAGTTGAACAAAGGGTAGGTACAAGTTATTTTCTTTATTGAGAATCTCTTTTGATGAGACATCTTCAAAAACAAAAAGTTAAAAAAATTGTTTACTTACTAATTAGTAAGTAATATTGTCCTGATATTAAATAGATATGTATGTCGGGGACAAGAGAACGTATACTAGAATTAGGCGAAGAATTAATCTTGACAAAAGGGTTTAACGGATTTAGTTATCAAGATATTTCTACTGCATTGGGAATTAAAAATGCGGCTATTCACTATTATTTTGCGAGTAAAGAGAATTTGGGAACAAGTATTGTAAAAACGAATATCCAGCGCTTTGAAGAAATGATAGCGAATATGGAAGCCTTGCAATTTGATCCAATCAAGAAAATTGAAACCTTCATCAAGATTTATATTAAGAGCCAAAGAGAACGTAAACTCTGTATTGTAGGAGCTTTATCTACGGATATTGATACCTTATTTCCTACAACACAAGTCGAAGTAACTAAGATTGTAGATTTAATTGTCAACTGGCTAACTAGTGTATTAAAAGAAGGAAAAGAGCAAGGCGTTTTTCATTTTAAAGAGGAAGAACAACAACGTGCATTCTTATTTCTATCTAGTTTAGTTGCTAGTTTACAATTAACCAGAGTAAATAAATACGTGGATTATAAGGGCTACTGCTATACCCTTTTGGAACAGTTAAAATAAGGAACTCCCTTATTTAAAAAATAAGATAAATTTTTTTTAACCTTACCACTTACTTATTAGTAAGTATAAAAAACAAAAAATATGAAGAGAGTTGTTATAACAGGTCTAGGTGCAATCACCCCTTTAGGAAATAATGTAGATACTTTTTGGAATAATGCCATTCAAGGACAGAGTGGAGCCGCAGCTATTACTCATTTTGATGCTGCCAACTTCAAGACTAAATTTGCTTGTGAAGTGAAAGGATTTGATCCTTTAGATTACTTTACAAAACCCGAAGCCCGAAAGATGGATTTATTCACTCAATATGCAATTGCAGCTAGTGAGGAATGTCTAGCAGATGCTCAATTGAATTGGGATACCGTGAATCGCCATCGCATAGGCGCAATTATTGCTACGGGAATTGGAGGATTAGAAACCTTAGAAGAAGAGATTTTGAATTTTGGAAAAGAGACCAGTCAACCTAAATTCAATCCTTTTTTTATTACTAAAATGATTTCCAACATGGCTGCAGGTCAAATTTCCATTCGCTTTGGTTTAAAGGGAATTAGCTATGCGGTTGCCTCAGCTTGTGCGGCTGCGAATAACGCAATAGGTAGTGCTTTTGATGCTATTCGCCTAGGAAGAGCGGATGCCATCTTAGCAGGAGGAACGGAAGCGAGTATCTGTCAATCTGCGATTGCCGGATTTAATGCAATGAAGGCGTTGTCGACAGCAAATGAAAATCCCGCTCAAGCTTCTCGTCCTTTTGATGCCAATCGAACAGGATTTGTTGCAGGAGAAGGGGCAGGTATTTTATTATTAGAAGAATTAGAACACGCTCAAAAGAGAGGCGCTAAAATTTATTGCGAACTAGTGGGCTACGGATCTGCATCCGACGCGTATCACGTGGCTGCAACACATCCCGAAGGAGAAGGCGCGATTGCCGCGATGCAGCAAGCTTTGGAGGATGCTAAATTAACAACTGCCGCAGTTGATTATATCAATGCTCATGCTACTTCTACACCTGTGGGAGATATTAGCGAATGCAAGGCTATTGAGCACTTGTTTAAGGACAACTTAGCTCAATTGAATATTAGTGCAACCAAATCCATGACAGGACATTTATTAGGTGCAGCTGGAGCGATTGAATCTATCTTGTGTATCAAGAGTATAACAGAAGGAATTATACCTCCAACAATTAATCTGACCTCCCTAGATCCTGCTATTAGTAGTGCATTAAATTTAACTCCTCAGGTAGCGCAACATAAAACAGTAGAGGTCGCTATGAATAATACCTTTGGTTTCGGTGGACATACCTCAAGTGTGATTTTTAAGCGATTTGCTGAATAAGCGGTTAGCGGTGTGAAATTGTGGGTTGTTTTTTTGGGGTGAGGAGGTGAGGAGGTGAGAGGGAGTGAAATTGTGAGGTGCTTTTTTAGGGTGAGGTGAGGAGGTGAGAAATTGGTAAGGGGGTAGAGGATGAAAAACTATAGTGGCAAATGGCAATTTGTCAAGTAACTGGATATTTTCTTGATTAAGAGTGAATCAAAAAGAATTTATGGGATCAGAAATTTCTGATTGAAAACAAATTTTCTTTAATCGAAAATTTTTGCAACTTCAAAAACAACTCTTCTTTAGCTTTCCTTCGACACTCCTTGGAGAATGCTTGGAGTTTCCTAGGGAAAAAGATGGTTTTGTCGAAGGAAAGTCCAAGTATTGTTCTAGCAATCTCCAAGGAAAGCAAATACAAGATGGAAAAGAGAGAGAAGTCAATTTTCGAGGGGTGTGCTTCGTGAGGATCTAAGAGATCGATACCCCCTCACCAACCTCACCATCTATCTCACCTATTTTATATTTGTTTTGGTGTTCGATGAATCTTCACTGCGTTTCGATTTCACCACCTCACCAACCTCACCATCTATCTCACCTATTTTATATTGGTTTTGGTGTTCAATGAATCTACACTGCGTNAATGAATCTACACTGCGTTCCGATTTCACCACCTCACCATCTATCTCACCTATTTTATATTGGTTTTGGTGTTCAATGAATCTACACTGCGTTCCGATTTCACCACCTCACCAACCTCACCATCTCACCAATCTCCCCATATCCAAGTAGTTTTTAGTATACTCGTTATTTTATAAGAATAATTTTATTAAATTAGTAACAAACAAAACAACTATGACTACAATTATTGAAACAGATCGCTTGATTATTCGACAAATAACAAAAGAAGATGCCGAGGGAATTTACAACTTAGATAGCGATGAACGCGTGGTAAAATACGTAGGAAGTATGGTAATTACTTCCATGGAAGAAGCCAATGAAATTATTGAATTTATTCAAAAACAATATGCCGATTTTGGTATCGGTCGTTGGGCAATTATTAAAAAAGATACCCAAGAGTTTATCGGTTGGTGTGGGTTTAAACTAGTTGAAAATGGATTAAATGGATTACGTGAGTATTTGGATTTGGCGTATCGTTTTCGCTTTGATGCCTGGGGAAAAGGGTATGCAACGGAAGCAGCCTTAGCCTGTTTAGATTATGCTGCCAATCACTTTCAACAACATCCTATTTTTGCCGTTGCCGAAGTAGAAAATGAAAGCTCAAAACGCGTGTTAGGTAAAATTGGTTTTCATGCAGCTTACACCTTTGATTTAGATGGGGTAGATCACTATTGGTATATGAGAGAGTAAAGAAAATAAAATACAAAGGCGATTCTTTCTATTTGAAGAATCTAGTTTACCTTTGTCTTTTAATTACGTAGACCGTGAAAAATTTTCTTTTCTTACTTATTGCTATTGTTAGTGAGGTAATTGCTACTAGTGCGTTAAAAGCATCCCATGAGTTTACCAAAATCATTCCGAGTGTAGTAACGGTTGTGATGTATGCAGTAGCCTTTTATTTCTTGAGCTTAACACTTCGCACCCATTCCTGTGGGAATTGCCTATGCCATTTGGTCGGGTATCGGAATCGTATTGGTGACGGTTGTCGCAATTCTTGTTTATGGACAAAAGCCGGATTTACCAGCAATAATCGGAATGGCCTTCATTGTATTGGGTGTGGTAATCATCAACCTGTTTTCTAAAATGAGTGCACATTAGATGGAAATTGATTTCACTACTATTGCGTATTTAAAAACTGGCAGTACTGTTCAACAACAAGTATATCAAATCTTAACGACCCATAACATTTTAGAAGGCCTACAAGATTATAATCCTGTTGTTGTGGGAACATTTCCTTTGGATATAGCTATTGAAACAAGTGATATCGATATTGCTTGCTCTTGCAAGGATATAGCCGCATTTCAGGCAAAAGTCCGAGCTCATTTTAAACAGTATATTGGATTTACAGATTTGGTTTTTACGTTGCGAACGGAACAAACGTATGTCGCAAATTTTGTGTTAGATCATGTTCCAATCGAAATTTTTGCCCAAACCATTCCCGTAGCAGAACAATATGGATATCGCCATATGCTGATTGAGCACGCCATTTTACTCGAACAAGGTGACGAGTTTAAAGCCCAAGTGATCGCACTTAAACGCGCAGGACTCAAAACAGAACCCGCATTTGCAACATTATTAGGATTGATAGGTGATCCTTATGAGAGTTTACTTACTTATAATCGCTTTAATGGACAATAGCAATAAAATCACCACGAAACTGTAAAGGCGTTTGTTTGACGTGCTTTTTAAATAAACGAGAAAAATAAGTATGATCCTCGTATCCCAATTCAAAAGCAATTTCCTTTACAGACTTAGTTGTATAGTACAATAAGCGTTTAGCTTCATCAATGATAGACTTTTTCAACCAATAACTTACGGTTTGCCCTGTTGTTTTTTTGACACAATCATTCAAATGTGCGGGTGTAATAAACAAAAGATTGGCAAAATAGGAAGGCTGTCGTAAATGAGTTTGCGTAGTAATTAAACGTTTAAATTTAGACGTAATTACATTCGATTGATTGATAGCCGAAACTTCAGGTACACGTGTCTTTTCTTTAAATAGCGAACCAATTTTGTATATAATCGCCTGAAATAAACCATTGGTTATCTCTGTGGTGTATTCTTCTTGTTTTGTTTCATATTTGGTTAAGAGGTGAATGGTATCCAATAGTGTTTGACAAGCTTCTGTTTTTAAAGGAATGCACTGTTGTGTATTCGGTAAATTAAAAAGGAGATAGGTCAAATCATCAGGAATACGAAAGTCTTGTATACTTAAAAAATGACCAAAAAAATCTTCACTGTATTCTTCTATGGTGTGAATCTGATAAGGTTTAATTAGAAATAAATCTCTCGTTTTTAGTTCATGTGTTTGCAATTCGCAATTGATGCGGAACGTACCATTCAATACGAGAATGAAAACATAGTAATCATCTCGATGGGTTAATCCTAGTATATCTTCCTCTAAAGTTTGAGGAGCCAATTCTTTCAAAAACACACCATTTTTGACTGATTTATCTTGACTGTAGGTTATAATTTCTTGATTATAGGACATGTTGTTGTTTACTTTTGTAGGACAAAGATAATAAATTATTTAGAATCTTTATAAATAAGCAAAAAAGGACGCAAAAAAAAGCCCATCTACAAGAGATAGGCTAGTATATCAATAGAATAAATGTTCGATTAGATTGCTGTTACAATAGCTGCGAAATCAGCTGCAACAAGTGCTGCTCCACCAATTAAACCACCATCAACATCGGGTTTTGAGAAAATCTCTTTTGCATTGTTCGGCTTCATACTACCTCCATATAAAATAGATGTATTTTCTGCAACCGATTTGTCGTATTGACGCTCAATTTCTTGACGAATAAAAGCGTGGATTTCTTGTGCTTGTTCTGGTGTCGCTGTTTCTCCAGTTCCAATAGCCCATACAGGTTCATAAGCAATTACAATATGCTCCCATTGCGCTTTAGATAAATGAAATAATCCATCTCTTAATTGGTTGAAAATAATGTTGAGATACTGTTTGCTTTCTCGGTCTTTTAGCTCTTCACCAATACAGTAAATTACGCGCATATTATGTCTTAAAGCCGTATTTACTTTATCTGCTAAAATAGCATCGGTTTCTTTAAAGTAATGTCTGCGTTCAGAGTGCCCGATAATTACTGTTTCAACACCAACGCTCAATAACATTTGAGCCGAAATTTCTCCTGTAAAAGCACCACCTTCAGCTTGATGCATATTTTGAGCGGCCACTTGAATGTTAGTTCCTTCTAAGTGATTTACTGCACTAGCTAAATTGGTAAAAGCAGGAGCGACAATAACTTCCACTTCTTTACCTGTAGGCAATAGTTCAATTAATTCATCTAATAGCACATGAGTTTCTGAAAGATTCTTGTGCATTTTCCAGTTTCCAGCAACAATTTGGTGTCTCATAATTATTGTAATGTATTTAATAAGGCTTTAATCTCTCCAAAGTTTTTCTCTGTCGCGTTAAAAAGCTCAATTTTTCCTTCTTTGTTTATCACAATATAGCGCGGAATCCAGTTCAATTCAATAGCTTGTCCAAAAGTTCCTTTCATGCGTTTCTCATCGTTGAGGTGAAATTGCTCTCCTTCAATTCCGTATTTCTCTATCGCTTCTTTCCAAGCTTCAGGTGTTTTATCTAAGGATAAATTGACAAATACTACATCTGGAAATTCAGCTTTAATTGCTTTAATCTCAGGTAGTGCTTTAATACAATCAGGACACCAAGCCGCCCAAACATCAATTAAGATATTCTTCCCTGTATATTGGGCAAGGATTTCTTGAAAAGTAATTGTACTTCCATCTAATTTGTGGAATACTTGTGATAACGCTTCTTGTTTGAATTGTTTGGTATCAACTGGCGTTTCTTCTGGTGTAGAAGTTGTTGTAGCTTCCTCTGTTGAGATAACCTCTAACTTCTCTGTTTGTTGCTTACAAGCTGTAGCTGTTAAAGCAAGTATAGAAAGGGTGATAAAAATTTTCTTCATAATAATCAATATTTATTCGTTTAGCTTTATTCTAGGATCTAAATAAGCATAGATCAAATCTACTAAAATTGTTACGATTACGAAAGCGGTTGCAATAGTAAGTACCGCTCCCATGATAATAGGGAGATCTAATGTATTCAAGGCTTCTACAATTTCTTTGCCTAAGCCATTCCAGCCGAAAATATACTCGACAAAAACGGCACCCGCTAACATGGAGGCAAACCAACCAGATAGCGCAGTTACTACAGGGTTTAATGCATTTTTTAATGCGTGTTTGTAGATGACTTGTGTAGTACTCATTCCTTTGGCTTTGGCTGTTCGGATATAATCCAAACTCAATACTTCTAATAGGGAATTACGCATCAATTGAATTACAACAGATAATGGACGAATACCCAAAACTAGAGCGGGGAGAACGATATTGCGCAAGGCTAAATAACGACCCTCACCATAATCATCTACTTCGTACAAACTACCGGTCATGGGTAATTGGGTATAACGATGTAGGAGGTAACCAAAAATCCAGGCAAATAAAATAGCACTAAAGAAAGAGGGGATACTCATTCCAAAGGTACTGACCACTGAAATTAGACGGTCCAACCACGTATTGACATACAAGGCAGAAATAACCCCTAAAAGTACACCAATACAAAGCGCAATCCCGATAGCTACTGTTGCAAGTAGTACGGTATTAGGCAGTGTTTCTGCTAAAATACTACTTACGGTTTTGCCATTTTTCTGGAAGCTCTCTCGTAAATAAGGAGCTTTTAGCATCACTTCAGTTTGTCCTACAGTAAGCAAGACGAATCCCGTGTACTTATTTTCATGTCTAAAACTATAGTCTGCTGCTTGTGTACTATGCAAGGAAATAGGAGACAAATCATTCAAATACAACACATATTGTTTGCTAATGGGTTGATCAAATCCATACTTCTTTTTGATAGCCAAAAGCTGTTCTGCATTTTCATTTTGATCCAACATCATACGTGCTGGATCACCAGGTAAAATTGTAAATAAAAAGAAAACTACACTTACAACTCCCCATAGAGTTAGTAAGGCATACCCCATTTTTTTGATGAAATAAGTCAACAAGATTTTTTATTTTAAGGTAACCTGATTGCGGTCTTTCCAGTGTTTCTTTTCGACAATAATTCCTTTTTCTAATACAACTATACTTGGATTTGCACGTTCAATTGTTTTCAACGTTGTTGCATCAGAAGTATAGTAGATGAAAGGCAATTCGTATTTCTTAATTACGTCATCAATAATAGCATTGCTCGAAGCAGTTAATCCAGCTACAACATAGCCTTTGACAATAGCTTTATTTGCAAAGTCTTTCATTGCTTGTAAACCTTCTGCATCTGCACGCTCTAAATCATACGAAATAATCCAAATTAGTTTAGGCTCTTGTAGCATTTGTTCTAAGTGCTCTTCTCCATCCAAATCCATCGTTAAATCGTGAATAGCGGGTTGGAAACCTTCGCTCAACTGAATATCTTCTCTACGAACAAACTCAGCACCTTCAGGAATATTTCCTAATTCTTTATCGGTGAATTTTTCTTCTTTGCCATTTACGTTGTAGTAGAATGTCATTTGGTATTCTGCTTTAGGAGCATCGGCTGGAATTTCCATTCCCTTTTGAATATCGGTTCCTACTTTATACGCTCTAAAATCTTTTAAAGGCAAGTGATTCAATACCCAATACCCCATAAAACAACATAAAACAACCGTAATCATCATGATGAGGTTATTGGTTTTTACTTGAAATATTGGTTGAATAAATGATTTGAATTTAATGAGAATCAAAATAAGAATCAACAGCACAATATCTTTGGTGAAGGACCCCCAAGGAGTTAGAGGTACTGCATCTCCGAAACAACCACAGTCGGTTACTTTGTTGAAATAAGCCGAATAAAAGGTTAAGAACGTAAAAAATACAATCATTAAAAATAATAACGTCAATGTCAATTTACGCATAAAGCCCAGTAATAAGGCTACACCTAAAATCACTTCTGCAATGACTAATGCAACTGCTAAGGATAGGGCATAAGGCGTTAAAAAAGGCAAGTTTAAAACTGCTTCCGAAAAATATTCCTCTAGTTTGAAAGAGAAACCAGTAGGATCATTCAGTTTAACTAAACCGGATAAAATAAATAATACGCCTACAAAAATGCGCGACAATTGCGTGATAATCTTCATAATTAGTGGTTGATGGTTAATTATTCGTTTATTAGTTCAAGGTGAATCAAAGCAAATACAGCATAATTCAACATATCTTGATAATTCGCTTCAATGCCTTCAGAAGCTAACGTCTTTCCTTTGTTGTCTTCAATTTGCTTGACGCGAAGTAACTTTTGTAAAATTAAATCCGTTAGCGAGCTAACGCGTAAATCACGCCACGCTTCTCCGTAATCGTGATTTTTATTTTCCATTAAGGTTTTGGTTTCCAATACATGCTTGTCGTAAAGTTTTTCCACTTCTTCCGCTGTTAAGTCCGGATATTTTCCTACGCCAATCTCCGCATTAATTAAAGCCATAACACAGTAGTTAACGATGCCAATAAATTCAGGGATTTCCCCTTCGTCAACTTTGCGTACCGTGTTTTCTTGAATACTTCTCAAGCGTTGTGCTTTGATATAAATTTGATCCGTTAAGGAGCTTAAACGCATGATGCGCCAAGCACATCCATAATCGTGCATCTTTTTTTGGAATAACGATTTGCAAATAGCAATTACCTGATCATATTGTATAGAAGTAGTACTCATTTAAACTATATTTGTAATGGATTATTGTTCAAAAATAGTAATAATACTATGGTGTTGAAAATAATGTTACACCTTTTGAAAAATTAAATATAAATAAAAATAAGATAAAATATTGAATTGTGCTGTATGACAATAAATTGCAAAGGAGAATTAATTGATTTATCTACGCCTAGAATCATGGGGATTTTAAATGTAACTCCCAATTCCTTCTACGATGGCGGCAAATACAAGACAGATATTGATTTTCTAAATCAAGTTGAAAAAATGCTCATGGATGGAGCAGATTTTATTGATTTAGGAGCCTATTCCTCTAAGCCTAGTGCTGAATTTGTAAGTGAAGAGGAAGAAATCAAGCGTTTGGTTGGTGTAGTAGCCTTATTGGTCAATCATTTTCCAGGGATTAAATTGTCTATTGATACTTTTCGCGCTAAAGTGGCTCAAGAGGCCATTGAGGCAGGGGGAGCGATAGTAAATGATATTGCTGCGGGTTTATTAGATGATCGAATGATTGAGGTAGTAGGACAGTTACAGGTACCTTACATTATGATGCACATGAGAGGAAACCCAAAGACCATGCAAAGTCTTACAACCTATGATGATTTAGTAGTGGATATGCGTTATTATTTTTCAGAACGACTAGCACAAGCTAGAGCTGCTAAAATTAATGACGTTATTTTAGATCCTGGTTTTGGTTTTGCTAAAACAATGGAACAAAATTACGAGTTGATGGCTAAATTAGAGCATTTTCACTGTTTTGAATTGCCTTTGTTAGTAGGGATATCCCGCAAATCGATGCTTTATAAACTCTTAGATTGTACCCCACAAGAGGCATTGAATGGAACAAGTGTTTTAAATACAATTGCCTTGCAAAAAGGAGCGCAAATTATACGGGTGCACGATGTGAAAGAAGCGAATGAAGTTAGAAAAATTTTAAACCAATTGATGATATGAGAAAATTACTGTTTGTATTACCTATCCTTTGCCTATTGATGAGCTGTGATAAAAAAGAAATGAAATTAGCACGTGCAGCCTATATTGTTGAAGAAGGTATTGATGACCATTCGCCTATTTACATCGAATATGCAGAGGATGGAATTCACCCTCACTTAAATGATAATAATAAAATCGGTGGGACGAATTTTATTTTTCACATTGAAAGAGAACTTAATGTAAAAGAAGTATTGGAAATGGTTGTTCAACTTAAAAATAAAAAATACGACCCCAATAGCATGCATCCCGATGAGAAAGGCGTTTTTTATAGCTATGCAGATACACTTCACAAACACTTGTCTTTTTTCCCATTTAAACGCCTAGATTACGCTTTTGAACGCCCAAGTTCTACCGCAAATTTACTGTATGTTAACGCCTCTAATGATGTGTTTTTTGAAGGAAAATCCATCACGCGCGATCAAGTAGCAGAAGTAGTACAAGGACGAGATAGCCTGCTTTTGGGATTTAGCAAGGAATTAGATTTTGAAAAATATTTGCAGATGCGAGTGCTACTAGAAGAATTGAAAATTAGAGATCAATTTGTAGACCAAGATAGAATCTATTAAACTATTGATGATGATAAGGCTCATTGCGCAAAATAGTAAAGCCGCGATAGAGTTGTTCAATAATAAATAAGCGAATCATTTGATGGGAAAATGTCATTTTTGAAAGTGATATTTTCCCTTTTGCATTTTGATATACTTCTTCTGAAAACCCATAAGGCCCCCCAATAACAAATACTAGTGTTTTAATCCCAGCATTCATTCTCTTTTGTAATTCATCTGCAAAGCCTACACTCGTAAATTCTTTTCCCTTTTCATCAAGTAAAATTAAAAAATCAGTAGGGTTAATTTTGCTTAAAATTAATTCTCCTTCTTTTTGTTTTTGTTGAGCCTCAGATAAATTTTTAGCATTCTTGATATCGGCAATAATCTCCATGTCAAATTTGACGTAAAAAGACAAACGCTTCATGTAATCATTCATTAAGGTTTGTAGTTCCTTATTATCTGTTTTGCCGATAGCCAGTAGTTTTATATTCATCTGAAAAAGGATTATTTGCGTGCAAAGGTACTATTTTCTAGTTACGCGAAAAAGATTCGTATAAAATAAGACAAGCTACTCCTTGGAGTAGCTTGTCTTATATTTAGTCCTAGCGTTTATTATTCTTGAGCAAAACCAGAATAGTGCAAGTAAGCATCTATATTGGGATCTTTCCCTCTGAAATCGCGATATAGTTTATCTAATGGCATTGTATTTCCTCTAGAGAATAGCATTTTGCGTAGAATTTCTCCATTTCTTGGTGAAATACCTCCATTTTCCATTAACCAAGCGTATGCATCATAATCAATCATTTCTGACCATTTATAAGAGTAATATCCCGCAGCATATCCACCACCAAAAATATGACTGAAATAGGAAGAACGATATCTAGGAGGAACTAGCTCAGAATAAATACCGTGTTTTTGCAAAGCTTCAATTTCGAATTGATCTACATCCGTAATCTCAGTTGACGCATCAA
Source organism: Myroides odoratus (assembly GCF_001549985.1). Classification (GTDB taxonomy): domain Bacteria; phylum Bacteroidota; class Bacteroidia; order Flavobacteriales; family Flavobacteriaceae; genus Flavobacterium; species Flavobacterium odoratum_A. The sequence goes on along the minus strand of NZ_LROZ01000019.1, from coordinate 7,783 downwards.
TACTGTGCCAAGCTAAGTCTAACATAGTTGCTCCTAATAATTCAGTTAAATTATAGCCTTTGTTGAAACCAGCAACAGCTTTAATGTTGTCTGCATATTTTTGAGGCATCACATAACCCGTTTGGTAATGTTTAGCGTAATTGTCTAAAATAATTGGATCGAAAGCAAAATGTTCGTGAAATTGAGAAGGAAATTCAACAAAATCACTAGATACATTGGTTCCTGATAGGGTTGGATACATCTGATCTGCAAATAAACCGTGTAGTGCATGTCCAAATTCATGGAAGAGTGTAACTACTTGATCCAAGGTCAATAGCGTAGCTTGTCCTTCTGCAGGTTTAGGGAAATTCGCTACATTATAGATAACAGGTAACTGCTTCGTTAGATGAGATTGATCTACAATATTGCTCATCCAAGCACCCCCTTGTTTAGAGTCGCGTTGGAAATAATCCGTATAGAATAACCCTAATTGGCTTCCATCTTTATTGAAAAATTCATAAACTTTGACATCTTCGTGCCAAACAGGTAAATCTGTACGTTCAATGTATGAAATATCATACAAGTATTTGGCCATAAAGAAAACACCATCTTTCAGTACTTTCTCTAATTCAAAGTAAGGTTTGAGTTCCTCCTGATTCAAAGCGAATTTTTCTTGTCTTACTTGCTCTGCATAATAATCCCAGTCTGCTGCAGTTAACGGAATACCAGATTTATTAACTTCTTCTAATAGTGTTGTTTCTTCTTTCACTGCTTGAATAGCATAGGGACTTAATTTAGACAACATCGAAAAAACATCGCCTGGATTTTGTGCCATTGTTCCTTGAAGACTCCAAGCCGCATACGTATCAAAACCTAATAATTTAGCTTTAGCTGCTCTTTTTTTCGTTAAAGCGATAATCGTTGAACGCGTATCGTTTTTATCTCCTTTTTCTGCGCGAATCCACGCAGCATGAAATAATTTATCACGTGTTTCTTTTCGTTTTAATTGACTTAAAGCGGGTTGTTGCGTTGTATTATTTAGGTCGATCGTATATTTTCCCTCTTTTTGAGGGAGGGATGCTAGTTCATTTTCAGATAATCCTTCTAGTTCTTCTTTGGTAAAAGAAATGGATCCTGATTTTGTTGCCGCTAAAAGTTTATCACTAAAATCATTGGTTAATGTAGCAATTTCTTGATTGAGCTGTTTTAATTGTTCTTTATCCGCCGCATTTAAATTAGCTCCTGCTTGTAAAAAACGTTCGTAATAAACATCAATAAGTCTGATTTGCTCTTCATTAAGCCCTAGATTTGTCCTATTTTCATGTAGTTTTTTTACACGTTCAAATAGGGCGTCATTTAAATAAATGCCATCAGTATGGATAGCAAATTTTGGAGCAAGTTCATTGTTAATAGCAATTAACTCATCGTTAGTATGTGCCCCCGTTAACAGGTTAAAAACATTGCTTACTCGAGTAAAAAGGGATCCTGAGAGTTCTAAAGCCTCAATCGTATTGATGAAAGTAGGTGGTTCACTGTTGGAGGTTATCTTTTCAATAGCTTCCGTTTGCTGACGCATTCCCTCTAATAAAGCAGGTTTAAAATCTTTGTTCTTTATTTTTGAAAAATCAGCCGTATGGTAAGGTAGTTCGCTTTCGTGAAAAAAAGCATTGGTTTCATCCCATTTTGACTGGTTTTGACAAGAGATGGAAAATACAGCAGCGCCTAATGCAACGCCCATAATCACTTTCTTTACATACATAAGGTAGAGTAGTTTTTGGTTTAATGAATGTCAAAGATAAAAATATATTGTAATTGACTTAATTTATTATAAATTTAAACCTCACTTTCGAACCAAAGAAAACAGTAAAATGATGTTCTTTGATTCTCGTAAATATAGGCTATGATTAAAATGACTCCCTTTTTGAGTATGCTTTTCTTTTTAGTAGGAGCGAGTTTATCTGCTCAATCAATTGCTGTTCGACAACAATTGCAACAACAATATACAACTGATGCGGCAAAGTTGACACTGCAAAAGATAACGACTGAAGAGGCTGTAGCACGTGAAAAGTTACGTGAATACCAAAAGGACAACGTTCATTTTAAAGCTCAATTTACAGATGAGGTCAATTATTATCAGGCACAACGCGTGGAGCGAAATGCGGTAATATACTTTAAGACCCACAACGTAACTTCAAGAATGGTTAGTGAGGTCAATCAATTGAATGAATCAAGTAATCCAGCATTCAATACTCTTTTGGGACAACAGATGGTTGTTGGGGTTATTGATGGGGATTTGGCTTTTGCTCGACATATAGAATTTGGAGGACAAGCGCAATCAAGAGTAAAAATGTTAGATACTTGGAATGAAAATAACGTAGACAACGATACTGTTTTTGCAGCTATAGAACGAAGAAGAAATCATGCTACACACGTAGTGGGAACTATTCTAGCAGAAGGAAGGAAAACAGAGGCTAAAGGGATGGCTCCCAAAGCAGAAGCGTTTAGCTATCAATGGATAAATGATATGGTTAAATTGGGAAATCTTGGAAAACAAGGAATCTTGGTATCTAATCACTCCTATGGAATTGCAGCGATTGATGAAAATAAACAACCCCTTTTACCACGTGATTATTTCGGAGCTTACTCAATTGATGCGATGCATATGGATCAATTGACTTATTTGTATCCTTATTTACAACCTGTTGTAGCAGCAGGAAATGATAAATTATATGCGAATATTGTGAATCCTGATAAGAAAGGAATGGATTTGCTTTTGGGACATGCGAATGCGAAAAATGCAATTGTAGTTGGGGCTGTAGGAATATATGGAGAAGGTTTTTTGAATGAGACTGATTTTAGTAGTAATGGACCAACGAATGATTTCCGAATTAAGCCAGATATTGTTGCAATAGGGAAAGATGTATTGTCCTCTGCTTATCAATATCGTTTTATTGATGGAGAAATTGAGAAGGATAATTTGTATACCACGTTAAGTGGAACTTCTATGGCAGCACCTTCTGTTGCTGGAATTTTATTATTGTGGCAACAATGGGCGCTGAATCAAAAGAAGTTTCCGTATAAAGCAGCCACAATCAAGGGAATTATGATTAATAGTGCAGATGCAATGGCTATTGAAAAAGGTCCCAATGCAAGAACAGGATGGGGAGTGATTAATGCATGGAATGGAATTCAACTGTTAGATGCGGCAAATAAAGAACAAGCGGTTATTAGAGAGGAAACGTTGTTGGATAAAAAATCCAATACACTGCGTGTACAGGTAGTGGAAAAAATGGAACAACTTGCATTTACAATTTGTTGGACTGATGTTGCGGGAACGTATAGTGAAGCGAATTTTTCAGAAGACAAAGGTGTTAGAAACCTAGTGAATGATTTGGATCTACGGGTGTATAAAGATGGAGTTGAGCATTTTCCATGGAAACTTACGAATGGTTATACGGTAAGTAAAGCTGTACGAGGAGATAACCAGGTAGACAATGTTGAACGAATAGACATAGACAACCCTGAATTAGGAGTGTATGAGATTGTGGTATCACATAAAGGGCAACTTGTAAATCAAGTGCAAGACTATAGCTTAATTGTAAACGGAAACACTTATTCTGGAGTTGTCTTAGAATCGGTAGAAGAGCATAAAGAGCTAGAAGAAATCGTTGCTTGGCCAAATCCAGTGGGAGATATCCTGAATATAGAGATACCACAAGCATTTGTCTTTTCGACAATAGAAGCGATAATTTATGATCGCTCAGGAAAGTATATAGCTACAATGCCAATGCAAGCAACAAATAGACAAAGCTTGAATGTGTCTTTTTTACCTAGTGGAATGTATTTTCTTACCCTTAAAGGAGGCGTGAAAAAACAACAAGTAAAGTTTTTGAAAAGATAAAATAAAAGCGATAAACTCACATTTTATGTGGTTGTTTTTATGATATTCATATAAATCATTAAAGATTTATTCGTTTTTGAAATAAAAATTAAAAACGGCATGTTATTTGATTTTTAATCAATTGTGATTTTTTTTGGAGGTATTCAGTTTTAAAACGGTTTATGTTTCAATAAAAACACAAGGAAATGAATTAAAAATTAAAATAATGATGAAGGTATGAAACGACTTGTGAGTTTAGTATTGGTAGGAATGTCAACATTTGTTTTTGGACAGCAAACGAGTGTAAGTGATTCTCTTTTTAATCCTCTAATCCCCGTTAACAAACAAAATCTACTCAAAGATTTTGATTTAGTTTTTCTTATGCGATATGGACTTGATTCTTATGTGGAAAAAGAAAAACCTACAACAAGTCAATTTAATGGTAATGAATTGCGTATTGATGTAAGTGCAAAAGTGCATGATCGAGTGGGTTTTCGATTTAGAAATCGAATGACTGCAGTACCAACAACAGGTACTTTGGACCATGTTAATTCAACAGTCGACATTGCTTTTATCGATGTAAAAGCTACGGATAAGGTAAACCTTACTGTGGGTAAGCTCTCATCGGATTGGGGAGGTTATGAATATGACTTAAATCCTATTGAGGTCTTGGTTTATAATGATATCTTAGACCATGCTGAAAACTATATGGTTGGTTTTGGAGTAGGGTATAAAGCCAATGAAAAGCATCGATTCAATGTACAAATACTCAATACGAGTGCTAATAAACTGCAACAAGAAGGAGCAATTGCCATTCCTCAAGGGCTAGAAGAGTCAAAAACACCTTTGGCTTTCGTCGGAAATTGGAGAGGAAGTTTTTGGAATGATCAATTTCAAACGTCCTATAGTTATAGCTATTTTTCTCAAGCAAAGAATAAGGGAATGTATTATATAGCACTAGGAAATAAATACCAGCATAAGAATATAACGTGGATGTATGATTTCCAATATAGTCATGATGCATTAGATAAACGCGGAATAATTAGCTCTATGTTTCAGGAGGAAAAACCGGTGATGGCAGAAGATGTTTCTTATATGGATCATTGGACAAGAATAGATTATCAGGTATATACTAAATTGTATCTTTCTTTAACCTTGATGACAAGCAATGCTTATGCGCAACATCACGTTGCAGCTGAAACAGCAAATCATCATATTCGAACAAGTTATGGAGTAAGTCCGATGATACAGTATCGTCCATTTAAAAAGTTGAATTTGCGATTTTATGCTGCTTATGTTGGTCGTTGGTATCAGTATTCTTCTTATGCAAAAGAGGTATTAGGTCAAGAAAATGGTAGTGTTGGACGTATTAGCCTTGGATTCATAACTCCTCTACAGGTGTTGTAAGTAAAATTAGCTAGTAAGATATTGTTTTTCTGTTAAAATTAACCAAACCGTATACTTTTGTAAGATTAAAATTTTACCTTTCCACCCGTGAATGAATATACGTATAGAAGTTAAACAAAATATCATGAAAAAAAATATTGTTTTAGTATTGAGCTTTGCTGCTTTGTGTAGTTTTAGTGTGCAAGCACAAAATCAAGAACAAAAAAGAAAAATAGTGAATAGCTATAAAGAAAGTGTTGCTCAAGAAGGTTACGTAAATGTTGCGAAAAAGCTTACGGCGCAAAAAATAGAAGCTCATGAACTAGCAAAAGCCAATAATAGACCAATATCAGGAGTTACAAAAGACGGTAGAGCTTATTCGTTACAACGAGTAGATGAGTTTGGTACTTATATTTACTATGTGACAAGTAATGCAGGAAGCCGTGTAACAGCAAGAGTGAATGATATTGCTCCAGGAGGAAGTCTCGGTTTAAACTTAGATGGAAAAGGAGTTACAGTTGGTGTTTGGGATGGTGCTCCAGCTTTAGATACCCATGTAGAATTACAAGGTATAAATGGAGTTTCAAGAATTGCACTTAAAAATGATTTGCCTGATTTGTCTCGATTGAGTCAAGCAGAGCGAACTAGATTTGTAAGAGGACGTTCACATGCTACGCACGTAACAGGAACAATCGCTTCAAGAGGAATAAATCCTAATGCAAAAGGGATTGCACCTGAAGCCCATGTGGTAAGTTATGATTGGGATGATGATTATGAAGAGATGGATGAGGAGGCAGCTACTAATGCTCTGTTAGTTTCAAATCATTCCTATGGTATGGCCGCAATTGGCGATGATGGAACAATATATGTAAGAGCCAATTATTTTGGTGCTTATGATGGAACAGCTCAGGTTTATGATTGGGTGACAAGTAATAATAAATATTATCAACCCGTTGTTGCAGCAGGAAATGATCAACAGTATTATACGAGATTGAATCCTACTAAAAATGGAGTAGATATGCTTTTAGGAGGATCTGTATCTAAAAACGTGATTGTTGTTGCTGCAGTAAATCAAGTAACCAACTATACAAATCCAGCTAGTGTACGCATTGCTAACTTTAGTAGTAATGGACCTACAAATGATTTTCGTATTAAGCCAGATATTTCGGCTAAAGGAGTAAGCGTTTTTTCAACTAATTATGTGTTGCCTACACCATTGACAGGAGTACCTAGAACCGATGCTTATGCATCATTTGATGGTACATCCATGGCAGCCCCTGCAGTGACAGGAGTGATTGCCTTGTGGCAACAATGGGCAGTGGAAAATAGAGAAATGCCGTTGAAATCTGCATCTGTTCGTGCGTTGATGGCACATACTGCTGATGAAACAGGTAGTGCACCAGGGCCTGATCATATTTTTGGTTGGGGATTAATCAATGCAAAAGCTGGAGTTCAGGTTTTATATGGTGCAAAAGAAGGTTTAGCACTATTGGAAGAAAATGAACTAGTACAAGGAGCAATGTATGAAAAGGAGCTAATTGTAAAAGAAAGTGGAGGAAAAGTTATTGTTACTTTAGCTTGGACCGATCCATATGCTGAGGTAAGTAGAAATAACTACAATGAAGATTATGCAATGAGAAACCCTTCTTTAGTGAATGATTTAGATTTACGAGTGTTTAAAGATGGAGTAGAGTATTTGCCTTGGAGATTAAATAAAGATTTCAATAATCTAGTAGCGGTACAAGCAGATAATGATGTGGATAATATCGAAAAAATTGAGATTGAAGGAGCAGAAGCAGGAACTTATACAATTAAAGTATCTCATAAAGGAACTTTAGATGCCGATAGTCAAGAGTATTCCCTTATTGTAACAAGTGATGATTTCAATAATTTATCTACAGAGGAGTTTGATTTGACAGATTTATCTTTTGCTGTTTGGCCAAATCCGGTAGTGGATCAATTGCATGTAACGATTCCAGAAGAGGTTAATGTAAAAGGCATGTCTATTCAAGTATTTGATATGACAGGTCGTTTGGTACAAAGTTTACCAACGCTTTCTTCTAATGAAGTGAAAGTAGATATGAAAGGATTATCTTCAGGTACTTATTTTGTGAAGATAAAAGGCAATGGCTTTGACAAGACAGAGCGTATTGTAAAAAAATAATACTTTAATAGTATTCCATATAAAAAAAGGAGAGCATTGCTCTCCTTTTTTTGTGGGAAGTTTTTTCACTTTTTTGTTTTTGATGAAGATGTTTGATTCTCTCCTTATATATAGGAGGGTTTTTTGTGGGATGATTTTTTGTTTTTTTTTTGAAGATGTTTGATGCTCACCTTATATATAGGAAGGATTTTTTGTAGAATGTTTTTTTGCTTTTTCGCTTTTTTGTAAAGTTGTTAGATTCTCTTCTTATATATAGGAGTGTTTTTTTGTAGGATGTTTTTTCGCTTTTTTGCTTTTTGTGAAGATGTTTTATGCTCACCTTATATATATAGGTAGGGTTGTAACGGCTATATATTCCAAATTTAATTTGTTTT
>NZ_LROZ01000018.1 GCF_001549985.1 Myroides odoratus | reverse complement strand
ATAAGCCGCAGAATAGGCTCCATCGGCGTACAATTTATCGTGAATAAAGTTCATGCGTCCATAGTCTACACTATGAGGGTCGTCCTGATAATCGAAAAGACGAGATTGCAATAACTCATCCCCGCTGTATTTCAACAGTTGCTCCGCGACAACCAGATCCGAAGACCCCAAATTCATATAGGTATACGACTCTTTTTGAATCGGGGTATCGTAATCATCCTGATTGGGAATGGTGATACTTTCTTTTAAAAAGCGAACAAAACCATGGCCCTCGGCCGGACAGCCGTCTTCTCCATCAGCATCGTACCAGCTCATTGTCGTTTGATTGCCATTGGGTTGAATCTCCAAGGTGGGGTTGCCTTGGGGATCAAACTCGGTCAGGTGAACCTCTTGACGGGTTCCACTGGAATCGCGCCAGGTGGTTGTCTTTTGTTTGATCAATTGAAATTGATTGGGCTGAGCCTCAAAGGGAATCCCGATATGGGCGTAATACTCCAAATCAACTTGTATGCTCCTTACTCCATCAAAGGAGCGAAAAGTGGTGACTTCACTGGTATTCAGATGGAAACTATTATAGGTACGCTCAGTTTCAATGGTCAAATTGCCCTGGGTTTGCTTGGCGGTAGAACCATAGACATATGTACTCAACACCGTGTATAAGTTATCGCGATCCTGTTCAAAGGCAAGTCCGCTGTTATACCCCAAGTAGTTATTCGAAGTAAAGCTATAGGTAGAGGTGATAGTGGGTTGATTGTTTCCTGGAGCTAGGGTATGGCGANTGACGGGTTCCACTGGAATCGCGCCAGGTGGTTGTCTTTTGTTTGATCAATTGAAATTGATTGGGCTGAGCCTCAAAGGGAATCCCGATATGGGCGTAATACTCCAAATCAACCTGTATGCTCCTTACTCCATCAGAGGAGCGAAAAGTGGTGACTTCACTGGTATTCAAATGGAAACTATTATAAGTACGTTCAGTTTCAATGGTCAAATTGCCCTGGGTTTGCTTGGCGGTAGAACCATAGACATACGTACTCAACACCGTGTATAAGTTATCGCGATCCTGCTCAAAGGCAAGTCCGCTGTTATACCCTAAGTAGTTATTCGAAGTAAAGCTATAGGTAGAGGTGATATTGGGTTGATTATTTCCTGGAGCTAAGGTATGGCGAGTAGCTGCGGATAAGGCGGGGTATACATCATCGGGAAATCGAAAAACCCCCCTCTGATACTCAATCGTTTCAATCAGTCCTGTCGGGTGTTTGATCTCCTTGATAAACCCTTCGGCGGTATAGTAAAACAACCACGTGTAGTTTTCTTCCAGCTGTCTCACCTTTTCCAAAAAACCATTGCCGATGGTCAATTGAATCTGGTAAGCTTCTTCCTCTCCGGGGAAAACAGAAACAACAGGAGCATGACGGTCCTGGTAACTAATCTCTACCAAAGTGTGATGATCATCAGCAATAGAGGCTAAACGAGCAACGTTTCCTTCCCATTTCAAGTACACCGCATGGCCTTCATAAGTCTGAATACTAACGGTATTTTTAATAGGTTCCAAAGAAGAGGGACTATCTAAAATCTCAACCAACCCTGATTTATAGATCACTTTGTAATAGCCCACTTCTGTAGCAGAAGCATTGACACGCTCAAAGATAAAGTTGTTCAGCTTTTTTTGTTTGACGGTGATTTCACCTTCATAATGATCGCTATCATCCTCCACTAAATACTGCTCCCCTGTAGATAATCGCAGCAGTCGATTGGGCTTGTCATAAGTGGTAAAAGGAAGTCCAAAACCAGCGCCAAAGCCCTCATCTTCTTGACTTAAAGAGCTACCTGTCAAAAACAAGGAAACCTCTGGACCCATACCGTAATTTGCATGGATGCTGGCTAAAGGGAGGTGTAGAGTAAAGACACCCGTTCTTGGATCAATCCCCGTTTGATGGGATCCAATGAAATTCTGACTTTGTGAGAAAAATTCCTGCATAAGTATTTGGTTTATCGTACATATTGGTTTTGAAATACCAATAAGTTTTTGTTTTAGTATGGCATTTTACTTGAGCTGATTGAATAAAAAATCGAATGCTTATTATTTGTCTGACATTGTGATTTTTTTATTCTTAAGGTGTAAAATGAAATTACAGGATTACCATGTTAAAAATGGTATCAGTTCGAAAGGAAAAGATGTAATTGATTGTTTTAAGACAATTTTTTTTGTGGATTTAGTAACATTGAGGTGTTACATATTTTTAAACAGCTGTATTTAGTAGCGTTTAGACTTGTGGAAATAGTTTAATTAAAGAGATGTTTTTCTTATTAAAAAATACAATAGTAAAGAATAAGTTACGTAGTATAAGAAAGTGAAACTCATTACAAGATAGAATGAAACAAGATTTAACAAATGAGATGAGATGAAAAAACTAGAGAAGAGAGATATGCTCCGATAAAGAGGCAAATGGAAGTAAAAGAGGACGTAAAGAAGAAAAATAATTGAGGTACGAAAGAAGTATAGGTTTTATTTTAGTAAGATAGGGTTGTTGATGAAGTTGATTGATATTGATTTGAATCAGGATGGGATACAAAAAAGGCTTATGAAAATTTTCTTAACCTTTCATAAGCCTTGTATATGTATTGATAAAAAGATAGCGCTATAATTTATTCATGTTCCCAGCCAAAGCTTCGATGAATTTTCCAATAGGACCTTTTACCATCATAGCCATCATAGGATTGAAACTTCCTTCAAATTGAAGTTGAATTTCTGTATTATTCGCGTCAACTTCTGTGATATTTCCAGTTAAGGTAAACGGTAATTTATCACTTGCTGCTCCTAAAACAATTTGAGAATTCGGAGTAGCCTCTTTTTTCTTTAATTTGATTTCTGGCATTCCTTTCAAAGCAAAGATGAAAGAATCCTCTCCAGTTACTTCAAATTTAGCAATCGATTCAGGCATTAACTTCTCGAAGTTCTTTACGTCAGATAATGCATTAAATATATATTCAGCGGATTGCGCTACTTTTACTTTTGGACTTTCTAATTGCATACTTTTATTTCTTTAATTATTGATTCCATTCTGATGGATTAACTCTCCATTCTTGTAATGTCTCTAAGTCAGAAGCAGAGATATAATTTTGTTTTACTGCATTTTCCAATAGAGAAGTATAATTACTCAAGGTAGTTAATTCAACACCCGCTTGAGCAAAGTTATCTTTAGAAACTTGAAATTCATAGGTAAAGATAGCAGCCATACCTACAATATCAGCTCCATTTTCTTTTAAAGCTTCAACGGCTTGTAAGCTACTTTTTCCTGTACTGATCAAATCTTCAATGACTACTACTTTTTTTCCTGGTTCTAATTGTCCTTCAATTTGATTTTGTCTTCCATGCTTCTTAGGCTCAGGTCGAACATAAACGAAAGGCAATTCTAAGGCTTCAGCTACTAATAAGCCAATTCCAATCGCTCCTGTTGCTACACCAGCAATTACATCAGGCTTACCATATTTTGCAACAATATGCTTTGCAAACTCCTCTTTTAAGTATTTTCTAATCTCTGGATAAGACAGTGTAATACGGTTATCACAGTAAATAGGAGATTTCCATCCAGAAGCCCATGTAAAAGGATTTTTTGGATTTAATTTAATTGCGTTAATTTGCAGAAGTAATTCGGCAGTTTGTTGAGCTGTTTCTTTAGTAAAAATCATAATACAAATGTATAAAGTTTTTGTAAACGATAAACCGTTGTTTCTAACTGATAAAATTGAGAAAGAAACCGATTTTCAGTTGTTCTTGTTAGACAGTGTTGATATTGACAAAATTATCATTAAATATTTTCAAAATAAAATTGATAAGGCATTTTTATATCATCCAGACGAAAAAGCCATGATGAAAAGGCTAAAAGAAAAAATTCCTGTTCAAAAAGCGGGTGGAGGTGTCGTGTATAATGCAGAAGGAAAAGTACTTTTTATCAAGAGAAATGGCAAATGGGATTTGCCGAAAGGAGGAATTGAGAAATATGAAGAAATAGCAGATACGGCAGTAAGAGAAGTGGAGGAAGAGACGGGAGTTCGAGAATTGAAAGTGATTAAGAAACTTCCTAAAACCTACCATATCTTTAAGCGAAATGGAAAGTATCGATTGAAAATTACCAGTTGGTTTGAGATGAGTACATCCTATGATGGACCATTAACAGGGCAAGCAGAGGAGGGAATTGAAGAAGTGGTTTGGTTTGATAAGGAACAAATCAAAGAAGCAATGTCCAATTCCTATGAAAATATTAAACTTTTAGTAGAAGAAGCAGGTTTGCTTAGTGAATAAAATAAAAAAGTCGCTCTAGAGCGACTTTTTTTATCTGTTATATTCGTACAGGTTCGGGTACTAATTTAATATAATCTCCGTGATTGCGAATCACATCGCGTACAATACTGGAGCTAATAAACGAGGTGCTTGCAGCAGTAAGTAAAAATACTGTCTCAATTTTTGATAGGAAGCGATTGGTATGTGCAATGGCTTTTTCAAATTCAAAATCTGCTGGATTTCGCAACCCTCTTAAAATAAATTGAGCCTTTTTTTCATGACAAAAATCGGTAGTTAACCCTTGGTAAGTCTCTACTTTTATTTTAGGTTCATTGGCGAAGGTCTTTTCAATAAAAACCTTGCGTTCTTCTAGACTGAACATGTATTTTTTATCAGCATTGACACCAATGGCAATGATAATTTCATCAAATAGAGGCAAAGCTCGTTTGATAATGTCGTAATGTCCATTTGTAATAGGATCAAATGATCCAGGAAAAACAGCTCTTCTCATATTTTGGGAGTCTTTATTTCTGCAAAGCTAAAACTATTGCATTGTCAAACAAATCGGGCAATGAAATTTTAGCTTCTGCCGCCTGTTGAGGTAAAATACTTTCTCTAGTCAAACCAGGAACCGTATTCATCTCTAATAAAAATGGGGTATCTCCAACAATGATGAATTCACTTCTCGAGAATCCATCCATTTTTAAAATTCGGTAAATCTTAATCGCAATATCTTCTATTTTTGCTTGAATCGCATCATCAATGCGAGCCGGTGTAATCTCTTGAGATTTGCCTAAATATTTTGCTTCGTAGTCAAAAAAGTCATTTTCACTGACAATTTCAGTAATAGGCAAGACGATAACATCACCTTTATACTTAATTACACCTACAGAAACCTCCGTTCCCTTAAGGAAGCTTTCAATTAAAATTTCGTTGTCTTCTTTATAGGCTATCTCAATCGCTTGAACTAATTCTTCTGTTGTATGAGCTTTTGAAATACCAAAGCTAGATCCTGAACGATTAGGTTTAACAAAGCAAGGTAATCCTACACGTTGAATAATAGCTTCAGGGTTGATATCATCTCCCTCATTCAAATAATAAGAAATAGCTGTTTTAATACCATAGGGCTTTAAAACAGAAAGCATATCCCTCTTGTTCATGGTTAATGCTGCTTGATAAGCATTACATGAAGTATGTGGCATGTGGATTAATTCAAAGTACGCCTGCAATAACCCATCCTCACCAGGTGTTCCATGAATTGCATTAAAAACAACGTCAAAGGTTAATTTCTGACCCTTATATGATACTGAAAAATCATTTTTATCTACCAGAAATTCCTCCTTGTGCTCATCTACATATACCCATTTATCGCGAAAAATATGGATTTTATATGGTGTGTATTTTGTGCGATCCAATGTGTCAAATACAACTTGACCACTTTTAAGTGAAATTTCAAACTCACTTGAATAGCCTCCCATAATTATTGCTACGTGCTTCATATACCCAGGATGTTGAGGTTAGATTTATAAAAGAATTGTTTCAAACAAATTTATAATAAAACACAGAAACAAAAAATCTTTTCGATTTTATATCTTTGTCAAAAATCTAACCCTATGAAATTAGTTCAATTTTTTAAAAGTAAGAGCTTTTTAATTTCGTTGGCAGCAGCCATCATCATCTCTATTGTGGGGGTACTAGGCCTATTGAAATGGTTGAAAGTAACGACAAATCATGGACAGCGAATTGAAGTACCCAATTTATTAAAGCTAGATACTTTTCAAGCTGAGCAAACTTTGGATCAAAAAGAATTGCGTATGATTGTTTTGGATACGCTAGATTACAATAAAAATTTTCCTCCTCTAACTGTGTTAGAACAAGATCCTATGCCTGGTTCTAGTGTGAAGGAAAACAGAAAAATCTACGTTAAAATTAATGCCTCTGGGTATGGAAAAGTGATTTTGCCAGAATTGGAACAGTTAACGTATCGACAAGCGAGCGCTACAATTGCCTCTATGGGCTTAAAAGAAGGAACAAAATCATATGCCACGTTTATTGGTAAAGATGTTGTTTTGGAAGTACATCAAAACGGTAAAAAATTGAAAAAAGGAGATTTAGTGGTGAAAAACTCTAAAATTGACTTCGTTTTAGGAGATGGAAAAGCGGGCCTATCTGCAGAACAATTGGATGTAGCACCCGATATTGATTAAGAAAAATAATTTATGCAAGAAAATGTAAATGAAGTGTTCGATGATTTAGAAGATGAATTATATGAACATTTTCGATTTGAGGCAGGTAAAGGTCAAGCGCCTTTACGTGTAGATAAATTTTTGATGAACTTAGTTGAAAATGCAACGCGTAATAAAATTCAACAAGCAGCATCAAATGGAAATATTTTTGTAAATGATGTGGCTGTTAAGTCGAATCATAAGGTAAAAGCCTTGGATGTTGTACGTGTGCTCATGAAACAACCTCCTTTTGAAAATATTATTATTCCTGAAAATATCCCTTTAAATATCGTGTATGAAGACGATGCTTTATTGGTGGTAAATAAAGAACCGGGATTGGTTGTGCATCCTGGACATGGAAACTATACAGGGACATTGGTCAATGCATTAGCTTACCACTTCGAAAATTTACCACTTAATAGTAGTGAACGTCCTGGACTTGTACACCGAATTGATAAAGATACCAGTGGATTATTAGTTGTAGCAAAGACAGAGTGGGCGATGACAGAATTGCAACGTCAATTTGCTGAGAAAACAACGGAAAGAGAATATGTGGCGTTGGTATGGGGAAATGTCGTTGAGGATCAAGGTACCATAGAAAGCTATATTGGACGACATGTGAAAGACCGCATGCAAATGGCTGCTTTTGATGATGAAAGCAAAGGAAAATGGGCGGTTACGCACTATAAAGTATTGGAGCGTTTTGGCTATGTTACTTTGGTTTCTTGTCGTTTAGAAACAGGACGTACACATCAAATTAGAGTGCATATGAAGCATATTGGACATACGCTATTTAATGATGAACGCTACGGTGGAAATTTGATTCTAAAAGGAACTACCTTTACAAAATACAAACAGTTTATTGAAAATTGTTTTCAGCTCCTACCAAGACAAGCACTGCATGCGAAAACCTTAGGCTTTGAACATCCGATAACCAAAGAATATGTTCGCTTTGATTCAGATGTACCTCAAGATATGGTTGCTTGCATTGAAAAATGGAGAACGTATTCACAAAATTCCACCCTTGAGTTAGAATAAAATAGAACCACAAATTAAATTTTGTGGTTTTTTTATGCACAGAAATGAACCTAGAATAAGGGTTTTTCGCGAAAAAAAGGGTATTTTTGGAGTTTGCTAGACAATTGTGAATAAAGATTAACATTTATACACAGCTTGCCCTAGATATGTTGAGGTAATCCATGGAAAATAAGTTTAGAAAGCATCTTGAATCAAATTTTGCTGAATTGACACAACACCCTCTTTTACTAGCTGTTAGCGGTGGAGTCGATAGTGTTGTTTTATTACATTTATGTCATCAAATTGGACTAAATGTTGCAGTAGCACATTGCAACTTCCACTTGAGAGAGGAAGATAGTAACTTAGATCAACAATTTGTTGAACAGGTAAGTGCACAATTAAAAGTTCCTTTTTTTGTAAAAGAGTTTGATACCAATCACTATGCAATAGAAAATAAAGTATCAATCCAAGTTGCAGCAAGAGAACAACGTTACCTATGGTTTGAAGAAGTTTTAAAACAAGAAAATTATCAATATTTATTGACTGCTCACCACTTGGACGATTCGATGGAAACTTTTTTTATCAATTTTTCAAGGGGTACGGGAATTGAAGGATTGCTGGGAATACCTGAAAAAACAGACTATATTCGGCGGCCACTGTTAGTATTTACTAGAGCTGAAATTGAAGCGTATGCAAATAAGAATCAACTCACTTGGAGAGAAGATTATACAAATGCACAAACAAAATATTTGCGTAATAAGATAAGAAAAAATATCTTGCCTGTTTTTAAGGAAATAAACCCACAAATCGATCAAACTTTTCAACAAACTATTGGTTTTTTGAAAGAAGCACATCAAATGAGTGAGGATGCAAGCCAAATGATGTTTGAGAAAGTGGTGCTTAAGCAAGGGGATGACCTTTTATTTCCCTTAAAAGAATTAAGTGAATTGTCATTGCCTAAAGCCTATTTGTATAAATGGTTAGAACCTTATGGTTTTAAAGCATGGAACGATATTGCGGATTTAGTACAGGCAGAAACAGGAAAGAAAATTCTGGCAGAAAACTATTGCTTGATTAAAGATAGAGGATACCTCTTACTTCGATTGAAAAGTAAAATGGTAGAAGAGTCAGAGGATGCTTTTTATATCCAAGAAAACCAAATTATTACACAACCAATATGCTTAACATCAACTAATTATGAAAGAAATGAAATTGAACTGACGACGGATCCCTTGTGTGCCTATCTCGATCGAGATAAATTGCAGTTTCCGTTGCTGATTCGCAAACCCAAGAAAGGAGATTATTTCGTGCCTTTTGGAATGAAAGGAACAAAGCGAATTTCGAAATATGTAAAAGATGAGAAAATGACTCAAATAGAAAAAGAAAATATTTGGTTATTGTGCTCAGGTGATACTATTGTATGGATTATTGGAAGTCGAATGGATGAACGATTTAAAGTAAGAAATACAACTACTAATGTTTTAAAAATTAAATTAACCGTATGAAAAAATTAGCTTATTTGCTATTTTTCTTTATATCTATTTTCACGGCTCAGGCGCAGATGATGGAAAATCCTGCCAAATGGACAACGAAAATTGAAAAGAAATCCGATACAGAATATACCATTACATGGAATGGTATTATTCAAGATGGATGGCATATGTACTCTCAATATACAGCTGATGGAGGACCCCTGCCAACCGAATTTATATACAACAATATAGATGGGAATTATGAACTCATTGGTGAAGCCAAAGAGAGTGAAACGAAAACCGTTTATAACGATATCTTTGAAGTGGATGAAACCTATTTCGTAGGGCCAGTTCAATTGGTACAAGAGATTAAATTAACTAATGCTGATACACCAAATATTCAAGTAGAATTGGGATATCAAGTTTGTTTAGATGTTTGTATCAGTCAGAGTAATTTGTTTGTTTACGATTTGAAAACACTTCGAGTGACCGAAGTGGAGAATTTTGAGGCTTATGAAAATAAGACGACTACAGCAAAAGAAAGCGGAACAGCCACAACAGATACAAAAGTAACTGCCCCTAAATCAGAAGAAAAAAGAGGTTTATTTACCATTTTTATTTTAGCCTTCTTCTCCGGATTTGCAGCTTTGTTAACTCCTTGTGTTTTCCCAATGATTCCAATGACTGTGAGTTTCTTTACCAAACAAAGTAAGACACGTGCTAAAGGAATTAAAAATGCGATTATCTATGGTTTATCAATTATCTTGATTTATGTAGTATTAGGTACGATTGTAACCGCAATCTTCGGAGCAGATTCGTTGAATGCGCTGTCCACAAATGTGTATTTTAATATCATTTTCTTCTTGTTATTAGTTGTTTTCGCAACCTCTTTCTTAGGAGCATTTGAAATTATGTTACCCAATTCTTGGGCAAATAAAGTAGATTCACAAGCCGATCGTGGAGGTATTATCGGTATCTTGTTTATGGCTTTAGCATTAGCTATTGTATCATTCTCTTGTACTGGACCTATCGTAGGGACTTTATTAGTAGAAGCAGCTTCTAAAGGAGGAATTGCTCCAATTGTTGGCATGTTAGGTTTCTCTTTAGCCTTAGCACTTCCATTTATGCTGTTTGCTATGTTCCCAGGATGGTTAAATTCTATGCCACGTTCAGGTGGATGGTTAAATACAGTAAAAGTATCTCTAGGGTTCTTAGAATTAGCATTAGCCTTTAAATTTTTATCTAATGCTGATCTTGTATTGCAAGCACACTGGTTAGAAAGAGAAGTGTTCTTGGCTATTTGGATTACTATTTTTGGAGCTTGGGCCTTGTACTTATTTGGTAAGATTCGATTGCCTCACGATAGTCCAATGGATAGTATTTCTGTAGGACGTTTATTCATGGGGTTATTCGTGACGACATTTACGATTTACTTAGTGCCAGGGTTATGGGGAGCACCATTGAAAATTATCTCAGGTTTCCCTCCTCCAATGACCTACTCAGAAAGCCCTTATGGCGTTGGTGGTAAAGGCGGATCAGGCGGAACTGCTACGACAGAAGTTTTACCAGAAGGAGCAAAATTCGGTGCACATGACATCGTCGCTTTTACTGATTATGAACAAGGAATGGCCTATGCTAAGTCAGTGAATAAACCAGTATTGCTTGATTTTACAGGATTTGCCTGCGTGAATTGCCGTAAAATGGAAGATTACGTTTGGTCAGATCCGGCAATCTTAGCTTTATTGAAAAATGAAGTGGTCTTGATTTCCCTATATGTAGATGATAAAAAGGAATTGCCAGAAAATGAGCAATACATCTCAGAAACAACAGGTAAGAAAATTAAAACCATTGGAAATAAATGGAGTGATTTTCAAATGAAGCACTACCATGCGAATGCACAACCCTATTATATTGTGTTGGACGCAGAAGGACAACGTTTGTCAGAACCCGTTGGATATACTCCAGATGTGGAAGAATACAAAGCGTGGTTAGAAGGTGG
This sequence comes from Myroides odoratus, assembly GCF_001549985.1. Lineage (GTDB taxonomy): Bacteria > Bacteroidota > Bacteroidia > Flavobacteriales > Flavobacteriaceae > Flavobacterium > Flavobacterium odoratum_A. The sequence goes on along the minus strand of NZ_LROZ01000018.1, from coordinate 73,840 downwards.
TATTCAAAAAATAAAATAAACAAAAAAGCGATCGAAATTTTCGGTCGCTTTTTTTTGTTTATTTTAAGACTAAATCAGGGGATTAATTAATAAATTGTATCCTTCAAATTCAAAAAATAAATTGGACCATTAAATACAAGTAAACATGATAAAAAAGTTTGTTATTACCAGTTTGGCCGTATTTGCCTTATCAACTGCGCAAGCACAAGTGCAAACACCGCCAACGAGTACAAAATCAGAAGTGCATCAGGTAGTAGGGTTAACAGACGTCAAAATTGACTATTCTAGACCTAATATGCGCGGACGTTTGGTGTTTGGTGATTTAGTTCCTTATGGACGTTTATGGCGCACAGGTGCCAATATGAATACAGTTGTTTCTTTTGCTAATGATGTGGAAATTGACGGAAAAGTATTGAAAAAAGGATCATATGCAATTTATACCATTCCAAAAGTAGAGGAGTGGGAAGTGATTTTTTATAAAGATACCAACAATTGGGGATTACCAGAGAAATGGGATGAATCTAAAATTGCATTATCTACGAAAGTAAAGGTGCAAAACTTAGATCGCAAATTTGAAACGTTTACTATTGCAATCAATAACGTAAATATCGACTATGCAGATTTGGAAATCATGTGGGAACGCAGTTTAGTTCCTGTGCGTTTCAAAGTGCCTACGGATAACTTGGCAATGGAAAGCATTACGGAAACTTTTGAAGGGCCTAAAATTGTAGATTACTATGCTGCGGCAGAGTATTTCTATTTGACAGGAAAGGATCTGTCAAAAGCTTTATCTTGGATTAATAGTGCAATTGATAAATCAGGAGACAAAGTGCCGTACTATTTTGTTCGATTGAAATCTCAGATTCAAGCAAAAGCGGGTGATAAAATTGGAGCTGTAGCTACAGCAAAAGTTGCCCTAGATTTGGCTGAAAAAGCAAATAATCTAGACTACGTAAAAATGAATAAAGACGCAATTAAAGAGTGGTCGAAAGCGATATAGTTTACGGTTGACAGTTTACGGTTTATAAACTGCAAAAAAGCAGAAAAACCTAAAATTGCAAAAAAACAAAAACACAAAAAAACATTATCTTTGTACTTTAACAACACAATCTAAATGATGCTGACAGAACTGAATGCTATATCGCCTATTGATGGACGTTATAGAAGTAAAACCCAATCCTTAGCCCAATACTTCTCAGAAGAAGCTCTAATCAAATATAGAGTTTTAGTTGAGGTAGAATATTTTATTGCGCTTTGTGAATATAATCTTCCGCAATTAAGTGGGATTTCCCCTAATTTATTTCCAGAGTTACGAAAATTATACAAAGATTTTACAGCAGAAGATGCCCTTTGGATTAAAGAAAAAGAAAAAATAACAAACCACGATGTAAAAGCGGTTGAGTATTTTATCAAAGATGCTTTTGATCGTTTGGGATTAGAACAATACAAAGAGTTTATCCACTTTGGATTAACCTCTCAAGATATTAATAATACTTCAATTCCATTATTGACAAAAGAAGCTTTTCATGAAGTGTATATGCCTTTATTTCTTTCTGTCATTAATAAACTGAAAGAATTAAGTCAAGAGTGGAGTGATGTTCCTATGTTGGCAAGAACACATGGACAACCAGCTTCCCCAACGCGTTTAGGAAAGGAAATTCAGGTTTTTGTACAACGTTTGGAAGAACAGTTACGCTTGTTGAATAATGTGCCTTTTGCAGCAAAATTTGGTGGAGCAACTGGGAATTTCAATGCACACCATGTAGCCTATCCAAAGAATGATTGGAAGCAATTTGGAGAGGATTTCGTGGAATTGAGTTTAGGATTGAAATATTCATTCCCTACAACACAAATTGAACATTACGATCACTTTGCTGCTTTCTTTGATGCACTGAAACGCATCAATACTATTTTGATTGATTTAGATCGCGATATCTGGACGTATGTTTCCATGGATTATTTCAAGCAAAAAATTAAAGCGGGTGAGATTGGATCTTCTGCTATGCCACATAAAGTAAATCCGATTGATTTTGAAAACTCAGAAGGAAATTTAGGGATTGCGAATGCTATCTTTGAACATTTAGCAGCAAAACTTCCTTTATCAAGATTGCAACGTGATTTAACGGATAGTACGGTTTTGAGAAATATTGGTGTGCCCATGGGACATACAATCATTGCTTTTGAATCTACGCTGAAAGGATTGAATAAACTCTTGCTAAATGCAGATAAATTTGCTGAAGATTTAGATCGAAATTGGGCTGTAGTAGCGGAAGCAATCCAAACTATTTTAAGACGTGAAGGATATCCAAATCCATACGAAGCTTTAAAAGATTTGACTCGTACGAATACCGTAATCAACAAAGAATCGATTCATACTTTTATTGAAACACTTGCTGTAAGTGATGCAATAAAAACAGAATTAAAACAAATTACTCCAAGTAATTATTTAGGAGTTAAATAATAAAAGCAAAAAAGGACTGTTGTAAAACAGTCCTTTTTTTTAAAATTATCTTCAGCACATAAGAGTACTACTATGCATCTTGCTTATTTTTCTATTAAAATACGGTAATTAAAGAAAGAAGTTAATCTCTAAGATAAGCATAACCTAACATCGAAAAATCAGAAGTGTTGAGTTTTCCTTCAAAGGTCCAAGTAACATTAGCTCCAGATACAGTATTAATCCAATTAAAATTTCCAGCATAAGATCCTGACATAGAAGATATGACAAGTAAAGAAGGGGTGCTTGTGGAACCTTGGGGACTAGTTCCAGTACGACATAAAAGAGTCGCTGAAATACTGCTCGTTGGACCATTTATATTAATTTGAGTATCTATATGGTCCTTACCTGAAAAATATTCAGGAGATGAAATCTCTCCTGTTCTATAAAAAAAGACACTGCCAATTTCAGCCAAAGGCTGTGGCTTTTTAGCTAGAGAAGCAACATTATTTTTTGATATACGAATCCCATCATTATTTAATTCTTTGAAGTAGCTACCACTATTAGTCTCCATTTCAACATATGAGGCTCCGTTTCTTATTTCATTTTTTATAAATGAATTTAATGCATTTAGTTCGTTTTTAAATCGATTCAAATTCTCGTTTGAAACTTTTTCTAATTGATTAATACTGCTCGTTGGGATGAATCTTAAAAAGTCACTTTTAGCATTTAGATTCAAAGAGTAGGCTAAATCTTGTTTATCAATCGTGACAAAATCTTGTAGTATTCTAGCATCTTCTGCATAATTTCTTATTTCATTCTGATCGTCTTTTTGACAGCCAAAATTGAACAGTACTAGACTTACTATTAATGTTCTTACTAGTTCTTTCATGGTTCTTATTTATTAGATTAAAAAATGATGTAATAGCGAATGTAGATGTATACAATTAAAACAATTTATTTTTGATTTATATAAATTTCAAATAATAAATAGGGTTATTTGTTGGATAAAACTTACTATTTGTATTAAAAGTATGAATATTATTTAAAATAACATGTGTTTTTATTGAAATTTATTTTTGGGAAATAAAGACGCAAATAACTGGAGAAGTCGATAGCGAATTGAATAGGATAGCCTTATTTTTCTAAAAGCTTCCTGGTCCTATAAATCAAGGACTCAATAATGAGAGGAATGGATCTTATTAACAATTAAAGTACATAGCAAAGGGGATAGGTAGATTACCCTTACATGCTTTTTTTTATAAAATAACAATGCATTGTAGATCGCTTGGTAGTACGGATAGGATTTGGAGTAATCATCTTTTAGTTTTACTGTCTTAGGGCTTTACTAACTAGCTTTTGATGATACTGTTGACTGACTGTAATGTAGTGATAAAAAAAGGCTGTCTTGAAAAAGACAGCCTTTTGTATTTGGAATACTAGTGATTAGATAGTATCAATAATTGTATTCAATGTTGCACTTGGACGCATGGCTTTAGCAGTTGCCTCTACGTTAGTTTGGTAGTAACCTCCAATTTCTTGTGCTTTACCTTGAGCTCCGATTAACTCTTCGTTAATTTTCGCTTCGTTTTCATTCATTGCTTTAGCGATAGGTGCAAATTTAGCTTTTAATTCTGCATCTTTCGATTGAGCAGCTAATGCTTCAGCCCAATACATCGCTAAATAGAAATGAGATCCACGGTTGTCGATAGACCCAACTCTACGAGCAGGTGATTTATCGTTATCTAAGAACTTAGCAGTAGCTTCGTCTAATGTTTCCGCTAATACTAATGCTTTTGCATTATTTTGAGTTTGGCTTAAGTGTTCAAAAGAAGCACCCAAAGCTAAGAACTCTCCTAATGAATCCCAACGTAAATAACCTTCTTCAATGAATTGTTCGATGTGTTTTGGAGCAGATCCACCAGCACCTGTTTCGAATAATCCTCCACCGTTCATTAAAGGAACGATTGAAAGCATTTTTGCAGAAGTACCAACTTCTAAGATTGGGAATAAATCAGTTAAGTAATCACGCAATACGTTTCCTGTTACAGAAATAGTATCTAATCCTTGACGGATGCGCTCAACAGAAACTTTAGTAGCTTCAATTGGGCTTAAAATACGGATGTCTAATCCTGTTGTGTCGTATTGTTTTAAGTATTCGTTTACTTTTTTGATTAATTCTCTATCGTGAGCTCTATTTTCATCCAACCAGAAGATTGCTGGTGTTTCAGATAAGCGAGCGCGGTTTACGGCTAATTTAACCCAGTCTTGGATTGGGGCATCTTTTGTTTGACACATTCTGAAGATATCTCCAGCTTCAACAGCTTGTTCAAAGAACACATTGTTGTTTTCATCAGAAACGCGGATTGATCCTACTGCATCAGCTTGGAAGGTTTTATCATGAGATCCGTATTCTTCTGCTTTTTGTGCCATTAAACCAACGTTTGGTACTGATCCCATAGTCGTAGGGTTGTAAGCACCATTTGCTTTACAATCTTCGATTACAGTTTCATATACTCCTGCATAGCAACGGTCTGGAATAATTGCTAATGTATCTTGTTGTTTTCCTTCTTTATTCCACATTTGACCTGAAGTACGAATCATTGCAGGCATAGAAGCATCTACAATTACGTCAGAAGGAACGTGTAAGTTTGTAATTCCTTTGTCTGAGTTTACCATCGCAATAGCTGGTCCTTGTGCAATAGCCATATCGATCGCTGTTTTAATTTCAGCTTCTAAAGCGTGTCCTGCAATCTTAGCATATAAATCACCTAAACCATTGTTTGGGCTAATACCTAATTCAGCAAATACAGCTGCGTATTTTGCGTAAACATCAGCGAAGTATCCTTCTACTACAGCTCCAAAAATGATAGGATCTGAAACCTTCATCATAGTTGCTTTTAAGTGTGTAGAGAATAAAATATTTTTCGCTTTCGCTTCTTCTTTACATTCAGAAACAAATGCTTTTAATTTATTTAAGTTTAAAACAGTCGAGTCAATTACTTCTCCTTGTAAAAGAGGAGCATAATCTTTCAATAATTTTGTAGTACCATCTGCACCAACAAATTCGATTTTGAATTTAGTATTTTGTGCAACAGTTACTGATTTTTCAGTACCATAAAAATCACCATCTGTCATAGATGCCACTCTAGTTTGTGAGTTTGCATCCCAAGCTCCCATTGAATGTGGGTGTTTTTTTGCATAATTCTTTACTGCTTTTGGTGCTCTACGATCAGAGTTTCCTTCACGCAATACAGGGTTTACAGCAGATCCTAAAATTTTAGCATATTTCGCTTTAATCTCTTTCTCTTCGTCATTTTTAGGTTCAGAAGGATAATTAGGAACAGCAAATCCATGGGCTTGAAGTTCTTTAATTGCAGCGTTTAATTGAGGAATAGAAGCAGAAATATTCGGTAATTTGATAATATTTGCTTCTGGACTTTTTGCTAATTCTCCTAATTCAGCTAAAGCGTCGCCAATTCTTTGTTCCTCTTTTAAATACTCAGGGAAATTTGCTAAAATACGTCCAGCTAAAGAAATATCTCTTGTTTCTACATCAATACCTGCAGTTTGAGCAAAAGCCTGAACAATCGGTAAGAAAGAATACGTAGCTAACATTGGAGCTTCGTCTGTAAACGTGTAAAGGATTTTAGAATTTTGTGTCATTTTTGTTCAATTTAAATGATAACAATATAATTGTTGTATGTGTTGAGTCTAAATAGTAAAATTATAAAGCAAATATAAGCATAAGCATTGAAAAAAACGTGGTAATTCAGCGATATAACAGTAGAATTGTTAAGTTTATAATATGCCTTTGTAAAATTGCTTTATTGTTATTTTTGAAGGTTTTAAAAAGTGATATTGCTAAAAAAGGCTGACATATTTCTATGTCAGCCTTCTGTGTTTTATTTCATTATTTTAAATTCAAAAGCTTTTTCCACCACGGACGTTTATCTTCTAACACATCGTGTCCATAGCCGTAACCATAACCATAACCGTAGCCATAACCACCGTATCCTTTCATGGTTGTTGTGTCATTCAAGATAATAGACATGTTTTTCAATTTACCTTCACGGTGTAAATCCGTAGGTAGTTTTAACATGCGTTTATCTAAGTAATTGGCACGTGTTACGTAGATAAAGGTATCAGCAAACTTACTTACCAATAGAGTATCTGTTACTAAACTAACTGGTGCTGTATCCACTACAATATAGTCATACTCTGTTTTTAGTTTAGTAAACATGGACTGAATCGCATTACCCATCAATAATTCGGCTGGGTTTGGAGGAATAGTTCCCGCTGGCAAAGCAAAGAAATTCTCATATCCTTTTACTTTTACAATGAATTGATCAATATCAATATTCTTTCTTAATAGGTAATCGGATACCCCTTTTGAAGGTAGATTCAGATAATCATCTAATCGAGGATTACGCAAGTCCATTCCAATTAAAAGGGTGCGTTTTCCAGAAAGTGCAATGGTTGCAGCTAAGTTTACTGAGGTAAAAGTTTTACCTTCTTTTGGAAACGTAGAGGTAAGGAAAATAGTTTTGGCCATCCCTTCTTTTACATTCCCTAACATAAACTCTAAGTTCGTACGTATAATACGCAAGGCTTCAGCTGAACTTGAACGACTAGATAAATCAATGATGTTTTCATGATCATCTGAATGGGGAATATCTCCCAAGAACGGTACATCTGTATTGTTCTCAATATCCAAGCGATTTTTTACTTTCGTATCCAATAGTAAACGCAAGTAGATAACTGCAAAAGGAATTAGCCCTCCTAAGATTAAAGCTGCTAATAAAATAATAGCCTTTTTAGGTGAAACGGGTTTATCCGAACTTTTTGCTGTGTCAATTACTTTTGCATTAAGATCAGTAGCTGCTAAAGTAATAGCTGTTTCTTCTCTCTTTTGGAAAAGGTACAAGTAAATGGCTTCTTTTACCTTTTGTTGTCTATCAATAATTCTAAATTCTCTTTCTTGTCTAGGAACTTGAGAAAGTTTGGAACGCAATTCAAACTCTTTGCTTTCTAATTCCTTTTTTGTGATTTTCAACGAACTTTCTAAACGATTTAAACTCGCTAATACCGAAGCTTTCATCGCTGAAATTTGATCGTCTAATCGAACAACAACAGGGTTTAAATCTGTTGAACTAGATGAAATCTTATTGCGCTCTAAGACTAACGTATTGTATTGATTAATTAGAGAGTTAGAGCTTGGATCTGAAGAAACAATATTACCTGGTAATAGCTCATTTAGTTTGCTATTTCTCAAGAAATCAATCAAAGAGGAAACTACTTTTAATTCTGTTTCGTTCTCAATGATTTGCTTGTCAAATACATTGGCATTTTGTAAGTATAATCCCAATTCAGTAGGAATATCTGTAATGCTGTTTTTTGACTTATAACCTTCTACCGTTTTTTCTACATCACTCAATTCATCTGTGATGAGCTTTAGACGACTATCGATAAATTCAGAAGTTTTTTCTGAAATATAACGCTTATCTGCAATAGCAGCATCGTTGTATAAGGTGATTAAGTTATCTAAATAGTCCACTGCCTTTGCAGGAGTTGGACTTAATAACGATAAGTCAAGGATACTTGAAAACTTATCTGTAGGAGCGATTTGAACATTTTTAACAAAGTAATCAGTTACTTGTTCAATAGGTTTGATGGTAACAGTAATATTACTGACATCTTCTGCCTCTTCACTTTCTTCAGCTTCTCCTTCAGTTCCTTTTTTAAGGGTAGAAATTGGTTTAGGTTGGTTTTTTGTAACAATTAACTTTCCTAAAATTGTTTCAATAGGGGTATTGTACTCGAAAGTACCTAACTTAACTTTCTCTTTATCTAAAAGTGTAAATGAAGTATCGGTGATATCTTTCACAAAGAACGTATAGCTCAATTGATCGAAATCAAATACGCGTTCGATAAAGTTGAAATCAATAGGGCTATTATTATAAAGTTCACTATTAACAACACGTCCTTCATTAATGTAAGAAATATTCAACTGTAAACGACGTACTGTTCGTTCTGCTAAAGTACGAGAAGATAAAATCTGAGTTTCATTCTCCAGGTTACTCTTGCCTCCTGAAAGCATTCCCAAGTCTGCAAATGCAGAAAGCTCAGTAGAAATACCGCCGCCTCTTTTTTCGTCTTTTACTATAATCGTTGTATTAACTTTATAGGTTTTTTCTGTATAACGAAGGTAGATAAAAGCCAGAACGAGTGTGATAAAAACACTTACTACAAACCATCTCCAGTGTACAATATATTTCTCTAATTCTTCTCGAATATTAATGTTTACATTTTCACTATTGTCGAATTTTCCTTCCATTTCTTTTATTTAGTTGACAGCGCAATTATAGTTACTAATAAAGATAGTGCCGAAATACCTAAAGTAAGGTTAGGACCTACAACAGAAGAGTTTACTCTTGTTTTGTTAGGCTCGACATATACAATATCGTTTTGGTTTAAGTAATAGTAAGGGGAGGTAATAAAATCAGCCTTAGTCATATCCACACGGTAGGGAATACGTCTTCCTTCCACTTCGCGAATCACAAGAACATTGTCTCTTTTTCCATAAACAGTCATGTCTCCTGAAAGCGCAATCGCATCAGAAAGCGTCAAACGCTCGCTAACAACAGTATGAATTCCAGGTCTATTCACTTCACCTTGTACGGTTACTTTGTAGTTCATGATTCTCATGTTAACGATAGGACGAATGATATATTTACTAATCTCAGTCGTTAAATAATCAATGGCTTCTTTTTTCGTTAACCCACTAATTTTAATGGTTCCAAGAACAGGAAATTCAATGTTTCCCTTGTTATCTACAAGATACAATTGTTGTTGCATTTGACCTGTACCCGCAGCATTATTGGGGTTAGTCGTCATTGTATTTAACAAATTGAAGGGAGCAGCAGCCTCACGATCTTGAGCTGATACAATAATCATTAGTAAATCATCTGGTTGCAGATGTGTTTCAAAATTGGTCACTGTACTATTCTTCGTTAACACATCTTCCACATTTTGGTAGTAAACCACTGATTTTCTGGACGCACAAGACGTGAAAAATACAGCTGTTAAGAGGAGTAACACAGCAAATGAGCTTCTTAATTTCATTGTTAATTTTTTTGCAAAAGTAGAACTTTGTTAAGTCGAATAAAAGTAAAAGTAGCAATATTTTACTAATTACAGTAAAAGAGCACTAAAATTTACTCAGCTATTAGTCGACTTAATCGAAGTCTAACTTCTTTTTACGTAATTCAAAGTTTTGACCTAAATATACTTTTCTAACCATTTCATCCTCTGCTAGTTCTTCTGGAATTCCAGCCTTTAGAATTCCTCCTTCAAACATTAAATAGGTTTTATCTGTAATGGCTAATGTTTCTTGTACGTTGTGATCTGTAATTAAAATTCCAATGTTTTTGTTTTTCAATTTGGCTACAATGCGCTGAATATCCTCTACTGCAACGGGGTCAACACCAGCAAAAGGCTCATCGAGTAAGATGAATTTTGGATCCGTAGCTAAGGCACGAGCAATTTCCGTTCTTCTGCGTTCTCCACCAGATAACAAATCCCCACGGTTTGTGCGAATGTGCTCTAAGTTAAATTCCGCAATCAAAGACTCCATTTTAGCCACTTGTTCTTGTTTAGAAAGCTTGGTTAATTGAAGTACACTTAAAATATTGTCCTCAATACTTAATTTTCGAAATACGGAGGGTTCTTGGGCTAAATACCCAATACCATGTTGTCCTCTTTTGTACATCGGAAAACTGGTAATGTCCATATTGTCCAAATAGATGTGACCAAAATTAGGCTTTACCAAACCCACTATCATATAAAACGATGTCGTTTTTCCCGCACCATTAGGACCTAATAATCCTACAATCTCTCCTTGATTAACTTCAACAGAAACGCCTTTTACAACCTTTCTCTTTTTGTACATCTTGACAATATTATCTGCTCTTAATTTCATACTTAGTCATTATTGTTTGGTGCCAAAACTTCCGTTTTAGGTTTCTTTTGAACAAATTTAGAGATATAAATACTAATTTCATATAGAATCAACAATGGGATGGATACTATAATTTGGCTAATCACATCTGGAGGAGTGATGATTGCTGCTAAAATTAGAATTAAAACAATCGCATATTTTCTATATTCTCTTAAAAATTGTGGGGTTACTAAACCAAGAACCGATAAGAAATACATGATAATTGGAAGTTCAAAAATAAGTCCACAAGCTAAAGAAGTTGTTTTAACTAAACCAATATAGGAATTGATATCGATGTCATTTTTTACCACGTCACTTACTTGTAGATTTACTAAGAAGTTGATTGATAATGGAGTAATTACATAGTAGCCAAATAAAACACCCAAGAAGAATAAAAAGGAAGAAATGACAATAAAGAATTTGGCGTATTTCTTCTCTTTGGAGTATAAAGCTGGACTAATAAATTTCCAGATTTCCCATAGGATAAAAGGAACTGAAATGATGAAACCTGCTGTAATACACGTCCACATCATGACAGAAAATTGCCCATCCATGGTTCTGTTTTGAATTTCAAAAGGAAGTTCTTGTTGACAAAAACTATCGTCAAAATTGAAGTACTGTGCAATTTTACAGAAGAATTGATAGGTAACAAAATCACTGTTCTTTGGTCCGAAAATGATTGTATTGAATATAAAATCCCTGAAAAAGAAAGCGATGATTCCTCCTCCTAAAATAAAAACGGAAGCGCGGATTAATAGCCATCTTAATTCTTCTAAATGGTCCAAAAAGGACATTGCCTTTTCTGAGTTTTTTTGTTTTGCCATTTTGTTATACTATTCCTTCTTTTAAAATATCGTGTAAATGAATAATGCCTTGATATGCCCCAGCTTGAGTTACAATTAATTGTGTAATTGAATTGTCCTCTAACATCGATAGTGCTTGAGAAACCAATTGATCAGATTCAATTGTTTTCGGATTCGCACTCATGATATCTTTGGCTTGAATGGTCTCAAAACTAGTATTATTTTGTAACATTCTGCGCAAATCGCCATCTGTAATAATGCCAATTAACGTATTATTATCAATTACAGCTGTTACCCCTAAGCGTTTTTGCGAGATTTCTACAATTACATCTTTAATCGAAGAGGTTGGTGAAACCATCGGTTTGTTCTCGTTGTTTAGGATGTCTTTCACCAATAAAAGTAATTTTTTTCCCAATGCACCTCCTGGATGGTAAAGGGCAAAATCATTGGTTGTGAAGTTTCTACACTCAATTAAACAAGCAGCTAATGCATCACCTAGTGCCAATTGAGCTGTTGTGCTATCCATTGGAGCTAAGTTGTTTGGATCAGCTTCTCTGTCTACTTTTGATAGTAAAACATAATCTGCATTTTTCCCTAAAAATGAAGTCTCATTTGCGGTTATGGCAATAAGGGTATTGCCAAAGCGCTTAAGTAAGGGAGTTAATACTTTTATTTCGGGGCTATTGCCACTATTGGAAATGCAAATTACACAATCATTCGGTTGAAGTAATCCTAAATCTCCGTGAACGGCTTCTGCCGCATGCATAAAGAGAGAAGGAGTTCCTGTAGAGTTGAATGTAGCGACAATTTTACTTCCGATTAACGCACTTTTTCCAATCCCTGTTACAACTACACGTCCCTTGCAGTTTAAAATGGCTTGTACAGCAGCTGAGAAGTCTTCCGTTAGGTAGTCGATGAGCTTCTTAATGCTTTCACTTTCAGATAGTAAAGTTTTTTTTGCTCGCTCTAATATGGTGGTATGTGTATTCAAAATGACTAGAATGTTAAATATTAGGATTGCACCAAAGAAAATTTATATCTTTAGGTACTGCAAATTTATGTAAAATACCATACAAAATTAAATGAAATCAATTGAAATTGACTTGCACAAAGAGTTAAAGAGATTTTTTGGCTTTTCCCAGTTTAAGGGTCTTCAAGAAGACGTGGTGAAAAGTATTATCTCCGGGCATAATACATTTGTGATTATGCCTACAGGTGGTGGCAAATCACTTTGCTATCAATTACCTGCATTGGTTTTAGACGGAACAGCAATCGTTGTTTCTCCGTTGATCGCTCTGATGAAGAATCAAGTTGACGCTATTCGCAGTTTGTCCACAGAGCAAGGAATTGCCCATGTTTTAAACTCTTCTTTGACCAAAACGGAAGTAAACCAGGTGAAAGAAGATATTAAGCAAGGAATAACAAAATTGTTATATGTAGCCCCAGAATCACTAACCAAAGAAGAATATGTCAACTTCTTACAAGAGGTAAAACTGTCATTTGTCGCTATTGACGAGGCGCACTGTATCTCGGAGTGGGGACATGACTTTAGACCTGAATACAGAAACCTAAGGAATATTATCCGACAATTAGGTGATATTCCAATTATTGGCTTAACTGCTACTGCTACACCTAAAGTACAAGAGGATATTTTGAAAAACCTCGAAATTCCCAACGCCAATGTTTTTAAAGCCTCATTTAATAGACCCAATCTATACTATGAGATTAAACCCAAAACAAAAAACATTGAAAGTGATATTATTCGCTTTATTAAACAGCGAAAAGGAAAGTCTGGGGTGATTTATTGTTTGAGTAGAAAAAAAGTAGAAGAGATTGCCAATGTATTACAAGTAAATGGAATTAGCGCTGTTCCCTATCATGCAGGATTAGATGCTAAAACCAGAGCCAAACACCAAGATATGTTCCTGATGGAAGATGTCGATGTGGTCGTAGCAACGATTGCGTTTGGTATGGGAATTGATAAACCCGATGTGCGTTATGTTATTCATCACGATATTCCAAAGTCTTTAGAAAGTTATTACCAAGAAACAGGAAGAGCTGGACGAGATGGAGGAGAAGGATGGTGCTTGGCGTATTATTCGTATAAAGATATTGAGAAACTAGAAAAGTTCATGGCTGGGAAGCCAATCGCTGAACAAGAAATCGGAATCGCTTTACTACAAGAAGTAGTAGCTTATGCCGAAACATCCTTATCAAGACGTAAATTTTTACTGCATTATTTTGGAGAAGAATTTGACGAAGTACAGGGAGAAGGTGCGGATATGGATGATAATGTTCGCAATCCTAAAAAGAAAAGTGAAGCCAAAGATGAGCTTCAAAATGTATTGAAGATTATTAGTGAAACAAAGCAGGTGTACAAAACCAAAGAAATTGTATTTGTACTTTTAGGAAAATTAAATGCTTTGTTGAAAGTGAATAAGACCGATACACAAGCTTTTTTTGGTTCCGGGAAAAATCAAGACGAGCGTTTTTGGTTGGCTTTAATTAGACAAGCAAACGTAGCAGGGTATCTCAAAAAAGATATTGAATCTTATGGTGTTTTAAAGTTAACGGAATTAGGAGAGCGTTTTATCTCAACTCCTGTTTCTTTTTTGATGACAGAAGATCACGAATATGCAGAAGGGGATGCGGTGGTCGAAAGCGATGCACCTAGAGCGGAACTTGTTATTGACCAAGTATTGATTAATCTATTAAAAGATTTACGTAAAAAAGTAGCCAAAAAAGCTGGAGTTCCTCCTTTTGTTGTTTTTCAAGACCCTTCTTTAGAAGAAATGTGTCTGAAATATCCAATCACACTTGAGGAAATGGCAAACATCATTGGAGTGAGTGATGGAAAGGCGAAGAAGTTTGGGAAAGATTTTGTTGATGTAATTAAAAATTACGTAGAGGAAAATGATATCATTCGACCTGATGATTTAGTCGTAAAATCTACAGGGGCTAATTCGGCTTTGAAACTATATATTATTCAAAGTGTAGATCGTAAATTATCTTTGGATGATATTGCGAAAGCAAAGGGATTAGATATGGATGCCCTATTGAAAGAAATGGAGCAAATCGTGTATTCTGGAACTAAATTGAATATCGATTATTGGTTGGATGAAGTATTGGATGAAGATCAACAGGAGGAAATTTATGATTACTTCATGGATTCTGAATCCGATAATATAAAAACAGCAATGGCTGAATTTGATGGTGAATATGATACGGATGAATTGCGATTGATGCGCATTCAGTTTATTACAAAAGAAGCAAATTAAGCGTGTTTTTATAGCAAACCACAAGAATAAGAAATAAAAAAATCCAGTGTGACTACTCATGCTGGATTTTTTTTATTGTACATTGAGATTGGTTGAAGAAGAATACGCCTTTGTTTATCCTCACAATAGTTTATTTAATGGAGAAGTGTTTATTGTTCGTATAATTCTCCTCGATGTGGTTTTAATACATCTCTTACTGCGCGCATCTGTTCATCATGAACAACGAGGTAGGCAATGCTGTGTACCTCACTTAGTACCTGTTTATCTATTAGGGTTAACGGTAGTTTTTCCAAAGCGACAAATTCGCGTAAATGAATCACGTGATGATCCGCGATTTTTTCAGCATCAGGACCGCGAAAATCCCAAATTAGTTTGATTAATCTTTCCATAGGTCTTACAAAAGAAACAAAGGTAAATAAAATGTATTGGAAGTACGGAATTTCTGTACTCTTTAGCAAGCATCAAAGCGAAAGTGCAATTTTTAAACTCGTTGAGGGCGTTGGTTTCCTATTTTGTTTTTTGTACTTTTGGAAGTAAAATAAATTTGAAACTAGGTATGATTGAAGAGCAAGTGATTTTAGTGAATGAGCAAGATGAACAAGTAGGTACCATGGGCAAACAAGAGGCTCATGAAAAGGCTTTGTTGCATAGAGCGTTTTCTGTATTCATTTTTAATGATAAAAATGAAATCATGTTACAACAGCGTGCAGCAGAGAAGTATCACTCACCTTTATTATGGGCAAACACTTGTTGTAGTCACCAAAGAGTTGGCGAAACCAATATCGAAGCAGGAGCACGTCGATTGAGAGAAGAGATGGGTTTTGAAGTAGAATTGAAAGATGTGTTTCACTTTATTTATAAAGCTCCTTTTGACAATGGACTAACCGAACATGAATTTGACCATGTAATGGTAGGATATTACAATGGAGAGCCGGTGATTAATCCCGAAGAAGTGGAAGCGTGGAAATGGATGGGAATTGAAGAAGTAAAAAAAGATATGGAAGTAAATCCTCAATTATACACAGCTTGGTTTAAAATTATTTTTGCAAAGTTTTACCCGCATATTGAAGCACATAAAATCTAAGACATCATGAGATTAACAGTTAGCCGTAAAGCACATTTTAATGCAGCTCATCGCTTACATCGTTCAGATTGGTCGGAGGAACAAAATCAGACTGTATTTGGTAAGTGTAATAATCCTAATTTTCACGGACACAATTACGAATTAATCGTTCATGTAACGGGAGAGGTTGATCCAGAAACAGGATTTGTCATGGATTTGAAAATTTTGTCTGATTTGATAAAATCAGAGATTGAAGAAGCTTTCGATCACAAGAACCTCAACTTGGATGTTGTAGAATTTAAAAATCTAATCCCTACTGCGGAGTATATTGCGGTAGTGATTTGGCAAAAATTAAGACCTTTTATTGATAAAGATAAAGATTTAGAGGTGGTTTTATATGAAACTTCTAGAAACTTTGTAACTTTTAAAGGGGAGGGGATTTAACATACTTAGTATTCATTAAAAGTTGTACATTTGCGTCTTGTTTTATGCCGTGTTCCTTCTGTGGACTACTGCAAAATGAGGAAGAAGTTAAGCCTATGAGTTTTATACAATATCCAATGATGTTTGAACCCATCCTAAAAGATAGAATTTGGGGGGGAGAGAAATTACATACTGTTTTAGGTAAACAGCAGATTTCTGATTCAGTTGGAGAAAGCTGGGAGATTTCAAATGTTCCAGAAAATGTCAGCCTTGTTTCCAATGGCGGTTATAAAGGACAAAGCTTAGAAGAATTAATTAAAACATATCCAGATGATATCTTAGGTCCATATATTGTATCTACTTTTGGATATCAATTTCCTTTGTTGTTTAAATTTTTAGATGCAAAGGAAGATTTATCTATTCAGTTACATCCCAATGATGAATTAGCACGAGAACGACATGACTCTTTGGGGAAAACCGAAATGTGGTATGTAATGCAAGCGGATCCTGGTGCTAGAGTAGTTGTAGATTTTAAAGAAGGGGTGACTCAAGAAGATTATTTACAACATTTAAACACCAAGACTTTACCTGCTATTTTAAATGAGATTCCCGTAAAAAAAGGCGATGCTTTTTTTATACAAACAGGAACTGTTCATGCTATAGGAGGAGGGGTTTTATTAGCTGAAATTCAACAAACATCCGATATTACCTATCGCGTGTATGATTGGGATAGGGTAGACAGCGAGGGACAAACCCGAGAATTACACGTAGATTTAGCGTTAGAGGCGATTAATTACGAGAAAAAACAGGTGGTACTTTCGTATGATAAAGAAACCAATCAAGCAAATCCTTTGGTGTCTTGTCCGTTTTTTACAGTTAATTTTATCCCTTTAGAAGAACGATATGAAATAGAGAAGCCCTTAGATCGCTTTTACCTTTATGTTTGTACAGAAGGGGCGTGTGAGCTTCAGATTAATACCTTGACGTGTGGAATTAAGCAAGGTCAAACTGTATTGATTCCTGCATCAGTGAAAAATTTAGTTGCAACTGGTCATGCAACGCTGTTAGAAATATATATCGATTAGACCACCGATATCGAAAAGATAATATGTACTTTTGTTTAAAATTTAAATAAATTATTATGGCAAGTGTAAGAGGACTTAAGAAAGACGTTCACCAAGTATTGGGAGATATCATTGAAGCAATTTATATCCACGAATTGACAACAGGTGGTGCTACAGAGCAAACATCTGCATTGATTGAAGAAGCATTGACAAGTTTTGACGAATTGATCGTTGACATCAATGCAAAAGGAGTAGAAAACAAAAAAGCACATTTTAAAGGTGTTTTTGTAAAGTTGGAAAATATTGCAGGTCAATTAGTTGAAAAAATAAACAACTTGTAATTAAAATAAAGCGAAAAAAAACACGCAGAATCAGTTGGAAGATTGAAAAAGCGTGTTATATTTGCACTCGAAAAATGAGTCGCCGGTGTAGCTCAGCTGGCTAGAGCAGCTGATTTGTAATCAGCAGGTCGTGGGTTCGAGTCCCTCCATCGGCTCAAATTTTGAAGATTAAGTATTGCAAGGCAATTTGAGTCGCCGGTGTAGCTCAGCTGGCTAGAGCAGCTGATTTGTAATCAGCAGGTCGTGGGTTCGAGTCCCTCCATCGGCTCAAATTTTGAAGATTAAGTATTGCAAGGCAATTTGAGTCGCCGGTGTAGCTCAGCTGGCTAGAGCAGCTGATTTGTAATCAGCAGGTCGTGGGTTCGAGTCCCTCCATCGGCTCAAATTTTGAAGATTAAGTATTGCAAGGCAATTTGAGTCGCCGGTGTAGCTCAGCTGGCTAGAGCAGCTGATTTGTAATCAGCAGGTCGTGGGTTCGAGTCCCTCCATCGGCTCAAATTTTGAAAATTAAGTATTGCAAGGCAATAAGTTGCCGGTGTAGCTCAGCTGGCTAGAGCAGCTGATTTGTAATCAGCAGGTCGTGGGTTCGAGTCCCTCTATCGGCTCAAAAGCCTCCTAATTTATTAGGAGGCTTTTTTGTTTTATCCCCTTTCTATTTTTAAGGATAAAAAAAACGTTTTTTTTTATCCTTAAGTGTTCGATTCGTTTGTCACCCTGAAAAATAAAAAAATCTCTTCCATTTTTGTCATCCTGACGAAGGAAGTAGAACGATTGTATCCTATAAGTCCTCTTTTACTTGCAGCGTAAAAAGTTTTGTCCATTGACAAAAAAAGAACGACTAATTTGTAATTTCTCTTAGCATCCACCTAAACTATTTAATTTTTGGGTGATATGATGTACTAGTAGTAGAGCACTTTTTCATTTAAGTCGTTTAAGCTAGCCGTGTGTATCATGTTGTAGAAGGACTTTATTTCTTTCGTATAAAAGAATTCTCTGTGTTTTCAATTTTGAAAATAGAAACAATTTTTGCCACTTTTTGTTACTTTCGAGATCTCTTTTTGAGAATAGTGTTTTAATTTAAAATAAAATGTAATTATTTTATTTTTAAAATTGTTAAATTTTATAAAAATGCACTATTTTTATATTTAAAATAATTTAAAATATAAAATAATGAGAAGAAAACTAACGTTTTTATGTGCCTTTCTACTCTTGTTAGGAAGCCATGCACTCCAAGCTCAAGACACAACCTGTGCGTTTGATGCTAATGAACTATCGTATGATGTCATATTAGTTGCTGGTCAATCTAATACACATTATGGATACCCACTTAATGCACAATTGGATACGGTGAATCCTCGTGTATATGAGTTAAAACGACATGATAGCAAAAATTTTAGAATTCATCCAGCGGGACCAGTTCTTGATTTTTGGACTCGACAAACCAATCGAAATAGCTTTGCCACTACGTTTTCAAATCTGTATATCAATACATATTTGAAAGATAATAACCGGAAAGTACTTATTATTCCATGTGGATATGCGGGGAGTAGTATTACAGATTGGACTCAAGGTAAGCTATTTTACAAGGATGCGATGGAACGCGTAAATTATGTTTTGGATAATGTTCCAGGAAGTAAGTTAGTGGCAATACTATGGCATCAAGGAGAAGCGAATGTTGGATGGAACCCCTACCAAACAACGCTTGATAGTATGATTACGGATATGAGAAATGAGGTTCATCAAGTAGACGGACAAGATATTCCCTTTATTGTAGGTGGAATGGTTCCGTATTGGGTAAGTCGAGATGCTAATAGAGGTGTACAACAAGCAATTATTAAAGATACACCTAATCGAGTGCGTAATACTAGTTATGCCGATCCAGAATTCCCAACTTTAATAGATAAACCAAATAATGGTTTTGATGATATCCACTTTGATTCAGCTGGACAAAGAGAAATGGGATTCCGTTATTTTACAGCGTATCAAACGTTAGCTAATTTGAACAGCGAACCCCATGCTATTCAGACTTTAGCTTCAATAGAGCAACCGATTGATATTGAATCGAATGCAACTCGGTTGTATCCTAATCCAGCTACAGATTTTGTGAATCTTGTATCGATTCAAAAGATTAAACAGGTGGAAATTTATAATCACAGTCAATCTCTTGTGTTTAAGCATTCATACAATCAAGCTGAGGTAACTATTGCAATAGCAAATCTGCCTGTTGGGCTGTATGTAGCGCGTGTTACATTGGAAGATCGTACAGTAGAACAGATAAAAATAATTAAAAAATAATTGAGATGAGATATTTATACCTTTTTGTAGCTTTATTTTTTGTCAACGTTTCTGTTGCTCAACAAAATGTAGATCCTTGTTTAGAGACAAGTGAAGGATATGACGTGATCTTAGTAGCAGGGCAATCCAATACACATTATGGATACCCTTTAGATGTACAGTTGGATACCGTTCATGCTAAAGTATACGCTATACACAGACAAAGTGGATTAGATTATCGCATAGATAAAGCAAAACCAGCATTAGATTTTTGGACGAAAAGTACCGATCGAAATAGTTTTGCAATTACGTTTTCTAACTTATATGCTACACAAATTCTGACAAATTCCAGTAGAAAAGTGTTAATTATTCCTGCAGGATATTCAGGTAGCAGTATTTTAAATTGGAAAAAAGGAGGAAATCTTTATACAGATGCAATAGAACGCGTAAACTATGTATTAGATAATATCCAGGGAAGTAGAGTCGTAGCGATTCTATGGCATCATGGAGAAGCAAATGTTGGATGGGCTCCCTATCAAGAGACATTGGATACCATGATTGCTGATATGAGAAGTGATATTCATCAACAAAATATGCAAGAGATTCCTTTTGTTTTAGGCGGAATGGTTCCGTATTGGGTAAGTAGAGATGCTCGTAGAGGCGTACAACAAGCAATTATTAAAGATACACCTAATCGAGTGAATAATACTAGTTATGCCGACCCAGAATTTCCTACAGTTATCGATAAACCAAATAATGCCTATGATGAAATTCATTTTGATGCAGCTGGACAAAGAGAGATGGGAAAAAGATACTTTAATGCATTTATTGAATTGAAGCAGGTAAAATTTAAAGTATCCATTACAAGGTATCATGAATTTGTATATAAACAAGATGATTCAAAAGCTATACCCGTAGATAAAATTGAGGTTATTGCAAATAAAAATATACAATCTGCTGTTGTTTATAATGGCAATAATATTCCTGTATTAACAGTGGATACAATTGTGAACAATAGCTTCTCCTTAGAGGTAGATACTTTGCCTTTGAGCGATCAAGCTTATCAGTTAAAAATAACGGATGCTACTAATTTTACGCATATTTATCGTTTTTATCGCTAAAAACAAAAGTGTACAAAAGAGTAGTTAGTAGATAACTACTCTTTTTTTGTTTACTAGCGTTTAGGGGGAGCTGTTTTACCCATTGTAAAAAGATACAATTAAGATTGATTGTCATTTTTTGATTTTTTGAATCCCCTTTTTTTTCTTTTGTCAATTTATTTGTGCTTTAAATGAATGACACATGAAAAAATTATGGATTATTTTTATGAGTGCTTGTAGTTTAGGCTATGCACAAATTGGTATAAATACTACTGATATTACTAGTACATTAACGATACAAGGATCTGTTTCTGCTAATTATCGCGAAATAACAAATACAACTTACTATCTTAAGCAGGATGATTGTAATGTTGGTTTTACTAGTCGTTCGAATCAAGATGGCGTGTTCTATCTGCCTCTGTACCGATATCAAATGGATGATGCATTTGGAAGAATGTATAACATTAAAAATTTAACGGAGAATCTCGTATTACAGGTAAGAACGCAAGGAGGAAAAGCTTTAAAATTTGGTGGATTGAAAGTCTCTGATACTTCTTCCTATTTTCTTTACCCAGGACAACACTTGTCTGTTGTTGCTGATCAAAACAATGATTGGGTCGTATATGATTATCCTTCTTATGTAAGAAAGTATACGAAGGTAGATGATAATTTAGAAGGGAAAACGACGGTCAGGATTGGAGATTTTAGTTTTCGACTTCTTAAAGTAGGAGCGGTTGGGGATGTCTATTTGCAAATCAAGTCAGCTAGGGGGGTGAATATAGCTTGTAGTACAAGTTTGACGTATACGACTTCTAGCAATAAGAGAGGTTATACTAATGTTATTGATACTAGATATGTTCAGGCACATAGGTGGACATTTTCGCATCAAGATCCTGGTGCTAAATCGAACCCCGTTATGTCTTATTATAATCTTTTAAGCCAAGTAAGTATTATAACAATAGGAGATACAGGTGAAATGTACCGAGTTACTTGTTCTGGATTCAATGTAGGATTTACTAAATATATGGGGATATTAGTTGAACGATTGCTGTAAGAATTAGTAGAATAATGAACCCGATAGATTTGTTTTAGTTCTTGTGAAATAACTAAATAAAGGAATGATTGAATAAAATGAAATGACTGTAAGAAGAAAGCTTTCGTTTATTTCGAAGGGTTTTATTCCGGCAATTTAGCCTTTCATATGAACTGGAACAAGTAAATGTAACAAGCAAAAGAACTGCTGTTCTTGGGAGCAAGGTGTTTTGAACTGAGATATAGTGGAATTTAGAAAAAGAATGTTTAAATTTAGGTTTACTTTTTGGGCAACTACTTTTACTTCATCGTAAAGCATTCAAATTATGATGTCATTATTTTTCGAATCAGAGTGGATTATTTATTGGGAAGTCGTGTACTTTATCATTGCAATTCTTGTGTCTATTCGAATTATTTATGATACCGATTCGATTTCCAAAACATTAGCCTATCTGTTGCTGGTGTTCTTTGTTCCGATATTTGGAATTATTTTCTATTTTTCTTTTGGTATCAATTACCGACGACGAAAGATGTATTCTAAAAAATTAATTGCCAATGACAACTATGCGGAGCGATTCTACAAGCGTATTAGCGAAATACACCTCGATTTAAAGCAACAAGGACATCCAATTGTTGACCAACATCGTTCGTTGGTTCAATTGCTCTCTAATGCCATGGTAGGGGAAGGTCCACTTTTGGTTGATAATGATGTGGAGCTCTTACAGAATGGAGAAACTTTTTTCCCCCGTTTACTACAAGATATTAAAGAAGCGAAACACCATATTCATATTGAATACTATATCTATGAAAATAATGAAATAGGAAAAGAAATTGCTGATTTACTAAAAATAAAAGCACAAGAAGGTGTAGAGGTACGTTTTATTTATGATGATTTTGGTAGTCGAAGTATACGCAAGAATATTGTGAAAGAACTTCGCGCAAATGGAGTACAAGCTTTTGCCTTTAATAAAATTATCCTACTGGCACTAGCCAATCGATTAAACTACCGCAATCACCGTAAAATAGTGGTCATAGACGGACAAATTGCTTATACTGGAGGAATTAATATATCGGATCGCTATGATAACAGCAGAAAAGCGGAAAATGATTTCTTCTGGCGAGATACCCATATTCGAATTGAAGGAAGTGGAGCCTATGGTTTACAACACGTATTTTTGACGGATTGGAATTTCTGTAGTAAAGAGAATATTTATTTCTCTGCCGATTATTTTCCGAAGATTCACATGGGAAAACAAAACATATTGCCCTTGCAAATCATTGCTTCTGGACCAGATTCGGATGTGCCTTCTATTTTGTTTAGCGTTTTACAAGCTATACAGGCTACTAATCATGAAATATGCATTACAACGCCCTACTATATCCCAGATGAATCCCTTCAGTTAGCGATTAAAATGGCAGTGCTTAGTGGGAAAAAAGTAAAGCTTTTATTGCCGGGAATTACAGATTCCTTAACGGTTAAGTTAGCTTCTGAATCCTATTTCCAAGAACTATTAGAATCGGGAGTTGAAATTTATTTATATAAAAAAGGGTTTATTCACGCTAAAACATGGGTTACGGATTCTGGTATCAGTTCCGTAGGTACGTGTAATTTAGATCACCGTAGTTTTGATTTAAACTTTGAAGTCAATGTAGTTCTTTACGATATGGATTTCGCCAATCAAATGCGCGCCATGTTTGAAGAGGATTGTAAAAATTCAATTCAATTGAAATTGGAACGCTGGAATAAACGCTCCAAATGGCACCGATTGAAAAATAGCTTTTTGCGATTATTATCTCCGTTGTTGTAAATGGTGAGGATTGTAGCGGCACATGACAATGCGTAAGCACAAAAAACAAAATACAAAAAAGCAAAAAAAGCGAAGAACAAAAAAAAGGATCCCTTTTTCAAGGAACCCTCTTTCGCGTAATAATTGAAGTTTCTTATAGAAATTTAGAACAGTCCTCCTGATCCACCACTTTGTTTTGTGTTACTATCTCTATATTTTCTTTGTAATGAACGACCCTTTCCACCGCCAAAGGTATAGTTTACACCAATATACACTGATTGACTTTCCCAAGTGAATTCACCTGTTGAAGGATAAGGGTATTTTGTTTTGAATTTGTACGACATCGTATTGAAAATATCATTGAATCTTACGCTAATTCCCAATTTGTTGTTGAGTAAAGCATAACGAGCTCCAGCGTCAATTTTGTACATTTCTTGAGCATCAGAGGTAATCCCATCTACAGCACCTCTATAGAATCCAAATAAGTTAAAACGCAAGTTCTTTGTCGCTTTGAAATTACTGTTTAAACGCGCATTGAAGGCATTGGCTGTAATATCGCGTAGTACCGTTTGCATGCTTCCTGTTGCATCCAATTGAGAAACAAATCCTGTTTGTTTAATACTAGAGAAATCAATGGCAGGTTGCATGTCCCACCAAGGAGTAACAATAATATTAGCTGAAACTTCAAATCCGTATGCATCATTTGATTTATAGTTGTCAAAAGTCATCAATAAAGCATTTGGATTGTCATTTTCTGGATCATCGTAAATCACGTGATTGATCTCATGGTTAATGCGTCTGTAGTAAACACCAGCTGTAATGCTACTTCTCTTTGCAAATAATCGAGTATAGTTTAATTCTACAGAGTTTGTAAACTGTGGTTTTAATTCTGGATTACCAACCATCGTCATCAACGGTGTTGAAAACTGACGAACAGGGCTAGTTTGTCTTACACTTGGACGATCTACACGACGGCTATAACTTACGTTAAACATATCGCTTTCTGTTAAGTTATATCCAACATAAACAGAAGGATAAAGCGTCACATAATCATCTTTAAAAGTAGAAGTACCATCTAGTTTAGAATCCACTTTGTAAGTCTCTACTCTCGTTCCTACTTGGTAGTTGAATTTCCCTAAAGTCTGACCAAATGTAGCATATGCAGAAAAAATATCTTGATCATACTTATTGGCAATAGCGGTTTGATTCGAAGGAATTAACGGATTGTTTGAACTAAAATTATTATCAGCTCTTGAAATTCTACCTTCTGCTCCTAATTCTAATTTCGTATGGTCATTTAATGGATTAACATAATCAATGTTTACCGTAGATAAGGTATTCTTATCGTTATTTCCATCTTGGTACAACAAATCACTAGCGATACCTAATTTTGTTAGGTAGTCCCCGTCCATATCCGCTTTGTTGATGTTGTGGTTTACCTCAATATCTAACGTATGTCCTTTTTTCTCAAACAAATGTTTGTAAGCTAGGTTATAGGTACTAAATGTATTTTTGTTGTCGTATTTTGTTTTTTGAAAAATATCTTCAAACGAGTGATCCGGATAAAGCGTTGTGGTTTTTAAATCTAAATTACTTTTGTTTGTACTTTGATTAGTATAAAAAGACAAGGTATTATTGTCATTAATATAGTAATCAACCCCTACTTTATACAAGATGTTTTTGTTGTGGCTCAACATGTCAATGGTTGTAGGAGATAAAATATCTTCACGAAACATAGATCCATCATTCTTTGATTTACCATCTGAATAACTAGCATTTCCAAAGAAGTTTAATTTTCCTTGTCTGTAGTTTAGGTTTAATGAAGTTGTCGATTGGATGTTTTTAGCAATAGTAACTCCACTATCTACTGAACCATTGAATCCATCCGCTGTGTTTTTGTGTAACACAATGTTGATGATTCCCGACATACCTTCTGGATTGTATTTTGCACTTGGATTGGTAATCAATTCGATGCTTTTAATTGAAGTCGATGGAATTTGTTTCAACAATTGTTCAGCTGACATATTTGTTGGTCTACCGTCCAATAAGATTCGCACATTTTCATTTCCTCTTAAAGAGATTTTACCATCTTTGTCTACGTTAACAGAAGGAATATTGTTCATGATATCCGATGCAGTTGCCCCTACTGTTGTTAAGTCTTTTCCAACAGTAATTACTTTTCTATCGATTTTTTGTTCAATCGTAGAGCGTTCAGCGACAATGTTTACATCCGCTAAAGTAGTAGATTCAGCTTCAAGATAAATCGTTCCTAGATCAGTCGCATTTTTCAATGCAATTTCTTTGTGATAAGGCGTATAACCAATAAACTGAATATCTAAGTTATACGTATCTGCAGCAGCAGTAATGGAGAACGTACCAGTATCGGTGGTCATTCCACCTGTGATAACAGTATCTCCTTTTTTTAAGGTAATCGTTGCATAGGGAATCGCTTCATTGAGTTTTTTATCAAGTACACGCCCCGTTATTTTTACTGAACCTTGGGCATAAACACCACAAAGGGAGAGTAAAAAGAACAATAAAGATAGTTTTGAATTCATTGGATTAGTTGAATTAAGTTTTCGTCTACTCTAATAGACTGAGAAACGTTACTTTTGTTACACGATAAAAAAGGTAAAAAATTAAATAATCAAACATTTGTGTGGTAACTATTTGTTTTTTAGTTATTTAGATGTTATTTAGATGAATTATAAATTTATGAGATACACAGTATTTTGCGGTTCAAGCGCAGGGAATAAAGAAATGTACGTGCAACAAGCCCTTGCTTTAGGAACTGCATTAGCTCAACACCAAATAGGTGTTGTTTATGGAGGGGCTAAGGTTGGTTTAATGGGAGTCATTGCTGATGGTGCATTAGCACATGGTGGAGAAGTTATCGGAGTTCTACCTCATTTTTTAGCTGATGTTGAATTAGGGCATACTCGCTTGAGTGAACTTATTTTTGTAGAAACGATGCACGAACGCAAAGCAAAAATGGATGAATTATCCGATGGAATTATTGCTTTACCTGGAGGATATGGTACACTGGAAGAATTTTTTGAAGTATTAACTTGGGGACAATTGGGATTACATAAAAAGCCAATTGCCTTATTTAATGTAGATGGATTTTATAATCCTCTGTTAGAAATGATCGCTACCATGGTAAAACAAGGTTTCTTAAAAGAAGAAAATCAAAATATGATTATCGTGTCAGATGATATTGAAGATTTATTGCGCCAAATGCAGGTATATGAAGCGCCTAAAGTGGGGAAATGGGTCGTTAATAAAGAAAATATGTAACATGCTAAAAAAAGATTAAAGTTGAAGTTTATCCCCTCTTTTTTTCGTATTTTACTTACTTGAGTTTGAATACAATAAAAAATGGAAAAAAACAATAATAATATAGCGATACTCGTTGATGGAGATAACGCACAAGCCAAATTATTACAAAATATTTTAACGGAGGTATCTAAATATGGTAAGGTTACTATTCGTCGTATTTATGGCGATTGGACTACCCCTCAAATGAACAGTTGGAAGGATTTACTCAATGATTTATCCTTTTCGCCCATTCAGAAATTTAATTATACTTCAGGCAAGAATTCGACAGATAGTTCCTTAATTATTGATGCCATGGATATTTTACATGCAAAAATGGTTGATGGATTCTGTATTGTTTCTAGTGATAGTGATTATACAGGTTTAGCGAAGCGAATTCGAGAGGAAGGAATTTTTGTGATGGGGATTGGAGAAAAGAAAACACCCAATGCCTTTGTTCAGTCTTGTGAAATTTTCACCTATTGTGAAACGTTGATGCCTAAAGCGGCTAAAACAGAAAAAAATACCAATCAAGAGAAAAAACCAGTGGTGGGTGAGGAAGAAGATAACGATACACTGACCATTACGAAGAAAGAAATGCGCCTCATTGATAAAGCATTTGATATGTCAGTAGATGAGGAAGTTGAAGCGTATATTTCTACTGTTGGAAATAACCTGCGAAAATTAGATCCTAGTTTTGACTCTCGAGATTATGGATTTAGGAACTTAACTGAAATGTTTAAGCACCTAAAAACATACGAAGTCATCAATAACAATGTAAAAGGATTAAATCATCCTTTAGTCAAAAAGAAGTAACCGCAAGGTTACTTTTTTTTTTGAACCCATTTTTTTTCAATAGGTTTGATGCCGTGATTTTATTTTGTGTTGTGGTTTTTTATACATTTGGATGAAATAAAAACGATTGTTTAGGTATTTGTCTTGAACCGTTGATCTAATGCAGTAGAGCGTAGCATTAGGTGTTATAAAAACCATATAGATGAAAGAAGAAGAAATAAAAGCATTAACGGATGAAGCCTTAATCGAAAAAGGAAAAAAGGCGAGAACATATTATTTAATTAATGCTGCTATTATTGGTGCATTTATAGGAGTTTCCCTTTATAATACCTATAAAAAAGGCGTAGACTTTTTTACGTTCTTCCCTTTGTTTTTTGTTTTTATTTTACTGAAGAGTGGACAAGATTATAAATCCATTGAAAAAGAATTGAAACTTCGCAATTTAAAATAAACATGGCTAGTTGTTCTAATTGTAAAACCGAAAGTTCAGGTGATTTCTGCAGTTGTTGTGGAAATCCCTTAGTTATTCACCGTATTGATAAGTCTTATCTTACGCAAGAACTATTGAAGTTAATTGGATATGAAAGAGGCTTCCTTTATACAGCCAGAGAATTATTTCTCCGACCGGGAAAAGTAATTCGAGAGTATATACAAGAGGATCGACAAAAGATAACGAAACCCATTACGTATCTTATTCTTACCTCTTTGATTTATACGTTCATCTCGCATTACTTTAAAACAGATGTAATACAGAATGAAATGATCAAGAGTATCTATGGTGATTCCTTGATCTATCAATTGTTTTATTGGGTACAAAATAATTATGGATACGCCAATTTATTGTTGTTAGTGCCGATTACTTTATGGACGAAATTTCTTTTTAGCGATTACAAGTATAATCTATATGAAACCTTTGTCGTAATGAGTTTAGTGATGGCACAAGGGATGTTGTTGTATACCTTTCATGTTGTCTTGAATTTTACTTTCCCTACAGTAGCATTGTTGAACGAGTTTATTATGGGCTTTATTATGTTGGTGTATTTAACGTGGAGTATTGGGCAGTTTTATGAAGGAACACGCCTTAGTTATTTCAAAGCCCTGCTCAGTTATGTTTTGGGTATGGTTACGTTTCAAGTGGTTATCGTCGTCGTTGGAGTCATTTTGAGTCTTTTACTAAAATAATAAAAAAAAGGGTCTGCATTTGCAGACCCTTTTTTTAAGCTATTTCTTTTTTCGTTGTGGTATTTTTAACCACCGAAAGTAAAATGTAAAGCAAAATGATAATTGGAATTGCCAAGTAATGTAAAGCAATCAATAGAATAATTGAAACGATTACAAATCCCAATTGCAATTTATAAGCTCCTAAATTTTTAGGATTGATTTTTAGCGAAAATAGAGGTAACTCCGCATTCATGATATAAGCACTCAATATACTGATGATCACTAATACATACGGATTGCTCAAGAAAGAAATCACAGCTTCAGAACTAGTTGTACTGACGATTAAAGGTAAACTCAAGATAAAAAGTGCATTTCCTGGAGTTGGTAGCCCAATAAACGAATCTGTTTGTCTTGTGTCAATATTGAATTTTGCCAAACGATAAGCAGCTCCCAATGTGATTAGAAAACCTAAATACGGAACAATAGCCATATAATAGGTTTCAGGGGTGAGGTTATACGGCCCTTGCGTCTCTTGAATATTAGCTAACTGTTTGTAAATGATTAATCCGGGTACTACACCACTTGTTACCATATCCGCTAAAGAATCCAATTGAAGTCCTAATTCGCTCTTAACATTGAGGATGCGCGCTACAAATCCATCCCAATAATCGAAGAAAATACCAATACAGACCCATAAAAAGGCCATGTGAATATTGTCGTCAAAAGCATAGATACAAGCAATTAATCCTGATGCTAAGTTTAATAAAGTGATGAAATTTGGAAGGTGTTTTTTCATGTATGTTTTATTTTAGTCTTTGTATATTAAAATAAATGGACTTGATTTCCTATACAAAGGTATCATAAACTTAGTAATAATAATATCTTCATAGCCTTTTAGTTTTTTACTATTTTTACAACTTAGTATGAATAATAAATAAAGGTTTGTGAAAAAGCTAACAGTATGTACGTTATTACTTTGCATAGGAATTGCTGCTCATGCACAAAAGGCAAGAAAATATTCCAATGAATTTTTGAATATTGGTGTTGATGCCGTTGCGATGGGAATGGCAAATAGTGTGGTTTCTTCAAGCGGAGATGTGAATTCGGTCTATTGGAATCCTGCAGGACTCATGCAATTGGAAGAGCAACAAGTAGCTTTGATGCATGCTAGTTATTTTGCCAATATTGCCCAATATGACTATGCAGCATTCGCTATGCCTTTGGATGAAAGAAGCGCTTTGGGAATCTCCATCATTCGATTTGGGGTGGATGATATTATGAATACCACAGAGTTAATCGATCAACATGGAAATATTGATTACAACCGCATCAGTTTATTCTCTGCTGCAGATTATGCTTTTGTACTCTCTTATGCCCGTAATACGGCAATTCCAGGATTAACCTATGGAGTTAATGCTAAAGTTGTACGCCGCGTGATTGGAAAATTCGCCAATTCATGGGGATTTGGATTTGATGCTGGAGTGCAGTACAAAACCAATTCTGATTGGATGTTTGGGGTGATGGCACGAGACATTACAACCACCTATAATATGTGGAATATCAATAAAAAAGAATACAGTAAAGTACAGAATGCCGTTGAAGGAATGAATCAGGAATTGCCTGAAACAACAGAGATTACATTGCCTAAATTACAACTAGGAGTAGCTAAAAATGTGAAACTGACCCGCGATTTAAATATGTTAGCTGCTTTTGCACTCCATGTTGAATTTGCCGAAACCAATGCCGTGATTTCAAGCGGTTCCATGAGTATGACGCCTTCCTTAGGGGTCGAATTTGGGTATGCTAATTTAGTATTCGTTCGCGGTGGGGTAGGTAACTTTCAGCATAATAAGCAAATGGATAATACTGAAAAAATGGAGTTTCAGCCTAATATAGGAGTAGGGTTCCATTATAAAGGCATCCAAGTAGATTATGCCTTGACCGATATTGGAGATCAAAGTGCTGCTATTTACTCCAATGTATTCTCATTGAAATTAGATTTAGGAATTTTTAGAAAATAAAAAATGAAAAGAATAATGATGCTGTTCTTCGCTCTGTTTATGATACAATGGGGCTATGGAAATACAGCAAATAGACAATTGTCAGATAGAGCCAAAATTAGCGTTTTAACTTGTGGAACAGGAGGGCAATTGTATTCCCTTTTTGGACATACGGCCATTCGAGTATACGATCCAGCTGAGGGGATTGACCGAGTGTATAACTATGGATTATTCGATTTTAGAATACCTAATTTCTACGCAAAATTTGTAAAGGGAGATTTGCTTTATTTTGTCGATTATGAAGGGTATGAAAGCTTTGTAGTGAATTATGCCTATGATAATCGCTCTGTTGTTGAGCAAGAATTAAACTTGTCTCAAGTACAAAAACAAAAGGTTTGGAGTCTGTTAAATGAATCCTTAAAAGAAGAAAATCGCTATTATACTTATAAATTTATAGACAACAACTGTACGACTAAAGTTGTTGATGTACTGAATAAAGTACTACCAACACCTGTAAAAGTTGATGTAGAAGAAAATAAAGCAAACTATCGCACCATCTTAAATACCTATTTAAAGGATCGTTATTTTGAGAAATTAGGGATTAACCTGATTTTTGGAAATAAAGTCGATCATCCTTCTGCCTTGTTATTCTTACCAGATAAGTTTCAAGCAGGGCTTGCTCAATCCATGAATGGAGATCAACCTTTGGTTAAAGAAGAGCTTGTCGTTTTTCAATCGAAACCTGTAGAGAATTATGTATGGTGGAATACTTATTGGTTTGCCTCTTTGGCTTGTGCTGTAGTGTTAGGGTTGTCTATCAATCGCATCATTCGCTCCATTTATTTTATTGCTATGGGGCTTTTTGGCGTATTTTTTCTTTTAGTTGGATTTTATTCTCTACACAGTGAAGTATTATTAAATAATGTGGTTTTTTTGTGTAATCCTATCTTACTTTTTATTCCATTTGTTAAAAATAAGGGGAAAATTAAAAGAATTTTAGGTATAATTGTTGTGTTGTTGTTAATTTTATATGTTGTTTTAAATTTATTCTCAGAAAAGCTAATTATAACCTTACCTTTGTATGGTTTAACTCTTGCAACGTTGTTTTTAGAGTTTAAAACAAATAGACAAAAAGTATAGAGTAAAAATAACAAGCTATGTTTTCATTTTTTAAATCTAAACCGATTTTAAAAAGTTTAATCCCTCAAGGTTATGTGGATATTCATTCCCATTTGATTTATGGTATTGATGATGGAGCGAAGACAATTGAAGATACAAAATATATTATTTCTTCTATGCAGAGCCTTGGTTTTGAACAAGCCATCGCTACGCCACATACGACACCTTTGGTTTGGGAAAATACCCGTGAAGGTATTTTAAATCAATACCAGCAGGTACAAGAACAATTGCCCCAGGAAGCAAAAGCAATCGAATTAAGAGTCGCATCAGAGTATTTGATGGATGAAAGTTTATTGCCACGCATCGAAAACAAAGAACTTTTGACCTTAAAGAACAATTACGTTTTGGTTGAAATGTCCTATATGAATCCGCCTATTCAATTGATGGATATCTTATTTCAATTGAAGTCCAATGGATATGATATTGTTTTGGCTCACCCAGAACGCTATAACTTTTACCATCAAAATACAGCCATGTATAAGAAATTGAAAAAAGCAGGTTGCCTTTTTCAACTGAATCTATTATCGGTAACAGGTTATTATGGTAAACATGTATTAGAAGCGGCAAACTACTTGCTGCAACACGGTTTAATCGACTTTGTAGGATCTGATATCCACCATGAAAAACACATCAAAGGTTTTGATGCAAAAGTTGAGGTCAAGGCCATTGAATTTTTTACTCAAGCGATTACTAATAATCAAGAGTTTAGAAAGTAGTTTGATTTTGTTTTTATATTGTAACTATGTGATTTGTAGTTGTTTTTGTTAGAAATACTTGAGTGTGTTATTGTCTGAATTATAGATGAAATTTACTTTAGTAGAAGTAACAATTTAAATTTTCAGACAATGAAAAAAACATTAATCCTATTTGTTTTAGGAGCTGTCTTTATTACAGGATGTAGTAAGGATAGTACAAGAGCAACTAACAAAAGAAGTTTTATTAGATTTAAAAATAAAAGAGGCTACTAAGGTATTTGATAAGTATGGATGGACACCTGATTCTAATGTTGATCGAACTAGTAAAGCATTTAGAGCAGAATATGAGCAGATGGATATAGAACAGTTGGATAAGATGCTCAAGATGTTCCATGAAGGGGTTGAATATGAAAATATTGATTCCATAAAGGAAGGTAATAAAGGAGATACGGATTATACAATAAATTCTACAAGCGCATATATTACAGGTAATCATAGCTTCTAATTTGGTAGCTCTACAAGTAGAATAGATTTTGATTTTGACTTTAGTGCTGTTGTAGTATCTTCTTCAAGTGCAGAAATTAGTGTCCCAATTGTAACAGCGACTTATGTACATAAAGAAGGGGGAACATTCCAATATCAAGGTGAAACGGCTCAAGTTGAGGTAAAAGGAGAAGTTACTTATGCAGGAAATAAAAGAAATTCAGTGATGAAAGGTTGGGTTGATAAAGTTGGGAACGGAAAAGTAACTAGTTTTAGAATATAAAATTTCAACATAAAAAAAGCCACTCAATTGAGTGGCTTTTTTTATGTTCTGATAAAGATTATTTCTCTACAACTTCACCTTTAATTCTCAAAGGCACTGTACCGTTTTCGTAGTTTACTGCATTAGATTCAACTGTAATGGTACGGCTGATTCTTCCGATGCTCATGTTGTATTTCACATCGATGTTTCCTTTTTTACCTGGCATGATTGGCTCAGTTGGTTTTGAAGGAACTGTACATCCACATGTAGAACGTACGTTTGTAATGATCAACGGTTGATCACCTGTGTTTGTGAATTCGAATGAACGTAATCCATCGTCATTCCCTCTGATTACCGTTCCGTAATCGATAGTGTTGTTCTCAGCTGCGAACTGAATTTTTGGACCACTTTGAGCGAATGATAAGGCACTAGATAGAACTAATGCGAATACTGCTATTAATTTTTTCATTACTATAATTTTTGTTGTTCTGTAAAATTAGAAACTTTTCGAAAACTCGCAAATTTTTTTCGCATATTCGATTTTAGATATACTTTTATAATTGACGAGTAATAATTACTTTTGTACAACACAAAGATAAATAAAACTGAGGTTATAAAAACAGAAAAAATAGTTTTTCTATTCTATGACCTGATGTTTTTTCTTTTTTTTAATAATTAAATTATAGAATAATGGTAATTCCTGCACAATTTGACGCAAAGCAAGTAGAGCAAAAATGGTATCAGTATTGGATGGAAAATAATTTTTTCCGATCTGTACCAGATGAAAGACAGCCGTACACCATTGTAATACCTCCACCAAACGTAACGGGAGTATTGCATATGGGGCATATGTTGAATGTTACAATTCAAGATGTATTAATACGTCGCGCACGTTTAAAAGGGCTAAACGCATGTTGGGTCCCTGGAACGGATCACGCATCTATTGCAACTGAAGCCAAAGTCGTCGCTAAATTGAGAGAGCAGGGAATCAATAAAAACGACTTAACTAGAGAAGAGTTTTTGAAACACGCATGGGAATGGAAAGAGGAATATGGCGGTGTGATTTTAGATCAGTTGAAAAAACTAGGAGCTTCTTGTGATTGGGAACGTACAAAGTTTACGATGGACCCAGAAATGTCACAACAAGTAATCAAGTTGTTTGTTGATTTGTATAATAAAGGATTGATTTACCGCGGATATCGTATGGTGAACTGGGATCCTGAAGCGAAAACAACCTTATCGGATGAAGAGGTTATTTATGAAGAACGCCAAGGAAAACTATATCACGTAAACTATCAAATCGAAGGAACTTCAGATTATTTAACGATTGCAACAACTCGTCCAGAAACAATTTTGGGTGATTCTGCTATCTGTATTAATCCAAATGATGAGCGTTACCAACATTTAAAAGGTAAAAATGCAATCGTGCCGATTTGTAATCGCGTAGTGCCTATTATCTTCGATGACTATGTAGATATGGAATTCGGAACAGGATGTTTGAAAGTAACACCAGCACACGATGTAAATGATAAAGAGTTAGGGGAACGTCACAACTTGGAAATTATTGATATTTTCAATGCAGATGCAACGCTAAACGATTTAGGTTTACACTACAAGGGGAAAGATCGCTTTGTGGTTCGCAAGGAAATTGAAACAGAATTAGCTGCCATTGGTGCGTTAGACAAAGTAGAAAACTACATGAATAATGTGGGAACTTCTGAGCGTACGAAAGCAGTTATTGAACCGCGTTTATCAGATCAGTGGTTCTTGAAAATGGAAGAATTGGCTAAACCAGCGCTAGATGCAGTAATGACAACGGAAGATGTGAAATTATATCCAAGTCGTTATAACAGTACGTATAGAAGTTGGTTGGAAAATATTCGCGATTGGAATATTTCTCGTCAATTGTGGTGGGGACACCAAATTCCAGCTTTCTTTTACGGAGATGGAAAAGAAGATTTTGTCGTTGCAGAAACCAAAGAAGCAGCTCTTGAATTAGCAAAAGCTAAAACAGGAAAAGCAGATTTAACTGTGGCAGATTTAAAACAGGATGAAGATGCGTTAGATACGTGGTTCTCTTCTTGGTTATGGCCTATGTCTGTATTCAACGGATTGATTGATCCAGAAAACGAAGAGTTTAAATACTATTATCCTACAAATGATCTTGTTACAGGTCCAGATATTATTTTCTTCTGGGTAGCGCGTATGATCATGGCAGGATATGAATATACTGGAAAACAACCGTTTACGAATGTGTATTTCACCGGAATCGTACGAGATAAACAACGCCGTAAGATGTCTAAATCATTAGGAAACTCTCCGGATGCGTTAGGATTAATTGATAAATTTGGTGCGGATGGCGTTCGCGTAGGTTTATTGTTGTCTGCTTCTGCAGGAAACGATATCTTATTTGATGAAGAATTATGTGCACAAGGAAAAGCATTTACCAATAAGGTTTGGAACGCATTTCGTTTGATTAAAGGTTGGGAAGTTTCTGATGCATTAGAACAACCAGAAACAGCGAAGGTATCTTTAGCTTGGTACGAAGCGAAGTTGCAAAAAACACTAGTGGAAATTGAAGATCATTTCTCTAAATACAGAATTTCAGATGCCTTAATGGCAATCTATAAATTGGTATGGGATGATTTCTGTTCTTGGTTCTTAGAAATGATTAAACCAGGATATCAACAACCTATAGATCGCGCAACCTATACTAAAGTAATCGAACTATTGGAGGAAAACTTGAAATTGTTGCACCCATTTATGCCATTCTTGACAGAGGAAATTTGGCAACATATTAATGAGCGTACAGCAGAGCAAGCTTTGGTAATCTCTTCATGGCCAGCAACAAAAGCATTTGATGAAAATGTAATCAAAGAGTTTGAGTTTGCAATGGAAGTAATCGCTGGTATTCGTACCATTAGAAAAGATAAAAACATTTCATTCAAGGATACTATTGATTTGAAAATAATCAATAACGAAAAGATATCTACTTATTTTGATTGTGTTATTTCAAAACTTGGTAATGTAGTAAGTGTAGAATACGTGAATGATCAAGTAGGTGGAGCGTTGTCTTACCGAGTAAAATCGAATGAGTATTTTATTCCAATGGAAGGCAATGTAAATGTAGAGGAAGAAATTGCCAAATTAGAAGAGGAGTTGAAATATTTGAAAGGATTCTTGAAATCAGTACAAGGAAAACTATCAAATGAAAAATTTGTTAGCGGAGCACCGGAACAAGTTGTAGCAAATGAAAAGCAAAAAGAAGCAGATGCATTAGCTAAAATTTCGACTATTGAGCATAGCTTGGCTGGTCTTAAATAAGAAAACAGACAAATTGAATCTAAAGGTCTTTGGTTAGTATAGGCTAATCAAAGACCTTTTTTTATCTTCGCTGGTATGAAGTACAATATCCATACGCATCATCCTCAATATTCCATGGATACCTTAGAACTAGTTAATCAAGACTTGTCTAAGGTCGATTTTAGTATTCCGCATTTTTCGTTGGGTATTCACCCTTGGTATATTGTAGAAGCTAAGATTGAAGAACAATTAAATTGGTTGGAAGCGAATCTAAATCATCCCAATTGTTTGGCTTTAGGAGAGTGTGGTTTGGATAAGAAAATCGATATCCCTTGGGATGTTCAAGAAGAAGTAGTTGTAAAACAATTACTTCTTGCAGAAAAAAATAAAAAAGCTGTAATTTTGCACGTCGTTTCTGCTTATCAAGAAATAATCGCACTAAAAAAGAAATGGAAAATTACGGTTCCGCTTATTGTTCACGGGTTTAATAAACATCAACAAGTAGCTGAGAGTTTGTGGAAAAACGGATTTTATCTATCATTTGGCAGTGCTTTACTGAGAAATAATCGACTGCAGCAAACTTTTGCGGCTGTGCCTAAAGATTTTTTATTTTTAGAAACAGACGATGATGCAACGGTTTCTATCGCAGAGTTATACACTCAGGCAGAGCAACTACAACCTGATATTGTACAGGTTATAGAAGCGAATTTTAAACAGGTATGGAGTAAAGAATACTAATTGTAACCTTTAGGGGGGATTAATAACAAGAGATAGATGGCTATTTGGCAAGAAAGAGCAGCCTTACTTTTTAAAGAAGAAGGATTAGAAAAATTAAAAAACGCCAACGTATTAGTTGTTGGCTTAGGAGGAGTTGGATCATTTGCCGCTGAGTTTTTAGCGCGTGCAGGAGTGGGGAAGATGACCATTGTCGATGGAGATACGGTGGATATCACAAACATCAACAGACAATTACCTGCGTTGCATTCTACAGTAGGGAAACCTAAAGTACACATAGTAGGAGATCGCTTGATGGATATTAATCCTGAGCTAAACTTAACGCGTATAGAAGAGTTTTTATCACCAGAACGCACCCATGAGGTGGTCACGGAAGAATATGATTATGTACTAGATTGTATTGACAGTATCACTCCTAAAATTAATTTGATTTTAGCTGCGAAGCGCAAACGCGTGAAAGTAATTAGTGCTATGGGAGCTGGAGGAAAGATGTTAGCTTCTAAAATCGTTGTCAAAGATATTAGTAAAACAGATGTATGTCCGTTGGCGAAACAAATCCGCAAACGCTTAAAGAAAGAAGGGATTTCTTCTGGTGTAAAGGCCATTTTTTCAACAGAAAAACCTGATGAAAGCAGTTTGAAAATGACAGATGGTTCAAACTATAAAAAGTCGTTCTTTGGAACGAATAGCTGGATGCCAGCCTTATTTGGTTTACATGCTGCAGAAAATGTAATTCGCTATTTATTGTCGAAATAAAAATAAGAAGCAAAAAAGGAGTAGGGATTAACCTACTCCTTTTTTTTTATTTTGTTCTTAAGACGGTAGTACTTCAAAAGCTAATAAAAACTGTAAAACCACAATTAATAAAGATAAAACCCACAGAAAACCATAGATAATATACTGGAGCATCGATGTCTTTTCGCCTGCTATTTTCTTTGCTTTTTGCAGCATCAGCATCGGGATAATTAAAGCTAAAATCACCAATGAAATCGAGGCATACCCCAAGGCAATAACAAATCCATCAGGATAAAATAAAGCAAATAGGATTGGAGGTAAGAAAGTCAAAATAAACGCACTTACGTTGTGTTTGATTTTGGGGCGATCTTTTGCTAAATCTTTGATGTAATCATTTAGAGCTAAGGCAACTCCCCAAAATGAAGTTAGAATTGCAGCAGCAGCAAAAATGGTAAATGCAATCTTGATGAAAGGGGAGCTATTAATTTCTTTAATTGATACGAGTAATCCTTCTAATCCTGCATTATTTTTCAATATTTCGCTGAAAACGCTACTTTCTATATTACCTAAAATCGTCAATTCCCAAATTAAATATAGAAGTAAGGGGATGATACTACCAATAAAAAAGACCCATTTGAGCTGGCGTAAATTTCCATCCAAGTATTTGACTAAACTCGGGATAACCACACTAAATCCAAACGAAGTGAAAATAATGGGAATTGTAGCCAAGACAGGGAGTGGACTTTGAGGAATATAACTCAAATAAGCCATTTCAATATGAGGTAGTAAAAGCCCTAAGACCAAGCATAAGCAAAGGATCTTAATAGAGAATATGACTTTGGTGCTATAATCTACAGCTCTTGTACCAAAAGCAATAATTCCCCCGAAAATTAGAGTAAATAGAATTGCACTGAGTTGAGGGGAAACCTCAATACCCAACCCCTGTTTTAGGTTGGTTCTTACAATATCTCCACCCCCTGCAATATACGCACTGACTAAGGCATACATCAAGGTGAGCATACTCAAACCAGTAATATAAGCGCCAGATTTTCCTAAATACTTTAATGTTAGTGTATTAAAACCCGCTGACATATCATTGTATCGATAGACATTTACTAGCAAAACGGAAGTATAAAACATAGCAAACCAGATACAGAATAAGATGAACGCCATAAATAAAAAACCTACATTGGCCGATATGATGGGCATTGCTAACATTCCTGCGCCTATTGTAGTTCCTGCTACAATAAGAATACTTCCGATTAATTTTTGCATTTTGTTTAAAATTTATTGTTTTGTTTTTTTACTTTATTTTATCAAACAGTTGAACTATGGTAAAGGATAAGATAATGAATCATACAAAAATTATACCTTTACTTTAGGTCTTTTCCTTTTTATTGGAAAAGAATCTAAAAAAAATAAATATATGTTTTATTTATAGTTTTTGCGATAAAAATCAGGAAAAACTGATAGTAAAGGAAGGGACCTGTTTTTTTATTGTATTTTTTGCTGAATTTCAATGCGGTTCTTGTTTGTTTGGACAAAAAGAAGGAAACAGAAAGGATTGATTATCAAGAGAAAGAAGACCTAAGTATGGGGCATTTAAGTAAAAAGTACCATTAATTACCGTTTTTTCAATGGACTGAATTAAGGAACAATGCTTATCTTTGAGTGAATCAAAAGGTCAGCGAGATGAAGAATATTGAAGAAGCGTTACTTGCCAAAAACATTAAACCCACAGCTATGCGAATCCTAGTGCTTAAATTTTTAAAGCAACAGCAAGGAGCTGTATCGTTAGCGGATATTGAAAATAGCTTTGATCAATCGGATCGGGTGACGATTTACCGCACAGTAAAGACCTTTGAAAGTAAAGGACTACTGCACAGTATTACGGCGAATAATGTTACACAATATGCGTTATGCTCTTCTCATTGTTCTGAAGATAACCACCGCGATACCCATTTGCACTTCATTTGCAAACAATGCAAAAAGACAATTTGTTTAACTCAGGTTGCTATTCCTACGATTGAAATTCCAGCGGGATTTGAATTGAGTGACATCGAAGTTATTGCACATGGAATATGTCAGGTATGCAAAGCGTAACTATTTTATTTTTTTTCGAGGATGTGCTTTACAATCATATTGGCGTGAATTCTTGAGTTTTCAATGAACCAGGTATGGGTATTCAATCCTCCACAGACTACCCCTGCTAAGTATAAGTTAGCAATATTGGTTTCCATCGTTTCTGCATGGAAGTTAGGTAATAAATCATCCTCATTTTGAGTGGTAATCCCCAGTTTGCGCAAGAAATCGAAATCTGGACGATACCCCGTCAAGGCTAAAACAAAATCATTCGATAGTGTTATTGATTCGCCTGCTCGTTTTAGAGTAACGGTAGAGGGGGTAATAGCTGTCAATTGACTGTTGTAATAGACCTGAATAGAACCTTCGGCAATTCGGTTTTCAATGTCGGGTTTTACCCAATATTTTACGTGTGAACTAATAGCGGTATCTCGAACTATCATGGTTACTTTAGCTCCTTTTCGATAGCATTCTAATGCTGCATCTACAGAAGAATTACTTGCTCCAACTACCACAACTTCCATATTGGCATAATAATGCGGATCATTGTAATAATGCGAAACCTTAGGTAGATCTTCTCCTGGAATATGCAAGAGATTTGGGAAATCATAAAAACCGGTAGCGACAACAACGTGTGAAGCGCTATATTTACTTTTAGATGTCTCTACTATAAAATGACCTTCCAGTTGCTTGTTAACTCCTAATACGGTTTCAAATAAGTGAATAGATAACTCATGAAGATGTGCTACCCGTCTATA
Organism: Myroides odoratus; assembly: GCF_001549985.1. Lineage (GTDB taxonomy): Bacteria > Bacteroidota > Bacteroidia > Flavobacteriales > Flavobacteriaceae > Flavobacterium > Flavobacterium odoratum_A. The sequence goes on along the minus strand of NZ_LROZ01000018.1, from coordinate 32,736 downwards.
GTATTCCAAAGCTTCTTTGCGTCTCGGTTTATTTTCTGCACTAATAAAGGGAATATGATCGAGTTCTAATAGCTCTGAAGTAGAGAAAAATTGCATGTTGATTGGATAATGATACAGTGAATTGACCAAACAACCTTTTTCAATAATAAGATAGGATAATCCTGCTTTTTTAGCCTCAATACCACAAGCAATTCCTATGGGGCCACCTCCAATAATTAGTACGTCTATATGTTTCATCTTCATGTAAATAAACCCGAATCAGGCGATTTAGGTAGTCTTTCAAACAAAAGTATTGATTTATTTTGGAAAGAAGAAGGGAATTGGACTTCGATCATTTTTAGAACATACAAAAATGTAGAAGCGAATGGCAATTCGCTTGAATACAACTCAAATAAATCAAAGAGGGAGTAGTTTGAATAAAAAAAGAGGATGTCCACATAGACATCCTCTTTTGGTATAATTTAAAATGGATTATTAGTTTACTTTGTCAGCAACTAAGTGAATTCCAATTTCCATATCTTTACTAATTGCCCAATCAGCTGGGTTAAGAGCAGCACCAGAATCTTTATCTGTAGTACCGAAAACTAATCCCCATTCTGTACGGTCAGCAATAAATGAAGCATCCATAACCGCTTTACCATTTTCTACTGTAATTTTAGCAGGGAAAGTGATGTTTACTGTTTTACCTAAAATTGTTAAGTTTCCGCTTACGATTTTGTTTGCACCTTCAATTGTACTTGTGTGTTTTGCAGCGTCAAAATCTTCAACTTTAGTGATTTTGAAATCAACTGTAGGGTTTTTCTCTACGTCGAAGAAATCAGGACTTTTTAAGTGTCCACCTAATTTTTGAGTATCCTCATCAGCATCAACAGAAGCACGATCAACTTGTAGTGCGTGCATGTCTATTGTGTATGAACCTGCGTTTAATCCATTAGCGTCAATTGCAATGTCTCCAGCAGATAAAGCTAAAGTTCCAAAACGTGGGTTTAATCCACCTTTGTGTCCTACTTTCCAAGTTACTTTACTGTCTGTTAAGTTTACAGCATATTTGTCTCCTTGTTCTACTGCAACTTCTTGTTCTGCTGTAGTTGTAGCTTTATCAGCATTTTTATTTCCACATGATGCTAATGAAAGAGTAGCAACTACTGCCAATGATAATAAAATTTTTTTCATGTTAATTCGCTATTTTGTTTGTTCAAATGTACAATACTAAAATGGATATACAATAGTTTATTAAAATACTGAATGTTAAAAAGTTATAAATAAGCGTTTTTTGTGAAATAATGACGCTTATTCCTTTGAATATGTTTTTAAATAGATGTCTTTTGGAATAAAAAAGGCTTTTTTTGTTGAAAACTTCTGTTAATGGAAGGAGGATTTATCATGCGTGAAAGGGGGTACGTCCATAGTGCGTCCATAATGTGTCCATAGTATGTCCATAAAGACAGGCCCTTTTTATAGACACATCCTAGACGTAACCTAGTTTCATGTTCCAGCTAGCTAATAGGTGTTGCAGCGGGTGTACAAACAAAAAACGAGGCTGCCTTTTTGGGGTAGCCTCGTTTTTTGTTTGGATGTTACAATTCTTTGAAAGTCGAAATGATATTCATTAATTCTTCTCCTTGATAGTCTTTGTTTTGACCAATCGTCCAACCGATAATTTCGTAATTTCCTTTTTTTCCCTCAACCATAGCCTGTATCATATACATGAAGTTTCCTTCTTGTGACATGGATAGATGGTAGATTTTTCCAGGTAAACCATTAATGCGAACTTCGTCTTCTTTGACGATTTCATAATCAGGTCTGTTGGAGTAAGTCGCTAATGCTTTTTGCGTAAAGGTTTTGAAATCTTCATCTGCTGTTTTAGGTGACTCTTTTGCTATAAGGTACACTTGTTTGTACGTATTTCCATACTGAATATCCGCACCGGGATAAAGGTCTGTCATAACTGCTAATGTTGCAGGCATATCCATAGTAAATTGATCCTTCACATTTACTGTCTGAGGAGGAGCTACTTTTTGATTACAACTTACTAGGCCTACTGTTACACATAGAATAAAGAGTAATTTTTTCATCGGAAAACAATTTTTATAAATAAAGAATATTTAAAGTTAAGGCAAAATAGTGATACGCCTCGTCATTTGCACGTAAAAAATTTTTATTCCACCGATAGTTCCAACTATAAATTACAATTTAAGTCTTGATTTTGTTAGAATTGAATAGAATTTTGTACATTAGAAGGTATTAAATCAAATTTAAAATAGTTATGGCAAAAAAAGTATTAATGTTAGCAGGTGATTTCGTAGAAGATTACGAAGTAATGGTTCCTTATCAAGCGCTATTATCCGTTGGAGTAGCAGTAGATGTGGTTTGCCCAGGCAAGAAAAAGAATGATATCATTGCAACAGCTATTCATGATTTTGTTGGATTCCAAACGTATGCAGAAAGTAGAGGACATAACTTTGTAATCAACAAGAGTTTTGATGAGGTAAAACTAGAGGAATATGCAGGATTATACGTATGTGGTGGTCGTGCCCCGGAATATATTCGATTAAATAAACGAGTGATTGAAATCGTTCAGTATTTTTTTGAGAAAAATTTACCTATTGCAGCCATTTGTCACGGTATTCAAGTGCTAACTCCAGCAGGGGTTTTGAAAGGAAGAACATTGACAGCTTATCCAGCAATTGGACCTGATATTGTTGTAGCAGGTGGTACTTATAAGGAAATTGATGTGGATAAAGCAATTACAGATGGAAATTTAACAACCTCACCTGCATGGCCTGGACACCCTGCTATTTTGAGTGAATTTTATAAACTCTTAGGGGTGAAAATAGGGTAAGTAGAGGAATACTACAGCCTAGTTTGCGAGGCTAAAATAAGAACACTTGTAAAACATTTCTTATTTTAGCATCGCAAATTTTTTATTTATGATTTCAGAACAACAATTTCAAGCTGAATTAAATCAGATTATCATTAATGCCATACGCGAAGATGTAGGAGATGGCGATCATAGTTCATTGGCGTGTATTCCTGCTGATGCAAAAGGAAAAGCACAAGTATTAGTCAAAGAAGCAGGTATTATTGCCGGCGTGGAATTTGCACAGCTAATTTTACAGTATGTAGATCCTACGTTAGCAGTAGAAGTTTTTATTCCAGATGGAACAGCAGTAAAAGTAGGCGATATTGTACTTACGGTTGCAGGATCTTCTCAATCGATCTTAAAAGCAGAGCGTTTTATGTTGAATGCTATGCAACGCATGAGTGCTATTGCAACGAAAACCCGTGTTTTTGTCGATTTGTTAGAAGGAACTGGAACCAAAATATTAGATACAAGAAAAACCACACCTGGTATTCGTGCGATTGAAAAATGGGCAGTAAAAATTGCTGGGGGTGAAAATCACCGTTTTGCTTTGTATGATATGATTATGCTGAAAGATAATCACATTGACTTTGCTGGAGGAATAAAAGAGGCAATTGAAAAAACAAATGCGTATTTGAAAGCCAACAACAAAGCGCTTAAAATTATTGTTGAAGCACGTGATCTAAATGAAGTAGAACAGATTTTAGCCTGTGAGAATGTGTATCGTATTTTGTTGGATAACTTTGATTTTGAAACCACAAAGAAAGCAGTGGAATTGATTGGAAATCAATGTCAAACGGAATCCTCTGGAAATATAAATGAAGAAACAGTACGAGAATATGCACTTTGCGGAGTTGATTTTGTTTCATCAGGCGCATTGACACATTCCGTTTACAATATGGATTTAAGTTTAAAAGCAGTTTTATAGCCTATAAGAAACATGCATGTCTAGAGAAATAGAAGATAAATTAGCCCAGATACCTGTGCTGAATAAAATTGTTAGCGCATTACAGCGAGTAAAGTTTTCTTTTCTTGATGGGTATTCGCTATATGATTTAATTGAGTTGTATTTGGTCGGAATCATCAAAGGAGCCTTTTCTTATCGAGCAGGTTCTATTGCTTTTAGCTTCTTTATGGCCTTGTTTCCCTTTGCTCTGTTTATCCTGAATTTAATCCCCTATATTCCGATTGATAATTTTCAATCCGACTTTTTACAGTTTATTGAGAATTCAGTTCCACCAAATACATATGAAGCAATTCAATCCATTATTCTCGATATCATGAATAATAGTTATAAATCCTTACTATCGTCTGGATTTTTACTTTCTATTTTCTTGATGACTAATGGAGTATTTGCTATTATTGGGGGATTTGAATCCTCTTACCATATTACCATTTCTCGCAATATCATTCGACAGTACTTAGTTGCCTTGGCACTCTCGCTTATTCTGTCGTTTGTTTTGATTTTCTCCGTTGCCTTTTATGTAATCTTAGAAGTGTTAATTTATCGGTTAGCCATTGGGGCCAATTGGTTAGTTTGGGTACGTAATCTATATTTATTACTAGTAGTGCTATTAACTACTTCTATTTTATATAAATTCGGTGCCAAAGAAACGAAAGGAGTGTCTTTCATTTCTATTGGCTCTGTTTTTACGACCATTTTATACGTGTTAACCTCTTATGGATTTGGGGTATACGTACTTCGATTTGCGCGATACAATGAATTATATGGCTCAATTGGGACTCTATTGGTGGTTATGTTCTATTTGTGGATCAACTGTATGATTCTATTATTAGGTTTTGAATTAAATTTAGCTATTCGTAAGATTAAGTTAAAAAAATAAGTATATTTGAGAGTATAACTTAATTTAAAACGAAAAAATATTATGAGAAATTCAATGCTTATGCTCTTGTTTTTATTGGGTGGATTGATGACGATGAATGCTCAATCAATCGTTGGTAAATGGAAAACGTTTGACGATCAAACAGGAGACGCGAAATCTATCGTGGAGATATCAGAAAAAGGAGGTAAATATCATGGGAAAGTCATCGAGATATTAAATCCTGCCAAAAAGGATTCCAAATGTGAGAAGTGCCCAGGAAATGATAAAGGAAAGCCTATTGAAGGCTTAGAAATTATCAAAAACCTATCGAAAAAAGGAGAAGAATATACAGGTGGAACCATTATTGATCCACAGTCTGGAAAAGAATATAAATGTTCAATTAAAACAAATGGAAAAACGAAATTAGAAGTTCGTGGATATGTTGGAATTTCATTGATTGGACGAACACAAACGTGGACTAAAATGTAAATAAAATAGCAAAGACTGTCTTTTAAGATGGTCTTTTTTTTTGTGTTTATTTTAGAGTATAATTTTTCAATTGTAGTTTGTCAACGTCATTTAACAGAACTTTACTCTTCAATTTAGATAGAATTATAGAAACCTCTTGTACCTTTGAATAGCTATGTGTTAGAATATGAGTGAGTTATTTTTGTTGTGGTGAAAAGTAATAGTACAACAAGCTAGAGCGCTCTATGGTAGAAGATTTATATTTTTTTAGCCAAGAACTGCGGGAGGCTAAGTAAAATGGATGATGAAAAAAGAGGATATACTGCTGATGTTGTGAAATCCATGCGGAAATATAATATAAATCGCGTATTTTTGAAATTCAAAAAATCAAATTTAATTGAAAACTAATTATAATTAAAATCATAAATGAATAGAGTATTGGTGTGTTTTTTACTACTTGTAGGAGTGAGTTGCATGACGTCAAAATCAACTCATCAACCTTATTTGTATAACAATGGACCTGATTTTGTAGTGGAAGGAATGTATCGCATTATTGATGAAGAGGGTAAAATGGGGTTTGCGAATGTCAAAGGACAAGTAGTGATTAAGCCTCAATTTGCTTTTGTATTTCCTTTCAAAAATGGCGTAGCAAAAGCTACCTTTGAAGGTAGAAGTAGAGAAGTGGAAGGTTCTCGAGGAGAATATCATTATTGGGATAGTTCATCGTGGTTTTATATCGATAAAAATGGAAACATAGTTTCTGAGAAGACCCATAATTAAAAAATTCTACTATTTATTATATTCAAAGGCTTTCTTTGAAGTGATTAACCAACCCTAACATGCATTATTTTGTTGAGGTCATTGTGCCTTTAGCTTTAGATCCCACGTTCACGTACCGAATCAATGAAGTCGAATTCGATTTTATTCAAGTTGGAATGCGGGTTGCTGTACCTTTTGGGCGTAATAAAGTGTATACCGCGTTAGTGGTGGAAAAACACCATCGACAACCGGCTGTATACGAAGCAAAAGATATTCACGAAATTATCGATATTGAACCTGTTGTTACTCCAGCCCAAATTAAATTTTGGACGTGGTTAGCTGAATACTATATGTGTACGCTAGGTGATGTATACAAAGGAGCAATGCCTTCTCGTTTGCTGTTGGAAAGCGAAACAATAATTCAATGGAATGATAAAGTAACGCTATCCGTAGAGGATTTGGATGATGCGGAATACTTGTTGTACGAGGCGATGCAAATCCAATCTATTTTGAAGCTTGATGAGGTGATTGCTATTCTCAATCGCAAAAAAGTTTTCCCCGTAATTAATAGCTTATTGACCAAAGGAGCCATTCTATTACAAGAAGAAATGGTGGAGAAGTATAAGCCAAAGCAAATTCGCTATGTTCGTTTGGCAGAAGAATACCTGCAAGAAGATGGATTGACTAAACTGATGGAATTGGTTAATAGAGCTGCTAAACAACGCGAATTAATCTTAAAATATTTTCAATTACAAGCAGTACAAAAAAATCCAATTAGTGTAAAACAACTGATTGAAGAAGGAGAAAGTAGTCAAGCGATTATCAATGCCTTGATTGAAAAAGGAGTGTTTGAATCCTATTACCTGAATCACGATCGTGTTGTTTTTAATGATGCAACTTCAGAGGTGATTCAGCTGACGGATGACCAGAGTAAAGCGCTTTGGGAAATTGAACAACAATTTACAGCAAAAGAAGTGGTCTTACTGCATGGGGTTACAGCCTCAGGGAAGACAGAAGTGTATATTAAACTCATAGAGAAATTTTTAACCCAAGAAGGACAAGTATTATTCCTTTTACCTGAAGTGGGAATTAGTGCGCAATTGGTTCAGCGTTTAACGGCTTATTTTGGTAATCAAGTAGCGGTGTATCATTCGCGTTACTCTCATAATGAGCGATTAGAAGTGTGGAATCAAGTGTTGCAGCAATCAGAAAAAGCAAAAGTGGTGATTGGAACGCGTTTATCTGTTTTCTTACCATTTCAAGATTTGCGTTTGGTGGTGATTGATGAAGAACACGATGCTAATTACAAACAACACGATCCTGCTCCGCGCTATCATGGACGTGATGCGGCTGTGGTGTTGGCGATGCAACACCAAGCAAAAGTGTTGATGGGATCCGCTACGCCGAGTTTAGAAAGTTATTATAATGCTGCTCAAAAGAAATACGGATTGGTTGAATTGACCAAGCGTTATACGAATGTATTGCTTCCGGATATTGTCTTAGTGGATGTAAAGGACAAATACAAGCGCAAACAGATGACAGGGCATTTCTCTGATCAATTGATAGAGGAGATTAATCAGGCTTTGTCGTTAGAGGAACAAGTGATTCTCTTCCAAAACCGCAGGGGGTTTTCACCTGTGGTGGAGTGTATGACCTGTGGAGCAGTTCCTGAATGTCCGCATTGTGATGTGAGTTTGACCTATCACAAGTACAGAAATGAATTGCGTTGCCACTATTGTGGTTATACCTTACCGATGCCGAAACAATGTGGACGTTGCCACAGCGTGGATTTGAATACAAAAGGATTTGGAACGGAACAAGTAGAAGAGGAGTTGAGAGAGTTGTTCCCAAACAAGCGTATTGCGCGCATGGATCAAGATACCACAAGAGGGAAATACGCCTATGAGAAATTGATCGAATCTTTTGAGAATCGTCAAATTGATATTTTAGTGGGTACCCAAATGTTAGCCAAAGGCTTTGATTTTGATAATGTGAACTTAGTTGGGATAATGAACGCAGATAATAGTTTGTATCACCCTGATTTTAGGGCACATGAACGCGCTTTTCAAATGATGACTCAAATTGCAGGACGTTCAGGTCGATTTGATAAAAAGGGAAGGGTGATTATTCAAACCTTTAACCCTTATCACAACATTATTCAACAGGTAACCAATTACGATTATAAATCCATGTATAAGGAGCAGATGTATGAACGTCATAATTTTCAATATCCTCCTTTTTACCGTTTAATCCGCTTAACGTTAAAACATCGCGATTTCGAAAAACTCAAAGAGTCGTCTTTTTGGTTGTACAATAACCTGAAAGGACAATTGGGTATTCCTGTTTTAGGACCAGAAGAACCAGCAATTAACCGCATCCGCAATCAATATATTCGCGTGATTTTAATCAAGATTCCACAGCAAGTAATGCTCAATCAGACCAAAGGACAGGTGAGACGCATCTTGAAGAGTTTCGAGTCTATTGGAGCCTATCGTTCGGTTCACGTGGTGGCTAATGTGGATTTTTATTAAAGATATCAGATAGAAGAGAGGCATTGCTTCTCTTTTTTTACGTATTGTTCAAGTTTGTTTTGACTTTCCGCTTCTGATAAAAATTGTTTTACTAAGAAACTCTTAAGCTGTGTGCGAAAGAAGGGAAAGCAAATTTTAGAAGAAAGGAGAAAGTTGTATTCATTGTAATAAATGGAGAAGCGTTTTCAAATAGACTTAAAATTAAATGAAATCTTGTTTTTAGGCCATCATTAAATCGTACTTTTGTTTGCGTAAAAATGAACTAAATTTTAAAGAAAATGAATCAGCCAAAAATTGTAGTGTCACAAGATGCGGCACAAAGCCAGGATAATTACGATATCATCTATTCCAATATTACCTTTATTAATCTAATTCGCGAAGAAGCAGAGGAAGCAGATCCAGAAGAAGACCGCGTAGATGAACTAATTCCACATGATGCATTCTTGAGTTATTATGTAGATTATTATTTGTCTCAATACGAAAATGGAAATTTTTCTCAATTTGTTTATAATACAGGAGCAGATTTAGAATTGATTGATTGGATTATTGAGGGATTAGAAAAAATGGGTTCTAAAGAGCATTTGGCTTTATTGAAAAAGAGATTAGAAGTGCTTGAAAATATGGATGAAACGGTTTTAGAAGCGTTTATTGAAAGCGATTATTTTGGAACAAATCCAACTCGTGACCTTCTAAATGACGATACTTTTTTCAATATTGAAGAGGATTTAATCGATTTAAATGCTACTTGGTTGAAACAACATCCAGCGCTTTTAGTTTTATCTATCGATGAAATGTATGATTATGCAGAGAAGATGTTGGGAAAAAAAGTAGAGCGAGAATAAGTTGTAAAGTTTGTGTTCCAGTGGATTTAGTTTTACTGACTGATAGAATACGTTCGTTTGTCCTTTAAGAATGGGAGATGACGGGAATATGTCATAGAGATGTCAGGTGAAAGTAAATAATCGTTGAGTAGGTTTACATCAAAATCGGTTAAGATAGTGTATCATGAAAAACACGGGAGAAAAAATAAAGGAACTTCGAATAGCTAGAGGGTATTCACAAGAAGAATTGGCTATGCAATCGGGATTGTCTATTCGTACGATTCAGCGTATTGAAAAGGGAGAAACAATTCCTCGAGGAAATTCACTACAGTTGTTGTGTGAAGTATTTGGATTGAAAGTAGAGGAGTTATTCCAGTCTAGCGAACGAAAAGCTGAGGATTCAACCATAGCTTCTGTTAGAATTATTTATTTTCTGGTATTAACAGGAATTGTCATTCCTCTTGGGAATATCATTGGGCCATTAATCGGATGGAGTATGTATAAAAAAAATGATGATGTGATTAATACGATTGGAAAAAATGTCATTCTCAGTCAGATTGCTTATACGGTATTGGCAGGAGGTTTGAGCTTATATGCTATTTTTAGTAAGCTTGGGGGTGAGGGCTATGCCTTTGAAGCTATCATGGTGTTTGTCTTTATTTTGGGATTTGTTAATTATGGAATCACGCTGTATATAGGGGTGAAAGGGAGAAAGTTATGATGTTTGCTTGATTTCACATACCTCACGAACTTCACAAAAAAGAAAAAGCAAAAAAACTTTGGTAGATGATATATAAAGTACTATTTTTGCACTCAATTTTATAACAAAATAAATTTTTATTTTATGAATCAATACGAAACTGTTTTCATCTTGAATCCCGTTTTATCTGAAACTCAGGTAAAGGAAACAGTACAGAAATTCGAAGAATTTCTTACATCAAGAGGAGCTGAAATGGTAGCTAAAGAGGATTGGGGCTTAAAAAAATTAGCTTACGAAATCCAACACAAGAAAAGTGGTTTTTATCACTTGTTTGAGTACAAAGTTGCTGGAGATGTAATCATCAACCTTGAAACAGAATTCAGACGTGACGAAAGAGTTATGCGTTTCTTAACTGTTGCTTTAGATAAACACGCTATATCTTGGGCTGAGAGAAGAAGAGAAAAATTAAAATCTAAAAAAGCTTAATTATTATGTCAACTATTGAGCAATCTGCAAAAGGAAAAAAAGACGGAGATATCAGATATCTAACGCCTTTAAACATAGAAACAAACAAAACTAAAAAGTATTGTCGTTTCAAAAAATCAGGAATCAAATACATCGATTATAAAGATGCTGATTTCTTATTAAAATTCGTTAATGAGCAAGGTAAAATTTTACCTCGTCGTTTAACTGGAACTTCTTTGAAATACCAAAGAAAAGTTTCTGTAGCGGTAAAAAGAGCTCGTCACTTAGCTTTAATGCCATACGTAGCGGATTTATTAAAATAATATAATACAAAAACAAGTTGTTGGTTTTCAACTTAGAAACCTAACTTCTTATTAAAAGGACATCAACATGGAAATTATCTTAAAACAAGACGTTCAAAAATTAGGATTTAAAGATGACGTAGTAACTGTAAAACCAGGATACGGACGTAACTACTTAATTCCTCAAGGACTTGCAGTTTTAGCTACTCCTTCTGCAAAGAAAGTATTAGCTGAAAACTTAAAGCAAAGAGCACACAAAGAAGCTAAATTAATCGCTGATGCTAAAGTTATCGCTGAAGCATTAAAAGCAATTGAAATCAAAATCGCTGTTAAAGCTGGTGGAGAGAAATTGTTTGGTTCAGTAACGAACCAAGATTTAGCTGAAGTATTTGCTAAAAACGGTCAAGAAATTGATAGAAAATTCATCGCTTCAGGTGTTATCAAACGTTTAGGTAAATACGCTGCAACAGTACGTTTACACCGTGACGTAATTGTTGAAGTTGATTACGAAGTAATCGCTGAACAAGAGTAATTCACTTGAACTGTATTCAGTTCAATGTAAATATAACTTATATAAAAAGCCTTCCTTTTCAGGGAGGCTTTTTTTGTATTTTTGTTCCTTTGCTTTTTTGAAGTAATTCTTCAATTATAGCCGTATTTTTATCATGCTCTCACCACCTCACCACCTCACCACCTCACCACCTCACCACCTCACCATCATAACCCATAACTAATAACCTATAACTCATAACCCAAAAAATGGACATCAAAAAAAGATTTGACCGCATCATCAGTATATTTATCCATCTACAATCCAAGCCAATTGTGACGGCTCAAGAATTAGCAGATCGATTTGAGGTGAGTTTGCGTACGATTTATCGTGATATTCGATCATTGGAGCAAGCAGGAGTTCCGCTTTATAGTGAACCAGGAGTAGGGTATGCTGTTGTTGATGGGTATAAGATTCCTCCAACTTTATTTACAAGAGAAGAGGCATTGAGTTTTGTTGCAGCGGAAAAAATCATGCAGGTTTATGTGGATCAAGAGCTTAGTGAACATTTTACCTCGGCTTTGTTTAAGATGAAAGCCGTATTGCGTTCCGCTCAAAAAGCGGAAGTATCTGGGATTGCCCCTGCGGTGGTGATGCGTTCCGATAAAACGGTTTTCAATAAAAAAGTACCTTCTGCATTGGCAACGTTGTTTAAGAGTATATCTCTTAAACAACAAGTGCGCATTGCTTATCTAGCGGGAGTAGAAACGGAGGTTACCATTCGCGTTGTCGAACCAATTGGTGTCTTTCATGAAAATAGCTTTTGGTATTTTATGGCGTATTGTCATTTGCGTCAATCTTATCGTCAATTTCGATCGGATCGCATTCAATCTATCGAATTACTTGAAGATCTATTTACCTTAGAACACGGAGACTTGGAAATGTATTTGCCTAGTCGCAATGTAGAACGCAATTTGGAAGTTCGTATTCTAGTATCAAAACAAATGGCTACTTATTTGGTTTGGGAACGTAAATATTATGGATTTGTGGAAGAAATGGAACGAGGAGAATACGTTGAAATGCAGTTCAAAATGAAAGATTTTAACAATGGATTTCCACGTTGGTTCCTGATGTTTGCTGATCATGCAACGATTATTGAACCAGTAGAATTGCAAGAAAAAGTAATACAGTTATTAGAGCAGAGTTTGCTGAAGCACAAAAAATAAAGTCCTTTCAATATAATGAAAGGACTTTATTTTTTTAGAATGTTTCCCAGAAATAAGGAGGTTCAATTCCTAAAGCACGTAGGTATACATAGGCTTGCCCACGGTGGTGAATTTCATTGTCAATGAAATAAAAGATATGTTGTTGAATCTTCAAATCATATTCTCCGAATAAAACAAAATTGTTTTGAAATTGCGCTTCAGTAAGTAAAGGGAATAAAGTATTAATTTGAATCGTATCTTCATCCCATTGTTTTAAAAGTTCTGCTTTGGATGTAAAGGTCGGTTTCTCGTCAAATTTTGTAATTTGATTGGATGTAATAGAAGCTAGCGATGGAACTGCAATAGCAATTAGTTCGGCGCACATCATAGAAAAAGGACGCATTCCTCCAATTGAGAAGTTGAATAAATCATGTTCAGGAAAAGCTTCGATTACTCGTCTTGTTAAGCTTCTTTGTCCTTGCCAGTGCTGTAAAAGCTGTTCTTTGGAAATAATAACGGTGTTCATTTGAAGTGTATTTTTCTTTGTTATACCACAAATGTAGAAGGGAGGGTTGACAACGGTTTGTCAGTAGGTTTAAACTAAAATTATTTTTTATCGGCTTACTGCTACAAACGCAAAAATTCCATTTTATAATTAGTATTTTTGTCTTTCAAAGAAATTATTATGAAGTATTCTCGTCTGACAAAAGAACAATTTGAGGAGTTACATCCGGAATTTGTGAAGTTTTTAGCTGCACAGCAAATCGATAAAAATGAATGGGATAAGTTAAAAGAAGAAAAGCCAGAAGTTGCCGAACAAGAATTAGATGTTTTCTCCGATTTAATCTGGGAAGGTGTGTTGACTAATGCACAATATATCGAGCATTATTCTAAGAATCACATTTTCTTATTTGGGTTTGATGAAAAATACATCAATACAATTGTGATTAAAACCCTGCAACAAGATATTGATTTTTTGACGCAAGAAGGGTTACAATGGTTGTCAGAGGCTGTTTTTACAGCAGATGTAGAAGTGAAGCACGGAGGGAAGAATTTTGGTGCAGATCGCAATGCAGAGCTTTTTGATATTATTCGTCAGGGAGCCATTTTAAGTGATGGGGTGCTGTATACGCAATTTAAAGACATGTTAAACTTGTAAGCCCTAGACGATGACAGAAGTAAAAAGCAAAATTGAAGCACTTAGAAAGGAATTAAACGAGCATAATTACAATTATTATGTACTAGATAATGCAACTATTTCTGATTTTGAGTTTGATCAAAAATTAAAAGAATTAGAAGTATTAGAGCAAAAATATCCTGAGTTTTTTGATGCAGATTCACCAACGCAACGCGTAGGAGGAGCAATTACGAAGAATTTTGAGACGATTGTACATCGAAATAGAATGTATTCTTTAGATAATTCGTACTCTCAAGAAGATTTATTGGATTGGGAAAAGCGCATTCAAAAAGCATTAGGTGATGTTCCTATGGAATATACATGCGAACTAAAATACGATGGAGCTTCAATTAGCATTACCTATGAAGATGGGGTACTTGTTCGTGCGGTTACCCGTGGAGATGGTGTGCAAGGGGATGATGTAACGAATAATATCAAAACAATTAAATCGGTGCCTATTCGTTTGAAGGGGAATGATTATCCGAAGAGTTTTGATATTCGCGGGGAGATTATCTTGCCTTTTGCAGGATTTGAGCGCATGAATCAAGAGCTAATTGAAATTGGAGAGACACCTTATGCAAATCCAAGAAATACAGCTGCAGGAAGTTTAAAATTACAAGATAGCGCAGAGGTAGCCAAGCGTCCTTTAGAATGCTTGTTGTATAATTTAATTGGAGCAGATCTAGGATTTGAAACGCAATATGAAGGATTAGAAAAAGCACGCCAATGGGGATTTAAAGTACCAACGGTTTCGAAATTGGCAAAAAGCATGGACGAAGTCTTGGAATTTATTGCTTATTGGGATGTACATCGTCATGAATTACCTTATGAAACGGATGGTGTAGTAGTAAAAGTAAATTCATTACACGATCAAGAAGAACTTGGGTTTACAGCAAAATCACCTCGTTGGGCTATTGCTTATAAATTTAAGGCAGAACAAGGAGAAACCTTATTAGAATCTATTGTTTATCAAGTAGGACGAACAGGAGCGATTACTCCTGTAGCAAATCTAGCGCCTGTTCAATTGGCAGGTACAACGGTTCGACGTGCGTCTTTACACAATGCAGATCAAATTGCGAAATTAGATGTTCGCGTAGGTGATTATGTGTATGTAGAAAAAGGAGGAGAGATAATCCCTAAAATTGTCGGTGTTAATACGGCAGTTCGTCCAAGTGATTCTCAACCAACAGTCTATATTACTACTTGTCCTGAATGTAATACACCTTTAAAGCGCAACAAAGGAGAAGCTCAACATTATTGCCCGAATGTATATGGATGTCCGCCTCAAATAGCAGGTAGAATTCAACATTTTATCTCGCGTAAAGCAATGGATATTGAAGGGTTAGGAGAGGAAACAGTAGTGTTGTTGTACAACAACGGTTTAATTAAAGATTATGCCGATTTATATGAATTGAAGAAAGAGGATGTATTGCCTCTGGAGCGCATGGCTGAAAAATCAGCAGACAACCTAATCAAGGGAATTGAAGCTTCTAAAGCTATTCCATTCGAACGAGTGTTGTATGGACTGGGGATTCGATTTGTAGGGGAAACGGTAGCGAAAAAATTAGCTAATCACTATAAATCTATTGATGCTTTAGCGGTAGCACCTATGTTGGAAATGATGATGGTTGACGAAATTGGCGAGCGCATTGCTCAAAGTGTGATTGACTTCTTTAGCAATGACATCAACAAGCAAACCATTGAGCGATTAAAGGCCTATGGCGTACAAATGGTCTTGGAGGAAAAAGAATCTACGGTTGTTTCTGATCTTTTAAAAGGGAAAACAATTGTGGTATCAGGTGTATTTACACAAGTGAGCCGAGAGGAATTGAAACAAATGATTGAAGATCACGGAGGGAAAAATGGAAGTTCGATTAGTTCTAAGACAGATTATGTAGTAGCAGGAGATAAAATGGGGCCTTCTAAATTGGAAAAGGCCAATCAATTGGGAATAACGATTTTGACAGAGGAAGCCTTCTTAATGATGATTAAATAATTTGTTGTTAAAGTAGTTAGAAAATTATTAGGCTTTTTCTAACTTTACTTCTTATCAAAGAATTATGTTTAGTACTTTCAAAAAGAAAACATTAAAAAAAGCAATTCATCAAGCTACGTTAAAAGGTTTAGCGTCAGATTTTGACTTTAAACCCCAAACGATAGGTATTTTAATTGAAAAGAGTGAAGTGTCGAAAGTGGATGAATTAATTCAAGCACTGCGTCAAAGCGGTGTATCGACGGATCAGATTAATGTTTTGGTTTATACAGGATTAACCAAGACTAAGCAATTGATAGATCCCTCTTTTAGTTTAAGTGATTTTACACTAACGGGGGATATTCACAACCAAGAAGTAAAGAAATTTATTGATCAACCTTTTGATTGGTTGATTAATTTTTATGCAAAAGATATTGTACCTTTACTATGGGTGAGTGCAAAATCGAAGGCGAAATTTAAGATTGGAGTTGCAACAGTGACACCGAAAATCAACCACTTTAGTTTAGATATTCAGGAGCTACACGCAACGCAATATGCTAAACATTTAATGAATTATATAACTATTTTTAAAACGAAATAAACAAATATGCAATCGCTAAAAGGTACGGGAGTGGCTTTGATTACTCCATTTAAAAAAGACAAATCTGTTGATGTTGAAGCGCTAGAGCGCTTAGTACACTATGTGACTGAGGGAGGAGTGGAATATCTTGTAGTTTTAGGAACAACAGGAGAAGCTGCTACGTTAACACAGGAAGAGAAAGAAGTAGTGAAACAGACTGTAATAAAGGCGAATGCAGGTAAATTACCACTGGTTTTAGGTGTCGGAGGAAATAATACAGCACAGGTTGTCGAGGAATTAAATCCAACCAACTTAGCAGGATTTGATGCTATCTTATCGGTATCTCCTTACTACAATAAACCTACACAAGAAGGGATTTACCAACATTTTAAAGCGATTGCACAACAAAGTAGCTTACCGATTCTATTGTATAATGTGCCAGGACGTACAGGAAGTAATATGAGTCCTAAAACGGTTATCCGCTTAGCAAATGAATTTCCAAATATTGTGGGAATTAAAGAAGCAGCAGGCGATCTTGTTCAAGGAATGGAATTGATTAGACAATCGACACGTCAAGATTTTCTTGTTATTTCTGGAGATGATGCAATTGCCTTGCCTTTAGTATTAGCAGGAGGAGCTGGAGTTATCTCTGTAATTGGACAAGGGGTTCCGGAGCCTTTTTCATCGATGATTCGCTTGGGATTAGAAGGAAAAATAAAAGAGTCTTTTCAGTTGCAATATCAGATGATGCCTATTATTGATATGATATTTGAACAAGGAAATCCAGCGGGAATTAAAGCGGTTTTAGAACAAGCAGATGTCATTGAAAATGAACTGAGATTACCATTAGTTCCAGTGGATCAAGAATTAAAACAACGAATAGAAAAAGAATTTATAAAACTCAAAAATTAAAAACTATGTTATCGAAAAAATTGCAAGATGCTTTAAACGGACAGATTAAAATAGAAGGGGATTCATCTCAAATTTATTTAGCGATGGCAACTTGGGCAGAAGTTCAAGGTTTCGAAGGAATTGCTTCTTTTATGTATGATCAATCGAATGAAGAGCGCACGCATATGCTTAAATTAGTGAAGTATATCAATCAAAGAGGAGGAGAAGCAACAATTCCAGCAGTATCAAAACCTGAGTTGGATTATGCTTCATTTAAGACGCTTTTTACACAATTGTTCGCACATGAAGTATTCGTATCAAAAAGCATCAATGATTTAGTGCATATTGCTTTAGAAGAGCGCGATTATGCAACACACAATTTCCTACAATGGTATGTGTCTGAGCAAATCGAAGAAGAGGCGACAGCGCGTACGATTTTAGATAAAATCAATCTGATTGGAGATGATAAAGGAGGACTTTATTTATTTGACAACGATATGAAGAGCTTTAGAGGAGATGCAGGTGCAACTGCTACTACTGTATAAAATCACAGCATAAAACGAAAAAAGATGCCCATAAGGCATCTTTTTTGTGTATCAAAGGCAAGGAGAACGTTTAAAATATTCGAAAATTCTAGCAGTTGAAGAGGACAATGCAGGTGATTTACACGAAAAGAATCGAAATACTTACTAAATTATCCTGTTAAAATAAAATAAAAAAGACCTTTTTTTCTTTTTAGTAAAGAAAGGTTTTTGTATAATGCAATTATATAACTAAATTTGCAGTTGCTTTTGAAGTGCTATAACTCAAACAGGTGATTGTTTAATACCGAATGAACGAAATGAAAAAATACGTCGGATTATCTCTTTTGGCTTTGACTTTTGTAGGGTGTTCACCCTTACAGAAAGCAATGAAATCAGAAGATTTAGAATTCAAAAAGGATGTTGCTAATCAATACTATGAACAACAAAAG
The DNA here is from genome assembly GCF_001549985.1 of Myroides odoratus. Lineage (GTDB taxonomy): Bacteria > Bacteroidota > Bacteroidia > Flavobacteriales > Flavobacteriaceae > Flavobacterium > Flavobacterium odoratum_A. The sequence continues at coordinate 14,716 of NZ_LROZ01000018.1, read as the reverse complement.
TATAGAAAAGCTATCCGATTATATGAACAAGTAGAGACTTCGTTTAGAGGTAGACCAGGGTATGAGGACATGTACTTCAACTTTGCAGAAGCTACCTATGTAACGAAAGATTATATGTTAGCGGCTGAGCGATTCAAATTATTTGCAGCAACATATCCTAGAGCGGAACGCAGAGAAGAAGCTTTACTAAAAGAAATTAAATGTGGGGTAGAATTATCTCCTGTTTATTCTTTGGATCAGACGATTACAAATACGACGATTGGTAAATTGCAAAAATTTATCGATCAATATCCAGGTTCAGATTTCATTTTTGAGGCGAATTCAATTATGAGTGAGATGAACAAAAAGCTAGAGCAAAAATCGTTTGAAAATGCTAAACAATTGAATACGATTGGTGCTTATACTAGAAATTATGGAGCTGCGATTGTCGCTTTAGACAACTTTATCTATGACTTTCCAGGAACAGAATATAAAGAAGATGCTTTATATTACAAATTGGATTCAGCCTATAAATTAGCTATGAATAGTGTCTACAGCCGATTGGAAGAACGATTGAACAATGCAAAAGGAATGTACGATGCGTTGATTCGTTTTAATAGCGAAACAAAATACAAAGAGAAAGCAGATAAAATGCTTGCAGAAATAAACACAGAATTACAAAAAATTTCAAAATAACCTAAGCGTAAAATGGATTTAAAGAAAACAACTGCTCCAGTAAACACAATTACTTACAACAAAAGTAAAATTGAAGAACCAACTGGTAATATCTATGAAGCTATTACTATTATCGCAAAACGAGCAAGTCAAATCAACGTTGAAATTAAGAACGAATTGATCGATAAGTTAGAGGAGTTCGCTACTAACAATGATAGCTTAGATGAGGTTTTTGAAAATAAAGAACAAATTGAAGTATCAAAGTTCTATGAGAAACTTCCAAAAGCACAAGCATTAGCAGTAGAAGAATGGTTGGAAGGAAAAGTTTCATTCAAAGAAGTTAACAAATAGCATATACTAGAACATGTCAGTGTTAAGCGGAAAAAAAATATTACTAGGTGTAACTGGTGGAATTGCCGCTTATAAAACGGCAAGTTTAGTACGTTTACTTATTAAAGCAGGTGCCGAGGTCCAAGTGATCATGACACCTGCTTCTCATCAATTTGTTACCCCGTTTACTTTATCGACTTTGTCTAAAAAACCAGTGTATACTGAGTTTTTTAACTCCAAAGAAAACGGTACATGGAATAACCATGTAGAATTAGCACTTTGGGCGGATATCTTGTTAATCGCTCCAGCTACAGCTAATGTTTTAGCTAAGATGGCCAATGGGTTATGTGATAACCTCCTTTTAGCTGTTTATATGTCAGCAAAATGTCCTGTTTATATAGCGCCTGCTATGGACTTAGACATGTACGTGCACCCTTCAACAGAAAGAAATCTTACGACGCTAACTTCGTATAATCACGTGATAATTCCCGCAGAAAAAGGGGAATTAGCGAGCGGATTAATCGGACAAGGTAGAATGGCAGAGCCAGAAACGATTGTTGCTGTGCTTGAAGAATCTTTAAATCAGGATTTACCGCTTCAAGGTAAAAAAATACTAATTACAGCTGGTCCAACATACGAACCGATCGACCCTGTGCGTTTTATTGGTAATCACTCTTCTGGTAAAATGGGGTATGATATTGCCAAAGAAGTTGCAAAGCAAGGTGGAACGGTTATCTTAGTGAGTGGTCCGACGAATCAAAAGATAACGCATCCTCAGGTTCAAGTTATTGCTGTGATGTCTGCATCGGAAATGTACGAAGCATGTCATCAGCATTTTGACGAAGTTGATGTAGTAGTAGCTGCAGCTGCAGTGGCAGATTATCGACCAAAGGATGTGGCAACGCAAAAAATAAAAAAGAATGCAGATGAGTTTAGTATAACTTTGGATAAAAATCCAGATATACTCGCTTCATTAGGCGCAATTAAAAAGCAACAGTATTTGATTGGTTTTGCGCTGGAAACGGAAAATGAAGTGGAACATGCCAAGCAGAAGATCGTCAAGAAAAATCTCGATTTGATTGTGTTAAACTCATTAAATGATACAGGTGCAGGTTTTGGAAAACCAACCAATAAGGTTACCTTTATTGATCGTGATTTTACCGTTCAACCCATGGAACTAAAATCAAAAGAAGAGGTTGCTAAAGATATTGTCAATAAAATCATTCAACATTATGAATAAACTTTTTGGACTTTTCGCTTGTTTTTTTCTTTGGATGGGCACATGCCAAGCACAAGAATTGAACGCTAATGTAAGTGTAAATTTTGCACAGGTAGGAAATGCACATCAAAATTATTTCCGAACCTTAGAAAAGTCTTTAAAAGAATTGTTGAATCAAACCACCTGGACGTCTCAACGAATTAATTCTAATGAGAAAATCGATTGTACCTTTTTGTTAACTGTAAGTTCTTTTGATAATAATACGAATATCTCAGGTACTTTACAAGTACAATATGGTCGTCCTATTTTCAATACGACCTATACAAGTCCGGTATTAAATTTCAATGACAAAGATATTGCATTTAATTATACGGAGTTTGAACCTTTGCGTTATAGCGCAGGTACGTATGAATCTAATTTAATCTCTTTGATTTCTTTTTATGTTCATGTTGTTTTAGGGATGGATGGGGATACCTTCGCTAAAGATGGAGGAAATAGCTACTATCAAGAGGCTTCTTTAATCGCTTCGATGGCCCAACAGTCTGGAGCAAAAGGATGGAAACAAGGAGATGGAACTAATACGCGTTATACACTAATTAACGATTTAACGTCAGGAGCAAGCAGACCTTTTCGAGATGCTTTATACACCTATCACCGTACAGGATTAGATACGATGAGTGAGAGCTTAGAAGGAGGTCGCGATGGGATATTTAAAGGGTTGGAAGACTTAAGACAATATAATGCTGTTCGATCTAACTCGCTTTTAATTCGCGTGTTTTTTGATGCTAAAACAGAAGAATTAGTTAATGTATATAGTGGAATTGCAGATCGCAATAAGAAACGTGTGACTGAAATATTACATGCAATATCTCCCCTAAATGCTTCTAAATGGAATAATTTATAAGTATCTTTCCCTGTAAAATTTAATTGTTTCGGCTATGCTTACTTCATTGAGTATAAAAAATTTCGCTTTAATCGATCATTTAGAAATTGAGTTTTTTAAAGGTTTTTCTATTATAACTGGTGAAACTGGTGCTGGAAAATCAATTGTTTTAGGCGCATTAGGTCTATTACAAGGGAAACGAGCAGATTTAGGTTCCCTTAAAAATAAGGATGAAAAATGCGTAATTGAAGGTCAATTCAAAGTAGATCCGTATAAATTAGAAGAGCTCTACTCTTTCTTGGATATGGACTATGAGCCTATTACCATCATCCGAAGAGAAATTTTACCTTCTGGAAAATCTAGAGCTTTTGTGAATGATTCTCCCGTAAATCTAACGGATTTGCAGGAATTAAGTGCGGTGTTATTGGATATTCACTCCCAACATCAAACGAGTGAATTGAGCGAAGAAACGTATCAAATAAAAGTCATTGATGCTATTGCCAAGAACGAAGAGACTTTAGAGGAATATCAAAAGCAATTAAAATTATATAAAGCTTCTGTTAGTGAACTCAAACAACTAAAAGAAGAGGAAATAGAACTGCTAAAAGAACAAGATTACAACGCTTTTCTTTTAGAAGAATTAGAGGCACTGCAATTGACAACGATTGATCAAGTAGAATTGGAAAGTGAATTTGAAAAATTGAACAACGTTGAACATGTACGTGAAAGTTTTGCGTTGGCTACTCAGATTCTAACAACGGATCAGATGGGCGTGATTCAAGGATTAAAAGAATTGCGTCAAACCCTACAGAAAACTGCAACAGTGTCTAAGGATTACGAAGAACTTTACAATCGCGTAGTAAGTGCTGAAATCGAACTAGCAGATTTAGCTAGTGAAATTGAACGTGAAATAGACCATGTTGTTTCTGACCCAGAGCGACTAACGGTCTTACACGAACGTTTACAAGTGTTGTATGCAATGCAAAAGAAACATCAAGTAAATTCAGTAGAAGAGCTATTAGCTATTGAAACGGGCTTGAATGATAAGGTATTCAAAGTAGAGGAGGTTCAGCATAAAATTGTCGCTGTAGAAAAGCAGATTGAAATGTTGTTGGGTAAGTTAGATCAATTGGCCGATCAGTTATCTCAAGCAAGGAAACAAGCAATTCCTGCTTTGAGCGATCAATTGGTAGAAATATTGACTTTAGTAGGAATGCCACATGCAACGTTTCAGTTTGATTTTAAAACGGTAGATCAGTATTTAATTAACGGAAAGGATCAGATGCAGCTGCAATTCTCAGCTAATAAAGGCATGGATTATGGTTTACTGAAAAAGGTAGCTTCTGGCGGAGAATTGTCGCGTATTATGTTGGCAATTAAAGCGATTTTGGCGCGATATTCTAATTTACCGACGATTATTTTTGATGAAATTGATACAGGGGTATCTGGAGAGGTTGCAGATAAAATGGGGGTAATCATGAAAGATATGAGTACCTTAATGCAGGTTTTTGCTATTACCCATTTACCACAAATTGCTGCCAAAGGACACCAGCATTATAAAGTATTCAAAGCGTCGGAAGGAGAGTCTACGACATCTAAATTAATTCAATTGGATCAGGAGCATCGCGTGGAAGAAATTGCGCAGATGTTGTCTGGAAAAGATATTACTGCTTCTGCTTTGCAACATGCAAAGGAGTTGTTGAACGGTTGACAGTTTACAGTTAACGGTTAAATAAAAAAGCGACAAGAAGATTCATCTTCTTGTCGCTTTTTTATTAAGACTTTGGTTGTTCAAAAATAGTATGAGTAGCCTGTTGTTTTTCAATCACTCTAAAGTAGCCTAACGCTTCTTTTTTAGGAGTTGTTTGATTTTTTACGTTTCCAATTATGCGTCCACTAGGTACTTGGAAAGGTCCTCCACCATTGCCAATAGCATCGAAAAAACTCATGGCAAAATCGTGATAATTTCTGGAGATTTGTGCCAATTCAATTTCTATTTTTTCTCCAGGTACCGCATCTCCATCAATGATATAAAGTGATTCCATTCGGTTTCCTTTTGAGTATTCATTTGATAATACGCGTGGTTGTGGAGCTTTCTTTTCGTATTGATAGTACAAATAGTAGTAATTCAAATTCTGATTAGGTCTAGGTATATCCTGATAATAAACGCGAATCACATAGTAATCGGTATCAAAGTATTTTTCGCGTTTTTGCGCTATTTCAAGGATTTCTGGACTTGAGGTATAAGTTTCAGTAGCTTGATATAAATCGTTATCATATTCAATTTCCAATTTAAAGGTATCTCCCTCAGTAGGTTTGGTAATTTCAGTTGAATAGTAACGTCCAGTCTGACCTAATTCGCTCAATAGGAATTGATTACCTTGTTTGTCACTGATACGAACAATAGCATTGTTTACTGGTGGAATTTCCAAGTTGAAGTAATCAGTTGTCAAACTTAGTTTGATAAATACGGTATCGGTAGCTCCAATTTTGTTGAAGTCTAAGTTTCCTTCTACAACTAAACGAGGTTCAGCAGTAGGTAAATCAATATCAATTACTTTGGTACAAGAGGTAAGAGATAAGGTTAATAGAAGTGCTATATAGGATAATGCTTTCATTTTACTTAGAATTTAAAATTGTACGTAACACTTGGTACGAAACCAAAAATAGACATTTTTTCAGCTTCATTTTTTCCGCGAATATCTTCGTTTTCTCTGAAAGAAATAGATGCCGCATTGTATCGACTGTATAGGTTATAAATTCCAAAAACCCATTCTCCTTTCCATCGTTTCGTTGAGTTTGGTTTTGGCGTATACGTAGCAGATACATCTAAATGGTGATAGGCAGGCATGTTATTAGCGTAACGATCTCCAAATTTAGGCACACGTAGTCCTAAGTATTCATATTGACCTTCAGGATAAGTGATTGGACGACCGGATTGTAGTGTAAAACTTGCGCCAAAGGTCCATTTCGGATTTAATTCATATAGAGCTGTAATAGACAAATCATGTAGTTTATCATAGGATGCTCTATACCAATCGCCGTTGTTGATTCCCGGTTCAAATGCTGTTCTCCCTGGTGTACGTTGTTCTGCTCTTGATAAGGTATAAGCCACCCATCCTGTTAGTTTCCCTAAGTTCTTTCTAAAAAGCACTTCCAATCCATAAGCTCTTCCTTCTCCATTGAGAATAACGCGTTCAATAGCTTCATTTCCTACTAATTGCGCCCCATCAATGTAATCAATGCTGTTTTTTACTTTTTTGTAAAATACTTCAGTTTCTAAACTATACCTTCCTTCTGCAAAGTTTTGGAAATATCCCAAAGCAACTTGATCCACTAATTCTGGATCGGTATATTTTCCACTAGGTGTCCAAATATCTAAAGGTGTTGGCGCTGCTGTATTAGACATCAAGTGAATATATTGTGTCATTCGGTTATAGCTCGCTTTAATGGATTGATTGTCATTCAAAATATAAGCAACACCGATACGAGGTTCTAAGTTGTTGAATTGCTCAATCGATTTGTTTTTCTTATAATAGGTAGTCTCTAACATATCTGCCATTTTGTAAACCCCCAATTGCTGATCATACCAAACTGGTTGATTGTTGGCATAAGTATGCTCAATTCCTTTCCCTTTCGCATTGAAGTGAGAGAATCGCAAGCCGTAATTTACACTAATATGCTGGCCAAAATTCTGTTCAGCTTCTACATAAACACTACTTTCGGATGCATACTTATTATCTATTTTTTTGTAGTTGATAGAAGAATCACTTTTTGTTGGTTTGATTGTTCCAGGGTAGAAAATATATTCTGTATGTCCGATACCATAGCGCAATTGTAATGCTGAATTGATATCATGCAAGAAATCATATTTGATTTGTGTACTTTTAATTCCATTCTTCCAGTTAAATCCTACTAAATCTAAATCTAGATCATAGGTATATTGACTGGTTGATAAAGATAAGGTTCCCGCTAAATCATCGTTGTACAGCGTTTGCCATTCTAAAGTAGCTGCTAAGTTTCCAAAGCTGTTTTTCATTAAATCCTTGAAGCTAAATACGTCTTTTCCATAATACGCAGAAAAGTTGATTTTGTTCTTTTTATTAATATCAAAACTCAATTTAGTATTGATGTCATAGAAATAAGCAGAGTTTTTGTTGTCTGATAATTTCAAGAACAAATGCGCATAAGAACCACGTCCTGCAATCAAAAAGGAAGATTTTCCTTTTTGAATCGGTCCTTGAGCCAATAAACGACTAGAAATTACACCAATTCCACCTTCAAAAGTGTAATCGTTCTTATTTCCTTCTTTTTGAACTACATCGAGTACAGATGAAGCTCTACCTCCAAAACGCGCAGGAATACCTCCTTTATATAGTTTTAAATCTCGAATAGCATCTGAGTTAAATACCGAAAAGAAACCAAATAGGTGAGAAGAACTATATACACTAGCATTGTCTAATAATACTAAGTTTTGCCCTGCACTTCCACCGCGAACATTAAATCCTGCAGCACCTTCTCCAGCATTCGTTACACCAGGTAGTTGTAGGATGGACTTTAGAATATCCGTTTCCCCTAATACAACTGGCATTTTCTTGATTTCTTCTGTAGTCAATTTGTTGACACTCATTTCTGGTTTTCGAATATCAACTTTGTTTTTATTTTGTACAATCACCACTTCTGATAGTTCAGCGTTATCTGTGGTTAGTACAAAATCTAACGTTTGGTTTTTACTTAGATTGACTTTCGTAAACTTATCTGCATATCCAATGTAGGATATTTTTAAGGAATAGGTTCCTTCTTGTAGCTGTATGGAATAATGTCCTTTTTCATTTGTGATGGCGCCATTATTGATTTCATTAATGTAAATCGTAGCACCAATTAAAGGTTCGCGGTTGTCTTTTATGGTTCCTTGTAAAAGATACGTCGATTGAGCTTTTACGCCCATTGTAATAAAGAACAAGGCACAAAGTAAAAAGGCTGTTCTGAGTTGACCAGGTATCATCATAGTTTGATAATTAATTCGAGTACGAAAATAACTAAGTTTTAGGGGTTTTTAAGAAAAGAATATGTAAAAGGTAGTTTTTTTATTTTAATGGTTTTTGTATAAGTTTTTTGCAGTCAATGTGTTGGATGAAGTATCTTTAGTCCATAAACAAGTTGAAATGTGGAGATGGTATTCTAATATATGGTATCGCAATATTTTTGGGTTATTGGCCTTGTGCTTGATTTTTGGTTTTATTCAATATACTAGTTTAGGCGATAAAGGCATCCGAGAAATTTTGGTAGAGATGGTTCCAGCTATCTCTTTGATTTATTTTTTAATTTACATCAACAATGTATTTATCATTAAGCGCTTTCTATTAACCAAAAAGTATGATTCTTTTCTTCTGTGGTTTCTCGTTTATTTGGTTTTTAGTGTCTTTTGTTTGAGTCAATATGCCCTTTATGCTGGTGAATTTAAATCGTTAATTCTCGAAATTACCAATACGTTGTTTTTTACTATCTTAGGAACAGGAACCTATTTTATTCATCAATGGGCCTTTCAGAATATTACATTACGCGAACGAAAATTAGCTAATACAGAAGCGGAATTAGATTTTCTAAAGATGCAATTGAACCCACACTTTCTGTTGAATGCAATGAATAATTTATATGGAGAAGCCTTGACAAATCCTGATGATACCCCTAATCGAATTTTACAGCTTTCTCATCTGTTTCGTTATCAAATTGAAGCAAGTAAGAAAGAAGAAGTGCGCTTAGAATTGGAAATTGATTTTGTCAATGAATATTTAGACTATTATCGGTTTACAAGCGATTCTTTGGTGGTGTATAGTGAGTATTATGGTGACTTAGAAGCGTATCAAGTACCACCACTATTGTTTTTTAGTTTGGTAGAAAATGCCGTAAAGTTTAGTTTGCAAACAGAACAACCCTCTATTTCCATCCGATGGAAAGAAGAAGAAGGAAAGATATACTTCGAAATAATCAATAGTTGTTTACCCATTGAAAAACAGAAAAAGGGAACCGGTTTGGGGTTAAACAACTTAAAAAGACGCTTAGAAGTATCGGGAATACATGCTAAATTTGAAGTTGAGGATTTAAAGAATAAATATAAAGCAAAACTTACATTATGGGGACTAAATACAAATGTTTAATAGTTGATGACGAGAAACCAGCACATCAGGTGTTGATGAGTCATATCAATCAATGTGAAGATTTAGAATGTGTAGGTACTGCCTTTTCTGGCAAAGAAGCTCTACTTTTTTTACAAAAAAATGAAGTGGATATTCTATTGTTGGATATTAATATGCCACTTATTTCTGGATTGGAATTTTTGGATATGATAGCAGTAAAACCAATCACGATTATTACAACTGCTTATTCGGATTTTGCTTTAGAATCCTATGAAAAGGATGCGGTGGATTATTTATTAAAACCTATCTCATTTGGCAAATTTTTAAAAGCGATTGAAAAGGCGAAAATCTTTTGCAAAAATAGAAAAGGCTCCACAGATGAAGTAAAGGATAATGTGTTGAAAATTAGAGAAGATGGGTTGGATATACTACTTGATATAGATGAGATTCTCTTTGTTGAAAGCGCGGGAAACTACATTAAAATATTTGTAGAAAATCGCAGTAAGAGCTATTTTGTTTATGGGTCATTGATTAGCATTAAAACGGAATTACCGGATTATTTTATTCAAGTGCATCGTTCTTTTATTGTCAATCGAAAACAGATTGTAAAAAAGGAGCTTGGCAAAGTAACTTTACATGTTAACATCGAAATACCTGTAGGTAGAAAATATCAGATTTTAATTGAATAGTGTTAGGAGTGAGGGATGCTTTTTTGTATTAATTTTCTTGAGAAGCATAGTAAATCTTTATAATAGAGGGTAAACAATCTGTTTTAGATGATTTAAGTAACATCACGACGTACGAAAAGCCTTTTGTAGGTTGTTTTTTGCAGAATTTTCCTTGAAAAAAAGCGGATTATATCTTGAAGATAAAGAAAGAATGGAAGTTGTGAATGTTCACTAAATAAAAATAGAATCGTACAAGTTAGATCTACCTTGAAGCTATTTCTTAAAGGTAGATCTATTTTTTTAGACTAGCCTTATAAGTGAGAAATGCGTGTTGATTTTTTTAGCTTTCGCTGTCCTAGAATACTAATGGCAATGCAGATAAGTGCAAATGCAAGAGATCCAATTTCTAATGTTTGTTTATAGAGGAATTGATCGATGTTTTGGACCATTAGTATCATTCCGACGACCAGGAATAAAAAAGCAATACTCCGTAAAAAGGAGAGTGAAAATCGATTCATAATCAAATTATTTAAGGTTAATAGGTTTAAATATAGCTAATTATGTTCTGTTTTCAAAGAAATAGAGGGAAAAGAAAGTACTGAAAGCGGAATAAAAATAAAAAGTCTGTCGAAAACCGACAGACTTTTTTATGTTTAAAACGATGTATCGTTTATGATTATAAGTGGATTACTTCACCGTAAGCGTCAGCAACAGCTTCCATTACTGCTTCACTCATTGTAGGGTGAGGGTGAACCGCTTTAAGGATTTCATATCCTGTTGTTTCTAGTTTACGAGCTACAACTGCTTCTGCAATCATATCTGTAACACCAGCACCAATCATATGACATCCTAACCATTCTCCGTATTTTGCATCAAAGATAACTTTTACAAATCCGTCAGGTGTTCCTCCTGCTTGTGCTTTTCCAGAAGCAGAGAATGGGAATTTACCAACTTTGATTTCGTATCCCGCTTCGATTGCTTTTTTCTCTGTTAATCCAACAGAAGCAATTTCAGGAGTAGCGTATGTACATCCAGGGATATTTCCATAATCTAATGGCTCAACGTGGTGACCTGCGATTTTTTCAACACATAAGATTCCTTCTGCAGAAGCAACGTGTGCTAATGCTTGTCCAGGAACAACATCTCCAATTGCATAGTATCCTGGGATATTGGTTTGGTAGAAATCGTTTACTAAGATTTTATCTCTATCTGTAGCAATTCCAACTTCTTCTAAACCGATGTTTTCGATATTTGTTTTAATACCTACTGCAGATAAAACAATATCAGCCTCGATGATTTCTTCTCCTTTAGCTGTTTTAACTGTTGCTTTTACTCCTTCTCCAGTTGTATCTACCTTTTCTACAGAAGCATTCGTCATTACTTTAATTCCAGCTTTTTTCAATGAACGCTCGAATTGTTTAGAGATATCTTCGTCTTCAACAGGAACAATGTTTGGCATGAATTCCACCACCGTTACATCTGTACCCATTGCATTATAGAAATAAGCAAACTCAACTCCAATTGCACCAGAACCAACCACGATCATTTTCTTTGGTTGTTTTGGTAAAGTTAAAGCTTGACGGTATCCGATTACTTTTGTACCATCTTGTGGTAAGTTTGGCAATTCTCTAGAACGAGCTCCTGTTGCAATGATAATATGGTCAGCACTATATTCTGTTACTTTTCCATCTTTATCTGTTACATCAATCTTTTTGCCTGGTTTTACTTTACCAAATCCATCGATAACCTCAATTTTGTTCTTTTTCATCAAGAATTGAACACCTTTGCTCATTCCAGCAGCAACTCCACGTGAACGTGCAACTACAGCATCGAAATCTTTATCAACTTCTCCATTAATTGTCAAACCATAGTCAGAAGCATGCTTCAAGTATTCAAATACTTGTGCAGATTTTAGAAGTGCTTTTGTAGGAATACATCCCCAGTTTAAGCAAATACCTCCTAAATTTTCTCTTTCAACTACTGCGACTTTAAAGCCTAATTGAGATGCTCTGATTGCAGTAACGTACCCTCCAGGGCCACTTCCTAAAACAATAATATCGAATTTCATATGTATGTATTTCTATATTTTACGCTACGAAAATAATCAATTATTTCGGTACTTGAAACTTTCGGTTTGAAAAGTTGATTGACAGTAAATTATAGAATTGTAAATTCAAGATCTTTTGAGGGATGTTTAGAAATGGAATTGTCAAGTAATATTTTAAAATATTGTCTATTTGTTATTCGTTTCTTGTTTTATTGGAAACAAAATGCGTAAGAGTATTGAAACCCCCAAGCCTAAGTAAAAATAATAAAACTATCGTGGTAATGATAGGATTACCAATATCCTAGGATTTTCCACCATAGGCCGCCGATTGTAATCCAAATGAATAAGTTTACAAGACTGATAATAAACCCTACCTTCCACCATTCGGCGAGTGTGGTATAGCCTGCGCCAAATATAATGGGAGCTGTTCCAGTTCCATAATGGGTTAAAGACATCATTAAAGAAGAAGAAAAACCAAGTAATAGAGCTAATAACATAGGAGGAGTACCTAAGGCAATTCCCGCAGCAAAAAAGGCCGCAAACATGGCTGTGATGTGCGCAGTTGTACTAGCAAAAAAATAATGCGAATAAACATAGACTAGTAGTAGAATTAATGTACCTACAATCCAATTTACTCCCAAATGATTGATACCTGTACCTACGGTTTGAGCTAGCCAAGAAACCAATCCCAATTTGCCTAAGAAACTCGCCATCATGACTAGTGCTGCAAACCAAACAATTGTATCCCATGCACCTTTGTTTTTTAGAATATCGTCCCAGGTAAGCACACCAGTAGCAAGTAGAATAGATAGACCAATAAATGCTGCTGTTGTTGGTTGTATAAGATAACCTTCTCCAAAGAGCATCGCGGGAACACCAGCCCAAAGTAAGAGTAAAAGAATAAAAACACCAAGTGTGATTTTTTCAGGTAGTGAAAATGGCCCCAATTCTTTCAATTTCGCTTGGGCAAACACAGGTGCATTTGGGGTTTCTTTAATTTCTGGAGGGCATATTTTGTAGATCACTAAAGGCATGATGAACAAGGAGAAAAGAGCAGGTAAGAAAGCTGCTACGGCCCACATACCCCAAGATAGATGAAAGGCGGGATCTGTTCCTTCATAAATCATACTCACAAGGAGTGGATTTGGAGCAGTTGCTGTAATAAACATAGCTGAAGTAATGGGGTTGGTATTGTAGTTGACCAATGATAAATATCGACCGATGCGTTTTCTTAAAGTAGCTGTAGGGCTAGATCCGAAACTTTCTGAGATGGAACGCATAATTGGATAGATAATACCGCCACCACGAGCGGTATTACTAGGAGTTACGGGAGCTAAAATAGTTTCTGCAAAGGCTAATGCATAAGCAATCCCCAGTGTTTTTTTGCCAAAGATGGAAATCAAAAAATATCCGATTCTTGCACCTAAACCAGTTTTACCTAAACTAATTGAAATCATAATTGAAATTCCAATCAACCAAATGAGGTCATTGGAGAAACCACTTAAAGCATCTACTAAGGCAGCTTTAGAATTTCCAGGATTGGTAACGCCTGTTACAGCAACTAAAGCAATGGCACCAATGGATACAGCGCCAATAGGCAAGGCTTTCCCAATAATTGCAGCAATTGTACCAACAAATAAAGCGAGTAAATGCCAAGCATTTGGGTCTACCCCTTCAGGAATTGGAATGAAAAACCAAATGAGTATAGTTAGCGATACAGCAATAGCTGTGGGAATCGGTTTAATAGGTTCTAAGGTATACGCCATCTTCAATCATTTTTAGGATAACTATGCGAGTTGAATCCATGCTAGGATGGTGTGTGTGAATTGTATCCTAACATTGTATCACTTACTCTCTATATATCAAGAAATAGACCAAACTTTGTTTTTGTTGGATCTTTTTACCCCCTATTGAAGCAATAGAAAAAGGATATCGAAAAGGCATGGGAAATGAACTGTGTTTTTAAGGTTAGTCGGTTGCAGTTGATTACTAGTAGAAAATGGCGGATATAGGGTGTGCTGAGCGAACTAGGTTCTTTTGATAAAAGTTCATTTTAATTAAAACATATTGATTTGTTAATTTTCTTTGGTTTTGATCACTTGTTTAAGAGAATATACAGGAGGGGTAATGAAATAACGCTCTACTTTTAAAATGTTTTAGTATGCTGAAACAGCGTTTGTTAGCATATACCAAGAAAGAAGAAAGGGCGGATGAAGTGACGAATTAGAAAATAAAGTGATGTTTTTTAGTTTCATGGTATCGTTTAGTATATGTGATGATTGCTGTTTTGTGTATACGGAACGAAGTAATGTAATCTTAAAACCAAATACTTATGAAGGAATTTTTTTCACAAAGTCAGAATTTCATTGGATCCCATCAAACGGGGATTGATCCAAGAACGGGTGTCTTTACTCTACACCTCCCTTTAGCTAATATCCATGCCAATTACGGTATGGGTCCAGAGGTTTCCTTGTCTTTGACAGGTAGCTCTTTAAGTCAAGAAGATGAGGGCTTTGGCGCTGGTTTTGGACTTCCTTTTACCACCTATGACAAGCCCAACCGACTGCTGCGATTATCTACAGGGGAGCAGTATTTAGTGGAGGATGATAGCGATCATTATGAAGGTGAAATTACCGTCAAACAAAAAAAGCTGAACAACTTTATCTTTGAGCGCTTCAATGGCTCTGCTACAGAAGTGGGCTATTACAAAGTGACCTATAAATCAGGGTTGGTTGAGATTTTAGATAGTCCCTCTTCTTTGGAACCTATTAAAAATAC
>NZ_LROZ01000017.1 GCF_001549985.1 Myroides odoratus | reverse complement strand
ACTAGCAGCTAATTTAGGTTGGGCTTCGCTGGGATTGGGTATTGCGGGTATGGCGAGTGGTATTACAGGCTATAAGAAAAAACCTATAGTTCAATCAATAGCTAATTACAGCTCAAATACTGAAACACTTCCTTTCAGGAACAGCACATCTCAACCTGCATCAAATAGCGGAATTGACTCATTCCCTAGACCTTATCCATCAGATGTCAAAAGAGAATCTTTTCAAGTGAACGACAACATAAAAGGATATAGTTTTACATCCCATAGTAATACAGAAGATAATCACCATATAGTCAGTGTTGCACATGGAGCCTTGAGAAAAGGAACTTTCAAAAGTGCAATACCCGTTCATTTAGCTGGAAAAATTGGTGAAAAATACGAATATAAAGATTTTCTTCACCACATTTCCATGAGAAATAACATCCCTATTAATACCCCTTATAACGGATACGATGTTCCTAATGTAGATTTACAATCTCCTAAAATGGCCGCAACATTTACCGAAACATTAAATACAATTGAAACTGCAATACATCCCACTTATCCAAATCAAGTAGCCGTTTTAACTTCTATGAATTATACAACAACACTAGAAGAACTAGCAGCGCATTTTGCGAAAAAAGGAGCAAAGAGTCTCACTCTTTTCTGCTGTCTAGAACCAGTACCATAAATTGAATCCTAAAAACAACATAAACGTAACGATGAAAAAATATAAACTTACAGAAGAATCTATGCTTCACAAAGGCTATACACTTTGGTGTATAGAAAATATAGCGACTGGAGAAAAAGGAGGCTGGATTGAAAACGAAAAGAATCTAAGTCAATCGGGAGATTGCATGATTTTAGAAAATGCCAAAGTATTTGAAAAAGCCGTGATCAAAAATAACGCTCAAGTATATGGTACTGCCCGTGTTAAACAAGAAATTATTGTCGCTACTGATGAGTACCTAGTTGAATATCAATACACTTAGAATGAAATCAATTCATTAGCTTCACTTAAGCTTAAGGCACAACACGTTCAAACACATGAATCTCTTCCTTTGTATGCTATGGGATGAACCGGTAGATTTTTCTATGTTTGACCAATATATCAATAAAGTTAAACGACGTGTAACAGCTACATTTGATACTGTATTAGTGGTTAAAGTTTTACCCTAATGCAAAGAATAGATCTAATTACTAAAAGCTACAACAGCAATAATTTTCTACCAATACGCTCTTAGCTAATAACAAGAAGAGGAAGCCTAGGCTTCCTCTTCTTGTTTATTATATCAAACAAATTATTTCAATTCTACTGTATATTCTAATACTTTTGGATTGTTTATCACATCTGACATTTTAAATTCTTTGACAAATGATTTACCATCTTGTGCAACTAAAGCGTCTGGATAAGAGACTGATTTGATTGGTTGTTCAAAATTCACTTTGATACGATACGTAAACATCCCTGCCATCTGTCCCATTTCACCTAACCCTTTTTGTAACTCTTCTGGTTTCACTGATAAGGTACGTTGCAAGGATTTTTTCTTCCATTCAAATTTAGATTTCTTCACAAACTCAGGTGCGTCTAATTTCTTGCCATTTCCCTCTCCTAATGCACTTAATTCAGCTAGATTAACCAAAGAAGTGTTCAAATCGGATGCATTTTTAGCGCTAATTTTCAAACCAATATTCCCAATTGAATCATTCATCATCACGCGCACGCGAAGATTTTCTGTTTTCTTTAATAAATTGGGATTTGCTTTTAGGATACTATCTTTCTTTTGTTCTGGTTTTTTACTTTCTAACAAACTAAGATCTAGCAATTGTTCTACCGTTAATTCCTCTCCATTAATTAGATCCAACGCTTTTTTCACGTCTTTAGACATTCCATTTGCACTGCTAGGCATTGTTTGTAGTAATTCCGAGAAATCCATATCCATTGCATAGGTGATTCCTCCTTCTTTTTTTACCGTTACCTCTTCTGTTGTTACACAAGATTGAAATAGAAAGCCGAAGGCCATCATCAATCCAATTACTTTTTTCATACACTATGTTTTTGATTTACAAAAATAGACAAATCTTACTAACAGCCTTCTTTTACTATTTTAATTCTTATACTGGTATTTATTGCCTTTTATTTTCGTTTTATCCCTTGTAAAAAATAAAAAATCATTTTTTGTTGTTTATATCAGAAAGTTTTTGCAAAATTTGCATTCAAATAAGTTTAACACATCAAAAACGAAGAAAAAATGTTTGTACTAAATTCTACATCGGCATTGTTCACATCCGCACAAGGTGCAGGCGTGTATCTTCGTGGTACTTCTTTTTAGTAAAAAAATTACTTTTATATATGAAAAGCCCGAAGATGTAAATTCGGGCTTTTTTTTGTTTATTCCGGACCCTTTACAGAAAACCCGAATTGACGTGTTGGTCGAACGCCAACGATTTTTATGTCATGTATAACTTACATGACCCTTATTGTCAATTAAACAAAATATCATGGGAAGGAAACTTTCAGGGAAAGACTTAATTCAATTGGGTTTTCCTCAAAATAATACAATCAATATTGCTTTAGGTACCATTAGTCGGTATAAGAAAAAAGAAAACAAAGACGCCGTACTTAGAGAAGCAAAACAAGTGTTACAAAACCCTCAAGCCTATTTAGGTGATGGCATTTGGGGAAAAGTAGCAGAAAGCATGGTCAAACAAGTCGAAATTAAACGACATGAATTGACGCACACTAGAGCACCTTTCTCCATTTTTGGAGCAGATGCCATAGATGAACAGACCAAATATCAATTATATACCGCTTTAAAATTACCTGTTGCGGCAGCTGGTGCTTTAATGCCCGATGCCCATTATGGATATGGATTGCCAATCGGTGGAGTTTTAGCTACACACAATGCCGTTATTCCTTATGGTGTTGGAGTTGATATCGGATGTCGAATGAGTTTATCTGTATTCAATTTACCAGCTAATTTCCTCAAGGGAAAAGATCATCAGCTGTTGAATATACTATCTGATCACACGAAGTTTGGGATGTATGAAACGCATCAAAACAAAGTTGATCACGAAGTGTTCTACCGCGATGAATTTAAAAATATTCCTTTCGTGAAAGGGTTATTAGATAAAGCCTACAAACAATTAGGTACCTCCGGAAGTGGAAATCACTTCGTTGAAATTGGCCTTGTTCACTTAGCGGAAACCAAACCAGAATGGAAATTAATTCCTGGGGATTATTTAGCCGTTTTATCCCACAGTGGATCGAGAGGCTTAGGAGCTAATATTGCGAAACACTATACTTATTTGGCAACGAAACAATGTCCTTTACCAAGTAATGCGCAGCATTTAGCTTGGTTAGATCTCGATACTCACGATGGTCAGGAATATTGGATGGCAATGAATTTAGCAGGAGACTATGCTAAAGCGTGTCATGATGATATTCACCGTCGACTTGCCAAAGCATTGGGAAAACAAATTGCTTTTACCATAGAGAATCACCACAATTTTGCGTGGAAAGAAGTTATCAATGGAGAAGAGCTCATTGTTCACCGCAAAGGAGCAACACCTGCAGCTGTTGGTCAATTGGGAATTATCCCAGGATCAATGACAACGAATGGATTTATCGTAGAAGGTTTGGGAAATGAAGCTAGCTTGCATTCTGCTTCACATGGAGCAGGTCGATTACATTCAAGAAATGTTTGCAAGAGTAAATTCACCAAGAGCGAGATTAAGACAGAATTAAAAACAGCAGGTGTTCAATTGATTGGTGGTAGCGTAGATGAAGCACCAATGGCTTATAAAGACATCAATGCAGTCATGCAAGCACAACGTGATTTAGTAAAAGTATTAGGAACCTTTACTCCTAAGTTTGTGCGAATGGATAAGTAATACTATGGAGCGAATTATACAAATTACATCGGGAAGAGGGCCGGCAGAATGTGCTCTTGCTGTTACCAAAATCGCTGCGATTTTGGTCAAAGAAGCAAATCAGCAGCAGCTTATTGCCTCCTATTTACCTTCAACAACAGCGGAATCTGATTCGATTTTTGTTGAAATAAACGGAGTAGACAAACAAGGCGTTCAAGCATTTATCCAATCGTGGCTAGGAAGTATACAATGGATTTGCAGTAGTCCTTTGAGACCCAAGCATAAACGCAAGAACTGGTTCATCGGTATTTTTGAAACCGAACCGAGAGAACAAGCAGTACTTTGGGAGGAAAAAGATTTTGCTTATCAAGCGGTTCGCAGTTCAGGTGCAGGTGGACAACATGTCAATAAGGTAAGCTCTGCGGTACGCATCACGCATCTTCCAACTGGTTTACAAGTCATGGCAATGGATAGTCGATCACAACACCAGAACAAGAAATTAGCCAAGGAACGATTGCTACTTAAATTAGAGCAATCCAACGAACACAATGCGGAGCTTGTAGAAAAGCAGACCTGGATGAATCAGCTACAAATAGCAAGAGGAAATCCTACACGCGTATTTATTGGACTACAATTTAAACAAAAAGGGAGCTATTAGCTCCCTTTTTATTGTATTTCAGCACTTAACCCTGCATCTAATAATTGCAAGCATTGTGGTTTTAACTTTTTAAACTCACCCGTCTTAACCGTACATTTTCCAGTATAATGCACTAATATCGCACATTGCTCTGCCTGTTCTGCTGTATGGTCACATACTTTGATTAAGGTTTCAATTACATGATCAAACGTATTGACATCATCATTATACAAGATAATTTCACTTTGACCATTTAGCAATTCTGATACATCAATCTTTTCTTCTACGATTTCTTTTGTACTCATAATATCAAAATTTTAATACAATGACTATCACTTTTTAAACTTCAAAGATACCCAATTATTTTTTTCTAATTGATTTTCAAAGGTTAAACCTTTTTCTTCTGCTGCTTTTTTAATACTTGAAACATCTTCTGTATAGAATCCACTGAAGTAAATCTCCGCATTTTCTTTCATGGTTCGGATATAATAATCCATATCATTCAATAAAATATTGCGGTTAATGTTTGCTAAAACTACATCGTATTTAGGTTCTTGAACTAAGATGGATGCATCCCCTTCAAATACTTCGATATTGCTACAAGCATTACGTGCTGCATTTTCAATTGAATTCAAATAACACCAATTATCAATATCAATAGCATCTACGTGCTTCGCTCCACGCATAGCGGCCAAAATAGCTAAAATTGCCGTTCCACATCCCATATCCAAAACAACTTTGTCTTGCATATCGTTGTTTAAGATTTGGCGCACCATCATATAAGTGGTCTCGTGATGCCCTGTTCCAAAACTCATTTTAGGCTCAATTACAATATCGTATTGTGCTTGTGTTTTGTCGTGAAATGGCGCTCGAATATAGCATACTCCATCTACATCAATGGGATCAAAATTCTTTTCCCACTCCTCATTCCAATTCACTTGTTCAATTTCTTCCTTTCTATACGTAATGGTAAATTGATCGGATTGTAGAATAAAAATATCCTCTAAAATATCTTCTGTCCACAAATCTTGTTGTACATAAGCACTAACACCGATGGCTGTTTCTTCAAAACTTTCAAATGCTTTTTCACCTAATTCTGCGATAAGAATTTCTACACCAGGCACTAAAGGCTCTACTGTAAAATGATATCCAATATATGACATGCTGTTTTTTCTTTACTATCTTTAGTTAACCATTTAATAACATTACCCTTACATTTCAATAACAACGATATAAATGTGGAAACAAAACTAATCTTATTTTTGCAATCTCAACACACGAACACATGAAAAAAATCTATTTATTAATATTGTCGTTACTATCACTTAACGCAATAGCACAAAAGATTGAGACCGCTAATAATGATATTAAATTAGCGCAACTTCCTTATTACAACTTCGGTAAAGGAGTTGGAATTACCTCTTCGGATAGTATTTTTCAATTGAATTTGCGTTTCCGTATGCAAAATCGCTTGACCTTTATGGAAAATGAAGGAGAGAAAACAAAATATGAAGGAGAGATTCGTCGTTTGCGTTTGCGTTTCGATGGTTATGTAGGGAATCCTAAATTCTTATACGTGATACAGTTGTCTTTTGCACCAAAAGACATGGGTAAAACGGTGGAGGGAGAATCAGTCAATATCATACGTGATGCGGCTATGACGTATCGTCCGAATGAGAATTGGAGTTTCATTTTTGGACAAACAAAACTTCCAGGAAATAGACAGCGTATTAACTCTTCAGGAGCACTTCAGTTAACCGATCGTTCAATTAACAACTCTAAATTTAATATAGACCGTGATTTTGGTTTACAAGCCTACTATCACCAAGAGCGCAAAGACAAATTTGGTTATGTCATCAAAACAGCGGTTTCAACAGGGCGTGGAAGAAATTTCCAAGGTTCTGAAAGTGATAGTTATGCTTTAACAGGTCGCGTAGAATTATTCCCTATGGGAAGTTTTAAAAATAATGGAGCTTACTTTGAAGGAGATATCGCGAGAGAAACTAAGCCAAAGTTAATGCTTGCTGGTACGTTTTCACACAATAATAATGCAGAAAACTCACAAGGACAAACGGGAACTAAATTATATGAAACGAGAAATCTAAACTCATTCATGGCCGATGCAATCCTAAAATATGATGGATGGGCTGGAATGGTTTCTTTTATGAATCGAAATGTAGATGATGCTATTACTTCGGGTATAGATCCAGATGGAACTAAACGCAACAGCTATGTATATGCAGGGCACGGAATGGATTACCAATTGAGTTACTTATTTCTTAATAATTACGAGTTAATTGGCCGTGTTTCAACTCAAAAAATGAAAACGCAATTATATGAGCAATTAAACTTACCTAATACAACGGAATTTACTGTTGGTGTGACCAAATATTTATGGGAACATGCTTTCAAACTTCAGGCTGAATTGACCTATGACAAGTTAGATTTCTACCAAGGGTCAAGTAAAAATAACTGGTATTTTAGAATGCAATTCGAAATTGGTATATAATTTCCTTTTTTAGCCTAAGTTTCTAAGTAAAAGTTCATTAATACAAATAGAAAGCTAAAAAATAATTACAATATTCTGTTTTTTTTATATATATTTATAAGAGTACAATCTTAACTAATTAGCGATGAACAGATTATTTTATTATTTCAGCATTCTTCTTGTTGGAGTAAGTGTGATGGGCTGTAAAGACAAGACTCCATCCCCCACTCCTTCTGAAGTAGAGACAAGTACTCCAGTAGATCAAGTAAAAATTGATTCTGCGATTGACGAATACGAATTGATTTCGCAAGAAACGATAGATAAACTAAACGAAGCTATTCAGCGTGAGAAACTAACTTCAGTAGAGGGAATCATGCGATACTATGCGCCTGAAGATAAGGAAGCAGAAGGAAAATATAGCTACGATATCACTGTTTTACAAATGTCAAATTCATCACTCACTTTGGTAACTTTAACCGAAGATGGAATAAATGATGATTCAATGCGAGCTAAAAAAGTAGTGATGACGATTAAAAAGAAAGAGGGACAAAACCACGTGACGCAAATCAAACAAAGCTATCAATGCTGGGAAGGACGAGGCCACACCAATTGGAATGCTTCTCATTGCAGCTAACATAATAAAAAAAGTCGTGATTGGTATCACGACTTTTTTTATTATTCTTATTCTGCTTGAGGTTGTTGTTCATCATCCTTTTTAGCAATATTCATATTTGGAAATTTCTTTTGAATAGATTGTAAAGCAAATTCATTAATTTCATTCATTGCTTCAGGTGAAGGCAATTTTAATGTTTCTGCATTGTGTTTTAATACTTCTTCTAATAAGATTTGTGTTCTTAATAATTGAAAGTTCAAATCGATTAATTCTCCTGCTACGTCGATATCTCCTAATTTCATCTTACTGGTGTTAAATTAAAGTTTTGTTTTTATCTCAATCAAATTTAACAAAGTATTTCTAATATCTACTACAAAAGCATTTATTCTTCAAAATAAAATTGCAACGGCTGACGCAGATTATAACGAGAGGACATCACCTCTCCATAAGCACCTGCAGAACGAATGGCAATCAAGTCTCCACGAACTAATACAGGAAGTGTTACGTTCTTGCCAAAACAGTCGCTACTTTCACAAATAGGCCCTACTACTTCATATCTTTCAGTTGTGTCAACCTGAGGTTCTCCTTGTCCTAAGCTTTGTATTTGATGATACGCTTGATATAGTGCTGGTCTTAATAATTCAGTCATACCCGCATCGAGAATGGCAAAGTTTTTATTCACTCCTCTTTTAATATACAATACCCGACTAATTAAACTTCCGCAATTAGCCACTAATGATCGTCCAAGTTCAAAATGCACTTGTTGCTCTGGTTTGGGTTCTAAAAAACGATGAAACAAAGCAAAAAAGCTGGCAAAATCTACGATTGCTTCTCCATCTGGATCTTTGTAATTAATGCCGACCCCTCCTCCTACATTCAAGATGGGTACCACAATTCCTCTTTCAATAAACCAGCTATTCCATTCATTGACTTTTAAACATAATCGCTTGAAAACGGTCCAATCTGTAATTTGAGAGCCTACATGAAAATGCAACCCTACCAAAACTAAAGCGCTATCATTGGAATGAATTAATGTCAAACAATCTTCAAGTTCATGCATCATGATACCAAATTTATTCTCGTCCAACCCTGTCGTAATATAATGATGGGTATTTGCATCTATATTGGGATTTATGCGTAAAGCAATTGAAGCATGAGTTTCCATTTCTCTAGCTATGGCATCAATAACTTGCAATTCTTCTAGTGATTCTACATTAAAAGCCAATATACCTTGACTCAAAGCCAGTCGGATTTCCTTTTCGGTTTTTCCTACACCAGCAAAAACAATCGCTTTCGCTTGAAATCCATGCGCAATAGCCGTTTCTATTTCCAAGCCGCTGACACAATCAGCTCCCAATCCTAAGGTGCTAATTTCGTGGAGTATTCTTGGATTATTATTCGCCTTTACCGCATAGTGGATGTGAAAACCATATGAATCGGCAGCTGCTTTTGCAGCAGATATTGTAGCTCTGAGCAAAGGCAAATCATAGTAATACAACGGGGTTTCTTCTTTTTTTAGTTGTTCTAATATAGCAGTTGAAATCATAGTTTTCTCTTTAAAATAATCGGTGGTGTAAAGCGCGTAATGCTTCTATTTTGTATTTAGACGGTAGCAAAAGTGAAATATTATGCTCACTTCCTCCGTAGGAAATCATGCGAATCGGTATGTGCTTTACCGCTTCTGAAACCAGCGTTGCATATCCATTCTTATTGCGTTTAAAATCTCCTACAATACAGACAATGGTTTGATCTTCATCCACATCTACCTTTCCAAAATGGGTCAATTCAGCAACAATTTCCTGTAAATGCGTACAATCATCTAGCGTCAATGAAACTGCTACTTCAGAAGTGGTGATCATATCTATGGGAGCTTTGTAACGTTCAAAAACTTCAAAAACACGTCTTAGAAAACCATAAGCCAATAACATACGCGAAGAGTGAATGCGAATGGCTGTGATATTATCTTTCGCTGCAACTGCTACAATTTCATCGGGATGATCAAACGTAGAGGAGATTAAAGTTCCTGGCGCGTGGATATCCAACGTATCGAGTAATCGCACAGGAATATTGGCTTTTTGCGCAGGAAAAACACTTTGAGGATGTAATATTTTTGCTCCAAAATAGGCTAATTCAGCGGCTTCATCAAAGCTCAAATGAGCAATAGGTTTGGTGTTCGACACACAACGTGGATCATTGTTGTGAAAACCATCAATATCCGTCCAAATTTGAATCTCTTCTACCTTCAATGCTGCTCCAATCAGAGAAGCTGTATAATCAGATCCTCCTCGTCTTAGGTTGTCTATTTCGCCAAAAGCATTTCTACAGATGTACCCTTGGGTTATAAACAAGGTTGCCGCTGGAAATTGAGCGAGCTTATCGTTTACTTGTTGCTGAATATAGGGTAAATCAGGTTCCTGATCTTCATTGATTCGCATAAAGTCTAAAGCGGGAAGCAAAACGGATACAATCCCTTTTTCAGTAAGATACTGGTGAAATAAAGCCGTTGACAACAATTCGCCTTGTGCCAAAACCCAACGTTCCTCTACTGAAGTGAACAAATCATTGCCCAGTTCATCTAACAGCGTAAAATGACTTTGAATTAGCGTATGTCCCATTTCTTTTCCTTGTGTAGTAACAAAAAGCGTATCCACAAATACGCGATAGGATTGTAGAAGCTGTTGAATCTTTTGCCGCGCCTGAGCTACTTCTCCTTCTGCATAATATGCTGCAATTGCTACTAATGCATTTGTTGTTCCTGCTACTGCAGATAACACGACCACTTGTTTATCGCTCTTTTGCGATTGGATAATAGGCCATAATTTTTCGAATCGCTCAGGACTTCCCACAGAAGTTCCTCCAAATTTTAATACTTTCATATCTTTCATTTACACACAAAAAAAGGGTTTGTCGCGATGACAAACCCTTTGTTATTTTATTTCATTATAAAAAATAAGGAGATTGCTCACGATACTTGACGTAAGTTTATCTTCTTTCCCTTTTTTATAACGATAAATTGCATTTTTCTTCTTTTTAGTATGCAACAAATATATTCACTTTCTCCTTACCTTTTATTTTATTAGAATATTTTTAACTATTAGTTAGTTTATTTTTAAGAATTAGATTTTATTCTTCCCCTCAGTTGTCTTTTATTTAAGTGAGTTAATTTCCTTATCCTTATATGAAATGAAAGATCAGTATTACGAGAAAAAAGAATAATAGTTTATATTTGCATCTTACTTTTCAAAGTTGTGAAAAGATGGTTTTATCTCCGTCATTTTCCTTACTTTGCAAGACTAGACAAACAAACTATGCGAGCTTTACAATCCTTAAATAAATATTTCTATAAGTATAAATATCACTTCCTTACTGGTGTTATTATTACGATCGTTGCTCAGATTTTCACTCTTTATACGCCAAAATTAGTTGGGGATTCGATTCGAATTTTAGAGCAACTAAACACCTTTGATAAGGAAAAAGTTACTTCGCTTTTGTTGTCCAATATCTTTTGGATTTTGGTTACGACTTTAATCGCGGGTTTTCTGACTTTTTTAATGCGTCAGACCTTGATTGTGATGTCACGTCATATTGAATTTGACCTTAAAAATGATATTTTCAAGCATTACGAGGTTCTTACACAACGTTTTTACAAGCAAAATCGCACAGGAGATTTAATGAATCGCATCAGTGAGGATGTTGGAAAAGTACGACAATACGTAGGCCCTGCGGTAATGTATTCAATCAATACATTAATTCGCTTTGCAGTTGTCTTGACGCAGATGTATATTATTTCGCCTCAATTGACTTTTTATTCGCTTCTTCCTTTGCCATTATTGGGTTATTTTATTTTTAAGCTAAGTAAACAAATCAACGAACGCAGTTTAATTTTTCAGCAGAACTTATCCATCTTATCTACCTTTACACAAGAGATATTTTCAGGGATGCGCGTGATTAAGGCCTATGCTATTGAGCCTAAAAAAGTAGCTGAATTTGAAGAATTAACACAGAGCAGCAAAGAAAAATCGCTTAAACTTGCAAAAACGGGAGCCTTAATTGGTCCTTTGATGATTTTGTTGATTGGATTGAGTAATTTACTCGTGATTACCATTGGTTCTATCATGTACTTTAAGGGCAATATTCCCGATATTGGAGTCATTGCTCAGTTCATTCTTTACATCAATATGTTAACTTGGCCTGTGGCTTCTTTGGGATGGATTTCGTCGATGATTCAAGAAGCAGAGGCTTCACAAAAACGCATCAATGAATTTTTGGATGAACAACCTGAAATTTACAATACCAATCCTAATCCTACAGAAATAAAAGGAGATATTACCTTTGAACAGGTTTCTTTTACTTATACAGATACGGGAATTCAAGCCTTGAAAGAAGTTAGTTTTAGCTTAAAACAAGGAGAGACTTTAGCTATTCTTGGAAAAACAGGTTCAGGAAAAAGTACGTTACTATCGTTGATTAGTCGTCTCTATACTATTGATTCTGGGCGTATTCTATTTGATGGAACTCCTATTGAGGATTGTAACTTAGCTGATTTAAGAAGAAATGTTGCGGTTGTTCCTCAGGATTCCTTTTTATTTTCGGATACCATCAGCAATAATATTCGATTTGGTAAGGAAGATGCTACGATTGAGGAAATAATTGACGCAGCTAAAAAAGCTGTAGTTCACCACAATATCGAGCAATTTGAAAAAGGCTATGAAACCATTTTAGGAGAACGAGGATTAACCTTATCTGGTGGGCAAAAGCAGCGTGTTTCCATTGCAAGAGCTTTAATCAAAGACGCTCCTATTCTCTTATTGGATGATGCTTTATCTGCGGTAGATACAGAAACAGAAGAGCGCATCTTAAAACATTTAGAAAAACACAGCAAACATATCACTACGTTAATTGTCACCCATCGTGTGTCTTCAGCAAAAAATGCAGATCAAATTATTGTCTTAGATCAAGGGGCTATTATTCAGACTGGAACACATGAAACTTTGATTAATCAACAAGGATATTATGCGGAGTTACATGAAAAACAATTGAAAGAAAAAGAAATAGTGTAAAAAGTTGGTTTATTAGGATTTTTTTTAGACTTTTGAAAGCTATATATACAAATCAATTAATTGATAGAAGGATTATGAGAGATAACGAAATGTTAGAAAAAGAAGAGATTTTCTCGAAAGTATTGAGAGCGGGTAGAAGAACTTATTTCTTTGATGTAAGAGCTACAAAAGCTGATGATTACTACATAACCGTAACTGAAAGTAAAAAATTCACAGAAGACGATGGATCATTCCACTTTAAAAAACACAAAATTTATTTATACAAAGAAGATTTTGCTGCATTTAAAGACATCTTAGATGAAATGACAGAATACGTAGTAAATCATAAAGGTGAAGAAGTTATTTCTGAAAGACACCAAAAAGATTTCAAAAAAGAATATCAAAAAGAAGATGATGATTCAGTAAACAGTTTTACAGATGTAGAATTTGATGATATTTAATCTTTTATAGAAAATAAATAAGAAGTTCAACTCTTTGGGTTGAACTTTTTTTTTATCTTTGTATCATCATAATAGGCAATGATGTCTGCCTCAAACCGCCTTGTAGCTGATGACGTCTAGTATACTATAGTTTATATAATCTATACAAAGCCGTTATGAATACAAGTAAAAAAATTAAAGACTTTCTTTTTCATTCTCCGAACAAACCCTTTGTTTGGGTATTTTTAAGCTTACTTCTTGGTGGTTTAATTGGTAGTGCCTCTGCCCTATTTCTATTTGTTCTCGAATACGTTACAACAGTACGTCAAGCTAATCCCATATTCTTATTTGGCCTTCCTATAGGAGGATTTTTCATTGGTTGTTTGTACTACTACTTTGGAGGAAATGCAAACAAAGGCAATAACTTATTAATTCAAGAATATCATCATCCTGTAGCAAAAATCCCCTTCAAAATGGCTCCTTTTGTCTTAGTAGGTACCTGGGTGACTCACTTATTTGGGGGTTCTGCTGGTAGAGAGGGAACCGCTGTACAAATGGGAGGTGCTATAGCTGATCAATTTACCAAACTTTTTAAACTTGAAGCAAAAGATCGACAAGCTATGCTCTTAATGGGGATTGCAGGTGGATTTGCTTCTGTTTTTGGCACTCCACTAGCGGGAACGGTGTTTGCTTTAGAACTCATGGTTGTTGGTCGTAACAAATACACCTACATCTTGCCTTTGCTCCTTACTTCCATTGTCTCTCATTATATCTGTTTAACTTGGGGCATCACCCATACTGTTTATACCGTAGATTGGGTTCCTGCCTTAGCTCTTTATCCCTTATTCAAAGTGAGTATTGCGGGTGTATTATTTGGGTTAACTGCTATTCTATTCGTCAAATCGACAGATACGGTTTCGCATTTGGCAACAAAATACATTAGTTACCCACCATTGCGTCCATTTTTTGGAGGAATTCTCTTTCTTCTCTTGTTTTACTTGATTCAAGAGCCACGACTCTTAGGCTTGGGGGTAGAAACCATTGTTGATTCATTTCATAGCTCACAACCCTATACCCTATTTTTACTCAAAATAGCATTCACCGCTCTTACCTTAGGTGCAGGCTTCAAAGGTGGGGAAGTAACTCCTTTGTTCTTTATAGGTGCGACCTTCGGAAGCTTTTTAGCCCTATACCTTCAATTGCCTATTGGATTTATGGCTAGTTTAGGATTTGTAGCTGTATTTGCAGGTGCTACAAAAACACCTTTAGCCTGTATCTTTATGGCCACTGAATTATTTGGCAGTGAAACACTTATCTACACTGCACTTTGTTGTCTCATCGCTTATTTTATCAGTGGTAAACACAGCATCTATAAATTTCAATTATACCTATAAAACAAAGCTTCCATACGCTTAAACACTAAAAAAAAAGAGCAAAGATTACATTTTAATCACACATATATAAAAATATTTAAAAAATCGTCATTCAACGCTAATAAAATTATCATATTAGCATTTTTACAGCGTAATCTTGCCAAAATAATAATTATAAAAATCTTTTAAATTCAAAATCTTTACTACCTTTGCTTCCGATAGAAGTGATTTTATTTTCTGTTTTTTTTGAAATAGAAAAGGGAAAAAAAACTCTATTCACCCTATTTTTAAACTATTAACATTACAAACTAGACAACAAAAAGATTGCACTAAATTTTAGATTTATGTTTCACAAAAAGTTTTTTAATCGATTCACATTTGGACAATTGACCATTGCATTGGTTGTGATTTACGTATTGTACTCTATTACCACTTTTGTTCTTTACCAATCAACAGCTAGCATTGTTAATCTTGTAATCTCCGGAATTCTAACATATTTAACAATCTATGATTTAATTCAAAACAAACATACGATTCGTAAAAACTATCCTTTATTTGCGCGTTTCAGATATATGTTTGAATCTATTCGTCCAGAGATGCGTCAGTATTTTTGGGAAGGAGAATTAGACGGAAAACCATTTAACCGTCGCGAGCGCTCTATTGTTTATCAAAGAGCTAAAAATGAAAAGCAAACCGTTTCATTTGGTATGCAAGATGACGCTAATCGTATTGGTTACGAATGGGCTGCACACTCTGTATATCCAAAACACGTTTCAGATACTAATTTCAGAACCTTAATTGGAGGGGAAGATTGTAAACAACCCTATAGTGCAAGTATTTATAATATTAGCGCAATGAGTTATGGTGCTTTGAGTAAAAAAGCGATTACTGCTTTAAATGAAGGAGCTAAGATTGGTGGTTTTGCCCATAACACAGGTGAAGGAGGAATTAGCCAATACCACCGTTCAGGAGGAGATTTAATTTGGCAAATTGGTACAGGATACTTTGGTTGTCGTGATGAAAAAGGATTTTTCAGTGATCATTTATTTGAAGAGCGTTCAAACTACCCTGAGGTAAAAATGATTGAGTTAAAGCTTTCTCAAGGAGCAAAACCTGGGCATGGAGGATTACTACCTGCTGAGAAGAATACGGTTGAAATTGCTGCAATTAGAAGTATTACACCACATACAACAGTACACTCACCATCTGGACACACAGCATTCAGCAATCCAGTTGAGTTAGTACAATTTTTAGCTAAACTTAGAATGTTATCAAACGGAAAACCAGTTGGATTTAAAATCTGTATTGGTCGTAGAGATGAGTTTTTAGCTATTATTGACGCAATGAAACAAACAGGTATCACACCAGACTTTATCACTATTGATGGTGCAGAAGGTGGTACAGGAGCAGCTCCATTAGAATTTATTGACTATATGGGAATGGCTTTGAATGATGCTTTAGTATTTGCTAATAAAACATTAATCGAAAACGGATTAAGAGGAAAAATCAGACTTTTAGCTTCAGGAAGAATTATCTCTGCCTTTGATATTGCTAAAACAATGGCTCTTGGTGCTGATGCATGTTATAGTGCGAGAGGAATGATGTTTGCCTTAGGTTGTATCCAAGCCTTACAGTGTGATAGTGGTCACTGTCCTGTAGGTATTGCTACACAAGATGAAAGTTTATACAAAGCATTAGATGTTACTGATAAGAGAATGCGTGTAGCAAACTTCCACAAAAATACGATGAAAGCTTTAGGAGAGTTCATCAGTGCAGTTGGATATGAAAAACCAAATGAAATTGATCCTAGAACGTTCCATAAGCGTGTGGATCATGGTGTAACTAAGAGTTTCCAAGAAATGTACTTCGGAGAATTAGATACGCGTAAAAAAGCATAACGCATTCAATTGATATAGAAAAAGGCTGTCTTTTGGAAGACAGCCTTTTTTTATTCTATACCGAACTTTTTAGCAATCTTACCTCAATAACCTCCTTCTGCGTTACGGTCATAAATAAGAAGAGGGAAGCCTTGTTAGCCCCCCTCTTTCTTTCCCTAAAAAAAGCACTCACTCTTAAAGAGCGAGTGCTTAAAACAATTAAAAAACAAAAAATCAATTATAGACCAAAACCATATTTTATTTTAATTCCCACAGCGTATGTTTTTAGTTTATACGCTGCATTGTCGTACACCGCATTGCGTTGCACTAAAGCTTCTCCTTTAACCGCATCCGGTTTATAACCAATTAAAGCGGATCTGTCAGCTTTACTGTCTGACTTCTTGATATCATTTAAGCCAAGATCAAAATACAACCCAAAGTATAAATTTTGTCTTTCCGCTAATTCATACTTGTATCCTACTTCTCCTACCCAAGCGATTCGCGTATCAACATCAATATCTTTCTTTTCTTTCGGTAAATCAAAAGATCCCAATCCTCCAAATTCAGGATACGGTAAAATCAATTCATACTGCGGAAAATACCCTTCGGTTTGTAGCTGATTGAAGGTCGTTTCTGCTTCGCTCGTCATACTCAATCCTATCTGCACCCCTGTTCTGAAATACAAATTATTTTCTAAGGTATACCCTACTGTAATAGGAATATTCAACTGATTGAGCGTTATTTTCTCGTTGACTGAGCTTGCTTTGTAACGAAAGATAAAGTTATCTCCTTCCCAATCGGTTACAGGTAAACTTCCTTCTAAACGACTCATTTCACTCTTGATGGTATTCATAGTGTAAATTCCACCAATACCCACACTCCATTTGCGAGATAAATGGTAATCATAGTGAAATCCTGCTCCATAAGACATTCCGCCATCCGACTTTGCCTTATAAGGCAAACTATTTTGAATGCCTAAATATCCACCTTGTATACTAACACCTACTTCGTGCTTGTTGTAATAGTAAGGGCTAAATTGAGCTGTTGCTGTTTGCGTAATCAAACACAGACCAAATAGGCTTACTGCATATATAACTTTTTTCATAAAATTCGTTTTAAAAATCAGGCGGTAGCGATACCACCGCCTGACAACTATTTAAAATTAATAAACCTACTCTTTCCTACTATTCTCTTACGATAAACTGAACAGATTGGTGTTTCCCTTCTGATTTCAATACTAAGAAATAAGATCCTGTAGTAATTGTAGTTGGTAAATTCAACTCTTTTCTATTGCCGTTGAATGATCCTTTACCTACTACTTGTCCTAATACGTTGTAAATAACATATGAGTTTTCATAATCTGTGTTAGAATCTAATACAATGTTCAACGCCTCTGTTTTGCGAACTGGATTCGGATAAACTTGTAATTCTTCTGCCTGTTCAAATCCTAATTCAATTGGACAAGTTGTAAACTTAGTTCCATTTTTCAAAGTAAGAACCGCGTGGTATATAGCAGTTGGATCTAATTTCATTCCATATTCACCTCCTGCAGAATACGCTTGTTGTGTACCGATCAATTCACCATTTTTAAACCATTCGAACTTCACAAAGTTATAGCCTCCGTTTGTTTCTTTATTATTATTTACTAATAATACGTTTTCGTATTTCTGATAAATAACATTTGCCGTAGCTAAACGTTTCTCTATGTTTACATAGTATTTTTTACTCTTCGTACCATCTTCTGAGAATACTTCAATTTCTTGTCTGTGAACTCCATATGTTTTCACATCCACTACAATCTGAGTACCTGGTTTTACTGTTGTGCCTTTTGGTACAATAACATCTAAGGTTACTGTATTTTGATTTGTAGCACAATCTAATACCACATTCGTTTCTTCTTGTATTTTACCATAAGAAACACCGTCTACTAGTAGTTCAGAAATTTCCGTTCCATTACTCTTAATGATTAATGTCCTCGATACTGGTTTAGCTGGTAGATAATTTTCATTACCGTCTTGATAAGCTGTAATAGTTGCTGTACCTACTTGTAATGGTGTAACTAATCCAGCTG
This sequence comes from Myroides odoratus, assembly GCF_001549985.1. Lineage (GTDB taxonomy): Bacteria > Bacteroidota > Bacteroidia > Flavobacteriales > Flavobacteriaceae > Flavobacterium > Flavobacterium odoratum_A. The sequence continues at coordinate 69,214 of NZ_LROZ01000017.1, read as the reverse complement.
GTGTCAAAGTCAAGATTGGTTGATCGACAAAAGTCACTTCGTAGCGAATTGGCAATCTAGAACTTGCTCTAGCTTCTAATTGGTAAGAAGGTGTATCATCTAATATAATAACCCCCAATTCATCAAACCTAATCTCTTGTTCTGCTTTGACAATTCTCAATTCAGCATTCAATTCTTTTGTTTCAAAATTCGGACCGTAATCAATAATTGCTTTTACTGCATAACGTCCAACTTCTGTTTGATTATTATTGACATAAGTTACCACTGCATTTGGTGCTAAATCACCTGTTACAGCTAAACTTTTCACTGTTCCATCATACGTAAATGTTTTCGATGGTAGTGTAACATTACCTACTTCATCTCTAACAATTTCAAACGTCGAAGGTACAAATGTGTCAATAAAGTAATTTGCTCTCGCTACAAGTGTGCCTTGATTGATTGCATAAACACCTACTGCCTCACCTGCTACTCTTCCTAAGTTACCTGAAATTGCATTTACATTTCTATCATTAAACTGCAACCCTTGAAGTGTATAAGTTAAGATTGGATCAGCGCTTCCAAATATTTTTCGCTGATTTGCATCCGCAACAATAACAAGAGGAGCTTGTTTTATTTCAAATGTACTAGCTGCATCAACTGCAAATGTATAGTTATTATGAAGCGATGCTAAACTACCTACTGCATAGCGATATAAACGTACATTTTCTCCTTCTACTCTTCCTAATAAACCACTAATTACAGCTGTGGTATCCGTAAATTTGAATCCAGTTGCGGTGTAGTTTAATACTGGATCATCTTGTCCATATACTTTGTTTTGTCCTACTATAGGAGTAATTATTAAAGTAGCTGGAGTAATTGTTAAGTTCCCCAATTCAAACTGCAAACGATAGTTTGCTGTCGCTGCGATGGTTCCATTTTGGTAAACATATACTCCTACGTTTTCACCTTGTTGACGCGTTAACGCTCCAGTAATAATTGCATTGGTATCGCCATTCGTTAATCCTACTACTTGGTAGTTCAAGGCTGGATCATTATCCCCATATACTTTCGTTTGATCAACCATTTTAATAGTCAATTCTGCAGGCGTAATTACAAAGTTTGCACCTGTAAACGTAATCGTATAGTTTGTCGCTGTTAACGTACCTTGTGTAATCGCATACGTACCAATGTTTTCTCCTGGCTCTCTAACTAAAGCACCTGTTAGTGCTGTGTTATCATCATTAAATTGATATCCTTGTCCCGTAAACCCTAAAGTAGGCTCTGCTTGTCCATATACTTTAGTCATTGGAGTCGCTTGTACTCTTAATACTGCTGGTGTAATTTTGAAAGTGGCTGCTGTAAAATCAAAGGTATAATTAGCTGCACTTAAGCTACCAATACCAATGGCATAATCACCTACATTTTCTCCAGCTACTCGAGCTAATCTTCCTGTTACTACACTTGCATTATCTGTCAATTTAAATCCTTCAATCGTATACGTTAACGTTGGGTCTGTTGCCCCGTATATTTTAGCAAGATTGTTAGCAACAACAGTTAATACAGCTGGTGTTACATGTACTTTAACTTCAGTACGCGTACTTTCACATCCATTGATGATACGTTGACTTACCCAATACGTGGTTACTCCAACTGCATTTGCCGAAGGTGTTGGTGCAGTTGTACTTCCCGTTGTTGCATTACCTACATACCACACTAGCTCATCTCCACTTGTAAGTGTAGCTTCAAGTGCTACTGGTGTATCTCCATACACATAGTATATATCTGCCGTTGCAACAGTTGGTGCTGTCAATATATCTTCAACAAAAACCTGTACTGCTGTTCTAACTTCACTTTCACAATTATTTAATTTTTGTGAAGCATAGTATATCGCTTCGTCACGTAATGGTGTTGTAGCCGTAATCAAGGTACCTCCTACAGGAGCGTCATACCATTTAATAGCTGTTCCGTCTGCTACTAAATTCGCAACTGTTGGGTTATTAATTAAACAGAATCTTTGTACCGCTTGTGCTGTTGGCGCTGGCGTACGTGATAAATGAACAGTTATCGCTATTCTTCCAGACTCACATCCTACTTGAGGGAAATAACTTGACACATAATAAGTCGTTCCGTTGCTCAATACGGTTGTATCTGGTAAAGCTTCTGTTGCTGTTTCAGATGCATACCATTTACTTTCAAATCGATTCGCCAGTGTAACCACTAAATCTGCTAATGTAGTATCTTCACATAAAGATTGATCTGCATCCGCAATTGGAAGAACTGGTCGAATAATTTCTATTTGTATCGGTTGACGTGGTGAACTACAAATTCCATTAGTCAACTCTAAATAATAAGTACCTGTTTGCGTAATTGTTGTTAATGCTGTTGTAGCTGTCATTGACTGATACCATTTAGCAGTAAATTGAGTACCAATTGTCATTGGAATATCAGCAACATTTACTGTTTCACAGAAGATCGTCTGATTTACTTCAACATTTCCAAAATCTACTATTTCTACAGCTACTTCTCTTGTAATCTCACATCCTGAATCACTATCTTCAGCTGTCAAAGTATAAGTAATTGGTTCTATAGCTCTTACATATACTACTCGACGCGAATCTCCAGTATATGCTTCAGTCCCCTCTGGGTTTGTGTATAAGCCCGTTACTGGAGCCCATGTATATTGATGTGTAGCCGTAAATCCTAATTTAATATTAGGTCTGTTTTTTGAAACTCCACTAGAAGTAAATGAGGCTCGATTATCCATCCCTCCTATTCCTCCAGTAACACTATCAGATGCTCCGTAAACAACACTATCATGTGTAGTAGTTGTATAACGATGTGTTGTTCCAGAACCATTACCACCGTTTCCAGCATTGTGTACCGTTTCAATAATTAAATTACTTGTACCATCCCACACGAATGGAATGTTCAATGTAAATGTTACAAAACCTGAAGCTGATGGAGTAAAAGAGAGGCTATTATACACTGTCGTCAACGTTGACGAAGTACCTAAACTTGTCAATGTCATAGCAGTTCCAGTTGTATGTCCCATTCGAATGGTAAAATCTTTACACTGAGAAGCAACAAAAGCATTTAATTCAAAGGCAAGTGTTTGAATCGTACTACCAGCAGTTAATCCTTTTGCTAACAATTCGTCTTTAGTATAAAGCATCTGTGTCTTCACACCTCCATAGTAAGCAGACAGAGGGTTTGGATAACTTGTTGCTCCTGTAGCCAATGTTCCTGTTCCAAAAATAGATTCAGTGCTTCTACCAGTACCAGCATTCAATTCTCCTACTGTTCCAGGACACAACTCTATTGATGTTAGCATGCCATTTACCTCTGGAGTAAGTTTTACAACAACTCGTACTGTCTTTTTAACCTTACACACACCATCCGATTGAGATACAGTTAACACATAATCTGTAGTCTCTGTTGGTGAGAATATCCATCCTGTAGTAGCATTACCTGTTACTCCTGTAGCAGGCATCCATTCATACGTATCATAATTTGCAGCTCCTTCAGTAACAGTAACTACATTGCTCACTTGTTCTCTACAAATTTCTAACTCCGCTGTCGATAATGTAAAGGCTGGCGCTTCAGTCACAGTAGCTACCACTTCCGTACGAGGGCCTGTACATCCTATTTCATATCCAATATTATAAAAATAATAATAGGTGGAACTTGTACCCGAAATATATCCTCCTGTAAGTGTTATTGCATTATCATCACTTACATAAGGAAAAGAAGCTGAATATTCTCTAATTAAAGATACTCCTGAATAAGCTTTAATTAACATGCGGTAACCTGTACCTGGCTGTACATCAAAATTCATAGGAACTTGAGTCGGTGTTGTTATACCATTTGCCTGAATATTTACATTCCCTGTGGAATATAATTCGGTTCCTGCACTATTAGTAATTTTTACATTTATCGTTCCACTACTTGTAGCATAAATATTTGCACTTGTAATTTTTATTGGCTCTGTAACAGAAAATACAATACCCGTATCCGTACCTTCATACGTAGAATTATCAGTTGGGGCAACTTTTCCTATATTTTTAATTACTGCATCTGCGGTTGAACTTACCCAATATGATGTCGTTTGTGAAATTTCTGGCGTAACAAATGAATTTCCTGTACCTAATACAGTTGTACTTGTCGCTGTTTCATACCATCTTACCAAGCCTCTTTCATAAGTCGCTTGAAGTGTTGCAGTACCAACTCCACAAATTGATCCACCAGTAGAAGAAACTAAAGCAGGAGGTTGACAAAGGGTTTTAAATTCTTTTGCCTCTGTCCAAGCACTTTTATCTGTCCCTACGCATACGGATCGGATGTAAATTTTATAATCTGTTAACGGTTGTAAGCCATTTACTGTAGCTGTTAATACACCCGCAACTGTCGTTCCTGTTGCTACACGTCCTGTTGCTTCACCTGGATTACCTGAAGTGCGAACTTCATATTCGTACCCAGTAGCAGGCGCTTGCTCTGGCACTGCCCAAGTAAACGTAACACTATTATGGGCTAAAGTAGCTCTATCAACAGTTATCTCTCCTGGAACAAAACACGTTGGCGTTTTATCTAATTCAACATCACCTATATATAGATTCAGTTTATTTGCATCTGAATACGCTTGGAAACCAATATAAAACACTCCACTTGTAGCTGGTGTAAAATCTATAATTTTCTCAATTGTAGTACCCGTAGAACTGGTAGTTACTGTGAATAACTCAGTCGTCATTCCAGTATTCTCAGCTGAGGCACCATAACTTACACGTAATTTTTCAGCCCAATTACCATGCGAATATTTAAATTTCAATCGATAACTTTGACCTGCGACTAAATTAATTGCATTAGTGAAAAACCAATCATTTGCTGCATTAGTACTATGAAAAGGATATCCCATTACTTTTGTACCTCTAAATGGAGTTCCAGATGGTTTATCAAATGATATCCATGTTTTATTATCAGCATTGACATTTTGTACTGTTAAACAGAACGGAACATTCGGTGTAGTTACATAATTGATATCCATTATGTAAGGTACATTTTCGATTGCACAATCCGTTCTAAAATTCAATACCTCTGTCCATGCACTGGAATCCGTTCCAGAACATACTGCTTTCACATAAAATTTATACGCTGTATTAGGCAATAATCCATTTGCTGTTGCTGTAACTACACCTGCAGCTGTAGTGCCAGATGTTACACGTCCAGTAGCATCACCTGGATTGCCTTCAGTACGAACTTCATACGCATATCCATTAGCTGGTAAACCTGTTGAAGCTGTCCATCTAAAAACAGCTGTATTCTCTGTTACACTAGTAAGTACAGCATCTGTAGGTTCAATACAAGCTGGCGATACATCCACTTTAATATCTCCAATAAACCAAGAAGCCTTATTCGCATCAGAATATGACTGAAAACCAATATAATATACGCCACTTGTTGCAGGTATGAAATCAATAAATTTATTTACTGTCGCATTCGTAGTTCCTGTTTCAATAGTAAACAATTCGTTGGTCATAGCTGTATTAACAGCTGATGAGCCATAACTTACTCTCAAATTTTCAACTTGTCCTGCATCTCTATACTTAAAAGAAACACGATAACGTTGTCCAGCTACTAAATTTAACCCTTGGGTATAAAACCAATCATTGGCCGCATTAGTAGCATGCATATTATACTTCATTACATTAGCATCTACAAAACCAGAAGAAGAAGGTTTGCTAGATGCCGTCCAAGTCTTATCATCATTATTAACATCTTGTACAGTAACACAACTTGGTACCACAGAAGATGAAGAAAGTGCCATGACATAAGGAATATTTACTGACGTACAAAGGGTTTTGAAGCTAATCATTGCCCAAGACGAATTAATATCATCTCCACAATTTGTTCTGATATAAAAATAATATTGTGTGTCTGCAGTCAGCGTCGTCAAATCCACTTGTTCTTCAGCATTTGATACTGTACCAGTACTAACTCGTCCTGTTGCTGTTCCAACATTCATATTGGTACGCAATTCGTACTCTTGTGCCATGATATCCATCGAGTTATTCACCCAATTTACTGTAGCACTCGTTGAAGTTAAATTGGAAACCGAGAAATTCTCTGGTTTTTGACAAGGATTTAGCGCCCCTACTAGTTGTACTTGGGCAACCGTACTTGTTCTTGTTTTGTTTGAATTAGCACCTAAATTTACTGTGTTAATTACTGTATTATCTTGATAAGCATATAATCCTTGATTTGGGGCATTGTAACTCCTAAATCCCGGATAACTACTAGTAAATCCAATTTTTTTATCAACAACTGTAATAAAAAAATTATCTACCCCATTATAAGTAAATGGTGTAGTTAATTCAATTTCCATCCATTGCCCATTTACAGGTGTAATTGTACCACTATAAACTAAACTAGCCGTATTTAGATCAATCCAATCCGTTGCCCCAGTAAAACTTGCTTTCGCAGTATGACCGATATAAACATCCCATAAATCCCATCTGTCACTGAGATTTGAATTCGCAGTAACAAACCATCTTATTTTGGTAATATCACCACCTATTCCATCTTGGCTTGTATATTCTGATTTCAATACAATTTGTTGACTAATACTGTAATCCCAATTCGTAAAGATTGGCATATTATTATTAGTTGATGTACCAGAGCCAATTTGAATCTGGGAAAACATCGATAACGAAAAGCTGAGTAAGAACAGCCACGTTAAAAGTAATTTCTGCTTCATAAATTAAATAGAGTAAATAATGATTAATAATTGATTTTAATTGTTCTGTGTTTTTGAAGCTCTAAGGTGTCTTTACAAAAACTTAAGCAAAATATAACATTCTGTTAAAAAAATAATATATTTGGGGTGGACATTAGGGTGGACAAAAGGGTGGACATTCGAAAATTTAACTATATTTGCTCATTCATTCGATATAGAGAGGTATTTATGAAAAAAATAGCATACTTTATTATTTTATTATGTTTCTACGCTTGTAGCAATACAAGAGAGACTACCTCTTTGCATATCAACCAACTCCTGACAGAACTACACAAGGTAGATGATGTAGCGAAACTCGACGAAATTGTTCAAGCACAATCTTCTAGTCCTCATCCCTTACAAAAGGACATGCTCAATATCATTCAGAAGGTCAAAAGAGCTCAAATTAAAGCACAGGAACTAGGAGCATTTAATGAACAGACGACCCTATTAATGAAAGAAGCGGAAGTACAAGTAAAGGCCTTGAATTTTCCTAATTTAACTCATTGGTTTAATACCCAAATAGGGTTCTATTACTATACCTACAACCACTATATTGAGGCCGCTAATTACTATAGTGAAGTAGCTTACGTTTTAGATCATCACCCAGAAGAAATCACTATACAACCTACAGATATTTATCGAAAAATCGGTTATTTCTATGGGACTATAGGCAAATACAAGCAAGGAATTACGTATTTAACAAAGGCGTTGCAGTTCACTTCCAAAGACAATATCAATTATACCAGTTTATTAAATGCAATTGGCAATTTTGCGATTAAAGATAAACAAGAAGCATTAGCATACCCCTATTTAATACAAGCCAAAAATCTAGCAGAAAGCCAAGGAGATCTTTTGCGTTATGCTAAGATTTTAGGGGATTTAGCAGTGATTGAAAACAATAAACAAAATTGGGAAAAAGCCATTGCTTATTTGGAAGAAGATATTGCACTTTCTAAAAAAGTGGATGATAAAAAAAACACCATGTTTGCTTTACTCTCCCTTGCGCAAGTATATTGGGACAAAGGTGATGTTTCAAATACTAAAAAAACAGCGCTAGAGGCTTTTTCATATACGCAAACCTTGAATTATGTCAAGGGTTTTGAATATGATATCATGAAATTATTATTGGAAGTTTCTATTGCGGAAAAAGATGAAAAACGCGAATTGCTCTACAGAAGAAAGCTAACAATCCTCAACGAGTATATTAGTGAAACAGAAGGTCAAAAAGCCATCGATCAGATTAATTGGGATGCCGAAATCGAATTGATTAACTTACAATTAGAATCACAGCGCTATCACTATGAAAAAATTAATTACCAGCGTCTACTTTTTCTATCCCTTTCTTTTTCATTGGGTTGTGTTTTAGTTTTTCTTTATAAAGTATATCGAAAACAATTATCCAAACAAGCGTCAATGTATGAATCTAATATTCAAAAAATTGAACAAGAGATGGCTGAATCTGAGAAAAGATGGCAAGATACCAATCACTCTTTGGACTCCTATAAAGAATACTTAGCAGAAAAAACAAAACAGATTAATATTTTAGAGGTAGAATTGAACAAAATAAAAGATTCTACCAGTGTGAAGTCTCAAGCGGAACGTATGAAACTAGAACAAACCATCTCTTCTCACTTGATGACAGATGAGAGTTGGTTGGTATTCAAAAAAACATTCCAAACAGAACAGCCCGAATATTATGCCAATCTCATACAATCCTTCCCGGATTTGACAGATTCTAATTTACGCGTTATTTTATTACAGCGATTAAACCTTACCAATCAAGAGACAGCTAATATTTTAGGAATTACGATTGATGCTGTAAAAAAGACCAAACAGCGTTTGCGAAAAAAATACAACGATACCTACCAACAGTTATTCGATTAAAAGCATAAAAAAAGGTTTAGTATAAAGCTAAACCTTTTAAAAGGGTAAATTATCTAAATCTACATTTCCACCAGATAAGATAATACCTACTCGCTTGCCCTCAAATAATGGGCGTTCTTTAATCAATACAGCTAAAGCTACAGCGCTACTTGGTTCAACGACAATTTTCATACGTTGCCAAATGAGGCGCATTGCACTAATAATTTCATTTTCTCGAACGCGAATAATTGCTTTTACTCCCTCTTTAATAATTGGAAAATTGACATCCCCTAACTGCGTACGCAAACCATCTGCAATGGTGTCCACAGAAAGATTAGATTCAATCTTCCCACTTATTAAGGAACGAAAGGCATCATCTACCTCATAAGGTTCTCCGGCATATACTTCAATCCCCTCTTTTCCATAGGCCTGAGCAGCTAAAATGGTTCCAGCTAATAATCCACCTCCACCAACAGGCACAATCAATACATCTAAATCAGGTTCAATTTCCAATAATTCTTTAGTCGCTGTACTATTGCCAATAATGACATTAATTTCATTTGAAGGATGAATAAATGTTGCCCCTGTTTCATCAATCACTTGATTACACACGCGTTCTCTTGACTCCATGGTAGGCGCACATTCTACAATTTCTCCTCCATACATCACAACAGCATCCCTTTTTACATTGGGAGCATTAAATGGCATCACAATATAACACTTCACATCAAAGGTACGAGCAGCCAAAGCAAGTGCTTGTGCAAAGTTACCTGATGAGTGCGTGACAACTCCCTTTTCTTTTTGCTCTGCAGTTAAATGCAAAATAGCATGGGTTGCCCCTCTCATTTTAAAGGCTCCTGCACGCTGAAAGTTTTCACATTTAAAATATAAATCACTACCTAGAAAGTTTTCAATATGACCAGACTCCATAATAGGCGTGTGATGTACATAGGGTTTTATTTTCTCGTAACACGTATCGATTTTCTCTTTCATATAAAATAGTATAAGATAAAAAACTCCCAAACTTAAAAAAGATTGGGAGTTTATATTGTATTACTTTACATCCATTAATTCAACATCAAATACTAAGATTGCATTTGGAGGAATAACTCCACCTGCACCTCTTTCTCCGTATCCTAAATAAGGAGGAATAACGAAACGAGCTTTATCTCCTACGCGTAATAGGGAAATTCCTTCGTCCCATCCTTCAATTACATGTCCCATTCCCAAAGGAAACTCGATTGGTTTTTTGCGTTTGTATGAATTGTCAAACTCCATTCCATTATCTAAAGCTCCTTTATAGTGAACCGCAACTGTTTTCCCTTTTTCCGCTTGTTTCCCTGATCCATTTACGATCATTTGGTAACGCAATCCACTTTCAGTACGTTCAAAACCAGCAGCTACTTTTTCTAAAGCTTCTTCTCCTGCTTTTTTCTGTTCTGCGATTCTTTTTTCTCTTGCTCCTTCAAATGTACGGAAAGCCTCAACTGCATTCCATTTTTGAGCTTCTTCACCCACACGTACAATCTCGATTGACTCAATTACATCATCTTGAGTAATTGCATCTACGATATCTTGTCCACTGATTACACGTCCAAAAACTGTATGTTTACCATCTAACCACGGTGTAGCAACGTGTGTGATAAAGAATTGTGATCCATTTGTTCCTGGACCTGCGTTTGCCATAGACAATACACCAGGGCCATCATGTTTTAATGTAGCATCAAATTCATCATCAAATGTATAACCTGGCCCACCTGATCCGATTCCTTGTGGACATCCTCCTTGAATCATAAAATCTGGTATAACTCTATGAAACTTTAATCCATCATAGTAAGGTTTTCCTTGTGGACGTGCTGAATTTTCTAATTTTCCTTCTGCTAATGCAACAAAGTTACCTACTGTTCCCGGTGTTTTATCTTCAGTTAGTTGAACTAAAATCTCGCCTTTTGACGTATTAAATTTTGCGTAAATACCGTTTTCCATTCTTCTTATGTTATTAATTTTTACTATTTTTTTTCTTTGTGCGCAGATAAATTAAGAATGACAAAAAGGCCAAAGCCATGCCACCGAAACAAACACCTACCCATCCAAAATATTTCCACAAATATAAACCAAAAGCCGAGCCAAACGCCGTTCCAAGGAAACTAAATGACATATAGACAGTATTCAATCGGTTTCGCGCTTCAGGTAATAAGGAGTAAATACGCGTTTGATTAGAGACGTGAATCGTCTGTAATCCTAAATCTATCAAGACTATTCCAATAATAATCCCCACAATAGACGTGGCAGATAACGCAAAAACAACAAAACTCAAAAATGTCATGCCTATGCCATATAAAATTAATTTTTGTGCCCCGCCTGCTCCGCCAATTTTCCCAACCAAAGGCGCTGCAAAAGCACCACAAGCACCAATTAATCCAAAAGAACCAATCAAAGCACTGTCATAGCCAAAAGGCTGATTGTGCAACAGTAATACCATCGTGGTCCAAAAAGCACCAAATTGAGCGAAAGCCAAACTAGTAATCCAAGTAGCTTCTCGAAGTACGGGTTGCTCTTTAATTAAGATAAAAAGCGAGCGGTATAGACTCGAAATGGATCCTTGATAAGTTGGTTTATTAATAGGAAGTCTAAATTGAATGAGCACAACAAGTAAAACTCCGATTGCCGTTGCAATCCAAAACATGCCTCTCCAGCCTAACCACATTCCTACAAATCCACTCAAAGTACGCGAGAATAAGATTCCAATCAGCAAACCACTTACTACCGTACCAATTACTTTTCCTCGTTGTGCTTCTGAAGCTAAACTAGCAGCCATAGGCAGAATAAGTTGAGGTACAATGGAAGTGGCTCCAAGTAAAAAGCTAATTACTTGCAACCAAAAGAAATTTGTAACACTTGCTGTTAATCCTAAGGCTATAATAGCACAAAGGGTGGTATAGGTAATTTGTTTTTTGCGCTCTAATCGATCCCCTAATGGAATCATCAGAAACATACCTATCGCATAGCCTGCCTGGGTTAAATAGGTTAAGGTACCTGCCGAGGCTTCTGAAACACCAAACTCATCTGCAATTAGTGGTATTAAGGGTTGACAATAATATAAATTAGCAACAATTAACCCTGTAACTGCTGCCATGAATAATACATTTGCTTTAGATAAACTCATACCCACAAAGGTAAACATCTCCTTTATCTCAATCCAAATAAAGGGATAATTTCTACAACAAATAAATAATACACCCAGCGATTAAAATCAAAAATTCACAGGAAACTGATCTTGATGCGCATATAACCATTGGATTGTACAAAAGAGGATTGTACCTTTGCTCAAATTTAAAACCCATGCGCATAGATATCATTTCGGTTGTTCCTGAATTAATTGAAAGCCCTTTTCAAGCTTCTATTTTAAAACGAGCGATTGCTAAAGGACTCGTTGAAGTACACTTCCATAATTTACGTGATTATAGCACCAACAAGCACAAAAATGTTGATGACTATCAATTCGGTGGTGGTGCAGGGATGGTCATGAGTATTGAGCCGATTGATCGTTGCATCAGCAAATTAAAAGAAGAACGTGAATACGATGAGATTATTTATATGTCTCCTGATGGAGAAACACTAAATCAATCTATGGCTAATAGCATGTCACTATTAAAGAATATCATTATTCTATGTGGACATTATAAAGGAGTAGATCAGCGCGTACGAGATCATTTTATCACAAAAGAAATTTCAATAGGTGATTATGTGTTATCTGGTGGAGAATTAGGTGCCGTTATTTTATGTGATGCTTTAATTCGCCTAATTCCTGGTGTATTAAATGATGAAACCTCAGCCTTAACGGATAGTTTCCAAGATAATTTGCTTGCTCCTCCTATTTATACAAGACCTGCTGAATACAAAGGATGGAAAGTTCCTGATGTATTACTCAGTGGTAATTTTGCAGCTATTGATAAATGGCGAGAGGACATGGCATATGAACATACCAAAACGAGAAGACCTGATCTTTTAGAAGACAAACAAAAATAAAGCTAAGTTTCTAGTTTTGAATTCGTTTTTGCATTCCTTATGAGGTAAAACGCATGATTTCAATGCTAAAACAAGTAAAGAACAATATCTCAATTATTTAGCCTAAAAATTAGGATTATTTTATTGGATTTTCATATATTTGCACTCGCTTTAAACTAACCTCTGGCGAGGTCCGTGCATGTTGGTTTAAATTAATTAATTATTTTTTTCAGAAATGGCAGATTTAATGAAATTCGTTCAAGACGAATTAGTTGCAAAAAAAGACTTCCCAGCATTTAAAGCTGGAGACACAATTACTGTGTACTACGAAATTAAAGAGGGTGACAAAAAAAGAACTCAGTTCTTTAAAGGAGTAGTTATCCAAAGAAGAGGTTCAGGTGCTACTGAGACTTTTACAATCCGTAAAATGTCTGGTAACGTTGGTGTAGAGCGTATCTTCCCAATCAACATGCCTGCTTTAGAAAAAATCGAATTAAATCAAAGAGGTAAAGTTCGTAGAGCTCGTATTTTCTACTTCAGAGAACTTACTGGTAAAAAAGCAAAAATCAAAGAAAGAAGAGGATAATCTTATTTCTGAGACGAATAAAAAAGGGAAAGCACTTGTGTTTTCCCTTTTTTATTTACACTCTTTTTATCTTTCATTTCAGTTTTTATTTAGTCAAAGTATACAAATTCACCTATCCTATTTATTAGTCTATTTAAATAAAAAAACCTATAATTAACCAAATAATTAAATATCATCTATTAAAATTTTTATTATTGATTTTTTTTAAATATTTTCATAACTAAATTATGTTATATTTTTCTTAATTTTAAAACCTTATTCTCTAAATAAAGAATTAATAAAGGAAAATAAATCTAAAAATCAATATACATGAATCCAAAACTACTACTAACAGGAGTGCTGCTCTTCTGTTGTTCACTCTTGGTGTTTCCCTTAAATAAAGCATCTTCTTTTGTCCCTAACGAAAACAAAGATGCCTTACCCATACAAACAGAAATTGTATTTTCGGATTCAGGTGAAATAACCGTTGAAAATCCTTTTTTCTGTGCACCAACAGCTGTCACAGCAATTAGACTTCGTACTAGCTGTACAGGCCAGCCTAGATGGTACGCTTCAGCAACGGACGCTACTGAATTGACTACAATCACCCAATCAGGAACGTACTACGTTGAATTGAGTAACGGAAACTGTAAAGTGGAACGAAAACCTGTAGAAATCATTATTCTCACTCCCCAACCTCCTCGAGCAGATAGTACTCAATACTTATGTAATGCCCCTACCTTAGCACATATGCGAGTAGCGGTAGAAGATTTATACGTTGTACGTTGGTATGCAACCGCTACCTCAACAACACCTTTAGCTTACAATACACCCATAATTAGTGGAACGACTTATTACGCCTCAAGTTATCATTTGATCGCTGGTTGTGAATCAACACGCATTCCTATAACCGCTACTGTGGTCAATACAGCAGCACCAACTGCAGAGGAAGAACAGGTATTCTGTCCTTCTCTTCAGCCCACAATTGCTAATTTAGATGCTACTGGAAGTGCAATCAAATGGTATAATGCAGCTGAGGGTAGCACGCCTCTTGCTGTTACCGATAGATTAATCAATAATAGAACCTATTACGCTTCTCAAACCATTCACAACTGTGAAAGTAGTACGAGAACAGCTGTTACTGTTCGAATGGAAAATATTACCAGACCTACTGTAGAAAACAATGCAATCGAATTTACCTATGGTGATATTTCTACTCCTTTCACAATAGATACTGCTCCTCATCATGTATTGGTGTGGTATACAACTGCCACTGGAGGGCAAGGGACTACAGTTCCACCAACCATCCCAACAGATGCTGTGCGCACTTTTTCCTATTGGATTAGTCAGCGAAGCCCTAGCGGATGTGAAAGTGAACGCTTAGCTATAAAAGTACACGTACGCCCAGCAAAATTAACAATCACGCCAGATACATTAACAAAAGAATATGGAGAAGCCGATCCTACTTTAACCTATACCGTTAGTGGATTTATTAACCAAGAAGATATTGTTCCCCTTCGTGGCCAACTTCATCGTTTACCTGGTGAAAACGTAGGTCGATATGACCTTACATTGGGATCACTTACCCCAATACCTAACTATACCTTTAATCTGGTACCAACCAAGTTCAGTATTACCCCGGCTCCTTTAACCATCACAGTAGATGCAAAAACAAAAGTATATGGAGAGAGAGAACCCCAATATAGTTATACAGCTGAAGGTTTCAAATTTTCAGATACTACACGCTCTTTAACAGGAAATATCACTAGAGAACCTGGAGAAAATGTAGGTATATACCGCTTTTTACAAGGTAGTTTACGCAATTCCAATTACAACATCATTTTTATCGATAATATTTTTACGATTACACTTGCTGATTTATTTATCATTGTCCATAGTCCTTATGAGCTTCCACCTAATAATGCAAATATCAAAACATATGGAAACCCTGATAATCCAGAAATTTATTATAGAATTGAAGGTTTAACAAATGGAGATTTTCCAGAAACTATTGTAACAGGGGTATTAACTCGTGATCCAGGTGAAAATGTAGGATTTTACGCTATCCATCGAAATGATTTAACGATACATTCTAATAACTATACGGTTCATTACATTCCCAATGTATTTTTCATTGAACCTGCTCGTTTAGATCTTTATCCAACTCCAGGTCAATGGAAAACCTATGGACAACCCGATCCAGTTATGACTTATGACACGATTGTAGGATTCAAATTTGATGATACTATTGATTTAATTCGCGAAGTACGATTGGGAAAATTAGCTGGAGAGAATGTAGGATTTCATTATTATACACTTACCTATGCTTCTATGGATACACAAAACTATTACATCAATATCATGTATGAACAATTTGAAATTAAACCCGCCCCACTTGCTATCATAGCTAATCCCAATCAATACAAATACTATGGTAATGCAGACCCTATTTTACAATTTACAGGGGTAGGACTTCAATTTAATGATACAAACTTTCAAGCTACACGAGGACGCTTAAGTAGAGAAGAAGGCGAAGATATTGACCTCTATCCCATTACAATAGGAACTTTAGAAGGTGGTCCTAATTATTACCTAACCGATTTTACTTCCGCTGATTTTGAAATTCGCAAAGCCGAATTTAAAGGAAAAGATGATCTCGAATTTTTATCTAAAACATTTGTTTATGACGGAACAGTAAAAAGCTTAGCGGTTACAGGAACCATTCCGCCTAATACTGTTATTACCTATATTAATAATGACCAAACAGAAGTAGGAGTATACACCGTAAAAGCAAGAATAGATTTTGGTCCAAATTACGAAATACTCGAATTAGAAGCGGAACTGACTATTGTCAAAGCTCCTCAAGAAATTAATTTTGAAGAACTGGACCTTATTTATATAGAGGATACGCCATTTTTACAATTACATGCAACAGCTAGTTCAGGGCTTCCAGTTCGTTTTGAAGTAACCTATACTAGCTTACCTAATCTTTTAACAATGACAGCAGCAGGATTAGTGACGCCATTACAAGTAGGAACGGCTAAAATTACCGCTTATCAAGATGGAAATGAGAACTATTTACCTGCCACACCAGTAACAAGAACACTCATCATCAAAACCAACGTTACAGATATTTTAGATCTAATTGTTGATGGAGTGTCTTATGGTAGAATACAAAAAGAAACCTATATTCTGTTAGATTGTGATCCTAACAAAAACAGCGTCCTACTAGAGGTTCTTGTCAACGAAGGGATGACAGTAAAACCAAGCAACCGTATTGTAGTTGATGTCAGTACATATGGAATACACAAACAAGAAATTGAAGTATTCTCAGAAGATGGTACGAAGAGTACGAAATATTATGTCTATATCGACAAACGCTTTCCTACCACAAACATTGTTTATCAAAAATACGAGAACGTCTTATTAGTCAATAATAATGCAGCAACCAATGGAGGCTATAAGTTTACAAAATACGAATGGTATAAAAACAACGAGTTAATTGGCACACAACAGGCCTATTCCGCAGGAGATAAATATGGGATGAAATTAGACGACACAGCAATCTATCATGCAGTTTTAACCTTGGCCAATGGAACTAAACTCACTACTTGTCCGATTGAAATCATCTTAAAAAAGAATGGCAAACTCAAAGTTTATCCGAATCCTGTGTCAAAAACACAAGCATTACAAGTTGATTTAGAAGAGAACAAAGTATACGAGAATAGCTATACCATTTACAATGTAGTCGGTCAAATTATTTTTCATGGCGTATTTACTGACGAGAAGAAAGAAGTAAATTTACCTGCTACAATCGCTTCAGGTTCTTACTTCTTAGTACTAAAATCAGAAGGAAAACACCAATCGGTTCAATTCATTGTAAAAGAATAACAACATACAAAACTTACTAATTATCAGGCAGCAGTTAGCGCTACTGCCTGATTTAAAAAAACAACTTTATGAGAAAAGTTATATATGCATTAAGCCTAGTAGGGCTATGTTTAGCCGCTCAAACGGCAACCGCTCAGTTCAGTCGTTATTACTACAACAAACACGAAGTAGGCGTTAGCGTACAAGGCGGTTATTTAGGCATTCAAAATAGTTTGCCTTACGATTTAAAATCGGATGGAGGAATGTCTTATGGAGCCGGAATCCACTACGATTACCACTTGTCTCACAAATGGAGTGTAGGTATTGCTGGAATCTATAGTATGAATAATGTAAAGTATGAAAAGAATCGATATGAAGGTAGTATGCCTGTTACGGATTATGAAGGTGCCAATTTTATCTTGAGATACAAGACCAATTCTTTGAAAGAAAAAATAACATTAAATGAACTGAGTATTCCCCTTACAGTAGCCTATACAATGGAGAATAATATTTATTTCAGAACAGGAGTACAGGTTGGTTTGAGTATGACAAGTGAAGTTGAAACAACGTTCAATCAGCTCGAAACAGAGGCTTATTTCCCTCAATATGAATTGGTTTTAACCGAACCTAATTATTTGGACTTAGGCTCTTTAGGAGATAAAAAAGAAAAGAAAGATGTGGATGTAAATACAAGAGTCGCTTGGGTAGGAGAAGTAGGATACAAGTATGAGTTAGCGGAAAGACAAAACTTGTATATCGGATTGTATTTTGATGTTGCATTAAACGACATTAAAAAATCAACCAATGCTGCTAATACATCTTCGTTATTAGGTTATAAATCGGTCGATGAGCATCCTTTGGTTTACAACAAAGCGTATGACAATCCAGCATATAAATTAAAAACGTATGCGGTTGGAATTAAAATAAAATATGGTTTTGGCTTATAATAGAGAAGAATCTAGGCTAAAAAACAATATTCTTTGTCTTACTAACCTTTACAAATGAAAAAAGGGACCTTAGAGGTCCCTTTTTACTTTATATTGCTTTTCTATTGTCATACGAACGCGTATCAATCAACTTATAATAAGGATCAATTCCCACTTCTGTTGGTTTTTCATCTACAATAATCGTAAACTCATTTTCAATGGCCGTTACTTTTACTTTTTGCAGATAAAGCACTTTCTCTTTACTCTTCGCTTCTTTCGCTTTGGTAAAAATACCAATCTCAACATAGTCTGCTAAAGGCAATGATTCTATTTTCAAATTCTTATCACCAGTAAATACAAGTGGCGTTGTTCCTTGATCAGCATAAATCTTCTCCCCCTTATCTCCTGCTCTATATTTGCTTACATAAGCCTTGATTTTTACTTCATATTTACCTCCATCTAATGGCTTAATTTCAACTTTATCCACATAATTATCATATAGCGTAATAGTTTCAAACATATCTTTTACCATATAACGCAAAGAATCAGGAGTAGCCACTTTAATATCATGGACTAATTCAGCAGAAATGGTATAAGGAGCCTCTTGGAAGGCTACTTTTTTCACATACTCTTTTAATACTCCATTTAAAACAGCATCTCCTAAATAATCACTCATCGTATAAAATACTAAAGATCCTTTATTGTAATGGATATACTGTTGGTTTTCATTGTACATCAAAGGTTTCTCTTTTTTCGATTCTCTCGATCGTCCACTTAAATACCCATCTAATGCATCTTTTAAGAAACGCTGCATTTGACCTTTGCCATATTCTTTTTCCAATACTTTCAACGAGCTGTATTCCGATAAACTCTCGGATAACATTGTCGCTCCTTGTACATTCGCTCCAATTACTTGATGTGCCCACCATTGATGTGCAACTTCGTGTGCCGTTACTGAAAAAGGATAATCCACTGCATTTTCATCCGTATCATCTACGTCTGCTACAAATCCAATTGTTTCAGAAAATGGAATCGTATTCGCAAAAGACTGAGCAAAAGTTCCCATACTTAATGGAAATTCAATGATTCGCACCTGCTTGTGTTGATAAGGACTAAAAGCCTCTGAATAATAAGCTAATGATTTTTTCACTCCAGACATCATGCGATCCAAATTGTATTCGTGTCCCTTATGATAGTAAATCTCAATGTTTACATCCTTCCATTTATCTCGTTTCACTTCATATCGCGCGGAATTATAGGCATAGAAATTCAGCATCTTTTGATCCATTTTATAATGGAAGTAACGACGATTTCCTTCGGTCCATTCCTTTTGTAAATAACCTGGTGCAATCGCTATCTGATCAGCCATTGTACTCACTGTGGTTTCAAAATGAATCCAATCGGCATCACTGCTAATATACGTATTTTGTAAAGCGCGCTTATCCGTCTGTTCCGCCATACGCTCTTTCGGAGCTAACCCGTGTTTTTTGCGAATTTCATCATCTGTCAACTCTCCACGATCACTATAACCTAAGGAAGGGAAAAAACTATTATTTAAGAAGGTTCCATTGTTTAAAATAGGAGATTCTGAGCGAATCAAAGTATTCGGTTTATTCTCTACAACAAACTCCAACGTTCTCGTTTCTCCTGCTTGCATCGGTGTATCCAAGCGATAAAAACTCACTCCTTGAATAGAATCAGTAGACAAAAACGTTCCTCCTTCCACGACAATCGTATTCTTTAAACTTGGATAGTAAGACACGTATAAACTATCTAATGCTTGTGTTGTTTTATTTTCAAGTATGTAGGTTCCCCTAGCTTGGAAATTGTTTTGCTCTGGATATAAATCGACATCTACCTTAACATCTACAATGCGAGGTTGTGCCATCCATTGATATTTTTTATATGTTTTTTCGTATGCTACTTGAAGAAGTTCTGTTTCTTTGGATGAATGAAATACATTCAATACCGTATTTTCATAATATAAATAAGCACCTAAGCCTATAAAAGTCGCAAAGAAAAGTAAAGTTGGTACGATAACAATCGCTTTTGAACGTTTCTTCGCATAGTAAAATCGCTCTTTCACCCCACTAAATACACCTCTCCTCCAAAATAATAAAGTCAATCCGCTCAATCCTGCTACAAATAAACTCCAATAAAGGGCATAGATTAAGAACTTACCTAAATCAGCACTTGATCCAAAGCCATTCATATCCGAATAAGAAGGCGTTGGAATGGAATTAAAGAAGAAAATCGGTTGCTCTATTCCTATTTTACTAATTGCAGGCCATCCCATGTTAAGCACAAGTAAAACGAAGAATCCAATAATATAATTTTTGAAAAACGTTTGTACAGCCAATGCCATTAACGCCCAAATAATAAATTCGATCCAATCATATCCCAATAAGCTTTGAAGGTATAGACCAATTTCGAACTGATAAAAGCCGTTATATGCTTGAATACCCATACTGGTTATCATGATTAAAATCAACAACATCAATTGCAATCCGATTAAGGCAAAAAACTTCGAAACAAACAGCACCCAGTTAGGAACTGCAGTTGAATCAACAAGTAAATTCATCCGTGTATTTTCTCCACGGTGCACAAGTAATCCTGCTCCTAAAAAGGTAATCATCAAAATAAAGAAATGGAAGGTTCCTCCTGGAATCATCAACATCTGTCTTGTTAAAGGATAAGTTGATGTGCCATACATGGTCATAGCAAAACTGGCGACTAAAATCATAAACAATAGACCTACACCAATCAAAATCAAGAATACGCGATTACGAGCTAAAAACGTAAAATCAATCTTCGCAAAAGCCAACACATTGCTCCAATTGGCTTTGAAAGAAAAATCATATCGCACTTTAGGTAAGACAATTTTAAAAATACCACTAAAGTTATTTTTAACTACACGATCTCCTTTTACTTTTCTTCTACACGAGAATGTTGCCGGTTGTTGTTCAAATTTAAATACTTTACCTAAAACAAATAGAGAGATCAAACTAATTAGCAACCAAATCAGACGATTTAAAAGATAATATTTCTCTAATGGTAAATTATTGACATTCAATTCCTCTACACTCCAATAGCGCGTATAATAGCTCAAGGCTTGTCCACCAGAAGGGTCTAACAAAGCACCTAATTCTCTATAGTCTACATCAGCTGCAATACTATTAATAATCCCCTGCACAATCATGATGATGATGATGGTTATAAAACCAGTATAAATACTACGTGTCAGCGTTACTACAGCAAAGACAATCACGCCAATAAACAACATATTAGGGATTAAATTGATCAAGTACACTTGTACGTAGTTCCACAATTCATTAGGTCCTAACAACTCTGGATTCGCCCAAGGCACTAGAGTCGCTAAGAATGAACCAATTCCCATCATGATACTAATCAAGAGCGTCACTAGAAAAGAACTTGTAAACTTACCCAGTAAATATTGCCATTTTGAAAAAGGATATGAATATAAAATATGGTGTACATTATATTTGTAGTCCCTATAAATAGCCATCCCAATAATAGAAGGAAATAAAAAATACAGCAACATATTGAATGAATCCAGCATCGTATTGAGCACATAGGCAGAATTCATTTGCAATAAGGAAGCAGATGTATTTTTCACGGCATCAAAAACACCAATGGTTGACATCATCGATAAGAAACTGATCACAAAAAAAATCGCTAGGTATAAATAAAACACCCAGCTCTTAAACCAACGTTTAAGTTCAAAAGAAAAAACTGTTTTAAACATCCCTTAATCGTTTTTTAATGCAACAAAATAAACATCTTCCAAGGTTGGTTTAACTGACTCAAACCCTTCACTTGCTAAAGAATCCTCAGCATATACGCGGATTTTTAATCGATTTTCTTGGTTGTATTTTCCAGAAAGAATATTCAATTGATTGTATTGATCCACCTCTTCTCTATTGATTTCTTTTAACCAAATACGTCCCGCTAACTTTTGTTCCGCTTCTTTAGGTGTACTTCTTTCCAAAAGATGTCCGCCATTTAAAATAGCCATCTCATGGCATAATTCATTCACGTCATCTACGATATGCGTTGAAAAGATTACAATATTATTCGTTCCGATTTCTCTTAGAACATTTAAGAAACGATGACGCTCAGCTGGATCTAATCCAGCCGTTGGTTCATCCACAATAATTAATTTCGGATCATTTAACAACAATTGAGCAATACCAAAACGCTGTTTCATCCCTCCTGAATATCCACTTACACTTTTGCGTCTCACTTCGTATAAATTGGTAACTTCTAATACGCGATTGACAATTTCACGGCGTTCTGAAGCATTGGAAATTCCTTTTAAGCGCGCAAAATAATCCAATAAATCCACAGCAGACATATTAGGATAAACACCAAAGTCTTGAGGTAAATACCCTAATACTTTACGAAATTCATTTTGCTGTTCTAAAATATTTATATCGCCAAATCGAATACTCCCCGCATCTGGTTTTTGTAGTGTAGCTATTGTTCGCATTAAAGTTGACTTTCCTGCTCCATTAGGCCCTAGCAAACCAAACATTCCTGGTCCTATTTCTATTGATAAATCATCTAATGCTTTTACCCCATTTTTATAGGTCTTACTTAAATTTTCAATAACTAATTTCATACTTCTATTTTTTTGGTTTATCCTATAAGTATCCCGATTTACTCTTTTGTTACACAACTCACTAACATATTCTTCTCTCTTCACTTCCCTGCCTTATTACTATTCCCCTTCTCAACCTGCAATCCCTTCATGCTTTTATCCTTTACTTGAATTAAAATTTTTAATTTTGTCATCCTATATAGAATCACAATGACGCATTCTTTCTTGTCAATTTCGACATTCAAAAAAATAAATTTCAAAAATGAAATCCTCGCAGGTTTAACTGTTGCGATGACCATGATTCCTGAATCTTTGTCTTTTGCTATTCTAGCAGGTCTAACTCCACTAACGGGGCTGTATGCTGCTTTTTTAATGGGGATTATTACGGCCATTTTTGGTGGTAGACCTGGCATGGTTTCCGGAGGTGCCGGAGCAACTGTAGTGGTATTAATTGCCTTAGCCTCCCTCTATGGCGTAGAATATCTATTTGCCGCTGTAGTCTTAGCGGGTTGCATTCAATTTCTTGTTGGGGCTTGTAAATTAGGTCGATTTGTTCGACTCATTCCCCAACCTGTTATGTATGGCTTCTTAAATGGATTAGCAGTTATTATTTTCTTGGCCCAAGTAGCTCAATTTAAAGTTACAACAACAGATTCAACCTCTTGGTTAACGGGAACATCCCTTTATCTCATGCTAGGGTTAACCGCATTAACCATTGGTATTGTTTGGCTTTTCCCCAAACTAACTAAAAAAGTACCAGCCTCACTCGTTGCTATTGTGGTCATTACCTTATTGGTTTTCTTTTTTCAAATTGACACAAAAAAAGTCATAGACATTGCAACAGTTAGTGGTTCTTTTCCTAGTTTTCACTTGCCACTTGTTCCCTTTACTTGGGAAACCCTCCAGATTATTTTCCCCTTTTCTTTGGTCATGGCCGGGGTTGGACTAATTGAATCTCTCCTCACCTTAAATATTGTCGATGAAATAACCAATACCAAAGGCGATAGCAACAGAGAGGCTATGGCACAAGGTGGTGCCAATATAGTCAATGGATTTTTCGGAGGAATGGGTGGTTGTGCCATGATTGCTCAAACCTTAGTCAATATAGGAGCGGGGGCAAGAACCCGAATTGCGGGTATTATTGGAGCCTTGACCATTCTGTTCATTATTCTCATTGGTGGACCCGTCATAGAACAAATCCCGATGGCGGCTCTTGTTGGTGTTATGATGGTTGTAGCCATCTCCACTTTTGAGTGGGTTTCGTTTCGCTTAATTACCAAAATGCCAAAAGCTGATATTTTTACCCTTTTTCTAGTGACTGCCATTATTATTTTCTCTCATAATTTAGCTTTAGCTGTATTGATAGGTGTTATCGTTTCTGCTTTAATCTTTGCCTGGGACAATGCCAAACGCATTCGAGCTAGAAAATCATTCAACCAACAAGGTCATAAAATATATGCAATCTATGGCCCTTTATTTTTTGGTAGTACAACCTCTTTCTCAGAAAAATTTACTCCCAAAGAAGACCCAAGCAAAATCATTATTGATTTCAAAGAATCTCATATTGCTGATATGTCAGCACTAGAAATCCTCAAAAAAGTAATTGCAAAATATCGAGAACTAGATAAACAAGTAGTATTGCGCAATCTTAGGGCAGATAGTATTCGTTTACTTGAAAACAGTAAATCCTTTGAACAAATTGAAATTGAATTAGAGGGCAATCAAGAAGAATCAGCTTACGATATTAGTTAACGAAAAAACAACTGTTTTGATTCAAAACAACCCAACTTTATTCTTTAAACAGAGAATAAAAACGAATATCATATTTATTTAACAAAAAAACCTATTGTAAAATCATTTATTAGATTTTTTTATCTACATTTGTTTACTATTAATTTAGAATAACTGAAAATCAAGCACAAATATGTGCTTGATCTTATATATGAGGAAAAATTAAAAATCCAACTAGTTTTACACGACTACGGATTCTTTCTGATAACCCCTTAATCTGAAAGAAAAAAAGGCTGTTTTTTTATCAAAAACAGCCTTTTTCATTTTTATCTATTAGATATAATTAATTTCATTCTTTGGTTCATTTTCATCGAGAAACCCTTGTTGACGCATCCAATCATCACTATAGATTTTACTCATATAACGAGATCCGTGGTCAGGAAACAATAACACTACCACGCTATTTTCATCAAACATTCCTTGTTCTGCATATAAACGCGTCGCTTGTAAAACCGCTCCCGAAGTATACCCTAAGAATAGTCCTTCTGTACGAGCTAATTCTCTAGCGACTAAAGCAGCATCTTTATCAGTTACCTTTACAAATTGGTCAATCACAGCAAAATCTGTAGCCGATGGGATCAAGTTTTTCCCTAGTCCTTCAATTTTATATGGTGCTATTTCATTTGGATCTAGTTCTCCTGTTTCGTGGTATTTTTTCAAAACAGACCCATAAGCATCTACTCCCAAGATTTGAATTGCTGGATTTTTCTCTTTCAGATAACGAGCAGTTCCTGAAATCGTTCCTCCTGTTCCTGAACAACAAACAAAATGAGTGATTTTTCCTTTCGTTTGTTCCCAAATTTCAGGTCCCGTAGACAAATAATGCGCCTCCGTATTTAATTCATTGAAATACTGATTAATATAAATTGACCCTGGTGTTTCTTCATGTATTCTTTTTGCTACTTCATAATATGATCTTGGATCGTCCGCAGCTACGTTAGCTGGGCAAACATATACTTTTGCTCCCATTGCACGCAACATATCAATTTTATCTGGAGATGATTTATCACTCACAGAAAGGATGCATTTATATCCTTTAATCGCGCTAATCATTGCAATACTAAAACCTGTATTTCCAGAAGTAGTTTCTACAATTGTTCCACCCGGTTTTAAGATTCCTTTTTTCTCTGCTGTTTCAATAATATGTAAAGCAATTCTATCTTTTGCTGAATGCCCTGCATTAAAAGCTTCTACTTTTCCATAAAAATGCCCTTTTAATGAAGCGGTCACTTTGTCCAATTTCACTAAAGGCGTATCTCCTACTAAGGAAATCACATTATCAAAAGCTTGGATTTCTTCTTTCATCTTTTTGTTTTTTAATGTGATATTGCGCACAAAAATTGAGCGCAATACCTATATTAATTTAATTCTTTTTACTGTTTAATTCCCACTAAATCGAACATAAAAGCAAACTCTTTCGCCACTTCTTTTAAGGATTCAAATCGCCCTGAAGCTCCTCCATGTCCTGTATCCATATTGATATCAAAATACAACTGCTTGTCATTGGTTTTGGTATCTCTTAATTTAGCTACCCATTTTGCTGGCTCCCAATATTGCACTTGTGAATCGTGTAATCCAGTTGAAATATACATATTAGGATAATCTTGTGCTTTTACATTATCATAAGGAGAATAAGACAACATATACTCATAGTATTCTTGTTCATTCGGGTTTCCCCATTCATCATATTCACCAGTAGTTAAGGGAATGCTGTCGTCTAGCATTGTAGTTACTACATCTACAAAAGGAACTTGTGCAATTATTCCTTGGTATAAATCTGGGCGTTCATTCGCAATTACTCCCATCAATAAACCACCCGCAGAACCACCTTCTGCAAACAAATATTCTTTGGAGGTATACCCTTGCTCAATAACATAAGATGAACAAGCAATAAAATCCGTAAACGTATTTTTCTTTACCAACAATTTTCCGTCTTCATACCAGTCGCGTCCCATATCTTCTCCACCGCGAACATGCGCAATCGCATAAACAAAACCACGATCAAGCAAACTCAATCTCGTAGTAGAAAAATAAGGTTCCATTGTAATTCCATACGATCCATACGCATATAATAAAAACGGATTATTTCCTTTACGCTCCATTCCTTTTTTGTACACCATCGATATAGGTATTCTTACCCCATCTTTTGCTGTAGCCCAAATTCGCTCTTCTACGTAGTTATTCTTATCGAAATCTCCCAATACCTCTTGTTCTTTCAAGATTTCTTTTTCTTGAGTACGCATATTAAAATCAATCACTGAAGACGGTGTATTCAACGATTGATACACAAAGCGAAAATTTTCTGTTTCAAAATCAGCATTAATCTGTGCTTGTGCATTATATGTTTCGCTTTCAAAAGGCAAATAATATGCCTGTTCTCCTTCTTTCCAAGGCTGAATTTTAATATGAGGCAATCCATTAGAACGTTCTGAAATCACCAAATAATCTTTGAAAATATCAACACCTTCTATTAGTACATCCTCACGATGGGGAATCAATTCAGTCCAATATTCAGTTGTAGTCTGTGTTTCTGGACAAGACATTAATTTAAAATTATCTGCATCATCCTTATTAGTCAGTATATAAAATCGATCGTTATAATGCGAAATCCCATACTCTACTCCTCTTTCTCTTTTCTGGAAAATTCTAAATTCTCCCTGTGGATTAGTAGCTTCTAGAATTTGATACTCACTCGTTAATGTACTTTCACTTCCGATTACGAGGAATTTTCTAGATTTCTCCTTGTAAATAAAAGTATCAAAAGTATCATCTGTTTCATGGTACACCAAGACATCCTCCGTCATAGACGTACCAATCACATGCTTATAAATTTTATCTGAACGCAAGGTAACAGCATCTTTTCGGGAATAAAATAACGTTTTATTATCACTCGCCCAAGTAGAAGCTCCTGTTGTATTGGTGATTGCAACCTCTAAAACTTCTCCTGTGAAAAGATTTTTTACATGCAGTGTATATTCTCTTCGAGATACGGTATCCACACCATACGCTACCCATTGATTGTCTTCTGATACGGTAATTCCTCTCAAATGAAAATAAGCATACGGAGCAGCCATCACATTACAGTCGAACATAATTTCTTCTTCGGCCTCTAAGCTTCCTTTTTTACGTGAATGAATCGGATAATCTTTTCCTTGTTCAAAACGCGTAATATAATAATAGCCATTGTAAAAATAAGGCACAGAGGAATCATCTTCTTTGATTCTGTTTTTCATTTCTGAAAATAAAGTCTCTTGCAAAGCTTTTGTATGGGCAGTAGAAGCTTGATAATACGCTTTTTCAGCTTCTAAATAAGCTAATACTTCTTTATTTTCTCTATCGTTTAACCAAAAATAATTATCAATACGCACCTGATTATGCGCTTTTAGTTCATAGGGTATTTTTTTAGCTACAGGAGCTTGAATCGATTCGTTCATTTCTTTGATTTAAAATACAAAAATAAGCGTTTTTCGGGGGAAGACTAGGATTAAGCCTAGAGTTTTAAAACTCCCCCTGAGGTATAGACTACAATTTAGCTTGTAATTTCTCTTTGGCTGTTGCGAGCCATTCTTCACGCAATAAACCAAAAATGGCACTATCTCTACGGGTACCATCTGTTCTAATTTTATTTTTTCTCAAAATACCTTCTTGTTTGCAACCCAAACTAAGAATAGCAGCTATACTGCGTTGATTTTCATTATCTGCTTCAAACTCTACGCGCTCAAAACGAAGTTTTTCAAATAAAAACTCAAACAACAGGTATTTACAATTTTTATTGACTCCTGTACCTTGAGCAGATTTACTATACCAAGTATAACCAATTGCACTAACCTTATTGCGAGTATCTACGCGATAATAACGAGTAGAACCCACGAACTTCTGCTGTATTTTATCCCATACGACAAAAGCATATCCTTGCTTCTCTTTACGCATGGCTAAAGCAGATTTTACATATTTAATCATATTTTCATTATCTGTTGGCTTATCAGAAGAGAAATACCAAATATCGGATTCATTTAAAGCGTAATATAGTAAATCAACGAGGTGTTTTTCACTTAAAGGAATGAGTTTTACACGATCATTCTCTAAAACATATTCTTTTGAAAAATCAAAAGTAGCAGGAATTTCAAGGGTTGGAGTCATAAATTATTTGGTTAAGTTTTACCCGTATTCAACTCAAAGGTATTCATACTTTTTGGGCTAAGTATGAACATTTAACAGCATACTAACAAAAAAAGAGATAGTTCCTCTCCTATCTCTTTTTTTGTATCAATTTACCTCGTTGAGTTTATTTTTAAAGTTACTCACTTGTTTTTTAAATTCCGCCAATAAGGCTTCATCTTTAATCCCTTGAGCGGAATCAAAATTATCATAAAACTTAGGTAAAGCAAATGATTCTAAGATATTTCCTCCAAATTGAGGAAAAACTTTCAATGCAATATTCAAAGAATTTTGAGCACCATATCCACCAGGTGACGTTGACATCAACAAGATAGGTTTTTGTTGTAATAATTCTAAATTTATTCTCGAACACCAATCAAATAAACTTTTAAAAGCAGCAGTCCAATTTCTATTATGTTCCGACATAGAACAGATGATAATGTCTGTTTCTGCTATTTTAGCTAAAAAGGCTTTCGCTGTTTCAGGAAAGTGTTCCTTTTCTAGGTCCACTGAAAAAACAGGAACTGCAAAATCATTCAAATCGACTAATTCAACCTCATATTCGGGAAAAAATGTCAAAGCATATGCTGCAAATGCTTTATTGATTGAAGTCGTAGATATACTAGCTCCAAATCCTATTATTTTCTTTTTCATCTCTGGTTGTATTACAATTTATCGTAGGCAGGGAATCCTAAATCAACGATTCTTTTCCACTCGGGATGTTTTTTAATATAAGCAAACACCAGAGGACAAAATGGCATCACCGTTTTATTGTGTTCTTCTATAAACATCAATGTCTTTTCAATTAATGCTGTTGCAACACCTCGACCAGCTAATTCTTCTGGGCTTTCGGTATGAATTAAGTGAATACGCTTACTGTCCTCTTTGTAATCAATAAAAGCAGTATAGCCATCTACAGTCAATTCAAATCTGTGATTTGCTGTATTTTGTTTCACAGCTAAGGGCAAAAATTCTTCTTTCATCTTTTTTTGTATTAACGGGTGTGATAGTATCAAAAATACGGATTATAAATTCGCTAATCCTTAATGTAAATTAATTTATAGGGAAAATAGTACAAAATTTGTTCTGGTCTTTCTCCAGATCATGAACAAAACTTGAAAAGAATATACTATTTTTGTCACACTAAATTTTAATGTACTATATTATGTTTGGCGACTTAATGGGAATGATGGGTAAATTACAAGAAACCCAAGCTAAAATTGAAGAAACAAAAAAGAGATTAGATACCATTCTAATTGACGAAAAAAGTAGTGACGAATTACTACACGTTACTTTAACAGCAAACAGAACAATTCGTTCCTTATCCATTTCGGATGAATTAATGGAAGACAAAGATCAATTGGAAGATTATCTTGTTCTAGTATTAAACAGAGCCATTGAAAAAGCAACAGCAATTCACGAGGCTGAATTAGCAGCGGCAGCCAAAGATGGTATGCCTAATATCCCAGGGTTAGATTTATTTAAATAAGAATAGGATGAAAAAATATATTGGTGTTGCCTTAATTTTAGGCGCCTCACTTCTTGCTTCATGTAGCAAAGACACAAAAGGAACAGACAACCTAACTATTACAGGAAAAATAGATGGTTTAAAGCAAGGGAAAGTATATCTATACCATGTTCAAGACACTGTTTTCACTGCTTTAGATTCTGTCGTTTTTGATGGAAAATCATCCAATTTCACTTTCAAGCATCATTTAGAATCACCAGAAATGCTTTTCCTTTCATTAGATCGTGGACATAGTAATTCTATTGATAATCAATTGGCCTTTTTTGCAGAACCTGGAACAATGACCATCGAAACGACATTGAAAAACTTTTACAAGGACGCAAAAGTACAAGGATCTCAAAGCAACGAAATCTACAATGAGTATCTGAAATCAAGGGCTATTATTACAGATCGTCAAAACGATTTATATGTTGCCTTATTTGAAGCTCAAAAAACAGCAAATGCAGCTCAATTGGACAGCTTGCAAGGAGTAAGTAAAAAATTAGCAGGCCGTTTATATCTAAATGCAATTAACTTTGCTTTAAACAACAAACATTCTGATGTTGCCCCTTATATTGCGCTTACTGAGCTATATGATCGTAATATTAAATACTTGGATACTATTTACAATGCGTTAACTCCTGAAGTACAAAATCACAAGTACGCAAAAAGTTTGAATGAATTTATTCAAGAAAGAAAAAAAGAAGAAACGAAAGTAACCGAATAATTGTAAATTGTCCTTTGAATCAAAGGACAATTTTATTTTATGTCATTACAAGCCGCTCTACAATTCATGCTTCATTTAACTGATGATGAAGCGCAGGAAGCAATCAATTTTTTTATTCCGCATACCTACAATAAGAATACCTCTTTACTAGAAGTAGGCAAAGAAGCCAACCAACTTTTTTTTCTTACGGAGGGTTACATTCGCATTCATGCCGATTTTGATGGAAAAGAAATTACACAGTGGATTAGTGCACCAGGATATTTCATTACAGATTTGTCTTCTTGGCTCTTTGATCAACCCGCGAAATGGAACTTTACAACCCTTACCCCTGTTTCTTTATTCTCTGTTTCCAAAAAAGACTACCAACAGCTAGAAACTAAAATCCCTAATTGGCAAACCAAAGAACGAAATTTCATGGGGCATTGCTTTAACCAAATGGAACAGCGAATTTTTCAATTCTTATCTCAAAATGGCGAAGAGCGTTACCTTGCCTTTTGTCAAGAGTATGCTTTTTTATTCAACCAAGTACCGCATCAATATATTGCCTCCTTGTTAGGGATGACGCCGGAAACACTGAGTAGATTAAGGCGAAAATAAATCTCCCCTGTTTTCTTGATGTATATCAAGAATTCCTAATTCAAAAGCAAAGATATTTGTGTAAAACAATACGATATGAAACTGGTTACACAAATAGAAATTAAAGCGAATGCAGAAACCATTTGGAAGGCATTAATTGATTTTGAAAATTATTATAAATGGAATCCCTTTATTACTAAAATAGAAGGAATTGCTGCACCTCAACAAAAACTGAAAGTAAAAATTCAGCAGATGCATTTTACCCCGACTGTTCAAATATACAAACCGAATCAAAAACTAGCCTGGTTAGGAAAACTAGGCATTAAAGGTCTTTTTGATGGGTATCACTATTTTGAAATTATTCCCATTGATGCACATAAATGCTTATTCGTTCAAGGGGAAAACTTCAATGGATTACTCGTTCCTTTCCTCAAAAAGAAATTGAAAAAAGAAACGCTTCCTGGATTTAACTGGATGAATTGTTCACTTAAAGAATATGTAGAATAGAGAGTGGTGGACAGTTTACGGTTAACTGTCAACCGTAAACTGTAAACCATCTCCCTACATCCAATGTTTATTTTCGCTTTCTATCTTATACAACCATTGATCTCTCAACTGTTTCATTTGCTCGTAATTCGATGTACTAAAATGTACAATTCCTCCCGCAGTATGCAACAGTAAACTACCTACATTCGCAGCTTTTTGCCACGCAAATTGAGACAGTACAATTTTTTGAATTTTATGAGGTTCTAAAATGGTGTGTGTGATATCCCAAGCTCCTGTTTTGACTATAATAAAATCAGCCGTAACAATTAATCGTCCTACTCTAAAATAACGCCAAATCAACAACGTTACGACAACAAAATAAGCCCCCGCACTGCTAAATCTCAAACTAGTATCTAGTGTTTCTTGTGTTAATCCTATAAATAAACCAATTGGAACAAGCACCAAAAAGAAAAAACGAAAACCAAAGAAACGATAGTTATATTTCAGCTCAACACCTTGAAAATCCAATGGTTTTTGGTAAATCATATCAAAGAACTCTTTGGTTTCTTCGTTTGAACAACCTGGAATTTCTAAGCCTGTTTTCTTATTTAGCGATTCCTTTCCAAAAACTTGGTGAATCTTAAAACTCGAAATTCCCCATAGCTTTTGGAAATAATTGCGCACAATTTTGACTAATTGAACACGAGAGGGTTTAATAATGGTACTCTTTGTATGGAGTAATCCGTAGGAAAGAAATAAACTTCCTTGTTGCACCACCACTTTATAGTTATAAAATTTGATAACGGTGCGAATAATATTGGCAATAAAGATAGCTGCTAAAAAAACAAGTATTAGAATCAATCCAACATAAAAGGTGATTCGTTCTTCGATAAATGTATCGATTGCTTCATCATTTATCGTATCTCCAAAAAACTTAGATCCTTCATATATCAGGGAGTTTGCAAATAGCAGAACAATACCCATCGTATACAGGTAATTGGTTGTTACTCCTACTTTTAATAAAGTCAGTACTTTAATATGTCGAACATCTTGTACTGCATTCCCTTCTTGGATTGTTCCATAATCTACAGTATTCTCCCCTTCCGCTTCTAGCAATCCTTCTCTATAGGCCAATAATGTTTCTTTCAATGCCTGTGCAACTTCATGAGAAACAGAAGCAATAACTCCTTCTTTAGATCCACTTCCTGCAGAATCAACCTCAATCGAATATAGTTGTAACAGCTTATTAATAAACGATTGATTGATATTTACCTGTTGAATCTTTCGGAGTTGAATGGTCGTTTTTGTTTTATTAAAAATTCCCTTCTGCAAAACAAAAGCATCCGTTTCCTTTTCAATATGAAAGGTAAAATTGCGGTAGCTGAAATAAGCAAAAACTAGGGCTAAGATAAGCCCAATAATTACACTCAATAGGATCCAATCCCACCTCCCTGTCCATTCCCCTTTGTTGATTCTCAGGGCTACTAAAATAAGGACAGGAAAAAAAGCGCGAACAAATTTTTGCAACCAATAAATAAAATTGACAATAATACCGATAGGTGCTTGTCGATTAGGAATATAGAAATTCATTATTGTTCGGTATTTAAAACGTTCGGGGTATTACTTTCACTTCTTTCTACGGCTTGAGGTAACACTTTTTCAATCACATAAGCCTTTATTTTATTGGCTTCTTCTAAGGGTAATCCTGGTATTTTCAAATCACCTAAACTCCCTCCTGCCGTAAAAAACTCAATTCTACAAAGTCCAAATAATCGCAGTAAAGCTCCTTCATAAATTTCGACGTGTTGTACGCGATTAAAGGGAATTGTCGTTTCTTTTTGATGTAGTATTCCCGATTTATATAGGATATCATGTTCTCGCACTGCATATCCTTTTTTACTTACCCCTAACATATTTAAAATCAGTACAAGCAAAGAAAACACAGCACTTGCACTAAACACAGCCACCTTGTATTTCAACAAAATAGAATCTTCTCCTAAAAAGGGCAAATAGAAACCACTTGCTCCCAATGCCAAAATAAACAAAAGAAAAATAATCGTACTGATTAGGACAACACGTTTATACTTTACATGTAAAGGTTGGAAAATTACTGCATCTGTAGTAGGCAATTCTGCGGTATTAATTTGCTGGTTGGAAAAGATTGTGTTCATATCTAAAATAAGCATTTGGATAAACAAATATATTCTTTTCGCTTTGATGAAACTAACGCCTATCCTATAAAAAAAATAGCCACCATATAGATGATGACTATTTTCCCAATTGATTTATAGATATAGAATTAAAACTGCTTTACAAGACCTATGTAATAAGGTTTTTCAGCAGAGTTAGAACCGACTAGAATTAAAGAAAAATACCTACCCTTTTCCAAAATGAGTTGATCGCGTTTAGCTATTTCTTTCCCATCTTTATCTTGTACACTCACGGTATACGTTTTACTCGCATGTGCGATAAATTTTTCATTTTCTTTCGCTGAAGCTTCTGTTTCCGTATTTCGATTCGCAAACACAACTTCATCGTCTAATTTGACATTTACAGCTAAATCCTCTCCTGTCAAATTAAAAAAACGAAGTCCCGAATGAGCAAGATTCCCCTCTTCTCCAAGGGTAATACGCTGATCATTGGTTATAAAGTGAATGACATTATCTTTTGATTTCCCTCCTACGAAAGAGGTATATCCTTGTCCATCCATCACTTGCACCCTTGCATTGGTCACAATTTTTTCATTCTGATTGGTGATAATATCCAAAGAACGATTTCCCGTATACAATCCGATATAATCATACCCCTTGTAAATTAACCCTTGATAAGGAGGTTGTACCAAACGTCCATTCGCTATATACCATATAGCCTCTGAACCACCATAACCATTCACCATAGTTAAACCACCGACTGGATAAGGTTTCCATCCACTATTGTCATCTGTACTACAACTTGTTACTACAAACAAGCTAAGAATTAATCCAAATAATACGAATACTCTTTTCATATTGTGTTATTTAATTTTTGTTTCTCTCCTAAATAACAATCAAAATTCGTACCAAAGGTTCCTCTTTTATTTGTTCTGTCATTATTTTTTTATTCTATGCTACAATTTTGTATTTGAAATGATTATCTCATTTGCTAAACAAATCTGACCAATTGCTATTCACGGAATTAAAAACAAAAAAAAACGTTGTATTTAATTTTGAAATACCCTATGTTTGTCTCTCTATGAAAATAAACACCTCCCATATCATCAAAAAAATGCAAAAAGCGTTCGCTTTGATGTGTGCGGTATGGCTTATTTTCTCTACTTGTTCCATGCAGACGAGTATCAACCACTTATTTGGTGACACGACAACTCCCATCGAACAAACTACTAAAACCAATAAAAGTAAAAAACAGACAACAGTAACAGAAAGAACTTGTGGCCAGCATCTTAGTATAGATGACCAAAGTCAACTGTTACAAAAAGCAGGTTGGGATATCACAAACCCTTTCATTGCTTTCGTTGTATCTACTTTTCTTATTTTCTTTTTTGGCATTCGCATCAAAGGCGAATCCAATGCAAATCCTGCCTATCAGGACACCTCCCAATTACAGGGCAAACTCCCTTTATTTATTGAATTTCAGAATCTGAGAATTTGATTTTTAACGTCTTTCTGGTTAGTCTATCGTGATTAGCATAAGCTATTACACGGTTTTACTACTATCTATCGTTAACAAAAATCCAATAATTTGCGATCTATCTCAGGACAGATCCCTTATATTCTCTTTCTAATGAAAACGATTTTTCGTTCAGCTACACATCTGTGGTTGATCTGTTTAAGCGTGACTATCTATGCTCAAGAGCCAGGAAAAAATTCCTTAGGTGACTTATGGGAAAAAGTAGCACATAATTATCCAGGTTTACAAGCACAGACAGCTTTAGTAGCCTCTACAGCAAGCAAAAAACAAGCGGTAAAAAGTCAAGCTTTACCTCAATTTAAAATTCAAGCCCAAAACTCTTATGGTACTTTTGAGGGGAGTAATGGGGCATTTTTTCCACAATCTGGCTTTTTTAATGTCAGTGGAAACCCCACTCTCTTGGATGGAAGTGACCAAACCTTCAATACCTTTGGTTCAGCCGTGGTTGAATGGGAAGTATTCGCCTTTGGTAAACAGCAGCAGGAAAACAAAGCTGCTACTGCCCAATATCAACAACAAATCGCACAAAAAGAAGCTTACGTCCTACAACTCAAAAAAGAATTAGCCTTTCGTCATATTCAGCATTTATATGCTACAGCCAATTATGATTGGATGAGCAAAAATGCAGATCGTTTAAGAAGCATCGAATTAATTACCAATGGATTAGCTGTGTCAGGATTAAAACCTGCGGCTGATAATCTATTGGCGCATTCTTCCTATCTACAAGCCGCAGGACAACAACGTTTTTGGACTGGAAGTAAACAGGCCACTCACATTGCCTTAGCGGAATTAGTTGGAGAGCCACTAGATACGCTTGATGCAACTCGTTTACACCACTTTCTAACCTTTCCTTTACACAAAACCAATCCTTCAGCTCCTATTGAAGAGCTCGAACATCCTGTTTTAGCTCAATACAAACAAGAGGCCTCTTATTTTGAACACAGCAGTAAGTCTATCACAAGAGCAGCGCTCCCAAGTGTAAAAGTATTAGGAGGATATGCGATTCGAGGTAGCGGTATTCAAACCAATACCGTTACAGACAAATGGAAAGACGGCTTTTCTAATACTGTTGATAATTATCTCGTGGGCGTTGGAATCACTTGGAATTTTTCATCCTTATTTACTAATCAATATAAAAAACAAACCTTAAGTAAACAGGCAGAAAGTGCGGAGAAAAAATACAGTGCATATGAGCAAGCCTTACAGGCCAATATAGAAGCTAGTCAAGTTCAGATTCAAGAACAAACAGAGCAATTACAGCAAACGCATCAAGCGATTGTACATGCAACTCAAGCCTATACCATGTATATGGCGCGTTATAAAAGCGGTTTAATCACACTCAGTGAGCTCTTACAAATTCAACAGTTACTTGAACAAGCAGAAAAAACACACATTGATGCAGCCCAACAATATTGGATGCAATTGGTTTCTGAGGCAACCTTAACCGCGAATTTCGACTTTTTATTTACTAACTTATAATATAGACTATATATGAATCTAATCAGATTTGCCTTAAGAAAGCCTATTGCCATTCTAATCATCGTATTAGCCTTGGGCTTCTTATCGATTAATTCGATTAAGAAAATCAATGTCGATATCTTTCCAGAAATAGAACTCCCTTCCATTTATATTGCCATGCCTTATGGTGGGCTTTCGCCAGCTTATATGGATGGGTTTATGGCGAATGAATTTCAAAAAGTATTACTTTTCGTAGGAGGAGTACAAAACATTGATTTTAAAAGTGTTCAAGGATTGACCTTGATGAAACTATCCTTCTATCCGGGGACGGATATGGCGCAAGCAGCAGGAGAAGTTTCTACCCAAGTATCCCGTGCTATGGGATTCTTACCACCAGGAGCTGTACCTCCTATGGTGGTGCGATTTGATGGTAGTTCTCTGCCTGTTGGGCAACTCGTTTTTGAGAGTCCTCAACGTACTATTACAGAACTACAAACCATGGTACAAACTAGAATTAGACCTATGTTTGTGGAAATTCCAGGGGTAACTGCTCCTGCTCCTTTCGGCGGTAATGTGCGCTCTATTATTGTCAATATTGACCCACAAGCCATGCAAGCCAATGGATTAAGTCCGGAAGAAATTACCTTGGCCATTACAAAAAATAGTCACCCTTCTCCTGCTGGAAATATCCGCATTGGAGAACAAAACTTAATGGCTCCGATTAACTCCATTGCGACCAATCCAGAAGTTTTTCTCAATACACCTATACGTAGTACAGACACTAGAACCATCTATATAAAAGATGTTGCACAAGTAATTGATGCGGCCGACCAAACAACGGGGTATGCCTTAATTAATGGCACGCGTTCTGTTTACTTACCGATTATCAAAAAAGCAGATGCTTCAACCATTGATGTAGTAAAGAACTTAAAAGCCTCTTTGCCTCTATTGGAAAATACACTTCCTGAAGATGTATCTATTCGCTATGAATTTGACCAATCCAAATACATTGAGCGT
The DNA here is from genome assembly GCF_001549985.1 of Myroides odoratus. GTDB lineage: Bacteria > Bacteroidota > Bacteroidia > Flavobacteriales > Flavobacteriaceae > Flavobacterium > Flavobacterium odoratum_A. Next base: position 31,206 of record NZ_LROZ01000017.1, on the reverse strand, counting down.
TCATTGACCAACTTGATTCACGAAGGAATCTTAGGAGCTCTATTTACAGGATTGATGATTTTCTTATTCTTAGGTGATACACGAGGAGCAATCATTGTAATATTGACGATTCCAGTAGCCATTCTCTCTGCTGTTGCAGCTTTGTATTTTATGGGTCAAACCATCAATATCATGACCTTGAGTGGACTTGCCCTCTCTATTGGTATTCTCGTCGATGAAGCCACCGTGACCATAGAGAATATTCACCAGCACTTTGAGATGGGAAAATCCAAGGCCCAAGCTATTTTAGATGCGCTTCTTGAGATTTCAATTCCCAAGTTGCTTATCCTACTGTGTATTTTAGCCGTATTGACTCCTGCTTTCATTATGACAGGGATTCCGAAAGACATGTTTATGCCTCTTTCAATGGCAGTAGCGTTTGCCATGATTTTCTCCTTCTTAGCTTCACAAACGTTCGTTCCTATTTTAGCCAATTGGTTAATGAAAAACAAACACCTTGCGATTTATGACAAGAAAACAAAAAGACAACGCAAATTTTTTGAGAAATTTCGCTTGCGTTACTCTCAAGTGGTGCGTGTTTGGCACAAGCGATCTCGTGCGCTTTTTGTCGGTTACATCCTCGTAGCTGTAGGATGTATTGCTCTTTTACTGCAATTCATTGGAACCGATATCATGCCTGCTTCGAACAGTGGCGATTTTCAGATTCGAATTGAAGCTCCTCAGGGAAGCCGCATTGAGAAAACAGAAGAAATTGTCAAAGATATCATCAGCGATATTGCTTCAGTATTACCAGAAAATGGAATTTCCATCACCTCTTCTTTTGTGGGGATGCACCCTTCAGGAACGCCGATTAACCCTATTTTCTTATTCACTAATGCTTCCCATGAGGCCGTATTGCAAGTAGCGATTGATCAACGTATTTACAAAGGGTCAATTTCAGCACTCAAAGAGCAAATCCGAGAAAAAGTTCAGGCCAATCGACCAGAAGTACTAATCAACTTTGAACCCATGGAATTGGTTGAAAAAATCATGGGGCAAGGAGCCATGACACCTATTGAAGTTAAAGTTGGCGCTAGACAGATTAAAATGGCAGAAAATCACGCCAAGAAAATTGAACAAGAATTAAAAGCGATTCCTTATCTACGCGATATTCGAATTGCAGAACCGTTAAATTATCCAACCTTGCAAATTGAAGTAAATCGCGATTTAGTAGGACAATTTGGATTAACGATGAGTGATGTTACCCGAAGTTTAGCCACAGCCACTTCTTCTACGCGTTATACGGACAAGAATTTATGGGTGGATCCAAATTCTGGATTGGTTTTCCAGGTACAAGTCCAAATTCCGGAAGGAACGATTGACAGTACGGAAAAACTCAAAGCTCTTCCATTGAAGAAAGGCAGTTTACGTCCCATTTTAGAAGATGTTGCAACTGTTAATTTAGTAGATGAAGCCGCTCAAGTAAATCGAAAAGGACCAAATCGATACGTAACCGTTATTGCTAACATCCACGATAAAGATTTGGGATCAGCCTCTAAAGCTGTAAAGAAAGCCATTGCCAATGTAGGAGAACCACCAAGGGGAACTATTGTTTGGACAGAAGGTACACTCAACCTCTTAGACGAAACATTGAGTAATTTACTGATTGGACTCGGTGTTGCCGTTGTTACCATTTATTTGATGTTATCGGCTTACTACCAATCGTTCCGATTACCTTTAGTGATTTTATCTGTATTGCCAGCAGTAATTGCAGGAAGTTTACTTTTATTATTCCTCAGTGGAAGTACGTTAAACTTACAATCCTATATGGGGATTATTATGTCGATTGGGGTTTCCGTTTCCAATGCCGTACTCTTAATTAATCAAGCCGAATACTATCGAAAAGAGATGCAATTGCGTACGGTTAATGCAGCTCGCCTAGCCGCTTCTTCTCGTTTGCGTCCAGTATTAATGACTGCCGCTGCCATGGTTGCTGGGATGTTACCGATGTCTTTAGGTTTAGGAGATGGTGGAGAACAAGTTGCTCCCTTGGGTCAAGCTGTTATTGGAGGTCTTTTAGCATCGACCGTTACCATTTTATTGCTACTGCCGCATTTCTTTACCTCAACGATGCAAAAGGCAACCTTAGTTGGTCCTTCTTTAGATCCTGATGATCCAAAAAGTAAATTTCACTCACTTGAAACCCATTAATTTTGATTTTTAATAACACAATTATGAAACAATACGTCATTTTATCTCTCGCGATATTAAGTAGCACTTTATTTTTCACAGCTTGCAAGGATAATGCTCCTACAGAAAAAACGGCTACCACGCCAACTGCTACCGTTGATTTGAGTGCCTCTCCTTTGCAGGAATTAAATCCTGTTTATTCTATTACTGTACCAGGTGAAATCAAACCCTATGAACAGGTTGCTTTATATGCTAAGGTTTCGGGGTTCATTAAACACTTGTATGTAGATCGTGGAGATCACGTAAAAAAAGGACAATTATTAGCCTTGTTAGAAGCACCAGAGATGAATCAACGAGCATTATCGGATCAGTCCATCCAAGATAAAGCCTATAGTGATTACCTTTTAGCCAAACAAGTATACGATCGTTTGGTAGAGGCATCCAACACTACAGGAGCAGTTGCACAAATCGAGTTAGAACGTGCTCAAAGTACGATGAATAGTACCAAATCCACTTTTGAATCTGCTAAAGCCAGCACAGCACAAGCCAAACAGCTTCAAGATTATTTGCGTATTGTAGCTCCCTTTGACGGAATCATTACCCAACGTAACTTATCCAACGGATCTTTAGTTGGCAATAACGGAAATACGCCTATTTTTGAAATGGCTCAAAATAATCAATTGCGTTTAACTGTAGCAATTCCAGAAAAACATGCAGGAGCCATACAACAAACAACTGTTGCTACATTTACCATTAGTGCTCATCCTGGAGAGCAATTTACAGCGCAACTGTCCAGAAGTTCTGGTGTATTAAATCAGCAGGACAGAGCCTTAATATTGGAGTTTGATCTTGACAATACCAATGGAAAATTACAAGGAGGAGATTATGCACAAGTGAAATTAGCCTTACAGCGCAAGCAACCGACCTTATGGATGGCTACGAAAAGCATTCTCAACACCCAATCTGGTAATTTTGTCATCCTCAAAAAAGGGGATCAGCTGTCGAGAATTCCTGTAGAATTAGGTGTACAATTGGATACACTTACAGAAGTATTTGGAGCACTTCACAGCGAAGACTTAGTCATCAACAAACCTTCAGAAGAAATGAAAAACTCAAAAAAATAAATGTAGTATGATGCAATTCACACCAAAATTAAACCGTTCTCTCGGAGCTTTTATGCTCCTACTAGCACTGGGATTATATGCAAGTGCTCCCTTACAAGCACAACAAAAAAATACCCCTGTTGTAAACACCAAAACTACGGATGCCGTATTTTTTGACGCTACAGGAAAAAAAGTATCCTTGAGTTCATTACAGGGTAAAGTAGTATTTGTCAACTTTTGGGCTACTTGGTGTCCACCATGTATTAAAGAAATGCCGTCAATTCAAGCATTAAAAGAAAAAATGAAAAACCAAGACGTCGTTTTCTTACTAGTTGATATTGATGGAAACTATGAAAAAGCAAAAGCTTTTATGGACAAAAGAAATTTAGATCTTCCTGTTTATATCCCCGCAGCTACAGTTTCAAGTACTTACTTAGGAACCTCTATTCCTACCACTGTAATTTTCGATAAAAAAGGAAATATGATTCAACGTATTGTCGGTGGTGTTGACTTTGCTTCGGAGGAAGTTGAAAAATTCATGAATCAAGTTTTAAAATTGTAAATTAATTGTTTTCAAATAGTTAGAATGAAGCTCACTTCTTGTAAGTGGACTTTTTTTACGCTCATTTTTTCACCAATTATTTCATCAACATAAAACAAATACTTTATTAACAACGTGATTTTTTTGAATTAAGCACAATAAAATCAGCTATTAACTAAAAACAAAAAAACAAAGCACACATAATAACTTAAATTATTGAAAAACAAATAATTCTTTCCTTTTACACTCCTAGATTAAGTTTAAGTTAATTTTTTGTTTATTTTAGCAAATACCAAAACCAACCAAAAAACAATACATTATGACCATACTATATATTTTTCCCATAGTTCTAGGCCTAATAGGATTTTTCAATCTTCTTTTTCACTTTAAACAAGTGCATATCATAGGTTATAGAAGTCATAATGCGTTAAAAGATGACAAACATTGGCGCGTAGCACAACGCACAAGTAGTTCATCTCTGATTGCAGCTAGTTTATTTTTGATTTGTATGAACTATACGCTAGCTCAATTTGATTATGCTACTCAAACACTACAAGCCATTATGATTACATCTAATATCTTTTGTGTGTTATATACTATTATTCATACAGAAACGGTATTAGAAAAAATCGATCAGAAAATCGACCAAAATTATATTCAAAAATAATTTCAATTATTATTATTTCTTCCTCTTTCTTGTGCTAACGATTACAACAGCCAGAAAAACATTTTACTTTGCTTTAAAATCACTACTACTACTAGACAAGAAAGAGGTTTTTTATCAATAATATTATTTTACTTACGCAAAAAAGGTATGAGCTTTATTTACTCATACCTTTTTTTATGAAAATAGAATAAGGGGGAATGAGGGGGTTGTGCTTTGTGAGGTTTGTTCTTTGCTCTTCGCTCTTTGCTCTTCGTGAAGTTGTAAGATTTTTCGATTAAAAGAAGAATTTTTTTAATCCGAAAATCTACTCCTCTCCCTTTTCTCATTTCCCTTCTCCAATTGCTTTGTGAGATTTATACTTGACAGCTTCTCAAAAAACAACCTAACAAAAAATATTTTTAATTATAATGTAAATTTTATTAAATTAGTCTTTAATAAAATTAAATAATTTGAAAACAAAACATAAATTACCTACACATTGTCCTAGTTGTAACAATAAATTACACGTTGTTCAACTAGCTTGCGAAAGTTGTGAAACAACAGTAGGTGGACAATTTGAATTACCGCTGCTCGCTCAATTAACACAAGAGGAGCAAGATTTCATCTTACAATTTTTTCTTTACAGTGGAAGTTTAAAACAAATGGCGCAACAAATGAATATTAGCTATCCAACTGTGCGAAATAAATTAGATGATATGATTGAACACATCCAAAAACTACAAAACCCATAACATAATTACAACCCAACCCAACTACAACTTTATGAAAAATGCTATTACCAAACCTTTTGAAACTCTTCAGGAAACTAAACTCTTATTCATTGGTTCACTTCTTTTAGTAGCTGGATCTTTGTTTGCTTTTCTTACTAATACCCGATTTGATGGGGTTTTAGATATGCATCTTACCACCCAAGTTCAATGGTATCAACCGCTGGCAGATAATATAATAAATACACTGTGTCTAACGGTTACCTTATTTATACTCTCGCGTTTTTTACCAACCAAAGCACGCCTTATTGATATTTTCAATGTAGCACTCATTTGTAGGGTTCCTTTTTATTTTTCACTAGTTGTCAATATAGGAAACATCCAACAAGAAACGGCTGATTTCTTAGTCGCCAATTTGCACAATCCTACAATGATAACAGAACTCCCTGCTATCAATCTCTTTCTATTGGGTTTAAGTGCCTTAGTAGGACTTGCAGCTATTGTTTTTATGGGATTTTTACTTTATAAAGGATACAAAAATGCAACAAATTCAAAACAGGCTTCTCATCATGTATTACTAATTGTAGCTGTATTACTAGCTGAAGTTGCATCTAAACTATTGGTTTATTTATACTAACACTTATAGAAAAAACTACTATTCTAACCTTATACGACTATGAAAACTTTATTACACTTCTTTATTTACCTTCTAACAGCCCTGTGTGCTTTATTTGGGTTTGCTCAGGCACCTCAAATTAAGGAGATTGCTATCGATTCGCAATTACTTGGAGATTTATATACTACAGCTACAAAAAACGACAATCTCGTTATTATCGTTCCTGGTTCAGGACCTACCAATCGCAATGGAAATAGTTTTGCTGGTTTAAAAGGCAATTCATACAAACTGTTAGCTACAGCTTTAACCTCCTATAGTCTTGATGTATTTACCTACGACAAACGCTTTATTACGCAATTAAAACTCAATCTACCTATAAAAGAAGAAGAAGGGCGTTTCGAAGATGGAGTGGATGATTTAGCTTTAATTGTTTCTTATTTTACGGCTCAATATCCTAAGATTACTTTGGTTGGGCATAGTGAAGGCGCGCTGCTTGCTAATCTTCTAGCGAACAGATCTGCTTCAATCACGAAGTACGTTTCTTTACAAGGACCTGGTACAACTGCAGATCAAATCATCTATGAACAAATCACTCAACAATTACCTGCTTTAGGAGCAAAAGTAACGGAAATCAATACGGCATTAAAAAACGGGCAAACCGTAACCGATATCCCTTCTATGCTTCAGGCCTTGTATCGCCCTAGCGTACAACCCTACTTAATCTCGTGGATGAAATACAATCCGAGCGCTGAAATAGCCAAAATAAAACAACCGACATTGATTATTGATGGAGATAAAGATATACAGGTTTCTTTAAAACAAGGAGATCTATTGAGTCAAGCAAACCCTAAAGCTAAACGCATGACCTTAAAAAACATGAATCACGTCTTAAAACAAATTGACAAAGACGAAGATAATATGAAAAGTTATGGAGATCCTTCTTTTCCCTTACATCCAGAACTTGCTTTGACCATTGCAACTTTTATACAAACAGTTAACTAACCGCTTATGTCAAACCCTACACTTTTCCATTATTTTTTTCTACCCATTATTTTCATTTTTGTTGGATGGCTTACACCACAGTGTAAAAATATTGGTCCTATAGGATATCGCACTCCTCGAAGCATGAAAAATCAAGAAAATTGGGATTTTTCTCAGCAATTAAGTGGTAAGCTTATGCTCCTGTTGGGTAGTATTATACTCCTTATCCATCTACTGTTCTACCTTGATATTCTTCCACCTACTCATTTTCAACTAGTAGATATGATTTTGATTGGTGGAGGTATAATTCTAGTAATCCTCATTACGGAGATACGCTTATATCTCTTCGAAAAAAATACAACGAATTAATACTTACACCACAAGAAGTGCCATTTCACGCAATTGTTGTACTGGCTTTGAAAATAAAAACAGTTCAAAGTCAGTAGAACACGTCGTTTCAAAACTCGTTTTCATCTCTTGATACGTTTTCGTTTGGGTAGGGCTTGCTTTTAGCTCTTCGATAAAAGAAGCAAACCAATCCCCTTCTTCTTTTGCAACATCTACCGTTATTGTATTATTTTTGGTATAGAAGATTAAACTAACCATCTCAAATACTTTTCCTTTTTTCTTTTTTTCGAAATATTCTTTATATGGATAGGTTCCTAGCCATACTACTTTTTGATTTGGACGATTCGCAACGGGTAATTCATTTTCTAAACAAGAAATAATATAATCGGGTTGAATAGACGTACGAGGAACTTTGAAGTCAAACCATTCATTCAACGGCCAATCCAAACACATGCCATGCATAAAGTTAAACAGGGATTTTTTCAATCCAAAAGAAAACTTATCGTGAATAGCGCCATTCATCTCGACATGTGGAACATCATTATTTGCAAAAGCACTATGCTCTGTTTTCTGCGCGATTACCTTATATTCATCTGGATTCATTCCTACTGGAGAGTGCGCAGTCATTGCAAATTGATGCCAAAATCCAGATTGCATAATCCCCGCTTCAAACAATTGACGTACCATTTCCAAACTGTCGATGGTTTCTTGCGCCGTTTGTGTTGGAAAACCATACATTAAATAAGCGTGAACCAAAATGCCTGCCTCGGTAAAATTGCGATTTACACGCGCCACTTGTTCTACTGTTACTCCCTTTTCAATCAACTTCAGCAAACGATCTGATGCGACTTCCAATCCTCCAGAAACCGCAATACATCCGGATGCTTTCAATAAGAAACACAGATCACGAGTAAAACTTTTCTCAAAGCGAATATTGGTCCACCAAGAAACCGTGATTTTTCTTCGAATAATTTCTAAAGCCACTTCACGCATCAAAGCAGGCGGTGCCGCTTCATCCACAAAATGGAATCCCGTTTCTCCCGTTTGCTCAATTAACGTCTCCATTCGATCGACAATTAATTTGGCGGCTACAGGTTCATAGACCTTGATGTAATCCAAACTAATATCACAAAACGTACATTTTCCCCAATAACAACCATGTGCCATGGTTAGCTTATTCCAACGTCCATCACTCCACATGCGATGCATCGGATTGACAACTTCTATTACGGAAATATAGTCATTGAGCTTTAAACCTGAATAATCCGGTGTTCCTACTTCTGCTTGTTTATAGTCTCGCTTCAGTGGGTTGTTGATATACACCACTTCGTTATTTTTACACACAAAGGTGCGTTTTAATTCTTCTTGTGCTAATTTTCCTTCAACGTGGAGAATTAGATTTTCTAGAGGAGCTTCCCCATCATCTAGGGTAATAAAATCAAAAAACTCAAATACTCTAGTGTCTGATAACGAACGTAACTCCGTATTAGGGTATCCCCCTCCCATCGTTACTTTTATCTCAGGATGATTTTGTTTAATCCATTGTGCACAGCGAAAAGCACTGTATAAATTACCAGGAAAAGGCACTGAAAACCCGACTATCTTTGGATTAGATTGGGCAACAATCTCAGTTAAAAGTTCGATGGTCAGTTCATCAATAAAAGTTAAGGGTTGCTGCAACGACGTATATAGCTCATCAAAGGTATGCGCAGATCGACCTAAACGCTCAGCATAACGACTAAACCCAAAATGCGGATCAACCGTATCGACAATTAAATCAGCAATATCTTCCAAATACAATGTCGCTAAATGCTTTGCCTGATCTTGAATCCCCATCGAACCAAAAGCCCATTCCAACTCTTCTAGTTGATCAAATCGAGAGGCTCGAGGTAAAAAATCCTCTTTGATAATGGTGTGTGCAAACGTTGGGTTTTTTCCCTGTAAAAATTTAATAACAGCCTCTATCGTAGCAATATACTCGTTTTCTAAAGCCAACATGCGATGCGTATTGCCATTAACTTCTCCTACTACTGCGTGAATATGATCATATAAACGAGTCAATCCTTTTTTGCTAAACAGTCGCAAAATCACTTCAATTCCCAAATCACTTTGATAGCTTGAAATGGATAAGGTATTCAAAAAACCTGTAATATAAGCTGTGGCTGGATATGGTGTATTCAGCTGTGTAAAAGGCGGAGTAATTAATGTAATTGTCGTTTGCACCCTAGATAATTTAAGAGACAAAATTACCTACATTTTCTTAGTATAAATACTATTTTAAAAAATTCTCTATAAAAAGATTTATTTTAAGTTAATTTTAAGTTATATTTACTATACACTCAACCCAAAAACTAACGATATGAAGCATTTTTTACTACTCATATTATTAATTACATCTAATTTAATATATTCTCAATCAATTAACCCTGACGACGTCATCGTGATATGTTCTAACCAACAAATAGTTGGGCAGACCCCTCAAAGTACCAATTATACGAATTTGAGGACGTCTTGTGGACCATTTAGCCCCTTAACTAGTTCATTGACTCTTTTCTATGTAGAAATAAAATCAGGTTCTACGTTTACATTTGTCATCAGCCCACAAGCAGCTGTTGATTATGATTTTGCATCTTGGAAAAATCCTAACTTTGCCAATCTAGGCCCAGGTGATCGAGGTTCCCAAAATGACGGAGTGGATGCTCGTCAATACAATATTGGTCTATCTCTTACCGAAACGATGCTATGTGAAGAGCCAGGGGCATCTACTTGGTTAGGAAACACAGCTACTGTACCAGGAATGGTTAGATATTATGATGTGCAACCTGGGGATGGTATTTTAATCGCTGTTAATCGTTGGTCAGCAACCGATGCTGGTTTTACCTTATCATTTGGCGGTGACGCTGTATTAAACTGTGACCTTACGAAAAAGACCTATGAACAATGTGATGAGAACTATGATGAAAAAGAAATTTTCGATTTAGATTTGATTAAAGCAGATATTAACAATATCGACCAAACCTTTGTCATTGATTTTTTTGAATCGGCAGATGATGCTACTAATCAAACGGCAACAAACTTCTTAGCCTCTCCTTATACTGTTCAATTCGAAGATAGTCCAAAACAAATTTATGCGCGTTTTAAAAGAGCTAATGGAATATATTTCAAAACAATGAAAATCAATCTCATTGTCAATGAAGTACCCAAAAAACCCAAAGAGCCTTTAAAATTTGCCTTATGCGTCGAAGAATTAAAAGACAAAGAAAAGCTAGCCACATTCAATTTAACCCAATTTGAAAACAAACTCAATGAAAACAATATTGGAACGATTGACTTCACATATTTCGAACCTTTTAATGATACCATCCGCAAGATTACTACCCCAACTAAATATAGTTCAACACGCAATACGATTACCATCCGCATGACCATTGACGATAAATGTCCAGTCGATATACCTTTGCAATTAATTGTCAATGATATCGATATTAAATCGACGGCTTTCACTTATTCAGAACTTTGTGCGACTGAAACAGAAACAGGATTGGTTTATGATTTAAATCAAACGTTAGGTACCTTATTAAGCAATAAAGACGAGACAAAATACAACATTCAGTTTTTTAACTCCCCTGAAGATGCGGAAAGTGAAACGAATGCTATAGCAGATCCTTCCAGTCACTTGGTGCCTTACTACCAAGAACAGTTCATCACCGTTAAAATAACAGATAACAATACCTGTTCGACGCAATCTGAAATTCGCTTGCATGCCGTGCCCAGATTTAGAATGGAAGACCAAGTAACCACTGAATGTACTCCATATAAACTTCCAGAATTACCTGAGGGGTATGCATATTATTTAGAACCAAATAAACAAGGGAACACCATCAAATTGAATACACCTGAAAGTATCTTTTACGGTCCTAAAACCATTTATATCTATGCGAAAAAAGACTATGGACTTCCTCAATTAAACGATTGTGCCTTTGAAGATAGTTTCACTGTGACAACTGAAGGCTGTATCATTGCGAAAGGAATTTCTCCTAATGGTGATGGACTCAATGACAATTGGGACCTCGAGCCTTATGGTGTAATTAATCTAAAAATATTCAACCGATATGGTATTGAAGTTTACAAAAAAACAGGTGGGTATACGAACGAATGGTATGGGCAATCCAATGGCAGTACAAAACTACCAAGCGGAACGTATTGGTACTATTTTGAATCCCTTAGAGGTGTTTATTCGGGTTGGATTGAATTAATGTATTAATATTTGAAATAAAACCGTATTTTTACTATGCTTAAAAAGTTTTACTATCTTGATAGTAAAACTTTTGTTTTAAAACAAACTTTCTAATTGACCTTGTGTCTTATGACTATACCTACAATTACATTTCAAAACTCTGGTTACTTTTCCAAATTAATGGTTGATTACCTCAACCAAACGGAGAAATTAAAACCACTGTATCAACATTTCCCTACTTTAGCTAATTTTAAATTACAGATAGAAGCCAAACAACAGCATTTTTCAACTGAAAAACGCCGCGTTTTACACGATGCTTTAGTTGAACAATATCAAGGCTTGGAGCTATCCTCTGCAACCCAACAAAATATAGCTTTATTGCGAGAGGAAAACACGTTTACCATTACAACGGGGCACCAATTGAACTTATTCACAGGTCCGTTGTATTTTCTTTATAAAATTGTTTCAACCATCAATTTGACGGTAGAATTGAAACAACAATACCCAGCTTATAACTTTGTTCCGGTCTTTTGGATGGCAACCGAAGATCACGATTTTGAAGAAATTAATCACTTCTATTTTCAGGATAAGAAGATTTGTTGGGATCAAGAAAGCAAAGGCCCTGTAGGTCGTTTGAATACGGCAACCTTAGACAAGGTATACGACGTATTTAAAGGCCAACTCAACGCTGGTGACCATGCTAAAAAACTCAAAGCTTTATTTGAGGAAAGCTACCTCAAACACGACAACTTAGCTGATGCAACCCGTTATTTAGCCAATGCATTATTTGAGTCTTATGGTTTGGTTATTATCGATGGAGATCATGCTCAACTCAAATCTCTTTTTGCACCTAGTATACAACAGGAATTATTGAAACAAAATGCCATTCACGAAGTAGAGAAAACCTATCCTATTCTTGAGGATTACTTTATTCAAGTAACACCGCGAGAGATTAACTTATTTTACATTCAAAATGATTTACGCGAGCGTATCATTTATGATCAGGATCGCTTCAGAATTAACAATACAACGCTTTCTTTTTCAAAAGAAGAGATACTCGTAGAACTGAACAATCACCCCGAGCGTTTTAGTCCTAACGTAATCTTACGCCCTTTATACCAAGAAACAATTCTACCGAATTTATGTTATATTGGAGGAGGAGGAGAATTAGCCTATTGGTTGCAATTAAAACCAGTCTTTGATTTACATCAGGTTGATTTTCCAATGCTATTGTTGAGAAACTCAGTACTTCTTGCTACAGAAAAACAGGTCAAAAAACTAGATAAGTTACAGCTTACCTGGTCTGATATTTTTGCTCCTGCAGCAGTATTGCTTCAAAAGAAATCAGCCGAATTATCTGATGTTTCTTTTGATTTCGAAGCACAACGTCAGGTCTTACAACAACAATTTGATCAACTCAGAGCGCTTGCCCAACAAACTGATGCTTCTTTTATTGGCGCAGTAAATGCACAAGAGAAAAAACAAATCAAAGGACTAGATCACTTGGAAAAACGATTACAAAAAGCAGAAAAGAAAAAAAATAAAGAACTCCTTGATCGCATCTTAGCTATTCAATTAGAGCTATTCCCTAAAAATAGTCTACAAGAGCGTTATTATAACTTTGCGCAGTTTTATCAAGAAGCAGGAGACGACTTAATACAAAAACTAGTTGAACAACTCCGACCCTTACACCAAGATTTTGATATTATAATCGTATAAAAAAATAGGGGGCGAATGATTCGCCCCCTATTTTTTTATTTGTACTACTTCAACAGTAGCCTATTCTTTTTTGGTATATCCCATTCCTCGGGATGCAGGCCAAACGGATTTAAACCCATATTGTTCATATAAGCGATAAGCCTCTCCATCTGCAATTAGATTAACATAGCAAGAAGCTGGCAAATTTGCATGAATATAGTCGTCTAACTTCTTCATAATTAGCTTCCCCAGTCCCTTTTTTTGATGCGCTGGTAACACACAAATATCCACAACTTGACAATGACAGGCTCCATCCCCTATTAATCGTCCCATGCCAACTACTTCTTTGTTGTTCGCTTCGTCTAAAACCGCAACACAACAGAGCGAATTACGCAAGCCAATTGCTGCTGCCTCTTTTGTTTTAGGAGATAATCCCGATTGTACACGTAAATTACAATACGTGTCTACCTCTATCATTTTATATACTGCTTGATAATTCATCTTACTTTACAATTCAATTACAGCATGTAAGTACCGTCTTTTTTTTTATCCAACAAATTCATCCCTTCCTTTTTATTTGTTAATTTCTATTTGATGCATTTGTTCTTGATGAGGTTTGTGCTTTGTGAAGTTTAAGCAACTCATATAAGATTAATCATACATGAAGGCGAATACCATTCGCCCTTACACTCTTTTCTTTTTTAACTAGCATAACCGTAACATAATAGGAGCGCTGGATGCGTCCCCTCCTTTGTCGGGGGACATACGGGTTGTGAATACTGGATGAAATTATATTGAATAGGCCCTATCTCTAATAAAAAAGGCAACCGATCGGTTGCCTTTTTTATTAGCTCTGTGCTATATCTTCTAAGTGTTCTTCTTTCAACGTCAATTGAACCTTTTCTACTGAGTTTCGATACATATTGACTACTTCTCCTGTATAATGTTCTAAATCGATGATGTCGCCTTCTTTTAATTCTTCGTCAGGGCAAACTTCACTGATTAATCCCGCCAACGTATCATAATGTTCACTTTCTTCAAATTTGAAAGGCAACCAACGGTTGATATCAGAAATATTCGAGTGAGCATCCACCATGTATACACCTTCACCTGTAGAAACTACAATCGGTTCTTCATTGTCGTACTCATCTTGAATTTCTCCTACTAATTCTTCAAGGATATCTTCCATCGTAATGATACCTGTAAATTCTCCAACCTCATTAGTCGCAATTGCCATTTGCAAGTGTTTCGCTTGAAACTGTTTCAATACATTTTTAATCAATGCATTTTCCGAAATATAAATAGGCTCACGCATTAACGAAGCAAGAGATACATCCTCTTTTTCTTTGATCATGGCTTTCATTAAATCTTTGGTATAAATCACTCCTTTGATATCATCTAAGGAATCATCATACACTGGAAAACGAGAATACCCTTCTGTAATGGCATAATCGATTGCTTCTTTTACGCTGGTATTAATTTCAATTGCTGAAACATTTTTACGCAGCGTTTGAATATTGTTTACACGTCTATCATCAAAATCAAAAACATTTTGAATCAAAAGTCGTTCTGTTTCTTCAATTGCACCACCTGCTTGACTTTCAGTGATGATCATTTTCAACTCTTCTTCTGTGTGTATATCTGAACCATGAATAGGTGTAATACCGAACATACGCAAAATACCATTTGCTAGTCCATTCATCAACCAAATAATTGGTTTGAATACAAAATAGAAAATGCGCAAAGGTAAAGCGATAGAGAATGTTGTTTTTGTAGGGAAATGAATCGCAATTGATTTTGGCGCTAATTCACCAAATACAATATGCAAAATCGTAATGATAGCGAAGGCTATTGGAAATGAAATACTCTTAGCTACTGAATACCATTCTGGTCCAGTCATGCCGAATAAATCAAATACCTTCATGATAACGGGAGTCAATGAACTTTCTCCAACCCAACCTAATCCTAATGAAGCTAATGTAATTCCTAATTGAGTTGCTGCCAAATAAGCATCTAGGTTTGCAACTATATTTTTAGCAACACCGGCTACTTTAGAGTTTAATTCTTGATGTACTTCAATTTGTGAGGTTCTTACTTTTACAATTGCAAACTCAGCTGCAACGAAAAATCCATTTAGGAATACTAAGAATAACGTAAGCAATAACTTACCAATTGAAATTTCTTCGGGAACAATAGTAGCGCTAGCTAATATTGTGATGATCTGGGGGTATGTGTCCATTTTATAAATTCAAAAGGTCCGCGTTTAATTTTTTTAGGGACCAGGAAGCGAAGTTTTAGTTTCATCGCCTTTTCATATCAAAATTAATAATTTATTTGATATAATATCAAGGTTGACACTCGTTTTTTTTAAAACGGGTAATCAACTAGGTATCAATAGGGTAAAACTTTTTACTTTATACCCTATTCTACTTAAATCTTCTTATTTATTCTTGCCTTTTACAGTGATTTTGCATCAAAATGAAAAGGCAACATATTAAGAAGAGAAGGGGAATAACACACCGTTCCCTCAGCTCCCATAAAAAACAGCTCGATGGGTTGCGCTTGTTTCACTTCATATTCTAATATGCTCTGTCTACATGCACCACAAGGCGGAATAGGATGATTGGTTACTTTTAAATCTGAAGTTGCTGAAATTGCAATTTTTACTATTCTTTGGGTAGGATACAACGCTCCTGCTTGAAAAATAGCGGTGCGTTCTGCACATAAACCCGATGGAAAAGCAGCATTCTCTTGATTCGATCCCAATACAATCGTTCCATCCTCTAACAGTAAAGCAGCTCCTACGCGAAATTGAGAATAAGGGGCATAAGCATTTTTTCGAATGGCAACAGCCTGTTCCATCAATTCTTGATCTTGTTGTGCTAATTCGCGAATCGATTCATATTCAATGAATGTCGTTACTACTTCTACTTTTTTCATAAGTCAAACGATTAGAGATAAAAAATCCAAACTCGTTTTAGGTTAAACGGTTTGGATTAGGGTACAAATATAATACTTTTCTTCTTGTTATCCTTTAGGGTATGTCTTTCTTCCTAAATCAAACGTTAGGGAAAAACGAAGGGTATTTTCTAGAGGGTTGTTGATTTTTGATGTAGAGAACAAATACGATAAATCGACTGTAATCATACTGTATTTAAATCCTGCCCCTAGTGTTGCATACTGTCTTGCTCCTTTATTTTTATTTTCATTGAAATAACCTGCGCGGAATGCAAATGTATTGTCATACCAATACTCTGCTCCCATTGCCCAAGCAATTTCTTTCATTTCTTCGCTAAAACCACCTGGTGCATCACCAAAAGATTTGAATACTCCTTTAAACCAACCCGTATCGTTGTACTCGCGCATCTCTTCACTATTTTTATCTAGTGGTGGAGTTGGTACCATTAATTTATTAAACTCCGTGGTGATTGTTAAGGTGTTATAATCATCCAAAATAAAGTCAAAACCAGCTCCTAGTTTTAAATTTGCAGGTAAGAAATCTCCCGCATTTTCTGGTCTATCATTACTACTCATCTTCGGCCCAAGATTTTGTAAGTTAAAACCAAATCTCCAACGTCCGTCAAAATCAGAAAAAGACATTCGATCTGATTGATAGAATCCAGAAATATCCACCGCAAATGTACTTACACTTGATGCATCTCCGTCTCCTGTATCAGGTAATTTCAGATTGGAATTGATGAAACGCCCAGTAACGGCCATACCAAATTTCTCACTTAATTTCAATGCGTAAGAAGCATCAATCGCAAATTCACTTGGTTTATACGTTGCTCCTATGCTATTATAATCCTCTCTATACGTCACTTCTCCCATTCCAAAATAACGGAACCCTACAGAAAATGCGCTTCGTTCGTTGTATTTATTGAAATAATTTACTTGAGCAAGAGACATTCCACTAGAGATTTTAGACATATAGGGCGTATAGCTCATCGCGAATCCTTGATCTTTTATTGCAAAAGCATATTTTGAAGCATTGTGTTGTTGTGAAAAAGCATCTGCTGTAGTTGCAACTCCCATATCTCCCAAAGCTGCTGATCTTGCGTCAGCTGCAATCGTTAAAAAGGGAACTGCAGTTGTTATCGGATTTATATCTGTCTGTGCATACAGTGCAGATCCTCCTAGTATAGATAAAACTAATGCTGTGAAATTTTTCATTCAGTTGTGTTTATAAAATTATACAAATATAATTGTTTCCTAAAGTATAACTAATTTTTCTATTTTTTCGACTTTTTTTCCTGTCTGTGATGAACGCACGGTTAGGCGATAAATATAGACCCCTTTTCCAATTCGATCTCCGAAATCATCACGTCCATCCCATTGTATCTCTCGACTTAAATTTCCTTCCGTCGTGATTTGTTGATTCATTGTTTTCACAATTCTCCCCGTAATCGTCATAATCTGTACTTGAACATCCAAGGGCTCCAGCGGTCTATTGTGGGTGAACCAAAACTCAGTGTAGTTGACAAAAGGATTAGGATAATTCAACACTTTTTCAATTTTTAATGCTTCATCTTGTTTAACCAAAAATTGAATTTCAGTAGTCGATAAATTGTTGTATACATCCCATACTTTAAACTGAATCGTATGCATTCCAGGATCCAATTCTTTCAGTTGGTAAGTCACCTTTCCTTTTCTAAAATTATCTAGTTCCGTTTCATAATAATCATTGAGTATGATATTTTTATCCTCCTTATCATCTACAATAATTACGATGTCATGTCCAATGCCACTAGCTGTATTAATCCCACTTTCATCTTCAACAAACGCAAGAAATACAGGATTATTGCTTGTTGCTCCTCCAGAAACAAAGGATTCATTATCCATATATAATCTCGCTATTGGTGGAGTAATATCTTTTGGTGCATTTTCGTTCAATCCGCCTATAACCAAATCATCGTTATTTCCTGTATATTCAATCTCTTGATTGGAAGAATAAAAACTCACTTTCCCTTTTCCTTCATTGAGTCGAATATCTTTTGGCATGATGAAATCAAAAGAAAAAGCCCCGTTTTTCACACTGGCATTTCCTCTAAAAACTACCTCTCCTAAAGTTTGATAATCCATTACCCAAGGGATTCCATTATTCATCACATTGTCATTCCCTAGTGTTTTCTTATCTAAATACTTATCATAAATCTCAACAGCTAAGCTGCCAGTGAAAGAATGAACAACATTGTTTCCTTCATCTTGTACCTCTCCTTTCATCTTTACATAGTCTAACGCTTTTACAGGGTTATTTGTTGTTAGCTGAACATCCTCTTCATTAACTTGAGACAGCACCACCTTTAAATTAGGCAGCGCAATTTTCAACGCTGGATCGCCAATAAATGAAACGACATTTTTATCTCTATTCGTATAGGAGTTTTTAGTATGTCTTAAAGCATCAGCCATAGAATACGTCGCAGCGTGTTCAAAAAATAAATCGGTAAACGTTCGATTTAACAATCGTCCAATATCAATTCCGATTTCTCTTGTCGTCCCAATCAACGCAATAGCCCCTCCCTTGCTATTGTTAAATAGCACTTCACCTCCACTTGTATAATTCGGATCATCAAATCGACTGAACTCACACGTTATAATAGAAAAAACAGGATATTTATTTTCATTGGTTAACTTTCGAGCATCTTCAATCGTAAAAACGCGTTCTTGCGCTAATCCATCCTCCCCACCATGTCCTAAATAATTAATAAACAACGCTCCTTTTTCAATAGCATCTAAGAAATCTAACCTAGCCTGCGGATAGCGATTTCCTCCAGCAGACGTTTCTTGTACATAAGCATCCAAATAGATTTTCTTGGCATTAAAAAACGGGTTATGCGTTAGAATACGATTCACAATGGTATCCGTTTCAACTTGTAAAACGTAATCAGACGATTTATCTACGTCATCTGCCATTGCAACCAGGTTATTTTTCCAACGCCCTCGTGCTTGCTCCCCGTGATAGGCTATTATTTTTTGTACTGCCTGATTCGCCTCTTCCAAATTCTTTGCGACTATTCTTCCAACCGTAACGTCAATTCCAAAAACAACATTATACATGTCTCCCTCTCCTTCATCGAGTAATCCATAAAAATCATCCGACATAAATGTAGTATACATTGAAAAGTTAGAATTGCTATTCTGTGCTTTTTTCGTTTTACTCATTCCATAATGCAACGGAACAATATTTGCGTTTTGTTCTATTCTCTGCTTATAATCGTAAGATCCTGTACCAAATAAATTGAGGTATTTCAACTCACTTCCTTTTTGTTGCATGCTCTCATAAACATATCGAACAAAATTTCGAATCGCTACACCATCTTGTTGCCCTGACGAGAACTCATTGTAAATTTGATCTACCGTCACCACCATCGGCTTTAAGTTGCTATTTTGGCGATGAAATTGTGCCAATTGTTGTGCAGCTGAAGCAAAAGCATCGTTTGTAATAATAAGGTAATCGACAGTTCCTTGTGCTTGTACCGCTCCTTTGAGGTCTTGATTGCGCACACGACTATTATTTACCATTTTAGGGGTGTAATAATCTGTTGGAATTTCTACTTGAAAAACGGGGTTGGTCCCACCATATGACTTAAAGCTATACTGACTCTGATTGGCTACAGGAAGCGTAGTAATAGCTGAAACATCCGTAACATTCCAAATTCGATTCACTTGATTGGTATTGGTCAAGCTCCAACGAACCACTCCTTCTATTGTTTTTACCTTATTATTAGAAAAACGATATTGCTTTGTTCCTCCGATTAAGTTTCCTGTATAGAAAAACTCAATATAATCAAGGTATCCTTTAGAATTGGGCACTCCGCCATTCTGATAGGTTAACGTCACCTCAACCGTAGGAGAACTTAAATACTCCTCTTTTTCTAAAAAGCTTTCATATCCTTTTGTCGTTGCACTTCGAATAGGAAAAAAAGTAACAGCCCCTACAAACCTATTATTAATCGCATAAGTAAACGATGTATTGCCATACGAACTAGAAGCAGTATTCACACCAAAGGTAACAGGCGCACTTGTTTTTAAATGCATCAATTCCAATGAAAAGCTTCGATCATTGACAATTCCAAACTCTTCACCAAACCATTTTCTACCGAGCTTTCCTATATTAACTAGATCTTGCTCGTGAAAAACCTGTCCATCAAATTCAGTGATAGTCGCTACTTCTCTTGCTGTAGGTTCCACAAAATTGCTAATTCTCAATCCTTGTTGTTGCCCATAGGTCAGAAAATAAATCGCTTCATCTCCATATAAGTTTTGATACGTTAAACTCTCCTCATTCCATTGATCAACACCAATTGCATAAAACAAAATGTAATCTTCTGCATCCATTGTTCCTTTAGATTCCCCCTGTACATAAATACTATTTTCTTGTAAATCGGTAGGATAACTCGCTTGATTCACTATAGGTAACATTGTTCCTCCTGCCCCATAAATCTGAATCGTACGTGGATCAACGGATGAAGGTACCCCCAATTGGGTAAGAAAGTTCTTATCTAACTTATAAATTCCAGACTTATTAACGCCAAATTTGAACCAATTTCCTTGTTTAAGTACGGTATTAGCATTGATATTTCGTCCTCCATTACTCAAACTTTGTCTTATATTCGGTTGAGAAGATTGATTTTCGATAAGATAAGAGATGCTTTTTACCCGTTTTAATCCACCATTTGTATAGACAATCGGAGAAAAATACACATAGCTTTGGGAAGTATGATTTACAATTGCCGATTTAATTTCAATCTTTACTTCTTCCTGATATAATTTTTTCTTGGCGTCTGACAGGAAATTCGCGTCTAAATCTTCGTAACTAACTTGAAGAATTCGTACATTATTTTTAAAACCAGATGGAATATTTGATTCCAAATTTGAGTAAATTAACTTATTATTAACACTTTCAAATGTTAAATTTTTATCTATTTTGGTGGCATCAAAATCATCTGTAGATAACGCTTGTTCGACTAATTTATTGTCCCACTTCAACTCCAATCTTCTCGACTGCGAAAAAAGTGTAAAGCAAGTAAGAATCAGTAGTGTATTAATAATTATTTTCATATATATTTGCATGAGGAAGAATTATTCCTTAGCAAAAATAATTATTTTTTCCATATACAATACACGAATAAAAAAAGCGTTATTTAGGTGATTATAATTATTTTTGAACACAAAAATTAAGTTTTTTTTAAAATATTCATAGCAAGGATATTGCTAATTAATCGTTAATTCTTATATTGCGTCAAATTATTTACCCGTTTTTAACATGAAGATTAATAGACTTATGACTTTACAACTGCTTGCTGGCCTACTAGCTACAGTTGGTTTAACGAGTTGCAGTAACACAAATAATGGAGTTTCTTCTGCTACTGGTTGGAAAATAAATGATAAAAAAGGAGGCTTTCAGTACAACACGAATTTTGAACAGCAGAATCCTAAGGGTATGGTATCCATTGAAGGGGGTGCTTTTACAATGGGAAGAGTGCAAGACGACATTATGGCTGATTGGAACAACAATCCTAAACAACAGTATGTCCAATCTTTCTATTTAGATGAAGCTGAAACAACTAACATTGCTTATAACGAGTATTTATACTGGTTAAAGAGTGTTTTCCCTCCAACAAATCAAGTTTATGCAGAAATCTACAAGAGTGCTTTACCTGACACGACCGTATGGAGAAGTGGAACAGGTTTCAATGAAACACTAATTTCTAGTTATTTAAGACACCCTGCTTATGCAAACTACCCTGTAGTTGGAGTAACTTGGTTGCAAGCGAATGACTATGCGAAATGGAGAACAGACAGAGTGAATGAGTTAACGTTAGAGCGAGCTGGGTATCTGAAAAAAGATGCTAAGATTATGGAAGCTTATGCTGACGCTCACTTTAGCACAGAAACATATTTAGCGAATCCAGAGGCTGTTTACGGAGGTAACACAGATATTGTATATCGCGGTGTAAAAAACAAAGCAAAAGAGGGAGAGAAAAACCTTTATGCTACAATGAACTACGGTCTTTTCACGGCAGAATACCGTCTACCAACTGAGGCAGAATGGGAATATGCTGCAATCGGAATGGCTGGAACTAGAGAGTACAACAACTACCAAGGAAGAAAAACATATCCTTGGGAGAATCCAACTAAAAAATCAGGAAATAAACGCAACAATACATTGAAGTCTCAATATGCTAACTTCAAACAAGGTCGTGGAGATTATGGTGGAATCGCAGGTTGGGCAACGGATAATGCAGACATCACAAATGCTGTAAAATCTTATGCTCCTAATGATTTTGGTCTATATGATATGGCTGGTAACGTAGCAGAATGGGTAGCTGATGTATACGATCCTCAAATTGATCAAATCGATACAGATTTCAACTTTTTCAAAGGAAACATTTATTACAAAAACCAAATCGGACCTGATGGAAAACCACAAATCGTAACAGATCAAACGGTAAAATTTGACACTTTATCTAACGGACGTTTACGCTTGCGTAACTTACCTGGACAAGTTGCTCAAGTTGCTTACGATGCAGATATAAAACAAGCTACAGGTCAAGAAGATGTAGAAGCTTTAGCTGAAACTTCAGTTACCAATAAAAAAGGAAACAAAATCACTAATATTTACAACGATAAGAGTCGTGTAATCAAAGGTGGATCTTGGAAAGATAGAGCATACTGGTTAGATCCAGCTACAAGAAGATTCTATCCAGAAGATCAAGCTACTGACTATATCGGATTCCGTTTAGCCATGACTAAAGTGGGTCAAAAACAAGTGATTCGCAAAACGAAAAACTAAAATAAGATAACCTATATTTCTTTTAAAAGTCCTAATTTTAATTAGGACTTTTTTTTTACTTTTGACTTATGAATATACAGGAATTATACAGCTGCTTCACAGAAGCTGACGGCATAGCAATTGACACGAGAAATATTACGCCCAACAGTCTTTTTTTCGCTTTAAAAGGCGATAATTTTGATGCAAATGAATTTGCTCAAGAGGCATTAGATAAAGGAGCGCGTTATGTAATCATGGATAATCCTAAACTCGTAACGGACCGAGATAAAATGTTTCTTGTACCTAATGCCCTACAAGCCTTACAACAATTGGCAAACTACCACAGACAGCAATTGGGACTTCCCATTATCGCCTTAACAGGTAGCAACGGAAAAACAACAACCAAAGAGCTAATCAAGGCTGTTTTGAGCCGTAAATACAACGTAAAAGCAACACAAGGCAACTATAATAATCACATTGGTGTACCTTTAACTTTACTTCAATTTGACGACGAAACTGATATTGGAATCGTAGAAATGGGAGCCAATCACCTCAACGAAATTGCACTTCTATGTACCATCGCCCAACCGGATTACGGCTATATTACCAACTTTGGCAAAGCCCATTTAGAGGGATTTGGCGGTTTTGAAGGCGTGATCAAAGGAAAAAGCGAGTTGTACGATTATTTAGAAGATAATCACAAAATGGCTTTTGTCAATGTAGATGACCCTAGACAAGATGCAAAAACCATCACTTTCTCAAGGTATACTTTTGGCTCAAAAGACACAGAAGCTAACCTAGAGATTGAACGTATTGAACACACAGAATTAGCTACAATACAACTAAGAGAAC
Organism: Myroides odoratus; assembly: GCF_001549985.1. Lineage (GTDB taxonomy): Bacteria > Bacteroidota > Bacteroidia > Flavobacteriales > Flavobacteriaceae > Flavobacterium > Flavobacterium odoratum_A. Next base: position 7,512 of record NZ_LROZ01000017.1, on the reverse strand, counting down.
AACGCATCACCTCCCATCTTACAGGTCAATATAACGCAACTAATATGGCGGCAGCTGTAGCAATTGGTCAATATTTTGGCGTGAGTTTAGAGGAAGCAAATCAAGCCATTCAGGAGTACATCCCAACGAATAATCGATCACAGTGGATTAAACAAGAGCCATTTGCTATTTTATTAGATGCGTATAATGCAAATCCATCTAGTATGGAACTCTCCATAGCGAATTTCGATCAACTCCCATCCACTACGCCTAAAATTTACATCTTAGGGGACATGTTTGAGCTAGGAAAAGAAAGCGAAAAAGAACATAAAAACATCATCCAACAAGTAGAAGAGACTACTTTCGAAAAAGTTTTCTTCATTGGAAAAGAATTCTCAAAAGTAAAAGACACAAGTAGTTCAGCTGCCCTATTGTTTTTTGAAACACTTTCAGATTTCATGGCACAATATGACGATGTAGCCCAACTGTTGGCGCATCATACCGTTTTAATCAAGGGATCAAGAGGAATGGCGCTAGAAAAAATCATTTCATTTTTAAAATAACACAAAGGCTGAATGTAATTTTCAGCCTTTTTTTTTACCTTCATCTCCTCAAAACAACAAAAAATGCAAGAAAAAGTGTACCCAAACGCAATACCAACAGTTGATATTGCTGTTTTGCGATTAAATTCAGACCATACCTGCTCCCTCTTATTAGGTAAAAAGGAACACGAACCCAAATGGCGATTTGTCGGAGGTTTCGTTGACGCGGACGATTCAAGCTATGAATCAGCCGCTGTAAGAGAGTTATTCGAAGAAACCAACCTCGTAGCTACTCCTGATGAGATACGCTATTTAGGCTCAACTAAAATCGATGATCCCCGCTATCGCAACCACAAAGACAAAATCATCACCCATTTGTATCTGTTGGAAATTCCTGCAACAACAGCAGATATTCAGCCCAAAGATGACATCAAAGCCCTAAAATGGTTTCCCTTAACTTCTTTTTCTAAAGATGATATCATGGAAGTACATCATCCCATCGTTACGCTGTTTATGCAGTATTTTGAAAGACTTTAATTTTCTAAACATAGTCAAGGATAAGCTTTTGAGCTTATCCTTTTTTCTATCTCTTAAGAAAAAAGCTTCTCAGTATAAAGAAATTACTTCTTTTATCCCGCTACTATCGTTTAATTTAAGAGTCAGCCAATTTTAAATGGCAGTCATATAAAATAGGGATTTCTATTTGCTTCTATATTTCCTATAAAAGCTTTTGCTCAAATAGACCTCACCAATTGATCCCTATACTTCTTTTGCTATTGAAATTTATAATCATACTTCACCCTACTTGATTGGTTCAGACAAGCTGATAAAGCGAATTGTCAAAATACATCTTATCGCATGAATCCCTTTGACTAGTTCCGTGAATTCAACACTTAAAACCTAAAAGAATAACAGATAGACACAGCTATTTACATCATAAATTTCTAAATCATATTCACGTAAAAGCATTAAAAACCAATTACTATACCCGTTAATGTGGACATAAAAAACTCCACTTCCTTTTGTGTTTAAATAAACAATATTAATAATAAAATCACTATACATATAAAATACAGTTAAACTACCAAATTAGTTAACTATTCAATATTTTATTTTTAGTTAAATTAACATTATGTATATTTAAACAACCAATTTTAAAATTTTATATTATGAAAAAATTTTTTTTTCTAGCCGTAGGATGTGCGTTTTTTACTGTCAGCTGCAGTAATGAAGTCGAAAACAATGGAAATCTAAAAGATAACCATACTAAAACTGAAATGATCGATTATTCAGCTATCAAACAAAGCAATGAATACTTAGAATTTGAAAAAAGGTATATGGAATTTGTTAAGCGTGAAATTGATATAAAGCAATTTTTATATTCACAAGAAAGCTTAGATAAAGCTAAAGCTTTTTTGATCAAAATAGGTGAGCCTAATTATGGAGGATATACATCTATACAGGATATTGTATCATATGCTTTAGCAAAATATTTAGAAATTTCTAACTCTTAGTAACTATGAAAAAATTTTTAGCTTTATTATTTATTTGTGCTTTTTCACATGCAAGTTTTGCTACTAGAATACTAGAAATATACAATAATTCAAAGGTTGAGCAAAATTTTTACGCAATACAACTACGCCATTTTGACCCGACGATTGGTAATTGGAGTATTTATCGATATACCTTAGACCCTATTACGTTACAACCCGGTCAATACATACGATTTTCTCAATACTCACCTGGAGATAATGCCACATTTCCTTACTGTCCTGAACCACAACACGCGGCTAATAACTATGTGATTCATAATTATTGTAATTACTTAGAAGAATGGTCTTATTCAAAATTTCGTTGGTGGTCTGGATATGAATTAAACAATGTTTTTTATACAACAGAATATTGTTTTGATGTACCACAATACAAATTTTTTAATGACATTCAATTTCAAGGTTTTAAATTTTACAAATATATCCCTGAAAATGAAAGAACGAACTGTGACGGAACTCATATAGGGCAAAATTATGCCGTAGATTCCACTGTCCTTTATAATAGATTGAATCCACAGTATAATCCACATAATGTTCAATATGATACTATTGGAAATATGTCTCCTACTTCCCCTATTTTTTATGAATTAGTTACAATTAATTATTAGAAAATAAGATAATAAATCATCTCAGAGTCATGTGCAAAATTACTCTGAGATGGTTATTATAATATTATTAATCAACGATATAGAATAAATAAATTCTCTATAATACTGACAATCTGAAAAATAATTAAAGAAGTACTTGTAAGATTGATATGAATCTCAAAAAACCTTTTGTTTTAGTTCATTATTTACCCTCTGTCAGTGATAACAAACAAATAAAGTTTCTTTTCTAACCAATTCTATATGGTTTAAATTAAAAGTAATACACTTACCTCAACACATTTTAGAGCTAGTATAGTAGATACAACCTACGCAACTATTTATACCATTAATATTAGGAATCCTATCTCAAATTTCATTATTAGCTAACATTTCTTGAGAGGTCCTTAAAATTTCCTCTACTTTCACTTGAATACTAATTCCTGATCATCATTGTCATTCAATACCTAAGCTTAAAACATTGATTTTCTAGGTATTAAAGCTAATAACAACTGGCGTTATTTTCCATTTCGATGATGCGCAGTAGTATCAATTAAAAGCACAATTATACTATTTGATTTGATTAAATCTTTCCAAGGAATAGAAAATACAATACCGTATAGCTTAAAATCGATGATCCCCGCTACCGCAACCACAAAGACAAAATCATCACCCATTTGTATTTGTTAGAAATTCCTCTAACAACTGGAGATATTCAACCCAAAGATGACATCAAAGCTTTACAATGGTTTCCCTTAACTTCTTTCTCTAAAGATGATATTATGGAAGTACATCATCCCATCGTTACGCTGTTTATGCAGTATTTTGAAAGACTTTAATTTCCTAAACATAGTCAGGTCAAGGATAAGCTCAAAAGCTTATCCTTTTTTTGTCCCTCATCCCGAAGTCATTCACTTTTATAAAAAGGGGCTAATTACTAAAAAAAAGATATATTTAGGTTGCACAATCAAATCTTAAAAACATCCAACCATGTCACAAATTATAATTAAACGAAGTGCTGAATTTTCAAACAAACTTAGAAGCATAGCTCTATATTGTGGAGACCAAAAAATAGGCGAAATAAAAGATGGCGAAACCAAAGCATTTGATCTTCAACCAGGAAATTACACCTTATGTGCTAAAATTGATTGGTGTAGATCAAATGAAGAAACCTTCCACCTTCAACAAGGAAAAACGCTGTTTTTTGATTTAAGTGGAACTAATCCCTTTCTAGCTCTTTATTATATTACATTGGGAAAAAATAGCTACCTCAAGTTAAGATCACGTGTATAGCGAACTAGAAGTCAGAAAAAGTTTTGGATTACTACACAGTATAAAACAAACAAATTATTGCACAACACTATAAAAGCACACAAATTAAAGTACGTGTGCTTTTTTAGTCTCCTTGGTTATCGAAACCCAACTGCTACATACAGCATGCTAAGTAAAGCTTATCAATATTAAAGTTCACTTCGATAAAATCACTTAGAAATACAGTAAGACTACACATTAAGTTAATTTAAATCAAATCATTTTTAAATATCCAAATAAACCCTACCTTAATTCAACCAATTTTCAAACTATATTAATTATGAAAAAAATTCTTTTAGGATTCGCGTTGACGTTATCTATGGGAGCATTTGCTCAAAATCAAGAAGTACCTTGGATGGGAAAATTTGTTAATGATTTCGTCCCTGAATGTTATCTCATTGTCGACTCACCAACTGGTGGCTTTGGCACAATCATACTCGGAGGCACTATGGAATATGATTTCAGAGTAACAGATATGTTTTTTTTCAACAAAACCAATGCAGAAGTAGCGCAATGGATGCAAGACTATATTTGTGAACACCATCGATTTCCAAATTTTGCAGAAGTAAGTAAAGGTAGACGTATTTTCAAACCATTCGAACCTGTTTTTAATAATTAATGAGCTAAGCGTATTTTTTAATACGCTTTTTTTTTACCGCATAAATTACTTATTAACATTGGTTTTAATTTCACCAATCTCTCAACTGTTCCAAAATAAAAAAACGCAAATAACATGATGTTATTTGCGTTTACTTGTGACCGAAATGGAACTCGAATAAAAATTATTAAATAGTTAAAAAACAACATATTAATAATTTAAAAAATATACAATTGTATACTTTATGTATACTTATATTATTTTATTTATGTATAAAAACATTTTTAAACCTCTATTTCTTACTTGGTAACCCAGCTAGTATCAAATTAACAAGAGGAATTAAAAAAAACAGTTTATTAATTTTCGCATCATTTAATCTTCTAAATCCAAGAGAAATGGTAACTAGATTTAAAAAAAACACAAAAACTATAGTAACGATTTCAGGAAATTTAAAAACTGCCCTAAAGATTCCAAAAAGAAAGCAGAGAAAAATATTACATACAATAAAAACCCAAAACTCTAATCTTGAAGCTCTTCCATCAAAATCAAAAACTTTCCTAAAAGGATTTACAAATAAATTAATCATTTCTATTTAATTTAAAACCATTCATATAATTTACAATAGATTTGCTCGACTCTCCATCAACAATCTCATAAGCTTCTAAAACTTTTATCTTATCCTGAATGAAGTTTTTCTCATATAAAATATCATCTTCATATATATTAACAAGTTCTACTGTTTTATCTAAATCTGTACAATTAGCAACAAGGCAATCAGCATATAAAATAGGATAACAATATATATAAAAAGTGAAAGAGCATACTATTTTACTTACAAGCCCCGAGGTATATAATCTATAATTTGCACATTGTCTCAGTCCTTCTAAACTGCATTCACTTTTTCTAGGATAAGGCTCAAGTCTTCCGGCACTAAAATCTTTATTTACAACTTCAAATTCTAACTTATCACCATTATAATAATACGAAACATCTAATAAATCATTTATAAAATAATGAATAACATACCTTTGGTTACTTTTTTTATAAAATTTTCAAATTCAATTTCACTTTTAATATTTAAAGGTAATTCTTTATCAGTTTTTATAACAGAATAAAACTGATAATCTACATCTTCAAAATCAATTTTTCCTTTTAACCCTTTCTGTTTTGTCAAACTATTCATGTGAGAAATATAAACATATTCATTTTTAAAATTAAAATCATCAATAGTTAATGTTTCAATTTTCTGATCAGAATCCAGTTTAACATTTTCTTCTAAATCAGAAGCACATGAGAACAAAAATAGGAGTGAAAAAATAAAAATAAAATTTTTCATAATTTATATACAATTTAAGTAAACAAAAAGCAAATATAGTTTAGAAAACAAATACTATTTAAACAAATTTTTTAGATAAAAAAACACACTAATAAGTATTATAAAAATCCAAAAACACCACCAACTAAACTGCTCCCGCTCCACTTTCTTCCCATTCTCTTCTTCAGTTTTCTTTTCATCCTGATCAAAACTCAGCTGAGCAACTTCCTCCTTTGCTTTTGTAGATTCCACTTCCTCACTAGCTTCTTTATTTTTCAAATCAATCTCATCACCCTTGGCCGTGATGGAACCATCGGTATTAAAAGTAATCGAACCATTGCGAATATTTAGCTCTCGCATAATTTCAAACACCTTCTTTCGGTTAAAATGAATCTCAGTTACCTTGGTTTGTTCCCAGAGAGAAGTCTTGCTTTCGTTCAAAGATGACTTACTATATTTTTCGACTTTTCGAGATCCACAAGATTGCGCCACTAATCCAAGCATCACAATCAATAAAACAACTACTCTCATAAGCATTTAATTAGAGATTTAGCTACGCTTTTAAGGTGGTCTGCAAACTATCCGAAGTTGCATATCCAGCCTCGGCAATCTCCTCAAAAAATCGATTGTAATCCCCGCGAACTTCCCAGGCTTTGGCATAACGTTTATTCTTTTGAAAGAACAACGCATGGTCCTGGAAGCCTTGTTCCGGTGTATCGTATTTTCCAAAATAGTCTTTCACTTTATATACGTATTTTAAGACGACTTTATTTTTTCTCAGAGTCCCATATTTCATCTTTATTATCTTCTAAATAACGATTTAACCACCCCACGAATGTGGTTGGAACACCTTTTGCACTAGCAGGATCATAGTAAGATGCAATAGCACCTAACAACCACTCCTTCGAATATCTTTCGAGTGGTATTTGATTCGCACAATCTAAAATGAAGTTTTCAATACTACTCAACTCTCCGTTTAGTTCCACTTGAAAGTTTTTAATTGCAATATCATTAATGCGATTTGCTAAATGATACTTATCCCAATACTCTTAAGTGACTTCACTTTTTATTCTTGCTTCCAAAAATATCTTTTTCTTATCCACTGTATAAAAAATTCGCAGCGTCAAAGGAGCATTAACACGAACAGAGCGGTACAAAAAACTAATAGAAGCCATAATTAAGTATATTGTATACGAATCGGTATACAAGGTTTAAAACAGTATTGTATATAAAAATGTATACAATCTGTATACTCTCAAACATTAGCATACAATTTATAACAATCTAAACAGATTACAAAAAACACTTCTGAAGCAAGTTAAACAACTACAATTCAAACATATATAACTAAAAAAGCGATTTAGAAAAACCATTCTAAATCGCTTTAAATTGTACTACTGTGACCGGAATGGGACTCGAACCCATACGTCTTGCGACACCACCCCCTCAAGATGGCGAGTCTACCAATTCCTCCACCCGGCCTTGTGCGTGATAAATATAATTCTTTTTTCATTTTCGTTACTGAAGAAACAAGAAAAGAATTAAAAAAAGCCATTCGATTAGGAATAGCTTTTGTGACCCGACTGGGGCTCGAACCCAGGACCCCAACATTAAAAGTGTTGTGCTCTACCAA
>NZ_LROZ01000016.1:5000-88085 GCF_001549985.1 Myroides odoratus | reverse complement strand
GGCACTATCTCTTAAAGTGTGTAAGTTCAAAAATAAAGCTTGGGTTAGGTTTTGAATTAAAGTCTAACCCTTTCTTGATATAGGATTAAGAATTGATCAAGTATAATTCCCCAGCTTTTTACTGGCATTGACCATCTTTTAGTTGCTTCTCTTACAGCCAAATATACGGATTTCATCACAGCTTCGTCTGTAGGAAAGGATAATTTATTCTTGGTATACTTCCTTATTTTACCGTTTAAATTCTCAATTAAATTGGTGGTATAGATGATTTTTCTAATCTCTATAGGGAATTCAAAGAATACTGTAAGATCTTCCCAATTGTTTCTCCAACTTTGTATTGCATAGGAATATTTATGTTCCCATTTAACAGCAAAGTCATTAAAAGCAGCTTGCGCAGCTTGTTTATTTGGAGCATTATAAATATGTTTCATATCAGCAGTAAAAGGTCTTTTATCTTTCCAAACAACGTATTTACAAGCATTTCGTATTTGATGTACAACGCATATCTGCGTTTTAGATTCAGGAAAAACAGTGCGAATAGTATCAGTAAAACCGTTTAAATTGTCAGTTGCTGTAATTAAAATATCCTCAGTTCCACGGGCTTTTATATCCGTTAAAACACCCATCCAAAAGGAAGATGACTCATTTTTACCTAACCACAAACCTAAAACTTCTTTACGCCCATCACGTTTTAATCCTACTGCGATATAAATAGTTTTATTAATCACTTTTGAATCTTCTCGAACTTTAAATACAATTCCATCCATCCAAACAATTAAATAAACTGGTTCTAATGGGCGATTTTGCCAAGCGATAATATCTGCAGTAACAGCATCGGTTATACGAGATATTGTGGATTTAGAGACATCGAAATTATATACTTCTCGTATTTGTTCTTCGATATCAGAAACAGACATCCCTTTGGCGTAAAGGGAAACAATAACGTTTTCCAAGCCCTCCACCATGCTTTTTCGTTTGGGGATAATCATAGGGTTAAAACTAGCATCACGATCCCTAGGAACCTTTATTTCTTCTTCTCCGTAACTCGTTTTTATCTTTTTGGTAGAGTAACCATTACGCGTATTTTCTTCCTTTCGTAAATCATGCTTATCGTAATCTAGATGAGCATCTAACTCGCCTTCTAACATTTTTTCAATTCCTCGCTTTTGTAAGTCTTTTAGGAAGTTTTGAAGTTCATCTCCAGTTTTAAACTGTTTGAAAAACTCATCCGGAAATAGGTCTTTTGTTTCCATAACTATTTAAATATTAAATATATAAAAAAATTCTGCGCGGTTTTAACCCAAGCAGAATTTTATACTTACACAGTTTTTGGTACAGTGTCGCTTTAATCGAAAATTTACTTCTCTCCCTTTTCCACTTTCTCTTCTCCAATTGCTTTGTGAGGTTTGCTCATCGCCTCACCATCTCACCATCTCACCATCTCACCATCTCACCATCTCACCATCTCACCATCTCACCATCTCACCCTCTCACCACCTCACCATCTTCTCTCCCTTTTCCAATTTCCCTTCTCGAAAATTCCTATCTTTACTTGTAACATTTAATTCATTCTAGCTACTTATACCGTATGTGGAAAATAACACTTGAGAATATCAAAATTGCAACGACGAGTATCAAAAGTCAACTCCTCCGCACCTTTATTACGGTGTTTATTATTGCTATTGGTATATGGGCACTTGTTGGTATTCTATCCGTTGTAAGTGCATTAAAAAACACCATTTTAGCTGATTTCTCTTCCATGGGTGCTAATACTTTTACGATTAGCCAATATGATACAGCAGGTAGAATAGCAAAAAACCAATCCAATCAAGTAGAAAATCCACCTATTACCTATGCACAAGCTCTGGATTTCAAGGAACACTACAGTTACCCTTTTGCAGCGGTATCGCTTTCTTTTGATGCAGCTACTAATATTGAAATCAAGAATGATTATGTAAAAACGGATCCAGAAGTTAGCATTGTAGGTTGTGATGAAAATTACCTCTCCAACAGTGGATTATTAATCAACAATGGACGAGGATTGAGCTATACGGATTGCAAAAACAATCACTTTGTTTGTGTGGTGGGATCTGATTTCTCCAAAAACATGTTCAAATCACAATCCCCTATCGATCAAGTAATTTCCATTCGAGGATATAAATTTAAGATTGTTGGAATCCTCAAAGAACAAGGCAGTACCTTTGGTCAAAATGAAGATCAACGCGTGTTTATTCCCATTCAAATTGCTCGTAATATATTCAATACAGCCAATATCAATTACACCATCAAAGTAGGAATTCAACAAGAAGGATTATTAAATCAAGCTATTGATCAAGCTACCCTTGATTTTCGCATCAGTCGAAACTTAGCCGTAGTAAACGATTCTAATTTTGGTATTGAACGCAGTGATGACATGCTTCGATCCTTAGAAAAACAAATTGGCATGTTGAATATTGCTGCTTGGCTTATTGGTATGATCACCATTTTAGGTTCTTCGATTGCACTAATGAATATCATGTTGGTATCAGTAACAGAGCGAACCAAAGAAATTGGTATCCGCAAGTCTTTGGGAGCCAAACGAAAAACCATTGCTCAACAATTCTTTACGGAAACCCTTATCATTGGTCAATTGGGTGGATTACTAGGCACTATATTGGGAATTGGCACAGCATACTTAATGACCTCCATCCTCCATTTTACATTTGCCATTCCGTGGTCCGCCATTTTAGCTGCCTTCATTACCACCTTAGTAGTTGCTGTTATTTCAGGTTTATATCCTGCCATAAAAGCTTCCAAATTAGATCCAGTAGAGGCACTTCGTTACGAGTAAGTTAATTCACGGTATACATTCATGTAATCTGCGTATTTTTACATGACATCAAAAAACTCAACATGAACAGAACTTTACCTGAACATATTGCAGAACAATTTGTTACTGCATGGAATCAATACGATGCGGAACAATTAGCTGCTATTTTTATAGAAGATGCCGATTTTGTCAATGTTACAGGGTTATGGTGGCACAATAAAGAAGCCATCTTTCAGGCACATGACTATGGTTTACGCGTCATTTTCAACCACTCAAAGCTGGAAATAAAACGCATAAAAGTCCGATACTTATCTGATACTATTGCTACCGTACATGTCCGTGTAAGATTAAGCGACCAAACTGCTTTAGCGGAGAGTGAAACCCCTCAAATTCGAAATACACTCTTTTTATTTGTCGTACAAAAAATAGAAGAAACTTGGTTTTGTATTGCTGCCCAAAATGTAGAAGTCCAAAGCGGAAAAGAAACGTTCATCAAAAAAACAGATGGAAGTTTTGAAGCAGTCAATTATGGTCAATTCAAGAAAAAACAAGGTTAATTTCTATTTTTAGAACGCAAACTCATCATTTTTAGGGAGTACAACAAAAGTCCTTATTCGCTACTTTTGTAATCAACTAACAATCTTTCTATCTATGAAGAAACTATTATTAGCCTTAGCCCTAAGCTTAGGCACTTTTACCTTAGCACAAGCACAAGAGGTGACAACAAAAAACATCTTGATTAAACAAGGGAATACTACAATCGTTATTGATCAAAAAACACAAAACATCACCCTAAAACCAGAGCGTTTTAGCCTTGAGTTTTTAAACAAACCATACCAAGACAAAAAGGAGTTATTTTACGCTGCTAAGGCTTTAGTAACCGATAACAGTCAATTTGAGAATACTTTCGAATCCATGTCTTTTGAAGATATTGAATTTTTTAGCCCAGGAACGGGATTTGCCGCTTCTTTCGGCAAAAGTCAAGGTTATCCTATCTTGAGTGAAGAGGGGCATCAATACCTCTATTTTGCTTCAAATAGCGACCATCGAATCAACAAAATTGGACAGCAAAAAGAATGGGATATCTACCAATGGAGCCTTGATGGGGTAAACATTGACGGAAATGAAATTGCATGGAAAAACTACCGTATTGGCGAATTATATCTTTACTTTGTAGTAGATCGTAATTTAAACGATACCATTGACCCAGACGAGCATCATTTAATTCGAATCACATTTAAAAAATAACGGACGCTATGCGTACCTAAATACTTATACATGTCTTATTCTTCTAAATCTGCTTTATTTTTTGTCTCATTCCTTTGGTTTGTACTGCTCTTTTGTACCTCCAACCAGCTGTATGGACAAGAAATATTGACGACGTACAAAGAACAATACGACAAAACAGTACCGGGAAGTCCTGCGCGTTTTGAAGTCGTAGGAAAATACGCCCAAGCGCTTTTTTTTCAAGAACAACAACAAGAGGCCACTCAATTATTAAAAGAGAACATTCTCATCGCCGAAAAACAAGGAGATAAAACCAATGCGGCTTATCTCTATGCTATTTTGGCGATGAATGCTCAACTCAATGATAAAACAACTGAAGCCAGTAGAACGATTAAAAAGGCATTAGACTATGCGCAGCAGATTGACGCAAATGAAATCAAAGCCTATGTCAACTATTGCCAAGGATGGATTTATGTACGCAATAATCAAGAAGCTAAAGCAGTTCAATCCTTATTAACTGCCATTTCATTCTATGAAAAAGCTCCTTCATCGTCTACTAAATTAAGTCGATTATCTGCCGCCTATAAAGAGTTGACAAGCATCTATGCTAGTTGGGATGATTACGAATTACAAGAGAAGTACAGCAAGCTTACATTGGATATTGCTGTTCAACAAAATAATCCTAATGCCCTTTTTGATGCATACATGATGATGGGCTATTTATACGAAAGTGAATTTGCTCAAAACACCAACAATATTTATGCCCGTGATTTAGCTGAAAACTACTACAAAAAGGCCATCAAAACCTATGAAAATAATCGAGAAGTCATTCCTTTTCGTTCAGATTTAGCTTTTGTAGCCAATAATTTAGCAAGTCTTTATTTACGCGCCTTTCCCAAACAATACAACGAACAAGCCACCTATTATGCTAACTTAGCCTTACAACAAGCACAAGAAACCCATCAGATAAACTTTCAAGCGTCATCTTATGGGATTTTAGCTGAAATTGCCTTAAAAGAAAATAAGACCAAAATAGCAACTTCCTATTTGCTTTCTGCTTTATCGGCGATTAATAGTACGCATTTACCAGATAAAAACACCTTACTTTCTATTTATGAGAGTTTAGCTCAACTCAATGAAACAGAAGAAAACTATCTAGGTGCGCTCCACTTTCACAAGCTTTACCTACAAACGTATCAATCCATTTACAACCAGGATAAACTCGAAATTAGTAGACGCCTAGAAGCACAATATGAAAAAGAGCAACAGAAACAACAATTGTTAACCCTGCAATTGGCCTCTGAGAAAAAAGAGCAACAAATTCGCCTGATGAGAACCTTAGGGGTACAACAGCAACAAGAATTGGAAAATTTAAAACTTTCAGAGGAGAATCAACGAAAAAAACTCGAAATTAGTCAGCTGGAAACCGAGACACATGCTCAAGCATTGAGATTGTCCCAATTGGAGAATGATAACAAGTTATTGGATATTCAACACTTCAAGAAAACATTGTCTTATCAAAAAAAGGTCAATTCTTACTTTTTAGCCCTAGCTGTAGTTTTTGCTATCCTCCTTTTTGTCCTCCTTTATGTGTACAAACAGCGTACGAAAAGTATGAATCAACAAAAAGAGCTCTATAATCTAGCTTTAGAAAAAGAAAAACAACACGCCAAAATTGCAACATTAACCGCTTTATTGGATGGACAGGAACAAGAACGCGCCCGTTTAGCTCGAGATTTACACGACGGTTTAGGTGGATTACTTTCTGGAACAAAGATCCAGTTAAGTACCCTTCATCATAAAATCACAGATACCAATAAAATAGAAATGACAAAATCTATTGAACATCTGGACAATGCCGTAGATGAACTAAGACGTGTCGCTCATAATTTGATGCCTGATCTACTCCTCAAGTACGGATTAGAAGAAGCGCTAAAAGAGTATGCCAATCGCATGTCTACCGATCAATTGGATATCCATGTTCAATTCTTAGGATACACGCAAACCTTGGAGCAAGATAAACAATTGTTAGTCTATCGCATTATTCAAGAATTGGTCAACAATGCCTTAAAACATGCAAACCCACAACAAATTATTATTCAACTGGTTGAAAGTGATAACTCCTATATGGTTACCATTGAAGATGATGGATGTGGTTTTGAGCTAACCCAGGCCCAACAAACGCAATCCGCCGGACTACACAACATTCAGTCGAGGGTACAATTCCTCAAAGGAGAATTGCACATTCATTCTGAATTAAACCTTGGAACAAGTATCGATTTTCAATTCCCAAAACAATAACCCATGATAAAAGTAGCGCTGACAGACGACCACCCTTTGCTATTAGAAGGATTAAAAAACATCTTAAACAAGCAAGAAAACATTCAAGTAACTGGTTGTTACCCATCTATAGATACCCTCCAAAAAGGGTTAAAAAAGAATCCCATTCACATTTTATTACTCGATATTAATTTGGAAGATATCAATAGTTTGGATTGGATTAAACCTTTGAAGAAAAAACACCCTGAGATGCAAATCATCATGTTGAGCGTGCACAATGAATATGCTGTAATCAATAGTTCCCTACAAGAAGGAGCTTCGGGCTATATTCAGAAAAATGCTTCGGTCGATGAAATTGTACAGGGCATTTATGCTGTTTACAACCAACAAACCTTTTTGTGTTCTCAAACACAAGTTGTTTTAGAAAAGAAAAACAAAAATGGGTTGAATACCATTCCAAAGCTTACACGACGTGAAAAAGAAGTTTTAGTGGAAGCAGCACAAGGATTGACAACGCAACAGATTGCCGATCGTTTGTTTATCAGTACGCATACCGTAGATAGTCATCGCAAGAACTTGATAGAAAAATTTCAAACGTCCAATCTAAGTTCTGTGATTACCTTAGCTATTGAATATGGCTTGATTAAAAAAGCCTAAACAAGACAAACAACAAGGAAGCTAGATAAGTTGACTCTTTTTTTTAGCAATAAAAAAGATTTTTAATTTTCTTAACAGAAAAAACAGTTTTATGCGCTACAAAACATTGTTTTTTCATCTTAAAAAAAATATTTTCCTTATCTTTGATAAGATAACTTGTTGTTTTATCCTTAGAAATAGTGATTAAATGAGTTCAAATCGCAAGTTTCTAAAAATATTTTACAAAAAGACTTTGTAAGAATCAAATGACTTTATATATTTGCACTCGGTTTTGGCGCAAGTATATCAAAGCTGAATTTTTTGAGAAGTAAAATACTAAGATTTAAAGATAAACGCAATGAGCAAGAGAACGTTTCAACCTTCAAATAGAAAAAGAAGAAACAAACATGGTTTCATGGAAAGAATGTCTACTCCTAACGGTAGAAAAGTATTAGCTGCTAGAAGAGCTAAAGGAAGACATAAATTAACTGTTTCTTGTGAAACAAAACATAAACATTAATGTTTTGATTAAAATATAAATAAAGGTGTTACTCATTTGGTAGTAACGCCTTTTTTTATACTTTGTCGGAAGCATCACAATACAATCACACACACTATACTTACTTTTTTTAAACAAAGTAGTACAAAATAAACAACACAAGAAAATGCCTAAAGACACTTCTATCAAGACCGTTTTAATCATTGGTTCGGGACCAATCATCATCGGACAAGCTTGCGAATTTGATTATTCAGGTTCACAGTCAGCAAGATCATTAAGAGAAGAGGGAATTAAAGTTATCTTAGTTAACTCGAACCCCGCAACAATTATGACCGACCCTTCTATGGCGGATCATATTTATCTAAAGCCATTAACTGCACGTTCAATTATTGAAATTTTAGTTGCTCATCCAGAAATTGATGCTGTATTACCAACTATGGGAGGACAAACAGCTTTAAACTTATGTCTGGAATGTGATGAAAAGGGAATTTGGGCAGACTTTGGTGTTCGTTTAATTGGTGTAGATATTAACGCTATTAATATCACAGAAGACCGCGAACAATTCAAACAATTACTAGAGCGTATTGATGTGCCTGCTGCTCCAGCAAGAACAGCTACTTCTTACCTTCAAGGAAAAGAAATCGCACAAGAATTCGGATTTCCATTAGTTATTCGTCCTTCGTTTACTTTAGGAGGTACTGGTGCTGCTTTTGTACACCACGTAGAAGATTTCGACGATTTATTAACTAGAGGTTTAGAGGCTTCTCCAATCCACGAAGTTTTAATTGACAAAGCTTTATTAGGATGGAAAGAATACGAATTAGAGTTATTACGCGATAAAAATGATAACGTAGTTATCATCTGTACCATCGAAAATATGGATCCAATGGGAATCCATACTGGAGATAGTATCACGGTTGCGCCTGCGATGACTTTATCTGACAGAACCTTCCAAAGAATGCGTGACTTATCAATCAAGATGATGCGCAGTATTGGAAACTTCGCTGGAGGTTGTAACGTACAATTTGCAGTATCACCAGATGAAAAAGAAGATATCGTTGCCATTGAAATCAACCCTCGTGTTTCTCGTTCATCTGCTTTAGCTTCTAAAGCTACTGGATATCCAATTGCCAAAATTGCTACAAAATTAGCACTAGGTTATACTTTAGATGAATTGCAAAACCAAATTACAAAATCTACTTCTGCTTTATTCGAGCCGACCTTAGACTATGTAATTGTAAAAATCCCACGTTGGAACTTTGATAAATTCGAAGGAGCTGATAGAACCCTAGGATTACAAATGAAATCTGTAGGTGAAGTAATGGGAATTGGACGTTCATTCCAAGAAGCACTGCACAAAGCAACACAATCATTAGAGATTAAACGCAATGGTTTAGGTGCAGATGGAAAAGGATATACAAACTACGATCAAATCATTGAAAAACTAACGCATGCTAGTTGGGATCGTGTTTTTGTAATCTATGATGCCATTCAACATGGTATTCCATTGAGCAGAATCCATGAGATTACCAAAATAGATATGTGGTTCTTAAAACAATATGAAGAGCTTTATCTGTTAGAAAAAGAGATTTCAAATTACACCATCGAAACTTTGCCTAAAGATTTGTTGTTAGAAGCGAAACAAAAAGGATTTGCTGACAGACAAATTGCCCATATGTTGAAAACATTGGAAAGTCAAGTTCACGATTTAAGAGATAAAATGGATATTCAACGCGTATTCAAATTAGTGGATACTTGTGCGGCTGAATTCCCAGCAAAAACACCTTACTACTACTCTACTTTTGAAGCTGATATTCAAAAAGCAGATGGAACAAGATACGTTTCAAATGAAAGTGTTGTCACAGAGAAGAAAAAAGTAGTTGTTTTAGGATCAGGACCTAACCGAATTGGTCAAGGAATTGAGTTTGACTATTCTTGTGTACACGGGGTATTAGCTGCTGAAGAAGCAGGATATGAAACAATTATGATTAACTGTAACCCAGAAACTGTTTCTACAGATTTCGATACAGCAAACAAATTGTACTTCGAACCTGTATTCTGGGAGCATATTTACGATATCATCCGCCATGAGAAACCAGAAGGAGTAATCGTTCAGCTTGGAGGTCAAACGGCTTTAAAATTAGCAGAAAAATTACACCGTCACGGAATTAAAATTTTCGGAACTAGCTTTGACGCTTTAGACTTAGCTGAAGATCGCGGACGTTTTTCTACTTTATTAGAAGAGTTAAACATTCCATTCCCTCAATTCGGAGTTGCTAAAACAGCAGACCAAGCGTTGCAGTTAGCAGATAAGTTAGACTTCCCATTATTAGTTCGTCCATCGTATGTATTGGGAGGACAAGGAATGAAAATTGTCATCAACAAAAAAGAATTAGAAGAACACGTTATTGATTTATTAAACCAAATTCCTGGTAACTCGCTTTTACTTGACCACTACTTAGATGGCGCAATCGAAGCAGAAGCTGATGCAATTTGTGATGGTGAAAATGTGTATATTATTGGAATCATGGAGCATATTGAGCCATGTGGAGTTCACTCTGGAGATAGTCATGCCATGTTACCACCATTCAACTTAGGGGAATTTGTATTAAATCAAATCAAAGATCATACAAGAAAGATTGCCGTTGCTTTACAAACCGTAGGTTTAATCAACATACAGTTTGCAATTAAAGACGATATCGTTTACATCATCGAAGCAAATCCAAGAGCTTCAAGAACGGTTCCATTTATTGCAAAAGCTTATGGAGAGCCTTATGTAAACTATGCGACGAAAGTAATGTTAGGTGAAAATAAAGTCACTGACTTTACATTCAATCCTCAGTTGAAAGGATATGCAATCAAAACGCCTGTATTCTCTTTCAATAAGTTTAGAAATGTGAATAAAGCTTTAGGCCCAGAGATGAAATCAACAGGAGAAAGCATCTTATTCATCGATAACTTAAGAGATGATCAGTTCTATGAAATCTATTCTCGTAGAAAAATGTACTTGAGTAAATAAAAATAGAAAAAGCCCTCGTTTATAACGAGGGCTTTTTTTATACTAACCTAGATTATTTTACTTTTTTGTAATAGGTATAACCACCTCCTCTTCGGATGTAAATGTATTTTACACCTCCAGCACAAAGCTCATACGTTCCATATTCTTTGGTATCACGACCACTGATTATAGCAACATCTTTGAGTTGAACATTGTGCTCTTTTGCCGCACGATTACGTATCTCCTCTATTCGACTCGGAGATAAAACAATATAGCCATCCAATACCGCCATGCGTTCGTCATCTTTGGTGAATTTACAATAGTAATACTCCCCCATATCCCAGACTTTACCTTCTAAATTTTGAGATGCAGCTGCTTTAATTACAACTTCATCGATTACCTTACTTATAGTATCCTTGTCTTGTGCAGAAATAGAATAGCTTCCTACTATAAATACCAAAAAAAATAAACTTTTTTTTATCATCCTGTTAAATTTCGTTTTTCTATCTTACTATTCCATCTTCATCCAATCTACTTTTTTATATCGCTCATAGTTATCACCTCGACGTATATAGGTGTATTTTGTACCTGCTACGCAAACCTCATAGGTTCCATATTTTCTTGATTCCTTTGCATTAATAATAGTTACATCTGTCGAATGCACATTATTTCCACCAGATGCTTGCGCCCTAATTTCTTCTACGCGAATAGGATCTACCAAAATCCACCCATCTAAAACTGCTTTTCGCTCATCATCACGAGAAAACTTACAATAATAATAAGCCCCCATATCCCAAACTTTTCCTTCTAAATTTTGTCTAGGTTGTGTTCGTATCACAATTTCTTTAATTTTAGTATCTGGTACGCTCAAAATATAAGGTTCTGTTTGTTCTTGTGCAAAAGCGATTATTCCTCCACCCAAAAAAAACATACAAGAATAAATAAAAAGATATATTTTTTTCATAATAAAACCTATTTAATTAATGACAACTAAAAATACAATTTAAATCTCATTAAAACAACTTTAATAATTAATAAAAAATTAACCAATCAAAATACCTTTTTGCGACAAATAAGAACAACAAAAAAGATAAAGAAGCCTTTTAGATTCCTTATTTTTGACTTTCAATACAAATACAAAAAATGTCACAAGAAATATTCTTAATCCTTAATGGTGTACTGGTTATCCTTATCGCCTTCTTCATTGGAAAAAAATCGAATAGAAAACCGGATGTTTCATCAACTCTAATTCAATTAACAACGGAAAGGGATTTCTTAACTCAACAAAACATTCAATTAAATAACGATAAAACGAAGTTGGAAGAACAAACCGAAATACTTCGTCAGGACAACCAAGAGTTGATTGCGCGCATTTCTATTCGAGAAACAGAACTCGCCAACTTCAAAGAGAAACTCGAGTTGCAACAAAAGCAAACGCTAATCTTACAAGAACAGTTTACCACGCAATTTGAAAACCTAGCCAATAAAATACTCGAAGAGAAAAGCGATAAGTTTACCCAATTAAACAAAACGCAAATGGAGCGTATTTTAACGCCTTTACAGGAAAAAATAGGTTTGTTTGAGCAGAAAGTAGAACAAACCCATAAAGAGAGTATTGATCATCACGCCGCCTTACGTCAACAAATTTTTGGACTTCAACAGGTACACGCGAAGATGAGTGAAGAAACCCTAAACCTAACCAAGGCCCTAAAGGGAGATAATAAAATGCAAGGAAACTGGGGCGAAATGATCTTGGAAAGTGTATTGGAAAAATCGGGCTTAGAAAAAGATCGAGAATATAAAACACAACCAAGCTATACGAGTGATAATGGCAATCGCCTACAACCAGATGTAGTCATCTATTTACCCGATAATCGACATCTAGTGGTAGACTCTAAAGTATCGTTGGTTGCTTATGAACAATACATCAATACAACAGAGAAACAGGAGCAAAATCGCTTTTTGCATGAACATATTCTCTCCATTAAGCGCCATATCGAAAATTTATCAGACAAGAATTACTATGAATTATACAAAGGAACAAGTCCTGATTTTGTCTTGTTATTTGTTCCAATTGAAACTGCTTTTTCTATTGCTGTAAATGCCGATAATACCCTTTATACAAAAGCGTTTGAAAAAAACATTGTGATTGTTACTCCTTCTACGCTACTCGCTACTTTACGCACGGTAGAAACCATTTGGAGACAGCAAAAACAACAGGAAAATGCGTATGAAATTGCTCGTCAAGCGGGATTACTACACGATAAATTTGTGGGATTAATCAATGACTTAACCAAAATAGGTAAAAAACTAGATGAAACTAGAAATGAGTATGACAGTGCCTTTAACAAGTTGAGTCAAGGAAAAGGAAATCTACTGACTTCTGTCCAAAAATTAAAGGATATGGGTGCCAAGGCAAAAAAATCTATTGATTCTCATTTACTCGAAGAAGAGTAAGAGAGAGTGAGGTGGTGAGATGGTGAAATCGAAACGCAGTGAAGATTCATCGAACACCAAAACAAATATAAAACTAGGTGAGATAGATGGTGGGGTGGTGAGGTGGTGAGATAGACGATGAGAGGTAAAATTATAATGTTCTCCTAACTTCAAGTCTACTTAATTTTGCTTAACTTTATTATTAGAATATGATTAGAAATTTTAATTTCCTACATCTAAGCGTTACTTTTGCAAGCGAAATGAAAAAATGATTGTCTAACACTTTATAAAATTCTAACTATGTTTTTTAAAGATATGCACCCAGCCGACATTGCTGAAGCTATTTCAGCAATGAAAAGGAGAGAACGAAATCTTCATTTTCTAAAGCTTTCCTCCGAGCTGAAGGTCGAAGTGTTTTCATTTTTAGATATCCATATTCAGGAAGAAATTGTACACAGTATGACTCGAGAGGATTATGCTGAGGTACTGAACAACCTAGAGCCCGATGATAGAACGGAGCTATTAGAAAACTTCCCGGATGAATTAATTAAATATTCTATCAACCTATTAAACGATACTGAAAAGCAAATTGCACTGAATTTAATAGGGTACAAAGAAGATAGTATTGCGCGTTTAATGACGCCTTTGTATATTCAGACCAAAGCTAATAAAACAGTAAAACAAGTTTTTCAACACATTAAAAAATATGGCAAAAAAGCAGAAACGCTAAACTATATTTATGTGGTGGATGATCACAATGTACTGATTGATGACTTACAAATCGGACAATTGCTGTTAGCAGATGAAGAAACATTGATTGCGGATCTCATTGACTACAACTTTGTTTCCTTAGTCACTACAACACCTATGGAAGATGCCTTTGATGATTTTGAAAAATACGATCGTTCGGCTTTACCCATTATCACAGAAAAAGGAGTACTTGTGGGTATTGTTACTTTTGATGATATCTTAGATAAAATTAAAGAACGCGATACAGAAGATATTCAAAAATTCGGGGGGATGGAAGAGTTAGATTTATCCTATACGCATACACCTCTTTATGAATTAGTAAAAAAACGCGCAGGCTGGTTAATCGTACTCTTTTTAGGGGAAATGTTAACGGCCTCAGCAATGAGCTACTATGACCAAGAAATTGAAAAAGCGGTGGTATTAGCGTTATTTGTTCCCTTAATTATTTCCAGTGGAGGAAACTCAGGTTCTCAAGCAGCCTCTTTAATTATCCGTGCTATGGCTTTAGGAGAGCTAAAATTAGGAGATTGGTGGTACGTGATGCGCAAAGAAATTGCTTCGGGTTTAATGCTGGGAGGAATCTTGGGGATTATCGGTTTCGTTCGCATTTTTATTTGGCAAGAAACGGGAATCTACGACTATGGAGAATTTTGGTTGTACGTAGGCTTGAGTGTTTCCGTCTCCTTATTATTTATTGTGCTTTGGGGAACTTTATCTGGTTCGATTATTCCGTTTGTCTTAAAGAAATTTGGCATGGACCCCGCAACCGCTTCAGCTCCATTTGTTGCCACTTTAGTTGACGTGTCAGGTTTAATCATCTACTTCACCATCGCCGCTATGTTCCTTACGGGAAAACTACTCTAAATCAAATTTATCTTTATAAAAAAATCCGATGCACATCATGCATCGGATTTTTTATTTCAAAGATCTCTTATTCTCATTTATAGCATCGTATACATAAAAACAAGAGTGATTTTTATATTTTCTTGAGATTTATTCTTCTCTGAACTTGACTTTTTTCATGTTAGGTAAAAAACAAGCAATAATACCAATTAAAGGCAAATAAGCACATACCGTGTAAATGTATTCAATTGAGGTATGATCTGCCCACCAACCTAAAAGTGCGGAACCTAATCCGCCCATTCCAAAGGCAAAGCCGTAAAATAACCCAGATACCATTCCTATTTTCTTTGGTAACAACTCTTGTGCATACACCAAAATAGAAGGGAAAGCAGAAGAGATAATAAATCCAATAACGACAATCAAAATACCGGTCCAAGCTAAGTCGACATGAGGCAACAATAACGTAAATGGCGCTGCACCAAGAACAGAAAACCAAATGATGTATTTACGTCCTACTTTATCTCCTAAGAAACCACCAATCAATGTACCTAAAGCGACAGCAATTAAGAAGTAAAACAAATATACCTGTGCTTGAACTTCTGTAATGCCAAACTTATCCATGGTATAAAATTGGAAGTAGCTTGAAATACTAGCTACATAAAAGTACTTCGAAAAAATCAACAGCAATAGAACGACAATCGCACTATTAACTCTAAATGAAGATAATTCTGGAATGAGTATTTTCTTTTTCTGTTTGGTCGATGCATGACGCAAAATTCCTTTGTACCACGTTCCGATAAAATAGTAAACAAATTGAGCAATAATTGCCACTACAACAAACCAAAGCAGGTGTCGTTGTCCTTGAGGCAATACAACCCAAGCCACCAATAAAGGCGCTAATGCTGTTCCTGTATTTCCACCAATTTGAAAGATCGATTGAGCCAAACTTCGCTTTCCACCAGATGCAACATACGAAACACGGGATGACTCCGGATGGAAAATGGAAGATCCAATACCAATACAAGTTACGGCAACCAACACCCAAATATAACTTGGAGCGAAAGCGAGTAAAATCACCCCTAATGTGGTACACAACATTCCGTAAATTTGAGAATATGGTTGAGGTTTTTTATCGGTATAATTTCCTACCAGTGGTTGTAATAAAGAGGAAGACATTTGATAAAAGAACGTAATCAATCCAATCTGCGCAAAGCTCAACTGATAGTTCTCTTTCAAGAGTGGATACGTTGCTGGTACGATGGCTTGTAATAAATCGTTACACAAGTGTCCAAAACTAATCGCTAGCAAAATTGGATAAACTGTCTGCTGCGATAATGTTTGTTTATTAACCTTATCCAACACTTTGTGTTGAATACTTAAAATTTTGTTCATACCCTAAATTTTAAAGTACACAAAGGTAAGGTTTTTTCATCCGTTCACTGACTTTTAGGCTTCCAGAATATCATTACTACCAAAAGCGTTGTCTTTTGTTGGCAATCATTTCAATATCTAAAATAATACATCAAAACACTTCTTTAAATGCATCATTTACACCAAAATACCAAGCCTAAGCAATCCACATTCTTCAACAAATGGACGATATGGATACTTTTTACTGCTAAATTTTTATAAAAAAACAGCTGTAAGGGAGAATCATATACTCCTTTACAGCTGTTTTTATTCAATTTTGAATGAGGAATTAGTCTTCTAATTCTTCACTTTCAACATATCTAGCCATTTCTCTTTCATAGAATTCTCCAGCTTTTACTACTAAAGCTTCCATCTCTTCTTCTACTTCCGATTCTTCTGATTCTTCGATTGTTTCTAAGAACTCAATTTCGTCTGTATTTAAATTAATGATAAAGCGTGGAAACTCTAAATGTATGATAAAGATATCATCTAAATGGTCTGTATTATCAGCTAAAACAAATTTTGGTAATTGCATGATTTTATTATTTTATATTAGTATTAATCAATCGATTTGATATGTGATGAAAACGCAAATAAAGCAAAATAGCTGCTGCTGTTAATCCGGCTAATAAACCAATCCAAATACCTGGCGTTCCTATATCCGTGTACAAACTTAAGTAAATAGACATTGGAAATCCAACAATCCAATAGGAAATAAAGGTAATAATCATCGGAACATTTACATCTTGTAAACCGCGTAAAGCACCTAACGTGACTACTTGCAAACAATCTGAAATCTGAAAGATTGCCGCAACTAACAACAATTGCCCTGCGATTCGAATCACTTCTTCATTCATTACTGCATTCATACTATCTTTCACATCTAAGAACAACAGCGGAATATAGTTGTGAAACGCGACAAATAATAAGGCAAATAGGATGTAAATAAGGAGTGCCATGAGCATAATAGAACGGGCTACCGTTTTTAAATAGGTATAGTTTTTCAGCCCCATTTGATTTCCTACTCGAATGGTAGCGGCAACTCCCAATCCACTAGCGAACATAAAGGTCATTGATGACATACTGAGCGCTATTTGATTTGCTGCTTGAGAAACTGTTCCCAACATACCCGAAAGCCATACTGCAGCGACAAATAAAGCTACTTCAAAAAAGCTCATCAACCCAGAAGGTACCCCGATTTTAGCAATTTGGATTAATACTTTTTTCTTTACTTCATCAAAGCGCAGATTAAGCATAAAAGGCTTAAACATCTCTTGTCTAGTCAATGCAAAATGCATATAAATAATCATCACAACACGCGAAATTAATGTACCATACGCTGCCCCTAACATGCCCAATGTGGGGAAAAACCACACACCGTAAATCAATAAATAGTTAAATAATAAATTTACTGCATTACAAATTAAGGTCGCATACATCGAATTTTTCGTTTGAGATTTTCCATCCGCAAACTGCTTGTATCCTTGGTACATCACCAAAGGAATAATGGACAAGGCTACAATATCTAAGAAGGGTTTTGCCAATACTGTAACTTCTTCTGGCTGCCCCATATACTGTAAAAATGGTTTAGCTAAAAAGATGATTGAAAACAAAACGACACCAACCACGGTACAAAGGAAAAGTCCATTAATAAAGGTTGATCGCCCTCCTTCTAAATCATTGGCAGCGTCACTTTTAGCAACAAAAGGCGTGATGGCTGTAGAAAACCCTACACCTAATGAAATCGCAATAAATACGAAACTATTGGCCAATGAAGCAGCGGCTAATTCCGTAGGACCAATCTTACCCACCATAATATTATCAATTACCCCAACTACCGTATGCCCTAGCATAGCTAAGATAATAGGATAGGCCAATTGAATATTATAACGAAATTCTTTGATATAGATTGACAGGTTCATGTACTAAAAAATTTGTGCAAATATACAGACTTGAAAACGAAACAATCTGTTGGGTTAACAAATTCTTTTAAAAGAATGACGAAACAACGGCAAACTATTTGTTTTACTTTTTCTCAAAACAAAACTAAAAACACAAGCTATGCTAAAGTCAAAAAGAACAATTGCGCTATTTTTAGCACTAGGGATGTTAGCTCTCCCTACTGCTTTTGCCCAAAATAAAACAAAGCCTTATTACCCTAAAGGTTTTCGTATTGGTTTTGGACTCAATGGAGGAATTTCAACCAACTCCGATTACGATGCTGTATTTGGTGCAGATGCCCGTTTACAATATGATTTGAGTAAAGAAACGTCCTTGACATTAACAACAGGATATTCTCATTTGAAGGAAAAACACGATCAAGATTTAGGTGTTATTCCAGTCAAAGCAGGATTCAAACATTTCATGACTAAAAACTTCTATGCCTTGGGTGAAGTAGGTGCTGGTTTTGGAACACATCAAGGATCAGGCAATACCTTTATTTGGAGCCCGTCTATTGGTTATGCGAATAAATACATCGATATCAGCTTGCGATATGAGCGCTATAACGATTATCACGTGGATCAAATAGGTTTACGAGCAGCTTATGGTTTTAGCTTGAAGAAAAACAAAAATAAAAAGTAAAATAAAAAGGGCCTAGGCCCTTTTTTTATTCATTTAATAATCGCTCTCTATACTTAGATAGGTTGTCTTTGATATTATCAGGTAATTCTGGCAAACTAACATCCGTTAATTGCTCTGTTATTTCCAATAAAATACTGGCAAAAATATAGCGACATAACTCTTTATTATCAGCGGGAATCACATACCACGGACATGCTTTTGTTGAGGTCTTCTCAATGGCCTCTTCATAATACGTTTGATATTTATCCCAGAACTCTCGCTCTCGAACATCTTCTGGAGCAAACTTCCAATGGTGCTTCTCTTTGCCCAATCGACGTAAAATGCGTTTTTTTTGCTCGTCCTTTCCCAAGTGTAAGAAAAATTTAAGCACCACTACTCCATTATTACTGATATGCTCTTCAAAATTGCTGATTTCCTTATAGCGTTTTTCCCAAAACGACTCGTCTAGCTGATCCGTACTTGTGATTTGAGGCAGTCGCTCATTTAACACAATTTCTGGATGTACGCGAGAAACCAGTACATTTTCATAATGTGTGCGATTAAAAACAGTAAATTTTCCTTTCTCAGGTAAAGCAATATAATGCCTCCATAAATAATCGTGTTCCAATTCTGTCGAAGTGGGTTTCTTAAAACTCTGCACCACCACTCCCCTAGCATTGAACGATTTAAACACTTCTCGTATCAAACTATCTTTACCCGCCGTATCCATCCCTTGAATGCAAATCAAAAAGCTGTAGCGATTATGTGCATACATCAATTCTTGAAATTTACTCAAATGCCTACTTACTTCTTCTAATTTACGTATGGCTTTTTTAGGGCTCAATTCAAAATCGGGAACCGTAGCTAACTTTGCCAGTTTCGTTTTCCCTGTTGCCTTATATTTATTTTCAAAACTCATATCAATTTAATTCATTAAGTAATTCGGATGTATTAAATTTATAAAATTCAATTCAAGTAACCATGAGAAAACTGACATTAGAGTTCCTCTATCATATTATTGGCCTAAGTGCGGCATCTGGTTTGTACTATGCCGAAGACAAACTTCATTTAATTGCTGACGATAGTTCTTACTTATATCACTATGATATACCGTCCAAACAATTAAACAAAACAGCGCTTACTGACGATTATATCGGCCAAGAACATATTGCAAAAGCAGACAAACCAGATTTAGAATCCATGACCTTTGATGGAATTAATTACTATTTATTTGGTTCAGGTTCAAAGCCCAATCGAACTGATTTATATGAAATCCATCAAATGACGAATGAACCAGTAAGCAAACAATCGTTGGAACTATTATATGAATCTATGAAAGCCTTTGCCCATATGGACGATGCTGATTTTAATATTGAAGGTGTGGTGTACGATGCCGAGACGTGGTATTTTTTCAATCGCGGGAATGGACCTAAACAACAAAATGGAGTATTTGTTGTAACAGGAGAAAGTATCTTGGATAATTTTAGAATTACCTATACTCCCATGAAGTTACCAAAATTAGATCAAGTTCAAACTGGGTTTACAGATGCCGTTTTAGTGGATCGAGATCTTTATTTTATTGCAACAGCGGAAGATTCTAGTTCTACCTATGCAGATGGCGAAATCAAAGGTTCTATTGTCGGAAAAATCAATACCAAGAAAATGAAAGTTGAAAAGACCAAGACCATTAGTACAGATCAAAAATTTGAGGGCATAACTGTGTATAAAAACAACAAAAAAGAAGTTTCCTTCTTCTTGTGTACAGACCCAGATAATCCGGAACTACCAACGTCAATTTATCAATTAACTATACAAAAATAGGATCGTTTACACGATCCTATTTTTTTTATATCTCTTGGGAAATGGTTTCCCCTTCTTTTCTTCTTAAGCGCCAATTTGTCCAGATGGCCAACATAAAATAAAAGAGGCACACCAACCACATCTGCAAAAACAAATCCTTGATATCCTGTAATGATGCTCCAAACTGAGTGAGCGCGACAAAACCTTTCGTACCAACAGTAGAAGGGACAAAAAAGGAAATGACCTTAATAGCCGTTGGGAAAGCCGTTGTTGGCCAAGACAAACCAGTCATCAACAAAGTTGGAATTGAAAAAAGTGTAATGGTCATGATTGAATCTTCCCTGTGTTTGAAACAATTCGCTAAGGTCATCCCTAAAAAGGAAACCGCTAGTAAGAATGGAACCAAAAACAGCGTTACTTCCATTAGATTTCCGCGTTGTGGAAAAGTAAACAGGTGCATTACAACACCGAGTACAATCCACATCATCAACATCGAAAGGATCAGGTAGGCTAAACTTCGCCCTAAAGTCAAGAAGAAATTAGAAAAACGTCCTGTTGCATAAGCAAAGGCTTGTCCAAAACTTCTTTTTTCTCGTAAAGTACCGGCTAAAATCCCCATTCCATTTAGCTGTAGTGTCTGAATCGCAATCAAGAATACAGCGGGCATCAGAAAGGTAGCATAACCTCCATTAATATTAAACAAAGGCTTTGCTGTAACATCAAATGGACGTCTACTCGCTGCTGCCTGTTTCATAGGCATCCCTCCAGCCATCATCTTATTCACTTCAACTTGTCCGCCTAAAGTTCCTGCTGTAAGCATAACAGCTCCTAGGGTTTGCTTATAATATAGCATATAAGAAGCATCACAATAAGCACCAAGTGTAGGTACTTTTCCCTTTTGTAAATCTCTTCCAAAATGCTCTGGAATCACAATAATCCCTTTGATCTTTTCTTGGTAAAATGCTTCATGTGCCAAATCCATACTCGCTGTACGCAACTCTACGTTGAGCTGAGGCGTTGCATCCAACATGCGGTCAATTTGAAAACTCATTTTCGATTGATCCTGATTGACAATCGCTACGGGTAATTCTGTGATAACCTCTTTCGAATACACATAGGAATACACAAAAGCAACTAGAAGTACACAAACAATATAGGTAATTACAATAGCTGAATCCTTAAAAATCATTTGAATCTCTCGTTTACACGATTCGATAATCAAAGCCCAATTTTCTATACATCGCTTAAGCATCATAGCCTCCTTTCTGTAATTTTTTATAATAAAACGGAATTCCGATTAATCCTAAACAGATAAATACAGCAAAAGCAATTAAATATCCTACTTGTTCAGCATTAAATGAAATCCCTCGAATGGCATAATTCACAACAAAGCGCATATAAGAATGAAAGGGAAATACATAATTTACCCCCCTTACAAATCCACTCATTCCTTCTGGAGGGAATGTATATCCTGCAAAAGAAAAAGCTACTGCAGCATAAGCTCCACCTATTGTTAAAGCAATCCTCAAGCTATTCATCACAGATGCTAGAAAGAAGCCCATACTTTGACAAACCAAAATAAACAAGAAGAAAAACGCATTGAGCATAAAGAAATTCCCTTTGAAAGGCATACTCAATTTATAGAATACATAACTATTCATATACAAGCCCAGTACCATAAAGATTAAGGTATAGGGCAAAATCTTAGCGATAGCCACAACCCAAATCTTATTATTGGCGCGTTCCAGTAACTCTTTTCCTTTTCTGTATTTTAAGTCCACACCAAAAACGTAAATCGATACGACCAACATAATAATTTGCAAGGCCATAGGCATAAAAGCTAAACCTAAATAATATTCATAACTGGTGTATGGATTAAAGAGTACATGCTCTTCCACTTTGATGGGTGCAACAGCTGCTAGTGCTTGATTCGGTGTTAATCCACCTTGCTCTAAAGATATTGTTCGAACTCCAGCTGCAAGATACCCCGCTGCCGTTTGAAAATCGCGTTGAATTAACCCTGCAGGTAATAAATATTGCCCATTATAATAACACGTTACATTGGTTTTTACTCCTTTCTGAACGTTTTTCTGAAAATCTTTGGGTATGATAATTAAAGCAAAAGAATCCCCTCGACGCACCGTTTTTTGTCCTTCTAGCTCATCATTTACTTCATAAACAATTTGCATGGCAGAACTAGCATCAATAAAACTCGCTAATTTACGTGAAGTACTACTTTTATCTAAATCGAGGATTGTTACAGGTAAATCTCGAGAAACCCCTTCTTGTAACAAAGCCCCATAATATAGAAATAGCAAAAGTGGAATACTGAGAATCAACACCAAAATTCGAGGTGTGGTCAGCATTCGCTTAAACTCTTCTTTAAACAGGGATAAAAAACCTTTACTCACGTTCTTTGTATTTTTACTTCAAACTACTTTCTACTACTAAAGCACTCATTCCAGGTCTTAATCCATCCACTTTTTGTGTCGGATAAGCCTTAATCAAAAAGGTTTTCATATCGAAATCACCTTTTGCTTTTGTAGCACTCCATGTAGC
Source organism: Myroides odoratus (assembly GCF_001549985.1). GTDB lineage: Bacteria > Bacteroidota > Bacteroidia > Flavobacteriales > Flavobacteriaceae > Flavobacterium > Flavobacterium odoratum_A. Next base: position 65,276 of record NZ_LROZ01000016.1, on the reverse strand, counting down.
GTAATCTCCTTGTACAGCAATATAGTTCACTTCTAATTCAATCGATTGATTACCCAATGCTGGAATAATCGCTTGAAATTTAGTATTCATTTTAAACTTACTCATCAAGTCTTCACGAATATTGAAGTTCACCCATAGATCATTTAAATCCACTAGATTGACAATAGGATAACCTGAATTTACGATTTCTCCTTTATTAGGCATAATGGTATAAACCTCTCCATCTTGTGGTGATTTTACTGCTCCTTCTCCTTTATAGATTAAGACTTCTTCCACTGCTCCTTTCGCTTGATTGAATACAGCTAAAGCTGCTGCTTTATCTTCAGATCGAGCTCCACTTTTTGCCATTTGATACGTGGCATGTGCCGCTTTTTCTACTTCTTGTGCTGCTGTATATTTTGCATAAGCCTCGTCCTTTTGCTGTGCAGGAATCACTTTTTCTTTGTATAAGTTTTCTACTCTCGCATAGGTTTTTTGAGCAAAATCAGCTCCTGCTTTTGCCTGTTGCCACATATTGTAAGCCGCCTGAATTTCTTCTTTACGCGCTCCTGTATTTGCTTTAGCGTCTTGGGCTTGTGCAGCCGCTTTTAAAGCTTCTACTTGTTGCAATTTAGCATCTATTTCAGGGGTACTAATCTGAACCAATACTTGTCCTGCTTGTACTTTATCTCCTTCTTTTACTAGAATATCATCAATTCTACCTGGTATTTTAGAGGATACATTAATTTGAGTAGCGTCCACTTGTCCTTGAATGTAACTCTCTTCTGGAGCACTCATATACCAAATAGAAACAGCGAAAACAATCACTACAACTACAATTCCAACAATAGCACTTATTACTTTATTTTTCATCTTACCTTCAATTTATTTTGCAAATTGGACAAATTCATTACTCAATCCTGTGTACTCAAATAGAGAAGCTACATTCGCTACATAATTAAAATGCGCTTGTAATTTCTTTAATTTCACCACAGATAAATTTAATTCTGCATCAACTACTTCTGTTGAGGTAGCAAATCCCTCCACGAATGCTTTGTTGCGCACTCGGAGGTATTCAGTAGCCATTGCTTCTTGTGTCGTTAAACTTTCTATTTGTTCCTGTTGTTTTACAATATCTTGGTACAATTTAGCCACCAACATTTTGATATCCGCCTTTGCTTTTTCTTCAAAAAGCTCAACACTTTCTCGCGTTGCTTTGGCTGCTCTGATTTCATTTCTATTTTTAAATCCCTCAAATAAAGTATAGGTTACCCCTACGCCAATTGTCCAAGGCTTATTATTATCGTAAAGTACATCAAGGCCACTGATGGGATTATTATGTGCTAAAATAGTCTGTCCAAAGGCAACCACAGTAGGATAATTTGCTGATTGTTTTGCTTTTACTCCTTGTGTAGCCAATTCTTTTTGTAGTGCTAATTTTTGTAAAGCGGGGTAGTGATCTGAGGCAGATTCTTGGTAATATTCTAAATTTTCTAATTGAGGGAGCACGAAAAAGTCACTGCTTAAATCCGCTGTTACCTCCTCTACTTCTAGGGTATTTGCCAAAGCTAAACGCGCCAAAGTAGCGTCTTTCTTCGCAGCTTCAAACTCTCGATTTGCATCAGAAACCGCTACATCAGCGGCCATGCGTTGAACAGGGGCAATCATGCCATTTTCCTCTAATTTCAAAGCATCATGCTGGTGCTTTTCCATGCCAGTCAATACTTCTTGACGCACAACTAACGCACGTTCTGCTAATTTTACAGTGTAGTAACGAACGACGAGTTCAGATATTAATTTGTCCTTGGTTTGCTCCAAGTCCTTTTCTCCCATTTCACTTTTGAGCTTGCCCGCTTTGATAGCAGCATTAATCTTTCCTCCTGTAAACAAAGGCCAAGTAGCCATGAAGCCCCCAAAAGCCATATCTCGTTTGTTGAAATCAACGGACCAATTCCCTAAAACTTCCGAGTTTGGTAAATGCACAAAATCACCTACTTGATTTCGAAGCCCATTAAAATCTAATCCCAAAGAACGATCCATGTAAATGCCCATTCCGAAAGCTTTAACCGATGGTGAACGCAAGCCTTTCATGGCTTTCCATTCATATTGGTGAACCTCCTCTTGTTTTTCCATCGCTTTAATTAAGCTATTCTCCTCATTCATCACACGCATCGCATCAGCAAAAGACAACTGCTGTCCATAACTAATTCCCGACATAGAAAAATAAAGTACAGTCCCTCCGATAAGCAGAAAAAAACGTTTCAAGTTTATTCTTTTCATTCACTTAATGTTGTTAATTACACATAAATGCTTCAATAAATATACAACCTTTTTCACTTTATGAAACACTATTTTCACTTGTTTTACAAATATAACACTATCCCCGAACGGAGAAAGAAAAAGCAGGCTTCTTTCCTGCTTACAACGGTTTAATTTTGCCGTAAATATTAAAAAAAGAAACTCCTTCCCTCAAAAAACTTAACAAAACACATGCCATAAGTCTTTTAAGAGAAGGAGTTTTTATATTTTCTACCAGAGAATCGCTTATTTTTCGATCTCGCGTAAGCTTTCCATTTTTTTATGCGCTAGGAATCCTTTGATATCTTCAAAGTGTTCTTTGACGCGTTTATTGCCAAATTCAAATACTTTTTCGGCCAATCCATCTAAGAAATCACGGTCGTGAGAAACTAAGATTACAGTGCCTTCAAAATCTTTCAATGCCGCTTTAATGATGTCTTTGGTTTTCATATCCAAATGGTTCGTCGGCTCATCCAGGATTAATAAGTTATATGGTTCTAATAATAATTTCACCATCGCCAATCTTGTTTTCTCCCCACCAGAAAGTACTTTTACTTTCTTTTGAATATCATCTCCAGAGAACATAAAAGCTCCGAGTATATTTTTGATTTGTGTACGGATATCCCCCTCAGCAATACGATCTACTGTTTCAAAGATAGTCAAATCGCCATCTAATAAAGACGCTTGATTCTGAGCAAAATATCCCACTTGAATATTGTGTCCTAATTCAATAGACCCTGTATAATCAATCTCTCCCATGATTGCTTTAATCATCGTCGATTTACCCTCACCATTCTTTCCTACAAAAGCTACTTTTTGTCCTCTTTCCACCACCATATTAGCCTCTTTAAACACGATGTGATCGCCATAGGTTTTTCCCATTTCAGACACTGTAACAGGATATTGTCCAGAACGTGCTGCCGGAGGAAACTTCAAACGAAGAGCTGAGTTATCTACCTCATCCACTTGAATAATTTCTAATTTTTCCAACATTTTTACACGTGATTGCACTTGTAATGTTTTTGAATATGTTCCTTTAAAACGCTCAATAAACTCTGTTGTTTCAGCAATCATTTTTTGCTGTTCTTCATATGCTTTCATCTGATGTGCTCTACGATCTTGACGCAATACCAAATAGTCTGAGTATTTTGCTTTATAATCGTAAATTTTCCCCATCGTTACTTCAATCGTACGATTGGTAATATTATCCACAAAAGCACGGTCGTGAGAAATAACCATTACAGCTTTTGCTTGTGTAATCAAGAATTCCTCTAGCCATTGAATACTTTCAATATCCATGTGGTTCGTTGGCTCATCCAATAAAATCAAATCGGGTTTTTGCAATAAGATTTTTGCTAATTCAATACGCATTCTCCATCCTCCACTGAATTCAGAAGTTGGACGTGTAAAATCTTCGCGCAAGAATCCCAATCCTTTCAACACTTTCTCCACCTCAGCTTCATAGTTTACTTCTTCGATTGAATAAAACTTTTCGCTTAATTCAGATACGCGTTCGATTAACTTCATATACGCATCACTTTCGTAATCGGTACGCACCGTCAATTCTTCATTGATCTGCTCAATTTCATTCTTCATGGCGAAGATTTGAGCAAAAGCTTTGGATGTTTCTTCAAAAACAGTACAATCATCCGCAGTTAATAAATGCTGAGGTAAATAAGCAATCACAGCTTCTTTTGGTGCAGCAACAGCGCCTAAACTAGGTTTATCTACTCCTGCTACAATTTTCAGTAACGTGGATTTACCCGCACCGTTTTTTCCCATTAAGGCAATTTTATCATTTTCATTAATTGAGAAACTTACGCCACTGAAAAGCGTTGTACTACCAAATTGGACAGCAACATCATTAACTGTTATCATATTGTATTTTTATTAAACCGCTGCAAATATAGTATTTGTTTGTTTTGGATGGGGATATTTTTATAGGGATCTGACACAAAACAAACAACGCAGGTCCTTTTCTTTTTACTCCTTACTATATATAAGGAGTAAATGGTTGTTTTTTATGAGAGTCATCTCCTTTTTTTATACTGACTATAGAACACAAATCCTGTAATTAATAACAACATAATCATAAGTATTGTCGCATTGAAATGTCCATGTTCACTACCGAAATAAACTTGTCCCACCATACTTACCCCCAAAGCAATACTTAACTGTTGTACCGTCAAATATAGACTAGACCCTCCTGCTGTGGCTGTGGTAGGCAAAGCACTTAAAGCATAGGTAAACATCGAAGGTAAAACAATCCCACACCCCAATCCATATTCAAACAACAAGAGTGCCACTTGATAAAACAAAACCTCGTCCCGCTCCAATAAGCTATAATGAAAAACAAGTCCAACGATCATCAACAGTAAGCCAAAAAGCATAAAACGCTCTTGATACCGAGCTAAAAAATGCAAAGACAAAAACGAGGCTAACACATAGCCTACCCCTTGAAAAGCAAATAAAATTCCCGTTTGCGTAGCGGTATAATGCAAGTGCAATTGGAAGTGATTCGCATAAATAAAAAAATATGAATCCTGTACTAAGGAATAAAATACTAGAGCGATAAGAGTCACGGCAAACATTTTATAAGTAAATGGTTTAAAATCAAGTAAGGTAACCTTTCCTGCCTTGTATTGTTTCCATTGAAAGAATAGAAAGATGACGACTCCCCCCATTGCACCGAATAATAAGAAAAATAAAGAGAAAGTCCAGCCTAGATCTGCTCCTGTAACTAAACTATACATCAAAAGCACCAGGAACAAAACAAGTACAAACTGTGACAAGGGTTGTATTTTTAAATCTCGCTTGCGTGCTACCTCTGGTATGAACTTCCAAGAAGCTACGACTACCAATAGAGCAAGGGGGACATTAATTAAAAAAATCAATCGCCAAGCTCCAAAGGCATAATCTAAATCAGGAAGTACCCCTCCGAGAATCTGTCCCAGTACAGAAGACATTCCAGCTATCGCTCCATAAATAGCATACGCTTTACGTCGTTCTGCTTCTTCAGTATAAATATGTGATAAAAGCGTCACTCCTTGTGGAATCATAAAGGCCCCACTAATTCCCTGAAACAAACGATAGAGATTCAATGCGTGTATCTCCGTAGCTAATCCACACAAGAGCGAAAATAGCCCAAAACTCAACATGGACAACACAAAAACGCGCTTATGTCCATACTTTACACCTACTTTCCCTGAGGTAATCAGAAAAGCACCGTAGCCAATGACATAATAAACAATAACAAGCTGTATATCTGCTACACTGGCGTGTAAGGCAGTTCTAATTTTAGGAATGGCTACATTGACGATAAACAAATCTAATACGGACAAAAAGATAGACATTGAAAGCAACAATAACAGGACACTCTTTCTTTGATGGGTTAAATTTTGCATTTTTTTCTTCCTATATTTTATAATTATCTTTACAAAAGTGAAGAATCACTTGCTTCCAATCAAGTAGGTAAAAAATCTAGACTAAGTATGAAAAATAATACGAATAGTGATAATGAGTATACTACGGTAGAAAAAAAATTGACTGATTTTGAAAATACTTGTGTGGCTCAAGATGCATTAAAGACCATTACGGGTAAATGGAAGATTTCAATTATTAAAATTGTAGCGGCTCAATGTCCAAAGCGATTTGGAATTTTAAAGCGCGACTTAGACCATATTGCCCAAGGTACTCTCACCACCGTTTTACGCGAGTTAGAACAAGATGGAATATTAGCACGAGAAGCCTTTGCTGAGATTCCCCCACGCGTTGAATACAAACTCACCGCTAAAGGAATAAAACTACTTCCCATTTTAGTTGAATTAGAACAGTGGTATCAATCAGAATAAAAAAAGCCCACTCCTACGTGGGCTTTTTCCTGAAAAAACTACAACTGAAAGTAGTTGGTATAATTTTGTAAATCCTTATCCCCCCTACCGGAAAGGTTTACGACTACAATATCAGTTGGCAAAAATGTTTTATGTTGTAAAGCAGCTAGTGCATGTGAACTTTCTATGGCGGGAATAATCCCTTCTAATTTACACAGGGCTAAACCAGCCTCCATGGCTTCTGCATCTTTAATAGCGAAAAATTCAGCGCGATTTTCTTGTTTCATCAGCGCAAATAAAGGTCCAAAACCAGGATAATCTAATCCAGCGGAAATCGAGTATGCTTCCAAAGGCTCCCCTGTTTCATCTTGCATGAATAAGGTCTTGCTTCCGTGTAATACTCCCGGTTTACCAATAAAAGAAGTAGCAGCCGTTTGATTCGTATCTACACCAAAACCACCGCCTTCTGCAACAATAAGTTTCACCTGCTCCTCTTCTAAGAATTCGTAGAATGCCCCTGTAGCATTACTTCCTCCACCTACACTCGCAATCACATAGTTGGGTTTGTCAACTCCTTCTTTTTCCAACAATTGTTTTTTTATCTCTTTGGAGATGACAGATTGAAAACGTCCGACCATATCAGGATATGGATGCGGGCCTACCACAGAACCAATTAAATAATAGGTGTCTGTTGGATTTTCTATCCAGTAAAGCAAGGCTTCATCTACGGCTTCTTTTAATGTTTGTGTTCCTGTCTTTGCTGCGCGAACCTCTGCGCCTAGCATCTTCATGCGCGCAACATTGGGCGCTTGGCGTTCAATATCTGTAGCTCCCATAAAAACCACACATTCTAATCCTGCTAGTGCACATACGGTTGCAGTTGCTACTCCATGTTGCCCTGCCCCTGTTTCAGCGATGATTTTCTTCTTCCCTAAGCGTTTAGCCAATAATACCTGTCCAATCGTATTATTAATTTTATGCGCCCCTGTATGGCATAAATCCTCGCGTTTTAAATACACCTTCGTATTGTAGAGCGCTGAAAGTCTTTCTGCAAAGTACAAAGGCGTAGGTCTTCCTACATAATCAGCTAATAGCTTTTGGTATTCCGCCTGAAAGGTTGGTTCTTCCATGATTTCAATATACATGGCTTGTAATTCTGCTACAATGGGTTGTAAAGTTGGAGGAATAAACGCTCCTCCAAAATCTCCATAAAATCCTGCTTGATTGACTTGATACTTCATATTTGTTTGTTTTATTGTATTGATTTATTTGAAATTTTTAGGCACAAAAAAAGGGCTTGTCGTGATGACAAGCCCTTAGAGGTGTAGGAATAATATACTCGTTCCGTTATATTTTTTCTTCATACATACCAATAGCAGGACAGCTCACGACGTCTTGACGTAAGTTGTTCCACCACCAATTATTTGTATGTTTGAAATTCATTTTTCTTTGTTTTGAAGGTGTAAAGGTAGAAATTATTTTTTCACTACCAAATAAAAAAAAGGTGATCTGTCAAACAGACCACCTTTTATACGTTTACAGCATTACTAATGCATCTCGTTCTGGATCAATCTCCGAAACATCATACCCACTAAATTTTTTCAAGTAGGTCTTGATTGAAGTTCCGAATCCATCGCTAAATGAATTAGCTCCATTACTTCTTAAATATTTTCTCACAGATCCTGCTCCACCTAAGTGAGCAGCGGCTAATATCCCCGACTCTGTGATTCTGATCCCGTCAATTCTTCGTCCCTCGAACGCTTTAATCTCGTTTCTAAGAATCCATTTGTTTTTTGCAACCAGAGCGTCAAACGCTTTTTCCTGTAATTGCGGATCATTCAAAAACTCTTCAGAATCAAAAATTCCTATTGATCTTAGAGCTAACCTTCCAAATTGGTATTTCCCGATGTAACCAAAAGAGTTAACAATTCGATACAAACCATTAGATTCTCTTGCACCTAAGGCTTGTTTAAACCCAATATAGGTTTTCCCTGTAAATGGTATTACTGCAGCTTCCTCTGCCTTTTTTTCTTCCGTAATCTTTTCTTCAGGAAGATGGTAAGACAGCTCTTCTGTAGGGACAATTTTATACTGTTCTAGCAGTATGACTTCATACTTTTTGAACCCCGAAAAAACTCCACCTAATAGCAGTAATAAGCCAATAAAAAAAGAACATTTTTTCCTCATTAAAATTAATTTCTCAAGCCCTGTCACCACTTGAAATTTCACTTCGCAAAGTTACCTTCTTTTTTAAATATGCCTATTCTTTAATCGTTAAATTACATTCCCTTAACCTATCCTTTACACACAAACCCTGATTAGCAAAGAGATACATCAAAAAACTTTAACATTTTAACTCTTGTAAAAATCTTAAATTTTCACTATATTTTATAGCTTTATTCCGATTTAAAAATAAAAAAAAAGAGAGCAAAACTGTTTTTTCGCCCTCTTTTCTGCTTTTTTTGCCCTCGAAATTACTCCCCTTTTTTGGCTGATAATTCAAACCATCTTTCTTCTTTTTCTTCGAGTTCTTTTATTATTTTTTTCAGCGCATTTGCTTTTTCGTCAATTTGATTTTCTTGTACTTTTCCGTCCGCAAATTCTTTTTCAATCTCTTGTTTTTGCTCTTCGAGTTTTGTCATTTCGCGCTCTATTTTTTGAAGCTCTTTTTGTTCTTGAAACGTCAAACCATTTTGTACTTGATTTTCCTTCCAGTTTACTTTTTCTTTTGGCGCTTCCTCTTTTACAGGCTCAATACTATCTTCATACGTTCTAAAATCAGAATAGTTTCCTGGAAAATCTTCAATTTCTCCTTCTCCTCTAAAGACAAATAAGTGATCGACAATCTTGTCCATGAAATAACGGTCGTGCGAAACCACCACCAAACAACCTGGATAATCCAATAAGAAACTCTCTAACACGTTCAATGTTACAATATCTAAATCATTTGTTGGCTCATCGAGAATCAAAAAGTTAGGGTTTTGAATTAAAACAGTACACAAGTACAAGCGTTTTAGCTCCCCACCACTCAATTTTTCAACAAAATCATGCTGTTTTTTGCGATCAAACAGAAAACGCTCTAAAAGTTGTCCTGCAGAGATAGAACGTCCTTTGGCTAATGGAATATACTCACCAAACTCTTTAATTACATCAATTACTTTCTGTTCAGGCTTAATTGAAATTCCTCCTTGCGTATAGTAGCCAATCTTAATTGTTTCTCCAATCACGACTTTTCCTGTATCAGGTTTCATCGTTTGCGTTAGAATATTCAAAAAGGTTGATTTTCCAGACCCGTTCTTTCCGATGATTCCAATGCGTTCTCCTCGGTTAAACATATAGCTAAAATCGTGTAAAATTACTTTTCCATTGAATGATTTATTCAACTTGTGTAGTTCTACAACCTTACTTCCCATGCGCTCCATGTTAATTTCCAGCTCCACTTGGTGCTCTTTTCTTCTACTGCTCGCCTTTTCTTTGATTACATAGAAGTCATCAATACGCGATTTTGATTTTGTCGTACGCGCTTTTGGCTGTCTTCTCATCCAAGATAATTCTTTGACAAAAAGATTTTGAGCCTTATCAATACTTGCATTTTCAGCGGCTATTCGCTCCTCTTTCTTTTCTAAGTAGTATGAATAGTTTCCTTTGTATTGGTAAATTAATCCGTTATCTAATTCGATAATTTCATTACACACACGTTCCAAGAAAAAGCGATCGTGGGTAACCATAAACAAGGTGATATTTTCTTTAGCGAAATAGTTCTCCAACCATTCAATCATTTCTAAATCTAAGTGGTTGGTTGGCTCATCCAATATCAACAAATCAGGTTTATTGATTAAGATAATAGCCAAAGCCAAACGCTTTTTCTGTCCACCAGAAAGCGTTTTCACTTTCAACTTTAAATCATCTAATTTTAGTTTCGTTAAAATCTGCTTGTATTGGGTTTCAAAATCCCAAGCATTGTGAATCTCCATCTGCTCAAAAGCTTTTTGATACGCATCTTCATCCTCTGGATTTTCCAATGCTTTTTCATAGGCTTCAATTACTTTTAGAATATCGCTATCTGAAGCGAAAATACTTTCTTCGATGGTTAGTTCATCTTGTAAATTAGGTTCTTGCGATAGAAATTCCATGCGAATTCCCTTGCGAATAACTACTTGTCCGCTATCAGGATCATCCAATCCTGTTATTATTTTTAAAATAGTCGATTTTCCCGATCCATTTTTTGCGACAAAAGCAATCTTTTGATCTTTATTAATACCAAATGACACATTTTCAAACAAGTTATGTGCCCCAAAAGATTTCGATATATTTTCTACTGATAAATAATTCACTTCAACTAAATTTTGACAAAAATAACCTTTTATTCTCCATTAAAAAAGTTTGTGTTTTTTCCCTTACACTTTCTCTTTTTTATCTTTCGTTTTTAACGTAACAACCACGTATTCTGATTGTGTTCCGATGCGGTATCTTCCGCCCCAAATCCCCAATCCAGAACTAATGTAATATTGGGTATTTCCCTTCTTTACATACCCATGTGATTGTTCAAATAAATAATCCGTAACCCAAGAAAAGGGCCATACTTGTCCGCGATGTGTATGTCCTGAAAATTGAAAATCTACTTGCTGTGCTTCAGCAGCCTCCAATGCATAAGGCTGATGATCTAAAACAAGTTGTATTTTAGTTGAATCAGGCTGAACCAATTCAGCTAAAGGCTTGCGATGTGGATTAGCTTTATCATCTCTTCCTATCAGTTGAAGTTGTCCCCCGATGAGGTTGACAACCTCATCTCTCAAAACGGTAATATTCGCTTTCGCTAAAAAAGCTAAGCTCATTTCAACATTAGCTAAATATTCATGGTTCCCTAAACACGCATAAACGCCGTGTTTACTTTTTATTTGACTTAAAAGTTCATCCAATTTATAATACGTCAAAGGCAGTAAGCTATTATCAATAATATCTCCAGCAAATAAAACAAGATCTGCTTCTTGTTCATTAATAAAGGTAACCCAACGTTTTAATTCCTTTCGGCTAATGGCATGTCCTAAATGCAGGTCGCTCAAAACTACTAGCTTTAGCGGTTGATGCGATGGTTTTTCTGTTTCTAAATCGAGATGAACAACCTTCTTTCGATAATAATTAATATTACCAATCCAAGCAATTCCAATAGTTCCCAATACGATAAACCACGCTTGCAATTGATCCAATCGAATCCACGCTTGCGTCCATTTATCAATAAAATCGCCAATTCCAAATAGAAGTAAATCCGACAATAAAGCCAACAAAAATGAATAGATGATTAACATCAACCATCCTGTTCCTACCTTATATAGTATAGCTGCTTTGGGTACACTAACGCGTTTTCTAAACGCAAAAAATAAAATAGGCGATATCACCAAAAAAGCAACAGCTACTCCATATAATACTTGAATGCTCCAAGGGGTAGTATTCACTAAGGGATATACACGGATTCCCAAATAAATATTAGCTAAAAAATACGCAATAAAAATTCCGACAAACAACAATCTTCCTTTCATAAAACAAGAATTAAATCAGCAGTACACTCTTTTTTTAGGATTTCAACTGCTTTATCACAATAATACAATCCTTTCTTTCATTACTTGGTTTTATTAACAAATAATTGACGTGATTTTCTTTGATTTATTTACTTAAAGTGTCTTTTAATACCAAACGAACCCGTGTTCCTGCTGTCGTAGATTGTATGCTAATATGTTCCTCTAAGTACGCTTGAATCATCTTCATTCGTTCTTTAACTAAAAATAATCCTTTTGAATCGTGTTTCGATAGGGGTTCGGGAGCCTGTTGTTTTCCAATACCATTGTCAATGACCTCCAGAATCACATCGCGTTCTTGTGGATACACATGCACGATGATCTTTGGATTTTCAATACTTTCGGGAAAGGCATGTACCAGACTATTTTCAATAAAAGGTTGAAGCAACAAAGGCGGAATCATAATTTGATGTATATTCAATAGTGCATCTATTTTGATTTCTAACTGAACGCGTTCATCTAATCGCATATTCTCTAATTCAAAATAGCCCTGAACATAATCGAGTTCCTCTTTGACACTCACTTGTTCAAGCATCGATAGGTTCAGTGTTTTTCTAATCAAAGAAGCAAATCGCTCTAAATAATACAACGCTTCTTCTTCCTTATGTGCAATAATAAAATATTGAAACGAACTGAGTACATTAAAAATAAAATGGGTATTCAATTGACTTCGAACCGAAAGCAGCTTTAGTTCAGCTACTTTTTTCTCATAGCGCAACTGCTTATCTTTGCTTTCTTGTCGTCGTTTTATGCGCTGTATGATAAGTACAACAATTCCGATACCCACCAATACAAGCAAACTAAAAAACCACCAACTATAATAAAAAGGAGGCATGATTGTTACATGGAGCAGTGTTTTCACTTGCTCTGCTCCCTTATCGTAATCGTAAATTCTAATTTCAATTGGATACTCTCCGGAATTTAAATAATTCAATGACAGCGTACGTTGTTCTAAATCCAACCATTCTTCCGTGGGTTTAACGCGATATTGAAACTTTAATTTTTCTGGGTATTTTGCGCCTAATAGAACAAAATTGACAAAGATAGAATTTTGATCATAGGGTAATTCTAGCTCTCGATTTCCCTGCTCTTCTAGTTTTTTCAAATCTAATTTTGTCCCGTTTATCTTAATTGAAGATAGCACAAGATCATAAGTAACCTTTTGAGGTTTAAAATAATCTAGATCTAGGGTATACAATCCAGCATCAGTTCCTAGCATCAGTTGTTTTCCTAAAACTACACTGCTTTTTACGTTGTAATTGTCCAATCCTTGCTCGGTATTAAACAAAAAAGTGCCCGCTGCATCCAAAACAGTCACACCTTTATTTGTTCCAATCAACAATTGATGATTCCTATAATGCAAAAATGTAATTCCATGTCCCAGGATAGCTTTCTGTGGAATTTTTCGAATAACTTTTGGGGCTTGTCCACTGACATCCAAACAATAGATATCCCCAAAATCTGTGGCCACATATAGCGTTTTCCCTTCTCCTTTTTCAAGGTGCTTCAGTCGATTTTCTAAAAACAGCCCCTCACTTAAAAAAGAACGAAAATGGTTGTCTTCATATACATATAAACCATCCAATGCACCCGCCAAATACATTTTATCTCCGATGGCCTGCATGCCTACAATATCGCGAGGAACATAACTTCCATCCTCTCGATCGAGAAATTGATAGCGAAAAGCAGCGATATTTTGATACAATCTCACCCCTCCATAAGGGTCTGTTTCCAGCAATTGATTTTGAATAAAATCAAATTGATAGGTATGTATACCTACATAACTTTCAATTTCTCCCTGAAAATTTAATTGAAATAAGCCAATATTGGTACTGACCCAAATAGCATTTAGCCCTTGGACTGCCTTGTAGAACTGAATTTGTTCGGAGGGAATTTGATGTTCTATTTCAAAAAAATGATGGGCACGAGTTGTCACCCCAACAAACTTTTTATGATGAGCTAAGTGATAGGCTTTAAAAGCGGCTTTTTCAAGGGTATGGGTAACTTGATTGTTACGCACCAAGCACAATCCATTTGTACCAAAGACATAAGCCGTATCACCAGATAATGCAATGGCTTCTACTGGTCCAAAACGGGGATCAAAGCGCAAAGGGGAAGCCAAATCCACTTGAAATAGCCCCTGTTTTTTACTTCCAACATACAAAAATTTGCGTTTGGCATCATAAGCTAAACTATAGAGTTCTGCATTGTGTATCCCGTACTTTTGATTGAGTTTTTTAATTTGTTGCCCATCCCAAGCATAAATCCCTCCTCCTTCATTTAAAATATCCGCTCCTACCCAATAGACCTGATCCTCTACGGGTTGAAAAAAACGAGTTCCTTTAATTCCCTGTTTCGCTATAGATTGATTGGATTGAAGGGAATGAATTTCCAAATCAAACTTTAACCCCAAGAATAGGGTTTGGTGTTTGGAATCAAAAAAAGAAGCAACAACTTCTTTTTCTTCCCCTATAGGAATGAGCGCTCTTCCTTCAACTTGAAAAACACCATGATTAATTGTAGTCGCAAAAACCGACTCACCAATCTGGTAAAAACTAGAAACAGGACTGGGTGTTTTAAGCGTATTCTTGGGCTCTTGTTTGTCAATAGTCAGCGTTTGAATATCGAGCGTAGTGATACCTTCTGACGTTCCAATATACAATTTAGATGCAGCAACAAATAAAGTATTGATGCGCATAGAAAATAATCCCGATTGCTCCTTAAACAAAAGCGTCTGTTTTGGGCCTTTATACAATATCCCCTGTCCATAGCTTCCGATCCAGATTCCTTGATCCTTGTCCTCAACTATAGCTGTAATATTAGTAAAACGGTGCTGAAGCGACTCCTCATCAATAGCAATTTGCCCTTGTTGGCGCACACTCAATCCCGCTCTTGAACCAATCCAAAGGACACCTCTAGAGTCTAATAAAAGTGCTCTAATGTCATTGGCTATCAGTCCATCTTCTGTTGTATACCGCTTGGTAACCGTTGTTTGTGCATAAAGCAAGGGGAATGTAATTCCGAAGAACAAGAGCACAATCCATCCTCTCATAGTTCAAGCAATCTAAACTCTTTCATTTTAGTTGCTGAAACTACAATATCATGGTTGATTTCCTGATCATTAATAATCACCTTATCTTTAAAAACAATGCGATTTGTACCCATTTCTATGTATTTAACACGTTTGAAATTAACTACATACGATCGACCTACCCGATGAAATTGCGGGTGTTTCAATTTAGAAGAAACGGCTCCTAACGTTTTAGATATCAGATACTTTTGATCTTGTAAATAGATTTCGCAATAATTATCATCTGCTTTGCAGTATAGAATATCTTCTATTGCAACAACTTCGCGTTTTTGATTGTTTTTGATTAGTTTGATAAAAGATTGTTGGCTTTCTTTTTCAACAAATTTATCGTAGGCCGTTTGCAAATTTTCAACGGCTATTGGTTTCAATAAATAATGCAAACAAGTATATTGATTTAAAACTTCTAGTGCATATTGACTGTAAGCGGTGGTGATAATTACTTCAAATGGGAGAGGATCCTTAAAGTAATCAAACAAAGCCAACCCGTTTTCTTTAGGCATTTGAATGTCTAAAAAAACCAAATCTGGCACATATTGCTCAATCATTTTTACTGCTTCTGCGACTGATTTTGCCATATAAAACACCATTTTGTGTTGGATTTGAATGCTATTCAGCAATCGGTGTTTTAATACTTCCGCAACTTTCATTTCGTCATCCACAATTAGAACGACTAACTCATTCATAATAGTATTCGTGTGTAAGGTTGTCATATAATCAGAACATCTCATTGATATTCTGCGACTTCAAATATACTATTATATCTAAAATAAATCTCCATTAGAAGAAAAATTATCTTCTTTTATTCTTTCCAAACTCTTTTTAGGAATAAATTATTCATGGGGTTGATTCTCAGTTGATGGATATCCTTTCGGCTAAATCGCACCGCTTGGTCATAAAAGAGGATAAGAGCAGGAACTTCCTCCGCAATTAACTGATCCATTTGTTCATACAATTGTTCTCGCTCTTTCTCATCCGTAACCAAGAAAGCTTGTTCATACAAACGATCATAGGTTTGATTGGCAAAAAACGTATAATTAGGACCATTGGGTGCTTTATTTTTACTATAGAACAACGATAGGTAATTTTCTGCATCAGGGTAATCAGCAATCCAACTCCCTCTAAAAAAGGCAATCTTTCCAGAAGCCATTCCTTGTCTCAAGGTTGCAGGTGGCATGACATCGATTTCAACAGTTAACCCAATTTTTTGCCATTCTCTTTGCAAGTATTCTGCAATATCTAAATAGCCCGCATTGGTAGACAATGGAATCACCACGTTGGTCAAGTTGTTTTCTTTTTTATACGCTTGTACAAGTGCTTTAGCCTTTGTAACATCATAAAGTGTTTCTATCTGAATATTGCCTTTCAATCCTTGGGGAATAATCCCTCCTACTGCAGTGGTTCCCATACCACTTCTCAGGTGTTTGATCATTTTTTCGCGGTCAAATCCCCTATTCAATGCTTGGCGAATTCGCTTATCACTGACAGCACTCTGCTTATCTTCCATATTGAAGCCCAAATACTCTGTGTTGAGGTAAGGCCCTGTTTCCATTTGTACCAAGGGCTGATACTTCTCTTGCAACTTCCCTTCTAACGTAATTAAATCATCTTTGTAAGAAGGATCTAAACCAGAAATAAAATCGAGTTTTCCTTGTATAAATTGCAAAAAGGCACTTTGTTTATCTGGTAAAAAAGTAATAGCAACAGATTCCAAATAAGGCAATTGAACTCCTCGTTCATCTTTTTCAAAATAGTTGGGATTGCGACGCAAAACTAATTTGACATTTTCTTCCCAAAACTTAAAATAAAAAGGGCCAGTTCCGATGGGATGTATTCTAAAATCATGTTGTGGATCTTCAACTACTTCTCGAGGTACGACTGAAGCATAACGCATCGACAACAAACCTAAGATTGCAGGAAAAGATTCTTTTAATTCCAATCGAAATACCGTGTCATTCAATGCTTCGTAATGCTTTACTTTTTGCATAATCCACGCACCTGGAGAAGCTGTTCTCGCATCGGTTAATCGATCTAAACTATAAACGAAGTCACTAGCTGTTACTGCTCGCGTTTGTGCATTTCCAAAAGCAGGATGCGGATGAAAATACACCTCTTTGCGCAACGTAAAATCATAGGTTAATCCATCTGGAGAAGCCTTCCATGATTGGGCAATATCTCCCACAACATGCAACTGATCATCCAGCTGAACCAATCCATTAAACAATTGATTACACGGCCAAATGATTGCCATACTTCGTGCAAAAGCTGGATCAAGTGTTTGAATATTTGAACTTTCATTGTATCGAAATACTGCTCCTCTCTCATTTTCATCTCTTTTATTTTGACAAGAATAAACAGTGAAGACAACACAAAGAATTGATATATAATAAATTATTGATTTCATCAAACCGAATTTTGTACGTAAATTTGCAAGCTTTGTGACAACAAAGAGTAAATATACTTCAAAGTTACTACTCATAGTAAAGAATGATTATGGAAAATAGAAAAAAAGTAGCTTTTTACACCCTAGGATGTAAGCTAAACTTTTCTGAAACCTCAACAATAGCAAGAAGTTTCGTAGATGAAGGTTTTGATCGTGTTGAATTTGAGGATGTGGCAGACATTTATGTAATTAATACATGTTCTGTAACCGAAAATGCAGATAAACAATTCAAACAAATAGTAAAAAAGGCGCAAAAGAAAAACGACAAGGCTTTTATTGCCGCTGTAGGTTGTTATGCGCAGTTAAAACCTGCTGAATTAGCCAATGTAGATGGAGTTGATTTAGTTTTAGGAGCAACTGAAAAATTCAAATTAACGGATTATATCAATGACCTCTCTAAGAATGAAATGGGACAAGTGCATTCGTGTGAAATTTCTGAAGCCGATTTTTACGTAGGATCCTACTCCATCGGTGATCGAACAAGAGCGTTCTTGAAGGTACAGGATGGTTGTGATTATAAATGTACGTACTGTACAATTCCATTAGCTCGAGGAATTTCTCGTAGTGATACCATGGAAAATGTATTGAAAAATGCGGCAGAGATTTCTGCTCAAGACATCAAGGAAATTGTCTTGACAGGGGTGAATATTGGAGACTACGGAAAAGGAGAATTTGGCAATAAAAAGCATGAACATACCTTTTTAGAGCTTGTACAAGCCTTGGATCAAGTAGAGGGAATTGAGCGTTTGCGCATCTCTTCTATCGAGCCTAACTTGTTGAAAAATGAAACAATTGAGTTTGTTTCTAAAAGTAGAACTTTCGTTCCACACTTTCACATTCCGCTACAATCGGGAAGCAATGACATTTTGAAAAAAATGAAACGCCGTTATATGCGCGAACTATACGTTGAACGTGTAGATAAGATTCGCACGGTAATGCCAGATTGTTGTATTGGTGTGGATGTGATTGTTGGTTTTCCTGGTGAAACAGACGAAAAGTTCTTGGATACCTACAATTTCTTGAGCAATTTAGACATTTCCTATCTGCATGTATTCACCTATTCCGAACGCGACAATACCGAAGCGATTGAAATGGAGGGAGTAGTACCCATGGAGGTGAGAAACAAAAGAAGCAAAATGTTACGTGGTTTATCCGTAAAGAAACGCAGAGCTTTTTATGAATCTCAACTGGGTCTAGAAAAAACGGTCTTATTTGAAAGTGAAAACAAGGAAGGATACATCCATGGTTTTACAGAAAACTATGTCAAAGTAAAAACACCTTGGGATCCTGCTTTAGTGAATACTTTACACCCAATTAAATTGACTAAAATTGATGAGGACGGTATCGTTCGATTTGATTTTCTAGATTAAACCCAAATTCCGCATTAGCCGAATACTACGAGTTAATTCTACTTTATATCTCATTCACTTCTTCTAAAACCATACTATAGTATGCTTTTTTTATAAGTTCAGCGCTATTTTGTATAATTCACTCTCGTTCATCCGTCTATTGCTGAATTTGGGTTAAATAAAAAAACCTGTTTGAATTGAAGTTCAAACAGGTTTTGTTTTTTTCACCCATTAGGGGTATGTTGTGTGTGTTATAAGTGGTTTTTAAATCTCACAGGATTAAATTCTTATCCCTGGAGGAAGCATTTCTTTATACATCGGATTTTTCCTAAAGAAAGAAACAATTTTTGGATGTGTAGGAACGACTCTCAATCTTTTTTCTCTAACGATATCAAGTACTCCTTTTAAGAAATCGATGGATTGTGCTTGAACACCTTCCTCAAATCCTTTTAATTTGGTAAGAAAGATTTTTCTTTCTTGAAGTGAATACTCCACGCTAAGCAAACCTTGATCGGTTTCGAGCTCAAACTGACGAAGCAATTCATTGTCTTTAATTTCCATTATACTAAAATTTTATATTTTCATGTTAGGCAAAATGTTCTTTTTCATAGCATAAAAAGAATAAAGGACTCACCCGAGTCATCTTTCCATAACAAAATTATATCGCAAGAAATTTTTAGCGTTTATATAGGATGTAAACAAAAAGTTTTATTCCTATATTTATCAAAGTTCGTCATTTTTTTCCAGACCACCCCTATTAACTATGTTAATTTATTTAAAATGAACAAAATACCAATTTATTTCTTTCCTGGAATGTCATCAACTTCACTCATATTTGAAAGATTGAAATGGGATACTACACGTTTTGAATTGCATTTTTTAGAATGGTTACCTTGCGAAAAAAAAGAAAGCTTACTTGCTTATACCCAAAAATACATTCCCCTTATTCAACATAATAACCCTATCTTGGTTGGCGTTTCATTTGGAGGGATTATTGCTCAAGAACTAATGAAGCTCATCGACGTTCAAAAAGTGATCATTATCTCAAGCGTACGCACAAACAAAGAATTTCCAAGGCGTTTTAAGTGGGCGAAATATACCCGGTTATATAAACTCATCCCAACACATGGAATTGAGTTT
The DNA here is from genome assembly GCF_001549985.1 of Myroides odoratus. GTDB lineage: Bacteria > Bacteroidota > Bacteroidia > Flavobacteriales > Flavobacteriaceae > Flavobacterium > Flavobacterium odoratum_A. The sequence continues at coordinate 45,576 of NZ_LROZ01000016.1, read as the reverse complement.
CTACTCCGAATGATAGAGCGCTATGGCAATGACAAACAAAAAAAACGCGTGACTATGTACAATCGCTATTTATCTGTTCGAGATCCTCATTATCTGAATTGGTGTATTCAAACCGTTCTGACTTGGAATCAAACAGAAGAATTAGAACATGTGATTCATATTCACGGAACGAGAGACGAAATATTTCCGTTCAAAAACATACGAAATGCAATTGAAGTTCAAGGCGGAACACATGCCATGATTATTGTAAAATATAAATGGTTTAATCAACATCTAGAAAAAATTATACTGAAATAACGATGAAAAAGAATCTTAAAAATGTGCTTTACACAGCGGCAGTTGTGGGTGTAGCATCTACTTTTATTTTTGCCTCAGCGCATGCAACTGCTGATCCAGTAGAAGAAGTAAAAAACCCAACGGATCATCATGTTCCTCTTCCTTTAACTGCAAATTTTGCAGGAGAAAAGGCTCCTTTGGATGTAATTGATGTCAAAGAGCGTTTTGATCGTGAGATGATTATCAACGCGAACCTGCACTCATCTACCACCTTAGTCATCAAAAGAGCGGAACGTTATTTCCCTATTATAGAACCCATTTTAAAAAAGAACAATATCCCCGATGACTTTAAATACCTTTGTGTCATTGAAAGTACCTTATCCAATGTTGTTTCCTCTGCAGGAGCTTCTGGATTTTGGCAATTTATGAAAGGAACAGCAGGAGAATACAACTTAGTTGTTGACGAGTATATTGATGAGCGCTATCACTTAGAGAAAGCGACTGAAGCAGCATGTAAATACTTTAAAGATGCAAAAGCTCGCTTTGGCTCTTGGACCATGGTAGCTGCTGCATACAACCGCGGAATGGCAGGTATGACTAAAGCAATGAATTCACAATACGTAGACAACTACTATGATTTATTCCTGAATCAAGAAACTTCGCGCTATGTATTTCGTATCCTTGCTATGAAAGAAATCATGACAAATCCACAAAAATACGGATATGACATTCCTAAATCAGAGAAATATCCACCTATTCCAATGCGTACAATTACGTTAGATAAAGATATTGAAGACCTACCTATGTTTGCGATAGAACAAGGTTCTAACTATAAACTGTTGAAGTTATATAACCCATGGTTGGTGAATACCAATGTAAAAACAAAAGGCAAAACGTATACAATTGAATTGCCGAGATAAATAATTTCACAATTGTTATGAGTTATGGGGGTATGAGTTATGGATTATGAGTGAGCAGTATCATAACTCATCCCCTTAACCCTTAACCCTTAACCCATCACCTATACCCCTTTAAAATGGATAAAGAAACATATATCAAAACTGCCCTAGAAACAATTAAAGCCAAGAATCTTCAAGTGCCTTTTGAACTGGCCCAAGGGAGTGTTATTACCAATTTAGATCAATACCTAAACAGTTTAAAGTCTTCCTATTTACAAGCGAAAGACCCTCGAATAGAACAACTATTTTTAGATAAAATTGAACACTTACTCAAACTATAAGTAACGAGTTAAAAAGGAGATAATCAAAGTTAAGGTTTTCTCCTTTTGTTCTTTATGGGGGATATGCCCTACTCCTTCAAAAATGTATTTTTCTGCAATACCACTAACCTGTGTCACTGTGTCTTCTACTTGTTGTAAGGTTCCATATTCATCCAAATCTCCTTGTAAGAATAACAAAGGGGATGTAATACGAGGCAATTCAGGCACCATTGTCCAATTGCGATAATCTGGATTCAACCAGATATCAAACCAAGCGTAACACAACTTTTCTACACGCTCTCCATGGTATTTTGCTAAACGGTAGCGCAAATCAGTCTCTTCATATGCTTTTTTTGCATCAGCGACTCCTTTAATCGTTACTTCCTCTACAAAAACATGACCTGCTTCAATCACCATAGCAGCGGTATGTTCGGGATACAAAATCCCATACCACAAGGCAATAGAAGCCCCATCACTATGCCCAAATACCGCAAGTTTTCCTAGTTTTAAAACAAGGCGTAAACGCTCTAAAAAAGCTCCTTCTTGTGCTAAATAATCGGTGGCTCGAAAGGAAGTCTCCATCGGTTGTGATTTTCCATACCCTATGCGATCATAGACCATAACATTGCATTGCAATTGAGTCGCCAATAAACTAGGCCAATCGCGCCACAATTCCACGCTTCCTAGTGAATCGTGTAACAAAACTAAGGTCGTATCAGTTTTGGGGTATTCAGGAGTATACAGATGTACAAAAATTTGCTGTCCATCTACGTGAACTAGTTGTTCCGTCAGTTTATACATTGTTTTTTAGCTTTCCTCAAAAATAAGATTTTTAATTCAATGACTATTCGTCTTTCATCGGATTAAATACGAATATAGCAATAAAGCTCCATCGCCACTCATCCTAAAAATTAGCAAACCCCAATTTATACCCCTATCTTTAATCTTTTATAAATTCAATCTAGTATGAAAAATTTACTTGTCCTGCTGTTCTGTATCAGCGGTGTATTATGCGGAAAAGCCCAAACGTCAAATCCTTCAGCACAATTTATACACAACCTCGCACAACATTGTGGTAAAGCCTATAAAGGTAGTCTTGTATCCACACCTGTTCCTGCTGATTTTGACAACAAAGAATTAATTATGTACGTTTCGGCTTGTGATCAAAGAGAAGTTAAGATTGCTTTTTTTGTAGGAGATGACCTATCTCGCACCTGGGTATTTACCTCAAAAGGCGACCGAATTGAATTGAAACACGACCACCGTCAACGCAATGGAAAACCAGATGAGGTCACCATGTATGGCGGAACAACAACAAATACAGGAAATGAACATATCCAATACTTCCCTGCCGATCAAGAAACGGCATTAGCTATCCCTGCTGCTGCTTCCAACCTTTGGTGGGTGACCATTGACGAAAAAGAATACAGCTATAACTTGCAACGCGCCGGTTCTAAAACCAGTTTTAACGTGGTGTTTGATCTTACAAAACCAATAACTACCGACAAACGAGCATGGTAGATGGTTGACAGTTTACGGTTTACAGTTTATGGTGAACAGTGAACAGTTGACAGTTTACAGTTTACGGTGAACAGTTTACAGCAAACTATAAACTGTTCACTAAACCACTAAATTGATGTTATAATGTCCTCTAATTCAAAACGAGTTTTAGGGGATACTGATGGATGTGCCATATCTGTATCATCAGCATAGCCTACTGTAACAGCAAATAAAGGCGCATATCCTTCTTGCCCTAGTATCGTTTTATAAGCTTGACGATCGATTCCTTCCATTGGTGTTGCATCCAGACCTAAACTTATACAAGCGGATAAAAAGTATCCTAAAGACAGGTATACTTGATTTTCCATCCACGATTTTGTTGCTTGCTCTCCACGAGCACGCACTAAAGGTTCATAAAAACCTTTAATCCATCCTTCTGGTAAAATCGAAATATTGCGCGCCTCAAAGTGCTCAATATCTTCCATTACGCTAAATACTACGACTAATCCAACCTCATTAATTGAATTCTCATTCATATAGGACTGTGCAGCTAATTCCGCTTTTACTTTTTCATTGGTTACAAACGTAAACTTCCACGGTTGACTATTGATAGACGAAGGACTTAAGCGAATGATTGCTTTTAATTCTTCAATTTGTGCTGCCGAAATCTTTTTGGTCGCGTCGTATTTTTTAGTTGCATACCTGCGTTTCGCTAAATCTAAGAAATTCGTACTCATCATTTTTTACTTATTTTATTACTACTATACTTTTTATAGTTGCAAACTTAAGTATAGTAATTTACCTTTGCAAGAACGGTCATAAAGGATAGTAACAGATGTATACAATAGACAACCAAGAATTTCCATGCAGTACAAGTTTGACAATGAGATATATAGGCGGAAAATGGAAAGCCGTCATTCTTATTCATTTAATAGAAAAAAAACGATATAGCGAATTGAGAAAGGCAATTCCGATGATAACGGAACGCACATTAAGCTTGCAACTCAAGGAATTAGAAGAACACGGTTTGATTAACCGAACCGTCTATACAAGTAAACCACCTTTAAAAGTGGAATATGCATTAACCGATTTTGGGCAAACCCTAATTCCGTTGCTCACTGCCATTGCACAATGGGGAAAAGCAACAGGTGCATCGAAAGACAACATTACTTATACACCAAATGAAGAGATTCAATGTTCAATATTAGAGTAATGAAAAAGCTACATACAAAAAAAGTCTTCGTAAAATCGAAGACTTTTTTTGTATGTAATTCACTCCGTTTTTTATCGTTTATAATAAGCAACGATACTCGCTTTTGCTAAGGTTTGATTCCAAAGATTAAAGCCGACCAAAGCGGGATGCACATTCGAATCTAATCCTAATGTTTTCGTTTTTAAGGCATAAATAGTGATGATATACTGGTGATATCCGTGTCCTTCTGGCGGACAAGGTCCTCCAAATCCCTTTATTCCATAATCAGTCTTACTTTGAATCGCACCTTTTGGGGCTAAATCCAAGCTACTATCTCCAGCATTTGCAACTAATTCATTGACATTTGAAGGAATATCAAATACTACCCAATGCCAAAATCCACTCCCTGTTGGTGCATCGGGGTCATACATTGTAATTGCAAAACTCTGCGTTCCTTCAGGTGCATTTTCCCAAGACAATTGAGGAGATTGATTCAGTCCAGCACAACCAAATCCATTAAATTCCATTCGTTTCGTTCCTTGTCCACCTAAATCCTTACTTGATAAAGTAAATGTTTTTTGCGCAAATAATGACGTTGATAGCATCAAGAAGAGCAGCGCGACTACGTGTTGTTTTTTCATTTTAGCTTACTTAAAAATTTCAAGTAAAAGTACTGCTACGCTAGTCAGGCGGGTTTTGCTATTTGTCCAAAAACTATCGCTAAAAGCTCATTTCATTTGATCTTGTTTAGGAGTAATACCAAATTTGATTTTATAAGCCTGAATAAAACTCGATAAATTCTCATAGCCTATTTCAAGGTAAATTTCCGTGGCCGTTTTTTTCTCAAAATGCAACAAATAACGCGCATAGTCTAATCGTTTGTTTTGAAACCACTGCATGGGTGATTCAGCATAATGCTTTTCAAAGGTTCTTTTGAACGTTGAAACACTCATATTACACAAAAAAGCAAGTTCTTTGATCGTTAACTTATGGTGCTTATTGCTTTCAATCGTACGCGTAAACTTTTGGGTGCTGTCATTATGATGCAAAAGAGAATGCAAGATGTCCATGCCATAGGCCTCCACAAGATACCACATAATTTCCTCGAATTTCACGGCTAACAACCGATGTTGAGTTTCTGCTGAGAGTTTGACAATATCGAGTAAACTAGCTACATAGCGAAGGATAAAATCATCGTATGGAAAGGTATGAATCGATTGGTATTCCAATGCTGCTGGTGGGTTTAGTTCTACTTTTTGAACAAACCGCTGAATATCCTCCAAGCTAAAAAAGAACAAGACACTTCTATATGTACTCGTTTGAGAAAGTTTTTCCGTCATCAAACAATGCCCTGCCTTCATAAGAAGAAAATTTGAAGGATCAATCCCTTGTATTGCATCATCAAAAATAACCTCTTTCATTCCTTCCATCAGAAAACTAAACACATATTGATTCAAAACAATTTGTTGGCGAGCAATGGCTTGGGAACTGTGATAATCGTAAATTTTAATCGAGGTTGAACCATCGAGATTCAAGTCATTCGGAAGTGTAAGTAGGTCCATTGGATTTATTCTATCATATCATTCTGTTCTTCCGCAATAAGAACGTATAGCTCAGAGCGGATTAGGGCTGACTAAAAATACGAAAATGCAATTGTATATAAGGTTGAAAAAACTTTTTCACCTCTTTTTATCTTTTTCTTTTATTTCCAATGATTTAGTCGAATTTACTAAAAGGAATCTTTCTAAATAGAAATGTCCCTCAATAGGACTCGTATTATTGTTCTATTATTGTTCTATTATTGTACAAAATAACAAAACTCAAATAGACATGTCAAAGACAAAATTAACAATCAACAATAACGGATCGGTAAAAATCGAAGGAGATTTTGAAATCGTAGATCGAAATGGAAATGCATACGGATTACAAGGTAGAACTGTACTTTCAATCTGTCGTTGCGGACTTTCGAAAAACAAGCCATTTTGCGATGGTGCACACAATGGTCATTTTGAACACGAAGCTGTTGCATTTGATCTACCACCAAAGAAAGTATAGGTTATTTACTAGCGAAAATAAAGTCACGGGCGGATATAATTCGCCCTTCTTTCATTCTATACAATGGAGTATAAACAAAAAAAGTCCTAACTTTCGTTAAGACTTTTTCGTGATCCAATCAGGATTATTTCACAATATCTAACAGATTAATATATAAATACTTAACATTTCAATCGTGTCAAAAATGGGACATGAATAAAGTGTTTTTTTATTTTGTTAAGGTCTCAATAGCTTTCAGGTACTTCCTAATTTGTTTGATATGGAGTAGTCCTTGAATATTTCCCGCTAATAACTGAATAGAGTTTTTTCTTTATTATCATACGTGAGTTCAATTATTCTGTTGCATTATATATAACACGCAACCAACCTCTCTTTACTACAAAGATATTTAAAGCCTTCCCGTTGTTTAGTACCGTAACCTTATATAATACAGGTCCCCACCATTCATTTTGGTTAGGTATAAATGAAACATTATAGTAGTAATCATTTTTCATTACGGTATAATCGTTAATCAAATCACCATAGAAATCATTAAAATCAGTTACTCTTTCCTCTGTATCTAATTTTACTTCCCTATACCCATATCGATAAGGCGAATAAGTTGGTGGAGGTGTATTGGGACCGTATAACCCTTTTAAAAAATCGTATAGAAATACATCCAAAGCCCTTGTAGCTTCTTGAATGACATAGTCCTTTCTCTGCTCCGAAGTTAGGTTTCTTAAATCAATTTCTTGCGCATTGATGGACGAGAAAGACATAAAAAATAAAAGTAATAAGAGTAGTTTTTTCATTTTTGTACGTAATAAAAATAAAATGTTTCATTTCCAGGAAAACGCTTACCTGTCTTACTCAAATGCTCCAATTTCAAATGCAACATGAAGTAAACAGATTATAAACTACAACTATTTTCCTTTACGTTAAACTATTATTTATGATAAATAACTTGTGATTCCCCAACACTTAGAACAGTGATTTTAAGCGCCTTCCCATTGTTAAGTATCGTAACTCGATACAATAAGGGGTTCCAAACACGCTGATTGGCGACAAAACTAATGTTACAGATATAATCGTTTTTTTTAAAGGTATAATCTGTGACAAAATCACCATATTGTTCAGTTAAGGACTGTACGACTTTCTCATCTCTTATCAGTATTTCCTTGTAACTACCTGAATAGGCTGAATAACCCGGACGCATAATATTAGGGTTGCCATATAATTTTTTCATGAATTCATGGAGATGTTGATCTAAGGCTCTGGTTGCTACTTGAGAAACATAGCGGATTCTGTCCGCCTGTGTCATGGCTTTTAAGTCAACTTCTTGCGCATTGATGGACGAGAAAGACATAAAAAACAAAAGTAATAGGAGTAATTTTTTCATTTTTGTACGTAATAAAAATAAAATGTTTCATTTCCAGGAAAACGCTTACCTGTCTTACTCAAATGCTCCAATTTCAAATGCAACATGAAGTAAACAGATTATAAACTACAACTATTTTCCTTTACGTTAAACTATTATTTATGATAAATAACTTGTGATTCCCCAACATCTAAAATCATAATTCTCAATGCCTTTCCATTATTCAGAATAACAACCTTATACAATAAAGGGTTCCAAACACAAGGATTGGCGACAAAACTAATATGATAGATATAATCATTTTTTTTAAAGGTATAATCCGTTACAAACTTCCCATATTTTTCAGTTAAAGGCTGTACATCCTCCTCCCTTATCAGTATTTCCTTGTAACTACCAGCATAGGCTGAATAACCCGGACGCATAATATTAGGGTTGCCATATAGTTTTTTCATAAACTCATGAAGATGTTGATCTAACGCTCTAGTTCCTTCTTGAGAAACATAGCGAATTCTGTCCACCCGTGTCATGGTTTTTAAATCAATTTCTTGCGCATTGATGGACAAGATAGACATAAAAAATAAAAGTAATAGGAGTAATTTTTTCATTTTTGTGCGTAATAAAAAAAAATGTTTCAGTTCAATTTCAGCCCCCCTTATCTATCTCACCCAAATGTTCCAATTTCAAATGCAATAAGAAGTAAACAGATTGTAAACTACAACTATTTTCCTTTACGTTAAACTATTATTTATGATAAATAACTTGTGATTCCCCAACACTTAGAACAGTGATTTTAAGCGCCTTCCCATTGTTAAGTATCGTAACTCGATACAATAAGGGGTTCCAAACACGCTGATTGGCGACAAAACTAATACCATAAACATAATCATTTTTTTTAAAGGTATAATCCGTTACAAAATCACCGTAAAGTTTAGTTAAAGAACTAGCTGCTTCATCATCTTTTATCAAACTTTGTTTAAAACTACCTGAATAGGCTGAATAACCCGGACGCATAATATTAGGGTTGCCATATAATTTTTTCAAGAACTCATGGAGATGTTGATCTAAGGCTCTGGTTGCTACTTGAGAAACATAGCGAATTCTGTCCGCCCGTGTCATGGCTTTTAAATCAATTTCTTGCGCATTGATGGACAAGATAGACATAAAAAATAAAAGTAATAGGAGTAATTTTTTCATTTTTGTACGTAATAAAAGGTAAAATGTTTCACTTCAATTTCAGCCTCCCTTATCTATCTCGCCCAAATGCTCCAATTTCAAATGCAATATGAAGTAAACAGATTGTAAACTACAACTATTTTCCTTTACGTTAAACTATTATTTATGATAAATAACTTGTGATTCCCCAACACTTAGAACAGTGATTTTAAGCGCCTTCCCATTGTTAAGTATCGTAACTCGATACAATAAGGGGTTCCAAACACGCTGATTGGCGACAAAACTAATACCATAAACATAATCATTTTTTTTAAAGGTATAATCCGTTACAAAATCACCGTAAAGTTTAGTTAAAGAACTAGCTGCTTCATCATCTTTTATCAAACTTTGTTTAAAACTACCTGAATAGGCTGAATAACCCGGACGCATAATATTAGGGTTGCCATATAATTTTTTCAAGAACTCATGGAGATGTTGATCTAAGGCTCTGGTTGCTACTTGAGAAACATAGCGAATTCTGTCCGCCCGTGTCATGGCTTTTAAATCAATTTCTTGCGCATTGATGGACAAGATAGACATAAAAAATAAAAGTAATAGGAGTAATTTTTTCATTTTTGTACGTAATAAAAGGTAAAATGTTTCACTTCAATTTCAGCCTCCCTTATCTATCTCGCCCAAATGCTCCAATTTCAAATGCAATATGAAGTAAACAGATTGTAAACTACAACTATTTTCCTTTACGTTAAACTATTATTTATGATAAATAACTTGTGATTCCCCAACATCTAAAACCATAATACTCAACGCCTTTCCATTATTCAAAATAACAACATCATACAGTAAAGGCTTCCAAACACGTTGATTGGCAACAAAGCTAATGTTACAGATGTAATCATTTTTTTTAAAGGTATAATCCGTTACAAACTTTCCATATTTTTCAGTTAAGGACTGTACGGCTTTCTCATCTCTTATTAATATTTCTTTGTAACTACCAGCATAGGCTGAATAACCTGGACGCATAATATTAGGGTTGCCATACATTTTTTTCATAAACTCGTGAAGATGTTGATCTAAGGCTCTGGTTGCCTCTTGAGAAATATAACGAATTCTATCCGCCCGTGTCATGGATTTTAAATCAATTTCTTGCGCATTGATGGACGAGAAAGACATAAAAAATAGAAGTAATGTGAGTAATTTTTTCATTTTTGTACGTAATAAAGCATACAGCTCATATACTAAAGATAAAATTAATCTTTAGCATAAATAACTTTTGAATAACCCTCGTTCAAAATCATAATACTCAATGCCTTTCCATTATTCAAAATGACAACATCATACAGTAAAGGCTTCCAAACACGTTGATTGGCAACAAAACTAATTCGGCAGATATAATCGTTTTTTTTAAAGGTATAATCCGTTACAAACTTTCCATATTGTTCAGTTAAGGACTGTACGGCTTTCTCATCTCTTATCAGTATTTCCTTATAACTACCAGCATAGGCTGAATAGCCTGGACGCATAATATTGGGGTTGCCATATAGTTTTTTCATGAACTCGTGAAGATGTTGATCTAACGCTCTAGTTCCTTCTTGAGAAACATAGCGAATTCTGTCCGCCCGTGTCATGGTTTTTAAATCAATTTCTTGCGCATTGATGGAGGAGATAGATATAAAAAACAAAAGTAATAGGAGTAATTTTTTCATAAGTATTAGTTTAAATGGTGATAATAAAATTCTGTGTTTTGATTTTGAGGATTATCACTGTATTGTATAACATTCTCTCCTCTACTCTCATCATAAACACCCTCAAAATCTTTGACAATTACGGTTACACCATAAGATTGTCCAATTCTTATATCCTCAACCGAAGGACCTGCTTTTCTCGTAATCCCTTCTTCTCCAATAACGGTGTGATGATGATACCAAGCCACCATTACAGCATCAGCAGGCATATCGGGTGTAGGATTTAATGTATAGTCGGCAATCGGTAAATAAGCACGTTCACTTGGATCTGTGATTATTGGTCCGCGTTGTACATGACCTGGGTAATATTCGCCTGATGTCGCACTGTAAAAGATAAAAAATCCCAATTCTTGTCGTTCCTTATTTCTAGTAAATTTATTCATTGCAACATCCCATAATTGCTTTGTTCCAGTTTGAATTTTTACATCCGCCATAATTGTTTCTCCATTCTTTATTTTTTTCCATTTTTCCTCTTCTGGTGTTAAAGGATCTTGTATAATCAGTTTTCCTCCTGGGCGTGAAAAATCAAACCCACCGCCGCCATTGCCACCACCTGTAGGTGGTATACCATTTGGATTACCGCTGTATTTACTGTCACCCCAACTAGGTCTAGGTGGAACAGGGCTGGAACCATCGGGTTGTGGAGGATGTCCTAGAGGATATTTTGTAATAATAATTTCAGGCAGCCATTTATTCTTTTTAGTTACCTCTCTTGTGCTCTTATTTACTGCTCTCAATCCTTTTTCTTCAATCAAGTCTTCCGCTTGTAGTAACCGCCTTTCCGATGCTTCGAAATACACCTCATCTCCATAGAAATCATCCATATTTACTAAATATCGAATGTCTAACTCATCCCCTTCTTTAAGGCTTTGTTTTTTTATTTTGGCTGTAAGATAATCATAAGCAGGATAAATCTTAATTACATGTGGAAAATATAAGTTGTCTTCTTTGGAATTAATCTCAAAAATAACATTGGTATATCCCTTCGCTACAACTTCATCTAACTCGTACATTGTGGAAGGTTTTTCATGCAGAAATAACGCAATATACTCCTTATCTCCAATTTTGGAAACGTAATAAAAAAATTCAAATAAAGGAGGTGTTTTAGCATTGAAATAAGCCTTTCCCAAAATATCATCCATATGAACAACCGCAAAATCATTCGCTATTTGAGCATAACGATGCGCTTGTTCTTTGGTAAAACTATATGCTTTTACACTATTCGTTGTCTTTGTTTTTTGAAGGGTGTCAATTTGATCATCTTCAAAAGAACAACTCATAACAAACAAGGGTATTAGTAAATAAATTATTTTTTTACCATATTTTTATAAAAAATTAAACATAATTAAATGCAAAAATAAGTTAATTAAACTAATACACAACTCCTTTTTAGTTTTTACATCTACAAGATAATTTTTAATATCCCCATGGCTTCAAGCAGAAAAGTACCTATACAGCGGTTGAATTCCTTAATACAAAAACTAAATACTTTAGAATGAAGCATATAGCAATTAGAGATAAAGCCTTCTTCCTCTTTAGATTGACTAAACTTTTCGCTTAGTAGACGTTAAATAAAAAATGATTGATAGGATGTGCCCATTCTCCTTCCTTCGTCGGGATGACAAAAATGGAAGAGATTTTTTTATTTTTCAGGGTAACATAAGAACTGGAAAGTCTACTTTTAAAAAAAATACTCTTTTTATACTGTCCCCCAAGTTTTGTACTTGATTCCCTTTTTCTGATTTGAAAGGTGGTAAAACAAAAAAAGTCCTAACTTTCGTTAAGACTTTTTCGTGATCCAATCAGGATTCGAACCTGAGACCTACTGCTTAGAAGGCAGTTGCTCTATCCAGCTGAGCTATTGGACCCTACACTACTTTGTAGTGGTCGGGGTGGCAGGATTCGAACCTGCGACCTCCTGGTCCCAAACCAGGCGCGATGACCGGGCTACGCTACACCCCGAATAAGCGGAGAGACAGGGACTCGAACCCTGGCGACCGTTACCAGTCGACAGATTAGCAATCTGCTCCGTTACCACTCCGGCACCTCTCCGTTGCTTTAAAGAAGAGTTATCTTCTGTATTGCGGATGCAAAAGTAGCACGAGTTTTCGTTGTTTCCAAATATTTCAACGAGAAAAAACTAAAAAAAACAAGCCCAATCAACAAATCAATTATCTATCAAGTAGATACAGCCTTCTTTTTTTTTATTTATTTTTTGAATAAAAAAGTAAATTCTCCCAAAACCCCTGTTTTCTCACCATACTCCCCTCCACTATCCGTCTTTTTTTTAATTAAATATCCAATTAAAATACTCCCTTTCTCCAGATTAATGTTAATATCACGGATTATTTCCCCCTACAATTCTGCCAAATAAATTTATAACGTATATTTGTCCTTAACATTGAATCAAAAAATATCTAACTAATATCCTAGAACACGACACTATTTTGCTACAAGCCTAAAACAACAAGTGATGCTCTGCATCCGTTGTCTATCTATTAACTTGGTTCAAAATAATCATTAGTACAGGGTTGATAAACACTATTTATTATGAGTAAAAGAGTAGTAATTGTATCTGCTGCTAGAACACCAATCGGTAGCTTCTTAGGTTCATTATCTACAGTTCCTGCAACAAAATTAGGAGCTGTTGCAATTAAAGGCGCTATTGATAAAATTAATTTAGACGTAAATTTAGTTGACGAAGTATTAATGGGTAACGTTGTTCAAGCAGGTGTTGGACAAGCACCAGCTCGTCAAGCGGCTATTTACGCTGGATTAAGCAGTAATGTTCCTTGTACTACAGTAAATAAAGTTTGTGCTTCAGGAATGAAAGCGATCATGCAAGGAGCTCAAGCGATTATGTCTGGAGATGCTGAGGTAGTTGTTGCTGGTGGAATGGAAAACATGAGTTTAATTCCACATTATGTACACATGAGAAATGGACAAAAATTTGGTCCTACAACATTAGTTGACGGATTGCAAAATGACGGTCTTGTTGATGCTTATGACAACCAAGCAATGGGTGTTGCTGCAGACAACACAGCAAAAGTACACAACATTTCAAGAGAAGAACAAGATGCTTTCGCTATCCAATCATACAAGCGTTCAGCTAAAGCTTGGGAAGAAGGAAAATTCGATATGGAAATCGTTCCTGTAGAAGTTCCTCAAAGAAGAGGTGAACCAATCATCGTTTCAAAAGACGAAGAGTATTCAAACGTAAAATTAGAAAAAATCGCAGAATTGCGCCCAGCTTTCACAAAAGAAGGAACGGTTACTGCTGCCAATGCATCAACAATCAATGATGGAGCTGCTGCTGTGGTATTGATGAGTGAAGAAAAAGCAAAAGACTTAGGTTTAAAACCTTTAGCTTATATCAGAAGTTATGCTGATGCTGCACAAGAGCCAATTTGGTTTACAACTGCACCTGCAAAAGCATTGCCAATCGCATTGAAAAAAGCAAATTTAGCGCTTTCAGATGTTGATTTCTTCGAATTTAACGAAGCTTTCTCTGTTGTAGGTTTAGCTAATGCTAAGCTTTTAGAATTAGATACAGACAAAATCAACGTAAACGGTGGAGCTGTTTCTTTAGGACACCCATTAGGATGTTCAGGAGCGCGTATCGTTGTTACTTTATTAAGCGTATTAGAACAAAACAAAGCTAAAATTGGTGCTGCAGCTATCTGTAATGGTGGTGGTGGTGCTTCTGCTATTGTAATTGAAAGAGCTTAATTCAACTAGTTGTACAAATATTAATAAAAGATGGGTTTGATTTCTTCAAACTCATCTTTATTTTTGCACTTTAATAAAAAGACCCTCTATGACATTTGCCTATTGTAATCTTTCGATTGTTCCCCTACGCGCAGAACCTAGCGATAAAAGCGAATTGGTATCCCAACTGCTATTCGGAGAATTGTTTACAATACTAGAACAAACAGAGAAATGGTCTAAAATTGAATTGGCTTTTGACCAATACCAAGGATGGGTGGATAACAAGCAATATCAAATCATCACTAAGAATGAATATGATACGCTAAATCAAACAGCACCTATTTATGCAGGAGACTTTGTAGAGTTTCTACATTCCTCAGACAATCAACTGATGTCTATTCCGTTGGGTAGTAACCTCAACGTTTTGAAACACGCTGCGACTAACCCGCTTAAATTTGCCTTTGAAGGACGCTCAATTACTGGAACTTTCACCAAAAGTCAGTTCGTAAAAACGGCCTTTATGTACTTAAATGCCCCTTACCTATGGGGAGGAAAAACACCTTTTGGTATAGACTGTTCTGGTTTTACACAGATGGTCTATAAAATCAATGGTCATGTTATTCCTCGTGATGCCTCTCAACAAGCAACAATAGGAGAAGCCCTGAGTTTTATTGAAGAAAGTGAAGCTGGAGACTTAGCCTTTTTTGACAATGCTGAAGGAAATATTATCCATGTTGGCATTATCATGGAAAACAATTACATCATTCACGCGCATGGTAAAGTGCGTATTGATCGTTTAGATCATTTGGGTATTTACAATGTAGATTCAGGAAAACACACGCATAAATTACGCGTAATCAAAAAGATTTTGTAATTTATAGACTTGTCTTTTATCCAATTTAATTCCAATACTTCCTACAAGCATAAAAAAACGTATCTTTGTCCAAATAAGATATTTTATGCATACTTTCGAGCAATTTAATCTACCGAAAGCTTTACAAAAAGCCCTAGATGAGCTTCAAATTACTACGCCAACACCAATTCAATCCAAATCATTTCCTGTTATTTTATCAGGAAGAGATGTGATGGGGATTGCCCAAACAGGTACGGGTAAAACTTATGCTTATTTACTTCCCATTTTAAAACAATGGAAATTTGCCCATGTGGATACACCACGCGTTGTCATTATTGTACCAACACGTGAATTAGTTGTTCAGGTTGTTGATGAAGTAAATAAACTGACGCAGTATATGTCGATTCGCACTTTAGGTGTTTATGGGGGAACCAATATTAATACACAGCGCAAGGCTGTTTACGAGGGTGTTGATATTTTAGTTGGAACACCAGGTCGTATGATGGACTTAGCCCTAGACGGTGTCCTGCGTTTTGACAACTTACAAAAACTAGTCATTGACGAATTTGACGAAATATTAAACTTAGGATTTAGAACTCAACTTACTTCTATCCTAGCCATGATGCGCAACAAGAAACAAAATATTTTGTTCTCTGCGACAATGACAGAAGAGGTAGATGAGGTATTGGAAGACTTTTTTGATTTTCCGGAAGAAGTTTCTTTAGCCGCTTCGGGAACACCGCTAGAACAAATTGATCAACAATTGTATCGCGTTCCAAACTTCAATACCAAAATGAATTTGCTGATGCATTTATTGCATGACAAAGAAGTTTTCAATCGCGTATTGATTTTCATTAACAGCAAACGTTTGGCTGATGTGGTAATGGAGCGATTGGAGGAAGCATTTCCAGAAGAGTTCACTGTTATTCACTCGAATAAATCACAAAACTTCCGTTTGCGTTCTATGGCGGAGTTTCAAGCAAATGAATTACGAGGATTAGTAACCACAGATATTATGGCTCGTGGATTGGATATTTCTGATATTAGCCACGTCATCAACTTGCAATTCACAGATTCTCCAGAGCAATATATTCACCGTATTGGACGTACAGGACGTGCGGATAAAACGGGAATTGCCATCTCTATTGTAGATCCTAAAGAAGAGGAAATGTTATTGGAAGCGGAAGACCTCATGGAGAAAGAATTGAGAGAAATCGAACTTCCTTCAGCTGTTGAAGTTTCAGACAAATTAATGGAATTTGAACAATCGAAGTTAAAAGCGAAGCAATTAGTCAAAGCGAAAAAGCCACTTGAAAAAGGAGCTGCTTTTCACGCGAAAAAAGAAAAAAACACAAAAGTTAACCTAGGTGGTCCCGGCAAGAGAAAACCGAGAAAGACCAAACCAAGAAACCGCGCCGTTGAAGCTAAACGTGCAGCTAAGAAAAAGAAAGACTAAATTTCAAATCATAAAAAAAGCCGAAGATTACTCTTCGGCTTTTTTAATATTGTGGCAGTATACCTATTATTTCTTTGCTTTACCCGCCAAACTCAAAACGATGAATCCTAACAACCCTCCTAAACCAGAAGCAATTAAGATTCCCAACTTCGCTTGACCTGGAAACTCAGGGTGCAAATTAATATCAAAAGCTAATTCTGTTACAAACAAAGACATGGTAAATCCAATAGAGGCTAATAATCCCAGTCCAAACAAGTTTTTATAGGTCATTCCAGCAGGCATTTTTACGACACCTAACTTGATAATCAACGCGGTTAATCCAAATACCCCTAAAACCTTTCCTACTAATAAACCTAGCGCAACACCAAGCGTTACTGCACTCAATCCTTCTCCACCTCCTGTGCTAATTGGAATAGCCGCATTAGCTAAAGCAAAAACAGGCATCACAAAGAAGGCTACAAAATTGTGCATGCTGTGTTCTAATCGAGTGGCTGGTGGTAAACTATTAGTAGCTAAATCCTTCATCTCTTCTACACAATCCATTTGCTCTCCTGTTAAGGTTGGAATCTTATCATTGGGATCGATGCTGTTGAATCTATTTTGCAGTTCTTTCATCTTTTTGCGGAAGAACGGTTCGTGAATTTTAGCAGTGGACGGAATAGCAAAAGCAGCTAAAACGGCAGCGATAGTAGCGTGAACTCCGGATAACATAAAGGCCAACCAGATTCCGCCAATTCCAATAATAGCATAGTAAATCGTATTGCGAATCCCCAATAAATTACTGATAATCAATAGTCCAAAAAAGCCCAATCCAATCCCTAAATTAATCAATGAAAGTTGCTCTGTATAAAAGATTGCAATTACGAGTACAGCTCCTAAATCATCTGCAATAGCAAGTGCAGTTAAGAAAACTTTTAAAGAAGTAGGTACCTTATCACCTAATAAATAAAGCACACCTAATGCAAAAGCAATATCCGTTGCCATAGGAATTCCCCATCCATGAGCGGCATCTGTTCCTGCGTTAAAAATAGCGTAAATAGAAGCTGGTACAACCATTCCTCCAATAGCGGCAATAATAGGTAACATTGCTTTTTTAGGAGAAGATAGTTCACCTGTGGTTAACTCTCTTTTCAATTCTAAACCAACAACGAAGAAAAAAATTGCCATCAATCCATCATTCACCCAATGTTTCAACGAGTGATTCAACGAAAAGTCATTAAATGAAAAAGCAATGTGATTTTCTTCCCAAAAAGCGGTGTATTGATCTGCCCAAGCAGAATTAGCCATAAAGATGGCAATCAAAGCGGCCACGAACAACACAATCCCACCAGATGTAGATTTTCGCATAAATTTACTTACGGGCGCTACAATCCATTTATCTGCTGGTGTTAACTTCAGATTATCTTCCATTTCTTTTGAGTTTGTATAAATATTTAATACCAAATATAGGTTTCCTACATCTTTTAACCAAGCAAGCCTTTTATTTTTTAATATATTCTAATTTTAGGCTTTGAATTATTTTGTTATAAAAACACCTTTTTACTAGGCATTTTTTAATTTTAACCAATATTACATATTATTTATTCCTTTTTATTAAAAGGCTCTAAATTACATCGTCATTTCCCTTCCATTTCAATAAAAACACTTTTGCTATTTTTTTATTTGAACCACTAGCAAAAGAAAAACGCTATCCTTCAATAAGAATAGCGTTTCATGCCTTACATCGCTAACTTCAATGTTTCACCTTCTACAAATACACCTGTAGAAGAAGTAATATTTATCTTTTGTTCTGCCGTATATCCTAGCGTTTCGCCATGTTTAAACACAACATCACTTCCAATTACATAGGAACATATATTCACAATAAAAGAATACAATTCTTCTAGTTCTAAATGCGAATGGATAACTTCTAATTCCTGCTTACCAAAAGCAGTTAAACCATACGTATAAATGCTATTTCCTTCTGCTGTACTGCGCAAACCAATATAAACCCATAGCGGAACCAATACTTTTCCCTCTTTCATTTCCTCATAATAATCCAAATATTGGGCACGTGGAATGAGCAAGGTTTGACTGCCCTGATATACGCCAACACAACTTGGTGTAGTTGCGATAATCGCATACAAGATACGAGAAAGCAACAAATGTCTTTCTACCGTATCCATCGGACCACTTAATACCGAAACAATCGCATGACTATCGACATCTTGAACATCCTCAAGTACATTTTCCCAATTATAGGCATATTGAGCTGTGTTCTGAATGTCTTCTGTCGGAATTGGCGCTGGCATAAAAGCAATAGCGAACATCGTTCCTTCTACCGTCAATACAGCAGTTGTATTGTCATAATCTGTTCCTTCTACTTGGTAGCCCCACTCCGCATGTAAATGCTGCAATACAGCCTCAATACTGTAGGTACCTCCTTTTTCAAACATAGGCATAGCCAATAAAAGACTAGCCTCTTGCTCTGTTGTAATTGGCATTTCTTTTTCTGGTTGTGGCTTATCTTTTTTCAGCCAATTTAATACTCCCATAGCGTTATTTTATAAACCCAAAAATACACATTAGGGCGTACATCACCATGCGTAAATGAATTTAATTCTGACCTACTTTGACTTTAAATGCGCGTTTTCAGCAAAAATATCCTCAAAAAAGAACAAGAAGTCCAAGTAGATAAAAGGAATCTACACAGTTTTATAATTCCGAAAAAACCAAAGATAAAAGAGAAGATTTCAGTATATTTGTACTTTGATAAAATGAAAGTATGGATACAATCTTAGACAAAAATATACAACCACAGGCCAAACCAAAATGGTTACGTGTAAAATTGCCTACAGGTAAAAAATATACTGAATTAAGAGGGTTGGTTGACAAATACAAATTGCACACCATTTGTACCTCTGGTAGTTGTCCAAATATGGGAGAATGTTGGGGAGAAGGAACAGCTACTTTTATGATTTTAGGTAATATCTGTACGCGTTCATGTGGTTTCTGTGGAGTAAAAACAGGACGTCCAGAAACAGTGGATTGGGATGAACCAGACAAAGTTGCTCGCTCTATTAAATTAATGAATATCAAACACGCCGTATTAACGAGTGTTGACCGAGATGATTTAAAAGATGGAGGGTCTATTATATGGTCAGAGACCGTTAAAGCTGTTCGTCGTATCAGTCCAGGAACAACAATGGAAACACTAATTCCAGACTTCCAAGGAGAAGAACGCTTATTGGATCGTATCTTAGAAGTAGCGCCAGAAGTAATTTCCCATAACATGGAAACAGTTCGTCGCTTAACAAGAGAGGTTCGAATTCAAGCCAAATACGATCGCAGTTTAGGTGTATTAAAATATTTAAAAGACAATGGCGCTAAACGCACCAAGTCCGGAATTATGCTAGGTTTAGGTGAAACAGAAGAAGAAGTAATCCAAACGATGCACGATTTAAGAGCCGTTGGATTAGATGTTTTAACTATTGGTCAATATTTACAACCAAGTAAAAAACACTTACCTGTAAAAGAATTCATCACACCTGAACAATTCAAAAAATACGAAGAAATCGGATTAGAATTAGGTTTCAGACACGTTGAAAGTGGTGCACTTGTACGTTCATCATACAAAGCTCAAAAACATATTTTATAATTATAATATTGATGGTCGCTGCTTGGCGACCATCTTCTTTTACAACCAATGAAAAAAATTAAAGTTGCAATTAATGGATTTGGACGTATTGGTCGAAATTTATTCAAGTTATTGCTCAATCATCCTGTCATTGAAGTTGTCGCTATAAACGATTTAGCTGATGTGCAAACCATGGCACATTTAGTGAAGTACGATAGTATTCACGGTATTTTCCAAGCTGATGTTTCCCATGATGAAAACCACCTCATCATTAACCAACAAAAAATACCTTATTTTAGTTCAAAGGAAATTGCAGACTTACCTTGGGCAGAACTGGAGATTGACTATGTTGTGGAAGCAACGGGAAAACGCAAAACAACAACCTTATTAGAAGAACATATTCAACAAGGAGCAAAACGTGTAATTTTATCTGTACCACCAGAAGACAATGAAATTAAAACGATTGTTTTTGGGGTAAATGAACAGATTTTAACAGGAGAAGAACGCATCGTTTCCAATGCGAGCTGTACAACAAATAATGCAGCTCCTATGGTAAAGATCATTAAAAAGTTATGTGGAATGGAACAAGCCTATATCACAACGGTTCACTCCTACACCACCGATCAAAGTTTACACGATCAACCGCATAAAGACTTGAGAAGAGCCCGTGGAGCAGCACAATCCATTGTGCCTACTACTACCGGTGCAGCTAAGGCCTTAACGAAAATATTTCCTGAATATGAAGGAAAAATTGGCGGTGGAGGAATTCGAGTTCCTGTTCCTGATGGATCACTAACTGATATTACGTGCTATGTTAAACGCGCAATAACCATTGAAGAAATCAATCAAGCCTTTAAAGAAGCAGCAGAAAATGAATTAAAAGGAATTTTAGCCTATACGGAAGACCCGATTGTTTCAGTAGATGTCATTGGCAATACACATTCTTGTCTATTCGATGCGCAGCTGACTTCTGTTCTTGATCGCATGGTTAAAGTGGTGGGATGGTATGACAATGAAATTGGATATTCCTCTCGTTTAATTGATTTGATTTTATATTTCGATTCCATCAAAAAGGACTAAAAATACATGGATAAAAAATCAACACAAGTAAAACGATTTTTCACCTCAATCGAATAAAAAAATAGGCATTGCTTTCGCAATGCCTATTTTTTTTATCTATACTACGTATAATTATTTCTTATCTTGAAGCTTTTGGCTCATATCCATAGAAATAGCAGAACGCTCCATTAATAGTTTTCCTGCCATTGTTTCTACAACAACTGTTAATTCATTTAACTCAGCAATTCTTCCGTGTAAACCTGATTTAGTTACAATACGATCTCCTACTTTTAAACTAGCTTCGTATGTCTTTTCTTGTTTCATTTTCTTTTGTTGCGGGCGAATCATAAAGAAATAAATCGCAACAAAGATGAAAATCATAGGTAAAAATTGTTGTATACCTTCCATAAAATATAAGTATTAAAAAATTAGTTTGCCGGAGAAACGTTAGCTTTGATCGTTAGTAACTCCTCTCCTTTTTCTGTATTCGTTGTTAAAGTAACGGTCTTTTGTTGTTGTCCAACTGCTCCCGTTTGAAATCTCACTTTTAGTTTCGATTTTTCTCCTGGCTTAATTGGTGTTTTTTGGTATTCTGGAACTGTACATCCACAAGTAGCACGAGCATCAATAATAACTAAATCTGCATTTCCTGTATTCGTAAATTCGAATTCTGTTTCTACGGCTTCATTATTTCCAATCGTCCCAAAATCATGTACAAGTTCTGCAAACTCCATCTTAGGGCTTCCTTGATTTTGTTTATCAACAGCATCCTGTTCAACTTTTGCCACATTATCCTCGCTAATACGACTTGATGCCTCATTCTTTTTACAAGCTGTCATAGTTAGCAAAGCTACACAAGACAACATCAATACTTTTTTCATCTCAGTTATAGTTATTATGGTTAATTCGTCTTATAAAAGTCCTTTTCCAATTTTATTCAATCGGCCTTGAGCTTCTAATTCTTTCGAGATAGCGTCAAGAATACCGTTGATAAATATACTACTTTTTGGTGTAGAATACTCCTTCACTACCTCTAAATATTCATTTATTGTTACTTTTACTGGGATAGAAGAAAAACGCAACATCTCGCAAATCGCCATTTTTAATACCACAATATCAATCGCTGCAATACGCTCAATATCCCAATTTGGTGTTTTACCATCGTATTCTTTAGCTAATTCAGCTCCATTTAAAAATGTTCTACGGAATAAATCCATAGCAAAATCTTTATCTTCTGAATCTTTGAAAACTTTCGGTACAAAAAAGGCTTGCTCCTTATTTTTCAATTGTCTCAATTGCTTTTGAATCAATGTATTTACTACAGGAAAATCATCTGCCCATGTTAATTTTGTATCTTCTAAAAAGTCATAGATTTTATCATTTGGCGCAATAATTTCTGTATATAAATCAACAATGAAGTCTTGATCTTCTTGGAAAGATCGCGTTGTTGATTTCATGTAGTCCTTATACAACTGACTTGCTTTAACCTCATCTAACATCGACTGAACGTAATGGTCTTTTCTTTGCCAATACACCATGCTTCGCTCTTCCACCTTATTGCTAATAGAAGCAGAATTACTCAATAAATCGAGTACTTGGTTTTCAATAAATTTTTTGTTTGGATGGCGTTCTTCGTAAGTAGCTAAATGTTTTTTCTGAGAAATCTCGATGTATTCTTCTTCTTTTTTTCGAATTTCTATCAGGAGGGTTAGCATCAATAAATACAACTCTTGTATACTATCCATGCTGTGGTTTAAAAATTTCTCACCCGTTTGAATTTGGTCAGAATTACTTTGGTGCAGTGCATAAAGCGTCTGCATAACCTTGATACGAATGTGTCTTCGATTTAACATGCTACTAAAGAACTTAAAATGATTTGAATTTTTATTTCAGCCGACAAAGGTAAGAAATATTATTTCTTATCAAACTAAATAATGTAATTCATCGTCTAGATTTAACTTGTTTTTAGAAACTACCACCTTTTTACTCCTGAAAAAACGAAATGACAGTTAAACTCAGATTCCGCATTCGCCAATACTACGAATAAATTCTACTTTACATCGCTTTCATTTTTTATACAACCATACTATAGTATGCTTTTTTCATCAATTCAGAGCTGTTTTGTATCATTTACTCTCGTTAATAGGTCTATCGCGTATTCTGGGTTAAAAAAAAACGAGGTCAATAGACCTCGTTCTCCGATTTAATTAAAGGTAATAGAATAGTGAATCTACCTTTTGTAATGACAATAACAACATGTATGGAGGTATTGCATTTTATGATTAGTCTAAACTTGCTTTTTCAGCACGACGATCCGCTTCAGAAACATTTTCTGCTTTCCCGAATTTCCAATACGAATAAGCATACAGCTCCTCTTTAGTCCAGTTTTTCTCTTTGCGCAAGAAGTTGCGCAATAATTTCACATTGGAAAACTCAGCCGCAACATAGGCGAATTTAGATTCCATTTCTCCTTGTTCTTCAATATAAGCCAATGCTTTTTCAGCCAATAGCGTATCTTGACCTGGTGCTGGATTCACAATCCATTCGATATCAGCTTGTGCTTTCGTCTTTAAATCTTGGATATCGGCTTCTGTTTCTACTTCAATGAATCCTTTTACTTGTGCTCCTGTAGGCAAATCCTCCAAAATAGCTCCTAAAACAGGAATAGCCGTAGCATCTCCTACTAAAATATAACGGGCCGCTTCTGGATACAATTCAGATGCCTCTGTTCCCATAGCTACGCCCAACTTAGCGCCAATTGGTGCATGTATCGCCCATTTGGAAGCTGGTCCTTCATCTCCATGCGCAACGAAATCAACGTATAATTCATTGGTTTCTAAATTGATTCCGCGATGGGTATAGGTTCTAACACTTGGACGAATAGCCTCATCCATCGGTACCCATTGTCCTTTTTCAGCATCGAATTCTGGTAGATGTACTTGATCACATCCTTCTGGTGCTAAAAATATTTTATTGTTTGCTCCAATTGTAGTACGATTAAATTTTTGGGTATCCTGTCCTTCTAATGTTATACGTATATAGTGGGGCGTAATATAAGTTCTTTCTTTTAATGTAAATATTCCTCGATCTACAGTTTTCTTAGCCATATATCCTTGTTTTATTTATAAAAATCAATTTCTTCCTCCTTGTGATGAAAGACAAATATAACTTTTTTAAATTAGATTAAGTATAAATAACAAGTTGTCCTGCTAATAATCCAATACAATCCTTCTTTTATCCCTCCTGCTTTTATCCCCCCTACTCGTACTCCAATAAAAAGGGAGAACAAAGCGCTAATCTTAAAAAATGTTTTTCCCCTCTTTGATTAATGTTTATTTTTGCTGAAAATATAGAAGCAAACATGTTAATTATTGGAATTGCAGGCGGTACAGGAAGTGGAAAAACGACCGTAGTTCATCAAATTATGAACGAACTACCTGAAACAGAAGTAGGTATTATATCCCAAGACTCGTACTACAAAGCGACCGACAATCTTAGTTTAGAGGAGAGAACCTTAATCAATTTTGACCATCCAAGATCAATCGACTTTGATTTATTGGTTCAACACCTCAAAGAGTTAAAAGAAGGAAAAAGTGTGAATCAACCCGTGTATTCTTTTGTAAAACACAACCGAACAGACGATTATATTCTAACACATCCCCGAAAGGTAATGATTGTAGAAGGAATTTTAATTTTGTGTAATCCTGAATTGCGAGCCTTATGTGATATTAAAATTTTTGTCCATGCAGATTCAGATGAGCGTTTAATTCGCCGATTAAAACGCGATATTGCCGAGCGTGGACGCGATATGATTGAAGTACTTAATCGTTATCAAAACACCTTAAAGCCTATGCACGATCAGTTTATTGAGCCATCAAAGGCCTATGCTGATATTATTATTCCAAATGATACCTACAATACAGTTGCAATTGATATTGTTCGTACCGTAATTAATGAGAAAATAGGTTAACTTTATACCACATAAATAACAATCAAGCCAATGGATTCAAAAAGCATGCTTCGCAAACTGAGATATATCCGAATAGTGAAAAACCCGTTTTTTTTAATCACTATTGGCTTTTTTGTTTGGATTATTTTCTTTGATAGCTATTCCTTAATCGAACATCATACGATTGATCAAGAGATTGATAAACTTGAAGAAAGACGCGATTATTTTCAAAATGAAATAGACAAGGACAAACAAGCCATCAAGAATTTAAAAGATGGCGATGCTACAGAAAAATACGCAAGAGAGAAATATTATATGAAGCGAGATAATGAAGATATTTTTATCATTGAATTTGATACCCTATCTTCGAAGTAAACCTGACATTTAATTCCTATGAATCATCATCTTTTCGGAGAATTTACGAGCATTCCATCGAAACAGTGGAAGAACAAAATTCAATACGAACTAAATGGAGCCGATTATAATGAAACCTTAATTTGGGAAAGTTTAGAAGGCATCAAAGTACGTCCTTTCTATCATGCTGATGAAAGTCAGCCGCTACCTGTCGCTACTCAAAATACCCAATGGCGTATTGTTCATACCATCTATATTCAGGATATAGCGAAGTCCATTAACAATGCAAAAAATGCGTTACAAAAAGGGTCCGAAGTTATTTATTTTACGTTAGCTACGACTGATCTTGATGTTATACCTTTACTTGATGCTTTACCTCGAGAAGTCACTTACTTTTTGAGGGCTACTTTTTTAAATCAAGTCTATATGGAACGCGTGGCACAATGGGCCATTCAACACCAGTATACGCTTCATCTATTAGTTGATCCGATTTATCAATTGGCAACTGAGGGCAATTGGTTTCACAATCTCGATCAAGATTTTACTATTGTTCATGCCTTGACCCATCAATATTCAACAGTCAATTTAACCATTGATACCAAAGCATATCAACAAGCGGGAGCTACCCTTGTACAACAAGTTGCGTACGCGTGTAATCATTTTAATGAATACCTTTCAAGAGTAACGACCCTAGGACAGCCTGTTTTTGTTGAGGTTGCTATAGGTTCCAATTACTTTTTTGAGATTGCTAAACTCAAAGCCCTGCGTTTACTTTTTGGCTTAATTGCACAAGAATATCAAGCACCTCAAGGGGCCGTAAAGATTATCAGCATACCGACCAAACGCAATAAGACATTATATGGAGCATCAATCAATGCTCTCCGCACCACAACAGAGTGTATGAGTGCTATTTTAGGAGGAGCAGATTTTGTTGGGAATCTACCTTATGATGCACTCTATCGAAAAGAAAATTACGCCAGTCAACAAATAGCTAGAAACCAGCTACTTTCCTTAAAAAAGGACAGTGATTTCCAAGCGGTTGACAATCCTACAGCAGGCGCTTATTATATTGAGGAATTAACCAAGCAAATTGCTGAAAAGGCTTTAGATATTATCAAGCAAATTGAAAAAGCAGATGGTTTAATCACTTCTTTTCATCAGGGGACAATTCAACGAAAAATTGAGGAAGCGGCAGCAAAGGAGCAACAGATGTTCCAGACGCAAAAAGAAATTTTAGTAGGTACAAATCTACAAGCCAACCCCAACGAAAAGATACAGAGTCAATTGGAACTTTTTCCTTTTGTCAAACAAAAACCACGCAAAACACTCCTTGCGCCAATAATAGAGAAACGCTTAGCAGAAAGCTACGAACAACATAGATTAACAGAGGAAAACAACTAAGATTATTCGTTATGAAAAGAAAGGATTTACAGCATTTAAAAATAGATTCTACGCTATTCGGAATACAATCAAGTTCCCCTGTAACTACAACGATTGAGGATATTGTCATTCAACAAACAGATCGAACAGAAGATAACCTAGCACTAGAAGATTTTCATTATGCTGCTGGATTTGCTCCTTATGTACGAGGAATTTCTCCTACCCTGTATGTGCAACAACCTTGGCAAAGCAATCAAGTTCCGCAAAGTTCATCATTGGAAAAATGCAATCAAATCTATCGCAATCAGATTCAGCAAGGGCAAACGGAAATCATGCTTATTTCTAATCCATCGCAAGAACAAAATGCGATTCATTCAATTGAAGAGATGAAAGTCTTACTAAACCAACTTCCTCTTCATGAAATAGCCGTTTCACTGTATACGGATGAAAGTATTTTACCTTTATTGGCTTGTTACTTAGCAGCAGCGGAAGAATTGGGTTTTGAAGGAAAATCCTTATCGGGTCATGTACAGTATGATTTGCTGTTAACCGTTTTAACATCAAACGGATTATATACCTTAGAAACAGCTCATCGCATAGTTGCTGATCTAAATGAATACATGCATCAGAATCACCCGAAATTCAACGCGATTTCTCTTTCTAACAAAGTCTTTCAGTCACTGAACCTGACAGCAGATCAAGAGCTTGCCTATAGTTTAGCACATGGAATTGATCAAATCAAAGCAATTTCTACACCTGTTCTTTCTATTGATTATTTAGCGACTCATCTTTCATTTGCTTGGTCTGCAGACTTCCATCATTTTACAACAATAGCTAAAATGAGAGCTGCCCGTGGAATATGGGCTAAATTACTCAAGGCTTTGAATGTAAAGAATGAGCAAGCACTCGCCTTATCTATTCGCACACAAACCCTACCAATCCCTCTAGATCCGAATGAAGCTCTGGAGGCCTTAGGTCCAGCCACTATAGAAGCAACTGCTGCTATTTTTGGAGGTACACAAGCCCTTCATTTACAATTACCTCCTACTCCTTCAATAGGGCTTACTGCAGGTCAAATGCAACGCTTTTTAGTTGAAGAACTAAAAAGTTGTAAAACGGTGGATCCTTGGGCAGGCAGTTATTATGTAGAAAAATTAACGCTAGATATCGCTAACAAAACATGGGAAACCCTGCAAGAAATTGAACGTACTGGTGGAATACAACCCATACTCAATCAGCTGATTCAAACGCAAATCGCTAAACAACTCGCAGAGGAACCTAAACCGAGTCCCGTAGCACTAGCTGTTGATCCGATTCCTTCGCGTCAAACCCAAGAAGTAGAGAAAGCTTTATTCAAACTTTCCAAGGGTGTACAAACACCAGGTGAAAATGTCTTAGCCTTAGCTATTGAAGCAGTGAAAGCACGTGCAACTCTTCGTGAAATTCACCAAGCGTTACTCCGTTAAATCTCGTTTTCACAATTCCCTAATTGACAATCAATTAAAAACAAGAAAACACGCTTTTTTTGAAGGGTACTTCATTAATTGCTATCAAAACGCGTACCTTTGTCTTATAATATAAGTATAGGTTATGACATTTGAAGATTTACAACTGAATAAAAATATTCTACGCGCCATTGAAGAACTTGACTATCAAGCTCCTACTCCCATTCAACAAAAAGTAATTCCCTTGGTCTTACAGGAAAAAGATGTTATTGGTTGCGCACAAACAGGAACGGGAAAAACAGCTGCTTTTGCCATGCCTATTTTGCATTATCTTCATCGCTTAGGCAATACCAAACGCACAAAAAATGCACGTGTATTAGTGGTAACACCTACACGTGAATTAGCACAACAAATCGCAGATAATTTTACCTTATACGCCAAATACACCAACGCAACTTTAATGACCATTTATGGTGGTGTATCCAGCAAACCTCAAATTGAACAACTAAACAAAGGAGCTGATATTATTATTGGAACTCCTGGTCGTTTATTGGACTTATACAAACAAAAACACCTCAATTTAGATCATATCCATTGTTTAGTATTAGATGAAGCAGATTTAATGCTTGATATGGGATTCATTGATGATGTAAAAAAACTCATCCAAGTTACTCCAGATACGAGACAAACGCTCTTATTTTCAGCAACCATGCCTTTGCCTATCCGAGAATTGGCACATAACTTCTTAAAAAAACCAGAGTACGTCGTGGTTGATGCTATTTCATCAAGTGCAAAAACAGTGAAGCAACAGGTGTATTTCGTAGAGAAAGGGGAAAAGAAAAAACTATTGTATCACCTGATTCGCAATCAAAAGTTAAGTGATGTTTTAGTCTTTACTCGTACCAAACATGGCGCTGATGCTGTAGTAGAATCACTGGAAAAGAATGGAATCCATGCAACTGCTTTTCACGGAGATAAATCCCAAAACTTACGACAAGAGGCTTTAGATAGTTTCAAGAAAAAAGAAACAAAAGTATTAGTAGCCACTGATATTGCTGCAAGAGGAATTGATATTGACTCATTGCCCATTGTTATCAATTACGATTTGCCTAATATTCCCGAGACCTTTGTACACCGCATTGGACGAACAGGACGAGCTGGAAATGAAGGATTGGCTATTTCCTTTTGTGATAAATCTGAGAAAAAATACTGGGAAGATATCGTCAAATTTACGCGTACTCAACCTAAGATTGTTACAGATCATCCTTTCCCGTGGAAAGAAGAACCTAAAAAAGGAGAAGCAGCACCTAAGAAAGATTTTCGAAATAAAGCAAAAAATGCCAATTCGCGTAAATCCGAAAACTCGAAAAAAAATAAAAAACGTTGGTATTAATCTCTTTGTAATTCCAAAGCATGAAAAGAATAATTCTGGGAATAGGTCTATTGGGTCTTGTCCTATTCTTTTTTATTTGGTGGGCCAATGCACAGGTTTCATCAAGTACCAAAGATCAGTTGTTTGATGAAATTGACCAAGTTCCTCACCATAAAGTAGGCATGGTTTTAGGCACATCAAAACATCTGAATGGTGGACAACTCAATTATTATTTCACCTATCGCATTGAAGCAGCTGCACAGCTGTATCATGCGGGAAAAATTGATTTCATTGTTGTCAGTGGAGATAATAGTCGCGAAAATTACAATGAGCCTAAAGATATGGAAGAAGCATTGATTGAACGAGGGGTACCAAAAGATCGCATCTATTTAGATTATGCTGGTTTTAGAACCTTGGATTCTGTTTATCGCATGCAAGCCATCTTCAATGAAGACGCTTTTACCATTATCTCACAACCCTTTCACAACGAAAGAGCAGTATATATTGCTAATCATTTGAATTTAAAAACAGTAGGGTTTAATGCACAAGATGTTACGCGTAAATATGGATTCAAAACACTTTTGCGTGAAAAATTCGCTCGCGTAAAAGTGCTATTAGATCATTTCATTGATAAAAAACCAAAATATTTAGGCCCGCAAATTCTCATTGGAGAAGGGCTAAAACAAGAAAAAGTCGAGTAGTTTACTCGACTTTTTTTATTATTAACTGAAAATATGCCAAAGTTGTGTAACAGTAAAACAAACCAGTAAACCAAAAATAATTGGTAAAATTGAGGCGACGGTCGTCCATTTGACACTATGTGTTTCTTTATAAATCGTGTAGATGGTTGTACTACATGGGTTATGCAATAAACTAAACAGCATAAGGTTGACTCCTGTCAAGGTTGTCCATCCTGCCATTTGCAAAATGGTTGCTATCTCTCCATCTGAAACTTCAAACATCACCCCTGCTCCTTCCCCTAATGTAGCATCACCTAACACCATAGCCGTAAGCATTAAAATCGTAGGAATAACAATTTCATTGGCAGGAATTGCTACAATATAAGCCAATAAAATCACGCCATTCAATCCAATCAGAACCGCAAATGGATTTAATCCTTCAATCATCCAAAGGGCTATACTTTTATCTGCGACATCAATATTACAGACTAACCAAATGATTGCGCCCGCAGGTGCTGCAAATACAACAGCGCGCCAAAGAACAATTAACGTTCGATCAATCAAAGAGGTGTAAACTGTTTGCCATACTCTTGGAGGTCGATACGGTGGTAATTCTAAGGTGAAGAAGGACGATTCTCCTTTAAGCATCGTTTTGGACAACATCCACGAAGTAAAAAACGTAAATGCGATTCCCAACACGACAATTCCGACTACTGCTAAAGTAGATACAGTAGGAGCCATATATTTAGGTACTAAAGCACCAATAAAAATAGTAGCCATTAAAATTTGTGTAGGCCAACGTCCATTGCAAAGCGAAAAGTTATTGGTAATAATTGCGATTAGCTTTTCCCGTGGACTGTTGATGATACGCGTTGCTACCACTCCTGCAGCATTACAACCAAAGCCCATACTCATCGTTAAGGCTTGTTTACCATGTGCCCCTGCTCCTTTAAAAATACGATCGAGATTAAACGCTACTCGAGGTAGATAACCAAAATCTTCAAGCAGTGTAAATAGCGGAAAGAAGATGGCCATTGGAGGTAACATCACTGCAATTACCCAAGCCGTTGCTAGGTATACTCCATCTATTAGAAAACCGCTCAACCACCAAGGGAAATTCAAACTCACTGCTCCTTCTTTCAAAAAAGGATACAGCTGTTCTAATAAAAGATAAGATAGTGCTTCTGAGGGATAGTTGGATCCAATAATTGTCAGCCAAAGTATTCCTCCTAGCATTAAAAGCATCAAAGGAAACCCTAATAGCTTATTAGTAACTACGCGATCAATCAAGCGATCCACTCGAAATGCTCGTTGATTATCATCCACTTGGACACGTCCTTTTACAATAGTTGAAACCTGCTCGAAAATAGCCCCCGCTACATTATCTGAATAATCTAATCCTAATGCTTCGTTGTACTTTCGCGCTTTAGCTAAAATTGGTCCTACTTGTGTCTCGGTAATAGTTGCAGACAATGTACCACTTGCTAAAGCCGCTTGAATACTAGAATCTTGTTGAATCAAACGCATAGCAATCCAAGAGACACTTGGTAATTGCGCATCTAAAGCCAATAAATCAGTAGCTATATCTTGAACTGCTTTTCTGGATGCTCCAGATATTCCTGTAATATTCTTTTGTTGGGCTACAAATTTTCCTGTTGCGACTTGATCAATAGCTTGTAGAAGTTCGGTAATCCCTTCTTTATTTCTGGCTGATGTTGGAATAACAGGCACCCCTAAATCACGAGATAACCCACGTACATCAATTTCCACTCCATGTCGCTTTGCTTCGTCCATCAAATTAAGACAAACCACAACTTTAGTTGTAATTTCCTGAATTTGAACAACCAAACTCAAATGGCGCTCCAATCGACCTGCATCAACTACTACCACCGTTACATCGGGCTCTCCAAATAAGATATAATCGCGTGCTACTTCCTCATCTTCTGAAGTAGACATCAACGAATAAGTTCCTGGTAAATCAACCAATCGATAGGTTTGGTCTCCATATAAGAAACTTCCTTCTGCTCGGGTTACTGTTTTTCCAGGCCAGTTTCCTGTATGTTGTTTAAGCCCTGTAAGTGCATTAAATATGGTGCTTTTTCCTGTATTGGGATTCCCTGCCAATGCAATAGCATAATCGTATTTACCTGATAGATTACCCAATTTTTTTAAATCAGCAGCTTTATTTAAATCACATAAATCACAGGCTGAATGTGTTGTCATATACGTTCCTTTTCTCTTTATTCATTCTCTGCTTCTAGCAATACCATTCGAGCATCCTCTTTGCGCAAAGAAATAATTGTATTGTAAATAGAATAAGCTACCGGATCTTTTAATGGACTGATACTGTGAACTGAGATCACAGCTCCAGCCACAAATCCTAAATCGAGAAATCGTTGATGCACTTCTTTGGAACAATCTTTAGCGATGCCCTTAATGATGCCTTTACTTCCTAATTTTAAATCCGATAAATTCATTCTTCTATCTTTTGTTTAGATATACAAAATTACAAAATTAGACAAGCCTAACAATAAATTTAGCGTAATTTATACTTTTTAAAAATAAAAAGGCACAACAACTCCTAGTCGAAGATGAATAATGAATCTACAACACTCATTTTCTTCGTCTTAGCTATAAAAAAAAGTAAACAGTTATGGTTACAGCGACCTAAACGCATTTTCAAAGGGAACACGATGAACCAAACTACGCCCTAATGTCACTTCATCGGCATATTCTAATTCATCTCCGACGGCAATTCCTCTTGCAATGGTTGAGGTAATGACATCATAATCTTTGATTTGTTTATAAATATAGAAATTGGTTGTATCACCATCCATCGTTGAACTTAAAGCAAAAATCAATTCTTTGACATATCCACTTTTTACTTTTTCCACTAGTGATTGGATATTCAATTGACTGGGTCCAACACCATCTATAGGCGATATTTTCCCGCCCAAAACATGATAAATCCCCTTAAATAGTTGGGTGTTTTCCAAGGCCATAACATCGCGTACATCTTCAACAACACAGATAATTTGGTGATCTCGAGAAGGATTCGAACAAATTTCACAGATTTCTGCATCAGCGATATTATGACAGCTAGCACAATAACTAATCTCACGACGCATCTTATCCAACGCCTGTACCAAACGAGCCGTTTGTTCTTCGGGTTGTTTTAATAAATGTAAAGCTAATCGCAAAGCAGTACGCTTGCCAATTCCAGGCAGTTGAGCTATTTCTTCTACTGCCTTTTCTAATAATTTTGAAGGGAAATCCATCCGACAAAGATATAAAATATACAACTATTTTCCATGTTTTTATATGATCCGTCTTTACTATCAGAAAACAAGTCTTCTAGGATAAGCCCTTGACTTCAAACCACTCCTCCTGTCCTTTTTTTCATCACCACACATAGAAATAGATCTATAAAATTTACTTACTTTTGATTTTCTGGAAATACAAAAAATACGGATACCATGACGCCTATCACTATCATCATTATTATCGCTATTTACTTTGGAATGCTCATTGGAATTTCTCAGTTAACAAGTAAAAAAGACAGTAGTAATGATGCCTTTTTTAGCGCCAACAAAAATGCAAAATGGTATTTGGTCGCCTTTGGAATGATTGGAACAGCCTTATCTGGTGTAACCTTTATTTCCGTTCCTGGTGAAGTAGGTTCTCCGAATGGGGAACAGTTTAAATATTTTCAGTTCATCTTGGGAAATGCTGTTGGTTTTATTATCACTGCAGCCATTCTTCTTCCTTTGTATTACAAGTATAATTTAGTTTCCATTTACACCTATATTGAGAAAAAACTGGGGTTCTACAGCTATAAAAGTGCAGCCTCCATTTTCTTACTCAGTAGAACAATTGGTTCAGCCTTTCGCTTGTATTTGGTCGTAATTGTTTTACAGCGTTATGTCTTTGATTACTTTGGTATTCCGTTCTTTGCAACAGTATTAATAGCTCTCTTATTGATTTATGCTTATACTTACAAAGGCGGATTAAAAACGATTATTATCACCGATTCACTACAAACCTTCTTCTTGGTTTCTTCGGTGATCTTAACCATTATTTTCATTTGTCATCAATTGGATTTATCAGCAATTGAAGCTTTTGAATCTGTTAAAAATAGCAACTATTCCAAAATTTTCTTCTTTGAAGATTTCATGGGAAGTCGCTACCACTTTATCAAACAGTTTGTAGGTGGTATATTCGTCACCATTGCCATGGTTGGGTTGGATCAAGATTTAATGCAGAAAAACCTAAGCTGTAAGAACATCAAAGAAGCGCAAAAAAACATGTATTCCTTTACGGGGATTTTCGTTCTTGTTAATCTTTTGTTCTTGGGAATTGGAGCGCTTCTTTACATCTATGCAAACAACCAAGGAATTGATGTTCCTCTAGATGCAGTAACTCAAAAGCCACGTACCGATTTACTATTTCCAGAAATAGCATTCAACCACCTAGCGCTCATTCCTGCTTTGATCTTTTTATTAGGATTGACAGCTGCTACTTTTGCTACAACAGATTCTGCATTAACTGCCCTTACTACTTCTTTTTGTATTGATTTCTTACACATGGACAAAGACAAAGCCAATCCTTCCAACGTATGGAGAAGAAAGTTGGTTCACTTTGGTTTTTCTATTTTAATGTTTTTGGTCATTATCTTATTTAATGCCATCAATGATGCCTCTGTGGTCAGTATGATTTTTAAAATTGCTTCTTATACGTATGGCCCGCTATTAGGACTATTTAGTTTTGCTATTTTATTTAAAAATCGACAAGTGAAGGACAAGCTTGTTCCTTACATCTGTATCCTCTCTCCTTTTGCAACTTTGTGGTTTAGCAACAATGCTACTGCACTATTGAATGGCTATGTTTTTGACAATGAATTAATCCTCGTTAATGCCTTAATAACTTTCGTGTTATTGTGGTGTATTAGTTCTAAATCAAAACTGATTCGTGCGTAGAAGAACCAAAGTACAGGCTTCTTCATATCCGATATTATTTCGAATCAACCGCTTGTAAAAATTGGGGTTTTCTGTTCCAGGATTAAAAATCACCCGATTCGGTTTCAATTCGATAATATAGTCGTAAAATTCTTCTTGTCTTTCTGGATTGAGATACAAGGAAACAGTATCAATATCGTGATATATTTTTTTATCCGTTTCAATATCAACATCCCCAACTCTTCCTGCTCGCAAACCATGAGCGACTACAGGATGTCCATATTCACGCAACATTCGAATCGCTTGATTGGAATAGCGTTCTTCTTTTAAGGAAGCTCCAAATACAATTGTTTTTTTCATGTTTAAAAGTCTTATACTTAAAAATAATAATTTATCTTAAATAAAACAAATTCATAACAAGATTAGAATTTTGTGCAAAGAAAAATACAACACAATGATAAAAATCATGTTTTTATACTAAAACAATGGATACTTTTGTTAAAGTATAATTGTAATACAGATAACTATGAAAAAGCTATTTCTATCATTATTAGGAGCTGTTTTATTAATGGGTAATACGGCTACTGCTCAAGAAACACCTACAAACGAGAAAGAATCGTACAAATGGCAAGTTCGCCTACGTGGTGTGGGAGTTATTCCACACAATAGAGCTGATATCAGCACAATTGGAGGGCAAATCGATGTGAATAACAACTTTATCCCAGAGCTTGACTTTACGTATTTCTTTACAGAAAACCTTGCTGCAGAGTTAATCTTAGGTACTTCAAGACACACAGTGGGAACATTAGGTTCTGATCTAACTCCTATTAAAGGACCTGAATCAGCTAATGTAGACTTAGGAAGTGTATGGTTATTACCTCCTACATTAATGGTACAATACCACTACCCGGTAACAAATAACTTCAAACCGTATGTTGGGGTTGGGGTGAACTACACGATTTTCTACAATGAAAAATCAGGAGCTGCAAGAGATATTTCATATGACAATAAATTTGGTTGGGGATACCAATTCGGGTTTGACATCGACATCACGGATAAATTCTTTATCAACGTTGACTTCAAAAAACTATTCTTGAAAACAGACGTAACAGTAGATGCAACCAATTTAAATCCTACAGGAGAACAATTAAATATTCCTGCTAAAGTAAAAATTGACCCTATGTTGATTGGTTTTGGTGTAGGGATGCGTTTTTAATCATTCAATTAATTTTTTTTTATAAGATGTTCCTAACCATATCCTTGGTTAGGAACATTTTTTTTGCTCTTTGTTTTTGACGACCTTTGCCCTTGTTAGCATAAGGAGAAGAACTACATGGACCAGTCAATTACATTTAAAGGAATCAATACACTTGCAATACCTGCTATTTTTTCAGGAATCTCAGAATCTATCATTACATTAACTGATATTGCCATCGTAGGAAATCTCAAAGAAAATAGTGTAGAAGCATTAGGTGCAGTTGGTCTTGTAGGATCATTCTTATCGGCAATCATTTGGGTAGTAGCCCAAACCAAGACCTCGCTATCTGCTACGGTATCTCAACATTATGGTTCCAATCGACTGATCGCAATTAAAACCTTAGTTCCTCAAGCCATTCTGTTCAACTTCACCTTAAGTCTACTCCTATTTTTAACGACCACAATCTTTGTACATGAAATTTTTACGGCCTATAACGCTGAGGGATTACTACTTACTTATGCTAAAGAATACTATTTAATCCGTGCATGGGGCTTTCCATTAACGCTCATTACATTTGCCTTGTATGGAGTTTTTCGAGGGTTACAGAACACCATTTGGGCAATGAAATGTAGCCTAACAGGAGCATTACTCAATGTTGTATTAACGTATCTATTGGTGTATGGTATTGAGGGTTACCTTCCTGCATATCACATTAAAGGTGCTGCCTATGCCAGTGTTATCGCACAAACCGTTATGCTAATCATGGCTTTCTATTATTTCTTTAAGTATACCCCTTTTACCCTGCGTATTAGCAAAAATATAAACCCTAGATTGAAGCCCTTTATCATCATGAGCTTTAATTTTATTATTCGAACAGCAACCTTAAACGTCGCCATCTACTTAGCCAATGCTTATGCTACTGGTTACGGGAAAAGCTTTATTGCTGCCCAGAGTATCTTGATGAATATCTGGTTGTTCTTTTCCTTTTTTATTGATGGATATGCAACAGCAGGAAATGCTATGGCAGGAAAGCTATTGGGTGAAAAAAACTATAATGCCCTGTGGCAAATGAGTAAAGCAATCAGCAAATATGCCATCATCATCTCCATTATACTTATTGCTATTTGTTTTGCCTTCTATGAACAGATTGGTTTGCTATTCAATCAAGACCCTAACGTGATTCGCGTATTCACTTCGGTATTTTGGATTATTTTATTAGTACAACCCATCAACTCCCTTGCCTATATTTACGACGGAATATTCAAAGGAATGGGAGATGCTAAATTTCTGAGAAACAATTTAATATTTGCTACCTTTTGTGGCTTTCTTCCAACGTTACTCTTCTTAGACTACCTTGGTTTTCAATTGTACAGTGTATGGATCGCTTTTGCTGTCTGGATGTGTTGTAGAAGTTTTCCGTTGATGTATAGCTTCAAAAAGAACTATGTAAAAGAGAGTAAACTGTAGACCGTAAACTGTAAACCATAAACCATAAACCGTACACTGTAAACCGTACACTGTAAACCGTAAACCGCAAACCATACACCACCAAATGTAGCAGTGTTGCAAACATGCATCCGCCCTATTTATATTGTACAGAAGTACTTAACTTTGTCTAAAGAATAAATATAAATAGTTATGATACATCAAGATAAAGACAGTTGCTGTAATTCAAAACTTGAATTCAACACAAAACCAGCCCACAACCACAACGACCAAAGTCATGATGACCATGACCACAATCATGGGGAAATGAATAGCAAATACGTCATTGGTTTCAGTATTCTCTTATTCTTTTTAGGCGTATTATTTGCCAATGTTTTAAAAGCGGATTGGTTCATCAACAACCCTACTTTACGCGTACTTTGGTATCTAGCGGCTTATGTTCCTGTTGGTTTTCCAGTATTAAAAGAAGCTTTTTCTTTAATGCTAAAAAAAGATTTCTTTAATGAATTTTCATTAATGGGAATTGCTACTTTAGGTGCTTTTGCAATTGGAGAATATCCTGAAGCCGTGGCAGTAATGCTATTTTACACCATTGGAGAAATGTTTCAAGAATCGGCAGTAAACAAAGCAAAAGGCAATATTAAAGCCCTATTAGATATCCGTCCAAATGAGGCCAATGTATTTCGCAACAACGCATTTACCATTGTCAATCCAGAGGACGTACAGATTGGAGAGCGCATTCAGGTTAAAGTAGGAGAAAAAATCCCATTAGATGGAGCCTTATTATCCGATAAAGGAAGTTTTAATACATCTGCACTAACGGGAGAAAGCAAACCTTCTACCTATAAAAAAGGAGAAACAGTTCTAACGGGCATGATCAATTTAGAACAAGTAATTGAAATTCGTACCACAAAGTTATACCAAGATAGTTCGCTAGCCAAAATCCTAGAGATGGTACAAGAAGCAAGTACTCGAAAAGCACCAACCGAATTGTACATTCGAAAATTTGCTAAAGTATACACCCCTATTGTTTTCTTCTTAGCAGTGTTGTTAACTTTCGTACCCTATCTATTCTTAGGTGAAGCTTATGTATTTAACCAATGGTTAGAAAGAGCCTTAGTATTTTTGGTAATCTCATGTCCTTGTGCCTTAGTTATCTCTGTTCCATTAGGGTATTTTGGTGGAATTGGCGCAGCATCGCGAAACGGTATTTTATTCAAAGGATCTAATTTCCTCGAATTAATGGCGAAATTAGATATGGTCGTCATGGATAAAACAGGTACCTTAACAGAAGGTGTTTTTAAGGTTCAAAAAGTAGAAACAACGATACAACAAGAACAGTTTGTACAACTTGTTGCAGCCATTGAAAAACAATCGACTCATCCCATTGCTAAAGCCATTGTGGAAGCTTATCCAACCACATTAGTAGCAAGAAATGTAAGAGAAATATCAGGTAAAGGACTTGCTGGAGAGGTTGATAATCAAGCAATATTAGTTGGTAATACTGCTTTATTAACACAGCACGGCATTGCTTATCCCAATGAAGTTAATGCAATTGTAGAAAGTATTGTTGTAGTTGCTATTGACAATCAATATGCAGGTTATATCACCATTGCAGATCAAATTAAAGAAGATTCCAAAGATGCTATTCGATTAATGAGATCCATGGGCGTACAAAAAACCATTATGTTAAGTGGGGATAAGGATACTATTACTCAGAAGGTAGCTCAAGAAACAGGAATTGATTTTGCCTTAGGAGGATTATTACCTGAAGGTAAAGTAGAACAAGTAGAGCGATTGAAAAAAGAACATCCGACAAGCTCCATTGCTTTTGTAGGAGACGGAATTAACGATGCCCCAGTATTAGCACTAAGTGATGTTGGAATTGCGATGGGAGGTTTGGGTAGTGATGCAGCGATTGAAACAGCAGATGTTGTCATCCAAACCGATCAACCTTCTAAAATTGCTACCGCTATTCACATTGGAAAAGAAACACGCAAAATTGTTATCCAAAACATCACCCTTGCCTTAGTGGTAAAAATTATTGTACTCATTCTAGGTGCTGGTGGAATTGCAACGATGTGGGAAGCCGTTTTTGCTGATGTTGGTGTTGCTTTACTGGCTATCTTAAATGCCGTAAGAATTCAAAAAATGAAATTTATTTAATAAACTCCTATAAAGAAAAATAAGAAGTCCTATAGTGTTATCTATAGGACTTCTTTATTTTATATGTATTGATTATACGCCACATAAGCACCAATCATCATTCCCATTAAGAAAAGCTTAAACGCAAATCTAATAATATCTCGTTTGTTTCTTAGGATCAGATTATTCTTTGAGCTATACGATTTATTTAAGAGATTAAACATTAAGACAAGGCTTTAAATTGATCTAATGTTTCTTTCATCTGCTTTAAATAGCGACCATATAAACGCTTAATCCAGTATCTACTGAATAGAAAAACAAAAAGACATAAACCGATAAAATAAATTACAAAAAACACATTGGTAAATAAGAGAACCATTTTATCTAAAGTGAATCCCATAAAAAATGGAATAAAGAAAATGACAAATGGAGCAAGTGAAAAACAG